>NZ_AP022853.1:417500-1617500 GCF_011764585.1 Sulfurimicrobium lacus
AGTAGGGCGGGGCACGAGAAACCTTGTCTGAACATGGGGGGACCATCCTCCAAGGCTAAATACTCGTAATCGACCGATAGTGAACCAGTACCGTGAGGGAAAGGCGAAAAGAACCCCGGGAGGGGAGTGAAATAGATCCTGAAACCGCATGCATACAAACAGTGGGAGCGGACTTGTTCCGTGACTGCGTACCTTTTGTATAATGGGTCAGCGACTTACATTCAGTAGCGAGCTTAACCGATAGGGGAGGCGCAGCGAAAGCGAGTCTGATAAGGGCGATTAGTTGCTGGGTGTAGACCCGAAACCGGATGATCTATCCATGGCCAGGATGAAGGTGCGGTAACACGCACTGGAGGTCCGAACCCACTAACGTTGAAAAGTTAGGGGATGAGCTGTGGATAGGGGTGAAAGGCTAAACAAATCCGGAAATAGCTGGTTCTCTCCGAAAACTATTTAGGTAGTGCGTCACATATAACCCTCGGGGGTAAAGCACTGTTATGGCTAGGGGCCTATTGCTGGTTACCAACCCATGGCAAACTCAGAATACCGAGGAGTTCGAGTGTGGCAGACAGACAGCGGGTGCTAACGTCCGTTGTCAAGAGGGAAACAACCCAGACCGCCGTCTAAGGTCCCCAAATATAGTTAAGTGGAAAACGAGGTGGGAAGGCATAGACAGCCAGGATGTTGGCTTAGAAGCAGCCATCATTTAAAGAAAGCGTAATAGCTCACTGGTCGAGTCGTCCTGCGCGGAAGATGTAACGGGGCTCAAACTATATACCGAAGACGCGGATATGTGCTTGCACATATGGTAGGAGAGCGTTCTGTAGGCCTGCGAAGGTGTCTCGTGAGGGATGCTGGAGGTATCAGAAGTGCGAATGCTGACATGAGTAGCGATAAAGGGAGTGAAAAGCTCCCTCGCCGAAAGCCCAAGGTTTCCTGCGCAACGTTCATCGGCGCAGGGTGAGTCGGCCCCTAAGGTGAGGCAGAAATGCGTAGCTGATGGGAAATCGGTTAATATTCCGATACCTTTATACAATGCGATGGGGGGACGGAGAAGGTTAGGTTGGCCGGGTGTTGGATGTCCCGGTTTAAGCGTGTAGGCTGGTCCTTTAGGCAAATCCGGAGGGCTAAGGCCGAGGCGTGATGACGAGCACTCTTAGAGTGCGAAGTAACTGATACCATGCTTCCAAGAAAAGCCTCTAAGCTTCAGTTGTATGAAGACCGTACCGCAAACCGACACAGGTGGGCAGGATGAGAATTCTAAGGCGCTTGAGAGAACTCGGGTGAAGGAACTCGGCAAATTTGCACCGTAACTTCGGGAGAAGGTGCGCCCCGGTAGGTTGTAGAGATTTACTCTCGAAGGCCGATGGGGTTGCAGTGAAATGGTGGCTGCGACTGTTTAATAAAAACACAGCACTCTGCAAACACGAAAGTGGACGTATAGGGTGTGACGCCTGCCCGGTGCTGGAAGGTTAAGTGATGGGGTGCAAGCTCTTGATCGAAGCCCCAGTAAACGGCGGCCGTAACTATAACGGTCCTAAGGTAGCGAAATTCCTTGTCGGGTAAGTTCCGACCCGCACGAATGGCGTAACGATGGCCACACTGTCTCCACCCGAGACTCAGCGAAGTTGAAATGTTTGTGAAGATGCAATCTACCCGCGGCTAGACGGAAAGACCCCGTGCACCTTTACTGTAGCTTTACATTGGACTTTGAATACATCTGTGTAGGATAGGTGGGAGGCTTTGAAGTGGGAACGCTAGTTCTCATGGAGCCGACGTTGAAATACCACCCTGATGTGTTTGAGGTTCTAACCTAGGTCCATTATCTGGATCGGGGACCGTGTATGGTAGGCAGTTTGACTGGGGCGGTCTCCTCCCAAAGAGTAACGGAGGAGTGCGAAGGTACGCTAGGTACGGTCGGACATCGTACTGATAGTGCAATGGCATAAGCGTGCTTGACTGCGAGACGGACAGGTCGAGCAGGTGCGAAAGCAGGTCATAGTGATCCGGTGGTTCTGTATGGAAGGGCCATCGCTCAACGGATAAAAGGTACGCCGGGGATAACAGGCTGATTCCGCCCAAGAGTTCATATCGACGGCGGAGTTTGGCACCTCGATGTCGGCTCATCACATCCTGGGGCTGTAGCCGGTCCCAAGGGTATGGCTGTTCGCCATTTAAAGTGGTACGTGAGCTGGGTTTAAAACGTCGTGAGACAGTTTGGTCCCTATCTGCCGTGGGCGTTGGAAGTTTGAGGGGGGCTGCTCCTAGTACGAGAGGACCGGAGTGGACGCACCTCTGGTGTACCGGTTGTGACGCCAGTCGCATCGCCGGGTAGCTATGTGCGGAGGAGATAAACGCTGAAAGCATCTAAGCGTGAAACTTGCCTCGAGATGAGACTTCCCGGGAACTAGATTCCCCTAAAGGGTCGTTCAAGACCAGGACGTTGATAGGTCGGGTGTGGAAGCGCAGTAATGCGTTAAGCTAACCGATACTAATTGCCCGTGAGACTTGATCCTATAACCTTAAGCGGCTTCTATAAGCCAGTACAATCATTACCCATTACTTCTTCCGTTTTAATACTGACAGCTGATCGCAATACCAGTCAGCTGTGAGTGACAAGTTATGCTTGGCGGCAATAGCAAGGTGGAACCACCCCTTCCCATCCCGAACAGGACCGTGAAACGCCTCCGCGCCGATGATAGTGTGCATTACGCATGTGAAAGTAGGTCACCGCCAAGCTCCTCACCCAGACAAAGCCCTCCTCGCGAGGGCTTTGTCATTTGCGGCGCAAATTCACGCTGGTAGAATTGTTGTTATCAACCTGATATTACAAATCACACGTGGCAAAAAAAATCTTCATTAAAACCTTCGGCTGCCAGATGAACGAGTATGACTCATCCAAGATGGCTGACGTACTGCATGCGCAGAGTGGCATGGTTAGTACAGACAATGCCGAAGACGCTGATGTCATCCTGCTGAATACCTGTTCCATACGCGAAAAGGCGCAGGAAAAGGTGTTTCACCAACTAGGCCGCTGGCGCAAACTAAAGCAACGTAATCCCGATTTGGTTATTGGCGTGGGTGGCTGTGTGGCCAGCCAGGAGGGGAGCGCAATCATTGCTCGTGCGCCTTACGTGGATATCGTGTTCGGGCCCCAAACTTTGCATCGTCTTCCACAGTTGATCAAGGACCGCCAGTCCAGCGGCAAGCCCCAAGTCGATATATCCTTTCCCGAAGTCGAAAAATTCGATTACCTGCCCGAGGCACGGGTTGAGGGTGTCAGCGCGTATATTTCGGTGATGGAGGGGTGCAGTAAGTATTGTACTTACTGCATCGTTCCGTTCACTCGGGGGGCGGAGGTTTCGCGTCCTTTCGACGATATTCTCGCTGAGGCTGCGCAGTTGGCTAAGAACGGCGTGAGGGAAATTACCTTGCTCGGACAGAATGTAAATGCGTACCGTGGGGAAATGCATGACGGCGATATTGCCGACTTGGCGCTGCTGTTGCATTATCTGGCGGATGTTCCCGGCGTTGAGCGTTTGCGTTTTATTACTTCTCATCCGGTAGAATTTTCCCAGATTCTGATCGATGCCTATTGCAGCATCCCCAAACTGGTGAGCTTTCTGCATTTGCCCGTGCAGTCCGGCTCAGACCGTATTCTCTCCGCCATGAAACGTGGCTACACGGCGCTGGAATATAAATCCAAAATTCGAAAACTTCGCGCGATACGCCCGGACATCACGATCTCATCGGATTTTATCGTCGGGTTTCCAGGAGAAACCGAGGCCGATTTCGAAGCCACGATGAAGCTGATCGATGAAATCGGGTTCGATACCAGCTACAGTTTTTTATTCAGCCCTCGTCCGGGTACCCTCGCTGCCGAACTCCATGATGAGACGCCGCTTGAGATCAAGCAGCAGCGTTTGCAGCGATTGCAGGAAAAGATCGATGCTCAGGCCATCGCGATCGGACAAGAGATGGTCGGCACGGTGCAGCGCATCCTGGTCGAGGGTGTATCACGGAAGGATGCAAACGAAATGTTCGGACGTACCGATAATAATCGCGTGGTTTACTTTGCCGGTCAGGCGCGTTTGATCGGCTCAGTAGTGAGTGTGGGCATCACCGCTGCGATGTCACACAGCTTGCGCGGCGATATCATAGTGAGAGAGCATTGAAATCAAAATCGATCGAGATCGCGTTTTCCCCGGTAGACAACAACCGGCTGGCCAACCTGTGCGGTGCGCTTGATGAGAACCTCAAGCAGATTGAGACCGCTCTGGATGTCAGCATCGCCCGACGCGGCGAGCATTTTTCAGTAGGCGGGCGTCCGGAGCAGAGCCGTCGCGCCGCGCAGGCATTGCAGATGTTCTATGCTCAGGCAAAGCACGCGCTTTCCGTCGATGAAATTCAGCTCGGTTTGATCGAATTGAATAATGAACGCGAATCGGACGGTAGTGCGGAAATGGTGCCCGTACTGATGACGCGCAAACACGATCTGCGTGGCCGCACCCCTCGCCAGAATGCTTATTTGCAGCACATCCAGGAGCACGACATCACCTTCGGCATCGGCCCTGCCGGAACCGGTAAAACCTATCTGGCTGTTGCTAGTGCGGTAGACGCCCTGGAGCGCGACGCCGTAAAACGCATCGTACTGGTGCGTCCGGCCGTGGAGGCCGGCGAGCATCTTGGATTCCTGCCCGGCGACTTGGCCCAAAAAGTCGATCCTTATCTGCGCCCCCTTTACGACGCACTCTATGACCTGATGGGCTTCGACCGGGTGGGCAAACTGTTCGAGCGCGGTGCGATCGAAATCGCGCCCTTGGCTTACATGCGCGGACGAACGCTCAATCATTCCTTTATCATCCTGGACGAAGCGCAGAACACCACGCCGGAGCAGATGAAGATGTTCCTGACGCGGATCGGGTTCGGCACCAAAGCAGTGATAACCGGCGACGTGACGCAAATTGACCTGGCCAAGGGGCAGAAAAGCGGGCTGGCCAACGTGCATGCCGTGCTAGGAAAAGTACGTGGCATCGCGTTTACTTTCTTCGAATCCGAGGACGTGGTGCGTCACCCGTTGGTGCAGCACATTGTGAATGCCTACGCCCGCTACGAAGAGGGCAATAAATGAAAGCAGCGCGGCACAAGCTCTCGCTCGCGGTGCAATTTGCCTGCAAGCAGGACGATGAGCCTACGCGCGCCGAGATACGGGCCTGGGCGGCAGCTGCGCTCGAAGGCGAAGCCGAGGTGACCGTGCGCTTGGTGGATGAGGACGAGGGGTGCGAGCTCAACCGTGAATATCGTGGCAAGGACTACGCCACCAACGTCCTGTCGTTCGTCTATCAGCAGGAGCTTCCATGCCAGGGCGATCTGGTGTTGTGCGCGCCGGTAGTGAGCCGCGAAGCTGTGGAGCAGGGCAAAAGTGTCGAAGCGCATTATGCGCACCTGGTGGTGCATGGCATGCTGCATTTGCAGGGCTACGATCACGAAAACGAGGACGATGCCCTGGAGATGGAGGCGGTGGAAACCCACATCATGAGAAAGCTCGGTTATACTGATCCCTATGCTGTTTAAAGAGGCAATGCAGTCGCATGGATGAACCTGCCAAACCGGGCTGGTTGGAACGCTTGGGGGCGTGGCTCTCGCCCGAACCGGATAACCGGGAAGAGCTGGTGGAAATCCTCCACACCGCTTACGAAAAAAACCTGCTAGACGCCGATGCGCTTTCCATGATCGAGGGTGTGTTGCAGGTGTCCGAAATGCAGGTGCGCGACATCATGATTCCACGTGCGCAGATGGACGTGATCGACATCGCCGATGCTCCCGAAGCTTTTATTCCCTTTGTAATCGAGACCGCCCACTCGCGTTTTCCCGTAATCGGGGAGAACAAGGACGACGTCATCGGCATCCTGCTTGCCAAGGACCTGCTGCGCTACTACGCCGGCGTGGAATTCGACGTGCGCGACATGCTGCGCCCGGCGGTGTTCATCCCGGAGGCCAAACGGCTCAACGTGCTGCTCAAGGAATTCCGCATGAACCGCAATCACATCGCCCTGGTGGTGGACGAATACGGCGGCGTATCCGGGCTGGTGACCATCGAGGACGTGCTGGAGCAGATCGTGGGGGAAATCGAGGACGAATACGACTTCGATGAAACCGAAGACAACATCATCCAGGATCGTGCCGGCAACTACCGCGTAAAGGCGGTGACCGAAGTCGCCGGGTTCAACGAAGTGCTGGGCACGTCGTTTAGCGACGAAGACTATGACACCGTGGGTGGCCTGGTGGTAAGCAAATTCGGCCGTTTGCCCAAGCGTGGTGAAAGCATTGTCCTGGATGGCTTGAAATTTCAGGTTCTGCGTGCCGACAGCCGGCGCCTGCATACCCTGCTGGTGGAAAAGTTGCCCGAGGCGGTCTAGTCCAGGGCAGCCCGTCTAAATACGATATCCCATACCCCGTGTCCCAGCCTTAAGCCGCGCTGTTCGAATTTGGTGAGCGGGCGATAATCCGGCCGCGGCGCGTAATTGGCGGCGGTGTTGGCCAAGCGCGGTTCCGCGCTGAACGTTGCCAGAATATGCGTTGCATATTCTTCCCAGTCCGTCGCGGCATGCAGATAACCACCTGTTTTTAGCCGCTCGCATAATAGCGCCACGAATTCCGCCTGTATCAGGCGACGCTTGTGATGGCGCTTCTTCGGCCAGGGGTCGGGAAAGAAGATATGCACGCCGTCGAGCGTGCCCGGGGCCAGCATGAGTTTCAGCACTTCCACCGCATCGTGCTGAACGATGCGAATGTTGCTCAAGCCCGATTCCTCGATTTGCTTCAGCAGACTGCCGACGCCGGGGGTGTGAACCTCGATGCACAGGTAGTCGTTTTCAGGGTGTTCCCGCGCGATTTGTGCAGTGCTGTCCCCCATGCCAAAGCCGATCTCCAGGATTCTCGGCGCACTACGGCCAAAGGCGTGATCCAGATCCAGGCGTTCCATTTGAAACGGAATGCCGAAGCGGGGCATCAGCGTTTCATGGGCGCGGCCCTGGGCGTTGGACATGCGGCCCTGGCGCAGCACGAAGCTGCGCACGGGGCGGTGTGAAGTTTCGCTCATGTTGACTACTTGCCGATGAGGCCGGTGGTGGGCGAACTGGGGCTGGCGGAATAGAGTTTCTTGGCCATGCGCCCTGCACGGAACGCTTCGCGCCCGGCTTCCACAGCTTTTTTCATCGCAGACGCCATGAGGATGGGATCTTGCGCCGCGGCGATGGCGGTGTTCATCAGCACCCCGTCGCAGCCCAATTCCATGGCGATCGCAGCGTCCGATGCGGTCCCTACGCCGGCGTCCACGATAACAGGGACCTTGGCGTTGTCGATGATGATTTGCAGGTTCCACGGGTTGAGGATGCCCATGCCGGAGCCGATCAATGAGGCCAGCGGCATCACGGCAACGCAGCCGATCTCTTCGAGCTGCTTGGCAATGATGGGGTCGTCTGAGGTGTAGACCATCACCTTGAAGCCTTCTTTGACCAGCGTCTCGGCCGCTTTCAGCGTTTCCATCATGTTCGGGTAAAGCGTTTTCGGGTCGCCCAGTACTTCCAGCTTCACCAGGTCGTGTCCGTCCAGCAATTCGCGCGCCAGGCGCAAGGTGCGGACGGCGTCGTCGGCGCTGTAGCAGCCCGCGGTGTTGGGCAGGTAGGTGTATTTGGAAGGCGGTACGGCATCCAGCAGGCTGGGTTCGCCGGCATTCTGGCCGATATTGGTGCGACGGATGGCGACGGTGACGATCTCGGCGCCACTGGCTTCGATGGCGCGCCGGGTTTCGTCGAAATCCTTATATTTCCCGGTTCCCACCAGCAGACGGGAGGCGTAGCTGGTTCCTGCAATGATCAAGTTGTCCATAAATTCCGCTTGGGTTATTTAGCCCCCGCCGACGGCGACGACAATTTCGAGCTTGTCGCCGCTGGCTAGGGGGGTGTCGCTGAATTGGCTGCGCGGCACGATGTCGCCGTTGCGTTCCACGGCGATGCGTTTGCCGAGCAGTTCGAGATGCTCCACCAGTTGGGTCACGTTGAGCGGTCCGGCAAACTGGCGCGGCGTGCCATTGATGGTGAGTTCGATCACGGAATGCTGCCCTGCACGTTAAACAAAGCGTGATTTTATCACTCTTGCCGGAACGCGGGCATTACCTCCGCAGCAATGCAGCGCAAGGATTCCTGCGCGACCTCGGTTTTTACGGCGCCAGCGCCGACTGAGCAAAGGATATGCGTGACGCCGGCCGCTTCGAATTTGCGCAACTGCTCGGTGCATTCTGCAGGCGTGCCGACCACGACCATGCCGAAGTTTTCCAGCAACGTCAGGTTGATGCCGAGTTTCATGAATTCCCGGAAATGTCCCAGTTCGCGCAAATGTTCATAGCTCGGGTAGAGCTTTTCCAATAGCGGCAAGGTGGTCTTGTACAACTCGCGGTAGTACCAGGTGAGCGACTGCTTCGCTAGTTGGCGCGCGCGCTTTCCATCCGGCAGGCACAGGATGCTCACTGCCATGCCGATGCGCGGAGGCGTGGCTCCGCCCCAGGCGCCCAGGTAGTTCTTGATGTCATACTTGGTCATCAGCCAAGGCTTGAATGGTCCTGCCAGCATGCCCAGTCCCTGCTGCGCTACCCAGGCGAAGCTGTCTGGACTGAGCGCCGCAGACCACAGGGGCGGGTGAGGCGTTTGTAGCGGATGGGGCAAAATGTCCACATGGTCCAGGCGGTGATGAACGCCATGGAAGGAAACAGGCTTGCATGTGAAACTGGTGCGCAGGATTTCCAGCATTTCGGCGCTGAGCGAACGGCTGTCCGACATGTCGACGCCGAATGCCCTGTATTCGTCGAGTGAAAATCCGCGGCCCAAGCCGACCTCGATTCGACCGTTGCTGAGAATGTCCAGCGTGGCGATGCTCTCCGCCACGTGCACCGGGTGGTGATAGGGCGCGGGGAAGATGCCCATCCCCAGTCTGATCCGTTGGGTACGCTGGGATAATGCCGCGAGCACCAGTTCCGGCTTGGAACAATGGGAATATTGGCGCCTGAAATGGTGCTCCGCCAACCAGGCGCAACGGAATTCCAGTTGGTCTGCCAATTCGATCTCTGCCTGGATATCGGCGTATGCATCGCTTTCGCTGCGCGCCACAAAGGACGGCATGGCAATTTCATGAAAAATATCGAATTCCATATTTCATATGATGCCAGTTCGACGTAGAAACACCAACAACCCACTTTGCATCGAAGCGTTCTAGTCTAGGACGGCCGAATGGGTTAGAATTTCAGCCTTTTCCATGCCCGCCCGGTGCTTTATGTCCAGTGATAATCTGGTCGAATTTCAAAACGTCAGTTTCGCCTATGACAAGCGCCCGATCCTCAAGGGGATCAACATGACCGTGCCACGCGGCAAGGTGGTGGCGATCATGGGCGGCAGCGGCTGCGGCAAGACGACCATGCTGCGCCTGATCGGCGGACAGATAAAGGCGTCTCAGGGGCAAGTGGTGGTCGACGACAAGATCGTGCGCGACCTCGATGCCGACGGCTTGTACCACCTGCGCCGCCGCATGGGCATGCTGTTCCAGTTCGGCGCATTGTTCACGGACATGTCGGTATTCGACAACGTCGCATTCCAGATGCGCGAGCATACCGATCTGCCGGAAAGCGTGATCCGCGACCTGGTGTTGATGAAGCTCCACGCCGTCGGCTTGCGCGGCGCACGCGACCTGATGCCGTCCGAGCTTTCCGGCGGCATGGCGCGGCGCGTGGCGCTGGCCCGTGCGGTGGCGCTGGATCCCATGCTGATCATGTACGACGAGCCTTTTGCCGGCCTCGACCCAATTTCCCTGGGGGTGATCGGCAACCTGATCCGCCGCCTCAACGATGCCCTGGGGGCGACGTCCATCGTCGTGACTCATGACGTGCATGAGTCCCTCGAAATAGTCGATTACGTATATTTCGTCTCGGAAGGGGTGATCGTGGCGCACGGCACGCCGGAAGAGATGCGCGTCTCGGACAAGGCTTTCGTGCATCAATTCATTCATGGCGAGGAGGATGGCCCGGTGCCTTTCCATTACCCTGCATCGACCTATGGCGCTGACCTGCGACTGGGGGGCGAGAATGCCTAGCCGCATCGTCAAGGCAGTGCGTCGTGTCGGCGCCCGGGTGGTCGACGGCGTGTGGCGTTTTGGCGTGGCGAGCCGTTTCCTGTTCCTCACCCTGGCGTATTCCGCGACCAGCTTTCGCCGCTTCCACCTCATCATCAAGGAAATCTTTTCCACCGGCGTGCTATCGCTCATCATTATCCTGGTGTCGGGGCTGTTCGTCGGCATGGTGCTGGGGATGCAGGGGTACGATACGCTGCAGCGTTATGGCGCATCGGAATCCCTTGGCGTGATGGTGGCCCTGTCACTGGTGCGCGAGCTGGGGCCGGTGGTGGCTGCGCTGCTGTTCGCCAGTCGTGCCGGGTCGGCGATTACCGCGGAAATCGGCTTGATGAAGGCGACCGAGCAGCTTTCGGCCATGGAAATGATGGCGGTCAACCCCATCGCGCGCGTGGTCGCGCCGCGTTTTTGGGCCGGCGTGATTTCCATGCCGCTGCTGGCGGCCATGTTTTCCGCCATGGGCGTGTTCGGTGGTTATCTGGTGGGCGTCAAGCTGATCGGCGTGGACGAGGGCTCCTTCTGGTCGCAGATGCAGAACGCGGTGGACTTTCAACAGGATATCGTCAATGGCGTGATCAAGAGTTTTGTGTTCGGCGTGGCGGTGACCGCCATCGCGCTGTTCGAGGGATATGATGCGCCGCCGACCGCGGAAGGAGTATCCGGGGCGACGACGCGCACCGTGGTGACTTCGTCGCTGGCGATTCTGGCGCTGGATTTCGTATTAACTGCATTCATGTTTCGGGGAGAAGTCTGATGGAGCGCACCACAATTGACTTGTGGGTTGGGTTGTTCGTGGTGATGGGGCTGGGGGCTTTGCTGGTCCTGGCCCTCAAGGTCGGCAACCTGGGTGGCGTCAATATAAGTGAGAGTTATGCCGTGACCGCCGACTTCAGCAATATCGGCGGACTCAAGGTGCGGGCGCCGGTGAAGAGTGCCGGCGTGGTGGTGGGGAGGGTGGCGGAAATCAAGTATGACGCCGAAAACCACGAAGCCCGAGTGACGTTGAAGCTGGACCGGAAGTATCCTTTTTCCAAGGATACTTCGGCCAGCATCATGACTTCCGGTTTGCTTGGCGAACAGTACATAGCCCTCGAGTCGGGTGGGGATAGCGTTGTGCTCAAGGAAGGCGATAAAATCAAGATCACCCAGTCGGCAGTGGTGCTGGAAAATCTGATCGGCCAGTTTCTCTACAATAAGGCAGCAGATAGCGGAGAGAAAAAATGAACAAGCAATGGTTAGCGGTAGCATTCGGCGCCTGGACAAGCTTTTCCGGCGTGACGACCTGGGCGCAGACGGTCAATCTGCAGCAGGCAATCGACATGAGCATGAGCGCTGATCCCCGCATTCAGGAGCGCGAACAGCTGGTGGAGCTGGCGCGCGCCCTGCTGGAAGAGGCTCAGGGCAACAACGGCCTGCGCCTCGATGCCAATCTGTTTGTCGGTCTGGCACCCAAGGTCGAGGGCGGTTTCTATCAGGGCGGCGCAACTTCGGGCACGACTCCGCGCAACGACGCCTACGACTGGAAAGGCCTGTCGGACTGGACCTCGTTGCAGTTTTCCATCGTCAAGCCGCTCTATACCTTCGGCAAAATCGAGAATTACAGCGATGCGGCCCGCGGCAATATCGACGTCAAGCGCCAGGATGTGCGGCTGCAGCGCGGCAGTACCGTGATGGACGTGAGCCGCGCCTATTATGGTTACCTGACGGCGCGCGATACGCGGCGCATGCTGGAAGACGTGTTGTCGAAAGTGAACGGCGCAATCTCCCGGGTCGAGAAGGACCTCAAGGCAGACAACGGTCAGTCCCGGCAATCCGACCTCTATGAACTGCAGGCCAAGCTGGGTTTGCTGAACAAATATCTGAGTCAGGCGCAATCGGTCGAAACCGTCAGTCTGAATGGCTTGAAGGTGCTCACCGGCGTTGGGCTGGAGGGCAAATTGGAAGTGTCGGACGAGAGTTTGAAACCCGTGGCGCTACCGTCGGCCAGCCTGGTGGATTACCAGGGCAAAGCGGCGTCCGCGCGGCCCGAACTGTCGCAGCTTGACGCCGGTCTGCGCGCAAGGCGAGCGCTGGTGGACGCGAAAAAAGCGGAAATGTACCCCAACATTTACGCCGGTGTGGTGGGCAGCTTTGCCTATGCGTCACGGCGCGACACCCTGGACAACCCGTACGTCTACGACCCGTTCAACCATGCCGGGCTGACTCCGGTGGTGGGGCTGAAATGGGATCTGGCTTTTGATGTCGTGCCGGCGCGGGTGGCTCAGGCACAGGCGGAGCTCGATGCATTGCTGGCGAAGAACCGCTTTGCGTTGCAGGGCATTCCCTTCGAGGTGGCGGAAACCTATGCCAAGATGCAGGCTTATTACAAGGCGCAACAGGATCTGGCGCAGGGCGCGGCGTCGGCACGGCGCTGGATGGTGGCTTCCTACGCAGACTTCAATGCCGGGCTGGAAAAGCCCGAGCGCGTGAGCGAGGCCTTGAAAACCTATGCCACGACCCAAGCTGAGTACCTGTTGACGGTGAACGACTACAATATGTACGTGGCCCAAATGGCTAAAGTGACTGGAGATTACAAATGATGCAGAAGATTCGGGCCGTGCTGTTGGCTGTTTCCATGGCGGCTGCTTTTTCTGCCGCAGCGGCCGAAATGCCCCCGGATGTGCTGGTGAAGAACACGGCTCAGGATGTGCTGTCGATCATCAAGCAGGACAAGGACATTCAGTCCGGCAATAGCCAGAAGGTGCTGCAACTGGTGGATGCCAAGGTGTTGCCGCACTTCGATTTCGCCCACATGGCGCAGCTTGCGGTTGGGCGCTACTGGCCCAAGGCGACGCCGGCGCAACGGCAGGCGCTGGTCAGCGAATTCCGCTCCTTGCTGGTGCGTACTTATTCCAATTCCTTGACCTCTTACAAGAACCAGACCATTGATTACAGGCCGCTCAAGTTGCAGCCGGGCGACACGGACGTGACGGTCAAGACGGTAGTCAACCAGCCCGGCGGCCAGCCGATCCCGATCGACTACAGCCTGGAAAAAACCGGCAATGAGTGGAAGGTCTACGATGTGGCGGTAGACAACGTCAGCCTGGTGACCAATTATCGGGGCTCCTTCGGATCTGAAATCCAGAGCAAGGGCATCGATGGCCTGATCAAGACACTGTCGGATAAAAACCGCCAGGAAGCGAAAGGCGGCGAAAAGACTCCCGCTGCGGCAAAGAAAAAATGATCGAGCTGGGCGGTGGCGCAATCCACTTTAGCGGGCCGCTGACCATGGTTACCGTGAACGAGGCGCTGCGCGAGAGCACGGCGCTTTTCGCTGAGGAAGGTCCTTGGGTACTGGACTTCAGCGGCGTGGGCGAGGTCGACTCTGCGGCGGTCAGCTTGTTGCTGGAATGGGCGCGTCAATCTGCGCGGTCGGGCCGCAAGTTGCGCATCAGCCATCTCCCGGAAAATTTGCAAAGCCTGGTGAAAGTATACGGCGTAGAAGATCTTTTGCCCGCCGCGTAAGCGGCAAGGCTCCGTTTCCCCATGTTTCCCGCCATCGAAATCCGTCAGGTCCACAAGCGTTTCGGCACTGTGCAGGCCCTGCGCGGCGTTGACCTGAGCATTCAGCAAGGCGAGTTTTTCGCACTGCTGGGCCCCAACGGCGCGGGCAAATCCACTCTGATCAATATCCTGGCCGGTCTGGCGCTGGCTGACAGTGGGAATCTCAAGGTGCTTGGCCATGATGTAAGGGCCGACTATCGCGAAGCGCGCCGTTCCATCGGGGTTGTGCCGCAGGAATTGGTGTACGACGCATTTTTCACTGTGCGTGAAATGCTGCAATTCCAGTCCGGCTATTTCAATATCCGCAACAACGATGCCTGGATCGACGAATTGCTGGAAAGCCTGGGATTGACCGACAAGGCGGATGCCTATGTGCGCACACTTTCCGGCGGGATGAAGCGCCGCGTGCTGGTGGCGCAGGCGCTGGTGCACAAGCCGCCGGTAATCGTCCTCGATGAGCCCACCGCGGGCGTGGACGTGGAATTGCGCCAGAGCTTGTGGGGATTCATCCGCCGCCTCAATCGCGAGGGGCACACCATCGTGCTCACCACGCATTACCTCGAGGAGGCGGAAACCTTGTGCAGCCGCGTCGCCATGTTGAAGCAGGGCGAGGTCGTGGCACTGGATACTACCGCCAACCTGCTGAACCGCTATGCGGCCATTCAGGTCAGTATGCGGCTGGACCCGCCGCGCCTGCCCGATATTTTGCAGCCCTTGTCGAGTGGACAGGACGGCGAAGTTTTCAAGCTCTCGCTGAAACACCATGCCGAGTTGGAAAACGTGTTGCGCGTCCTGCGCGAGGCGGGTATCAGTGTTGCTGAGCTGGGCGTTTCCAAACCCGATCTGGAGGACGTGTTCCTCAAGCTGGTGCGGTCATGACCGGCCTGTGGACACTCTTCTACAAGGAGATTTTGCGTTTCTGGAAAGTCAGTCTGCAGACCATTCTTTCTCCGGTGGTGACCACTCTGCTTTACCTGCTGATTTTTTCCCACGTGCTGGAAGAGCATGTCCATGTCTATCCGGGCGTGAATTACACGGCTTTCCTGATCCCCGGGCTGGTGATGATGGCGATGCTGCAGAACGCGTTTGCGAACAGTTCGTCCAGCCTGATCCAGTCGAAGATGAATGGCAGCATCGTGTTCATCCTGCTGCCGCCGCTGGCGTACTGGGAGTTTTTTGCCGCCTACGTGGCGGCGTCGGTGGTGCGCGGCGTGGTGGTGGGCTTGGGGGTGGGGCTGGCCGGCCTGTGGTTCACCGTCGTGCCGCTGGTTCATCCAATGTGGATACTGGCTTTCGCTTTGCTTGGCTGTGCCATGCTGGGCGCGACAGGGATCGTCTCCTCGCTGTGGGCGGAGAGCTACGATCAGATGTCGGCGGTGCAGAATTTCATCATCGTGCCGCTGACCTTTCTCTCCGGCGTTTTTTATTCGATCAATTCCCTGCCTCCGTTCTGGCAGGGCGTGTCGCGCTTCAACCCGTTTTTTTATCTGATCGACGGCTTCCGCTATGGCTTTTTTGGCACGTCGGATGTTTCCCCGGTATTCGGGCTGTCGATTGTCGCTAGCTGCTTTTTGGCATTATCATTGGCTACTTTGCTTTTGCTCAAGAGCGGCTACAAGTTGAGGAAATAAATGATTACCAAAGAAGAAATCAGGGGCCATATTGAAAATGGACTGAAGTGTGACTATATCGATGTATCGGGGGACGATGGCCAGCATTTCGAAGCGGTCGTCGTCAGTCCCGAGTTCGTCGGCAAGAGCATGGTGCAGCAGCACCAGCTGGTTTACAAAGCTCTCGGGCACCGGATGGGTGGAGAAATTCACGCTTTGTCATTTAAAACCTTAACCCCCGAAGAATGGCGCACACTTTCAGGCGCCTGAGCGGTGGGTGACTACCAACAAGGAAATATCATGGATCAAAATGTTCTGGATCGTATCAAGCAGATCGTCACCGAACACCCGGTGGTGCTGTTCATGAAAGGTACGCCGAAGTTTCCGCAATGCGGCTTTTCCAACGTCGCGGCGCAGGTGCTGAACGCTTGCGGCACGGAGTTTTACGCTGTCAACGTGCTGCAGGATCCCGAAATTTTCGAGAATCTGAAGTATTACGCCAACTGGCCGACCTTCCCGCAAATTTACATCAACGGCGAATTGATCGGCGGCGCGGATATTTCCAAGGAAATGTACGAAAAGGGCGAGTTGCAGCAACTTCTGGCTTGCCTCAAGCAGGCTTGATTGATGGATAAACTCGTTATTCAGGGCGGCGTGCCGCTGGCCGGAGAAGTTCGCATCTCCGGCGCCAAGAATGCCGCTCTGCCGATTCTCTGCGCCGCACTGCTGGCAGAAACGGATACCTTGCAGGTTGGCAACGTGCCGCACCTGCACGACATCACCATCATGATCGGGTTGCTGGTGCAGATGGGCATGGGGGTTTCGGTGGACGACAAGCTGGGCGTGGAACTGGACGCCCGCCATATCAACAACCCGCTGGCACCCTATGACCTGGTGAAAACCATGCGCGCCTCGATTTTGGTGCTCGGGCCGTTGCTGACGCGTTTCGGCAAGGCGCGGGTGTCACTTCCCGGCGGCTGCGCCATCGGTTCCCGCCCGGTGGACCTGCACATCAAGGGGCTTGAGGCGATGGGCGCCAGCATTTCCATCGAACACGGTTACATCAACGCCAGCGCAGGGCGGCTCAAGGGCGCGCGCATTTTCATGGACCTTGTGACGGTGACCGGCACCGAGAACCTGATGATGGCTGCGGTGCTCGCCGAAGGCACGACGGTACTGGAAAATGCGGCACGCGAACCGGAAGTCGTGGACCTGGCGGAATGCCTCAAGGCCATGGGCGCCGACATCGAAGGCGCGGGCAGCGACGTGATCACCATTCACGGCGTGGAACGGCTACATGGCGCCAGTTACAGCGTCATGCCGGACCGTATCGAGGCCGGAACTTTCCTGGTGGCTGCCGCCGCCACACAGGGCAAGGTCAAGCTGCGCAACATTCGGCCCGACATTTTCGATGCCGTGCTGGAAAAATTGCGTGATGCCGGCGCGACAATCGAAACAGGCGCTGACTGGGTGAGTCTGGAAATGCATAACCCGATCAAATCCGTAAGTATCCGTACCGCGCCTTACCCTGCTTTCCCCACCGACATGCAGGCGCAGTTCATGACGCTGAACACCGTCGCGCAGGGTGCGGCGACCATGACCGAAACGATTTTCGAAAACCGCTTCATGCACGTTCAGGAGTTGCGCCGGCTGGGGGCCGACATCGAAGTGGAAGGCAATACCGCCATCGTGCGCGGTATACCCGAATTAAGCGGGGCGACCGTCATGGCAACCGACCTGCGTGCGTCCGCTTCCCTGGTAATCGCCGGGCTGGTGGCGCAAGGGGAAACCACGGTGGAGCGTATTTACCACCTCGACCGCGGCTATGAATGTATCGAAGAAAAACTGTCCCAACTTGGGGCGCGAATTAAGCGAGTGCACTGAACATGATTACCATCGCTCTCTCCAAGGGACGCATTTTTGAGGAAACCACGCCGCTGCTGGCGGCTGCCGGCATCGTGCCGCAGGACGACCCGGAGACCTCGCGCAAGCTGATTCTGGACACCAATCACGCCGACGTGCGCCTGATCATCGTACGCGCTTCGGACGTGCCGACCTACGTGCAGTACGGCGCGGCCGACCTCGGCATTGCCGGCAAGGACGTGCTCCACGAGCACGGCGGGGATGGACTGTACCAGCCGCTGGACCTGCAGATTGCCAAGTGCCGCATGATGGTGGCGGTGCCGCAGGGCTTCGACTACGAGGGTGCCGTCAAACAGGGGGCGCGTTTGCGGGTGGCCACCAAGTACCTGCAAACGGCGCGCGAACACTTCGCTCAGAAAGGCGTGCACGTCGACCTCATCAAGCTTTACGGCTCGATGGAACTGGCACCGCTGGTCGGGCTGGCCGATGCCATCGTCGATCTGGTGAGCAGCGGCGGCACGCTCAAGGCCAACAACCTGGTGGCGGTGGAGGAAATCATGCAGATCAGCTCGCGCCTGGTCATCAACCAGGCCGCGCTGAAGCTGAAGCATGCGCGCATCCAGCCCTTGCTGGATACCTTTGCTTCCTGCCTCAAGGTCTGATGCAACGGGTTATAATCTCAATTTTTCCAATCGACGCTTGCCCATCATGTTGAACATTAAACGCTATACCAGCACTCAGCCCGATTTTCAGGATTGCCTGCAGCAGTTGCTGGCTTTCGAGGGCGCCCAGGACGAATCCATCGACCAGGTCGTGGCGGGTATTCTGCATGACGTGAAAACACGGGGCGATGCCGCGGTGCTGGAATACACAGGGCGCTTCGACAAGCTGCAGGCCGCTTCCATGGCCGAGCTGGAAATGTCGGCGGCCCGACTCAAGCAGGCTTTCGACGATTTGCCGGCGGAGCAGCGCGAGGCGTTGCAGCAGGCGGCGGAGCGGGTGCGCGTGTATCACGAGAAGCAGTTGATGCACTCGTGGAACTACACCGAGCCGGACGGCACCATGCTTGGGCAGCAGGTCACGGCGCTGGACCGGGTCGGGCTGTACGTGCCGGGCGGCAAGGCGGCCTATCCCTCGTCGGTGCTGATGAACGCCATTCCCGCCAAGGTGGCCGGGGTGAAGGAACTCATCATGGTGGTGCCCACGCCGGGCGGCGTGGTGAACGAACTGGTGCTGGCGGCGGCCCATGTCTGCGGCGTGGACCGGGTGTTCACCATCGGCGGCGCGCAGGCAGTCGGCGCGCTGGCATACGGCACCGCGACGATTCCGCAGGTCGACAAGGTGGTCGGCCCGGGCAATGCCTACGTGGCGGCGGCCAAGCGGCGCGTGTTCGGCGTGGTCGGCATCGACATGGTGGCTGGCCCGTCGGAAATCCTCATCATTTGCGACGGCAAGACCAACCCGGACTGGATCGCCATGGACCTGTTTTCGCAGGCCGAGCACGACGAACTGGCCCAGTCCATCCTGCTGTCGCCGGATGCGGCGTTCATCGACGCGGTACAGGCCAGCATCGCCAAATTGCTGCCCGAAATGCCGCGCCAGGAAATCATCCGCACCGCGCTGGAAAATCGCGGCGCGCTGATCGCGGTGAAGGACCTGGACGAGGCGGCGGCTATCGCCAATTACATCTCTCCCGAGCACCTGGAGCTGTCGGTGGAAGACCCGGTTGCGCTCACCGCCAGGATCAAGCATGCCGGCGCCATCTTCATGGGGCGCCAGACCTGCGAGTCGCTGGGCGACTACTGCGCCGGCCCCAATCACGTGCTGCCGACTTCGCGCACCGCGCGCTTCTCCTCGCCGCTGGGGGTCTACGATTTCCAGAAACGTTCGAGCCTGATCATGGTTTCTCCCACCGGCGCGCAAACCATGGGCAAAATCGCCTCGACCCTGGCTTACGGCGAAGGTCTGCAGGCCCACGCTCGTTCCGCCGAGTACCGGATGAAGGGTTCCTGATCCTGTCATGAGTCGCTACTGGAGTGCCGTCGTTCACGGCCTGACCCCTTATGTGCCGGGCGAGCAGCCCAAGCTGCCGAATCTCGTCAAGCTCAACACCAACGAGAATCCCTATGGCCCCAGCCCGCGTGCGCTGGAGGCTATGCGCGGCGAAGTTGGAGAGAACCTGCGCCTCTATCCCGACCCCTCCGCCGATCGCCTCAGACAGGCGGTGGCCGATTTTTACGGCGTGACGCCGCAGCAGGTGTTCGTCGGCAACGGTTCCGACGAGGTGCTGGCGCACACCTTCCAGGCGCTGCTCAAGCACGAAGCTCCTTTGCTGTTTCCGGACATCAGCTACAGTTTTTACCCGGTGTACTGCGGCCTGTACGGCATCGAGTACCAGACGGTAGCGCTGAGCGATAAATTCGAAATTCGCGTCGATGATTATTTCCGCCCCAACGGCGGGATTATTTTTCCCAATCCCAACGCGCCGACCGGTATGGCTCTGCCTCTGGCGGATATCGAGCGCCTGCTGGAGTCCAACAAAGACTCTGTGGTGGTGGTCGACGAGGCTTACGTCGATTTCGGCGCCGAGTCGGCTGTCGCGCTGGTGGATCGTTATCCACAGTTGCTGGTGATTCACACCCTATCCAAATCGCGTTCCCTGGCGGGGTTGCGCGTGGGCTATGCCATTGGTCACCCCGACCTGATCGAGGCGCTGATCAGGGTCAAGGATAGCTTCAACTCCTACCCGCTGGACCGTTGCGCCATCGCCGGCGCCGCGGCGGCGATCGAGGACCGCGCCTATTTCGAATCCACCTGCGCCAGGGTGATAGCCACCCGCGCCAGGCTGGTGAACGAACTCGAAGCGCTAGGCCTGGAAGTGTTGTCCTCAGCCGCTAACTTCGTGTTCGCGCGCCACGCCCGGCGCGATGGAGCCGAACTCACCGCCAGACTGCGCGAGCGCAGCATCATCGTGCGCCATTTCAAATCGCCGTCTCGCATTGCGCCGTTCATGCGCATCACGGTTGGAACGGATGGGCAATGCGATGCGCTGCTCCATGCCTTAGGGGAAATTCTCCGGGGCTGAGCGATTTTCTTCAGGTCCGATAGGCTCCTAGGTTAGAATGGAAAAAATTTCAGCCAGTTATCTTATGCGCACAGCTCAAGTTACCCGCAATACCCTTGAAACCCAGGTCAGCGTCAGCCTCAACCTGGATGGCAACGGCCAGGTCAAGCTCGCCAGCGGCGTGCCTTTTCTCGACCACATGCTGGACCAGATCGCCCGCCACGGGCTGATGGATCTGGACGTGTCGGCCAAGGGCGACCTGCACATCGACGCGCACCACACTGTGGAAGATATCGGCATCACCCTCGGTCAGGCCTTTGCTCAGGCGATCGGCGACAAGAAGGGCGTGCGTCGCTACGGCCATGCCTACGTGCCGCTGGATGAGGCATTGTCGCGCGTGGTGCTGGACCTTTCCGGACGGCCAGGGCTGGTGTTCGAAGTGGATTTCACGCGCGCCCGCATCGGCGAATTCGACGCCGATCTGGTACGTGAATTTTTCCAGGGCTTCGTCAACCATGCCGGCGTGACGCTGCACGTGGATTGCCTGCGCGGCGTCAATGCGCATCACCAGGCGGAAACGGTGTTCAAAGCCTTCGGCCGTGCCTTGCGCATGGCGGTGGAGCCGGACGCGCGCATGGCCGGCGTGATGCCTTCGACCAAGGGAAGCCTCTAAACATGGGCGCCGATGTAGCCATCATCGATTACGGCATGGGAAATCTGCGCTCCGTTTCCAAGGCGTTCGAACACGTGGCGCCGATGGCCAGCGTGGTCGTGACGGCCGACCCGGAAGTGATCCTCGGTGCCGCGCGCGTGGTGTTCCCCGGCCAGGGCGCGGCACCGGACTGCATGCGCGAAATCGAGGCGCGCGGCTTGCGTGAGGTCATTACGCAGGCTGCCCGCAGCAAACCGTTTCTCGGCATCTGCATGGGGCAGCAGGTGTTGTTCGAACACAGCGAGGAAGGTGACACGCCCTGCCTGGGCATCCTTCCCGGACGGGTGCTGCGTTTCCCCGCCGAGGCGATGCATGACGACAAAGGCCAGCGGCTCAAAGTCCCGCACATGGGCTGGAACGAAGTGCACCAGACATCCGAGCACCCGATGTGGGCCGGGATTCCCAACGGCGCGCGCTTCTACTTCGTGCACAGCTACTACGTCGAGGCGGGCGAGCCGGACCTGGTGGCGGGCTTCACCCTTTATCCGTTTGCGTTTACCTCGGCGGTGGCGCGGGATAATATATTCGCCGTGCAATTCCACCCCGAAAAAAGCCAGTCTGCAGGACTGACCCTGTTGGCCAACTTCGTCATGTGGGATGGCAAGGTCAAGCCAACTGCTTGCAGTGCAGACGCCTGCCTGTAATTTCTGATACCTAACTATTTACTAAAACGCCTACCATGCTAGTGATTCCAGCGATTGATTTGAAAGACGGCCAGTGCGTTCGCCTGAAACAGGGCGAAATGGATTCGGCCACGATTTTTTCCGAAAATCCGGCCGAAATGGCGCGGCATTGGGTCTCTCAGGGCGGACGCCGTCTGCACCTGGTAGACCTCAATGGCGCCTTCGCCGGCAAGCCGGTGAACGAGGCCGCCATCCGTGCCATCGTCAAGGAAATGGGCGCGGAAATACCGGTGCAGCTGGGCGGCGGCATCCGCGACCTGGCCACCATCGAACGCTACCTGGACGACGGTATCAGCTATGTCATTCTCGGCACGGCCGCGGTTAAAAACCCCGGTTTTCTGCACGAGGCATGCTACGCCTTCCCCGGCCAGATCATCGTCGGCCTCGATGCCAAGGACGGCAAGGTGGCGGTGGACGGCTGGTCCAAGATGACCGGCCACGACGTGGTGGACCTGGCGAAGAAATTCGAGGATTACGGCGTCAATGCCGTGGTCTACACCGATATCGGGCGCGACGGCATGCTCTCCGGCGTGAATATCGAAGCTACGGTGAATCTGGCCCGGGCCCTGACGATCCCGGTCATCGCCAGCGGCGGCCTGACCGATCTGGAAGATATCCGCAAGCTGTGCGAAGTGGAGTTCGAAGGCATCATGGGCGCCATTACCGGGCGCGCCATTTACCAGGGCACGCTCGATTTCGCCGCAGCGCAGAGCCTCGCCGACGAACTGTCGGGCGAGCTGAGCGTCTAGCATGGGCTTGGCCAAACGCATCATTCCCTGTCTCGATGTCACCGCAGGACGCGTCGTGAAGGGAGTCAATTTCGTCGGGTTGCGCGATGCCGGCGATCCGGTCGAAATCGCCCGCCGTTACGACGAGCAGGGCGCGGACGAACTGACCTTTCTCGACATTACCGCCACGTCCGACGAGCGCGACATCATCGTGCACATCATCGAGGCGGTGGCCGCCCAAGTGTTCATTCCGCTGACCGTGGGCGGCGGTGTGCGCAGCGTCGACGATGTGCGTCGTCTGCTCAACGCCGGCGCGGACAAAGTGAGCATCAATACCGCCGCGGTGACCAACCCGCAACTGGTGGCGGACGCTTCGGCTCGCTTCGGCTCGCAGTGCATTGTGGTGGCGATCGATGCCAAACAGGTGTCGGTCGAAGGTGAGCCGCTGCGCTGGAACGTGTTCACGCACGGCGGGCGCAAGGATGTCGGCCTGGACGCAGTGGCATGGGCGCAGAACATGGCAGCACTGGGGGCGGGGGAGATTCTCCTCACCAGCATGGACCGCGATGGCACCAAGATCGGTTTCAACCTCGAGCTCACTCGTGCCGTGTCCGATGCCGTGAGTATCCCGGTCATCGCCAGCGGTGGCGTGGGCAACCTCGACCATCTGGTGGATGGCGTGACGAAGGGGCATGCCGATGCAGTGCTGGCGGCGAGCATTTTCCACTATGGTGAATTTACCGTGCGTCAGGCCAAGGAACATATGGCTAAACATGGAATCGAAGTAAGGCTATAGGAATGACGGATACCTGGTTGAATAAAGTTAACTGGACGCACGACGGCTTGGTGCCGGTGATTGCCCAGGACAAGGATAATGGCGCAGTGCTGATGGTGGCGTGGATGAACCGCGAGGCCTTGAAACGTACGGTGGAGGGCGGCGAAGCGGTGTACTGGTCGCGCTCGCGCAAGAAGCTGTGGCACAAGGGCGAGGAGTCCGGTCACGTGCAGAAAGTGCACGAAGTCCGGCTCGATTGCGACGAAGACGTCATTCTGCTCAAGGTCGAGCAGATCGGTGGTATCGCTTGCCACACCGGGCGCCACAACTGCTTCTACCAGAAACTGGAGGGGCAGGAGTGGGTTTCGATCGAGCCGGTGCTGAAAGACCCGGCTGAAATCTACCGTGTCGCACAGGCCGTGGTTTCCCACCAGGACGAGAAATGAGCGAGATTCTCAGCCGTCTGGCGGAAACGCTGGAGAGCCGGAAAAATGCCGATCCCGCCAGTTCCTACGTGGCGAAGCTGTATGCCAAGGGGCTGGACGCCATCCTGAAGAAAATCGGCGAGGAAGCGACCGAGACGGTCATTGCAGCCAAGGATGGCGACAAGGCGCAAGTGCTCTACGAAATGGCCGATTTGTGGTTTCACTGCATGGTATTGCTGGCACAGCAGGGGCTGCATCCCGACGATGTGCTGGCGGAACTGGCGCGGCGCGAAGGTTTGTCCGGGCTGGTGGAGAAGGCAAACCGTCGGGACAATGTATAGTTGTTAGCGCGGCGACGAACTGAAAAAACCGTAACCGTGGGGCAATTGGCCATCAGCATTATTATGGAGGGACCGTCAAATGCTGGACTGCATCTTCTGTAAAATCATCAAGAATCAGATTCCGAGCAGCAAGATTTACGAGGACGAGGAACTCCTGGCTTTTCATGATATCCACCCTATAGCTCGGGTGCATTTCATGATCATTCCCAAGGTCCACCTGGATTCACTCGATCGCTGTACCGTGGTACATCAGTCGCTGCTGGGAAAAATGTTGTTGCTGGCGTCGAAGCTGGCGAAGGAACAGGGATTGGAGAATGGTTTTCGCACCATGATCAATACCGGTCATGGTGGTGGGCAGGAAGTGTTTCACCTGCATGTGCATGTTTTCGGCGGCGATGCATTAATACCGCGCACCTAAAGATTTGGAGAGAAAGAATGGGCTCATTTAGCATCTGGCATTGGCTGATCGTTCTGGTGATCGTGCTGGTGGTTTTCGGTACCAAGAAACTGCGTAACATCGGCGGCGACCTGGGTGGGGCGGTGAAGAGCTTCAAGGAAGCGGTGAAGGAAGAAGAAAAACCGGTGCCCAAGGTCGAGGCAAACGCTACCGGGCAGACCATCGAAGGCGAAATCAAGGAAAAGTCTAAGGCGCAGTGAGGAGGGAAGAGTGAGGAGTGAGGGGTTAAACCCATGCAAGCCTCACTCCTCACTCCTCACTCTTCACTCCTATGTTCGGTATCGAATTCTCTGAACTGCTGCTGATCGGCATCGTCGCGCTGGTCGTGATCGGACCGGAACGCCTGCCGCGCGTGGCGCGTACCGCCGGGCACTTGTTCGGGCGCGTGCAGCGCTATGTCGCCAACGTCAAGGCGGATATCAATCGCGAAATCCACGCCGAGGAACTGCAAAAATTGCAGCAAGAAATACGTACTTCGGTGGGGGCGCTCGAAGAATCCGTGGCAAAAGAATTAAACCAGGGCGGTCAGGCGCTGCATGATGCCAAGGCGCAGATTCACGAAATAATCGAGATACCCCGTAAACCGGTAGATCAAAGCGATGCGAATTTGACACTGGAGGAAAACAGCGTCCCGGTTGCCGAGGAGCCCCAGCCCCAATTGGAGTTGAATCTGGACGCGCCTCCCGAGGCCACAACCGTGCCATCTAAGCATTCCTAACCTCCCTCCGAACAGGATTGCATGAACGCCTCCGAGCCAAGCGAAACTTTCATCTCCCACCTGATCGAACTGCGCACCCGTCTGGTGCGCGCGATTATCGCGGTGGTGCTAGTGTTCATCTGCCTTTTTCCTTTCGCCAAGGATCTCTACGCCTTGTTGGCCCATCCTTTGCTGGCACATTTGCCAAAGGGCGGGCAGATGATCGCTACCGATGTTACGACGCCATTTTTCGTGCCGATGAAAGTCGCCATGATGACGTCCTTCCTTATTTCATTGCCCTACGTGCTTTACCAGATTTGGTCTTTCATTGCCCCTGGCCTTTACGCGCACGAGAAACGGCTAGTCTGGCCGCTGCTGGTGGCCAGTACGCTACTGTTCTTATGCGGCATGGCGTTCGCCTATTTCCTGGTGTTCCCGGTGATTTTTGGCTTCATGTCTTCAGTCGCGCCGGAGGGCGTGGCGGTGATGACCGATATCAACAAATATCTCGATTTCGTATTGACGCTATTCATGGCCTTCGGTGTTACGTTCGAAGTGCCGGTGGCGGTGATTCTGCTGGTCAAGATGGGAGTGGTGAGCGTTGCCAAGCTCAGGGAAGTCCGCCCATACGTCATTGTCGGTGCCTTCATCATCGGCGCCATTTTCACGCCGCCCGACGTGGTCTCGCAGATCATGCTGGCGGTGCCGCTGTGGCTGCTGTACGAGGCGGGGATTATCGTGGCGTCGATGATGGGGCGGTCGGCGGCAGAAGCCCCGGCGCAGGAGAGCGACTACAGGCCACTTGACGAGCAGGAGATGGAACGCGAACTGGACGCCATCGAGCACGAGCAGGACAAGCCCGGAACGGGAGCCTAAGCCGCTGCTTAATAGGACTCGCCGGTTTCCTTCCACATGTCCGGCGTAAATCGCTCGACCCGGTTGCGGCCACGGGACTTTGCTTCATACAGGGCAACGTCGGCGTATTTGATGACTTGCCAGAAGGTGTCCGCGTCGGTCGGGAATTCTGCGACACCGATGGAAATGGTCTTTTGCAGCACCGTGCCGGGCAGCGGGATCTTGGTTTCCTCCACCTTGGCACGAATTTTCTCTGCCACTTGCAGCGCCATTTCGGCGGACGTATCCACCAGCACGATGACAAACTCCTCGCCGCCGTAGCGCACCAGCATGTCCGAACTGCGCACGCTTTTCTGCAGGATGTCCGCCAGCGCCTTGAGTACCTTGTCGCCGGCTTCGTGGCCGAACGTGTCGTTGACCTGCTTGAAGTAATCCAGGTCCAGCATGAGGATTGAAAACACGCTCTGCCGCCGCTGGTTGGTGGCCACCAGGGGGGTGACATACTCTTCGAGAAAGCGCCGGTTATACAGCCCGGTCATGGCGTCGCGTAGCGAGCTTTCCTTCAGATGTTCCATCAAGCGCTTGCCTTCGAGCACTGGTGCGGTTTCCCGCAGGTATACGGCGATGTATGGCACCAGCAGTCGCGCGAGTTGCGCCTGGTCGGCGGGAATGACCATCTGCACCACGCAGCCCACCGTACCGGACTGGATGATCGGCAGGCAGATATGGGTGTGCTTTTCTTCCTTGCCGTCATCGCGGAACATGGTGCACAAGCCGGGAAAATCGACCGCGTTGACCTCGTGGCCGGTACGTTTTGCGCGGCAGGCGCCGGCATCGATCAGAATCTGCTGGTCGCACCAGCGGCACGGGGCGTTCATCTCGCCATCCACGACAATCGGCAGCATGCGGTTCTTGCTCGATGCTACCTCGTAGATGGAAAAAAGGCTGAAGTCGTATTTCTCGGACAACATGTTGCCGAGGCGCATGTAGACTTCATGCTTGTTCTGGTCTTCTTCGATCGCCTGCTTGAACTGTGAAGCCTCCACCAGGCTTTCCACCATTTCGGTGGTGGCGACGAGCTGGTTGCCGGCGCTCTGCTGATGTTGCCCCATCAGGTCCCCCACCCGCCGGCCGATGGTAGTGAGGTGTTCGTCCAGGAATTCCATCAGGCGATTGACATTGCCGGCGATTTCGCCCACCTCGTCGGAACTGTGCTGTTTGACGCGGCCGCTGAAACTTCCTCTTACCGCATCGTTAACGACATGGCTGACCGCGTCGGCGGTGTCCATCAGCGGCCGAAGCAGCCGCCCCAGCGCCAGCAGCATCAGCAGGGCGACCAGAAAAACCGACAGGCTGATGATGGCGGTGGCAAAAATGGCCTGCCGCTTGACTTCGCCTTGGGGGATGTCGATGGAAATCGCGCCCAGCACCGTGCCCTCGTTGACCGCGTGGCACTGCAGGCAGTGTGGCAAGCCCTGACTGGTGGCGGTGTAGGGAATGATGGCGCGAAACACCGGGCCGTTCTTTTTCTCAACCACGTTGAATATCGCCTCGCCGTGGGTGAGCACGCGGATATCCGATGCGTCGGCCGGGCGTTCGTTGGCGAAACCCGGGCCAAACTGCTGGGTCACCGCCGGTCCGCGCACCACGCGTACGCTCTCAACGCCGGGTACGGTCGCCAGCCGGTCGAGAAATTGCGGACGCTTGCCGATGGTGCCGTTGACCATGCTCTCGGTCAGGCCGACTTTCACGGAATCCGCCACAGATCTGGCATGCCGTTCGGCGGTATAGAGGGAGAATCGCTGAAAGGAGTACAGGCTGATGGCGCCGAGAACCAGTACCAATGAACCCATCAAAATGGAGAAAAATACCAGGGTTTTGGTGTGAAGTCTCATGTATGCGCCGTAACAAGCTGTTTAGACGATGATATTGTCCTAGACTAACTCATTGGCGGGCGAGGGTCAATTTTGCTCCATCTTGGGGCGCTTGCCCACGTTGACTTGCAGCATCATATCAGCCTTGTTGCGCTGAATTTTGAGTGCGGCCATTTTGCCCGGTTGCAGGGCGGAAATCTGGTTGAGCATGGCGGCGGAGTCCTTTACCGGCTTGCCGTTGACCTCCTGCAGAATATCTCCCGGCTTGACCCCGGCCAAGTCCGCCGGGCCGCCGCGCAATACCCCGGCGATCATGGTGCCGCTGGAAAAAGGCAGTTTGAAGGATTCGGCCAGTTCGGGCGTGATGTCCTGGACTTCCACCCCGATCCAGCCGCGGGTCACGCCGCCGTTCTGAATGATCTGTTCCATGATCTGTTTCGCCAGGCTGACCGGTATGGCGAAGCCGATACCGAGCGAACCGCCGGTCCTGGAGAAGATGGCGCTGTTGATGCCGATCAGGTCGCCATTGCTGTCAACCAGTGCGCCGCCGGAGTTGCCGGGATTGATGGCGGCATCGGTCTGGATGAAATTTTCGTAGGTGTTGATGCCGAGATGGCTGCGGCCCAGCGCGCTGATGATGCCCATGGTGACGGTCTGGCCGACGCCGAAGGGGTTGCCGATGGCCAGCGCGACATCGCCCACCTGAACGTTTTCCGCGCGCCCGAAGGTAATGGCGGAAAGATCGGGAAGGTCGATTTTTACCACGGCAAGATCGGTTTCCGGATCAGTGCCGATGACCTTGGCCGAGGCAGTGCGGCCGTCGGCAAGGGCGACTTCGATTTCGTCTGCCGCTTCCACGACGTGGTGATTGGTCAGGATATAGCCCTCGCGGCTGACGATGACCCCCGAGCCCAGACTGGACTGGCGTTGTGGTTGTGCATCCGGGCGGTCGCCGAAGAAATGGCGAAAAATCGGGTCGTCCAGCATTTGCTGACTCGGAGCGGGAACTTCCTTGCTGGTGAATACATTGACCACCGATGGCATGGCTTTCTTCGCCGCGATGTTGAGCGGTGTAAGTTTTGGCGTGCCGGTGCGCGGGGCGACTTCCTGAATCAGTACGCTGCCGTTGCCAGCGTTACGCCAGGGCAGGAGTTCAGGGCGCAACAGCGAAACGACGAACAGTACGCCGAGAGCGACTGTTGCGCTTTGCGCGAAGATAAGCCAAAGTCTACGCATGGGAGAACGCTTATGATATTGAAGGAACTGGAACGTTATATCGGGCAATTGCTGGACGTTTCCAGCTTTCACGATTATTGCCCAAACGGCCTGCAAGTGGAAGGCCGCGCCGAAATCGGAAAAATTGTTACTGGCGTCAGCGCCAGCCTGGATGTGCTGCAGGCTGCGAGCGCCGCAGGGGCGGACGCGGTGCTGGTGCATCACGGCTATTTCTGGAAAAACGAAAGTCCGCAGATAACCGGCATCAAGCGCGCCCGCGTCGCGTACCTGATCGAGCACGGCATGAGCCTGCTGGCCTACCATCTGCCTCTGGACGCCCATCCGGCACTGGGCAACAACGCACAGCTGGCGCAATTGCTGGGTTTCCAGCCGGAGGAGCGTTTCGGCGACCAGAATATTGCCGCTGCGGGGCGCCTGGTTCAACCCATGTCGTTGCAGCGCTTGTCCGGGATGATCGAGGAGAAGCTGCAGCGTCAACCGCTGGTGATCGGCGACGACGCCGCGATTGTCCGGCGCATCGCCTGGTGCAGCGGTGCGGCGCAGGATTACCTGGAGGAAGCCATCGACCTTGGCGTGGATGCCTTTTTGACCGGGGAAGTGTCCGAACGCACCGTCCATCTGGCACGAGAATCGGGCGTAGCGTTCATCGCCGCCGGGCACCACGCCACGGAACGTTATGGGGTGCAGGCGCTGGGGGCGCATCTGGCGCAGCAACTCGGGCTGAAGCACCAGTTCATCGATATTGAAAATCCGGTGTAATAGTCTCCGGCGTTTTATGTGTTGTCATGTAAAATCAAAAAAACACAATTAATGAGCTTATGCAGCAAACCAAACCCAGCCTGTTGATCGTTGACGACGACCCCCTGATTACCGATACCCTGCATTTCGTGCTCGGCAAGAGTTTCGAGGTCTACGTAGCGGATTCCCGCGAGCAGGCGGCCAGCCTGTTGCGCCAGTTGGACCAGCCGCCACAACTGGCGCTGGTGGACCTCGGCTTGCCGCCCTTGCCGCATCGCCCCGACGAAGGCTTCAAGCTGATCGGCGAACTACTGGCGCGCGCGCCGGAGATCAAGATCGTCGTGCTTTCCGGCCAGAACGACGATGCCAACGCCCGCCACGCCCGTACCCTGGGCGCGGTTGAGTTCATCGCCAAGCCATGCGAACCGCAGCGGATCGAATCGCTCCTGCTCAACGCCTTGCGCATGCGCGATGCGGAGCAGGAAAGCGCAACGGAAACAACGCGTGCCTGCGATATCCTCGGCAACAGCTTCAATGTCGAAAAACTGCGCCAGCAAATCAGCCAGTTTGCCGATGCGCCTTTCCCCGTGTTGATCGAGGGCGAATCCGGCAGCGGCAAGGAACTGGTGGCGGGATGCCTGCACCGCCTCAGCGCACGCGTCAGGAAGCCCTTCCTGGCGCTCAATTGCGCCGCGATTTCCCCGACCCTGGTCGAACCGACCTTGTTCGGCTACAGCAAAGGCGCGTTTACCGGCGCCGTCACCGCGCGCTCGGGCTATTTCGAGGATGCCAGCGACGGTACCCTGTTTCTCGACGAAATCGGCGAACTGCCGGTGGAGTTGCAGGCCAAGCTGCTGCGCGTGCTGGAAAACGGCGAGTTTCAGCGCGTCGGCGAAACCCAGACGCGGCACAGCAACGCGCGCATCATTGCAGCGACCAACCGCGATTTGCGCCAGGAAATCAAGGCCGGGAACTTCCGCGCCGACCTTTATCACCGTCTCAGCGTCTTCACTATCAGCGTGCCGCCGTTGCGCGATATGGGCGAGGACAAGGCGCTGCTGCTGGGGCATTTCCGCGATTTCTACATGCGCCAAAGCCGTGCCGAGCCGTTCGTGCTCACCCCGGCGGCGCAACAGATGTGGCAGGTTTATCCTTTCCCCGGCAACGTGCGCGAGTTGCGCAATATCGTGATCCGGCTGGTCACCAAGTATGCCGGCCAGGCCGTGACGCGCGAGCAACTGCAGGCCGAACTGGATACCGAGGCCGATGCCTTGCCGGAACTGGTCATGCCCAACGACGCGCGGGCCATGCAGGAGTTGGCGAAAAAGCATCTGCAGCTCCATGCCAATTTCAGCCTCGACCAGACCTTGAAGCTATGGGAGCAGAGTTACGTCGAAGCCGCGCTCAAGCTGACTCACGGCAATCTGAGCCAGGCGGCGAAATTGTTGGGAGTAAATCGCACCACCCTGTATAGCCGGATGCAGACCTATAGCAATCTGGAGTCCTACCAGTAATGTATCTTGCCCATTTCGGCCTGTCCCAGCCGCCCTTCAAAATTACCGCGCATACCGAGTTTTTCTACACCGGCGGAAATCGCGGCGCGATCCTCGATGCCCTGATCTATGCCATTCGTCAGGGCGAAGGCATCATCAAGGTGAGCGGCGAGGTCGGCAGCGGCAAAACCATGTTGTGCCGCATGCTGCAGGAGCGCTTGCCGGCCGAGGTGGAGACTGTCTATCTCGCCAATCCCAGCGTGTCGCCGGACGAGATACTGCACGCCATCGCCTTCGAGATGCAGCTCTCGCTGCCGCGCGAGGCGTCGCGGCTGGAAGTCATGCAGGCGCTGCAGGATTACCTGCTGGAGCGCCATGCCCAGGGCAAACAGGTGGTGGTTTTCGTGGAAGAGGCGCAAGGCATGCCGCTCGCCACGCTGGAGGAGATCCGCCTGCTCTCCAACCTGGAAACCCAGCATTACAAGCTGTTGCAGATCGTGCTGTTCGGCCAGCCGGAACTCGACCGCAACCTGAACTCGCCGGAAATTCGCCAGCTCAAGGAGCGGATCACGCACAGTTTTGCCCTCAAGCCGCTGACCGCGGCCGAAATCAGGGATTACCTGATGTTTCGCCTGCGGGCTGCGGATTACCATGGCCCGGATTTGTTCGGCCCCGCGGTGATCAAGTTGATCGCGCGGGCATCCAAGGGTTTGACCCGCCGCGTCAACATCATTGCCGACAAGACCTTGCTTGCCGCTTTCTCTGAAAATACCCATACGCTCACGGTAAAGCATGTTCGTGCGGCGATAGAAGACAGCGATTTCGATTTGCATGCTGGCGTCTTCCCCTGGCAGAAAATGGCTGCTGCTGCGGCCTTGCTTATACTGGGAAGTGGTGTCGGCGCTGGCTTGCACGCTATTTTCCAGGCGCCGCCCGCCAAACCGTCAGCGGCACCAGTCGCGACGGCAGTGCCGGTTGCGCCCGTTGCGCGCCCGGCGCTTGCGCCGAACGAGGTGGCGCCAGGCCAGCAGCAGAAGGCGCACGATGCCGACATGGTGGCGCAGCGTCTGGCCGCGACGGAAAGCTGGCTGGCAACCCAGAGCCCGGCAACCAGCAGCATCCAGTTGATGGTGTCGAATGATCTGCGGCAATTGCGCTATCACCTCGGGAAGATCAGCCACGAGATTGAAATGGAGCAGATTTTTGTGTACCGTTCAAAAGTGAACGGGCAGCCCGCGTGGACGGTTCTTTACGGTAGTTTTCCCAGTAGGGGGAAAACGGCTGCGGCGATTGACGCCCTGCCGGAATCACTCAAGGTTTACCGGCCCTACCTGCGCACGGTTCAGGGAGTAAGGGCCGAGATCAGGCAGAATCAATGAAGTCGCCGCATAACAACAAAGGTTGCGTAGTGATACATACGAATAAATGTGCAGGACGGCGGAACAGCTCGTTGTGGCGCTGGGGAGCGATGGCGCTGGCTATTGGCGTGATTTCAGGCTGCGCCTCCTATCCACAGCCATTTCCCATTTCCCAGAACCACATCCAGGCCGAGCCCCAGGCCAAGGCGTCCGGGATCCCAGAACCGGTCAAGGCAAGCGTGTTCGTCCCGCCGCCCAAGGCTTCGGTCAGGCCGCAAACCTACAGCGTGGTGGTGAACGAAGTGCCGGTGAAGGAATTGCTCTTCGCCTTGGCGCGTGATTCAAAGCTCAACGTGGACGTCCATCCGGCGATTCAGGGCCTGGTTACCATGAATGCCGTGAACGAACCGCTCGAGTCCATCCTGGAGCGCCTGTCGCGACAGGTCAGCCTGCGTTACAAGATTGAAGGCGACACGCTATCCATTACCCCCGATTCGCCTTACATGCACACCTATCACGTCGATTACGTCAATTTATCGCGTGATACAACGTCCAGCATTGGCGTGTCCTCGCAAATTGCGGGCGTGGGGGCGACGACCGCGACCGGCACGGCCGGGGCGGGAGCGGGGGGCAACACATCGTCCACCGCCGTGAAGAGCGCGTCCGACAACAATTTCTGGGGAATCATCGGCGAAAATATCCGGCATATCCTGAGCGCCACCCGGTCCGTGGCCAGCAGCGCCGAAGAAAAAGCCGTCAAGGCCGAGGCAGTGCGCGCCGAGCGGGAGGACCGACTGCGTCAGGCGGAAGCAGTGGCGCGTGCCGGCAGCGGCGCGCCCGCGTTGTTCACCAATGTCTTCGGCAACGACAGGCCTTCGCAGCTCGGGGATGTCAAGGAGCAGGTGATCGTCAATCCGGTGGTCGGCTCGATATCCGTGCTGGGGACCGAGCGGCAGCAAAAGCTGGTCAAGGAGTACCTCGATAACGTGGTGAATGCATCGCATCGTCAGGTATTGATCGAAGCGACCATCGTCGAAGTGGCATTGAAGGACCAGTTCCATGCGGGCATCGACTGGAGCAAGATCGGTAACGCGACGGGCTTTTCCGTCACCACCACTTCGAATGCCAGCAGCAATCTGGCCGGCAACCTCGCGCCGTTCGTCGCCGTGGGATACAAGAATGCCAAGGACAGGCTGACCGCCACCCTGAATTTGCTGGAATCGTTCGGCAAGACGCGGGTTCTGTCCAGCCCGAAGATCATGGCCATCAACAATCAGACCGCGCTGCTCAAGGTGGTCAACAATGAAGTGTATTTTTCCATCGAAGTGCAGCAAGGCACGACTTCGACCACGGGCATCATAACCCAGCCGGTTTACACCACCACGCCCCACACCGTGCCGGTGGGTGTGGTGATGAGCGTAACCCCGCAGATCAGCGAAGGCGGCATGGTTTCGATGACGGTGCGCCCCACCATATCGCGTGTGACCGGCTTCAAGACCGACCCGAATCCGGATCTCGCCCGCATCAACATCGGCTTGCCGGAAGCGAACCGGATTCAGAATCTGGTGCCGGTAGTGCAGGTCCGCGAGATGGAATCGGTCCTGCAGGTCAGCAGCGGCCAGACCATCATCATGGGGGGATTGATGCAGGACGATACGGCGCGCAACAGGGACGGCATTCCCTTCTTGTCTCGACCCGACTACATCGGCGCCGTGTTCGGGCAGCACGAGAACCAGGCGACCCAAACCGAGCTGGTGATCTTTTTGCGCCCCACCGTGGTTAACAAGGCGTCTCTGGATAGCGACGAACTGCGCGCATTTCGCCGCTTCCTGCCCGACGCTACTGCCGCTGCCGAGAAGCCATGAGTCTCCTGATGAAGGCCTTGAAGAAGGCCGAGGAAAGCCAGCAGACTTCGCAATCCGAAAGCGAACCGACGCTGCGTGAATTGGCCGATGAACTGTCCCTTGAACCGACTTCCGAGCCGGCCGCCGTTGCGCGGAATGTACCGGCGGAGAAACCTGCCGGCGCAGGGCAGCAGGAAGCAGCCAATCTGTTTTCCGCCAAAGAGCCGCAAGTTGGCAAGCGCAACAGTTTAATGGCTATTCTTTCCGTGACGGCGCTCTTGCTGTTGGCAGGAGGGGGCGCTTATGTCTATATCGCGATCAACAAGCCGGGCCTGCTGACTTCCTCACCCTCTTTTTCGGTGTCGCCTGTCGCCGTGCAGTCGGTGCCGCAGGAAGCGAATCAGCCGCTGGTGCTCCAGGGGGCAGCGCCCGCTGCAGTCGCTCAGCCAGACCTGTTCGACGCACGTCCGGAAGCACCCGCTGCGCCATCAGGTGCTAAGCGCTCGCCATCGTCCGCAGACAACGCCACTTCGCCAGGCGCCGGTGCGGTGAAGGCGGATGCAGCGCCGGATGGCGCAATCAAGGTGCGGCATGGCGGCCGGAGTGAAATCGAGCCCGATCTGGCGCAAGCCTACCAGCTCCTGCAGGAGGGGCGGCTGGAGGAGGCGAAAACGCATTATCAGCGCATGTTGCAGAAGGAGCCGCGCAATGTCGACGCCCTGCTGGGCATGGCGGCGGTGCTGACGCGTTCCAACAATACGAGCGAGGCGGGAAAACTTTATTTTCGCGCGCTCGAAGTCGAACCGAAGAATACCTACGCCCAGGCGGGCTTGCTGAATTTGCTTGGTGGCAGCGACCCGGCCGGCAGCGAGGCCAGGTTGAAACAGCTTGTGGCAGACAAACCGGCCGGGTTTCTGCATTTTGCGCTGGGCAACCTCTACGCCAGCCAAGGGCGCTGGCCTGAAGCCCAGCAAGCCTATTTCCAGGCTTATCACCTGGAATCAGACAACCCGGACTATGCCTTCAACCTGGCGGTGAGCCTGGAACACATCAGCCAGCCCCGGCCGGCCTTGACGTATTACCAGCAGGCCTTGAAGCTGCAGCGGAGCAAAGGTGCCGATTTCGAGCGCGCGACCGCGGAAGCGCGCGTCGCGCAATTGCAGAAGACGGCCGAATAGCATGGCGGAACAGCGCAAAAAACTTCGCCTCGGCGAACTGCTGGTGCAGCAGGGGCTGATCAGCCAGGATCAGCTGCGCATCGCCCTGATGGAACAGACTGAGCACGACATGCCGCTGGGGCGCCAGCTGGTGCGCCTGGGCTTCGTCACCGAAGCCATGATTCGCGACATCCTGGCCCATACCATCGGCCAGGAGGGCATCGACCTTTCCAACGTGGTCGCCGACGCGGAAGCGCTGAACCTGGTGCCGGAAGAATTCGCGCGCCGCTACCGTTTGCTGCCGATTGCCTTCAACCCGGAGCGCAAGGAATTGCTGGTTGCGATGAGCGACGTGTTCAACGTCGTGGCGCTGGACCTGTTGCGCGCCCATCTCGGCGGTCAGACCGAGATCCGCACCGTGCTCGCGGGGGAAGCGCAACTGGAAGAGTACATCGACCAGTTTTACGGCTTCGAACTCTCGGTGGACGGCATCCTGCGCGAGATCGAGACCGGCGAGATCGACTACCAGAGCCTGCAGGCGGGCAACGAGGAATACACCCAGCCGATGGTGCGCCTGGTGGGCTCGCTGCTGGTGGACGCGGTCAAGCGCGGCGCCTCGGACATCCACTTCGAACCCGAATACGCCTTCCTGCGCATCCGCTACCGCATCGACGGGGTGCTGGAACAGATCCGCAGTTTGCACAAGACCTACTGGCCGGGCATTGCGGTGCGTCTCAAGGTGATCAGCGGTATGAATATCGCCGAAACGCGCGCGCCGCAGGACGGGCGGCTGTCGCTCAACCTGAACGGCCGGCCGATCGATTTCCGCGTTGCCGCCCAGCCCACCATCTACGGCGAGAACATCGTGCTGCGCGTGCTGGACCGGGAAAAATCCATCATTTCTCTCGACCGCATGGGACTGAGCCCGGAAACCCAGGACAAGCTGAAACTGATGATGGCGCGGCCCGAAGGCATCCTGATCGTCACCGGCCCGACCGGCAGCGGCAAGACCACGACGCTCTATTCCATGCTGAGCCATATCAATACGGACTCGGTCAATATCATGACCCTCGAAGACCCGGTGGAATACCCGGTGACCATGATGCGCCAGACTTCGGTCAACGACCTGGTGAAGATGGATTTCGCCAACGGCATCCGCTCCATGATGCGCCAGGATCCGGACATCATCCTGGTCGGCGAGGTGCGCGACCGGGAGACGGCGGACATGGCTTTCCGCGCCGCCATGACCGGTCACCAGGTGTTCACCACGCTGCACACCAACTCCGCGCTCGGCGCTTTTCCGCGTTTGCTGGACATCGGCATCCTGCCCGACATCATGGCCGGCAACATCATCGGTGTGATCGCGCAGCGTCTGGTGCGCTTGTTGTGCCCCCACTGCAAACAGCCCTATCAGCCCGGACCGGAAGAAAAACAGTTGCTGGGCTTGCTGCCCGACGACGATACACAGGTCTATGCTGCAGACGGTTGTCCGCAGTGCAGCTACAAGGGCTACAAGGGGCGCATGGCCCTGATCGAATTGCTGCATATGGACAGCGATCTGGACGAGCTGATCGCGCATCGCGCAACCGCCAGGGAATTGCGCAATGTGGCGCTGGAAAAGGGCTTCCAAACCCTCGCTGACGACGGAATCAGGCGTATTCTCGAGGGCAAGACCAGTTTGCTGGAAGTGTCCCGCGTGGTGGACCTGACCGGGCGGCTGCATTGATTGTTAGCGGTCAGCTCTCAGCCGTCAGCTTTCAGCGCGGCGTCTTCGTTTCAAAGCTGAACGCTGAAAGCTGACAGCTGAATGCAGACCTTTCAATACAACTCCGTCGACAAGAATGGCGTATCCGTTCGCGGCAAGCTCGCCGCCGTCAACGAAGTCGACCTGGAGTTGCGCCTGCAGCGCATGGGGCTGGACCTCATTACCGCGCGCAAGGTGAACGAGCCGATGCAGCTCGGCCGCCGCGGCAGCATTACGCGACAGGACCTCATCACCTTCTGCTTCCACATGGAACAGCTCTCCCGTGCCGGCATCCCCTTGCTCGAGGGGCTGGCCGATCTGCGTGACAGCATCGAACAGCCGCGTTTCCGTGAAATTCTCTCCGCCGTCCTGGAAGAGGTGGAAGGCGGCAAAACCCTGTCGCAAGCCATGCATAGCCATCCCGCGGCGTTCGACAATGTGTTCGTGAGCCTGATCAAGGCAGGCGAGCAAAGCGGAACGATGACGGAGGTGTTCGAGAATCTCGCCACCACCCTCAAATGGCAGGACGAACTGGTGGCCCAGACCAAGCGCCTGCTGATGTACCCCGCCCTGGTGTTCGTGGTGGTGGGCGGCGTGATCGTGTTCCTCATGATGTACCTGGTGCCCCAGCTGGTGTCCTTCCTCAAGAACATGGGCCAGGAACTGCCGTTCCAGACCAAGGCGCTGATATTCGTCTCCGGGGTGTTCGTCAATTATTGGTACCTGGTATTCGGCTTGCCGATCCTGGCAGCGGTGACGGCTGCCGTGGTGATACGCCGCAGTCCGCGGGCGCGCTACCGCTGGGATTATTTAAAGTTGCACATCCCGTTCGTCGGGCCGATTCTGCAAAAAATCATTCTCGCCCGTTTCGCCAACTTTTTTGCCTTGATGTACCAGTCCGGCATCACCATTCTCGATGCGCTGAAAACCAGCGAGGAAATCGTGGTCAACCGCGTCATCTCCGATGGCCTGGCGCGCGCCGGACAGCAGATCAGCGCGGGCGACAGCGTGGCGGAAAGCTTCGAAAATCTCGGCATGTTCCCGCCGCTGGTGGTGCGCATGCTGCGCGTGGGGGAAGCCACCGGTGCGCTCGACACCGCTTTGCTCAACGTGACCTACTTCTATAACCGCGAAGTGAAGGAGTCGGTGGAAAAGCTCCTCAAGATGCTGGAGCCCGCACTGACCGTGATTCTCGGGCTGGTTCTCGCGGTTATCATGTTCTCGGTGCTGACCCCGATTTACGATATTTTGGGTAAGATGAAATACTGATGACCACCAAAATAATCATTTGTGTGACCACGCAACACGCCATCGCCGCAGTATTCGAAAGCGGCAAGCTGGGGATTTGCCAGACTTTTGCCGTCAGCGAAGACGGGCAGCGGGCGTTTGGAAACCTGCTGCACGCCCACCCCGGCATCCCGGTTTACCTCATGGTGGATTCGGTGGAAGAGGATTATCACGCCGAAATCCTGCCCCACGCCTCCGGATCTTCCCGCCAGGAACTGGTGCGGCGCAAGCTGAAACAGCTCTACCGCAGCACCTCCTACTACACCGCCTGGATACAGTGGCGCGAGTCCGACAAACGGCGAGACGATCATTACATGTTCGCCGCCCTGACCAACGCAGAACTGCTGCGCCCCTGGCTGGAGACGCTGCATGTGTTCCAGTCACCGCTGGCTGGCGTTTACCTGTTGCCCATGGTGACTCAGGTATTGCTGGCCAGACTCAAGCTGGCCGCGTCCGACCTGCTGGTGGTGAGCAAGCAGAACGGCGGGCTGCGGCAAAGCTTTTTTCAGGCCAGCCAGCTGAAAGCAAGCCGCCTGGCTCTTGCTGACCAGGAACACATTAATTCTGCAGTCGAGCTTGCAGCGGATATCGGCAAAACCCGCCTTTACCTCAACAGCCTGCGGCTGATGGCCCGCGAGGCGAAACTGACGGTGCTGCTGCTCGATACCCATGACAGCATGGAGGACCTGCAACAGCACCTGCAGGCCGACCCCGGGTTCACCACCGTCATGCGCCTGTCGTCCGCTGAGTTGAGCGCCCGTCTTGGCGGCGTGCCTCTGCTTTGTCCCTATGCCTTGCACATGACGGTGCTGGGTTTGCAGCAGCCGGTAAATAATCTTGCTCCGGCCATCGTGACCCGGAATTTCTGGCGCCATCAGCAACGGCGGCTGACGTTTGCAGCGAGCGCAGTTGTGACGGCAGCGGCGCTGGTATGGGCGGGCGCAAATCTGTACCAGAGCCACCAGCTCGATAACGCGACGCACCGGCTTGAAACGGAGGCCCAGGCGTTGCAGACGCGTTATGTCGAGATAACCAAAGCCTTCCCCCAGGCGCCGGCATCTGCCGAAAACCTCGAAAAAGCCGTCCAGCTCGCCATCCGCATCAAACAGGATAGCCGCACGCCGGAAAAAGCCATGCTGGCCGTAAGTCGTGCATTGGAAAGCAGCCCGGAAATCATGCTGACCCGCCTGAGCTGGAAATTCGGCGCGCCAGGCCAGGGCGCCGGAAACACCGGGGTTGAGGTTGCGCCACCGGCCGGCGCAGCAGGCTGGCGCGAAGCCGGCTTGGTGGAAGGCGAAATCAGACCATTTCATGGCGATTACCGTAGCGCCATGGCCAGCGTCAACCGTTTCGCCGGGAAGATGGCGCATGATCCCGAGATCGCCAGCGTGAGCGTGGTCGAGATGCCGCTCAACATTCATTCGTCGAATGCGCTGAGCGGCAATACCCTCGATGCCGGGACGAACGAAACCATGCGCGCCGAGTTCAAGATAAAAATAGTGATGAAGGGGCGCATATGAAGCTGGCTGGTGCCGACTGGCAGGCGTTGCGCTACCCATTGCTGGTGCTGGCTGCGGCATTGTTGGTAAGCGCTGCACTGGTGTTCTTTACGCGCCAGGAACTCAACCAGGAAAAATCGCGCTACACCCGCCAGGAAGGCGTTCTGCGCGAGGCGCACGAGCGCTTGCAGAAATCCGGCGATGAAAAGGACAAAATCCTGCGCTACCGCGCTTCCTACCTCGCCCTGCAACAGCAAGGCTTCGTCGGCGACGAGCAGCGCATAAACTGGGTGGATGCCCTGCGTGCCGCCAGCCTGAATCTGAAAATGTTCGGCGTCAGCTACCAGATCGAGGCGCAGCAGCCGTACCAGTCGCCGGCGGTCACGGACGCGGGGCAATACCGTATCCACCAGTCGCTAATGAAGATCAATCTGGGCCTGCTTCATGAGGAAGACCTGATGCGCTTCCTGAATGCGTTGGAAGAACAGCGTGCCGGGATTTTTTCCCTGAGGGAGTGCACCCTGCAGCGCCAAAGCGCCGGGAAAGTAGAGAATGCCAAGGTGCAGCCCAATCTGCAGGCCGATTGCAGCCTGGACTGGCTGAGCATCAGCGAAGCCAGGGGGGCGGAAAACCCATGAGGCGCGACACGACTAAAATCATTGCCGTTTTCCTGCTCCTGCTGCCCTCTCTTGGCATGGCAGCGGAGCAAAGCCTGGGACGGCTTTTCTTCACCCCCGAACAGCGCGCCAGGATGGACGTGGCGCGGCAGCAGGAGCGCAGCATCAAGATCGACACGGATCAGCAGGAAAGCGGCCCTCCTGTTGCCAATATCACGCTCAACGGCGTGGTTACGCGCAGCGACGGCAAATCCACGGTGTGGATCAACAACCGGGAGCAGAGCGGGGACAAGGCCATTTCAGGCATCGCCGTGCCGAAGCAGGGGAAGGCCGCGGGCCAGGTCAGCATCACGACCCCGGACGCAAAGCGCTCCATCCCGCTCAAGGTCGGACAAAGCATCGATTTGAACAGCGGTCAGGTGGAGGAATCCTACCGCCGCACGCCGCCCCAGCCGGACAAGAAAGAAGCCCCGCCGTCCAGTACGCCCGACCGGCTCCCCGCTTCTCCTGCCAAGCCGCTGCCGCGCGGCGGGGACGCGCAAGACGCGCCCGAGCCCGCCGATGCCCAGGGCGCAATGCCATTGAGCCGCTAGGTCGCGCCATGCCATCCAGACTGCCAGTCCGAGCAGCGTCAGCGACGGGACAGCGCGGCGTGGCGTTGTTGCTGCTTCTGCTGCTGATTGTCGTGGGGGTGCTGGCCGTGTTCGTGACCGGCATGAACCGGGCCGCGCAACAGCAGGAGCGGGACCGGATTACCAGCGAGGCACTGGCGCAGGCGAAGGCGGCGTTGATAGGGTATGCCGTGACCTACAGTGATACTCATGCAAATCAAGTTAATGGCCATCTCCCCCTTCCAGATTTGGGTTCGTCGCGTAACGGCATTCCTGGGGAGGGAAATGCAGCGGGAAATTTTACGGGGAATGTCGTTAATCTGAGTGTGGTGGGGCGACTCCCATGGAAAAAACTGGGGCTCCCCCCTTTGCGCGACGGATATGGGGAGTGCCTTTGGTATGCGGTTTCGGGCGCATTTCAGAATGTGCAGCAATCTCCCTTCCTGAACTGGGATACGCTTGGACAGTTTGAGATTTATACCTCCAATGGTGTGCCAGGAGGAACTGTCAGTGCGGTGGGCGCTAATTACCATCAAAGGCCAGTGGCGGTTATATTCGCGCCCGGACCACTGTTGGCCGGCCAGAGCCGAGCAACGTCGGCAGTGGATAGTGTCGATGAGTGCGGCGGAAATTATGATGCACGGAATTATTTGGATACCTCCGATCCAAACACGCTCATCAACAATATCATCAATTATTTTTCTGGCACAAATAGCGCTACGGGAACCACTTCCCTCGCGACCCCTAAACCTATCATCCAGGGAACGGTTCGGGATTCCAGTGGTGGTTGGTTGGTAAATGACCGGCTATTGACCATCAACTCCGATGAATTATTCAGAGGAATCAAGAAGCGTAGCGATTTCAGCACATTCATAGCCTCTGCAGTGGCTTGCCTTTCTTTTCCTCCTCTTCCTCCACCAGTAACGATAGACTTTGACACCCTGCTGGAAACTCCCGTGAGTCCCGTTGGAAGTTTGAATGTGGGCCGAATACCAAACTCGGCATGCAACATCCCCAGCTACAATCCTGTGCAAAAATGGCGAGACAATCTCTTTTATGCGACATGCACGACCGGATCAGCTTGCCTGACAGTGAATGGCTCGCCCTGTAAAGGTGTGGTCATTTTTGCGGGCGAACGGGGTGCTATGCAGATGAGGGCGACCAATGCGCAAAAGAATGACTGGAGTAATTACCTGGAAGGGCCTGTTTTGAGCGCTTTTTCGACTGGCAGTGCCAACTTTTTCGGGGCGTCTTCGTACTCTGCTTCAGCTCCATCTACAGATGTATTGGCCTGCATTCCATGATTAACAGGTGCCTTAATGTATAAAAACGAGGGTTTTTCGCTGATCGAGCTGGCGATCGTGCTGGTGGTGGTGGCCCTGCTCCTGGGTGGACTGTTGGTGCCGCTGACGATGCAGATCGAACAGCAGAAGACTAAGGAAACGCAGAAAATTCTTGAAGATGCGAAGGAGGCGATAATTGGGTTTGCGATAGCAAATGGGCGGTTGCCATGTCCCGCATCAAACTCAAGCAATGGCCAAGAGAGTTTTGATACAGCGGCAGGAGGAAATGCAGCCAATGGAAAATGTTCGAATTTCTACAATGGGTTTCTGCCAGCAGTAACTTTGGGGGTTAATCCGGTTGATGCCAATGGGTATGCGGTCGATGCATGGGCTCTTACGCAAAACAGGATTCGCTATGCCATCACTACAGCTAATAGCAATGCCTTTACTTCAACGGGAGGGATGGCGGCCACTACTATGAGCGTATTGGCCCCCGACTTGCGAGTCTGTGCTACGGCCACAGGCATTATTGCCACAAACTGTGGGACGGCTATGAGTCTTTCCAATAATGCCGTTGCCGTTGTTTATTCGCTAGGGAAAAATGCAGCGATGGGAGGGGGCGGGTTGGACGAAGCAGCCAACCTCAATAGTGATGCGGTTTTTGTCAGTCATATTCCCTCGGCCAGTACCGCGGCTAATGGCGACTTCGACGACCTCGTAACCTGGCTCTCCCCCAACATCCTGTTCAACCGCATGGTGGCGGCAGGCAGATTGCCGTAAGGGCTTATTCCCCCGCCACCGTCATCTGCCCGATCAGGATCGAGCCGCACTGGCGCGCGCCGCGCACCACCACGTCGTTGCCCACCGCGACGATGTTGCGGAACATGTCCTTGAGGTTGCCGGCGATGGTGATTTCTTCCACCGGGTACTGGATTTTTCCGCCTTCCACCCAGAATCCCGCCGCGCCGCGCGAATAGTCGCCGGTGACGGGATTGACGCCTTGTCCCAGCAGTTCCGTGACCAGCAGGCCGCGATCCATGGTTTTGAGCAGGGCGGCGAAGTCGTGGCCGGTGTCCGCGAGGATCAGGTTGTGGCTGCCGCCGGCGTTGCCGGTGCTGCTCATGCCGAGCTTGCGCGCCGAGTAGGTGGAGAGGAAGTAACCCTGCAGCACGCCGTCCTTGACCACGTCGCGGCTCCTGGTGGCGACGCCTTCGTTGTCGAAGGGGCTGCTGGCGAGACCTTTTTTCAGGTGGGGCAGTTCCTGCAGGTGGATGAAGGGGGCGAAGATTTCCTTGCCCAGGCTGTCGAGCAGGAATGAGGACTTGCGGTACAGGCTGCCGCCGCTGACCGCGCCGAGGAAGCTGCCGAGCAGGCTGGAGGCCAGCGGGGCTTCGAACAGCACCGGCACCTGCATGGTCTTGAGCTTGCGCGCGTCGAGGCGGCGCACCGTGCGCTCGCCGGCCATGCGCCCCACGGCGGCGGCGTTGTCCAGGTCGGCGGCGGCGCGTGCGGTGGCGTACCAGTAGTCGCGCTGCATGCCTTGTTCCGATTCCGCCACCACCGCGCAGCTGATGCCCTGGCGCGTGGTGGGGTAGCCGCCGATGAAGCCGAGGCTGTTGGCGTACACGAACAGGGATTCGTGGGTGGAAACCGAGGCCCCTTCCGAATTGTTGATGCGCTGGTCCACGCCCATGGCTGCGCTTTCGCACTCCTGCGCCAGTGCGATGGCCTGATCCACCGGCAGTTCCCAGGGATGGTACAGGTCGAGCTCGGGGATTTCCTTCGCCAGTAGTGCTTCGTCGGCGAGGCCCGCGAAATCGTCGCTGGCGGTGTGTTTTGCGATGCTGCAAGCGGCCTTGACGGTGTCGCGGATGGCCTCCGGCGACAGGTCGGAAGTGCTGGCGTGGCCGCGCCGATGGCCGAAATACACCGATACGCCGAGGCCCTTGTCGCGGTTGTATTCGATGGTCTCCACTTCGTTCTGGCGCACCGAGACGTTCTGGCCGAAGCCCTGCGAGACTTCCGCTTCGCAGGCGCTGGCACCGGATTTTTTGGCCTGGCTCAGAATGTCCTGAGAAATCTGCTGGAGGGCGTCGAAAGTATAAGTAAAGCGGGAATCCTGCACTGTGACCTCGATTGGTAGGAACGGCGCGGCTGAAAGCGGCCTGAAATGCGGTTATGATAACAACTTTAATTAGCGAAGCGAAACCATGCCGGACAGTGAAATGCAGGAAGATGAAGAGATCAGCCGCTCGCAGCGCAAGCGCGACGTGGAAGCCCTGCAGGAGATAGGGGAGCGCCTGGTGACTTTGAATGCTTCCCGGCTCGCCCAGTTGGACATCCCGGACAACCTGCGCGATGCGGTGCGCGAAGCCAAGCGCCTGACCGCCAACGGCGCCATCCGCCGCCAGAAGCAATATATCGGCAAGCTCATGCGTAACGTCGACCCTGCGCCGATCCTGGCCAAATTTCAGGAATGGGACGGCAAAAGCCGCGAGCAGGCGGCCAAGTTCCACGAACTGGAGCGCTGGCGCGACAGGCTGCTGGCCGACGACAAGCTTATCAGCGAGCTGATCCTGGCGCACCCGCGCGCCGACGTGCAGCGCCTGCGCACCCTGATCCGCAACGCGAACAAGGAACAGGCCGCCGGCCGTCCGCCGAAAAGCAGCCGCGAGCTGTTCAAGGAGTTGCGTCAGCTGATGCTCGAAGAATCGGGTCCGGAAGACGAGACGGATAACGAAGACTATACCCAACAGGACGATTGAAATGCCCGTGAACCTGAATCCCCCCCTAGCCGAACAACTCCTGCCCGTGAAAGGCGTCGCTCTCGGTATCGCCGAAGCCGGCATCAAGAAAGCCGAGCGCAAGGACCTGATGGTCATGCGCCTGGGCGACAGGGCGCGTGTCGCGGGCGTGTTCACCCTGAATCGCTTCTGCGCCGCGCCGGTGACCTTGTGCCGCCAGCATTTGCAGTCCGGCAAGCCGATCCGCGCGCTGGTGGTGAATACCGGCAACGCCAACGCCGGTACCGGCGAAGAGGGCATGAGCCGGGCGCGCCAGACATGCGTGGAGGTGGCGCGCCTGCTGGCCTGCGACGCAGATCAGGTGCTGCCTTTTTCCACCGGGGTGATCCTGGAGCCCTTGCCGGTGGACAAGATTATCGCTGGTCTGCCCGCGGCAGTGGCGAACCTCAAGGAAAGCAACTGGTTCGACGCCGCGCACGCCATCATGACCACCGACATCCTGCCCAAGGCGGCCTCCCGGCAAATCAGCCTGGGCGGCAAGACGGTGACGATCACCGGCATCGCCAAGGGCTCCGGCATGATCCACCCCAACATGGCGACCATGCTCGGCTACGTCGCCACCGACGCGGCGGTGAGCCAGGCGCTGCTGGAAACGCTGGTGAAGCATGCCGCCGACAGGTCCTTCAACTGCATCACGGTGGACGGCGACACTTCCACCAACGACTCCTTCATGCTGATCGCCAGCGGCGAGGCGGACGTGGCGGAAATCAGCAACGAGGCGAGCGCCGAATACCTTGTGTTGCGTGACGCCGTCACGGAACTGTCGCAAGTGCTGGCCCAGGCCATCGTGCGGGACGGCGAGGGCGCGACCAAGTTCATGACCATCGCCGTCGAAGGCGGCGCCAGCGAGGCCGAGTGCCGCCTGGTGGGTTATGCCATCGCCCATTCGCCGCTGGTGAAAACCGCGTTCTTCGCCTCCGACCCCAACCTCGGTCGCATTCTCGCGGCCATCGGCTATGCCGGCATCGCCGACCTGGACGTGGACAAGATCAAGCTCTACCTGGGCGACGTGCTGGTGGCCGAAAACGGCGGCCGTGCGGCCAGCTACCAGGAACAGGACGGCCAGCGCGTGATGCAGGCGCCGGAAATCACCGTGCGCGTGCTGCTTGGCCGCGGAGCGGCAGCAGCGACGGTGTGGACCTGCGATTTTTCCTACGACTACGTCAAGATCAACGCCGAATATCGCAGCTGATCGCAATCATGAAACAGAGCAACCTGGATCGTTTTCTCGACCGCGCCGAAACCCTGCTGCAACGCGTGGAACAAGTGCTGCCGGGTATCCCGGCCTTGCCTGCGTGGGATGCTGCGATCGCCTTCCGCTGGCGCAAGCGCGGCACGCAAGGATTCCTGCAGGCGGTGGAGCATCCGCATCGCATCGCACTGAAAGACCTGCAGGGCGTCGACGAGCAGAAAAAGCTGCTCGACCGCAACACGCGGCAGTTTGTGCAGGGGCTGCCGGCCAACAACGTGTTGCTGACCGGGGCGCGCGGAACCGGCAAGTCATCGCTGATCAAGGCGGCGCTGAACGAGTATGCCCCGAAGGGCTTGCGCCTGATCGAGGTGGAGCGGCAGGAATTGGTGGATCTGCCGGACATCGTGGAACTGCTGTACCGGCGCAGCGAGCGCTTCATTGTTTATTGCGACGATCTGTCCTTCGATGCCGGCGAGCCTGGTTACCGGGCGCTCAAGGTGGCGCTGGACGGTTCCGTTGCCGCGCCTTCTGAAAACGTGCTGATTTATGCCACTTCCAACCGCCGCCACCTGATGCCGGAGTACATGGCGGAAAACCTGGAGGCGCGGAATGTCGATGGGGAGGTTCATCCGGGCGAAACCACCGAGGAAAAGGTTTCTCTTTCCGAGCGTTTCGGCCTGTGGCTCTCTTTCTATCCCTTCGATCAGGATCAATACCTCGCCATCGTGCAGCACTGGCTGGCCCATTTTGGCGTGACCGACCGTGACTCGGAACAGGTGCGGCGCGAGGCGCTCCAGTGGGCACTGGGGCGCGGATCGCGCAGCGGACGTTCGGCATGGCAGTTCGCGCGCGACTGGTCCGGCCGGCTGGGGCTGAAAAGCCGGAAATGACGCAGCGGCGAAAGGTAGTCGATGTCGTTGCGGCGGTGATCGTGCAGCCCGATGGGCGCTTTCTCCTGGCGCGTCGTCCCGACGGCAAGCCTTATGCCGGATACTGGGAATTTCCCGGCGGCAAGGTCGAAGCGGGCGAATCCCTGCTTCACGCCCTGGCACGCGAACTGCACGAGGAACTGGGTATCGAGGTTAAACACGCCTATCCTTGGCTGGTGCGGCATTTCGACTATGAGCATGCCAGCGTGAAATTGCATTTCTTCCGCGTGGTGGCCTGGACCGGCGAACCGCACGGCAAGGAAGGCCAGTTGCTCGCCTGGCAGACGCCGGGCAGTGTCGATGTCATCCCCCTGCTTCCCGCCAACGGCCCCATTCTCAACGCGCTGGAATTGCCCGCCATCCTGGCCATCAGCAATATCGCGGAAATGGGCGAAGAGCCGTTCATGGCCAGTTTCGCCTCCGCACTGGAAAAGGGCCTGCGCCTGATCCAGTTGCGCGAGAAGTCCTTGTCTCCGCTTGAGCTGGAGCGAGTGGCGCAGCGGTTCGTGGCGCTGGCGCGCCCTTATGGGGCAAAAGTGCTGATCAATGCCGATGTCAGGCTGGCAGAGGCGACTGGTGCGGATGGCGTGCATCTGCCTTCGTCCGCATTGATGAGCCTTGAGGCTCGCCCGCAGATCGGGTTAGTGGGCGCTTCCTGTCATTCCTCTGACGAACTGGCACGGGCGGTGGAACTGGGTCTCGATTACGTGCTGCTGGGGACGGTGCTGCCGACCCGGAGCCACCCCGGCGGGCCTGCGCTGGGATGGGACGCGTTCGCGGCATTGATCGGCGATTATCCGCTGCCGGTCTATGCGCTGGGGGGCATGAGTCCAACACATCTCGAAACGGCGTGGTCGGCCGGTGCGCATGGCATTGCCATGCTGCGCGGCGCGTGGTCTGGTAGGTCGGGTTTAAACCCGACGAAAGCGACGGGCTAAAGCCCGTTCTACTCGCTATCCGGCAGGGGTTTTTCTGCCTCCGGTATGCGGAATTCCTCATTGGCCCACTGGCCCAGATCGATCAGCTTGCAGCGCCTGCTGCAGAATGGCCGATAGGGATTTGAGGTTGAATAGGGCGCGGCTTCCCCGCAGGTGGGGCAATGTACGATACGTGGCGTAGACGGTTGGGATGACACGGCGGGCGGCTCTAGAACATTAAATAGGTGTAGGAAGTTTTGCGGCTCAACAAGTGTTGCTGGCGCAATTCTGTCGTGCTTTGCGGGAATGTGCAAGGGCGCGAAATTATCCCCGTGCCAGTCTTCATCGTGTAAGTAAAATCCTACGAAAAAATGGGATTAATCCGGCATACGGACATCGGGCTAAACACTAGACTTGATTAATCTCAATTAGTCCGGGCTTAGGCAATGTTTCGACTAACTCCGAGTAAGCGTCCCGTGTCGGCAATCGCCTTCCCCCCGCTTTCCCGGCTGCAAGTTTTTCTGCTGAACCTCGTCTGGCGGGCCACGACCCATGTTGTGACGTCACCCTTTGGCCGGCTGAAATGGATCTATCGCTTCCACAGTGCCTACGATTGGCTCGCCTCGATATTCTCTTCTAATGCAAAGAGCCGCTCTCGCGACTGTTGTTTCGAGATCTACATTTCCACCCTTGAAGCGGCTTACATTACGAAACACACGGGTATTCCGTTCAATACTTCCAGTCCCCATTCCCCGGGGCATAAGTCATCCTGCCCATTTCATTCGCCGGGCAAAAGCTGTTCTATCTACCGATTCCGGCCATTTAATTGCCGTACGTCCCAAAGCCCCGAGCAGTTCACTAACGGCGCATCAGGGTTGGGTTATCCATCGCCAGTGCCGGCTAAAATTTGTCGCGTGATTGACCAATTGAACAATGGAAACCCCAAGAAAGATATTCGGGACTTCTTTTAAAGCCGTCGAGCAGGCCTGATTAAGGCCTCAGAAATTACATAAAGTAAGATCGAACTCGAGATTGATGTCGCACGAGCGGGGTTTTTGCGTGCCGCCGAGCGAAGTGAAGCGGATGTTGATGGCGTATTTGTTGGCGCTGATCTCGGGGAAGCAGGGCAAATCTTTATCCAGAGTGATGCGTATCATCTGGGCGACCCTACCTGCCAGCATCTGTTGAAATGCGCCCTGATGGGCTTTTTGCCGCGTGGTCTTGCCGCTGTCGCGCAGCAGCTTGAGCACCAGGCGCAGGCCGTTGTTGATCGGTTGTAGCGGCGCGAGCCATTCGTGCAGATCCTTGCGGCGCACTTCTTCGTCCATGTTCAGCCAGTAGTGGTAGGACGGCAGGTCGAACTCGCACGCCCCCCCTGGAATGTTGATGCGCTGTTTGATGCTCATCAGCCATTCGTTGTCGCGGATATGCTGCCCCATCTTGCCGGACAACTCGTGCAGGCTCGTCGCCGTGCTGCCGAGTGCGCGCAGAATCTCCTCCAGTGCCTCCTCGGAAATCGCCGGATTGTGGCGCAGCGGTTCAAGCATCTGCCTTTGCCGTTCCAGTTCCTGCAACAGGTCTGTTTTCAGGTCGGCGCGACTGGCAACCTCGAGAATTTCGAACAGCGAGAGCAGTGCCGCATGGTGGTCCATGGCATGTGACTGAGTGGCGAAGAATTCCGCTCTGGCGAACAAATCCTCCAGGCGCAACAAAGTGCGGACCCGTTCGTTGAGAGGATAGTCGTAGCTAATCATGCAACTTGGCAACCTTCTGCTGGTTCCGCCACGGCAGGCGTGGTTGAGGTGAAAATTCGCACAATTCTGACGGAAAATCAGGTGTTTGACAAACACAATTTATGTTGTTTATACCTGCAGCCAAGCGGTGCCCGCATGTCGTCTTCCTGGCTGCTTTTGAATAAATAAATCAAGAAGCCTAAATTTCACTAGTACATTCATACTACTCATTGATAACAAAGGGATAATTATTCAATAAAGTGTTTGCGCCAGGAAAAAAATGAGGTATGCTCAGCTCCATCCGCTAAAGGATAAAAGTTAACCGGAGGAGAATACGATGCGGAAGCCATTTTCCCTTTTGCTGGTGGCCCCATTACTGGGTGCTTGTCTGGCTGGGCCGGCCCTGGCAGCCGAAGTAAAACAAGAAATGCCGGGGCAGGGAATTGCGTTCGATAACAAGAAGGGCAACTGCCTGGCCTGCCATGCCATGCCCGGTACCAAGGGCGAGATGGCCGGCTCGATTGCGCCGCCCCTGATTGCCATGAAGCTGCGTTTCCCCGATCGCAGCAAGTTGCGCAGCCAGGTTTGGGACGCTACCGTCAATAATCCTAAAACAGTCATGCCCCCCTTCGGTAAGCACAAAGTGCTGACCGAGGATGAGATCGACAAGGTCGTGGACTTTATTTACACACTATAACTCTAACGAGGAGCTCCAAATATGAACCAACTCCGCAGAACCTTTTTGAAGGGCACCGGCGCCGCCGGCACGGTTGCAGTGGCGATTGCCGCAGGCTTGCTGAAGCCGGGCCAGGTATTGGCCGCCGAATGGAACAAGAGCGCTTTCGAAGCGAAGAACGCAGCTGATGCCCTTAAGGGTGTCGGTGCAGCAGGCGCTGCCAAGAGCGCAGACATCATGATCAAGGCGCCGGACATCGCGGAAAACGGTGCTGTGGTGCCGGTCGAAGTGACCAGCAAGATCCCGGGCACGACTGAAATTTCCATCCTCTCCGAACAGAACGTTAATCCGCTGATCGCGGAGTTCACCCTGTCCAACGGTGCAGAAGGCTATGTTTCCACCCGCATCAAGATGGCGAAAACCTCCAATGTAACGGTGGCGGTGAAAGCGGGCGGCAAGACCTACATCGCTTCCAAGGAAGTGAAAGTAACCATTGGCGGTTGCGGCGGCTGATCGACAACTGCTCCCTGCCCGTTAACGAACTCAAGTAAAGGATACAAAACATGGCTGAACCGATGAAAATCCGTGCCCAAATGCAGGGCGATACCGCTGACATCAAAGTGCTGATGAACCACATCATGGAAACCGGCTTGCGCAAAGACGCCAAAACCGGCCAGATGATTCCCGCCCACTTTATTCAGCAAGTGAATGTGACCGTGGGCGGCAAGGTCGTCCTGGACGCGCAGTGGGGCTACGCCGTCGCCAAGAACCCCTTCCTCGGCTTCAAGGTCAAGGGTGCCAAGGCGGGCGACAAGGTCGTGGTGAACTGGGTGGACAACAAAGGTGACAAGCGTACTGACGAAGCCGCAATCGGCTGATGTCTGTTGAGCCGGAGGTGTTCCGGCTCGTTCCACCCAAGGGAGGATGGTTATGAAAAAAATAGCTTTGGCCTTGCTGTCCGCAGGGCTGTTGGTGAGCGCGGTGGCTCACGCCGGTCCGGAAGACGACCGCAAGCAACTGGTTAATTATTTTAAAGTCAAGCACGGCACGATCAAGTTCGATGATTATGTTCACGGTGCGCTGGCCATGGATAAGGACGCCAAGTCGCAATACGACAGCATCATGGAATTCCCGCCGTTTGAAGGTGTGGTCGATGCCGGCAAGGAAATGTGGGAGAAGCCGTTCAAGAATGGCAAGACTTTCGCCAGCTGCTTCCCCAACGGGGGCAAGAACGTAGCCGGGAATTACCCATATTTCGACGACAAGCTGGGCAAGGTGGTCACTTTCGAGATGGCGATCAACCAGTGTCTGAAAGACAACGGCGAGCAGGAGTTCAAGTATGGCGACGTGAACACCATGGGCATCCTCACCGCATATGCGCGCACGCTGTCCGACGGCATGCGGATGAACGTCAAGGTGAGCGGTCCCGCCGCACTGGTCGCTTACGAGGCAGGCAAGGATCACTTCTTCCGCCGTCGCGGGCAGCTGAACTTCTCGTGCGCCTCGTGCCACGTCGACAACGCGGGCAACCGGATCCGTTCCGAAGTGCTGTCACCCTCCCTCGGGCAGGCGACGCACTGGCCGGTTTTCCGCGGCGGCGAAAACCTGGTGACAATCCAGAGCCGTTTCGTCGGCTGTAACAAGCAGGTTCGTGCAGTGCCGTTCGCAGTCGGCAGCGAAGAGTACAACAATCTCGAATATTACCTCTCGTACATGAGCAATGGCTTGCCCATGAAGGCGTCGGTTTTCCGCAAGTAAGCAAACGGGGTGGGCTTCAGGCCCATCCCGCCCCCCCGCATTCGCAGCAACAAATAATAATTAAACCTTGAACAGAACGAACAAAGCTCTAGGAGCATCACCATGTCCATGAATCGTCGCGAATTCCTGCAACTGCTGGCAGCTGCAGCCGCCACCGGCTTTGCCCTCGACGGCAGGCAGGCACTGGCTTCGGCCGACGGCGCCGGCTTTTACGACGTGCCCAAATTCGGCAACGTCAGCCTGATGCATTTCACCGATTGCCACGCGCAATTGCTTCCCATCTATTTCCGCGAGCCCGACGTCAATCTGGGGATCGGCTCGAGCTATGGGCAGGCACCACACCTGGTCGGCGAGCATCTGCTGAAGCAGTTCGGCATCCGGCCGGGCACCTCCGAAGCGCACGCGTTCACCTACCTCGACTTCAGCGCGGCGGCAAAAACTTACGGAAAAGTCGGCGGTTTTTCCCATCTCTCCACCCTGGTGAAGAAAATCCGCGCTTCGCGCCCCGGTGCGCTGCTGCTCGACGGCGGCGACACCTGGCAGGGCTCGGCTACGTCCCTGTGGAGCAACGGCCAGGACATGGTCGACGCCTGCAAGCTGCTCGGCGTGGACGTGATGACCGGCCACTGGGAATTCACCCTGGGCGCGGAACGCGTCAAGCAGATCGTGGACAACGACTTCAAGGGCAAGCTCGACTTCGTCGCGCAGAACATCAAGACCAACGATTTCGGCGACCAGGTGTTCCAGCCCTACACCATGAAGGAAATCAACGGCGTGCCGGTGGCGATCATCGGCCAGGCATTCCCTTATACGCCAATCGCCAATCCGCGCTGGATGGTGCCCGACTGGAGCTTCGGCATCCAGGACGACAACATGCAGAAAACCGTGGACGAGGCCCGTGCCAAGGGCGCCCAGGTGGTGGTCGTGCTGTCCCACAACGGTATGGACGTGGACCTCAAGATGGCCTCGCGCGTGACCGGCATCGACGCCATCATGGGCGGCCACACCCACGACGGCATCCCGGCGCCTTCCATCGTCAAGAACGCCAAGGGCCAGACGCTGGTGACCAACGCCGGTTCCAACGGCAAGTTCCTCGGCGTGCTGGATTTCGACGTCAAGAACGGCAAGATTACCGATTACCGCTACAAGCTGTTGCCGGTTTTCTCCAACCTGCTCGCCGCAGACCCGGCCATGACGGCGCTGATCAGCAAGCATCGCGCGCCCTACGAGGCCAAGCTGTCGGAAAAGCTGGCGGTGACGGAAGACCTGCTCTACCGCCGCGGCAATTTCAACGGCACTTTCGACCAGCTCATCCTCGATGCGCTGATGGACGTGAAAGGCGCGGACGCGGCCTTCTCCCCCGGTTTCCGCTGGGGCACCACCCTGCTGCCGGGCGAGGCGATCACCATGGATCGCCTGATGGACCAGACCGCCATTACCTATCCGTCCACAAGCCTGACGGAAATGAGCGGCGAAACCATCAAGACCATCATGGAAGACGTGTGCGACAACCTCTTCAACGCCGACCCCTACTACCAGCAGGGCGGCGACATGGTGCGCGTGGGCGGCATCCAGTACACCTGCGATCCGAGCCAGAAAATCGGCAAGCGCATCAGCAACATGATGCTGAAAGGCAAGCCGGTCAGCCCCAACAAGACCTACAAAGTTGCAGGCTGGGCGCCGGTGGCCGAGGGTGCGACGGGCGAGCCGGTGTGGGACGTGGTGGCGACCTGGCTGCGCGACAAGAAAGTGGTCACACCGCGCAAGCTCAATACCCCGAAACTGATCGGGATGAAGGGCAATCCCGGTATCGCCTGAACGCCGGGCTATCTCAAAACCTGAAAGGGCTGCGCAAGCAGCCCTTTTTTGTCGCCTAATCAGGGAGATGTGACCTAAGAAGTATTTTGTAACACATTGTTACAAAATACCATTTACAAATATAGGGCAAACCGCTGTAAGATTGGCCGTTCATTTCAGTCCGGTCTTCAAGTTGAGCAATTATCCAAAAACCTGCAGCGCCCGGCTCGAATTATTTGCCATCGAAACACCATGCCAATGAAAAAGCCATGCCATTTCAGCCTTGCTGCAGCCTGTCTCCTGGGGGCTATGGTATTTCCGGCGCAGGCGGAACAGTTCGACCCATTCTCGACACAAGGGCTGGTGGCGGACTCCCCGGCGAGCAGCGTTGGGCGCAATATTTTGAATTCTCCCTGTCCGGACGCGCATTCCTATCCCGCAGCGCTTTCACTCACTGACGTGGTGGAGCGCGCATTGTGCAACAATCCGCAAACCCGTGAGGCATGGGCCAACGCGCGTTTCCAGGCGGCACAGGTGGGCGTCGGCCAGTCCGCCTATCTGCCCGGCGTCAGCGTCGCTGCCTCGGCATCCAGGAATCGCAACAGCGGCGGCACGGCGACGCCCAGCTACAACCAGCAGAACCTTAACGCCTCGTTGAGCTACCTGCTTTATGACTTCGGCGCCCGCGATGCAGCGCTGGAAAACGCTCGGCAGGTGCTCGCCGCGCTCAATGCCACCCAGGACGCCACCATCCAGACCGTGTTCCTGGCCGGAGTTCAGGCTTACTACCAGCTGTTCGCCACCCGCGCCGCGGTGAATTCCGCGCTGGAAGCGGAAAAGTCCGCCCTGGCAAGCCTCGATGCCGCCACGGCGCGTTACGAGGTCGGCTCGGGCACGCCCGCCGACAAACTCCAGGCGCAGACCGCTTATTCCCAGGCGGTGCTGAACCGGATTCAGGCCGAAGGCGACGCGCGCAACGCCCAGGGTGTTCTCGCCAATACCATGGGCGCGGACGCCGACCGCGCGTTCCAGATCGTCCCGCCCTCATTGCAAATCCCCGACGCGCAATTCGGACGCGATATCGCCAAACTGATCGAACAGGCGCGGCGCCAGCGTCCCGATCTCGCCGCCGCTCAGGCGCAGGTCGAGGCCGCCCGGGCCAACGTCGAAGCGGCACGCGCCGCCGGCATGCCGACCATTACCCTCGGCGCCAGCGCCGGGCGCAGCGATACCAGCATTTCCGACCCGAGTAATACCTCATCCGTCGGTGTCTCGATCAACTTCCCGCTGTTCACCGGCTACAACACCACGTACCGGGTGCGGGCTGCGCGGGAGCAGGTCGATGTCCGGCTCGCCCAGCGCGAACGCACTAGCCAGCAGATCGCGCTGGATGTGTGGAAAGCCTACCAGTCGGTGGTGACCGGCAACCAGGCCGTCAAGACCAGTGCCGACCTGGTGGCGAGCGCGGCCCATTCCGAGCAGGTCGCGCTCGGCCGGTTCAAGGCGGGAGTAGGCAGCATCCTCGACCTGCTTACCGCGCAGAGCGCCCTCGCCGGCGCCCGCCTGCAGAACATCCAGGCGGTATACAACTGGCACATCGCCAAAGCCTCGCTGGCCCAGTCCATGGGCAGCCTGGACTTTTCCGCCCTTGCCGCGTCCGCGCCGCAACAGACCAACCCCTAATCGACATCTCGCCATGAACCTGCGCTCCCTGCTGTGGAACAAATTCACCCTCGTCGTGCTGCTCGTCGCACTCGCGGCAGGGGGCTACCTGTACTGGAAAAAGGTGCACCAGCCCTCGCTCGATGAGCGCTACAAGACGCAGGCGCTGGAGATGGGCGACGTGACCCAGACCGTGTCCGCCAACGGCACGCTCAATCCGGTGGTGCTGGTAAACGTCGGCACCCAGGTTTCGGGGACAGTGAAAAAGCTGTATGTCGATTTCAACGGCCAGGTCGAAAAAGGGCAGGTGCTGATGGAACTCGATCCTGCTGTGTATCAGGCACAGGTCGACCTGAGCGCGGCAAGCGTGAACAATGCCCGTGCTTCGCTGGACCTGGCGCAGGCCAACGAGGCGCGCGCGCGCGAACTGTTCCGCAAGGAATACATCTCGCGCCAGGAGCTCGACCAGGCGGTACAGGCGCTGAAATCCGCCCGCGCCCAGGTGGCACAGGCACAGGCACAGGCGCAGAAGGACCGCACCAACCTGGGATATACCCAGATCCACTCGCCGGTCTCGGGCGTGGTGGTGTCGCGCATGGTGGACGTCGGCCAGACCGTCGCCGCCAGCTTCCAGACGCCCACCCTGTTCACCATCGCCCAGGACTTGAGCAAGATGCAGATCGACTCCAGCTTCGCAGAGGCTGACATCGGCAACATCAAGGTCGGGCAGCAGGTGCGTTTCACCGTGGACGCTTTCTCCAACCGGACATTCCATGGCACGGTCAAACAGCGCCGCCTCAACCCCACCACCCAGCAGAACGTGGTGACTTACGACGTGGTGGTGGCGGTGGACAACCCGGAACTGATCCTGATGCCGGGCATGACCGCCTACGTCAATATCGTCGTGGCCCAGCGCAAGGAAGTATTGCTGGTTCCCAATGCCGCGCTGCGCTTCAGACCGGCCGACGGCAGCGAGAAAAAGAACGGCAAGCCGAAGCCCAAGGAAGGTCGCAAGAAATCCGGGGGCGGCACGGTATATGTGCTGGAAAACGGCCAGCTCAAGCCGCTCAGCATCGTGACCGGGATTACCGACAACAAGTTCACCGAGGTGGTTTCCGGAGATATCAAGGCCGGCCAGCAGGTGGTGACGGAAGAAACAGTCGCCAACGAGAACTCGGGGCAGGCGTCCGGCGGCGTAAGGATGAGAATGTTTTGAACCTAAAAACCTCAGTTGACCGCTCCATTGAGTACGTAATGCAATGAATTCAATTAATTTCTTCTATAATCATGGGCTTGCCCGTTTGGCGAGGCCGCTACGTGATGGATTGCACGGTTATTGCGGCACATGGCTGCGTTGCAACTCCTTGGAATGGAACGACCATTCCGCGTCGTTGCGCCTTGCCCTGCACCGCAATAACCGCACACTCCAGCACGTTCAACTGAGGTTTCTAGGTTGATGGGCGACGCGATAATCCGTATCAGCGGCCTGAGCAAGAACTACGTCACAGTCGCCGGCCCGGTGCCGGCGCTGGAGAACATCGACCTGGAAATTCTTCCCGGCGAGTTCGTCGCCATCATGGGGCCCTCCGGTTCCGGCAAGTCGACTTTCATGAACATCCTCGGTTGCCTGGATGTGCCCAGCGGCGGCGCCTATTACCTCAACGGGACCGATGTCAAATCGCTCGACAAGGACCAGCTGGCGAGGCTGCGCAACGACGTGATCGGCTTCGTGTTCCAGGGGTTCAACCTGCTGCCGCGCGCCAACCTGATCGACAACGTGGCACTGCCGCTGGTGTACGCCGGCGTGGGCAGGGCGGAGCGGAGCAGGCGGGCGCAGGAGATGCTCGACAAGGTGGGGCTGGGCAAATACGGCGCCTCGCGCCCCAACCAGATTTCCGGCGGACAGCAGCAGCGCGTCGCCATCGCACGCGCCCTCATCAACCGGCCGCGCCTGATCCTGGCCGACGAGCCGACCGGCAACCTGGATACCAAGACCAGCCAGGAAATCATGAACCTGTTCACCGCCCTGAATCGCGACGAAGGCATCACCGTGGTGCTGGTCACCCACGAGGCCGATATCGCCAACTACGCCGGCCGGCTGGTGCGCTTCATCGACGGACACAAGGCCCATGACGGCGCGGTCGATCACGAATTGCATGGAGCCCACGTGTGATCCTAGAAACTTCAGTTGACCGCTCGACTTGGTGCTTAATGCAATGAATTTAATATGTTTCTTCATGAATCGAGGGTTCACCCGTTTGGCGAGGGCGCTACGTGGTGGATTGCACGATTTTTGCAGCGCATGGCGGCGTTGCAACTCCTTGGAATGGAACAACCATTCCGCGTCGTTGCGCCTTGCCCTGCACCCCAAAAACCGCACACTCCACCACGTCCAACCGAGGTTTCTAGGATGATCACGCCGATGCTGAGCGAAGCCTGGAGCGCCATGGGCGCGAACCGCCTGCGGACTTTCCTGACCATGCTGGGGATGATGATCGGCGTGGGCGCCGTCATCCTCATGCTGGCCATCGGCCAGGGCGCGCAATTCCTGGTGGACCAGTCCATCGCTTCGATGGGCAGCAACCTGTTCATCGTCCTGTCCGGTTCGTCCACCTCGGGCGGTGTGCGCATGGGTGCCGGCGCGGCGCCGACCCTCACCCTGGGCGACGCCCAGGCCCTCGCCGAACTGCCGAGCGTCGCCGCCGTGGCGCCCAATTCGCCCGGAACGGCGCAGCTCGTTTACGGACCCAACAACTGGAGCACCCAGGTGATCGGCACCCTGCCTAGCTATCTCGAAGTACGCGACTGGGAGCTGGCCAGCGGTTACCCCTTCACCGACTCGGACGTGCGTTCCGCCACCCGTGTCGCCCTGCTCGGCCAGACCGTGGTGAAGAACCTGTTCGGCGACGAAGAGGCAGTGGGCAAGACCATCCGCATCAAGCAGAGCCCCTACCAGGTCGTCGGCGTGCTGGTAGCGAAGGGGCAGAGCCTGGACGGACGCGACCAGGACGATACCGTGCTGATCCCCGTCACCACCGCCCAGCGCAAGCTGTTCGGCTCCCAGTTCCAGGGCACGGTGCGCTACATCATGGCGCAGGCCGCTTCGGCCGACGCCATGCCAGCCGCCGAGCGCGCCATCAATCAGCTGCTGCGCCAGCGCCACCGCATCAAGGAGGGAGCGGACAACGATTTCATGGTGCGCAACCTGACCGCCCTGGCGAACACCGCCGCGGAAACCACCCGCGTCATGTCGCTCATGCTCGGCGCGATCGCCTCGATCTCGCTGCTGGTGGGCGGCATCGGCATCATGAACATCATGCTGGTATCGGTCACCGAGCGCACCCGTGAAATCGGCATCCGCGTCGCCATCGGCGCGCGCCAGCGCGACATCCTGCTGCAGTTTCTGCTCGAAGCCATCATCATTTCCATCGTCGGCTGCCTGGTGGGCGTGGGCCTCGGCATCGGTGGGGCGATGCTGGTGAATAAAATCACCGGGACCGCCGTGGTGATCACCCTGAGCTCGGTCATCATGGCCTTCATGGTGGCGGCGGCGGTGGGCGTGTTCTTCGGCTTCTATCCCGCGAGGAAGGCCGCCCGGCTGGAGCCGATCGAGGCGCTGCGCTACCAGTAGCGACCCAAAGGCGCTACTCTAAACAGGTCAGCCAAGTATCCTTCCAGTCGTTTTCAAAGGGCGGGAACAGGAAACGGCACATTGCGGAAGTTCCCTTCTGTGAACCTCTAGCCCCAGGCCTTCCACACCAAGGAAACGCCGCTGCCCAGCAGTAGTGCGCCGATCAGCCTGAGCATTTGCTGGTTTGACATCCCGAGGTGAACCTTGTGTCCCAGCTTCAGACCCAGCGCCACGATGGGCAGCGCGCCGAGGTAGGCCAGCAGCAGGCCCGGCTGCAGCAGCAGGCCGGTGACGAGGAAAGCCACCAGGCGCGAGCCGCCATCGATGGTGAACAGACCGGAAAAAGTGGCGCGCAACTCGGATTTGTCGCGCAGGCGGTGCGAGAGGTAGACGATGTAGGGCGGGCCGCCGGTGCCGAACAGTGCGCCCACCGTGCCGCCCGTCAGTCCGGCCGGGATCGCCCACCATTGAGAAATCGGCTTTTCGTTGTGCAGGTTGAGGATGTTGCGCACGCCGAAGGCCATCACGAACAAGCCCAGGCCGAGCAGCAGCGGTTCTTTTGGCAAATGGATCAGCAGCGCCACGCCCAGGCCCACGCCGATCAGGCTGAAGGGCAGCAGGGGTTTGATTTCCTGCCAGTTGACGTGCTGCCGTGCGTTGCGCCCCATCACCAGCGAAGCGCTGAAATCCAGCAACAATATGAAGGGGACGACGAACTGCAACGGCAGGAAGTGCGCCAGCAAGGGCACGGCGATCAATCCCGAGCCGAAGCCCGAAATGCCGCGAATGAAATAAGCCAGCGCGAGAATCAGTGGCGCGGCGATCAATGCCTCGCTGCTGAAACCGGTCAGGATTTCGCGCCCCGCTCGATGGTGATGCCCAGCCGCTTCACGCCGCGGATGAGGCCCAGCTTGGTGATGCTGATTTTGATCCAGGGCGCGCCGAATTCCGTCATGACGAGCTGCGCGAGGTGTTCGGCGAGCGCTTCCACCAGGGAGAAGTGCTTTTCCCCCAGCACTTGCTGGATGCGTTCCACCACTTTGCCGTAGTCGATGGTGTCGGCGACGTCGTCAGTGGTGCCGGCGCGGCTGTGGGGCAGGCCGATTTCCAGGTCGAGCTGGATGGTCTGCGGCACTTCCCGTTCCCACGGGTAAACGCCGATAATGGTTTCGGCGCGAAATTCGTTGAGGAAAATGATGTCCATGGTGTGTGGGCGCGGTGGTTATGCGGACGCCCCGTTTTGCCGTAAAATTCGAAGCCTGCGATTTTAAGTGATTAAGAGTGCCCTTACCATGCCAACGCTAGTTTTTATTGTCGCCGCCTACCTGATCGGTTCCCTGTCCTTCGCGGTGATTGTCAGCAAGTCCTTCGGCCTGGCCGATCCGCGCTCGTTCGGTTCGAAAAACCCGGGCGCCACCAACGTACTGCGTACCGGGAAGAAGCTGGCCGCCGTGCTGACCCTGCTGGGCGACGCGGCCAAGGGCTGGCTGGCGGTGTTTCTGGCGCTCAGGTTCGGGGCCGGCTATGGCGTGGGTGAAGCGGGCGTGGCGGCGGTGGTGCTGGCGGTATTCCTCGGGCACGTGTATCCGCTGTTCTTCGGCTTTCATGGCGGCAAGGGCGTGGCCACGGCGCTGGGCATCCTGCTGGCGCTCAACGTCTGGCTCGGCCTGGCGGTGCTCGCTACTTGGCTGCTGGCGGCATACATGTGGCGCACTTCGTCCCTGTCGGCGCTGATCGCGGCGTGCTTCGCGCCGCTCTACGGCTACGCTATCCTCGGCCTCGGCTATTACACCCTGGCCATCGTGCTGCTCTCGTTGCTCCTGCTGTGGCGCCACAAGTCCAATATCCAGAACCTGCTCTCCGGCAAGGAGACGCGCATCGGCAACAAGCCCCAAGCGGGCGATTCGCCGCCATGACCTGGTTCCAGAAAGAAATGGATTATGCGCGGGAAAACCTGGAACAGGTTTCCCGTACCGCCATTGATCACGCCGCGGACAAGCTGAACGTCGTGGTCAGGGACGGGGTAAAAGAGGCCAGCGGCGAGTTGCGCGAGGCGGTGTTGAACGCCAGCCGCGAGGTCGACCACAAGCTCGACAAAATTTCCGCCGAACTGCATAACCAGCGCCAGTTCACCAAGGACGACGTGGTGGAACTGGTGGACTACGCCGCCGAAAAGCTGGGTTCGACCATCGACGAACGCGTCCGCGTGATGCGCGAGGAAATCACCGCCCTGGTCCAGGACCGGGTGGAGTACCTCAAGCACGAAGTGGATGATTTTTTCATCCAGCGCCAGCAGGACCTGGCGCGCGAGCGGCGCCGCCTGATCGCCAACGTGCTGATCGCGGTGACGGCCTCTCTGGCGATGGGCGTCCTGTCGCTGATGTTCCACCGCGTCGGGCAGGGCAGCCTGGACATGCTGGGGATCTTCCGCATCGTGTTCGCCTCGCTCGGTGGCGGTTACGTGGTCTACCTGCTGATTAACATGGTCATCAAGTACCGCCGTATGTCCGAGCATCGCAAGGATTTCGTGTTTCTGACCATGAAATACTGGGGCATCCTGCGGCCGGAAAGCCTGTTCAGCCACGTGTTGGTGCTGCTGTTCCTGCTGGTGTTGGGCGGGTTGCTGGTTTTTCCGGAATACCTGGGACGCTGGCTGGGCAGCGAGACCTTGCTGCGCTGGGCCGCGCAGTTGAGGCACTAATCCGGCGCGTCGAGCTGCGCCAGATCCCATCTCGGCTTGATGGGGAAATTCATGGTGCGGCGACCTTCGCGGCGCAGTCGCATGGCGCCGGCGAAGGCGATCATCGCGCCGTTGTCGGTGCAGAATTCCAGTTTGGGATAAAACACTTCGAAGCGCTTTTTCGCCGCAGCATGGCTGAGGCCCTCCCTGAGCTGTTTGTTAGCGCCTACTCCGCCTGCCACTACCAGTCTTGAAAGACCGGTTTGCCTGAGCGCGGCGACGGCTTTCTTGCTCAGCACCTCCACGATGGCGTCCTGGAACGCCAGGCAGATGTCGGCGCGGGTTTGCTCGTCCAGTTCCTGTGCGTCGTTCCGGTGCTGGTTGGCCAGCGTGAGCACGGCGGTCTTGAGGCCGCTGAAGCTGAAGTTCAGGTCGCCGCTGTTGAGCATCGGGCGCGGCAGCTTGAAGCGTCCCGGCGTGCCCCGCAGCGCCAGCTTCGACAGCGCCGGCCCGCCCGGATAGCCGAGCCCCAGCAGTTTGGCGGTCTTGTCGAAAGCCTCGCCGGCGGCGTCGTCCAGCGTGTCGCCCAGGGTGGTGTACTGGCCGATGCCGGTCACTTCCATGAGTTGCGAATGGCCGCCCGACACCAGCAGGGCGACGAAGGGAAAAGCAGGCGGGTTGTCTTCCAGCAGCGGCGCCAGCAGGTGGCCTTCGAGGTGGTGCACACCCACGGTCGGCACCTTGAGGGCGAAGGCCAGCGCGGCGGCGATGCTTGCGCCCACCAGCAATGCCCCGGCCAGGCCCGGCCCTTCGGTGTAGGCGATGCCCTCGATGTCCTGCAGGGTGCAGCCCGCTTCCTTCAGCACCTGGCGGGTGAGCGGCAGCACGCGGCGGATGTGGTCGCGCGAGGCCAGTTCCGGCACCACGCCGCCGTACTCGGCGTGCATCGCCACCTGGGAATGCAGGGCGTGGGCGAGCAGGCCGCGCTCGGTGTGGTAGAGCGCGACGCCGGTTTCGTCGCAGGAGGATTCGATGCCGAGAACTAGCATAGTTGTTCCAATACCTTGAGTGTGCCGCCGATCAGCAGGTCGATTTCTTCCTCGCTGATGATGTAGGGCGGCATGAAGTAAACCGTGTTGCCCATGGGGCGCAGCAGCAGTTCGTTTTCCAGCGCCAGCTGGTAAAAAGCGCGGGAAAAATGAGGGGTGTCGTTTTCGGCCTCGAACGCCCAGATCATGCCGGTGTGGCGGAAATTTTTAACTTTGGGGTGATCGCGCAACGGCTGTGCCGCCTGAGTCAGGTAGGCTGCCTTGGCGCGGTTGGCGGCGATGACCTGGTCCTGCTCGAAGATGTCCAGTGTCGCCAGCGCGGCGCGGCAGGCCAGCGCGTTGCCGGTGTAGGAGTGGGAGTGCAGGAAGCCCCTGGCCGTTTCGTCGTGATAGAACGCCTGGAAAACCTCGTTCGTGGTCAGCACGGCCGAGAGCGGCAGGTAGCCGCCGCTGATGCCTTTCGACAGGCACATGAAGTCGGGCCGGATACCGGCCTGCTCGCAGGCGAACATGGTGCCGGTGCGACCGAAGCCCACCGCGATTTCGTCGGCGATCAGGTGGACCTTGAACTCGTTGCAGATGGCCCGTGCCTGGCGCAGATATTCGGCGTCGTACATGCCCATGCCCGCCGCGCCCTGCACCAGCGGTTCGACGATCAGGGCGGCGGTTTCGGCGTGGTGCTGTTCGAGATGGGCGCGCAATGCCGCGGCGCAGCGCAGGGCGAAATCGCGCGCCGATTCACCCGCTGCAGCGTTGCGCCAGTCGGGTGTCGGTACCTGGGTGCTCTGTCGTAGCAGGGGCGCGTAAGTATCCTTGAACAGCGCCACGTCGGTAACCGATAGCGCGCCGATGGTTTCGCCGTGATAGCTGTTTTGCAGGCTGATGAAGCGGGTCTTGTCCGGCACGCCGCTGTTGCGCCAGTAGTGGAAGCTCATCTTCAGCGCGATCTCGGTCGCCGAGGCGCCGTCGGAGCCGTAGAAGCAGTGCCCCAGGCCGGTGAGACGCGACAGGCGCTCGGAAAGCTCGATCACCGGCTGGTGCGTGAAGCCGGCCAGGATCACGTGTTCCAGCGTGTCCAGCTGGTCCTTGATCGCCGCGTTGATGCGCGGGTTGCAGTGGCCGAACAGGTTGACCCACCACGAGCTGATGGCGTCGAGGTAGCGCCGTTCCTCGAAATCGTACAGCCACACGCCTTTGCCGCGCGCGATCGGCACCAGCGGCAGCGTTTCGAAATGTTTCATCTGGCTGCAGGGGTGCCATACCGCGTCGCGGCTGCGCTGCAGGAAGTCTTGGTTTTTCATGAGAGATAAGGACGGCGTTGGTCGATTTGCCGCGGGTTTTCAGGGAAACTGCGGCGTTCCGGTAAACGCGGAGTCTACGCTATCGGCGGACAATCGCACAACGATGCGGCCCGCTTGTCGGCGCGGGACTCGGGAAGGACGGGCAGGCCAGCCTCGCGGCGGGCCTGCCCCAAATTGTTTGCTGGAAATCAGGCGGCGAAGCCGGTGACGTAACCCCAGGTAAGGAAGGTCAGATACATCATGGCTGCCCAGCCAACCATGCCGACGGTCAGCAGCACCCAGCCCATCAGGATGCCTTCTCCTTCTTCCTCGATCTTGAGCACCGACGGCGTTGCCGAAAAAAGAATGTACAGCGACAGGATCAGGGCGAAGGCGCCCAGCGTCGCCACGATGGCGAGGTTCGGGATGAACAGGGCGAGCGACACCAGCCACAGCGGCGTCGGTGAAATTGCCGCCAGCGTGTAGGCGTCGCGGAAATCGACCTTGCGCAACTGGATGAGGACGCCCTCGCTCGGTTGTTCCGGCGTCGGGTAATCCAGCATCTCGTAGCGCGTGTGCATGATCCGGAAAGCCGCGTTGCCCATCCCTTCGATGAACCCGGCAAGGATGAACGACATCACCAGTTCAGCGGCGTAGAACACCGAAGCGATGACGGCCATCTGTTTTTCGTTGAGCCCGCTGAACTGCATGTCGAATTGGGTTCCCGCGTAATAGAACATCAGCGGCGGAAGCGCCGAGAGCGGCACGACGTAGAACAAAAACAAGGCAGCTGTGGGCACGTGCTGTTGGCGTATCCAGCGCGCCACTTTTTCGAGATGCAGGCCGCTTGGCATGTGAGGTGGATGAGCTAATTGCATGATCTTTCTCCTGAAAGCAGATTGTGCAAATGGCCTTGTGACAAACCGCACCGATGGCTGACGTATGAAGCTGCGCGACGGGCGCTTCGTGTAAGGCCGTTCGTCGAACTATGTGCGTTAGATGCCGTGATTTCGTCCCAAGTTCCGGAGGGACGCTGCGAGTACCTGCAACCTTGTAAACGAACTGTCTCGCCGGATTCGTTGTCAACCGTTTCTCTTGTGCCGCGTGGATAGATATACAGTGCGAGTAAGCTCAAATTAGGCATTTCTGCGCAATGACGCGAATGTGCGGTGCGCGCAATCTGCCGTTTGACATGCCGGCCACGCAGGCTGAAGTACCTGGGATAAATTGGAGAGCAACCATGGACGCCACCAGCAACGTAATCCACGCAGGGGCAGTTTTACGTGGCGGCACGTCTGTGTTTCGTGCACTGATGTTCATCATCGGCGCCTTCGCACTGTTGTCCAGCGCCTTGGTTCAGGCCGACCCGCCGGCGCGCGTGGCCCGTCTGGGCTATATCGGCGGCGCGGTGAGTTTTTCCCCCGCGGGTTCCGACGAGTGGGTGCAGGCTGCGCCGAACCGTCCGATTGTCAGCGGCGACCGCCTGTGGGCGGACGAAGGTGCGCGCGATGAACTGCAGATCGGCAACGCCGCGCTCCGCATGGGCGGCGATACCAGCATCACATTGCTGAATCTCGACGAACGTCTGACGCAGGTGCAGTTGACGCAGGGCACGCTGAACGTAAGGGTGTGGCAACTCGGGCCGGACGATATGTTCGAAATCGACACACCCAATCTGGCGCTGGTGCTGCGTCAGCCCGGCGATTACCGCATCGATGTCGACCCAGACGGCGATGCGACCACGGTCTCGGTGCGCAGGGGGCTGGCTGAAGTCTATGGCGAAGATGCGTCGCGGACCATCAACGAAGGGCTGTCGTATCGCTTCGGCGGAACCGGCTTGCGCGATTACCTCTATACCGGACAACCCTCCTTTGACGATTTCGATGCCTGGAGCGCGGAACGCGACCGCCTTATCGATAACTCCATCTCCGCACGTTACGTATCGCGCGATACCATCGGCTACGAAGATCTGGACGCGAACGGTTCCTGGCATGTCGATGCGCAATACGGCAACGTGTGGATGCCGTCTTACGTCGTGGCCGGGTGGGCGCCATACAGCTACGGGCACTGGATCTGGATCGACCCCTGGGGATGGACCTGGGTGGACGATGCGCCGTGGGGCTTCGCGGTATCGCATTACGGCCGCTGGGCGCACATCCGCGGTCGGTGGGGCTGGGTTCCGGGGCCGATCGCGCTACGGCCGGTGTATGCGCCGGCCTTGGTGGCCTTCGTCGGCGGCAGCAATTTCCGGCTGTCGCTTTCCGTCGGCAACATGGTCGCCGGCGTGGGCTGGTTTCCGCTTGCACCACGTGAAGTTTATCGGCCGTCCTATCGCGTGAGCCGCGGCTATTTCACCAGGATCAATGCCAGCAACACGCGGATCGATGCCCGGCGCATCGGCGATTATTACGACAACAAGAATGTCGCCAATATCAATTACGCCAACCGGCATGTACCGGGCGCGGTCGTCGCCGTGTCCGCGTCCGTATTCGAGCAGTCGCGACCGGTCGGGAGAGCGGCAGTCAGGCTCTCGCCGGGCGCCATCGGGACAGCGGCGGTCATGCAATCAGCGAATGTGGTGCCAAGCCGGCTTAGCCTGACCGGTGCCGCCACGCCGCGGGCGCGGCCGTCGCGGGATGTGCTGGCGCGCCCGGTCCTGGCGAGAACACCGCCTCCGCCTGCGCCCGTCCCGTTTGTCGAGAAGAGAAGAGCGCTGGAAGCACAGCCCGGTCGTCCGCTTGACGAGGCGACGATTGGCAGCCTGAAGCGCGAGGCGCCGGCGCATGCGCCTCAAGTCAGGTTGCTGCGCCCATCGCGAGAGGGCGTGCCGTCTGCCGCGCCGGTGCAGCAGCCCCCAGTCAGGCAGCAAGACAGGCAAAGTCTGCAGCCGGGCCGCAGCACCCCACCCGAGTCGCGCGGGCAGGAGAGGGAGAGGGCGCCCGAAGTGGTTCGCCCTGCCCCGCAACCGTCGCTCAGGACGCGGGAGCCATTGCCCCAGGCGCAACCGGAAGTGGTCGTGCCGCAGGAACGCCGCATGATCTCCGCGCCGCGCGAGCAGGAGCGAGCGCCCGAAGTGGCTCGGCCGGTGGAGCAGCCACCGGTCAGGACGCGGGAACAACTGCCGCAGACACAGCCGGCAACAGTCGTGCCGCAGGAGCGACGTAGGATATCTGAACCCCACAGACAGGATGAGCGGCCTGACGCCGTCAAACGTGAAGCGGTGCACACGGAAAAACGCGAAGCAAGCCAAAAAGAAGAGCAACCCGGGCGCGAAAACGAAGACAGGATGCGCATGCGGCAACGCTAGAACAACCTCGAAAAGGCGCTGCTATGGCAGTGCTTCGCCCGCCCCATCCGGCGCCCGCACAGTGCGGGGCCTCCATTATTTCGAGTCCATCAGGTTACCGATTCTGTAGCCATAAAATACAGTGTTCGCTGTATGGCACGCCCACAATCCCCACTCTATTCTTGCCTCATATTGCGGATGAGAGTTGTTTTCATTTGTCGCTCGAATCGCAGGCAGATAACGCCATTCATGGCGTCATGACAGTGTTGTTTCGGTCACCGGACAGACGTAAGGAGAAAGGAAATGAGCGAGAAAAAATCGGATACCCCCATGCTGGATGAGCTGGAATCCGGGCCCTGGCCCAGTTTCGTCACCGGGATCAAGCGACTGGCGGAGAAAAATGCCATCGCGTCGGGGCTGCTGGGGCAGCTGGAGCATTCCTACCAGACGAAAAAAGGCTTCTGGAAGGGCGGGACGGTCGGTGTGTTCGGCTACGGTGGCGGCGTGATCCCTCGCTTCACCGAGCTCAAGGACGAAAACGACAAACCCCTGTTCCCGGATGCGGCCGAATTCCATACGCTGCGGGTGCAGCCGCCGGCCGGAATGCATTACGACACGAAAACCTTGCGCCAGTTCGCCGATATCTGGGAGCAATACGGTTCCGGGCTGATCGCGTTCCACGGCCAGTCGGGCGACATCATGTTCCAGGGCATCACCAGCGCGAATCTCCAGCCCGCCTGGGAAGCCATCAATGCCATGGGCTTCGACCTGGGCGGAGCCGGGCCGGCCTTGCGCACGTCCATGTCGTGCGTCGGCGCCGCGCGCTGCGAGATGTCCTGTTTCGATGAGGCCAAGGCCTTGCGTACTGTCATCAACAGCAACCTGGACGACATGCATCGCCCGTCCCTGCCCTATAAATTCAAGTTCAAGTTTTCCGGTTGTCCGAACGATTGCGTGAATTCCATCCAGCGCTCGGACATGGCCACCATCGGCACCTGGCGGGACAATATCCAGGTCAATGAAGCGCTGGCACGCGACTACCTGAACACGCATGGCATGAAGAAGCTGGTCAACGACGTCATCAGGAAGTGCCCAACCCAGGCGATCACGCTGGCCAGCAAAGAGGATATTCAGTCAGGAAGCAGCATTTCCAGCGTGGCGGTGGACGACGAGAATGTCTTGCAGATCGAGAACCACGACTGCGTGCGCTGCATGCACTGCCTCAACGTCATGCCCGGCGCATTGCTGCCGGGAAAGGACAAGGGGGTGACCATCCTGGCGGGCGGGAAGGGCGTGCTGAAGATCGGCGCGACGATGGGGACCGTGATCATCCCTTTCATGAAGCTGGAAACGGAAGAGGACTTCGAGAAGCTGCAGGAGCTTTCCCGCAACGTGCTGGATTTCTTCGCCGAAAACGCGCTGGAGCACGAGCGTACCGGCGAGATGATCGAACGCATCGGGCTGGTGAATTTTATCGAAGGCATCGGCGTCGAGATCAGCCCGGAAATGATTGCCCACCCGAGATCGAATCCCTATGTCCGCATGGATGAGTGGGACGAGGAAGTGGAGAAGTGGCAACAGCGCGCTTCCGCGTAAGCTCGTTTCGACTGATTTAAAGCATATTTCCTTGATCGCCGGCGCCTGCAAGCCCAGGCGCCGGCCCCAACCTCAAGCGTGCCGGAGTAGTCGTTCCTCGTCTGCGCGCATTCGCAAGAAATAAATTTCATCCGAATTCCCTTGAAATCCGAAGGGGCTATCCCTATTATTAGCACTCGCTTGGATGGAGTGCTAATAACTCCACAGCTATGAGATTTCATAAGTTAAACCAACAGGAGATTGAAATAATGAAAATTCGTCCTTTGCACGACCGCGTGATCGTCAAGCGCCTGGAAGCCGAAGAAAAGACCGCTTCCGGTATCGTTCTGCCAGGCAATGCAGCCGAGAAGCCGGACATGGGTCTGGTTCAGTCCGTCGGCGAAGGCAAGGTGCTGGACAACGGTACGTTGCGCGCGCTGTCCCTGAAAGTGGGCGACAAGGTCATTTTCGGCAAATACTCCGGCCAGTCCGTCAAGGTGGACGGCGAAGAACTGCTGGTGATGCGCGAAGAAGACGTAATGGGCGTGATCGAAGGCTAATCGGATTTACCAAGAATTCTCAAGGAGATTTAAAACATGGCAGCTAAAGACGTTAAATTCGGCGATGACGTGCGTCATCGCATGGTGGCAGGTGTCAACATCCTGGCCAACGCAGTCAAGGTGACGCTCGGCCCCAAAGGCCGCAACGTGGTGCTGGAGCGCTCTTTCGGCGCCCCGACCATCACCAAGGACGGTGTGTCCGTGGCCAAGGAAATCGAGCTGAAAGACCGCTTCGAAAACATGGGCGCCCAGATGGTGAAGGAAGTGGCTTCCAAGACCTCCGATGTGGCCGGTGACGGTACCACCACTGCAACCGTGCTGGCTCAGGCCATCCTCAAGGAAGGCATGAAATACGTGGCTGCCGGCATGAATCCGATGGATCTGAAGCGCGGTATCGACAAGGCTGTCGCAGCTACCGTCGAAGAACTGAAGAAAATCTCCAAGCCTTGCACCACCACCAAGGAAATCGCTCAAGTGGGCAGCATTTCCGCCAACTCCGACGCATCCATCGGTGAGCGCATCGCCGAAGCGATGGACAAAGTGGGCAAGGAAGGCGTGATCACCGTGGAAGACGGTTCCGGCCTGGATGACGAACTCGAAGTCGTGGAAGGCATGCAGTTCGACCGCGGCTACCTTTCCCCGTACTTCATCAACAACCCGGACCGTCAACTCGCTTTGCTGGAAAATCCCTTCGTCCTGCTGCACGACAAGAAAATCTCCAACATCCGCGATCTGCTGCCGGTGCTGGAGCAAGTCGCCAAGGCCGGTCGTCCTCTGCTGATCATCGCTGAAGACGTGGACGGCGAAGCGCTGGCCACCCTGGTGGTGAACAACATCCGCGGTATCCTCAAGACCGTTGCCGTCAAGGCGCCGGGCTTCGGCGACCGCCGCAAGGCCATGCTGGAAGACATCGCTATCCTTACCGGCGGTACCGTGATCGCCGAAGAAGTAGGTCTGACCCTGGAAAAAGCCGCTCTGACCGATCTGGGCCAAGCCAAGCGCATCGAAGTGGGCAAGGAAGAGACCATCATCATCGACGGTCATGGCGACACCGCCAACATCGAAGGCCGCGTCAAGCAGATCCGCAAGCAGATCGAAGAGTCCACCAGCGATTACGACCGCGAGAAGTTGCAGGAACGCGTGGCCAAGATGGCTGGCGGCGTGGCATTGATCAAAGTCGGCGCTGCAACCGAAATGGAAATGAAAGAGAAGAAAGCCCGCGTGGAAGACGCGCTGCACGCTACCCGTGCAGCTGTCGAAGAAGGCATCGTTGCTGGCGGCGGCGTTGCCCTGCTGCGTGCACGTGCCGCGATTGCCGGGCTCAAGGGTTCCAACCCCGAGCAGGATGCAGGCATCAAGATCGTGATGCGCGCCTTGGAAGAGCCGCTGCGCCAGATCGTTGCCAACTGCGGTGACGAGCCTTCCGTAGTGGTCAACAAGGTGCTGGAAGGCAAGGGTAACTTCGGTTACAATGCCGGTACAGGTGAGTACGGCGACATGGTGGAAATGGGCGTGCTCGACCCCACCAAGGTAACCCGTTACGCGCTGCAGAACGCCGCTTCCGTATCCGGCCTGATGCTGACCACCGATTGCATGGTGGCCGAACTGCCGAAGGAAGAGTCGGGTGGTGGTATGCCTGGCGGCATGGGTGGAATGGGCGGCATGGAAGGCATGATGTAATTTCCGTTCCGTCTCAGCAGTAAGCGACAAGGGCTGCACATCAGTGCGGCCCTTGTCTTTTGTAAAAAATTGCGAACAGGGTTTGGAAAAATTCATCCTCTCTGTTAAAATCGCCCGTTTCCCATTTAATTCTTGTCGAGAAAGACGATATGCCAAGTGTCCGCGTAAAAGAAGGTGAACCGTTTGACGTTGCACTGCGCCGTTTCCGCCGTACCATCGAGCGCTCCGGTCTGCTGAACGAACTGCGTGCCCGCGAGTTCTACGAGAAGCCCACCGCCGAACGCAAGCGCAAAGGCGCTGCTGCCGTGAAGCGTCATTACAAGCGCCTGCGCAGCCAGATGCTGCCGGCCAAGCTGTACTAAACACCTTCGCCTCATGAGTTTGAGACTACGCATCACCGAAGACATGAAATCGGCGATGCGCGCCAAGGATGCGCCCCGTCTGGGTGCGATCCGTCTGCTCCAGGCTGCTATCAAGCAGCGTGAAGTGGACGAACGCATCGAGCTGGACGATGCGCAAGTGGTGGCGGTAATCGAAAAGATGCTCAAGCAGCGGCGCGATTCGATTTCTCAGTACGAAGCGGCGAAGCGCAATGACCTGGCGGATGTCGAAAAGTTTGAAGTGACGGTGCTTCAGGCTTACATGCCGCAGGCCTTGTCGGATGCCGAAGTCGAACAACTGGTGGTGGAGGCAATTGCCACGTCCGGTGCCGCCGGCGTCAAAGACATGGGCAAGGTGATGGCGGCGGTAAAGCCGCAAGTCGCCGGGCGCGCCGACATGGGCAAGGTTTCCGCCCTGATTAAGGCAAAACTGGGCGGTTGATGGCTGTAAGCCCGAATTGGGCATGAGTTTATTGCGCCAGGACGACCTGTCCTGGCGTTTCCATTTTCGGGGGTTTCGCGCGCGATGATTCCTCAGTCTTTCATTCAGGATCTGCTGAATCGCCTCGACGTCGTGGATGTGGTGGAACGCTATGTTCCGCTCAAGAAAGCCGGCGCCAATTACATGGCCTGCTGCCCCTTCCACAACGAAAAATCGCCTTCCTTTAGTGTCAGTCCCACCAAGCAGTTTTATCACTGCTTCGGTTGCGGCGCGCACGGCACCGCCATCAGCTTCGTCATGGAGTACCAGGGGTTGGGCTTCATCGAGGCTGTTGAGGAACTGGCGCGCAGCGCGGGGATGACGGTCCCGCAGGAAGCCGGCGGGGAAAAGTCGCGTCCCTCGCAAAGCACGGAACTGGCCGAGCTCATGCTGCAGGCCACGCGCTACTACCGCGAACAGCTCAAGCGTGCACCCCAGGCGATCGAGTACCTAAAGCAGCGCGGCCTTTCGGGCGAGATCGCGGCGCGCTTCGGCGTGGGCTATGCGCCGGCTGCCTGGCAGAACCTGGTAGAGATTTTTCACGATTACACCTCGAAAACCCTGGTTCAGGCGGGTTTGGTCATAGAGGGCGAAAACGGCAAGCGCTATGACCGCTTCCGTGATCGCATCATGTTTCCCATCCTCAACCAGCGCGGCACGGTGATCGGTTTCGGTGGTCGCGTGCTGGGGCAGGGCGAGCCCAAATATCTCAACTCGCCGGAAACTCCCCTGTTCGAAAAAGGTCAGGAACTGTATGGCCTGTACCAGGCGCGCAAGGCGATCCGCGAGGCGGGCCGGGTGCTGGTGGTGGAGGGCTACATGGACGTGGTGGCCCTGGCGCAGCACGGTATCGAATACGCGGTGGCCACGCTGGGAACGGCGACCACGCCAACCCACGTGCAGAAATTGCTGCGCCAGAGCGACAGCGTGGTGTTCTGTTTCGATGGCGACACCGCAGGGCGCAAGGCAGCCTGGCGCGCACTGGAAAACAGCCTCGGGCAGGTGGTGGACGGCAAGAACCTGAGCTTTCTTTTCTTGCCCCAGGGCGAAGACCCCGATTCCTATGTGCGCAGCGCGGGCAAGGCGGGTTTCGAGGAGCTATTGGCGGAGGCGGTGCCGTTTTCGCAGTTTTTGCTGCGCGAATTGACGGCCCAGGTGGACATGCAGACCCAGGAAGGACGGGCGCGCCTGCTCCAGTTGGCGCGCCCGTTGCTGCAGCAAGTGGCTGCGCCCGCCCTGGGCCTGATGCTGCGCAAGCGCCTGGCGGAGCTGGCGGGTATTTCCCAGGCGGAACTGGAAGACCTGTACCAGATTCAGCCGATACGGAAGCCGGCCAAAGCGTTGCCCAGGCTCAAGCGGAATCCACCTTCCCTGGTGCGTCAGATGCTCCAGTTTTTGCTGGTTCGGCCGCAATTGGCGCAGGGTGTGGTGTTCGAGAGCAAAGGTCGCGAAGGAGATGAATTAACGCTTGCCGCGTTGCTTGAATTTCTTTCCGCGCACCCGCACATAAAGGATGCGGCGCCGCTCATCGAGCATTTTCGTGGTACCGCCCATGACGCCCGGATTCGCGATGCCGCGGCGGAAGTCATGCAGTGGGAAGACCGCCTTGGCACGGAAGAAATCGAACAGGAATTTGCCGGCGCCCTGGCGCAGTTGAAGTGGCAGGCGAAGCAAAAGGAAATCGATACGTTGCTCGCCCTGTCGCGCGCCCAGGGGTTGACGGCGGCGCAAAAAGAGCAGCTGCAGCAGTTGTTGTTGCGCAAGGAATGAAAATCCGCTATGGAAGTAGGGTATAATGCTCGGTTTTGTTAAACGCTTTTTCGGGACAAGGTAAGGTATGGCGACGGAAAATGGAAAGATGGATGACCGCGTGAATGACGCAGACGCGCGGCGCATGCGCCTGAAAAATCTGATCGTGCTGGGTAAGGAGCGTGGCTACCTGACCTATGCAGAGATCAACGACCACCTGCCGGACGATATGCTCGACGCTGAGCAGATCGAGGGCGTGATCAGCATGATCGGCGACATGGGCATCGCGGTATACGACGAGGCGCCGGATGCTGAAACCCTGCTGATGTCCGATGCGACGCCCGCCGTGGCCGACGAGGATGCGGTGGAAGAAGCCGAGGCGGCACTCTCCACGGTGGACTCCGAATTCGGACGCACCACCGACCCGGTGCGCATGTATATGCGCGAAATGGGCACGGTCGACCTGCTCACGCGCGAAGGCGAAATCGAGATTGCCAAGCGCATCGAAGATGGCCTGAAACACATGGTGCAGGCTATTTCCGCCTGTCCCACCACGATCGCCGAAATCCTGCGACTGGCCGAGATGATCGAGCGCGACGAGCTGCGTGTCGACGAACTGGTCGACGGCCTGATCAACGGTCAGAGCGCGGATGAATTCAGCGAGGAAATGGCTGCCGCGGAAGAGGCGGAGCCTGAAGCCGAAATCAGCGAGGAAGAAGCCGAAGCCGCAGGCGCCGCAATCGCCGCCGCCAACCTGGCGCAACTCAAGGCCGACGCCCTGGAGCGCTTTGCCGTGATCCGCGAAGCCTTCGACAAAATGATGCAAGCGCTGCAGAAAAAAGGCCCGCGCAGCAAAGCTTACATGGAAGTTCAAGAGCAGATTTCCAACGAGTTGATGGGCATCCGCTTCTCCGTCAAGCAGGTGGAAGCGCTGTGCGACGGCCTGCGCGGCCTGGTGGAAGAAGTGCGCGGTCACGAGCGCAGCATCATGGATCTGTGCGTGACCAAGGGCGGCATGCCGCGCCCGCACTTCATTCAGGTGTTCCCCGGCAACGAAAGCAACCTTGACTGGGTGGTGGGGGAAATTGGCTCCGGCAAACCCTATAGTGAAAAACTCGGCCGCTTCCAGCATGCCGTCGTCGACCAGCAGCAGCGTCTGACGGATGTGCAGACCAAGGTCGGCATCCCGCTCAAGGATCTGAAAGAAATCAATCGCCAGATGTCCACCGGCGAAGCCAAGGCGCGCCGCGCCAAGCGCGAGATGATCGAGGCCAACCTGCGCCTGGTGATCTCTATCGCCAAGAAATACACCAATCGCGGCCTGCAGTTCCTCGACCTGATTCAGGAAGGCAACATCGGTCTGATGAAGGCCGTGGACAAGTTCGAATACCGCCGCGGCTACAAGTTCTCCACCTATGCTACATGGTGGATTCGCCAGGCCATTACCCGCTCCATCGCCGATCAGGCGCGCACCATCCGCATTCCGGTGCACATGATCGAAACCATCAACAAGATGAACCGCATCTCGCGCCAGATCCTGCAGGAGACCGGGCAGGAAGCCGATCCCGCGCTGCTGGCCGAGAAGATGGAAATGCCGGAAGAGAAAATCCGCAAAATCCTCAAGATTTCCAAGGAGCCGATTTCCATGGAAACGCCGATCGGCGACGACGAGGATTCCCACTTGGGCGACTTCATCGAGGACGTTTCCACCCTGGCCCCGGCCGATGCCGCGATGTACGCCAGCCTGCGAGAAGCCACCAAGGAAGTGCTGGAGTCGCTGACGCCGCGCGAAGCCAAAGTGTTGCGCATGCGCTTCGGCATCGAGATGAACACCGATCACACCCTGGAAGAAGTCGGCAAGCAGTTCGACGTCACGCGCGAGCGTATTCGTCAGATTGAAGCCAAGGCGCTGCGCAAGTTGCGTCACCCTTCCCGTTCCGAGCGGTTGCGCAGCTTCCTGGACAACGAGGGTTAAGCTTTCATGGGCCTGTAGCTCAGTTGGTTAGAGCAGAGGACTCATAATCCTTTGGTCCACGGTTCAAGTCCGTGCGGGCCCACCAAATAGTAAGCAAAAACAAAAGGCTGGATGAATAATCCGGCCATTTGTTTTTTAAAAACAGGCGTTTCCAATGACCATGAACGAAAATAAACTTGCTATCGACACTTTCGGCAATGTCGCTGAGGTTATGAACGCCCCGGGCGAGGGTGACACGGTTGAACTGGAGCGCCATCTAGCGGAAAAGCGCCTGCAACTGGCTGCTCTAGAGGGCGCAGAAACGATGGCGCGTGCCCGTTTGCAATTGGACATCGCCGAACTCCTGCGCTCTCTGGAGCGCAAGGAAGAGGCCTGGAGCCTGGCACGTGAAGCCTTTGATGCCTCGCTGGAAAAGGAGTCGTGGCAGGATGCGGTCGAGGCCTGCAATGTGCTATTTCAGACCGAGCAGGCGGAATCCATTCCCGCGCTGGGCATGGGCGTCTGGCTGGCGGTCACTTTTCCGGTAGACCCGGAGCTGACTTATGCGATGCTCGACCATATCGTCGACGAGACTCCCACGGCCTCGGATGGCGCGGCACTCGCCGCGGTCACGGCGCGCTACGTGATTGACCTGCGGGCGCCTGACGACAAGCACGAAAGCCAGAGCCTTCTGGCGAACAATCTCATCGCGCGGGTTGCCGCACGCCATAGCAATGTACAGGATCAGCAAGCGCTCGATGCCTGGATGAATGAGCTGGGTTTGCGCGATCCGCAGGTGTTTCTGCCCCGCCTGGGGCAGGTGGTGAATGCGGTGGTGGGGGACGCGTGGTGGTTCGACCGCGATGCGTTGCGTGACCGGCTGCCCGATTAACGTTCGTTAATCAGCCGGACTCACTTGTTGGTCTGGCTGCCGTTATGCGGCCAGCGGTAATCGGCTCTGTCCCGTTCGATCTTGCGGCGTTCTTCGGCTATTTTGGCCAGGGTTTCGTCCAGTTGTTTCTGGCGCTCGCGCAATTCGTTGTCGCGCTTGTAAACGTCGGCCTTGAAAGCCAGCAATGCGTTCTGCTGATTTTTTAGGTCTTTTTCGGCGGCGGCATTTTTATCCCGGCAAGCCGTTGAGGCGGGAGCGGGCGTGGCTTTGGCTGTGCTTGGCTGGGGTTTCGCCGTCTTGCTCGCGGCTAAGGTCATGGTTTCCAGCGAGCCGCGCAGACTCTCACGTTCCTGCTCTGCCGCCGTCAGCAATTTTTTCAGGTTGGTGTTGAGCGCTTTTTCCTTGTCCAGCGCAGTCTTGGCTTTTACGGCTTCGACGCTGGATTTCTCCTGGGTTTCCTTGGCGGTTTTTAGCTCTTCCGTTATCTTCAGCAGGGCGGCCTTGTTTTCGTGGGCTGCGGAACTGGCGAAATAATAGGCTGCGCCCGTGGCGAGCAGGGTATAAACCAGGCAGATGGTGATTACCAGCCAATGAGTTCGAAAGAAAGTCAGCATGAAAAGAAAAATCTCCTGGACTCGGGAATAGCGGGAAGTTTAGTGCCATTTCCTGGCCAAGGCATAAATATTTCGGCATTTTCGCGGCAGTGCCATTCTCCTTGTCAGGCGCGGGCCTTGGCGAAATTACAGGATTTTAATTTTCTGCTGCGCGGATTCGTTAATTTTGCAAAAATAAGGCACAATTCAGCCTGTAATTTTTTTCCTTACTAACAACCCCAGTGGAGATGACAACATGAATAAAAGCGAACTGATCGATTCCGTTGCAGGCAAGACCGGTGTTTCCAAAGCCAAAACCGCCGAAGTGCTGGATGCGCTGATGGCTACGGTCAAGGAAAGCATGGCCAAGAGCGAGCCAGTGCAACTGATCGGTTTCGGCACTTTCGAAGTGACCGAGCGTGCTGCGCGCGAAGGCCGCAACCCGGCGACCGGTGCAGCGATGAAGATCGCCGCCAAGAAAGTGGTTAAGTTCAAGGTCGGCAAGGCGCTGGCCGATGTTGTTGCCGCTGCGAAGCCCGCCAAGAAGAAGTAATTATCCGCGGCGCGCCCTGATCGGGGTGCGCCGCAGCCAGTCTTCGGATCCATCCCCGGATTCGTAAAAACTTTCCCGCTCGATTTCCCGTGGTTTGTCCGTAAAACCGTTCGCCTAAGGCGCAGGGTTCGGATAGCGTGCGTGGATCGCCTCGATTTCCCGCAGCACATCCGCACCCAGTTCTACTTCCGCACTGCCGATGTTTTCTTTGAGCTGTTCCATGGTGGTGGCGCCGATGATAGTGCTGGCCACGAACCACTTGCTGCGCACGAAGGCGAGGGCCAGGGTCGCGGGCGCCTTGCCGGCCTTGCGGGCCAGTTCGGCGTAAGCCTGCACCGCCTCGTTGACGTTGGGCTTGCCATAGCGTTGCCCGAAGCCGGGAAACAGGCTGATGCGCCCGCTGCCGGATGGGGTCAGGTACTTGCCGGAAAGCACGCCGAAACCAAGCGGGCTGTAGGCCAGCAGCCCGACTTTCTCGCGCTGGCCGATCTCCGCCAGCCCGAACTCGTAGGTCCGGTTGATGAGGCTGTACGCGTTCTGGATCGAAATCACGCGCGGCAGGCCGGCCTGCTCCGAGGCGCGGATGAACTGGCACACGCCCCACGGGGTTTCGTTGCTCAGGCCGACGTGCCTGATCTTGCCGGCCTTGATCAGGTCGGCAAAGACGGCCAGTTGCTCGGCGATGGGCGTACTTTCCCGTTCCGCGTGCGGGTCATAGGCGGTCTGGCCGAACATCGGCACATTGCGGTCCGGCCAGTGAATCTGGTACAGGTCGATGTAGTCCGTCTGCAGCCGTTTCAGGCTGGCGTCCACGGCTTCCTCGATATGTCGCCGCGTGATTCTCGGCCCGCCCCGCATCCAGTCGTAGCCGCGGGCCGGTCCGGCCACCTTGGTGGCGAGGATCAGTTTGTCGCGCGCCACGCCTTTCAGCCAGCGGCCGACGTACTGTTCGGTCAGCCCCTGGGTGCCGGCGCGCGGCGGCACGGGGTACATTTCCGCGGTGTCGATGAAGTTGACGCCGTGTGCGACGGCATAATCCAGCTGGCTGCGAGCGTCCTCGGCGCTGTTCTGCTCGCCGTAGGTCATCGTGCCGAGGCAGATTTCGGAGACCTGCAGGTCGCTGCTGCCCAGTTGGCGATATCTCACGGCTTCCTCCTGATGTCCGCTACGCCTTGCGCAACAGGTCGACGCGTAGCGGCGTCTCGAAATCCGCGCCGTGCGGCGTCATGTGGCGCATGAACTGTTCGCGCACCCGCCGGTACAAGTCGGGCGAGAGTCGGTGCTCGGTGTGGGTGACCTTGAGGATTCGTTCCTCGAACTGCTCGAAAGTTTCGAAACGGGTAGGCGTGCTGAAGAATGTCTCGCTCACCAGCTCGAATCTGCCTGCGGCCACGGCGCGTTCTACGGCTGAAAAAGCGGCCTCGCGCACCGCTTCCTCGTCGTGGAAGAGACGCAGGATTTCGTTGAACTCCCCCGCGAAGACCGGTTCAGAAATATACGCCATCCCGCCGGGCCTCAATACCCGGCGGATTTCGGCCATGGCGCGATCCATCTGCGCTACCGGTACGTGGTGCAGGGACTTGAACATCAGCACGACGTCGAAGGATTCGTCCGCGGCGGGAATCGCTTCCGCGCCGCCAAGAGCGAAGCTCACGTTGGCAAGGTCGTTGCTGTGAAGATTCGCGGCGTGCTGGATTTCATCCACCTCCAGGGCGGTAATCGAGCGCGCTTTCCCGCTCTGGCTGATCGCACGGGTTTTCTCCGCCTTGCCGCAGCCGAGTTCAAGGATGTCTGCGCCTTGAAGCGGGAGCAACTGCTCGTAAACGTCGCGTTCGTCGCAGACGAGGTTCGCCAGCGGATTGGAAATCATCATGTGTGTCATCCCGGGTTAAACCATTACGCCGTGCTGCGTCGGTATTAGGAGCGGGTGGCCGCCCGACTGGAATATGAACAGCCCGATCAGGAAGCTGAAAATGGCGATCATGATGCTGGCGAAAAAGGCCGTCCAGAAGCCGGACACCTTGAACCCCTCGACCAGCGCGGACACCAGCAGCAACATCAATGCATTGATCACCAGCAGGAAAAATCCGAAAGTGATGAGGGTGAGCGGAAAAGTCAGCAGAATGAATATCGGCCGTACGATCGCATTGGCGAAACCGAGCAGTAAGGCCGCGACAAAGAGCGATTGCTTGTTGGAGAACGTGATGCCGTGAAACATGAAGCTCACCAGCCACAGAGAAAGGGCAGCGATCCCCCAGTGGGCGAGAAATTCGAACAGATTGTTCAGCATGCCGCGATGCTCCCTTGTTTAAGTGTTGCCGCTGACCACCGACGGTTTGTCGCTGCGCTTATTCATTAGTTCCGCCGCCTCGGCCGCGCTTAATGTTTTCCACGGCAACGGCAGCAGGCCGGGGATGCGGGCCATGTAGCGGCGATAAGCCTCGCCGTGATAAACCAGCAGTTTCTTTTCTTCCAGGCGCGATCCGACCATGAAGTAAAGGGTCATCATCACGCTGGAAAGAAACAGCGAAGCGTTCATGTCGCGCGTCCAGATCAGCACCAGCCCGAAGAAGTACCAGGGGTGACGCACGAAGCGGTGGAACGGGGAAAGGTGGAAGTGCTCAAGGTCCTCTACGCGCCGGGTATGCACGTGCCACTGGCGCAGGCCGAGAAACTCCTGCATGTCGTAAAATTTCAGCGTGCGCAGGAACCCCAGCAACGCCGCCAGCGCCAAGCCGTTTGCCAGCCATGCGGCGGCGCCGTCCCAGCGCCAAAGCATCGGGCCTGGGGTGCGATACATGAGCCAGAGGATCGGCAGCAACAGCAGCACGGCCAGCGTGTTGAATGTCAGACGGTAGACGGGCACCAGCTCGGGGCGCAGCTCGGCGACCCTGTGCTTGATCCGGAGCGAGGCAAGCGTCGAGTGCAGGGCAAAGTAGCCCAGCCAGCACAATAGCAACAGCGTCATGTTCTGCCAGGTGGAGTCCGTCATAGCTCAATCCTCGATTCTTGGGCGGCTTGGCCGGTAGTTTGCCATGTCCTCACAATTGTCAGGGCAATTATGAAAATATCAATCGGCTGGCGTCGTGCCTGGGCGGAATATGCCAACTGGCGGCATGCTAATCAGGATGCCGAAAAGAAAAGGGCTTACTTGCGTAAGCCCTTGTGTTTGGTGGGCGATACTGGGTTCGAACCAGTGACCCCTGCCGTGTGAAGGCAGTGCTCTACCGCTGAGCTAACCGCCCAAACTTCGCTAAATTCAGCGAGTCGCGAATTATCCTTTGAAACCGGGTCTTCCGTCAACCTGACGCTGAGTGCTTCAGCAGCAGCGTCTCACGCCGTTCCACTTGCGTTCCTGCTCGCGTTTGAAAAACGCCTTGCGGCTCAGTTCGGGTTCGCCGGGGTGGGCTGCGCTGTGATGTGCGCGGTAGCGCTCGTAGGCGTCGTCGCCGCTCAGGCGGCGGATGGCGCACCAAATTTTATGTAACATGCAGGGCTCGTTAATGAATAACTTGGACATACGCTGGGGCCGTTTTGGGCACAGGCCAAGGCGCGAGACGCGCGGTTGTGTCATTCACAACAAGTGGCTCGCAACGCGGGCATGCGGCCAAAACGGCCCCAGCCCGAAGGGTTGTTGTGTATTCGGGCGTCTGCGGCGTTGCGAGACTTGGCAATGGAATAACCATTGCCCGCGTCTCGCGCCTTGCATCCATCCCGAATACACAGCAACGTATGTCCAAGTTATTCATTAACGAGCCCTTAGTCTCTCACCCAGTTTTCCACCAGCCGGCTCGGCTCGTGGGGGGATTCGGTCAGTGGCGGCACCGCTTTGCCGCGGAGATGGCCGGCGCACACACGCAGCATGTCGAAGATGATCACCCACAGCAAAACGACGAAGAACAGGGTGAGCCAGGCGTCCAGCTGCTGGTTGAATATCAGTTGCGGCGCAACGGCGGCTTTCTCCGGCGGCAATTTGCCCGCTGCGAGCTTGTCGGCGAGGTCGTTGGCGGCGGCGAAGAAACCGATGCGCACGTCGGGGCTGGTTACTTTTACCCAGGCCGCGGTGGTGGTGACTGTTGCCAGCCAGGCAAGGGGCGCCGCGCTGATCCAGGTGTATTTCAGCTTGCCGGACTTCACCAGGATGCCGGTGGCGACCGAGAGGGCGATCGCCGCGAGCATCTGGTTGGAGATGCCGAACAGCGGCCACAGGATGTTGACGCCGCCGTTGGGGTCGATCACGCCGATGTAGAGGAAGTAGCCCCAGGCCGCGACGATGATGGCGGAGGTGAGGATCACCGAAGGGTACCATGAGGTCTGGCCGAGGCGCGGCGAGAAGTTGCCGAGGAAGTCCTGCAGCATGAAGCGCCCGACGCGGGTGCCGGCATCCAGCGTGGTAAGAATGAACACGGCCTCGAACATGATGGCGAAGTGGTACCACATCGCCAGCAAATTCTGGCCGAAGGCGCTGCCGAAAATGCTTGCCATGCCGACGGCCAGCGAGGGCGCCCCGCCGGTGCGGGCGAACAGGGTTTTTTCGCCCATTTCACGGGCCAGCGTTTCCATCTGCTCGACCGTGACGGGGAAGCCCCAGGAGGTGATCTTCGCCACCGCATCCGCCGCTTCCTTGCCGACTACGCCAGCCGGGCTGTTGATGGCGAAGAACACGCCGGGGTCGAGCACGCTGGCGGCGACCATGGCCATGATGGCGACGAAGGATTCGAGCAGCATGCCGCCGTAGCCGATCATGCGGATATCCTTCTCGTTGGCCAGCAGCTTGGGCGTGGTGCCGGACGCGATGAGGGAGTGAAAGCCGGACACCGCGCCGCAGGCGATGGTGATGAACACGAAGGGGAAAACGCGCCCGCCGAAAATCGGTCCGCTGCCGTCGATGAACTGGGTCACCGCGGGCATCTTGATTTCGGGCTGCATCACCACGATGGCGATGGCGAGCAACAGGATGGTACCCAGCTTCATGAAGGTGGAAAGATAGTCGCGCGGCGCGAGCAGCAGCCACACCGGCAGGATGGCGGCGGCGAAGCCGTAGGCGATCACCGCCCAGGCCAGGGTCAGGCCCTCGTGGTCGAACAGGGGACGCAGGCTCGGGTTATGGTCGATCCAGCCGCCGCCCGCCACCGCCAGCAGCAGCAGTGCCAGGCCGAGCAGAGAGCCTTCCAGCACCCGCCCGGGGCGGATGTCGCGCATGTACAGGCCGACCAGCACGGCGATGGGGATGGTGGCGGCGATGGTCGAAGTGGCCCACGGGCTGTGCTTCATGGCGTTGACCACCACCAGTCCGAGCACGGCGATGAGGATCACCATGATCATCAGCGTGCCGATCAGGGCGGCGATGCCGCCGATCGGGCCGAGTTCGTCGCGCGCCATCTGGCCCAGGCTCCTGCCGTTGCGCCGGGTGGAGAAAAACATGATGGTCATGTCCTGCACGCAGCCGCCGAGCACCGCGCCGATCAAAATCCATAATGTGCCCGGCAGATAGCCGAACTGCGCCGCCAGGGTCGGGCCGATCAGCGGGCCGGGGCCGGCGATGGCGGCGAAGTGGTGGCCGAACACGATCCATTTGTTGGTGGGGATGAAGTCGCGCCCGTCATTGAAACGCTCGGCAGGGGTGGCGCGGGTTTCATCCAGCACCAGCACGCGGGCGGCAATCCAGGCTGCATAAAAACGGTAGGCCAGGGCAAAAACACAGGCTGCTGCAGTGATCAGCCAGATGGCGTTGATCGACTCGCCGCGGCTGAGGGCGATGCCGCCCAGTGCCGATGCGCCGAGCACGGCGACGGCAAGCCACCATAGTGACTGCATGGGGTTTTTGAGCATGGCGAAGTTTCCGATTCAGGGGTGCTCATGATAGCAATAGCGCCATGGGCTTGGAAACGCGCAGTCGCCATATACGTTGTAGAATAATCGCGATCTAAACGGGGAGTAAGCATGTCAATTGATTTGCGGCGCTGGTTCGGCATGGGTGGGGTGGGGGCTCATGAGAATCCGCTGGCCTACATCTGGGAACGGCGCCTGCACTGGGTGATGATCGTCGTCGCGCTCATGGCGGTGCCGGCCTTCTACCTCGAAGCACTGCAACGCGAGGTGCCGCTGCAGCATATCGGCTGGGCGCTGGATCTTTTCATCTTCGTCGCATTCAGCCTGGAAACTGCGTGGATGCTGCACCTCTGCCATAACAAGACGGTCTATCTCAAATACAACTGGCTGAACGTGCTGATCATCGGAGCGTCCGCCCTGGGTCTGGTCGGGCTCCCCAGCGAGTGGCTGCCGCTGGTGCGCCTGTTGCGGGTGGCCTATGTGGCCCTGATTCTGGCGCGCATGCTGGCTTCGGTGCGCATTCTGTTTTCCACCAATGCCATTCCCTATGCTTTTACCCTCGGGCTGGTTACCCTGATTTCTGCCGGCGCGGGATTTTACTGGCTGGAACCCACAATTCACAGTTTCGGCGAAGGCTTGTGGCTGGCTTTCACGACTGGTGCCACTGTGGGGTATGGAGATTATGTGCCGACCACGCCTATTTCTCGGGCCTTTGCGGTGGTGATGGTGGTCGTCGGATTTACCGTGTTTTCCCTGGTGACGGCGAGCGTTTCCGCTTTGTTCGTCGGCGAGGATGAAAAACGTTTGCGCCGGGAAATGCATCAGAACGTCCTGGAATTGCGCCGCGAAATTGCCGAAATGCGCGCCGAATTGCAACATCAAGGCATGATCGGTCAGGATTCGTCAGCGGACGAGGCAAAAAAATCACCCGCCAACGAGGAAATTTAGAAGCTGCCGGAGGTTTCCGCTTGCGCGAAATTGGTTAAACCCTTGGCTGTCATGCTAAAATTCCGCCTTTTCCAAGCCGAGTGAAAGACCACCATGTTCAGCGCAAAAAATACCATTGCCAGCTTTGATCCTGAATTGTGGCAGGCGATCGAGCAAGAACGCCAGCGCCAGGAAGACCACATCGAACTCATCGCTTCCGAGAACTACACCAGCCCGGCCGTGATGGAGGCGCAGGGCTCTGTGCTGACCAACAAATACGCCGAAGGCTATCCCGGCAAGCGCTACTACGGTGGTTGCGAATACGTCGACAAGGCCGAGCAGCTCGCCATCGACCGCGTCAAGAAACTGTTCGGTGCCGACGCCGCGAACGTCCAGCCCAATTCCGGTTCGCAGGCCAACCAGGCCGTGTTCATGGCCTTTCTCAAGCCCGGCGACACCATCATGGGCATGAGCCTGGCCGAAGGCGGTCACCTCACCCACGGCATGGCGCTCAACATGAGCGGCAAGTGGTTCAATGTCGTCGCCTATGGTCTCAACGAAAAGGAAGAGATCGACTACGACCGCATGGAAGCGCTGGCCCATGAGCACAAGCCCAAGCTGATCATCGCCGGCGCCTCTGCCTATGCGCTGAAGATCGATTTCGAGCGCTTTGCCAAGGTGGCCAAGGCCGTCGGCGCGATTTTCATGGTGGACATGGCGCACTATGCGGGGCTGATCGCCGCGGGCGTCTACCCCAACCCGGTGCCGCATGCGGACGTGGTCACCACCACCACTCACAAGACCCTGCGCGGGCCGCGGGGCGGCGTCATCCTGATGAAAGCCGAACACGAAAAAGCCATCAACTCGGCCATTTTCCCCGGATTGCAAGGCGGCCCGCTGATGCACGTCATCGCCGGCAAGGCGGTGGCTTTCAAGGAAGCGGCGAGCAAGGACTTCAAACTTTACCAGGAGCAGGTGGTCGCCAACGCGCTGGTGATGAGCAAGGTGCTCACCGAGCGCGGTCTGCGCATCGTTTCCGGCCATACCGAATCCCACGTTTTCCTGGTCGACTTGCGCGCCATGAAACTGACCGGCAAGGAAGCCGAAGCCGCACTGGGCAAGGCGCACATCACGGTGAACAAGAACGCCATCCCCAACGATCCGGAAAAGCCCTTCGTCACCAGCGGCATCCGCATCGGCACGCCGGCCATGACGACGCGCGGTTTCAAGGAAATCGAAGCCGAGCACCTGGCCAACCTGATCGCCGACGTGCTCGCCGCACCCACCGATGAAACCGTGCTGTCGCGCGTGGCCAACGAAGCCAAGGCGATGTGCAAGAAGTATCCGGTTTACGGACAGTGAGGAGTTAGGGGTGAGGAGTAAGGAGTCGGTCTTGGGGTGTTTTTGCCCCTCACTCCTCACTCCTCACCCCTCACCAACCAAATGAAATGCCCCTTTTGCGGTGCCGACGATACCCAGGTGATCGATTCCCGCGTCAGCGAGGAAGGCGACAGCGTGCGTCGCCGGCGGCGCTGCGCGGGGTGCGAAAAGCGCTTCACGACCTATGAAACCGCCGAGTTGCGCCTGCCCCAGGTGGTGAAGCAGAACGGCAGCCGCGAAGAATTCCGCCGCGAAAAGATTCGCACCAGTTTCATGCGCGCCCTCAACAAGCGCCCGGTGTCCACCAATCTGGTGGACAGCGCCATCCAGCACATCGAGCAGAAAATGCTGAGCCTGGGCGAGCGCGAAGTGCCGTCGCGCCAGGTCGGCGAGATGGTGATGAACGAGCTGCGCAAGCTGGACAAGGTGGCCTATATCCGCTTCGCTTCGGTTTACCGCAGTTTCGAGGACGTGGAAGACTTCCGCGACGCGATCCGCGACCTGGACAAGTAGCACCATGTTTACTTCCGCCGACCACGCATTTATGGCGTCAGCCATGCAACTGGCGCAGCGCGGCCTGTACAGCACCACCCCCAATCCCCGCGTGGGCTGTGTCATCGTGCAAGCTGGAAAGGTGGTGGGCGAGGGCTGGCATGAGCGGGCCGGCGAGCCCCATGCCGAGGTTCATGCGTTGAACCAGGCGGGAGAGGCAGCGCGGGGCGCGACGGTTTATGTCACGCTCGAGCCGTGCAGCCACTACGGCCGCACCCCGCCCTGTGCCGGGGCGCTGATCAAGGCGGGCGTGGGACGCGTGGTGGTGGCGATGCGCGACCCCAATCCCATGGTGGCCGGACAGGGTATCGCCATGCTCGAACTGGCGGGTATTCCCACCACTTGCGGCGTGCTGGAAAAGGAAGCGCGCGAGCTGAATCTCGGTTTCATCTCGCGCATGGAACGGGGCCGGCCGTGGTTGCGGCTCAAGGCGGCGGCCACGCTGGACGGTAAAACGGCGCTGAACAACGGCGTCAGCCAATGGATTACCGGCCCCGACGCGCGGCGTGACGCGCACCGTTTGCGCGCACGTTCTTGCGCCATGCTGACCGGCATCGGCACGGTGCTGGCAGACGATCCATCTTTTACGGTGCGCGATGTCGAGACGACGCGCCAGCCGCTCAAGGTGGTGGTGGACGCCAACCTGAGCATGCCGCTGGATGCGAAAATATTGCAGGGTGCCAAGCTACTGGTTGCCACCGGCTGCGACGAGGAAGAGCGTATCCGGCAACTGCAGGATGCCGGCGCCGAGGTGCTGGTGTTGCCGGCCGAGCACGGGCAGATCGACCTGGCGCGCCTGCTGCAGGAACTGGGGCGGCGCGGCATGAACGAAATCACGGTGGAAGCCGGCAAGGTGCTCAATGGCGCCTTGTTGAGTGCCGGCGTCGTGGACGAACTGGTGTTCTACCTCGCGCCCATGCTGTTCGGCGACAAGGCGCGCGGCATGTTCGGCGTGCCGGAAATAGAGGAAATGAATCAGCGTCAGGAGTTGGAAATCAGGGATCTGCGCATGGTGGGACGCGATATGCGCATCGTGGCAACATTGAAAAGGAAAGCATAAATGTTTACCGGCATCATTCAGGCGGTGGGTAAAATTGCCGCGATCGAACCGCTGCAAGAGGGCGTGCGCTTGACTGTCAGCGCGGCGGACCTGGACATGAGCGACGTCGCGGTGGGCGACAGCATCGCCGCCAACGGCGTATGCCTGACGGTGATCGCCAAAACCGCCGACGGCTACCAGGTCGACGTGTCCCGGGAAACGCTCAACTGTACCGAGGGTCTGGGCGAACTCGGCGAGATCAACCTGGAAAAGGCCCTGCGCCTGTCCGATCGCCTCGGCGGCCACCTGGTGAGCGGCCACGTCGACGGCGTGGGCGACGTGGTGAAGTTCGCGCCGGTCGGCGAATCGCATGAGCTGGTGATTCGCGCGCCCAAGTCCCTGGCTCGTTATATCGCTCACAAGGGGTCGATCACGGTCAACGGGGTGAGCCTGACGGTCAACTGGGTGAAGGATGAGGACTTCAGCATCAACCTGATTCCCCACACCATCGAGGCGACCAATTTCAAACATCTGTGCGCCGGCAAAAAGGTCAACCTCGAAGTCGACCTGGTCGCGCGCTATCTCGAACGCATGCTGAGCTACGGCAAGGAAGAACAATGAACATCAGCCCGATACAAGACATCATCGCCGACTTCAAGGCCGGCAAAATGGTCATCCTGGTGGATGAGGAAGACCGTGAGAACGAGGGCGACCTGGTGCTGGCGGCCGAGTTCGTCACGCCGGAAGCCATCAATTTCATGGCCAAGCACGGCCGCGGCCTGATCTGCCTGACTCTGACCGAAGCGCGCTGCCGCCAGCTCGACCTGCCGCTCATGGTGTCGAGCAACAAGGCCCCGCTGGGCACCAATTTCACCGTTTCGATCGAAGCGGCCGAAGGCGTGACCACCGGCATTTCCGCCGCCGACCGTGCCAAGACCGTGGTGGCTGCGGTCAGGAAGGATGCCGGCCCGCACGATATCGTCCAGCCCGGCCATATTTTCCCGCTCAAGGCGCAGAACGGCGGCGTGCTGGTGCGCGCCGGACACACCGAGGCGGGTTGCGACCTGGCTGCGCTGGCAGGCCTGGAGCCGGCAGCAGTGATCTGCGAAATTCTCAAGGAAGACGGCGAAATGGCCCGCCTGCCCGATTTGCTGGAATACGCCAAACTGCACAGCCTTAAAATCGGCACCATCGCCGACCTGATCCACTACCGCAGCCAGACCGAGAGACTGGTCGAGCGCGTGGCGGAGAAAACGGTGCAGACCGTTTATGGTGCGTTCCAGCTGGTCACCTATCACGACAAGACCGCCAACGAAGTGCATCTGGCGCTAGTCAAAGGCGAGATCAAGGCGGGCGAGGAAACCCTGGTGCGGGTGCACGAACCCCTGTCGGTGATGGATTTTATCGACGCCACCAGCTTCGAGCATTCCTTCAGCGTGCAGCAGGCCATGCAGGCGGTGGCCGATGCCGGCAAGGGCGTGATCGTGCTGATGCGCCGCGGCGGCGAGACGGCGGCCGACCTGCTGGAGCGCGTCAAGCGCAGCGAGCCCAAGGCTCCGGCCAAGGTGGACTTGCGCAACTACGGTATCGGTGCGCAGATCCTGCGCGATCTCAACGTCACCAAGATGCGTCTGCTGGCCGTGCCGCGCAAGATGCCGAGCATGGCGGGCTTCGATCTGGAAGTCACCGGCTACTACGAACCGAAATAGGAACCGAACCATGGGAATCTCCAACAAACTACCCGAATACCACCCCGATCTGAACGGCAGCGGCCTGAAAATCGGCATCGCCATGAGCCGCTTTAATATCGATATCTGCGAGGGTTTGCTGGGCGCTTGCATCACCGAGTTGCTCAAGTGCGGCGTGGCCAAGGACGACATTTTCCTGGCGACCGTGCCGGGCGCGCTGGAAGTGCCGCTGGCGCTGCAGACAATGGCCAAAAGCGGCAAGTTCGATGCGCTGGTCGCGCTGGGTGCGATCATCCGCGGCGAGACCTACCATTTCGAACTGGTGGCCAACGAATCCGGCAGCGGCGTGACCCGCGTGATGCTCGACAGTGGCCTGCCTATCGCCAACGCCATTCTGACGACTGAAGACCAGGATCAGGCCGAGGTTCGCATGGCGGAAAAAGGTGCCGACGCCGCGCGCGTGGTGATCGAGATGGTTAATCTGCTGAAGAAGATTTAAATGAAAAAGAACCGCCGCAAAGCACGCGAACTCGCCCTGCAGGGCCTCTACCAGCGCCAGCTTACCGGCGATCCGGTGGATGTCATCGAGGCGCAGTTACGCGAGCATGAAGAATTCGCCAAGATCGACGACGCGCATTTCGCCGCCATGCTGCGTGGCGCGATCAAGGATGCCGCGGCGTTGGAAGCGCACATCCAGCCCTGTCTCGATCGCCCGCTGGAAGAGCTGAGCCCGGTGGAGCGCGCCATCCTGCTGCTCGCCACCTATGAATTCGTCCACCACATCGAAATTCCCTACCGCGTGGTGATCAACGAGGCCATCGAGTTGGCCAAAGGCTACGGCGGCACGGACGGCTACAAGTACGTCAACGGGGTGCTGGACAAGCTGGCCGCCAAGGTGCGGACGGTCGAGGTGACCGGGAAAAAACCAGCCTGAGTCCCCGGTTACCCGAGGTCGAGGCAAACAGCGAAACACCGTTTTGCGCTCATCGGCTCAAGTCGATCACATCAGGAATATGGTGGCGAGGCCGAGGAAAATGAAAAACCCTCCGCTGTCGGTCACTGCCGTGATCATCACGCTCGACCCGACGGCGGGGTCGCGTCCGAGCTTGTGCATGGCGAGCGGGATCAGAACACCCATCACCGCTGCCAGTAGCAGATTGAGCGCCATGGCCCCGGTCATCACCGCGCCCAGTGCGGCATTGCGGTACAGCAGATAGGCCAGCAGGCCGAGCATCGAACCCCAGATCAGCCCGTTCATCAGGCTCACGCCGAGTTCCTTGATGAAAAGTTTGCGCATGTTGCTGGGGTGAATTTGCCCCAGCGCCAGGCCGCGCACGATCATGGTGGTGGTCTGGTTGCCGGAGTTGCCGCCGATGCCGGCGACGATGGGCATCAGCGCGGCGAGCGCGACAATTCTCTCGATCGAGCCTTCGAACAGGCCGATTACACGTGAAGCGATAAAGGCTGTCACCAGGTTGATGGCGAGCCAGGTCCAGCGGTTCTGCATGGACTTCCATACCGTGGCGAACATGTCTTCTTCTTCGCGCAAGCCCGCCATGGCGAGCACGTCGCTTTCCGCTTCGTCGCGGATGAAGTCCATCACTTCGTCCACCGTCAGGCGGCCGACCAGCTTGTGGTGAACATCCACGACCGGTGCCGTGACCAGGTCGTAGCGCTCGAACGCGGAAGCGGCGTCGCTCGCCTTGTCGTTGCCGTTGAAAATCACCGGGTCGTCCGACATCACCGCGGCGACCAGGGCGTCCGGGTTGTGCAGCAGCAGGCGTTTCAAAGGCAATACGCCGCGCAGTTTTGCCTTGCTGTCGACCACGAACAGCTTGTCGGTATGGCTGGGCAGTTCTCCCAGCTTGCGCAGGTCGATCAGTACCGCTTCCAGGCTGACATCTTCGCGTATGGTGACCATGTCGAAATCCATCAGCGCGCCGACCGTTCCTTCCGGGTAGGAGAGCGCCGATTGCAGTTGCGCCTGTTCCTCCTTGTCCAGCGACTCGAACACATCCTGGATCACTTCCTGCGGCAGATCCGGCGCCAGGTCGGCGATTTCGTCGGTGTCCAACTGCTCGGCAGCAGCGCGCAACTCGTCGCTGTCCATGCTGGCAATGAGGGATTCTCGCACCGCATCGGAGACTTCCAGCAGGATTTCGCCATCCCGATCCGCCCGTGCCAATTCCCATACCAGCAGTCGCTGATCGAGCGGCAGGGCTTCGAGAATATAGGCCATGTCGGCAGGGTGCAGGGCATCCAGCGTTTTCTGCAATTCGGCCAGATTCTGCTTGTGCACCAGCTGCTGCACCAGGTCGTGGCGCGGCATGTCCTGCTTGTGCACCAGGGACTCAACCAGTTCGTGCTTGTGCAAAAGCTCGACAACGCGTGTCAGGCTTTCCTGCACGCTCTCGTGCTGTGCGGTGTCGCGGGTATCTGGCATGGTTGGTTTGCCCTAGGTTCTGGATTGAGGCTTGGCCGGATTTTATATGGTTTGCGTCTTACCCGGAGGACTCTTTGGGGTAGCTTCGTGCGCCGAAAATCGCCGAGCCGACCCGGACGATGGTGGCGCCTTCGGCGATCGCCGCTTCCATGTCGTCGGACATGCCCATGGAAAGGGTATCCAGCTGAAAACCAAGACGATTCAATTGCGCCAGCAGTTCGGCCACGATGCGGAACTGGCGCCGCTGCAGGGTCACGTCGTCCGTGGGCGCGGGGATCGCCATCAGGCCGCGCAGTTGCAGCCGCGGCAAGGCTTTTACATGGGCAGCGAGTACGGCCGCTTTTTCGGGCGCTACGCCGCCTTTGCTGGCTTCGCCGCTGACGTTCACCTGCAGGCATACCTGCAGTGGCGGCAATTCCGCGGGCCGGGCGGCGGAAAGGCGCTCGGCGATTTTTGTACGATCGATGCTGTGCACCCAGGCGAAGTTTTCCGCTACCTGGCGCGTTTTATTGCTTTGCAACGGACCGATGAAATGCCATTCCAGGGGAAGATCGCGCAATGCGGCCATTTTGGTCAGCGCTTCCTGCACATAACTTTCGCCGAATTTCATCTGTCCGGCCAGGAATGCCTCGCGCACAGCCGCGTCTGGAAAGGTTTTGCATACCGCCAGGAGCTGGACCGACTGCGCTGCCCTGCCATTTTGTGCCGCCGCGGCGAGAATGCGATGTTTAACGGCTTGCAAGGCGCTCGTGATTGTTGTCATAATGATCTTATATATCGGTCATCTTGACCGCAACAAGGGGATTATAAATGGAAATCTCTGATCTACTCGCCTTCTCGGTCAAGAACAAGGCATCCGACCTGCACCTGTCCGCGGGTTTGCCGCCGATGATCCGCGTCAACGGCGACGTGCGCCGCATCAATGTGGACTCGCTGGACCACAAGGGCGTGCACGGCATGGTGTACGACATCATGAACGACGGCCAGCGCAAATTCTACGAAGAAAATCTGGAGGTGGACTTTTCCTTCGAGATCCCCGGCCTGGCCCGCTTCCGCGTCAACGCATACAACCAGAACCGGGGCGCCGCAGCGGTATTCCGTACCATTCCTTCCAAGGTACTGACGCTCGAACAACTCAATTGCCCGCCCATTTTCAAGGAAATCGCCGACCAACCGCGCGGCATCGTGCTGGTGACCGGACCTACCGGATCGGGTAAATCGACCACCCTGGCGGCGATGATCAACCACATCAACGAGAACGAATACGGCCATATTCTCACCGTGGAAGACCCGATCGAGTTCGTGCATGAAAGCAAGAAGTGCCTGATCAACCAGCGCGAAGTGGGACCGCATACGCTTTCCTTCGCCAACGCGCTGCGTTCGGCCTTGCGCGAAGACCCGGACATCATCCTGGTGGGCGAGATGCGCGACCTTGAAACCATTCGCCTGGCCCTGACCGCGGCGGAAACCGGTCACCTCGTGTTCGGTACCCTGCATACCAGTTCAGCAGCCAAGACCATCGACCGTATCATCGACGTGTTCCCAGCCGCCGAAAAGGAAATGGTCCGGTCCATGCTTTCCGAATCCCTGCGCGCGGTTATTGCGCAGACGCTGCTCAAGACCAAGGACGGCAGCGGCCGGGTCGCGGCGCACGAAATCATGATCGGCACGCCGGCTATCCGTAACCTGATCCGGGAAAACAAGATCGCGCAAATGTATTCCGCGATCCAGACCGGCCAGAATGTCGGCATGCAGACACTGGATCAGTGTCTTACCGACCTGGTGCGGCGCAATGTGGTTGCCCCCAACGAGGCGCGTATCAAAGCGTCGAACAAGGACAGCTTCGCCGGCTGATAACACGAATCTCAGAGCGTTCTTCTTTCTCCCGTTCCTCACCAGGATTGCCGGTTTTGCGGTCAATCGCGGTGGGGGAACGCATTTTGCGGATGCGGGTGAAGGCAGGGTAAGTCTCTAGCGAAGAGGAAACACCATGGAACGCGAACAAGCTCAGAAATTCATGCATGATCTGCTGCGGCTGATGATCAGCAAGAAAGGGTCGGACCTGTTCATTACCGCCGGCTTCCCGCCCGCCATCAAGGTGGATGGCAAGGTTACCCCGGTTTCCAATCAGACCCTTACGCCAGCCCATTCACAGGAACTGGCGATGGCGATCATGAACAGCAAGCAGGCGTCGGAGTTCGAAGCCACCAAGGAATGCAATTTCGCCATCAGCCCGCCGGATATCGGCCGTTTCCGCGTCAATGCCTTCGTCCAGCAGTCACGCGTCGGTCTGGTGCTGCGCACCATTACCGCCAAAATTCCCAAATTCGAAGACCTGGGCCTGCCGGAGGTGCTCAAGGACGTGGCCATGACCAAGCGCGGCCTGGTGGTATTCGTCGGCGGCACCGGTTCTGGCAAATCCACCTCGCTGGCGGCGATGGTCGGTTACCGCAACGAAAACAGCTTCGGCCACATCATTACCATCGAAGACCCGGTGGAGTACGTGCACGATCACAAGAATTGCATCGTCACCCAGCGTGACGTCGGGGTGGACACGGAGAACTGGTTCGCGGCGCTGAAAAACACGCTGCGTCAGGCGCCGGACGTGATCCTGATCGGCGAGATCCGCGACCGCGAAACCATGGATTACGCCATCGCCTTTGCCGAAACCGGTCACTTGTGTCTCTCCACGCTGCATGCCAACAGCACCAACCAGGCGCTGGACAGGATCATCAACTTCTTCCCCGAGGAGCGGCGCCAGCAACTGCTCATGGACCTTTCGCTTAACCTCAAGGCTTTCGTCTCGCAGCGCCTGATTCCCATGAAGGAAGGCAAGGGGCGGGCGGCAGCGATCGAGATCATGCTCAACTCGCCGCTGATTTCCGACCTGATCTTCAAGGGCGAGGTGCACGAGATTAAGGAAATCATATCCAAGTCGCGCGAACTGGGCATGCAGACCTTCGACCAGTCGCTGTTCGATCTGTATGAGGCCGGCATGATCTCCTATGAGGATGCGTTGCGCAACGCCGATTCGGTCAACGATCTGCGCCTCAAGATCAAGTTGCACGGTCAGGAATCCAAGGACAAGGATCTGATGTCCGGAATCGATCACCTCGGGATCGTATAAATATAGGGAGCTTTCATATGGGGCTGTTTGATAAGTTCAAGAAACCTGTTATTCAAGAAACCGTTCCCGACGATCTTGATTTCATGTCCGCCATCGAAGCGCATATCCGCTGGAAGGTCAGGCTGGAGACTTATATCAACGGTGAAAGCAAGGAGCAACTGGATGCCGCAGTGGTGGGGCGCGACGACCAGTGCGCCCTGGGCAAGTGGATACATGGGCCGGGAGGCATGAAATACGGCGACCTGCCCTTGTTTCAGGGGCTGCGGGAAACCCACGCCGGTTTTCATCAATGCGCGGCCCAGGTGATCCAGAGCGTCGATCAGGGCGACCAGGAGAAGGCGGTCGAAATATTGACCCGCGGCTGCTACGCCAAGTACTCCAACAAGGCGAAAGCCGAGCTGGCCCGCCTTTCCATGGAAATCGGTTCGCTTCCTGAGTAACTCAATAACTCAGATTTCCGGCGCGGGCTTCTCGCGCCGCATGCCGCCCGCCACCATCTTGTATTCGAACAGACGGCACTCCAGCGGCCCGTTGAACAGCGGGATCCGCCGCGAGGCGGAAAGCCGGATCAATTTGGCCAGGCGGAAATCGCCGGTGAAGAAGTAAGCCCGCCAGCCGCTGAATTTCTGCTTGAGCAGGTGGCCGAGTTCGGGGTAAAGCGCAGCCAGTTCCTCCTGTTCGCCGATCCGAACGCCGTAGGGCGGGTTGGTCACCAGCACGCCTTCGGTTGCGGGGGCGGGCACTTCCAGCACATTGCACTGTTTCAGCTGCACCGCTTCCAGCAGCCCGGCTGCCTCTAGGTTCTCCCGCGCCACCTTCAGCGAATCGCCGTATTTGTCGCTGCCGTAAATGTTGCAGAATTGCATGGGCTTGCGCCGTGCCGCGGCCGCTGCGCGCAGGTCTTCCCAAGTCTTGCTCTTGAAGTTGAGCAGTTTGCTGAAGGCAAACTCGCGTCCCAGGCCGGGCGGGATGTCGAGCGCCATTTGCGCGGCTTCCATGAGGAAAGTACCGCTTCCGCACATCGGGTCGAGCAGGGCTTCTCCCGGTTTCCAGCCGGAAAGGTGGAGTATTCCCGCGGCGAGGTTTTCCCGCAACGGCGCTTCCACCGTTGCCCGGCGCAGCCCGCGCTTGAACAGCGCTTCGCCCGAGGTGTCGAGGTACAGGGCGAAGGTGTCCTGCTCGAGGAAGGCGTGGATGCGGATGTCCGGCAGATGCGTGTCGACGCTGGGGCGCTCGCCGCCGAGGTTGCGGAACTTGTCGCATACCGCATCCTTGATCTTGAGCGTGATGAAATCCAGGCTTTGCAGCGGACAGCGTTTTGCGCTTACCTTGACCATGATGGTGCGGCCGACATCGAACCAGTCGAGCCACGGCAGGGCATATGCGGTCTTGTATATGTCCTCCTCGCGGCGGTAGTGGCTGCCCCCGACGCGCCACAGCACGCGGCTGGCGACGCGGTTTTCGAGGTTGATGCGGTAGCACAGTTCGAACGGTCCGCTGAAACCGACGCCGCCATCGGTCGCTTGCAATGCGCTTGCGCCGAGCGCTTGCAGTTCGGCGGCAAGTGGGACTTCCAGGCCGCGCGGGCAAGGGGCGAAAAAGTTTTCAGGCATGATGCGAAAATCTGGTGATGGGGAAGGCGGAAATATACACTACTAGTAGCCATCAGTTATCAGCTATCAGCTGTCAGTTAGAGCTGGATGGAAGCTGATGGCTGACACCTGACAGCTGAAAGCTATTTCATGACCAATCTCGCTCAACTGCTCGCACAACATCTTTCCGCTCCGGAGCGGGTCCTCTATAGCCAGTTCGTGGACGGCGAGTGGCGCGATTATTCGGTACTCGATGTCGTCCGCCTAGCCGCGCGCTGGCAACAGGCCTTGCGCCGCGATGGGCTGCAGGCGGGGGAGCGGGTGGCGATCTGTCTGAGGAACAGCGTGAACTGGGTGGCGGTCGATATGGCGGCACTGGGCCTCGGTCTGGTGGTGGTGCCGCTGTATGTCGATGACAACCCGGAAAACATCGCCTGGTGCCTGCAGAATTCCGGCGCCCGGCTGGTGGTGATGGAAAATTCCCGTCAGCGCGCAGCGTTGCAGGCCGCAATGCAAGCTCCATCGTCTGCCTTGCCGCGCATCATTTGCCTGCAGGACGGGCCCGGCGCGTGCGATCTGGCAGACTGGCTGCCGGCTGACGCGGCGGCTTTCGAGGTCCGGCCGCTTGAGCCCGGCACGCTGGCTACCATCGTCTACACCTCCGGCACTTCCGGTCGCCCCAAGGGCGTGATGCTGTCCCACCGCAACATCCTCGCCAATGTGGCGGCTTCCAGCGACGTGGTGCGCTTGCGCGGCGCCGACAGCCTGCTTTCGGTGCTGCCCCTGTCGCACATGTTCGAGCGTACTTGCGGCTACTATCTGCCGCTCTCGGTCGGGATCAAGGTGGCCTATGCGCGGGGTATCCAGCAAATCGCCGAGGATCTCGCCTTCCACCGGCCGACCGTGCTGATCGCGGTGCCGCGCGTGTTCGAACGCTTCCTCGCGCGGCTGGAAAAAACCCTGGCGCAGAATGCGTTGAAACGCGTTTTGTTTCGCCTCACCGTCCATCTTGGCTGGCGTCGCTTCAAGCGCCAGGCCACGCTGGCGGAACGCGGGCTCTACCGGCTGCTGCAGCGCTTCGTCGCCGCGCCGATTCTCGAACGGCTGGGCGGCCGCCTGTGCCTTGCGGTGGTGGGCGGCGCCAAGGTGGAGTTGCGTATCGCCCGCACTTTCATCGGTCTTGGGCTCAACCTGATCCAGGGCTACGGACTGACCGAGGCCGCGCCGGTGGTGGCCGCGAACCGCGAGGAGGACAATGACCCTGCCACCGTCGGCGCGCCGCTCAAGGGTATCGAAACCCGCATCAACGAAGCCGGGGAGCTGCTGGTGCGCGGTCCCTCCGTGATGCTCGGGTATTGGCAGAACCCGGAGGCCAGCGCAGCGGTGATGGATACCGAAGGCTGGCTCAATACCGGCGACCTGGCCGCGTTCAGCGCGGGCAAGATTGTCATTCGGGGGCGCAGCAAGGACGTCCTGATCTTGTCCAGCGGTGAGAAAGCGCCGCCGCAGGACATCGAAATCGCGATTCTCGACGATCCCGTTTTCGAACAGGCGATGCTGCTCGGGGAGGGCAAGGCTTTTTTCTCCTTGCTGGCCGTCACCGCCGAGACTGACGACAAGATGCTGGTGCGGCGCGCCAATGCGCAGCTCAAGTCTTTCCCGCGCTATATCCGGGTGCGCCGCGTGATTCCGTTAAGCGAGCCGTGGACGGTGGAGAACGGATTGCTTACGCCGACCCAGAAGGTCAAGCGCGAGGCTGTGCTGGAGCGTTTCGGTGCGTTGATTGAAGAGGTTTACCGTTAGAACGGCTTGACCACCACCAGGATCACCACGGCGACCAGGATCAGCACCGGCAGTTCGTTCATCCAGCGGTAGAACACATGGCCGTGACGGTTGCGGCCGTTCCTGAAGTCCGCCACGATCCTGCCGCAGTAGAGGTGGTAGGCGGCAAGCAGGGTTACCAGTACCAGCTTGACGTGCAGCCAGCCGCCGCTGAAGCCGTAACCGAGCCACAGCCAGATGCCGAACACCAGCGCCAGCACGCCCAGCGGCGTCATGAAGCGGTACAGCTTGTGCTCCATCAGCGTGAGGCGTTCCACCGTGGCCGGGTCGTCCACCATGGCGTGGTTCACGAACAGGCGCGGCAGGTAGAACAGGCCGGCGAACCAGCTGACGACGAAGATGATGTGGAACGCTTTGATCCAGAGCATGGGTGGAAACAACCATGAGGTAAGATGGCCGAGAATTATACGCGGTACTTTTCGCCCATGATGCAATACTCTGAAAGGACTTACTGAGGATGGCTTTGCCGCAGCGATTGCGCGAATGGTTTTCGTGGAAAAGGTGGCGCCCCGACGTGTGGACGCTGTTGCTTGTTGGTGCCATCGCCTATGTCTGGTTTCGCCCGCCCGCCTGGATCAGCGAGGAATGGCGGGATGCGCCCAAGCTGCAGGTAACCCTGTTCGACGGTCGCCGGGTGGATCTGGAACAGCTGCGCGGCAAGGTGGTGCTGGTGAATTTCTGGGCAACCTGGTGTCCTTATTGCAGGCATGAAATGCCGGCGATGGAGTCGTTCTACCGCGATTACCAGGGAAAGGGATTTGAAATGCTTGCCTTGAGTCAGGACGACGATATCGGCAAGGTGGCGGCGTTCATGGCCAAGGAGGCTTACCATTTTCCCGTGGCCATGGAACCGGCGGGTGTCGCGGCAGCGTTTGGCGGGGTAAGCCGGCTGCCGACTTCATTCGTGATCGACAAGCAGGGCAGGATCAGGAAAAAGATCAGCGGCCAGGTTTACTACGCCCGTCTCAAGGACTTGGTCGAACCCTTGCTGGCGGAGTAGTCCAGGGCGTGTTACACGCCCTGGTGCTAGTGGGCGCGCAAGTGCTCCAGGTTTTTTTCCATTTCCGCCTTGTAGAAGATGTAGTCCATTTCCGGTACCGGCGCGCCCAGGCGCACGGCAACCGATGTGACCTGGCCGCGCAGATGGGCGGCGTGGGTCATGATGTGGGTGAGCGCATCGCGTACCCAAATCTGGCGCGGCTGGTTGTCGGTGTCGAAATAGCCGATCTGTTCGTCGAAAAACGCTTCCGGCTGGGCTTCCAGCCAGCGCTGGGCTTCGCGGAATTCCAGGCGCAGCACGTTCTTGAGCTCCTTCCAGTCTGCCATGAACAGCTCTTCGCGCCCCACGCTCTGGTTATCCTGCTTGAGGCGCGTCATCCAGTTGCGGGTTGCTACCAGAATGTGATTCACGGTCTTGTGGATATTCTCGAAGATCATGCCCTGGTGGCTTTGCCGTGCATCCTCGTCGAGCACATCCAGCGCGGCGAACAGCGTGTCGTTGGCCCAATGCTGGTAATCTGCCTGGTAGACGAAATGTTTTTTCAGTGTCGTCATCGTGGTCGTCATGATGTGGCCCCTCCCAATTGTTGTTCCAGCAGTGTTTTCAGCTGGGCGAAATCGAGTTCGCCGATCGTCTGCTGGATGATGTGTCCCTTGCGGTCGATCACGAACGAAGTCGGCGTCAGCTTCACCTGGCTGAACGCCTCGGCCGCCTTTCCGGTCGTGTCCAGCGCGATGGTGAACGGCAGGTTACGCTGCTGGGCGTAGTTGCGCACATATTCGGGCGGGTCGTAATTCATCGCTACCGCCACTACCTCCAAACCGCGCGGCTGATATTTGCGGTAGATGTCCGCCAGCGCCGGCATTTCACTGACACAACCCGGGCAGCTGGTGGCCCAGAAATTCACCAGCACCACCTTGCCACGCAGGCTGTCGAGAGCCATCTGCTTGCCATCCAGAGTGGTGAGATCGACATTAGGCGCAATCGGTTTTTGCGTAAGAGTGAGCGCTAACCACGACACCAGTGCCAATATGCTTATGGCAATTAAAACATGCTTTCTGGCTGGCATCAATTTTCCTTTAATTTCTCGTTCAACTCGGCCAGGCGCTGCGGCGTGCCGACGTCTGCCCAATAACCGGTGTGGTGCATGCCGCCCACTGTGCCGCGATCCATCGCCGCGCGCAACAGCGGCGCGAGCGGGGCTTTGGTTCCCCGGTCGATGGCGGCAAAGAACTCCGCCCGATAGACGCCGATGCCGCTGAAAGTCAGCATGGCTGGGCCTTGTGAGCGGACGATGTCGCGATCCAGAAAAAAATCCCCCTTGGGGTGTTGGGGCGGGTTGTCCACCAGCACCAGGAAAGTGGAGTGTTTTTTTGCGGCATCGTTCAGCCGGGTGAAATCGAAGTCGCAAAATATGTCGCCGTTCACCACCACGAAAGGCTCGTCGCCGAGCAGCGGCAGGGCATTGGCGATGCCGCCGGCGGTCTCCAGCGCTTCAGCTTCGGGTGAATAGTGGATGCTTACTCCGAAACGGCTTCCGTCTCCCAGACAGGCTTCGATCTGCGCGCCGAGGTGGGCGTGGTTGATCACCAGTTCTCGTATCCCGGCATGTGCCAGATTTTCGATGTGCCACACGATCAGCGGTTTGCCGCCCACTTGAAGCAGAGGCTTGGGAACGCTATCGGTGAGCGGACGCATGCGCTCGCCGCGCCCGGCGGCGAGGACCATGGCCTTCAAAAGCTGTATCCCGCTGCCGCCTGCCTGTTTTCCAGTTCGTCCAGCAGCCGCAACAGTGGCGTCAGAGCGATGTATCGTTCGCAGGCCTTGCGCAAGTAAGCCATCACTAACGGTATGTCCTTGAGGTAGCCGTCCTTGCCGTCTCGGTGATAGAGGCGGGCGAAAATTCCCAGCACCTTGATGTGGCGCTGCACGCCCATCCATTCGAAATCGCGGTAGAACTCGTAGAAGTCTGCATTGACCGGCAGTCCGGCTTTTCTCGCCTGTTCCCAGTAGCGGATGCACCAGTCCAGCACACGTTCCTCTTCCCAGGTGATGTAGGCGTCCTTGAACAGGGAGGCGAGATCGTAAGTGATGGGGCCGTAAACCGCGTCCTGGAAATCCAGAACGCCGGGGTTGGGCGATGCCGCCATCAGGTTGCGCGAGTGGTAATCGCGATGGACATAGACTTTCGGCTGGGACAGGTTGTTCAGGGCAATCAGGGCGAAGGTGCGTTGCAGGGTCTCGCGCTGGGAGTCGCTCAAGGTGGCTTGTAGATGCTTGTTTATATACCAATCGGGCAGCAGGTTCATTTCGCGCTGCAGCAACGCTTCGTCATAGGGCGGCAGGGTGTCCGGACGGCTGGCAAGCTGAATCTTGATCAGGGCGTCGATCGCATCGCGGTAAAGCGCATCGGCGCTGCCTTCGTCGAGCACCTGCAGGTATGTGGTATGGCCGAGGTCGGACAGGAGCAGAAAGCCCTGCTGTAAATCCTGCGCCACGATTTTTGGCACATGTGCGCCAGCCGCGTCGAACAGTTGTGCGACGTGGATAAATGGGCGGCAGTCCTCCTGCTCGGGCGGGGCGTCCATGACGATATGCGTGCCTTCGTCGGCTGCGACGCGGAAATAGCGGCGGAAGCTGGCATCCGCCGAAGCCGGTTCGACTGTCCATCCCCCATCGGGAAACTGCCCGTGCAGCCAGTCATGCATCAGTTCAATACGGTCCACTGCGATCGCGCCTCATTGCTTAATTCGTGAAATTGTGCGATTTTAGCATCTATATAAGCACTCCAATAACAATGCGCCCGCTCCCTCTCACTCTTGCCGTCTTTGTCCTGTTAGCCCTGCCATTCGATCTCTACGCCGAAGACGACACACTGGAGTTGCGCCCGCAGACCTCGCTGATCAACGTTTTCCCCGCCGACGAGCAGACGCCGATTTTTCTCGATGCCGATCGCATGTCAGGCCATCGCAATGCTGAAATACAGGCCGATGGCGAGTGCGTGTTGCGCAAACGGGGGCAGTTAATCGACGCCGATCACCTGATCTACAACCAGCCGGAAGACGAGGTGCATGCGCTGGGAAATGTGCGCATCGAGCAGAACGGCAACGTGACGACCGGCCCGGAACTCAAGATGAAGCTCGAGACGCAGCAAGGTTTTATGCGCGAACCGGTCTATCTCTTGCAGCAGCCGGTCGCACACGGCGTCGGAGAGAACCTGGAGTTTCTCGGAAAGAACCGGCAACGCCTCACGCGTGGCACTTATACCACTTGTGCCGAGGGCAATAACGACTGGTTTCTTCGCGTAGGGGAACTGGAGCTTGACCGCACTACCCAAACCGGCACGGCTTACAATGCCAGCATCTATTTCAAGGGCGTGCCGTTTCTGTATACGCCGTGGCTTAATTTTCCGCTGACTGACGAGCGCAAATCGGGTTTCCTGACACCTTCCTTCGGTACCAGCGGCAATAGCGGTGCCGAATTTTCCCTGCCCTATTATTGGAATATCGCTCCCGAACAGGATGCCACCATCACGCCGCGAATTCTGGCGCGGCGAGGGCTGCAGTTGAAAGGTGAATATCGCTATCTGAACCCGATGTATTCCGGTCAAAGTCGCGCCGAATTGCTGCCCAACGATAGTCTTGCCGGCCAAAGCCGCTATGCTCTGTCGCTGCTCCACATGCAGAATTTTGGCGCGGGCTGGGCGGGCAGTCTGAATGTTCAGAAAGCATCGGACGACAATTATTTTCGTGACCTGACCACTACCCTGGCCAGCACTTCGCAAGTCAACCTGCCGCGCGATGCGATGCTGAGCTATAACGGTCACGGCTTGAGTTTTCTGGGTCGAATGCTGAGTTATCAGACGCTGCAGGATCCGCTGGCGCCGGTGGGCAAGCCCTACAGTCTGGCGCCGCAACTGCTGGTTAACGGCCTGTGGCGTAATTTTCCCGCCGTGGATCTGGGGCTGACCGGCGAGTGGGTGGACTTCCGCCACACGACACTGGTCAATGGCAAGCGCCTGACCTTTTACCCTAATGTAAGCATGCCCCTGCAGCAAAGCTTTGCTTATATCACCCCCAAGCTGGGCATGCATATGACCCGCTACGTGCTGGGCGACAACAATGTTGCCGTCCTGCCGGATGCGACGCGCACGCTGCCTATCTTCAGCGTCGACAGCGGACTCTTTCTCGAACGCGATGTGCAGTTGCGCAACCACGAATTCATCCAGACGCTGGAGCCACGGCTGTATTACCTTTATGTGCCCTACCGCGATCAAAGCCGGCTCCCCATTTTCGATACCGGCCTGGCGGATTTCAATTATGCCCAGATGTTCAGCGAGAACCAGTTCGTCGGCGGCGACCGCATCAACGATGCGAACCAGGTTACTGCAGCCCTGACTTCGCGCTTGCTCGACCCGGATAATGGGCAGGAATGGATACGTGCGGCCATCGGGCAGCGCTATTATTTCAAGGAGCAGCAAGTCACGCTGGACGGCAGTGCCGGCCGGACCGACAAGTCATCCGACATCCTGGCGGCTTTCAGCGGCCGGGTGGCGCCATTCTGGAACGTCGACACCGGCGTTCAGTACAACACCGGTCAGCAGCAATTCCAGAAAACCGGCGTAGGCGTTCGCTACCAGCCGGCAGTAGGCAAGGTGCTCAACCTGGGTTACCGTTTTACCCGAGATATGCTCAATCCGATCAAGCAGCTGGATATTTCCGCTCAATGGCCCCTGCGCGGACGCTGGCAAGGGGTGGGGCGGTGGAATTACTCATTACAGGACCGCATTATTCTGGAGGGGCTGGCCGGGCTTGAATATAATGGCGGTTGCTGGGCGGCGCGGGTGGTGATGCATCGCCTGGCTACAGCGACAGCACAAACCAGCAACTCGATTTTCTTCCAGCTGGAATTGTTCGGCATGGGAAAAATCGGCGCCGATCCATTGGATATCCTGAAACGGAACATTTCCGGCTATGCACCAACTCTTAAACCTTCCACACCGGCTACAACTTATGACCAGTTCTAAATCAAAACTGCTTTCCTTTTTTCTGGCGGCTTCCCTGTTGAGCCTAACGCACCTGTCCAGCGCGGAAACAAAGCCGGCACGCGCGGTCGCACTGGACCGCATCGTTGCGGTGGTGAACAGCGATGTCATTACCCAGCTCGAACTTGACGAGCGTCTGCATACGGTGATTCAGCAGCTGCAAAAACAGGGTACGCCGATGCCTCCCCGCGATTTGCTGGAGAAACAGCTGCTGGAACGCATGATCATGGACCGCCTGCAACTGCAGTTTGCCCAGGAAACCGGCGTGAAAATTGATGAGGTTCAGCTCGACAAGACTTTGCAGCGCATCGCCCAGGAAAACAAGCTCAGCCCGGAACAGTTCCGTGCCGCACTGGAAAAGGACGGCGTGAATTTTAGCAAGTTCCGCGAGGACATCCGCAACGAGATCATCATGGCGCGATTGCGCGAGCGGGAAGTCGACAACCGCGTGACCGTGAGCGACGGCGAGGTGGACAACTACCTCAACACCCGTGGCGCGGTGGCGGGGGGGGGCGGAGAGTACAGCCTGGCACACATCCTGGTGCGGGTGCCGGAACAGGCGAGCCCCGAACAGTTGCAGAAATTGAAGTCGCGCGCCCTTAAAGCGCTGGAAGAAGTGCAGGCCGGCAAGGACTTTCGCCAAATTGCCGCAAGTTATTCCGATGCGCCGGACGCGCTCGAAGGCGGCGTGCTGGGATGGCGCACGGCCGGGCAATTGCCGGCGCTGTTCGTCGAGGCACTCAACAACCTCAAGCCGGGAGAGACCAGCCAGGTGCTGCGCAGCCCGAACGGCTTCCATATCCTGAAATTGCTGGACAAGCGCGGCAAGGAAACGCCATTCGTGGTGCAGCAAACCCATGTTCGCCATATCCTGATCAAGGTGAACGAGGTGGTGTCGGAGCAGGACGCCAGGAACCGTGCCCTGCAACTCAAGGAACGGCTCGACAATGGCGCGAAATTCGAGGAGTTGGCGCGTCTGCACTCGGAGGACGGGTCCGCGAGCCGGGGAGGGGATCTGGGCTGGATATCGCCCGGCGATACGGTGCCTGAATTCGAGAAAGCCATGGATGCCCTGAAACCGGGTCAATTCTCCGATCCGGTGCGTTCCCCTTTCGGCTGGCACCTGATCGAGGTGCTTGAGCGTCGCAGCCAGGATGTGAGCAAGGAGCGCACGCGCATGCAGGCGCGCCAGGAAATTCGCGTGCGCAAGGCCGACGAGGCCTATCAGGAATGGCTGCGCCAGCTGCGCGACCGTGCTTACGTCGAGTACCGGATGGATGATAAATGAGGGCGGGAATGACCGGATTCCAGGATGATTCTGTCTTGTAAGTTATCTCTAATTTTTTAAGTGTATTGAGCGATCCGGACCTTGTCCTTGAGTATACCCATTATTGCGCTTAGCGCCGGTGAACCCGCCGGCATAGGTCCCGACCTGTGCGTGCTGCTCGCCCAGCAGGCCTACCCGGCGCGCGTGATCGTGCTGGCGGACAAAACCCTGCTGGCCGCGCGCGCCAAGGCGCTCAAGCTGCCGCTGGCAATCATGGACTATGCGCCATTGGCCGATCAGCCCGCACCACTGGGGGCGCTGGAAGTCATGCATATTCCCCTGGTAGCTCCGGTTCAGCCCGGCAAGCTAGATGTCGCCAATAGCCGCTATGTTCTCGATACCTTGCGGTGCGCGGTTGACGGTTGCCTGAACGGCACTTTCGATGCCTTGGTGACCGCACCGGTGCACAAGGGCGTGATCAACGATGCAGGTATTCATTTTACCGGCCATACCGAATTTCTCGCCGAACAGACCGCAACGCCGCGGGTGGTGATGATGCTGGTAGGGGGCGGCATGCGCGTTGCCCTGGCGACCACCCATTTGCCGCTGAAAGACGTGCCTGCCGCCATTACCCGCGAAAGCTTGAGCGAAGTGATCCGCATTCTGCACCGCGATCTCGTTTCCCGCTTCGCCATTTCTCATCCGCGCATCCTGGTGGCAGGGCTCAATCCTCATGCCGGAGAGGGCGGCCACCTCGGGCGCGAAGAAATCGAGGTGATCTCGCCGGTGCTGGATGCTTTGCGTGCCCAGGGCATGGATTTGCGCGGACCGCTGCCTGCGGATACCCTGTTTACGCCGCGCATGCTGGCCGAATGCGACTGCGTGCTGGCCATGTATCACGATCAGGGCTTGCCGGTGCTCAAACACGCCAGTTTCGGCGGCGGGGTCAATGTGACCCTGGGCCTGCCCATCATCCGCACTTCCGTGGATCATGGCACGGCGCTCGACCTGGCGGGCGGCGGTGGCGCCGAGCCGGGCAGCCTGCTGGCGGCGCTGGACCTGGCTTGTGCCATGGTGCGGCGATGAGGCATATCCCGCGTAAACGGTTCGGCCAGCACTTCCTCACCAATCGTCAGGTTATCGCCGATATCGTCACGGTCATTCGTCCGCTGCCTGACGATCTGATGGTGGAGATCGGCCCCGGCCTGGGAGCGATCACCAAACCCTTGCTCCAGACATTGCGCCACCTGCATGTGGTCGAGCTCGACCGCGATATCGTCACGCGCCTGCACCGGGAATACGATCCGGCGCGCCTTACCGTGCACGCCTGCGACGCCCTCAAATTCGATTTCGGCAGTCTGGGCAGCCCGCTACGAGTGGTCGGAAACCTGCCCTATAATATTTCGACGCCCTTGTTATTTCACCTCGCCGGCTTTTCCCCGCTGATCGATGACATGCACTTCATGCTGCAGCTGGAAGTGGTCGAACGCATGGTGGCGGCACCTTCTACGTCTGCCTACGGCAGGTTGTCGGTCATGCTACAATATTCCTTCATCATGGAAAATCTCTTGCACGTGCCGCCTCAGGCATTCTCGCCGCCTCCCAAGGTTGAGTCCGCAGTGGTGCGCATGCTGCCATGGCGCGAGCGCCCTTTCCGGGCGCAAGACGAAGAACTGCTGGCGAAGATAGTGGCCGCAGCGTTCTCCATGCGTCGCAAGACCCTGCGCAATACCCTCCATGCGTATCTCAAGGATCCGGATTTCGAGCACCTCGAGATCGATCCCGGTTTGCGGGCGGAAAACATCGGCGTGGAGGATTTTGTGCGCATCGCCAATTACTGCCACGCCGCCAGCCCAGACCAGGAATAGGCGCAAACATGGCCCAGGCATTGCCGGATAGTCAGGAATATCAGGCTAAGCCAAACGAGGCCTCACTCTATTCGCGTTATCTGGACGCCCTGGGCCATGCGACCAACCTGCTGCTGGAGGCCTCTGGCGAGGAAAATCGGGCCGAAGTGCTGCATCGTCTGGCGGAAGCCGCGCGGGTCAATCATTGCGCCTTGTATCTCAACGAGCAGTGCGCCGCCGGCCAGCTAAAGGCCAGACTGTGCTCGTACTGGTTCGCCAGCGAGCAACTGAGCCATCTTCCCGACTGTCTGGATTATGACGATTATCCCCTGCTCAGCGACACGCTGCATATCGGTATGGTTTTTACCAAAAATCTGGTTGAATTGCCGCGCGCTGAATTCAGCCTTTTCAATGGGATAAGTGTTGCCAGCGTGGTGTGCATTCCCCTTTTGGTCGGCGGCGAGATGGCAGGGTTTCTGGGATTTTTCGCTCAGCGCGAAAAACACGACTGGCTGCCGATGGAAATCGACATCCTGTGCGTGGCGGCCAATAATTTCGCCGCGACCCTGGCACGGCAACGCATCGAAAACAGCCTGCGCGCCAGCGAGTCGCGCTTGCGGGTGCTGGTGGGGGCCACCGAGGATATCGTTATCGAATTCGATGCTGTCGGCACGATTCATAATGTCTGGTCCAGTCACAGCCAGTTGCCGCCCGCCAGTTCTGCCGCTCATACCGTGTCATCGGCGTTGCCGGCGGATATGGCGCATGCGCTCATGGAAGCGGCGCCCCGCGTGCTGAGCAGCGGCAGGAGCGAGACCGTCGATTTCGCGCTGGTGGACGACCTGGGCGACCAGTATTTTACCGGCAGGCTGCAAACGGTTCCCGCCGAAGGCGGACACGGCCTGCACCTGGTGGCGCTGATCCACGATGTAACATTGCAGATGCAGGCGGAAGCGCGACGCCAGGCCATGCTCGACACCCTGGATTTGCTGGAAGAAGCGATCATAGACATGACGCCCCAAGGCAAGCTGACTAGTGTCAGCGCCGGCTGGGGGAAGCTGCGCGGCGACCAGAAAGCGGTGCGCACTATGGCAGACCAGTCATTGTTCCAATTCGTGCACCCGGAAGACCATACCATTGTCAGCACCAGCCTGAAGCAACTGGAGTCGGGGCAGGAACGCAACACTACCTTGCGTTTCCGCCTGCAAGACGAAAGTGGAGATCATCTGTGGGTGGAAGCGCGCTTGCTGGCGTATCGCTCTCCTCAGGGGAGCGTTACCAGTATGCGCGGGATACTGCGTGACGTGACCGCAGCCTATCTGGAGCAGAAACGTATCACCCGGCTGGCGTTGCATGATCCGCTCACCGAGTTGCCGAACCGGATTCTGCTACAGGATCACCTGCAGCAGGCCATCGTTCGCGCCCAGCGCAATGGGACCAAAGTGGCCCTGGGCTTTATCGACCTCGACCGCTTCAAGCAAATCAACGACACCCTCGGGCATCACGCAGGGGACGTCGTGCTGCGCACCTTGAGCCAGCGGCTGCTGTCCGTGATGCGCGAGACGGACACGCTCAGCCGCTGGGGCGGTGACGAGTTCGTGGCCTTGCTGCCGGACGCAGCGCATGACCGGGATATCCGCATGGTTGCCATGCGCCTGATGGAGGCCGGGCGACTGCCCATCGAAGTGGGCGGACAAGAGGTTCAGCCCACCTTGAGCATCGGCTTTGCCGTCTACCCGGACAATGCGAGCAGCGCCGAGGAGCTGATGGCCGCTGCCGACGACACCATGTTCCATGCCAAGCACAACGGCCGCAACAATGTGCAGTTCTACCAGAGCCTGAGCGTGGATTTCAACGCAATTTGAATTGCTTGAGGACGCCGTCGAGTTTGGCGGACAGCTTCGCCAGTTCGCCCACGGCCTGTTCGCTGGAAATGGTGTCCAGCGAGGCTTCATGTACCATATGGCTGATTTCGTCCACATGGTGGCGTACGCCGGAAACCATCTTGTTCTGAGATTCGGCACTGGTGGCGATGCGTTCGATCATTTCAGACACCTTTTCCACGCTGCCTACGATCTCCTGCAACGCACGCCCCGCCTCGGTAGCCTTTTCCACCCCGCCGCGCACCTGCTCGGTGCCGCTTTGCATGGTGGATATCGCGTTGCGCGTTTCCTGTTGCACGCTCTGGATCATTTCGCTGATTTCCTTGGTGGCCTGCGCAGTTTTTTCCGCCAATTTGCGTACTTCGTCTGCCACCACCGCGAATCCGCGCCCCTGCTCACCGGCGCGGGCAGCCTCGATCGCCGCGTTGAGGGCGAGCAAGTTGGTCTGTTCGGCAATGCCGTTGATGACCGCCACGATTGCGCCGATTTCGTCCGACTTGCGCCCCAGGCTATCCACCGCTGAGGAGCCCAGCGTGACCGACTCGTTGATCTGGCGCATGCCCTGGATGGTTTCCTGAACGATCCTGCCGCCCGATTTTGCCAGGTCGGATGCGTTGCGTGCCGCTTCCGATACCTGGCCGGCGCTGCCGGAAATTTGCGCCACCGTATCCGAAAGCGTCTCGGTGCTGGAGTTGATGCTGGCCACGGTCTGATGTTGCGCGTCAAAGCGGCTGCGTACCCCGCTCATCAGTTCCTGGATGGTGTTTGCATCGTGGTTTACGGAGCCGCTCATGCTGGCCACTTCGCCGATCAGGTCGCGCAGGTTGCTGGCCATCTTGTTGAAACTGACGACAATCTCGCCGATCGTATCGTCGCTTTCCATGGCGCAGTGGTGGCTGATGTCCTTGTCGCTGATCGCTGTGGCGACCTGCGAAATGCGCCGCAGCTTGGACAGCAGCACCCAGCTTACCAGCCAGTAATTGGCCAGTCCGAGAGTGACGCCCGCTGCCAGCGCACCAGCACAGAACCACACCAGCATGCCGGGTTTCCATTCGACGAAGATGTTGGCAAAGAGCGGAAATACCGCGCCCATCACCACGCCAAGCGCAAGGAACGACAACAGGAGATTGCGCAGAATGCTTGGTTTCATGGTTTTTCCCTTGTTATTGGCGCGAGCCGCGCTGAATGAATTCGATCTGGTACCCGTCCGGGTCCACGACGAAAGCGATAATGGTTGAACCGTGCTTCATCTTGCCCGCTTCCAGCGTCACCTTGCCGCCGCGTTTTTTGACTTCCGCGCAGGCATGTGCGGCGTCCTCCACCTCGATGGCGATATGGCCGAAGCCATTGCCGATATCGTAGGATGAGGTATCCCAGTTGTGGGTCAGCTCGATCGCGGCATGCTCGCTTTCGTCGCCGTACCCCACGAAAGCCAGGGTAAAGCGCCCCTCGGGATAGTCCTTGCGCCGCAACAAGCGCATGCCGAGGACCTCGGTATAAAAAGCGATGGATCTTTCCAGGTCCGCGACACGGATCATGGTATGCAGCAAACGCATAACGCTCCCTTTCATTCGCTCGGTAAAGTTATATTTTTACAATCACTTATTGCCGCATCATAGCGCGCTTGGCGCACGGAAAAAACCCCCGCGCGAACAAGGCGAAAATTAGGCGCACATTCGGCAGGTTTCAAAAATGGGTTCCAAGTCAAAAACGGTGGTAATGGGCGGCGTGTTCTCTGAGCAAAGTGCGTAGCGCGGTATAGTCCGGGCATAACTGGGCCACGATTTTCCAGAACGATGGCGAATGGTTCAGTTCGATCAGATGGGCCAGCTCGTGGACGACCACATAGTCGATTACCGCAGGCGGGGCCTTGATCAGACGCCAGTTGAGGCGGATGTTGCCGCCGCTGGTACAGCTTCCCCAGCGCGTCCGGGCGCTGCTCAAACCGAGCCGCGACACGCTGACGTCCAGCTGGCGCGCATAAAATTCGACCCGATGCTGAAAGAATGTCAGGGCCTCGCGGCGGTACCACTGCACGACGCGGGTTTGGAGCGCACTGGTGTCGGTCGGATCAGGTAGTGCGACGCGCAACTGTCCGTCGCCAAGGGCAGGGCGCGCGCGGGGCGTGCCGCGCTCCACCAGCAGTTCGATCGGGCCGCCGAGGAACGGCAGCAGCTCGCCGTCGCGCCAGCTGATGTCCGGAATGCTGCGGGCACGCATTTCTTCCAGCTTGTCCAGCACCCAGCCCGATTTTTCACGTAGTACCGTTTCCCAGGCCCGTTGCGGGGCGCGCGTGGGCACGCTTACAGTCAGCCCCGACTGGTCTATTCTGAGCCCGATGGTACGGCGGCGCGGGCTGCGCCGCAGCAGGTAGGGAACTTCCTCATCACCGAGGCGTATGCGGTGCAAGCGGCCCACCTTCGTAGTCGCGCGCGATGCGCTGCATTTCTTCCTCGATCCACACCTCTACTTCGGCGTTGAGTGCGCCCGCTTTCATGCCCGCCGTATGTATCGGCTTGCCGATGCTGAGGGTGATGGTGCCGGGATACTTGAGAAACGCGTTCTTGCCCCAGAATTCCCCGGCATTATGCGCCACCGGCAGCACCGTCGCCCCGTTGTGTGCGGCCATGAAAGCGCCACCGATGTTGTATTTTCCCTGCGTTCCCGGCTTTACCCGCGTGCCTTCGGGGAATACCGCCACCCAGAAGCCCTGTGCCAGCCGCTCCTTGCCCTGCTCGGTGATTTGTTTCAGGGCCTCCTTGCCGGCGGCGCGGTCGATCGCGATCGGACTGGTCATGGCCAGTCCCCAGCCGAAGAACGGGATTCTCAGGAGTTCGCGCTTCATGACCCAGACCACCGGCGGGAAGATGCACTGGAAGGCCAGTGTTTCCCATGCCGACTGGTGCTTGGCGAGGATGACAACGGGCGTGGCGGGAATGTTTTCTGTGCCGATCACACGGTAGCTCAGGCCGCATATCACCCTGGCCCACCACAGCATGATTTTTGCCCAGGCCGCGATGATGCGGGAGCGCGTCAGCGGGTGGAAGGGAAAGGTCAGCAGCGCGATGACCGAGAAGATTGGGGTGAGCAGCAGCATGCCCAGGGCGTACAGGAAGGAGCGCAGCCACACCATCATGCGATAGGGGAGGTCAGGTGGCGCACCGCTTCGGCCAAATCCGCGAACACCAGGGTCCCTTCCGGCAGGCCGCCGGCTTCGAGCGTTTTTTCCCCTTTGCCGGTGCGTACCAGAACCGGCATGGCGCCCATGGAGACCGCCGCCTGAAGGTCGCGCAGGGAATCGCCGATGGCAGGCACGCCCTTCAGGTCCATGTTGAAGCGCCGGCTGATTTCCTCGAACATGCCGGGCTTGGGTTTGCGGCAATCGCACTTGGAGTCCGCCGCATGGGGGCAGAAAAACAGCGCGTCGATGCGTCCGCCGACCTGGGCCAGCGCCTTGTGCATCTTGTCGTGGATGGCGTTGAGCGTGGCCATGTCGAACAGGCCGCGCCCGATGCCCGACTGGTTGGTGGCAAGCACTACCCGGTAGCCCGCCTGGTTGAGCCTGGCGATGGCTTCCAGGCTGCCGGGAATGGGTTTCCACTCTTCCGGGCTCTTGATGAACTGGTCGGAATCGACGTTGATGACGCCGTCGCGGTCGAGAATGATTAGCTTCATGATTTTTCGGTGAGGCGTGAGGCGTGAGGGGTGAGGGGTAAAGCCACCGCACACCGCTTTTGCTCCTCACTCCTCACTCTTCACTCCTTACTGTCAAGCTGCAAGCTTGGATATGTCGGCCACCTGGTTCATCAGGTCGCCTAGGGATTTGAGCAATGCGAGACGGTTGTTGCGGATCAGCGGTTCGTCCGCCATCACCATCACGCCGTCGAAGAAGCTGTCCACCGCCTGGCGCGCGCCGGCCAGACGGGTCAGGGCGCCGGTGTAATCCTCGTTCTGCAGCAAAGATGTGACCTGGGGCGCGAGGCGGCTCACCACCTCGAACAGGTCGCGCTCCGCTGTTTCCTGCAGCAGCGCCGGATCGGCGTCGCCGCTCGGGGGCGCGGTTTTCTTCAGGATGTTCTGGATGCGCTTGTTGGCAGCGGCAAGCGCGGCGGCTTCCGGCAGCTTCCGGAACTCGCGCACTGCGTCCAGGCGCGGCGTGACCAGGTCGATGCGGGTGGGATTCTGGCTGACCACCGCTTCGATTTCATCGGGATCGAAGCCTTTGTCGCGCAGATAATTTTTCAGACGTTCCAGCATGAATCCGTGCACGTCCTGCACCACGCTGTCGGCGATGATTTCCGCCGGGAACTGCCCCTTGGCCAGGTTCAGCAGGGACACCAGGTCCAGCGGCAGCTGCGCCTCGATCAGCATGCGCAGCACGCCCAGGGCGTGGCGGCGCAGGCCGAAGGGGTCCTTGTCGCCGGTGGGCACGAGGCCGATGCCGTAGATACCCACCAGGGTGTCGAGCTTGTCCGCCAGGGCGGCCGCTGCGGCGATATTGTCCTGCGGCAGCGCATCGCCGGCGAAGCGCGGCCAGTAGTGCTGCTCCACGGCGCGCGCCACGGCCTCGGGTTCGCCGTCGTGAGCGGCGTAGTAGCGGCCCATGATGCCCTGCAGCTCGGGGAATTCGCCCACCATGTCGGTGATCAGATCGGCCTTGGCGAGGTAGCCGCCGCGCTCCGCCTGAGCGGCGTCGGCCCCGAGGTGGCGCGCGATTTCACCGGCCAGCTTGGCGAGGCGCTGCGCCCGCTCCATCTGGCTGCCCAGCTTGTTGTGATACACCACGTTGGCGAGCTTGGCGACGCGGGATTCCAGCGATTTCTTGCGGTCCTGGTCGAAGAAGAACTTGGCGTCGGCGAGGCGCGGACGCACCACCCGCTCGTTGCCGCCGATGACTGCGGATGGATCGGCGGGGCGGATGTTGGACACGATCAGGAAGCGGTTGGTCAGCTTGCCCGTGTTGTCCAGCAGGGGGAAATATTTCTGGTTGGCCTTCATGGTGAGGATCAGGCATTCCTGCGGGACGTCCAGGAAGCCTTCCTCGAATTGGCCGACCAGCACGTTGGGGCGTTCCACCAGCGCGGTTACTTCGTCCAGCAGGGCGTCGTCCTCGATCGGCGTTACGCCGCCGATTTTTGCGGCGGCTTCTTGAAGCTGGCGGGCGATGTCGGCGCGGCGTTCTTCAAAGCTGGCGATGACCGCGCCTTCGCTCGCCATCTGCATGGCGTAGCTGTCGGCATCCCTGAGTGAGATGGAGGCGGTGGCGGCCTCGAAGCGGTGGCCGCGGGTTTCGCGCCCGGCGGCGAGACCGAGCGCGGACACCGGAATTACGTCCGCGCCGTGCAAGGCGATCAGGGCGTGGGCCGGGCGCACGAAATTGACGGTGCTCCAGCCATCGGCTAACTGGTAGCTCATCACCTTGGGGATGGGCAGTTTTGCCAGCGCATCTTCCAGCGCGAGTTGCAGGCCATTGACGAGCGTTGCACCCCGCACTTCGGTGTCGAAGAACAGGGCCTCTGCCTTGCCTTCGCCCTCGCGCTTGAGGCGGGGCAGGATGGATGCGTCCAGCCCCATGGCCGCCAGGCGTTTCTGCAATGCCTGGGTGGCCTCGCCGTTGGCATCCAGCCCGATGCTCACCGGCATCAGTTTATGCGATACCGGCTTGTCCGCTGCCTGCGCGGCGACATGCGTGACATGTGCGGCGAGGCGGCGCGGCGAGGCGTAGGGCGTGACGACCGAGTTTTCGCCCGCCAATCCATGAGCCTTGAGGGATTCGAACAGGTTGGCGGAGAATGCCTCGCCCAGTTTCCTGAGAGCCTTGGGCGGCAGTTCCTCGACGAATAATTCAACCAGCAGATTCTTCGTGTCCATATTCATGCCGCCTTCTTTTCAATCTGCGCCAGGACTTCGGCGGCCCAATCCTGCGGCGCCATCGGGAAGCCGAGGCGGGCGCGGCTGTCGAGGTAGCCCTGGGCGACGCTGCGCGCCAGGTTGCGGATGCGGCCGATGTAGGCGGCGCGCTCGGTGACGGAGATGGCGCCGCGCGCGTCCAGCAGGTTGAAGGAGTGGCCGGCCTTGAGCAGCTGTTCGTAGGCGGGCAGCGCCAGTTGCTGTTCCATCAGGTGTTTGGCTTGCTTCTCGTGGGCGTTGAAGGCGGTGAGCATGAACTCCACGTCGCTGTGTTCGAAATTGTAGGTCGACTGCTCCACCTCGTTCTGGTGGTAGACGTCGCGGTAAGTGAGTCCTTCCGTCCAGGTCAGGTCGAACACGTTGTCGACCCCTTGCAGGTACATGGCCAGACGCTCCAGGCCGTAGGTGATCTCGCCGGTGATGGGCTTGCAGTCGATGCCGCCGACCTGCTGGAAGTAGGTGAACTGGGTCACTTCCATGCCGTTCAGCCACACTTCCCAGCCCAGACCCCAGGCGCCGAGGGTGGGGTTTTCCCAGTCGTCTTCGACGAAGCGGATGTCGTTGCTCTTGAGGTCGAAACCGAGCGCTTCCAGCGATCCGAGATAGAGTTCGAGGATGTTTTCCGGGGCCGGTTTCAGGACCACCTGGTACTGGTAGTAGTGCTGCAGGCGGTTGGGGTTCTCGCCGTAGCGGCCGTCCTTGGGGCGGCGCGAGGGCTGGACGTAGGCGGCCTTCCAGGGCTCGGGGCCGATGGCGCGCAGGAAGGTGGCCGTGTGACTGGTGCCGGCGCCGACTTCCATGTCGTAGGGCTGAAGCAAGGCGCAACCGCGTTCGGCCCAGTAGCGCTGGAGCGTGAGAATAATGTCCTGGAAAGTCAGCATGAAGGCAGGGAATCGCTAAAAAGCGCTGATTTTACTGCATTTCCGGGGTGCCGGGAATGGGGCGGGAGCCCGCCCCACGGGAATTACAGCGGACGTTTGATGCTGAAGGCGCCGCGCAGCTGGCCCAGGGTGTAACCGTTAGCCTTGTCGTGCGGATAGCCGGCGGCCAGCGCATCCCTGACAGGCTGGGCGCGAACTTCGTCCGTGCCGTGGCATTTGAGGCAGACGTCCTGCAGCGGAATCGCCTTCATGTAGCGGAAATACTTGCCCTGCGGCTCGGTGACGATTTCCGCATAATCCATGTTGGCGGGATTTTCCTTTTCGAGGCGCTGCTCGAAATCGGCCAGCACTTTCTGCTCCCAGGCGTCCGGCGTACCCAGCAGCGGGTTGCGCACTTTCTGCGACACGCGGCTCACCTTCCAGCCGTTCTTGCGCGAGAGCTCGGAAGCGATGGTGGGTGCAGCGTCGCGGCAAACCGCGATGGCCGCGACCGGGCCGCGCGCTTCCATCTCGGTTTTCAGCACGCCGCTCAACTGGGTGGCAAATTCCTTCACCACCTTGCGGGCTTCATCCTGGTATTTGGCCATCTCGTCGCCGGCCAGGGCGGGGTGTGCGACGGAAGCGGAAAACAGTGCGGCGATCAGAAAACGCAGTTTCATGGGTGATGCTCCAAAACGAATGAGGGGGAATGGCGGTCAGCCGGCGAATCGGGCGACCCGCGGCAAGGCGCTTATTGTATTTCCGTTTCAGGCGCAGGAAACGGCCTGCGGCAATTTGTCGCACCCTCCGCGGCCAGCGCCAGTTTGCTGGCGCGCTTGAGTTTCTTGAGCGCTGCTTCGCGCTTCGAGGCGGCGGAGCGGTCGGGATGCGCCTCGGTGTAAACCAGCCGGACCGGCAGGCGGGCGCGCGTGTATTTCGACGCCGTCCCGTCGTTATGCGCGGCCACGCGCTTGTCGAGGTCGTTGGTGATGCCGGTGTAGAGGCTGCCGTCGGCGCATTCCAGCAGGTAGCAGTGCCAGCTCATTGGCGGAATTTGCGCGCCATTGCCAGCAGCAGCGCAAGCAACAGCAGGAGTGGGAGATTGCCGAAGCGGACGTAGGGCGTGGCGCCCGCGAAGCCCTGGGCGCTGCCTTCCAGCACGGTGGCGGTGAAAACCGGCGCGAGCTGCGTCACCTGCCCGCGCTGGTCGATGATCGCCGTCACGCCGGTATTGGTGGCGCGCAGCATGAAGCGCCCGGTTTCCAGCGCGCGCATCTGGGCGATCTGCAGATGCTGCCAGGGGCCCAGGGAATGGCCGAACCAGGCGTCGTTGGTGAGGTTGGCGAGGATGGTGGCGCGCGGCAACTGGCGGATGATTTCTTCGCCGAACACGTCTTCGTAGCAGATGTCCACGGCCAGATGCTGATTCGCCACCGCCATCGGCTGCTGCACCTGCGCGCCGCGCGCGAAGTCGGCGAGCGGAATGTGCAAAATAGTCAGCACCCAGTCGAGGGCGGAACGCAGCGGCAGAAATTCGCCGAAAGGCACCAGGTGGTACTTGCGGTAAACCTGGGTCGGCGCGGAACCGTAGCTGAATGCGCTGTTGAAATACTTGCCTGCCTCTATTTCCTCGGGGATGCCTACCACTACGTCCCCGCCGCGGCTTTGCGCCAGTTGCGCCAGTTGCTCCAGGTAGGCGGGCGGCACGTCGCCGAGGAACATCGGCAGCGCGGTTTCCGGCAGCACGACCAGTTTCCCCTGGCTGGCGGCGGACAGGCGGGCGTAGGACTCAAGGGTGTGGCGCGCTTTTTCCGGGCGCCACTTCAGCTCCTGCGCGATGTTGCCCTGCACCAGGGAAACGGCGACCGGCATACCGACCGGCTGGACCCATTGCACTTGCTTGAGGGCTAGCCCGCTGCCGGCCAGCAACGCCAGGATAACGAGGGCGTGGCGGCGCTGTCGCTGCTGCGCCAGCAATGCCAGCGCGCCAGCACCGACCGCCAGCGCCAACGAAACGCCATAGACGCCGAGAACGGGCGCGAAGCCCGCCAGCGGGCTGATGGGTACTTGCGAATAGCCCATTGCCAGCCACGGGAAACCGGTCAGCACCCAGCCGCGCAACCATTCGCTCAGCCCCCATAACGCGGGCATCAGCAGCAGCAAACGCATGGTGCGCGAAACGCGCCAGCGGCCCTGCAGGAAGCCGGCAACTGCGGGGAATATGGCCAGCACCGCGCAGAACAGGGCGGTTGCGGTCAGGGCCAGGGCCAGGGGCATGCCGCCGAAGTCGTGCAGGCTGACATAAACCCAGCTCACCCCGGCGCCGAAAAATCCCAGGCCGAAGGTGAAGCCGTCCAGTGCGGCGCGCCGCGGCGAGGCCGAGTTTGCCCACAGGTGGAACAGGCCGGCCAGCGCGAGAAGCGGCAGAGGGAAAAAATAGAACGGCGCGAAGCCGAACACTGCCAGAACGCCGAGTGACGGGGCTATCAGGAGTTTGAGCAAACTTGATCCTTAGAACGGCATGTTAACCACGGAGATCACAAAGAAAAAAAGAGTGCTACCCAAGACTTCGAATTTTTCCGTGTCCTCCGTGGTTAATCGCTTTTTAATCAGGGAGTTTTCGTTCCCCGGCGAACAGCGCGGCGACCTGCTCGCGTTCGCGCACCAGGTAGGTCTTGTCGCCATCCACCATGACTTCCGCGACGCGTGGGCGGGTGTTGTAATTGGAGCTCATGCTCATGCCGTAGGCGCCGGCGGACATGATGGCCAGCAAATCGCCTTCTTCCAGCGCGAGCTGGCGGTCATGGCCGAGAAAGTCGCCGCTTTCGCACACCGGGCCGACGACTTCATAGCTTTGCTGCACGCCGGCTCCGGGGCGTACCGCCTGGATGTCGTGGAAGGCGTCATAGAGGGCGGGGCGTGCCAGGTCGTTCATGGCGGCGTCGACGATGGCGAAATTCTTGCTCTCGCCGTGCTTGAGATACTCCACCTTGGTGAGCAGGAGGCCGGCATTGCCCACCAGGGCGCGGCCGGGTTCGATGATGATTTTGTGCGGGCGGGCGGCAAGCTTGTCCAGCAAGGTCCGGACGTATTCCGCGGCGGGCGGCGGCGTTTCGTCCTGGTAGCGGATGCCGACGCCGCCGCCGAGGTCGAGGTGGTGCAGCGTGATGCCGTCGCGCTCCAGTCGGTCGACCAGTTCCAGGACCTTGTCCAGGGCGTCGGCGAAAGGCGAAAGTTCGGTGATCTGGGAACCGATATGGCAGTCGATGCCCTGGATGGAGATATGGGGCAACTCGCTGGCCAGGCGGTAGATGCGCGGGGCGTCGTCGTAGGCGACGCCGAACTTGTTGCCCTTGAGGCCGGTGGAAATGTAGGGGTGCGTCTTGGGGTCCACGTCGGGGTTGACGCGCAGGCTGACCGGCGCGCTTTTGCCCATGCTTCCGGCGACCTGGTTGAGGCGCAGCAGTTCGCCTTCCGATTCCACGTTGAAGCACAGGATGCCGGCTTCGAGCGCCTGGCGCATTTCATTCTCGCTCTTGCCCACGCCGGAAAACACCACTTTGCGCGGGTCGCCGCCGGCAGCCAGGACGCGTTGCAGTTCGCCGCCGGAAACCAGGTCGAACCCGGCGCCCAGCCGGGCGAACAGGTTGAGAATGGCGAGGTTGGGATTGGCTTTGACGGCGTAGCACACGAGATGCTCGCGCCCGGCGAAAGCAGTGTCGAAGCTGCGGTAAGCCTCGGTCAGCGCGGCGCGCGAATAAACGTAGCAGGGGGTGGCGTATTCCCGGGCGATGCGGCTGAGCGGCACGGACTCGGCGTGGAGTTCGCCGCTGATAGGTTGAAAGGTGTTCACTTGTGGTCCTGTTGCGAGGAGGCGGGTGGCGGCGGCAGGTAGAGCGGACCCTTGTGGCCGCAACCGGCGAGCAGCAGGGCGCACATAACTAGCATCAAAGCAGGCCGCATAGTATTCTTCCCGGATAATAAAGCGTAAAGCGCGAAATCTTAACATATTGGCTGCTGTCATGACCCCAACCGAATTTACGCAATTAGTCGACACCACGCTCTCGCAAATCGAGCAGGCCATCGAGGCCAGCGACGCAGACATCGACTTTGAAACCAGTGCCGGCATTCTCGAACTCGAGTTCGCGAACGGCAGCAAAATCATCATCAACCGCCAGTCTGCCAGCCAGGAATTATGGGTGGCGGCAAAGTCGGGCGGCTATCACTATGTCTGGAAAGACGATGCCTGGCGCAACACGCGCGACGGCAGCGAATTGTTCGCCTCCCTCGGCCGTTATGTGAGCGAACAGGCCGGTCAGCCGGTTGAAATGAAGAGCTAGCGCAGCATGGCCGCTTTCCCTGGTGCGAAAAATGTCCCGGTCGATTTCAAGGGCAAGACCTTTCTGGTGATCGACGACATCATCGGTGTGCGCTCCTCCTTGCGCATTACCATCACCACGCTGGGCGGAGTCAAGATTGACATGGCGGCGAATGCCGCGGATGCGATCAACAAAATCGAGCATCGGACTTACGACATCATTCTCTGCGACTATTTCCTGGGCGAAGGCAAGGACGGCCAGCAATTGCTGGAAGAGTTGAAGCGCAGGCGGATGATCAAGAACACCACCATATTCATGATGGTGACCGCCGAGCGCAGCTACGAAAAAGTGGTGAGCGCCGTGGAGCTGGCGCCGGACGACTACCTGATCAAGCCTTTCAGCGGCGAGGTATTGCGCCTGCGGCTCGAACGCCTGGCGAACAAGAAAACGTTTCTGGCGCCGATATTCGATCTGATGGAGCGCCAGGAATTTCGCAAGGCCGTGCAGGTGTGCGATCAGCGACTGCAGGCGGCGGGGCCTTATTTGCTGGACTTGCTGCGCCTCAAGGGCGAATTGATGCTGCTGGTCTCGGATTTTGCCGGGGCGCGCCAGGTCTACGAACACATCCTGAAAATGCGGGAAATTCCGTGGGCGCGCATGGGGCTGGCCAAGGCGCAGTTTTTCGCGGAGAACTTCCAGGCTGCGGCGGAAGGCTTCCAGCAGATCGTCGCGGACCATCCCAACTATATGTCCGCCTACGACTGGCTGGCCAAGACGCACTCCGCCCTGGGCGACGAGGCTGCCGCTCAGCGGGTGCTGATGGACGCGGTGGCCAAATCGCCGCGCATTCTGCAGCGCCAGAAGGACTTGGGCGAAACCGCCTACCACAACGAGGACCTGGACACAGCACAGGGTGCGTTCGAAGCTGTGCTGGAGTTCGGCAAGTTCTCCTCATTCGCGGAGCCGGAAGACTACGCCAACCTGAGCCGGGTATTCCTCGACAAGGGCGAATACACCCAGGCCTTGTCAGTGATGGGCAATGCGCGCAAGGCGTTCGAGAACTCTGCCGAAGTGATGCTGCATGCGGCGGTCATGGACAGCATGATCCATGACAAGGCTGGCGATAAGGCGGCGGCGCAGCAGTCCTTCAACGAAGCGCGGGAGCTGTTCGAGGCTGCCGCCAAGAAACCCGAATCGGTGGCGCTGGACATGGTGCGCGCCTGCTATCAGCAAGGCGACCAGGCAATGGGTGAGCAGATCGCCCAGAATCTGGTGAAGAACAATCACGAAAATGCGGCGCTGCTCAAGCGTGCCGAGCAGATGTTCGAGCGCATGGGGTTGCACGACCAGGGCAAAGAACTGATCCACAACTCCTCGCGCGAAGTGATCGCCCTCAACAACCGTGCCGTGAAACTTGCCCAGGCGGGCGACCTGAAGGGGTCGGTTGAGCTTTTGATGCAGGCCGCGAACCAGCTCGGGAACAACAACGTGGTGGTGCTCAATGCCGTTCATGCCATCCTGACCTATATCGGTCAAAGCGGTTGGGACGAGGAATTGGCGCTCGTGGCGCGCGGATATCTGGACGCAATCAAGCAGCGTGATCCTGAACACAAGAAATATCTCATGCTTGCCACGCTTTACAAGGATCTCTCCGCCAAATTCGGGGTTAAAGAATGAACGAGCCGAACGATCAGGGCGCAGGCGGCGATATCGATTTCGCTACCGTTTTTGCAGCCAATATTCATGAAATCAAGAATTTGCTCTTCCTGCACTTCAACGCCATTGAAAACGCGAGCAACGAACCCTGGGCGCTGGACAATCCTGAGGCGCAAAAATCGCTGAGCCGGATAAAATACGGTAGTTCGCGGATCAACCAGCGCCTGGCGCACGTGCTGGCCCTTTACCGTATTGCTCAAGGTCGTTATGAGCTCGATATCGACTATCACGACGCATGCGAGGTTTTGCGGGAGATCGCCGTCGAAACCCACTCCCTGATGGAAGATCGCGGTATCGACATCAGCATCGGTAGTTGTGAGGGCTTATATGGTTTCTTCGACCGCGAGATGGTGCGCGGCATCCTGGTGAATGCGGTTCATAACTCGTTGCATTACGCCAAGGGCAAGGTCCTGCTGAGCGCCGCGTCTGAGGATGGTTATCTGCGCTTCCGGGTGGAGGACGACAGTCAGGGGTACCCCAGCGAAGTCCTTGAGCATGGCGGACGCCGCGCTAAACTGGATCTGTGTGGCGGGGGTACCGGGCTGGGACTGTATTTTTCTGCGACGGTCGCGGCCTTGCATCGCAATCAGGGGAAAAGCGGCTTCATCCGGCTTGGCAACGAAGGCGCCCTGCATGGCGCGGTGTTTTCTCTCTACCTGCCCTGAGTGGGCGCGCCTCTCCGCGGCCAGCGGGAGAGGGGGCGAACGTGAAGGGCGATTGTTCCGATCGGGGGGAGGGGGGCGCGGGCTCGCTGCGCGAGTCTTGTTTATAGCAATGTGAAGAACTTTAGGAAGGGTCCGGCCAGCCGCGGTGTGCGGATCATCTTGCGGTAGTCGCCGGCGCGGAATTCAAGTTGCCGGGTCGCAACCGCGACGCCCAGTCCGGCGATGCCCATGCCTTCTTTCTTCCATTTGACCCAGTTTTCCGCACTGGCGCGCAAATCCCAGTCCGGTGTCGGGCTGCTGGCCGCAACAAATACACCGGCTTTTGCCACCTTGCCGTTTTTTACTTCGAGCACTACCGCCGGGTTGGTTTCGTCGCTGAAGCCGAAGGCAATGACCGAATTGAAATTCGCCGCGCTCAGCGGCGCCACCATGTCCATGTTGGCATTCCATTGTGCGGCGAAGCGTTCGACCCACTGGCGCGAAAATAGCCCTTCCACTTATTTTCCCAGAGCCTGTCTCGCCTTGTGTATGGCTTTCCTGACTTGTTCGGGCGCAGTGCCGCCAATGTGATTGCGGCTGTTGAGCGAACCTTCCAGCGTCAGGACGGCAAAAATGTCGGCTTCGATCAGGGGAGAAAACTGGCGCAACTCATCCAGCGGCAACTCGCTCAGATCGCATTTCCTGCTTTCCGCATGTCGTACTGCCCGCGCCACTGCCTCGTGCGCGTCGCGGAAAGGCAACCCTTTCTTCACCAGGTAATCAGCCAGATCCGTGGCTGTGGCATAACCCTGGAACGCCGCCTGACGCATGGCGTCCTTGTTCACCGTGATGCCGCCGATCATGTCGGCGTAAATGCGCAGCGTGGCGTTGAGGGTGTCCACGGTGTCGAACAGCGGTTCCTTGTCTTCCTGGTTGTCCTTGTTGTAGGCCAGCGGCTGGGATTTCATCAGGGTCAGCAGCGCCACCAGGTGGCCGTTGATGCGCCCGGTCTTGCCGCGCACCAGTTCCGGTACGTCGGGGTTTTTCTTCTGCGGCATGATGGACGAGCCGGTGCAGAAGCGGTCGGCGATGTCGATGAAGCCGAAGCGCGGGCTCATCCACAGGATCAGTTCTTCAGACAGGCGCGAAAGGTGGGTCATCACCAGCGCGGCGCTGGCGGTAAACTCGATGGCAAAGTCGCGGTCGGATACGGCGTCCAGGGAGTTCTCGCACACCCCGTCGAAGCCCAGTTCGCGCGCCACCATCTCCCGGTCGATGGGGTAGCTGGTCCCGGCCAGGGCGGCGGCGCCCAGGGGCAGGCGGTTGACGCGCTTGCGGCAATCCTGCAGGCGCTCCCCGTCGCGCTTGAGCATTTCATAGTAAGCCATGAGATGATGGCCGAAGGCGACCGGCTGTGCCACCTGCAAGTGGGTGAAGCCGGGCATCACCGTGTCGGCATGCTGTTCGGCCAGATCGAGCAGGGCGCCTTGCAGGTTTTTGACCAGTGCGACCAGTGCGTCGATCTCGGCGCGCAGCCACAGGCGCACGTCGGTCGCAACCTGGTCGTTGCGCGAACGCGCGGTGTGCAGCCGTTTGCCGGCGTCGCCTACCAGGCTGGTGAGGCGTTTTTCGATGTTGAGGTGTACGTCTTCCGCGTCGAGCGACCAGACGAACTGGTCGTTGCGAACCTCCGCCAGGATTTGCGCCATGCCGCGCTGGATGGCGGAGAGGTCGTCCGCGTTGAGGATGCCTACGGCATTAAGCATGAGGGCGTGGGCGAGGGAACCCTGGATGTCGCATTCGGCCAGGCGGCGGTCGAATTCCACCGAGGCGGTGTAGCGTTTGACCAGTTCGGCGACTGGTTCGTTGAAGCGGCCGGACCAAGCCTGTGCCGGATTTTGATCTTGCATCGTGGGGGCGTCTTATTCAGAATTGGGAACATGGCAAGTATAAATCAAATTCCGCGCCCCCCGGCTGCACTACCCAATTTTTGCAATATGGGCGTCAGCCTGCGTATTCTCGTGATCGTCAATGGTATGAGTCTGGTGGCGGCGGCTGTGAAAGCGGAGACGCTCAAGGCTGCCTGGCAGGAATTGATGGCGCTGTCCGTGCTGGTGCAGCCGCTCCTGCTGTTGAGCCTGTTGTTGCTGTGCGCCGGGCGCCGCCTGTTCGCGCGCATGTCTTATTCTGGTGGCATCGCCGCCGTGGTGGGGCTGGAGTTGGTGCTGGTTACGCTGGTACACGGGCTGGTGCGCGATTTGATGGCTGCGGACGGGGCATTCCAGCTGCAGCGCAATTGGCTGTTCACCTTGCTGGTGACCGCTGCTCTGCTGGGCTATTTCAATCTGCGAAGCCGCGCGCTGTCCCCGGCCTTGAGCGAAGCCCGCCTGCAGGCATTGCAGGCGCGCATCCGTCCGCATTTTCTCTTTAATAGCATCAACGCTGTATTAAGTCTGATTCGTAGCGACCCCCGGCGCGCCGAAACCGCACTGGAAGACATGGCTGACCTGTTCCGCGTGTTGATGGCGGATAATCGCCAGTTGGTCCGGCTGGAGCAGGAAGTGGCCTTGTGCCGCCAGTATCTAGGTCTGGAGCAGCTGCGCCTGGGTGATCGCCTGCGGGTGGCATGGCGTATCGACAAAATGCCGCACGACGCCCTGATTCCGCCCCTGGTGCTTCAACCTTTGCTGGAGAACGCGGTGTACCACGGCATCGAGCCTGCTGTGGAGCCTGGAGAGATCAGCGTCGATATATATAGTAGCCGTAACCAGGTTCACCTTCTGCTGCGCAATCCGTACCGCAGCGAGGGAAGGCACCATGGCGGCAATAAAATGGCTCTGAGCAACATCCGCGAGCGGCTGGCGCTGCATTTCGATGCCGAGGCAAGCCTGACGACCAAGGTGAGCGACAACTCATACCAGGTTCACATCGTAATCCCTTATACCAGGGTCGAAGCGAAATGACGCCACTACTAAGAGTCTTGATCGTGGATGACGAAGCGCCGGCGCGCAATCGCCTGCGCGACGTGTTGGCGGACTGTGCGGGCGAAATGCCGGTTACGGTGGTTGGCGAGGCCGTGTCCGGGAGGGCTGCACTGCAATGGCTGGAAAATAATGCGGCCGACGTGGCGCTGCTCGATATCCACATGCCGCTGATGGATGGTATCGAGCTGGCGCGGCACATGCAGCGGTTGCCGGCGCCGCCCGCGATCGTGTTCAGCACCGCGTTCGATCAGCACGCTATCGAGGCTTTCGAAGTGAATGCCATAGATTATCTTCTCAAGCCAGTGCGCAAGGAGCGCCTGCTGGCCGCGCTGCGCAAGGCTCAGGCCTTCACCCCAGAGCGTCTTGGCGGGTTGGTGCATCAGGCGCGCCAGCACCTGAGTGTGACGGAGCGCGGCAAGATCATCCTGATACCGTTGGAAGACATCGTCTATCTGCATGCGGAGCAGAAATATGTCACAATCAGAACGCGGGCGCGTGAATTTTTGAGCGAAGAATCCCTCACGCATCTGGAGCAGGAGTTCGGCCCGCGCTTCTTGCGCATCCATCGCAACTGTATCGTTGCGAAGGAGTACGTTGCCGGCTTCGAAAAACAGAGTCATGGTGAAGACGTCGAAGCGGGTGCCGCCGCCTGGGTGGTAGTGCTTCGCGGCATGGAAGAGAGGCTGCCGATCAGTCGTCGCCATCGGCATGTCGTCAGGGATATTGGCAAAGCCTGATGGGCGGATTTATAAATCTCTCCACATTGCAGTTGACATCCTGCGCGAAAAAACAGAGAATAGCGCGCTTCATTCGGTGGGGTTCCCGAGCGGTCAAAGGGATCAGACTGTAAATCTGACGGCTCTGCCTTCGAAGGTTCGAATCCTTCCCCCACCACCAAGGATAATTAGGGTGCTAAGACGGCCAAATGGCCGTTGTTGGTCGATAAGTAAAACTGCGGGTGTAGCTCAATGGTAGAGCAGAAGTTTTCCAAACTTACGACGAGGGTTCGATTCCCTTCACCCGCTCCAGGTTGCTGCCCATGTAGCTCAGTGGTAGAGCACTCCCTTGGTAAGGGAGAGGTCGACAGTCCGATTCTGTCCATGGGCACCATTTTAATTTCGCGCTAGAGAGGACGACTAGATCATGGCAAAAGGTAAGTTTGAGCGTACCAAACCGCACGTAAACGTGGGGACGATTGGCCACGTGGATCATGGCAAGACGACTTTGACGGCAGCGATCACGACGATCCTGTCGAAGAAGTTTGGTGGTGAAGCCAAAGGCTACGACCAGATCGACAGCGCGCCGGAAGAAAAGGCACGCGGTATCACCATCAATACCGCCCACGTTGAATACGAAACCGCCGCACGTCACTACGCGCACGTTGACTGCCCGGGCCACGCCGACTATGTGAAAAACATGATCACTGGCGCCGCGCAAATGGACGGCGCCATCCTGGTCGTGTCCGCTGCCGACGGCCCCATGCCCCAGACCCGCGAACACATCCTGCTCGCCCGTCAGGTCGGCGTACCGTACATCATCGTCTACATGAACAAAGCCGACATGGTCGACGACCCCGAGTTGCTCGAACTGGTCGAAATGGAAGTGCGCGAACTGCTCTCCAAGTACGACTTCCCCGGCGACGACACCCCGATCATCATCGGCAGTGCCCTAAAAGCACTGGAAGGCGACCAAAGCGACATCGGCGAACCCTCCATCTTCAAACTGGCCGACGCCCTCGACAGCTACATCCCCCAACCGGAACGCGCCATCGACGGCACCTTCCTCATGCCGGTGGAAGACGTATTCTCCATCTCCGGTCGCGGCACCGTGGTAACGGGTCGTATCGAACGCGGCATCGTCAAGGTTGGTGAAGAAGTTGAAATCGTCGGCATCAAGCCCACCATCAAGACCACCTGCACCGGCGTCGAAATGTTCCGCAAACTGCTCGACCAAGGTCAGGCAGGCGACAACGTCGGCGTGCTGCTGCGCGGCACCAAGCGTGAAGAAGTCGAACGCGGCCAAGTGTTGGCCAAGCCCGGCTCCATCACCCCGCACACCAAGTTCTCCGCCGAGATCTACGTGCTGAGCAAGGACGAAGGTGGTCGTCACACCCCGTTCTTCCAAGGCTACCGTCCTCAGTTCTACTTCCGTACCACAGACGTGACCGGCGCGATCGAGCTGCCTGCCGGCACCGAAATGGTGATGCCTGGCGACAACGTCTCCATCAACGTGGCGCTGATTCAGCCGATCGCCATGGAAGAAGGCCTGCGCTTCGCGATTCGCGAAGGTGGTCGTACCGTCGGCGCTGGTGTGGTTGCCAAGGTAATCGAGTAATCATTCTTGGTGATCGGCGATGGGTGATGGGGTAAGCCCCATTACCCATCGCTGTTTACCATTTTAAGAATAGGCCAGTAGCTCAATTGGCAGAGTATCGGTCTCCAAAACCGAGGGTTGGGGGTTCGAGGCCCTCCTGGCCTGCCATTCACAGCCGGCAATGCGGGTGTGGTAAATGATCCGCTTTGCAGTGGCAAAATAAATACAAATGACGAAAACAGACAAAATAAAGTTGGCACTGGCGTTTCTTCTGCTCATGGCGGGTGTCGCTGGCTATTATTATTTTTCGGACTCTGCCCCTGTGGTGCGTTTGATAATAGTGCTGGCTGGCGTAGCAGCTGCTGCCGGAGTGGCCTGGACGGCGCAGCCGGGTAAGCAGTTTTTCGCTTTCAGCAAGGAGTCGGTGGCCGAAACCCGCAGGGTGGTGTGGCCGACCCGCAAGGAAACAGTACAGACTACTGGTGTGGTATTCATCCTGGTTGTCGTGGTGGCCTTGTTTTTGTGGGTGGTGGACGCCAGCCTGATGTGGCTGGTGCAGTTGCTGATAGGGCAGGGGGCTTAATGACAATGCGCTGGTATGTGATACACGCCTACTCGGGATTCGAGAAGAGCGTGCAGCGTGCATTGCTGGAGCGCATCGAGCGCGCCGGCATGCAGGATAAATTCGGCGAAATTCTGGTGCCGCAGGAAGAAGTGGTTGAGATGAAGGGCGGCCAGAAGTCCATCAGTGAGCGCAAGTTCTTTCCGGGCTATGTATTCGCCCAGATGGAGATGACCGACGAGACGTGGCACCTAGTGAAGAGCACGCCCAAGGTAACTGGCTTTGTCGGCGGTAGCGGCAACAAGCCCACGCCGATCAGCGACAAGGAAGTGGCGGCCATCCTGCAGCAGATCCAGGAAGGTGTTGAGAAGCCGAAGCCAAAAGTCCTGTTCGAAGTGGGCGAAGCGGTGCGCGTTACCGAAGGCCCGTTCAATGATTTTCATGGCATGGTCGAAGAAGTCAATTACGACAAGAACAAGCTGCGCGTGTCGGTACTGATTTTTGGTCGTGCAACGCCGGTCGAGCTTGATTTCGGCCAGGTCGAGAAGGCATAAAAAAACAAGTTTAACGGCGGGCTGGAACGCGGGGTTCCAGGCATGCTGAAGTGTGTGCCGGCATAACCGGCACATGTATTACGGGAAGGGCATCGGCTTTTGGCGCGGTAATTTCAGTGCCGGAAAGCCCCGGTTTTCAGTCCGATGTCCGCTAGACCCATTCATAAGGAGTAGTTGAAGTGGCAAAGAAAATTATTGGCTACATCAAGCTGCAGGTGCCGGCTGGCAAAGCAAACCCCAGCCCCCCTATCGGCCCGGCTCTGGGTCAGCGCGGCTTGAATATCATGGAATTCTGCAAGGCGTTCAACGCCGCAACGCAGGGTGTCGAAGTCGGTCTGCCGATTCCGGTGGTGATTACCGCCTACGCGGACAAGAGCTTCACTTTCATCATGAAGACTCCGCCTGCCACCATTCTGATCAAGAAGGCGGCCGGCCTCCAGAAGGGTAGTCCGCGTCCTCATACCGACAAGGTCGGCAAGCTGACGCGTGCCCAGGCGGAAGAAATCGCCACGACCAAAATGCCCGATCTGACCGCAGCCGACATGGACGCGGCGGTGCGCACCATCGCTGGCAGCGCGCGCAGCATGGGTATCGAAGTTGAGGGGGTGTGACATGGCAAAACTGTCCAAACGTATGAAAGCACTCAAGGGTTCGGTAGATCGTACCAAGCTGTATCCCTTGGGTGATGCGCTGACGCTGGTGAAAAAGAACGCCAACGCCAAATTCGACGAATCCATCGACATCGCCGTGAACCTCGGCATCGATGCACGTAAATCCGACCAACTGGTGCGCGGCTCCGTCGTGCTGCCGCGTGGCACGGGTAAAAGTGTGCGTGTGGCCGTGTTCGCGCAGGGCGACAACGCCAAGGCGGCGAAAGACGCCGGTGCGGATATCGTTGGTTTCGACGACCTGGCTGCCGATGTCAAGGCCGGGAAAATGGATTTCGACGTGGTGATTGCCACGCCTGACGCGATGCGCGTAGTGGGCGCCCTGGGCCAGATTCTCGGTCCGCGCGGCCTGATGCCTAACCCCAAGGTTGGCACCGTGACTCCTAACGTGGCGGAAGCGGTCAAGAACGCCAAGGCTGGTCAGGTTCAATACCGCACCGACAAGGGCGGCATCGTGCAGTGCACGATCGGCCGCGCTTCGTTCGGCGAAGATGCACTCAAGGAAAACCTGCTGGCTCTGGTCGATGCATTGAACAAAGCCCGCCCGGCTGCATCCAAAGGTGTGTATCTGAAGAAAATCGCTGTCTCCAGCACCATGGGGGCAGGCGTCAGGGTGGATCAGTCCACGCTGGCTGCGTAAAAGTTTGGGGATGCCGGCGTTCGCGCCGGCTTCGGTCCAAGACCGTGGGGACGGAAAACGCGAGTTTGACGTTTAATTGCCTGGCGTTATACAGGCTCCCTACGCAGACGGTGTAGCCCCGAGAAAGAATGCCGGGAAACGCTCCATAACATGGAGCGGGTCCAAAGATGTTGCGCTGTAACAGGCAGAACACTGGAATTCTGATCAGGTCGCCGTAGGGTGGCATGTGCGCAAGCAGATGCCGTTTGTTGGCTTGATAGGAGAGAAAGACTCGTGAGTCTCAATCTGGAAGATAAAAAAGCCGTTGTTGCCGAGGTCGCAGAAGAGATCGCCAAGGCTCAGACCGTAGTTCTGGCTGAGTACAATGGCATCAAGGTCGCCGATCTGACCGTGTTGCGCAGCAAAGCCCGCGAATCGGGTGTGTTCCTTCGCGTCGTGAAGAACACCCTGGTGCGTCGTGCTGTCGCCGACACCCAGTTCGCACCTCTGGCTGAACAGATGACCGGTCCGCTGATTTATAGCGTTTCAGCTGATCCGGTTGCTGCCGCCAAGATCTTGAACGATTTTGCGAAGGGTAACGACAAGCTGGTGCTGAAGGCGGGTTCATACGCAGGCAAGGTGTTGGACAAGGCGGGCGTGCAAGCGCTGGCATCCATTCCGAGCCGTGATGAACTGCTGTCCAAACTGCTGGGCGTAATGAAGGCTCCTGTATCCGGTTTTGCCGGTGCAATGGCTGCCCTGGCCAAACAGCGCGAAACAGCTTAATCCGCGAAGCCGCGTAATCAATTTGTCAAAAGATTTGAATTAGGAGTATTGAAATGGCTGTTACTGCAGAAGACATTCTCGAAGCCGTAGGCGCGATGACTGTAATGGAACTGAATGACCTGGTTAAGGCATTTGAAGAAAAATTTGGCGTTTCTGCTGCTTCCATGGCTATGGCCGCACCGGGTGCTGGTGCTGCTGCCGCGGTTGAAGAAAAGACCGAATTCGACGTCATCCTGACCGGTGCCGGCGACAACAAGGTCAACACCATCAAGGTAGTTCGCACCATCACCGGTCTCGGCCTGAAAGAAGCCAAAGACCTGGTTGACGGCGCTCCCAAAGCAGTTAAGGAAGGCGTGTCCAAGGCTGATGCCGATGCTGTTGCCAAGCAACTGATCGAAGCCGGCGCGACTTGCGAAGTCAAGTAAGCGGTTTTTGAAGTGCGGAGTCAGGCTGGTGGGAAACCACCAGCCTTTTTCCGCTTCTCGCTTCATTTTATCTAGAAGCTAGAAGAAACGCGGCGACAGCCGCTACGTTTCTTCTATCCTCTGCTGTAGCAGGTACTCCATGGAGATCTCAATGAGTTACTCATTCACCGAGAAAAAACGCATCCGCAAAAGTTTCGCCAAGCGCGTAAGCGTGCAGGAAGTACCTTTCCTGCTGGCGATGCAAATCAATTCCTATGCTGCGTTCCTGCAGGCGGAAACGCCCATCGCAGAACGCAAGACGGAGGGTTTGCAGGCGGCATTCGGCTCGGTTTTCCCCATCTCCAGCCATTCCGGTAACGCCCGTCTGGAATACGTCAGCTATATGCTGGGCGAACCGCCGTTCGACGTGAAGGAATGCCAGCAACGCGGCCTGACCTTCGCCGCGCCGCTGCGTGTCAAAGTTCGCATGACCCTGATGGATCGTGAAGCATCGAAGCCCACGGTCAAGGAAGTGAAGGAGCAGGAAGTGTACATGGGCGAGATTCCGCTCATGACCGACAACGGCTCGTTCGTCATCAACGGCACCGAGCGCGTGATCGTTTCGCAGTTGCACCGCTCCCCGGGCGTGTTTTTCGAACACGACCGCGGCAAGACGCATTCCTCCGGAAAACTGCTGTTTTCCGCGCGTGTGATTCCTTACCGTGGTTCCTGGCTGGACTTCGAGTTCGATCCGAAGGATTACCTGTATTTCCGCGTTGACCGCCGTCGCAAGATGCCGGTGACGATCCTGCTTAAGGCACTGGGCTACAAGCCGGAAGAAATTCTGAGCATGTTCTACGCCACCGACACCTTCCACCTCGGCAAGAAGGGCGTCCAGTTCGAACTGGTGCCCGAGCGTCTGCGTGGCGAAGTGGCGCGCTTCGACATCCACGGCAAGGATGGCGCGGTGATTGTGCCGAAGGACAAGCGCATCACGGTCAAGCATATCCGCGAAATGGAAGCGGCCGGTATCAAGAAAGTGTTCGTGCCAGAGGAGTTCATCCTGGGACGTGTGCTGGCGGAAAACGTGGTTGACAAGGAAAGCGGCGAAATCGTCGCCTTGGCCAATGACGAGATCACCGAAGACTCGCTGGCGAAGCTGGTTGCCGCGGGCATCGCCAAGATCAACACCCTCTACACCAACGACCTCGATCAGGGCGCGTACATTTCCCAAACCCTGCGCATCGACGAAACCGTGGACCAATTGGCCGCCCGCGTCGCCATCTACCGCATGATGCGGCCCGGTGAGCCGCCGACAGAAGACGCCGTGCAGGCCTTGTTCGACGGGTTGTTCTTCAGCGAAGAACGCTACGATCTTTCGAAAGTGGGCCGCATGAAGTTCAACCGCCGTGCCTATCCCGAGAAGCGCGTCGAGAAGAGCTCGGAGTGGATCAACCGCTTCCTCGACAAGGCCGGTCCGCGCGGCGCCGAAGGCACGCCCACGCTGGTCAACGAGGATATCCTCGCGACCATCATGATCCTGGTCGAATTGCGCAACGGTCGCGGCGAAATCGACGACATCGACCACCTCGGCAATCGCCGTGTGCGTTCCGTTGGCGAGCTGGTGGAAAACCAGTTCCGCGCCGGTCTGGTACGCGTCGAGCGTGCAGTTAAAGAGCGTTTGAGCCAGGCCGAGTCCGAGAATCTGATGCCGCACGACCTGATCAACGCCAAGCCGGTATCCGGCGCGATCAAGGAATTCTTCGGTTCCAGCCAGCTGTCCCAGTTCATGGACCAGACCAATCCGCTGTCCGAGATCACCCACAAGCGCCGCGTATCGGCCCTTGGACCGGGTGGCTTGACGCGCGAACGCGCCGGCTTCGAAGTGCGCGACGTGCACCCGACGCACTACGGCCGCGTGTGCCCAATTGAAACGCCGGAAGGTCCGAACATCGGTCTGATCAACTCGCTGGCCCTGTTTGCGCGCACCAACGAGTACGGATTCCTCGAAACCCCGTATCGCAAGGTCAATGACGGCAAGGTGACCGACCAGATCGATTACCTGTCCGCGATCGAGGAAAGCCAGTACGTGATCGCCCAGGCCAACGCCAGCCTGGACAAGAAGGGCAAGCTGGTCGACGAACTGGTCTCCTGCCGTCACCACAATGAATTCGCCATGTCCACCCCGGACAAGGTGCAATACATGGACGTGGCGCCGGCGCAGATCGTTTCGGTTGCCGCATCGCTGATCCCGTTCCTGGAGCACGACGACGCCAACCGCGCGCTGATGGGCTCCAACATGCAACGTCAGGCGGTTCCCTGTCTGCGCGCCGACAAGCCCCTGGTGGGAACCGGCATTGAACGTACCGTGGCGGTTGACTCCGGCACGACCGTACAGGCTCGTCGCGGCGGTATCGTGGACTTCATCGACTCGGGGCGTATCGTGGTGCGTGTGCACGACGATGAAACCGTGGCCGGCGAAGTCGGTGTGGATATCTACAACCTCACCAAGTATACCCGTTCCAACCAGAACACCAACATCAACCAGCGTCCGCTGGTCAAGGTGGGTGACATCCTGCAACGCGGCGACGTGATCGCCGACGGCGCCTCCACCGACATGGGTGAACTGGCACTGGGCCAGAACATGTTCGTGGCGTTCATGCCGTGGAACGGCTACAACTTCGAAGACTCCATCCTGATTTCGGAAACCGTGGTGGCGGAAGACCGCTATACCTCGATCCATATCGAGGAATTGAGCGTTGTTGCACGCGACACCAAGCTTGGACCGGAAGAAATCACGCGTGACATTTCCAACCTGTCGGAAGTGCAGTTGGGACGTCTCGACGAATCCGGCATCTGCTACATCGGCGCCGAAGTCGAGGCCGGCGACGTGCTGGTCGGCAAGGTTACGCCCAAGGGTGAAACCCAGCTGACACCGGAAGAAAAGCTGCTGCGCGCCATCTTCGGCGAAAAGGCCTCCGATGTGAAGGATACCTCCTTGCGTCTGCCTTCCGGCATGTCCGGCACGGTGATCGACGTTCAGGTGTTTACCCGCGAGGGCATCGAGCGCGACAAGCGCGCCCAGCAGATCATCGATGATGAACTCAAGCGCTTCCGCAACGATCTGAACGATCAGATGCGTATCGTGGAAGAAGATGCCTTCGGCCGTATCGAGCGCTTGCTGACCGGCAAAACCGCCAACGGCGGCCCGGCCAAACTGGCTAAGGGCAGCCAGATCAGCAAGGAATATCTGGACAAGGTCGAGCGCCATAACTGGTTCGACATCCGTCTTTCCGACGAAGATGCAGCGCGTCAACTCGAGCAGCTCAAGGACAGCCTGGCGCAGAAGCGCGTTGATTTCGATGCCATGTTCGAAGAGAAGAAGAAAAAGCTCACCAGCGGCGACGAATTGCCGCCCGGCGTGCAGAAGATGGTCAAGGTGTACGTGGCAGTGAAACGCCGCCTGCAGCCAGGCGACAAGATGGCCGGCCGTCACGGTAACAAGGGCGTGATTTCCAAAATCGTGCCGGTGGAAGACATGCCGTTCATGGCGGATGGCACGCCGATGGACATCGTGCTGAACCCGCTGGGCGTGCCTTCGCGTATGAACGTGGGGCAGATTCTTGAAACCCACCTCGGTTGGGCAGCCAAGGGTCTGGGTTTGAAGATCGGCGCCATGCTCGAAGCGCATACCAAGGTTCAGGAAGTGCGCAAGTTCATCGACAAGGTTTACAACAGCAACGGAAAGCCGGAGGACATCGCATCCTTCACCGACGCGGAAATCATCGAGCTGGCCACCAACCTGAAGAAGGGTGTGCCGTTTGCGACCCCGGTATTCGACGGCGCGAGCGAAGACGAGATCAAGGACATGCTGGAACTGGCAGGGTTGCCGAGAAGCGGTCAGGTCATGCTGCAGGATGGCCGCACCGGTGAACAGTTCGAGCGCTCCGTAACTGTCGGTTACATGCACGTACTGAAGCTGCACCACCTGGTGGACGACAAGATGCACGCGCGTTCCACTGGACCGTACTCGCTGGTTACTCAGCAGCCGCTGGGTGGTAAGGCGCAGTTCGGCGGGCAGCGCTTCGGCGAGATGGAAGTGTGGGCTCTGGAAGCCTACGGCGCTTCCTACGTGCTGCAGGAAATGCTGACGGTCAAGTCGGACGACGTCAGCGGCCGTACCAAGATTTACGAAAATATCGTCAAGGGCGAGCACAAGATCGACGCCGGCATGCCGGAATCCTTCAACGTGCTGGTAAAGGAAATCCGCTCCCTGGGCATCGATATCGATCTGGAACGGCATTAATAAAGTTGTCAGCCATCAGCCGTCAGCATTCGCAGGCTCAGTGCGAATGTTGGCGGGGAGTCTGAAGTAATTTTTGTATTTAAAGATTTTAGCTGACAGCTGCAAGCTGATAGCGGAAAGCCAAAACTGGAGGTTTTCATGAAAGCATTGCTCGATTTGTTCAAACAGGTGACTCAGGAAGAAGAGTTCGACGCCATCAAGATTGGCCTCGCTTCTCCCGAGAAAATCCGTTCCTGGTCCTACGGTGAAGTGAAGAAGCCGGAGACCATCAACTATCGTACCTTCAAGCCCGAACGCGACGGCTTGTTCTGCGCCAAGATCTTTGGCCCGGTCAAGGATTACGAATGCCTGTGCGGCAAGTACAAGCGCCTCAAGCATCGCGGCGTGATTTGCGAAAAATGCGGCGTGGAAGTGACCTTGTCCAAGGTTCGCCGAGAGCGCATGGGCCACATCGAGCTGGCTTCGCCGGTTGCCCACATCTGGTTCCTCAAGTCCCTGCCTTCCCGTCTGGGCATGGTGCTGGACATGGCGTTGCGCGACATCGAGCGCGTGCTGTACTTCGAAGCCTACGTGGTGACCGACCCGGGCATGACCCCGCTGAACCGTTGCCAGCTGCTCACCGAAGACGATTATCTGGCCAAGGTGGAAGAATACGGCGACGAATTCTCCGCCAGCATGGGTGCGGAAGGCGTGCGCGCACTGTTGCGCGGCATCGACATCAATACCGAAGTCGAGAAGCTGCACAAGGACCTCGCCGCTACTGGCTCCGACACCAAGATCAAGAAGATCGCCAAGCGCCTCAAGGTGCTGGAAGCATTCCAGAAATCCGGCATCAAGCCGGATTGGATGATTCTCGAAGTCCTGCCGGTGTTGCCACCGGAATTGCGTCCCCTGGTTCCCCTGGACGGCGGCCGCTTTGCGACTTCCGACCTGAATGACCTGTATCGCCGCGTGATCAACCGCAACAACCGTTTGAAGCGCCTGCTGGAACTGAAAGCGCCGGAAATCATCGTGCGCAACGAAAAGCGCATGCTGCAGGAATCGGTGGATTCGCTGCTCGACAACGGTCGCCGCGGCAAGGCCATGACCGGCGCCAACAAGCGCCCGCTGAAGTCCCTTGCCGACATGATCAAGGGCAAGGGCGGCCGTTTCCGTCAGAACCTGCTGGGCAAGCGCGTGGACTATTCCGGTCGTTCCGTGATCGTGGTCGGTCCGCAGCTCAAATTGCACCAGTGCGGTTTGCCCAAGAAAATGGCGCTCGAGCTGTTCAAGCCCTTCATTTTCCACAAACTCGAAGTGCTCGGCCTTGCCACCACCATCAAGGCAGCGAAGCGCATGGTCGAAGAGGAAGGTCCGGAAGTTTGGGATATCCTGGAAGACGTGATCCGCGAACATCCGGTCATGCTCAACCGCGCTCCGACCCTACACCGCCTTGGTATTCAGGCATTCGAGCCGGTCCTGATCGAAGGCAAGGCGATTCAGTTGCATCCGCTGGTCTGCGCGGCGTTCAACGCCGACTTCGACGGTGACCAGATGGCTGTTCACGTGCCGCTGTCGCTGGAAGCGCAGATGGAGTGCCGCACCCTGATGCTGGCTTCCAACAACGTCCTGTCTCCCGCCAACGGCGAGCCGATCATCGTGCCGTCGCAGGATATCGTGCTGGGCTTGTATTACATGACGCGCGAGGCCATCAACGCCAAGGGCGAAGGCATGTTCTTTGCGGATGCGGCGGAGATTTCCCGTGCCTACGAGTCGCGCCAGGTCGATCTGCACGCCAAAATCACCACGCGCATCAAGGAATATACGCTGGGCGAGGACGGTGAAAAGATCGAAAAAATCACCCGTTACGAAACTACCGTCGGGCGTGCCTTGCTGGCAGAACTTCTGCCGCCGGGCCTACCGTTCTCGGTGGTCAACAAGCCGCTGAAGAAGAAAGAGATTTCCAAGCTCATCAACGCCAGCTTCCGCCGTTCCGGCTTGCGCGAGACGGTTATACTGGCGGACAAGCTGATGTATACGGGCTTCACCTATGCGGCACGCGCCGGCATCTCCATCTGCGTCGACGACATGCTGGTTCCGACGCAGAAGGAAGGTATCCTGGCGGCTGCCGAGTCGGAAGTGAAAGAAATCGAGATGCAGTACTCCTCCGGTTTGGTCACGCAGGGCGAGCGCTACAACAAGGTGGTGGATATCTGGGGCCGCGCCGGCGACGTGGTGGCCAAGGCCATGATGGATCAGCTCGGCAGCGAGAAGGTGATCGACCGTGAAGGCAAGGAAGTCAAGCAGGAGTCCTTCAACTCCATCTACATGATGGCCGACTCCGGCGCCCGTGGTTCTGCGGCACAGATTCGCCAGCTGGCCGGTATGCGCGGCCTGATGGCCAAGCCGGACGGCTCCATCATCGAAACGCCGATTACGGCGAACTTCCGCGAAGGCCTGAACGTGCTGCAGTACTTCATTTCGACGCACGGCGCGCGTAAGGGTCTTGCCGACACGGCGCTAAAAACCGCCAACTCCGGTTACCTCACCCGCCGCCTGGTCGACGTGACCCAGGATCTGGTGGTGACCGAGCAGGATTGCGGTACCAGCAACGGCGTGGCACTGAAAGCACTGGTTGAAGGCGGCGAAGTGGTCGAGGCCCTGCGTGAACGAATTCTCGGTCGTTCAGTTGCTGCCGACGTGGTCCATCCGGAAACCGGCGAAACCGTGTTCGAGGCCGGCACGCTGCTGGACGAGGATGCTGTCGAGAAGATCGAATCCCTGGGCGTCGATGAAGTCAAGGTGCGCACACCGTTGACCTGCGATACGCGCTTTGGTCTGTGCGCACGTTGCTATGGTCGCGACTTGGGTCGCGGTATGCTGGTTAACGTCGGCGAAGCGGTGGGAGTCATTGCCGCCCAGTCCATCGGCGAACCGGGCACCCAGCTCACCATGCGTACCTTCCACATCGGTGGCGCTGCTTCACGTGCCGCTGTGACCAGCCAGATCGAAATCAAGTCCAATGGCACGTTGCGCTTTGAATCCGCCATGCGCTATGTAACCAACACGAAAAACGAAGCCATCGTAATTTCCCGTAGCGGCGAAGTGATCATCGCCGATGACAACGGTCGCGAGCGCGAGCGCCACAAGGTGCCATATGGCGCGACGTTGCTGTCGATGGACGGTACGGTTGTGAAGGCCGGCCACGTGCTGGCCATGTGGGACCCGCATACCCGCCCGATCATCACCGAGTACGCCGGTAAGGTGCGTTTCGAGAACGTCGAGGAAGGTGTTACCGTCGCCAAGCAGATCGACGAAGTGACCGGCCTTTCCACGCTCGTCGTGATCGACCCGAAACGTCGTGGCACCAGCCAATCCAAGGGACTACGTCCACAGGTCAAGCTGCTCGATGAAAACGGTGTTGAGGTCAAGATTGCCGGCACTGAACTCCCGGTCAATATTACCTTCCATGTCGGCTCCATCATTACCGTGAAAAATGGCCAGGACGTCAACGTGGGCGAGGTGCTGGCGCGTATCCCGCAGGAAACGTCCAAGACACGTGACATTACCGGCGGTTTGCCGCGCGTGGCCGAGTTGTTCGAAGCCCGTTCGCCCAAGGATGCAGGTTTGCTGGCAGAAGTCACTGGCACCATTTCGTTTGGCAAGGATACCAAGGGCAAGCAGCGCCTGGTCATTACCGACCTCGACGGTATTGCACACGAGTTCCTGATTTCCAAGGACAAGCACGTGACCGCGCACGACGGCCAAGTGGTCAACAAGGGCGAGTCGATTGTGGACGGCCCGGCTGATCCGCACGACATTCTGCGCCTGCTGGGTGTGGAATCGCTGGCGCGCTACATCGCCGACGAAGTGCAGGACGTTTACCGCCTGCAGGGTGTGAAGATCAACGACAAGCACATAGAAGTGATCGTTCGTCAGATGCTGCGTCGCGTAACCATCTCGGATTCCGGGGAGACCCGTTTCATCCAGGGCGAGCAAGTGGAACGCGCCGATGTGCTGGATGCCAACGAAGCGGCAGTGGCCGAAGGCAAACAGCCGGCGCAGTACACCTACATGCTGCTGGGTATCACCAAGGCTTCCCTGTCGACCGATTCCTTCATCTCGGCGGCGTCCTTCCAGGAAACAACGCGTGTGTTGACCGAGGCGGCGATCATGGGCAAGCGCGACGAACTGCGCGGTCTCAAGGAGAACGTTATTGTTGGCCGTCTCATCCCGGCAGGAACGGGCCTCGCATACCACAATACGCGGCGCAATCAGAAGCTGGGACTGGATATGGGGGAGAACGTGCTGGCCGAGGCGTTCCCTGAAACGGTGCAGGACGATGAACAACCCGCTTGACAGCGGGGTGTTAACTCAATAAAATCCTGAGTCTTTTTACATCCGGGCGAATCTGCTCGGGCGCAGGATTGAATTCAGGGGCGGCCTGGCCGTCCCGTCATTTTTATTTAGGAATTTAACGCATGCCAACCATCAACCAATTAGTGCGCAAGCCACGCACCCTGCAGAAAGAAAAGAGCAAGGTGCCTGCGTTGGAGAGCTGCCCGCAGCGTCGCGGTGTTTGCACTCGTGTTTACACCACCACGCCGAAAAAGCCGAACTCCGCTTTGCGTAAGGTTGCCAAGGTGCGCCTGACCAACGGGTTCGAGGTGATCAGCTACATCGGTGGCGAAGGTCACAACCTGCAGGAGCACTCGGTCGTGCTGATTCGTGGTGGTCGTGTAAAAGACTTGCCAGGTGTGCGTTACCACACGGTGCGCGGTAGCCTTGATACCGCGGGCGTGAAAGATCGTAAACAGAGCCGTTCCAAGTACGGTGCGAAGCGTCCTAAAGCCGCTTAAATTGATTGATTGAGGTATAGATTATGCCAAGACGTAGAGAAGTACCGAAACGTGAAGTGTTGCCTGATCCGAAATACGGTAACCAGGAGCTGGCCAAGTTCGTCAACGTGTTGATGATTCAAGGCAAGAAGGCTGTTGCAGAGCGCATTATCTATGGCGCACTGGATCAAATCCAGAAGAAGAGCGGCAAGGACCCGATCGAGGTTTTCACCCTGGCGCTGACCAACGTGCGCCCGATGGTGGAAGTCAAGAGCCGTCGCGTGGGTGGTGCAAACTATCAGGTTCCTGTTGAAGTGCGCTCGGTGCGTCGCACCGCGCTCGCCATGCGCTGGGTTCGTGATGCAGCGCGCAAGCGTGGCGAAAAGTCCATGGGTATCCGCCTCGCGGGTGAGTTGATGGATGCCGCGGAAAACCGCGGTTCGGCCATCAAGAAACGCGAAGAAGTGCACCGTATGGCTGAAGCCAACAAAGCATTCGCGCATTTCCGCTTCTAATCAGTACCAGTCAAATTAAGGTTGCATAGCTGTGGCACGTAAAACTCCAATCGAACGTTACCGTAATATCGGCATTAGTGCCCATATTGACGCCGGCAAAACCACGACTACCGAGCGTATTCTTTTCTATACCGGGGTGTCTCATAAAATTGGCGAAGTGCATGACGGCGCTGCGACCATGGACTGGATGGAACAGGAGCAGGAGCGCGGGATCACTATTACTTCCGCGGCTACAACCTGTTTCTGGAAGGGTATGGACAAGTCCTTCCCTGAGCACCGCATCAACATTATCGACACCCCTGGACACGTTGACTTCACGATCGAAGTCGAGCGCTCCATGCGTGTGCTCGATGGCGCGTGCATGGTTTACTGCGCGGTAGGTGGTGTGCAGCCTCAGTCTGAAACCGTTTGGCGTCAGGCAAACAAGTACAAGGTTCCGCGCCTCGCTTTCGTGAACAAGATGGACCGCTCGGGCGCCAATTTCTTCAAGGTCTACGACCAGATGAAGAGCCGCCTGAAGGCTAACCCTGTGCCGTTGCAGGTGCCAATCGGTGCTGAAGATACCTTTGCCGGCGTGGTCGACCTGATCAAGATGAAGGCTATTTACTGGGATGAAGCATCCCAGGGTATGAAATTCGAAGAGCGCGAAATCCCTGCCGATCTGGTTGCATCTGCGAAGGAATGGCGCGAGAAGATGGTTGAGAGCGCGGCCGAGGCATCGGAAGATCTGATGAACAAATACCTTGAAGAAGGTGATTTGTCAGTTGCGGATATTAAAAAGGGCTTGCGTCAGCGTACCCTGGCAAGCGAAATCGTCCCGATGATGTGCGGTTCTGCATTCAAGAACAAGGGTGTCCAGGCGATGCTGGACGCCGTGATCGAGTACATGCCTGCTCCTACCGACGTGAAGCCGGTTGAGGGAGAACTGGAAAATGGGGAAATCGGCACGCGTTCTGCGAGTGACGATGAGCCGTTCGCTGGCCTGGCTTTTAAGATCATGACCGATCCTTTCGTTGGCCAGCTGATTTTCTTCCGTGTTTACTCGGGTGTCGTCAATTCCGGCGATACGATCTACAACCCGGTGAAGGGCAAGAAAGAGCGTATTGGTCGTATTCTGCAGATGCACGCCAATCAGCGCGAAGAGCTCAAGGAAGTGCGCGCCGGTGACATCGCCGCAGCTGTCGGTCTGAAAGAAGCGACTACCGGCGACACGCTGTGCGACCTCAACAAGGTGATTACCCTTGAGCGCATGGTGTTCCCTGAGCCGGTTATTCACGTTGCTGTGGAGCCGAAAACCAAGGCTGACCAGGAAAAGATGGGTATTGCGCTTAACCGCCTGGCGCAAGAGGATCCTTCCTTCCGTGTTCGTACCGATGAGGAAACTAACCAGACAATTATTTCCGGTATGGGTGAATTGCACCTGGAAATTCTCGTCGATCGTATGCGTCGCGAGTTCGGTGTCGAGGCTAACGTGGGTGCTCCTCAGGTTGCGTACCGCGAAGCCATTCGCAAGGCAGTGGAAGTCGAAGGCAAGTTCGTCAAGCAGTCCGGCGGCCGTGGTCAGTACGGTCACGTATGGCTCAAGATGGAGCCGAATGAGGCTGGTAAGGGCTTCGAATTCGTTGACGCCATCAAGGGTGGTACCGTGCCGCGCGAATACATTCCCGCGGTGGAAAAAGGCTTGCGTGATACGCTGCCGAACGGTGTTCTGGCTGGCTTCCCGGTTGTTGACGTGAAGGTTACGTTGTTCGACGGTTCATACCACGATGTGGACTCCAATGAAAACGCCTTCAAAATGGCGGCTTCAATGGGCTTCAAGGATGGTATGCGCAAAGCCAACCCGGTGCTGCTCGAGCCCATGATGGCGGTTGAGGTCGAAACGCCGGAAGAAAAAATGGGCGACGTGATGGGTGACTTGTCTTCACGGCGCGGCATGATTCAGGGCATGGAAGACATGGCTGGTGGTGGCAAGGCTATCAAGGCCGAGGTTCCATTGGCGGAAATGTTCGGCTATTCCACGACGCTTCGTTCGCTGACCCAGGGTCGTGCGACTTATACGATGGAATTCAAGCACTACTCCGAAGCGCCGAAGAACGTCGCTGAAGCAGTAATGAACAAGAAATAACCGTTTATCGAGATTGAGAGGAAACTGACATGGCAAAAGGTAAGTTTGAGCGTACCAAACCGCACGTAAACGTGGGGACGATTGGCCACGTGGATCATGGCAAGACGACTTTGACGGCAGCGATCACGACGATCCTGTCGAAGAAGTTTGGTGGTGAAGCCAAAGGCTACGACCAGATCGACAGCGCGCCGGAAGAAAAGGCACGCGGTATCACCATCAATACCGCCCACGTTGAATACGAAACCGCCGCACGTCACTACGCGCACGTTGACTGCCCGGGCCACGCCGACTATGTGAAAAACATGATCACTGGCGCCGCGCAAATGGACGGCGCCATCCTGGTCGTGTCCGCTGCCGACGGCCCCATGCCCCAGACCCGCGAACACATCCTGCTCGCCCGTCAGGTCGGCGTACCGTACATCATCGTCTACATGAACAAAGCCGACATGGTCGACGACCCCGAGTTGCTCGAACTGGTCGAAATGGAAGTGCGCGAACTGCTCTCCAAGTACGACTTCCCCGGCGACGACACCCCGATCATCATCGGCAGTGCCCTGAAAGCACTGGAAGGCGACCAAAGCGACATCGGCGAACCCTCCATCTTCAAACTGGCCGACGCCCTCGACAGCTACATCCCCCAACCGGAACGCGCCATCGACGGCACCTTCCTCATGCCGGTGGAAGACGTATTCTCCATCTCCGGTCGCGGCACCGTGGTAACGGGCCGTATCGAACGCGGCATCGTCAAGGTTGGTGAAGAAGTTGAAATCGTCGGCATCAAGCCCACCATCAAGACCACCTGCACCGGCGTCGAAATGTTCCGCAAACTGCTCGACCAAGGTCAGGCAGGCGACAACGTCGGCGTGCTGCTGCGCGGCACCAAGCGTGAAGAAGTCGAACGCGGCCAAGTGTTGGCCAAGCCCGGCTCCATCACCCCGCACACCAAGTTCTCCGCCGAGATCTACGTGCTGAGCAAGGACGAAGGTGGTCGTCACACCCCATTCTTCCAAGGCTACCGTCCTCAGTTCTACTTCCGTACCACCGACGTGACCGGCGCGATCGAGCTGCCTGCCGGCACCGAAATGGTGATGCCTGGCGACAACGTCTCCATCAACGTGGCGCTGATTCAGCCGATCGCCATGGAAGAAGGCCTGCGCTTCGCCATTCGCGAAGGTGGTCGTACCGTCGGTGCTGGTGTGGTTGCCAAGGTAATCGAGTAATTTAATTAATGCGGCGGGACTTGTTCCCGCCGCTACGCTCTTTGGAAAAATTATGCAAAGTCAAAAAATCCGTATTCGCCTCAAGGCATTCGACTATCGTTTGATCGATCAATCTGCCCTGGAAATCGTGGAAACTGCCAAGCGCACCGGTGCCGTCGTACGTGGCCCAGTGCCGTTGCCAACTCGCATCGAACGCTTTGACGTGCTGCGTTCGCCGCACGTTAACAAGACTTCGCGTGACCAATTCGAAATTCGCACCCATCTTCGTTTGATGGATATCATCGATCCAACCGACAAAACTGTCGATGCTCTGATGAAGCTGGATCTGCCGGCAGGTGTGGATGTAGAGATCAAGTTGTAAGCAATTCAAGCAAATTTGTGGCGGCTGAAAAAACTGTGTATAATTCGCGGTTTTTTCAGCCGCATAGTTCTTTTGCTGTATAAAACCGCCGGTCAATCGTAATCGGCATTGTTAAGGAAAATAATGATGAGCCTCGGACTTATAGGTCGCAAGGTTGGCATGACGCGCATCTTTACTGACGACGGAACAAGCGTCCCGGTAAGCGTGGTCGATGTCTCTGGCAACCGTGTAACCCAGATCAAAACCCTCGAAATCGATGGGTATTCAGCTGTTCAATTGACGTGTGGCGAACGCCGCGTCGGTCGTGTTACCAAGGCTGCTGCCGGACACTTCGCCAAGGCGGGTGTGGAAGCGGGTCGTGCGCTTAAAGAATTTGATGCAAGTGCCGATGATCTGGCTAAATTCGCAGTTGGTAGCGGCGTCAGTGCTGACCTGTTCCAGGTTGGGCAACTGGTTGATGTAACCGGTACCACGCAGGGCAAGGGTTTTGCTGGTGCGATCAAGCGCCACCACTTCAGTTCTAACCGTGCCACGCACGGTAACTCCCGTTCCCATAACAGCGCTGGTTCTATCGGTATGGCGCAGGACCCCGGTCGCGTCTTCCCCGGTAAACGCATGGCCGGGCATCTCGGTGCTGTTCGTCGTACTACACAAAATCTCGAAATCGTGCGCGTTGATGCCGAGCGTCAACTGCTGCTGATCAAGGGCGCAATCCCCGGCTCTAAAGGTGGCGATGTACTTATTCGTCCCGGCGTGAAGGCAGGTGCATAATGGAACTGAAACTTATAAATAACGAAGGCCAGGCAACGGCAAGTGTGAGTGCTTCCGATGTGGCGTTTGGGCGTGAATTTAATGAAGACCTGGTGCATCAGGTCGTAATCGCATACATGGCCAATGCTCGTATGGCTACCCGTGCTCAAAAGGGTCGTAGTGAAGTCGCCAAGAGTACGCGCAAGCCGTTTCGTCAGAAAGGTACGGGTAATGCTCGTGCCGGTATGGCATCCAGCCCGTTGTGGCGCGGCGGTGGTAAAACTTTCCCGAATAGCCCGGATGAAAACTTCTCTCACAAAGTGAACAAGAAGATGCATCGCGCTGGAATGCAGGCCATTCTTTCTGAATTGGCTCGTCTGGGGCGCCTGCAGGTAGTGGAAGAGTTCAAGATCGATTCTCCCAAAACCAAGCAGATGGTGCAGAAGGTTAAAGCCTTGGGGTTTGACAGCGTCATGGTGGTAACGGATGACGTGGACGAAAATCTCTACCTGTCGTCACGCAACCTGCCTCATGTTCTGATTGTTGAAGCGCAGCATGCCGACCCTGTCAACCTGGTGCGTTTTCCCAATGTGCTGATGACTCGCGCGGCAGTCAAGAAATTCGAGGAGATGCTGGGATGATTGCGAATACTTCCACACAAGAGCGCTTGATGCAAGTCATTCTGGCGCCACAGGTTTCCGAAAAAGCCACAATGGTGGCGGATAAATATCAACAGGTGGTGCTGCGTGTTGTCGGAAGCGCTACCAAGCCCGAAGTTAAGGCCGCCGTTGAGATGTTGTTTAAAGTTGAAGTTGCCGGCGTACAAATGGCCAACGTCAAGGGCAAGCAGAAGCGCTCTGGCAAAATGCAGGGCCGCCGCAAGGACTGGAAAAAGGCTTATGTATCTTTGAAGCCGGGCCAGGAACTTAATTTCATGGCTGGCGAGTAGGAGAGAAGATATGGCACTGATTAAAGTTAAACCGACATCCCCCGGGCGTCGTTCGGTTGTCAAGGTGGTTAACCCTGACCTGCACAAGGGCGCGCCTTATGCTCCCCTGCTCGAGAGTCAGTCAAAAAATGCTGGACGTAACCACAATGGTCGCATCACGGTACGTCACCAAGGCGGCGGTCACAAGCAGCATTACCGCTTGGTGGATTTTCGTCGTAACAAGGATGGCATTCCTGCGAAGATTGAACGGCTTGAGTATGATCCAAACCGCAGCGCGCACCTGGCGTTGTTGTGCTACGCCGATGGCGAACGTCGCTATGTGATCGCCTTCAAGGGTGCAACCGTCGGTCAACAGCTGGTGAGTGGTTCGGATTCCCCGATTAAGGCGGGCAATACGCTGCCGCTGCGCAATATTCCTGTTGGAACGACGATCCACTGCGTGGAAATGATGCCCGGTAAAGGCGCGCAACTCGCCCGCTCAGCAGGGACATCGATCCAGTTGCTAGCGCGAGAAGGTGCATATGCGCAACTCCGCTTGCGCTCTGGTGAAATTCGCCGCGTTCATGTCGATTGCAAGGCGACGATCGGTGAAGTAGGCAATTCCGAGCACAGTCTGCGTTCGATCGGTAAAGCCGGTGCAATGCGTTGGCGCGGCGTGCGTCCTACCGTTCGCGGTGTGGTGATGAACCCGGTTGATCACCCGCACGGTGGTGGCGAGGGTAAGACCGCAGCTGGGCGCCATCCTGTGAGCCCATGGGGTCAACAGACCAAGGGTTACCGTACCCGCCGGAACAAACGCACCCAGAATATGGTTGTGCGCCGTCGTCCTTCGAATAAGAGGTAATAGCTATGGCTCGTTCTATTAAAAAAGGCCCGTTTGTTGATGCGCATCTGATCAAGAAGATCGATGCCGCTCGTGCAACACACGACAAGCGCCCGATTAAAACCTGGTCGCGCCGTTCCACGGTTCTGCCTGACTTCGTTGGTTTGACGATTGCTGTTCATAACGGCAAGCAACATATCCCGGTTTTCGTAAATGAGAACATGGTGGGTCACAAGCTGGGTGAGTTTTCCTTGACGCGCACCTTCAAAGGGCATGCTGCGGACAAGAAGGCGAAGAAATAGGAGAACATGATGAGAGTTAGTGCAGTATTACGCGGTACACGCCTCTCGGCACAAAAAGGCCGTCTGGTTGCTGACCAGATTCGCGGTCTGCCGGTTGAACGTGCTCTGAACATCCTGGCCTTCAGCCCGAAAAAAGGTGCGGTTATTATCAAGAAGGTGCTCGAATCGGCAATCGCCAATGCCGAGCACAATGAAGGTGCCGACATCGACGAGTTGAAAGTTTCAACCATCTGTGTGGACGAAGGTTCTACGCTCAAGCGCTTCCGCGCTAGAGCAAAAGGCCGTGGTGCGCGCATCCTGAAACCGACTTGCCATATAACCGTTACGGTTGGCGATTAACCGCTAGGGCAGAAGAGGAATATTATGGGACAAAAGATACATCCAACCGGCTTTCGCCTGAGCGTACTGAAAAACTGGTCGTCCAAGTGGTTCGCCAATAGCAAGAACTTCGCAGGCATGCTGCATGAAGACATCAAGGTGCGCGCATTTCTGAAGAAGAAGCTTGCTCACGCAGCGGTAGGTCGCATCATGATCGAGCGTCCGGCCCGCGATGCCAAGATTACGATCTACAGTGCGCGTCCAGGTGTGGTCATCGGCAAGAAGGGCGAAGATATCGAAGCCCTGAAAACCGAGCTGAAGAAAATGATGGGCGTACCTGTCCACCTGAATATTGAAGAAATCCGTAAGCCCGAAGTCGATGCGACGCTTATTGCAGAGAATATTGCTTCTCAGTTGGAAAAACGCGTGATGTTTCGTCGTGCGATGAAGCGTTCGATGCAAAATGCCATGCGTCTCGGTGCTCAGGGTATCAAGATCATGAGTGCCGGGCGTCTCAACGGTATCGAGATCGCGCGTACTGAATGGTATCGCGAAGGCCGCGTGCCATTGCACACGCTGCGCGCCGACATCGATTACGGCGTCGCAGAAGCGAAAACCACTTATGGGGTTATCGGTATTAAAGTTTGGGTGTTCAAGGGTGAGGCACTTGGCAAGGGCGAGCTGCCAGTGGCAGCACCTGCTGCTGAGCCGGTAAAGAGAGCGAGAAAGCCAGGAGCGAAACATGCTGCAGCCAGCTAGACAAAAATTCCGCAAACAGCAAAAGGGCCGCAATACCGGCATCGCGACGCGCGGCAACAAGGTAAATTTCGGTGAATTCGGACTTAAGGCGATTGGCCGTGGTCGTTTGACTGCGCGCCAGATTGAAGCAGCGCGTCGTGCCATGACGCGTCATATCAAGCGCGGTGGCCGTATCTGGATTCGTATTTTTCCGGACAAGCCGATTTCTTCCAAGCCTGCCGAAGTCCGGATGGGTAATGGTAAAGGTAATCCGGAGTACTTCGTGGCTGAAATTCAGCCTGGCAAAGTGCTTTATGAAATGGATGGGGTAAGTGAAGAATTAGCACGCGAGGCTTTCCGCCTGGCGGCCGCCAAACTTCCGATTGCCACCACTTTTGTCCTTCGACATGTAGGTAGCTAATATGAATGCCAGCGAATTGAGAGCCAAGTCGGCTGAAGAGCTGAATCAGGAGATGGTTGAATTGCTGCGGGCGCAATTTGGCCTGCGTATGCAGATTTCCACCCAACAGAGCAACAAGGTGGACCAGTTGGGCAAAGTGCGTAAGGATATTGCCCGAGTGCGTACCATTATGAGTGAGAAGGCGAGACAAGCATGAGCGAGGTTAAAGCAACGACGCGCGCGCTCGTAGGGCGCGTGGTAAGCGACAAGATGGACAAGACTGTTACCGTGCTCGTCGAGCGTAAGGTAAAGCATCCTCTTTACGGCAAGATTATTCGCCGTTCGAAGAAATACCACGCTCACGACGAGAATAACGAGTTTCATGAAGGTGATCTGGTAGAAATCCAGGAAAGTCGTCCGATGGCAAAAACCAAGGCATGGTGTGTCAGCAAGCTGGTTGAAAAGGCTGTTTGATCTCTTGTTCTTGCGTTAGCGCTAAAACCAATATACAATAGCCGTCTTTTGTTGGCGTCACCCCCTGAAGCGGCCGTCGCTGCCCATGGGGTCCAAAACTGACCGTTGGCGATGGCTTCGGTTCTGCAAGGAACCGGGCATTGACGGCTTAAGTTGGAGAAATAAATGATTCAAATGCAAACTCGGCTGGATGTGGCAGACAATACCGGTGCGCGCTCCGTTATGTGCATCAAGGTATTGGGCGGATCCAAGCGTCGTTACGCCGGAATCGGCGATATCATCAAAGTCACCATCAAGGATGCTGCCCCCCGCGGTCGCGTCAAGAAGGGTGATGTCTACAATGCCGTGGTGGTTCGCACCGCCAAGGGCGTACGCCGTCCTGATGGCTCGTTGGTCAAGTTCGATGCCAATGCGGCGGTTCTCCTCAACAACAAGCTTGAGCCTATTGGGACGCGTATTTTTGGCCCCGTTACGCGCGAGTTGCGTGGCGAGAAGTTCATGAAAATCGTGTCTCTGGCACCTGAAGTTCTGTAAGGGGGCGAAATGAATAAAATTCGCAAGGGTGATGACGTCATCGTTACCACCGGAAAAGATAAGGGCAAGCGTGGGGTGATTCTGCGCATGCTGGAAAATAAGGTTCTGGTTGAGGGTGCCAATAAGGTTAAAAAGCACCAGAAGCCAAACCCTGTAAAAGGTCAGGCTGGTGGTATCGTTGAGATGGAGATGCCGCTGGATATTTCCAATGTGGCTCTGTTCAATCCCGCCACCAAGAAGGCTGATCGTGTCGGGGTTAAAGTGCTGGAAGACGGGCGAAAAGTGCGCTTCTTCAAGTCGAACGGCGAAGTGATTGACGCGTAAGGATTAGACATGGCTCGTTTGCATGATTTTTATAGAGATACGGTAGCTAAACAGCTGATTGAGCAGTTTGGTTACAAGTCCGTGATGGAAGTGCCGCGCATCGAAAAGATCACTCTAAATATGGGTGTGGGTGAGGCTGTTGCGGATAAGAAGGTTATGGAGCATGCAGTTGGCGACATGCAGAAGATTGCTGGTCAGAAGCCGGTAGTTACCAATGCGAAAAAGTCTATTGCCGGGTTCAAGATCCGTGAGGGTTATCCGGTTGGCTGTAAGGTAACCTTGCGCAAGGAGCGTATGTACGAATTTTTGGATCGCCTGGTAAGTGTTGCGATTCCGCGTATTCGCGACTTCCGGGGAATTTCCGCAAAGTCCTTCGACGGTCGTGGTAACTACAACATGGGCGTGCGCGAACAAATCATTTTCCCGGAAATTGAGTACGAGAAAATTGATGCGTTGCGTGGCATGAACATTACTATTACTACTACTGCCAAAACAGACGAAGAAGCTCGTGCCTTGCTGGCTGCGTTTAGCTTCCCGTTCAAGAACTGAGGTAGATATGGCGAAAACATCAGTAATCAATCGCGACCTTAAGCGTCGTGAAACGGTAAAGAAATACGCCGCCAAGCGCGCTGAGCTGCTGGCAGCCATCAACAATGTCAAATTGAGTGATGAAGAGCGTTTTGCCGCGCGTCAGAAATTTCAGCAATTGCCGCGTGATGCAAGCCCGGTTCGCTTGCGCAATCGTTGCGCGCTAACGGGTCGCCCACGTGGTACTTACCGTAAATTCGGTCTGGGGCGCAGCAAACTGCGGGATTTGGCTATGCGTGGAGAGATTCCAGGCATGACCAAGGCTAGCTGGTAACGGGAGAATACGACAATGAGTATGAGTGATCCGATCGCCGATATGTTGACCCGTATCCGCAACGCGCAACGAGCCGACAAGGTCGTGGTGGCAATGCCTTCCTCTAAAGTGAAGGTGTCAATTGCAGGCGTACTGAAGGAAGAGGGCTACATCGAGGACTTCGGGGTTCGTGATGAGGCTGGAAAGCCGGTTCTTGAGGTGCAGCTGAAATACTATGCTGGACGCCCCGTAATTGAAAAAATTGAGCGCGTAAGCCGTCCCGGCCTGCGTATTTATAAAGGCAGTCAGGACTTGCCCAAGGTTATGAATGGCTTGGGTGTCGCTATTGTTTCCACCTCCCGGGGTGTGATGACGGACCGTAAGGCGCGAGCCAACGGTGTTGGCGGTGAAGTCTTGTGTGTCGTGGCATGATGAGGTGATGCATGTCCAGAATTGCTAAATATCCTGTAGTTGTTCCTTCTGGCGTGGAAGTGACCTTGTCGGGTAATCAAATTACCGTCAAAGGCACGCTGGGAACCTTGAGCCAAGCTTTGACTTCCGATGTGACCGTTGTGCGTGAGGGGGATCATCTGCAGTGTGCTGCTGCGAATGACTCGCAACAGGCCGGCGCGATGTCGGGAACTGTACGTGCCCTGATTGCCAATATGGTAAAGGGTGTCTCGCAAGGTTTTGAAAAGAAGCTAACTTTGGTGGGCGTTGGTTACCGAGCTCAGGCAAAGGGTGATGTTTTGAGTCTGGCTCTTGGCTTTTCTCATCCGGTAGAACACCCCATGCCTGCTGGCATCAAGGTCGAAACTCCGACGCAGACTGAAATCCTGATTAAGGGTATCAATAAGCAGCAAGTCGGGCAGGTTGCCGCTGAGGTGCGTGCTTATCGCAGTCCTGAGCCTTATAAAGGTAAGGGTGTTCGCTACTCTGATGAAGTGGTAGTGATCAAGGAAACCAAGAAGAAATAATCGAGGCTAGAGTCATGAATAAAAATCAAGCTCGTGTGCGCAGGGCACGCAAAACCCGTGCCAAACTCGCTGAGTTGAAAGTGGTTAGGCTTGCTGTGCACCGTACCAATTGCCATATGTATGCCCAGATCATCGATGCATCTGGCGGCAAAGTTCTGGCCAGTGCTTCTACGCTGGAAGTGGAAGTGCGCAAAGACCTTGCAAACGGCGGTAATGCTGCTGCAGCATCGATCGTGGGCAAGCGTATTGCTGAAAAGGCGAAAAGCCTTGGAATTGAAAAGGTTGCTTTTGACCGTTCTGGCTTCAGGTACCACGGCCGGGTTAAGTCATTGGCCGAAGCAGCACGTGAAAATGGCTTGGTGTTCTAAGCGGGGACGATGATGGCAAAAATGGATATGGAAGATCGCGGCGACGGTTTGCGCGAAAAAATGATCTCGGTAAACCGCGTCACCAAAGTGGTGAAGGGCGGCCGGATTATGGGATTTGCCGCGCTGACCGTCGTCGGTGATGGTGAAGGCGGTATCGGAATGGGTAAGGGTAAGGCCAAAGAAGTTCCGGTGGCCGTGCAGAAAGCGATGGATGAAGCTCGCCGTAACCTGGTGAAAGTAAATCTCAAAAATGGGACGTTGCATCATGCTGTTACCGGAACGCACGGTGCTGCCAAGGTTTATATGCAGCCCGCGTCTGAGGGTACGGGAATTATTGCAGGCGGACCAATGCGTGCAATTTTCGAAGTCATGGGTGTGCACAACGTGCTGGCCAAGTGTATCGGTTCCACGAACCCTTACAACATGGTTCGTGCGACTATCAACGGTCTTCAGGCTATGAATACGCCATCCGAAGTCGCGGCAAAACGCGGCAAGTCGGTGGAAGAAATTCTGGGATAAGCGATGTCAAAATCAACTAAAACCTTGAAAGTGACGCTGGTGAAAAGCACCATCGGCACCATTGAGTCGCACCGTGCATGTGTGCGTGGTCTCGGTCTGCGCCGTATGAACCACACTGTCGAAGTAGAAGATACTCCGTCGGTGCGCGGCATGATCAACAAAGTCATTTACCTGTTGAAGTGCGAGGCATAAATGCAGCTTAATAATCTTAAACCAGCTCAGGGTAGCAAGCACGCGAAGCGTCGCGTCGGTCGTGGCATAGGAAGCGGTCTGGGCAAGACTGCCGGACGCGGCCACAAGGGTCAAAAGTCCCGTGCAGGTGGTTTTCATAAAGTAGGTTTTGAAGGTGGTCAGATGCCCCTGCAGCGTCGCCTTCCTAAGCGTGGATTCAAGTCGCTGACTAAGGGAAATGTCGTTCAAGTGCGTTTGTCCGCTCTTAATGACCTGCCTGTCGACACCATTGATTTACTGGTTCTCAAGCAAGCTGGTGTGGTTTCAGGAGAAGCCCTTGGTGCCAAGGTGTTTTTGACTGGTAAGCTGGAAAAAGCTGTAACGCTTAATGGTATTCTGGTAACCAAGGGTGCAAGAGCTGCGATTGAAGCGGCTGGCGGCAGCATTAAGGGTCTGGAGTAATTTTGGCGCAGGGCAAACAAGCCAGCGCAGGTGCTGGTAAATTCTCGGACCTGAAGCAGCGTTTGTTTTTTGTGCTTGGCGCTTTGGTTGTCTACCGTATCGGGGCTCACATCCCCGTGCCTGGTATTGACCCTGGCGTACTGGCACAGTTGTTTAAGTCCCAGCAAGGCGGCATTCTTGGAATGTTCAACATGTTTTCGGGTGGCGCACTGTCAAGATTTACAGTGTTTGCCCTTGGGATCATGCCGTACATTTCTTCATCTATCATCATGCAGTTGATGACTGTGGTTTCGCCACAGATGGAACAGCTGAAGAAAGAGGGTGAAGCTGGACGAAAAAAGATTACACAATACACCCGCTACGGGACTGTCGCACTCGCCTTGTTTCAGGGTATTGGGATTGCCATTGCACTAGAAGCGCAGCAAGGTCTGGTTATTGATCCGGGTTTGATGTTTCGCGCTACAACCGTAATTACGTTGATGACCGGCACTTTGTTTCTCATGTGGCTGGGTGAGCAGATTACCGAGCGTGGTATTGGTAACGGTATTTCGATAATTATTTTTTCGGGTATTGTTGCCGGTTTACCGCATGCAATCGGGGGTACGCTGGAATTGACTCGAACGGGTGCGTTCTCGATCCCCTTGGTCATCATGCTGTTTATGGCGGCTATTGCAGTGACAGGCTTCGTGGTGTTTGTCGAACGAGGCCAACGCAAGATTCTGGTTAATTACGCAAAGCGGCAGGTCGGTAAGCATGTCGTTGGCGGACAGAGCTCGCATTTGCCGTTGAAGCTTAATATGGCGGGTGTAATCCCTCCTATTTTTGCATCTAGTATTATTTTGTTTCCGGCAACGTTGGCGGGATGGTTTGGCAGCAGCGAAAAGATGACATGGTTGCGGGACATCGGATCCACTCTTTCGCCTGGCCAGCCGTTGTATGTAATGCTTTACGCGACAGCAATCATTTTTTTCTGTTTCTTTTATACGGCATTGGTTTTCAATCCCAAGGAAACTGCTGATAACTTGAAGAAAAGTGGCGCCTTTGTCCCAGGGATACGCCCTGGTGATCAAACGGCAAAGTATATTGACAAGATTATGGCGCGCTTAACGCTTGCTGGTGCCCTGTATATAACACTGGTGTGCTTGTTGCCCGAGTTCCTGATTGTTAAGTGGAATGTTCCATTTTATTTCGGTGGGACTTCGCTTCTGATTATTGTGGTCGTGACGATGGACTTTATGGCACAGGTGCAGACTTACCTTATGTCGCACCAGTATGAAAGTTTATTGAAAAAAGCAAATTTTAAAGGCGGCGGCATATTGCCCCGCTGAACTTGAATAGAGCGAATTACTGAATGGCAAAAGAAGACACGATTGAGATGCAAGGGGAGGTACTGGAAAATCTTCCCAATGCGACCTTTCGCGTCAAGCTTGAAAATGGCCATGTAGTACTGGGCTATATTTCGGGAAAAATGCGTATGCATTACATCCGCATCCTTCCCGGAGACAAGGTGACGGTTGAATTAACACCTTACGATTTATCCAGGGCGCGCATAATTTTTCGCGCCAAGTAACAGATATGTCGGCAGTATGCCGACGACCAGCTCTAAGGAGATGCTAAATGAGAGTACGTGCTTCGGTTAAAAAGATCTGCCGGAAATGCAAGATGGTGCGCCGGAAGGGTGTATTACGTGTTATTTGTGAAGAAGCACGCCATAAGCAACGTCAAGGTTGATTGTTGTTTCTGTTGGTGATAGAATCCGCGCTTTTTCAATTCTAATTTTTGCTGTTTGGAGTGACTGAATGGCCCGCATTGCAGGGGTAAATATCCCGAACCATCAACACACCGAGATCGCACTGACTGCCATTTATGGCATCGGTCGTACCCGGTCCCAGCTGATTTGCGCCGCTGCCGGTGTTAATGCGTCAACCAAAATCAAGGACCTGAGCGACAGTGATGTTGAGCGGCTGCGAGATGAAGTTGGCAAGTTCACCGTCGAGGGTGATTTGCGCCGCGAAGTAACGATGAGCATCAAGCGTCTTATGGACCTTGGCTGCTATCGTGGTTTGCGCCATCGTCGTGGTCTCCCGGTTCGTGGTCAGCGTACCCGTACCAATGCCCGGACACGCAAAGGCCCGCGCAAGGCAATCCGCGCAACCAAATAATCTGACCGCGGAAAGTATAAGGAAAAGTTATGGCTAAACCAAACGTACGGGTGCGCAAGAAAGTTAAAAAGAATGTAGCGGAAGGTATCGCGCACGTTCACGCATCCTTTAACAACACTATCGTGACGATCACTGATCGTCAGGGTAACGCATTGTCGTGGGCCACCTCCGGTGGTAGTGGTTTCCGCGGTTCGCGTAAAAGTACACCTTTCGCTGCGCAGATTGCAGCGGAGCATGCTGGTAAAGCAGCACAGGAATACGGTGTTAAAAACCTGGAAGTTCGTATCAAGGGACCTGGTCCAGGCCGTGAGTCTGCTGTGCGTGCTTTGAATGCAGTCGGGTTCAAGATTACCGGTATTACCGATGTCACCCCGATTCCGCACAACGGTTGTCGTCCGCCCAAGAAGCGGCGTATCTAACACGGCAAATATTTTTGCAGGAGAATTACTTTGGCTAGAAATCTCGATCCTAAGTGCCGTCAGTGCCGCCGCGAGGGAGAAAAACTGTTTCTGAAGGGTGAGAAATGCTTTACCGACAAGTGCTCGGTTGAGCGTAGAGCTTACGCACCTGGTCAGCACGGTCAGAAGCAAAACACCCGTCTTTCCGGTTATGGCGTTCAGTTGCGTGAAAAACAAAAACTGCGTCGCATTTACGGCATTCTGGAACGTCAGTTCCGTGGGTATTACAAGGAAGCCGACCGGGTGCGTGGTATTACCGGCGAAAACCTGCTTCTGTTGCTTGAGTGCCGCCTGGATAACGTTGCCTACCGCATGGGCTTCGGCGCTTCCCGTACCGAAGCGCGTCAGGTTGTACGTCACAACGGAATTCTGGTGAATGGTCGTCGCGTCAATATTCCTTCTTACCAAGTGAAGCCGGGCGATGTGGTTGAAGTTACCGAGCGCGCAAAGAATCACTTGCGTGTAAAGGGAGCCCTGGCTGCTGCTGAACAACGCGGTTTCCCGGAATGGATCGAGGTGGACGCCAAGGCGTTCAAGGGTACTTACAAGGCTAAACCGCAACGTTCCGAACTGCCGTCGACAATTAACGAGCATCTCGTAGTCGAGTTGTACTCGAAGTAATTGATCGAAGAACCAATTAGAGGAATTTCAATCCATGCAAAGCAGCACCGCTGAGTTTCTCAAGCCTCGGATTGTTGATGTACAAAGTCAATCCCCGAGTAAAGCCCGCGTGACTATGGAGCCGTTCGAGCGCGGCTATGGCCACACGCTTGGCAATGCTCTACGTCGTATTCTGTTGTCTTCCATGCCCGGGTACGCAATTACCCAGGTACAGATAGACGGTGTGGTGCATGAATATTCTTCAATTGAAGGCGTGCAGGAAGATGTGGTTGATATCCTTCTGAACCTGAAGGGTATTTCGTTAAAACTGCACAACAGTACCGTAACCACCTTGTCGCTTACGAAAAGCGGTGAAGGCCCGGTAACGGCTGGCGACATCGAGACCTCGCATGATGTGGAAATCATCAACCCAGGACATGTGATTGCTCACCTGACCAAGGGTGGCAAAATCAACATGACGCTGAAGATTGAGCAAGGTCGCGGCTACTTGCCTGTGGCGGCTCGCCGTGTTGCCGATGAAGAGCGCCTGGTTGGAGCGATCATGCTTGATGCGTCCTTCAGTCCGGTGCGTCGTGTCAGCTATGGCGTGGAAAGTGCTCGCGTTGAGCAGCGCACCGACCTTGACAAGCTGATCGTGGATATTGAAACCAACGGTGTGATTGATCCGGAAGAAGCGATTCGCTATGCAGCGCGCATTCTTGTCGATCAGTTGTCGGTTTTTGCCGAACTTAAGGGTACGCCGACGGAAGTTGAAGCGCCGCGCAGCCCGCAAGTCGACCCCATTCTGCTGCGCCCGGTTGATGACCTTGAGCTGACAGTTCGCTCTGCCAACTGCCTTAAGGCTGAAAACATTTATTATATCGGCGACCTGATTCAACGCTCTGAGACCGAGTTGCTCAAGACCCCTAATCTGGGCCGTAAATCTTTGAACGAAATTAAGGATGTACTGGCTTCCAAGGGTCTGACCTTGGGCATGAAACTGGAAAACTGGCCGCCCGCTGGTTTAGAGAAGTCCTGATATCCGGTTAATACTGGGTACCTGGAAACTTTGTAAAAAAAGGATTTGTTATGCGTCACCGTTTATCTAACCGCAAACTGAACCGCACCACTAGCCATCGTCTGGCGATGCTGCGCAATATGGCTAATTCCCTGCTGCGTCACGAGGTCATCAAGACCACGTTGCCGAAAGCGAAGGAGCTTCGCCGTGTTGCCGAACCGCTGATCACGCTTGGCAAAAAGCCTTCGCTGGCTAATCGTCGTCTTGCTTTTGACCGTCTGCGTGATCGTGAAATGGTGGTCAAGTTGTTCGATGAACTGGGCCCACGTTTTCAAACCCGCAATGGCGGCTACTTGCGCATCCTGAAATGCGGCTTCCGCTTGGGCGATAATGCGCCAATGGCGATTGTTGAATTGGTTGATCGCCCTGAAGGTGCAGAAGCAGTCGAAGAAAGCGCCGCTTAACTTCAGTTAAGCAGACGATAAAAAAGCCGAGCTTGCTCGGCTTTTTTATCGTCTGCAACTCTAGTTTGCTTCAGTAATGAGAATAAAATGCGATCATGATTCTTCTTTTTACAGATTATGGCGCTGTAGATATATATTCCGGCCAGATGCGAGCGGCAATCTGGACGCACGCGCCGGGTGTGGAAATTGTCGATCTCTTGCACTCCGCGCCGAATTTCGACATTAAGGCTAGCGCGCACCTTCTCGCAGCGCTGGTGCCACAGTTTCAAATCGCCTGTGTGTGTTTGGCCGTTGTCGATCCAGGTGTCGGTACGCAACGTGACGCGGTAGTGATGCTGGCCGACGAGAAATGGTATATCGGGCCGGACAACGGTTTGCTTTCTGTTGTCGCTGCTCGCGCCAGCAAAGTCGAGCTGTGGCGCATTATCTGGCGTCCTGAAAATTTATCGCGTTCATTTCACGGCCGGGATCTGTTCGCCCCGATTGCCGCACTGATTGAAAAGGGTGCTTTCCCGCACGGTAAACTGGCCGACACGGTAAGACTGCAGGTCGCTCTCGATGCCGGCGATCTGGGTGAAATCATTTACCTAGATCATTATGGCAACGCCATGACCGGCCTGCGTGCCGAGACGATGAAACACAGCGATAAACTCTTGCTGGGTTCTGCAGTGCTGCCCTATGCTGCGGTGTTTTCGGATGCTCCAAGCGGGCAGCCATTCTGGTATGAGAACAGTATCGGCCTGATCGAGATCGCACTTAATTGCGGCAATGCTGCAGCGCTGCTGGATATTAAAGTCGGCGACCCGGTCCGCTGCACTTCCTAGCGCAATACATGGGCCAGGTATTTGCCCGTATGGCTGTCCGGATTGGCGGCGATGTCTTCCGGGGTGCCTTCGGCAATGATTCGTCCTCCGCCGTTCCCGCCTTCAGGGCCGAGGTCCACTACCCAGTCGGCCGTCTTGATGACATCAAGATTGTGCTCGATGATTACAACTGTATTGCCGTGCTCGCGCAGCCGCTGCAGAACTGCCAGGAGCATCTCGATATCATGGAAATGCAGACCAGTGGTCGGTTCGTCCAGAATATATAGCGTCCTGCCCGTATCGCGTTTGGATAGCTCCAGAGATAGCTTTACGCGCTGCGCCTCGCCGCCGGAGAGGGTGGTGGCGCTCTGGCCCAGGGTAATGTAGCCCAGACCCACGTCCAGCAGGGTTTGCAACTTGCGCGCCACGACTGGTACGGGGCTGAAAAACTCGCGCGCCAGTTCCACTGTCATCTCAAGAATCTGATGAATATTCTTGCCTTTGTAGTTGATCTCCAGTGTTTCCCGATTGTAGCGGTGCCCGTGGCACACGTCGCAAGGTACGTATATATCAGGCAGGAAATGCATTTCCACCTTGATCACTCCGTCGCCCTGACAGGCTTCGCAGCGCCCCCCCTTGACGTTGAAAGAGAATCGACCTGGGCCATAACCACGGTTGCGTGATTCGGGTACGCCGGCAAAAAGCTCTCGGATCGGCGTGAAGAGTCCGGTATAGGTGGCCGGATTGGAACGCGGCGTGCGCCCGATCGGGCTCTGGTCAACATTGATTACTTTGTCGTAGAACTCCAGTCCGGTCAGTTCTTCATAGGGCGAAGGTTCGGCGTTGCTACCGTAGAGGTGGCGAGCCACGGCGTGATACAGCGTGTCGTTGATTAGTGTGGACTTGCCCGAACCCGATACGCCCGTAACGCAAACCAGCAGGCCAACCGGCAGGTTGAGCGTAACTTGCTTCAGGTTGTTGCCGCTGGCACCGATGATCTGCATCGTACGCTTGGGATCGGGTGCCATGCGCTGCCCTGGCACGGCAATGCTGCGTTTCCCGCTCAAATATTGTCCGGTCAGAGAGGCTGGGTTGGCCTTGATTTCGTCGGGCGTGCCCTGGGCCACGATGGCGCCGCCATGTACGCCAGCAGCGGGTCCCATGTCGACTACATAGTCGGCGGTCTGGATGGCGTCCTCGTCATGTTCCACCACGATGACGCTGTTACCCAGATCGCGCAATCTGATAAGGGTACCGAGCAGGCGGTCGTTGTCGCGCTGGTGCAGGCCGATGGAAGGCTCATCCAGCACATACATGACACCGGTCAGGCCTGAACCGATCTGGCTGGCCAGGCGGATGCGCTGCGCCTCGCCGCCGGACAGGGTGTCGGCGGAGCGGTCGAGCGAGAGGTAGTCCAGCCCGACGTTGGTGAGAAATTGCAGTCTGCTGGCAATTTCCTTGACGATGCGTTCGGCGATGGCCTGTTTCTGCCCGGTGAGCGTCAGGCCCTGAAAAAATTCCAGCGCCTGTTTCAGCGGTAGATGGCTGATTTCATATATCGGTTGGTCTGCAACCGTGACATGACGGGCTTCCTGGCGCAGTCGCGTGCCCTCGCAACTCGGGCAGGTCTGGTGGTTGAGGTATTTCGCCAGTTCCTCGCGCACCGTGAGGGAATCGGTTTCGTGGTAGCGCCGCTCCAGGTTGCGAAGGATGCCCTCGAACGGGTGCGCGCGCACCTGAAAGCCGCCGCGTTCGCCCAGATACTTGAAGCCAACAGATTCAGTGCCGCTACCGTAAAGCAGGATTTCCTGCACCCGGGGCGGAAGTTCCTCGAAGGGTTGCTCGAGATCGAAGCCATAGTGCATGGCCAGCGCCTGCAGCATCTGGAAAAAAAACTGGTTGCGGCGGTCCCAGCCCTTGACGGCGCCGGATGCCAGCGACAGGTGCGGAAAGGCGACTACCCGCTTGGGGTCGAAGAAATTGATCTGTCCCAGGCCGTCGCACTTGGGGCAGGCGCCCATGGGGTTGTTGAAGGAAAACAGGCGCGGTTCCAGTTCTGCCAGGGAATAGCTGCACACCGGGCAGGCGAACTTGGCGGAGAATAGGTGCTCCTTGCCAGTTTCCATTTCGACCGCCAGGGCGCGGCCTTCCGAGTGGCGCAACGCGGTTTCGAAGGATTCCGCCAGGCGTTGCTTGAGGTCCGCGCGCACCTTGACGCGATCGACGACCACGTCGATGGTGTGCTTCTTGTTCTTTTCCAGCTTGGGCGGCTGGTCGATTTCGTATACCTCGCCATCCACCCTCAGGCGCACAAAACCCTGGGCACGCAGTTCGTCGAACAAGTCGACCTGCTCGCCCTTGCGACCAGCGACCAGCGGCGAGAGGATCATCAGTTTGGTATCTTCCGGCAGCGCCAGGACGTGGTCCACCATCTGCGAAACGCTCTGGGATTCGAGTTTGGTATGGTGCTCCGGACAATGCGGGTCGCCCACGCGAGCGTAGAGCAGGCGCAGGTAGTCGTGAATTTCCGTGACCGTGCCCACGGTGGAGCGCGGGTTGTGGCTGGTGGCTTTCTGTTCGATGGAAATCGCGGGCGACAGACCTTCGATCAGGTCAACGTCCGGCTTTTCCATCAACTGCAGGAACTGGCGCGCGTAAGCGGAAAGCGATTCCACATAGCGCCGCTGGCCTTCGGCGTAGAGGGTGTCGAAGGCGAGGGAGGATTTGCCCGAACCGGACAAGCCGGTGATGACGACCAGCTTGTTGCGCGGGATGTCGAGACTGATGTTTTTCAGGTTGTGGGTGCGCGCACCGCGAATCTTGATATAGGACATGGCCCACTGCAGAGTTAAACGTAACCTGCTAATATACTCAACTTTGCGTTCCAGACCAAACAAATGCTTGAAACCGACAAGATGACTTCTGTCGAATTGCGTGCCAGCGCGGGGCTGGCGGGCATTTTCGGCCTGCGCATGCTGGGCATGTTTCTCATTCTGCCGGTTTTTGCCATCTATGCCAGCACCCTGCCGGGCGGCCAGAATCATGCCTTGATCGGCCTGGCGCTGGGCGCTTACGGCTTGACCCAGGCGCTCTTGCAGTTGCCTTTCGGCATGGCGGCGGACCGCTTCGGCCGCAAGCCGGTGATTTATTTCGGCCTGGTGATCTTTGTCCTGGGCAGTTTTGTCGCCGCGTCGGTGCACGATCTCGTGTGGATCATAATCGGCCGCTCGATCCAGGGCGCGGGCGCGATCTCCGCCGCAGTCACCGCGCTGCTTGCCGACCTGACGCGCGAAGAGCACCGCACCAAGGCCATGGCCATGATCGGCTCCACCATCGGTCTCATGTTCGCGGCTTCAATGGTGCTCGGTCCCGCGCTGTACCAATCCATCGGCGTGCCCGGCATGTTCGCCCTGACAGGCGTGCTTGCATTGCTGGCGATCGTCGTGGTGGCTACCGTCATCCCCAATCCCGGTGTCAGCCATTTTCATTCCGATGCCGAGATGGCCCCGGCGCGGCTCAAGGACGTGTTGCGCGACAAGCAGTTGTTGCGCCTCAACTTCGGGATATTCGCCCTGCATGCCGCGCAAATGGCGATGTTCACCGTGGTGCCGCTGGCCTTGCGAGAAACCGGAAATTTCCCCGAAAGCCAGCACTGGAAAGTTTATCTGCCGGTGATGCTGATCGCTTTCGCATTCATGGTCCCGGCAATTATCGTCGGCGAGAAAAAAGCCAAGTTGAAACAGGTGTTCGTTTTTGCCGTGGCGCTGCTGTTTGCAACCCAGCTCCTGTTTACGGAATTGATCGGCAATTTCTGGGGCATCGTGGCGATGTTGCTGACCTTCTTTATCGCCTTCAATATCCTCGAGGCCACGCTGCCCTCGCTGATTTCCAAGCTGGCGCCGGCCCAGGCAAAAGGTACGGCGATGGGCGTGTATAATACTTCGCAGTCGCTGGGGCTGTTCGTCGGCGGCGCCATGGGCGGCTTGCTGGCCAACTACGTGGGCCATTTTGCGGTGTTTGCCTTCGGCGCGGTGCTGTCGGGTATCTGGCTGTGGCTGGCGATTTCCATGCGCACCCCGCCGGCGGTCAAGACCAAGATGTACCACCTTGAAATCATGGACAAAGCCAGGGCGCACAAACTGATGCGGCAACTGGCGGCAGTGTCGGGCGTGGCAGAGGTGGTCGTGTCGGCAGAGGAAAGCGTGGCCTATCTCAAGGTCAACATGGCGGGCTGGGATGAAGAACAAGTGCTGAAACTTATTGAGGGAGTGGTCTGAAAATGGCATCGGTAAACAAGGTTATTCTCGTAGGACGTCTGGGCAAGGATCCGGAAACGCGCTATATGCCCAATGGCGACGCGGTTACCAACATCACGTTGGCGACCAGCGAAACATGGAAAGACAAGAACGGCGAAAAGCAGGAAAAAACCGAGTGGCATCGGGTGACCTTCTACCGCAAGCTGGCGGAAATCGCCGGCGAATACCTCAAGAAAGGCAGCATGGCCTACGTCGAGGGGCGGCTGGAAACGCGCAAGTGGACGGACAAGGCCGGCGTCGAGAAATACACCACCGAGATCATCGCCAACGAGATGCAGATGCTGAGCAGCCGCGGTGGCAGCAGCAACTCCTTCGAAGTGGTGGACCGTGAGCCGACCGGAAGCAGCGCCTCGAAACCGGCTGCCAAGAAAACGGGCGGAGAGTTCGATGATTTCGAGGACGACATTCCTTTCTAGAAACACCTTGAATCGGATGGGTATTGTCCCCATTTAGTATCTGTCCTTTTTCGATTTTGCAGGGAGTTTGTGATGCCTATATACGAATACCGTTGTACCGATTGCGGTTTCCAAAAGGAATTCATCCAGAAAATGAGCGATGCGCCGCTGACCACTTGCCCGGAATGCGGCAAGGAATCGCTCGCCAAAATGCTCAGTGCGGCAGGCTTCCAACTCAAGGGTAGCGGCTGGTACCAGACCGATTTCAAGGGCGGATCCAAGCCCAAGGAAGAGGCGAAGCCCGCCGGCGGTTGCGGCGGCAGCTGCGCCTGCCATTGAAGTCGCCTGCCCGCAGCGCGGATTCGCCGGCCCGGCGGGTCCGCGTTTATTTTGCCTAGACCCATGAGACGCTATTTCATCACCGGATTGCTGATCTGGGTGCCGCTCGGTATCACCGTGTGGGTGCTCAATCTGCTCATCGGCACGCTGGACCAGAGCCTGCTCCTGGTACCGGAGTCGCTGCGCCCGCAAGCCATGCTGGGGCTCAATATTCCCGGCATCGGCGCGATTCTGACCCTGCTGGTGATTTTTCTCACCGGCGTGCTCGCCGCCAACATCATCGGACAGCGCCTGGTGCGCTTCTGGGAAGCCCTGCTGGCGCGCATTCCGGTGGTGAAGTCGATTTACTACAGCGTCAAGCAGGTCAGCGATACGCTGTTCTCGGGTAACGGGGACGCGTTCCGCAAGGTGCTGCTGGTGCGCTATCCCCATCCGCAGGCGTGGTCCCTGGCGTTCCAGACCAATGTGCCGAGCGATGTCGCCGCGCAGTTCGACGAGGAATACGTCGCCGTTTTCATTCCCACCACCCCCAGCCCGGTCAACGGCTTTTACTTCTACGTCAAGAAGAGCGAAACCATCGAACTCGACATGAGCGTGGACGATGCGCTCAAGTCCATCGTCTCCATGGGCGTGGTGGCGCCGAAAAAAGCCGCAGTTTCGGCCACTTATCCCGGCGACTGAACATTCGCAGCCTATCTGACTTAAAGGAAATCGGCTGCAAATCCGCCTGGGCGGTCCATATTTCGCCGCTTTCTTGGTCAATAGAACGACTATTGACCTGCAAAACCGGACAAAATCTGTCCTCGCCCAGCCGAATTTTCGCTTCGATTCTTCAAGTCAGACAGGCTGCTCGGGTATAATTCTCCCTTTTTTGCTTCTGCCGTTTAGGCACTCGTAACAACTCGAATCGGATTCAGCCATGATGCGTACTCACTATTGCGGCGCGGTAAATCGCGACCATTTGCAACAAACCGTTACCCTGAGCGGCTGGGCGCACCGGCGCCGCGACCACGGCGGGGTGATTTTCATCGACCTGCGCGACCGTGAAGGCCTGGTGCAGGTGGTGTGCAATCCGGACAAGGTGGACACCTTCGCCATCGCCGAAAAAATCCGCAACGAGTTCGTGCTCAAGGTCACCGGTCGCGTCAACCCGCGCCCCGAGGGAACGGTCAACCCCAATCTGCCCACCGGCGAAATCGAAGTCATCGCCGACAGCATCGAAATCCTCAATGCCTCCCTGACGCCGCCGTTCCAGCTCGACGACGAAAACCTGTCCGAGAACGTGCGCCTGACGCACCGCTACCTCGACCTGCGCCGTCCGGTCATGCAGGAAAACATGAAGCTGCGCTACCGCGTCTCCAAGACCCTGCGCGACTACCTCGACCAGCACGGTTTCATGGAAATCGAAACCCCCATGCTGACCCGCTCCACGCCGGAAGGCGCGCGCGACTACCTGGTGCCGAGCCGCGTGCACCCGGGGCAGTTCTTCGCCCTGCCTCAATCGCCGCAGCTGTTCAAGCAGCTGCTGATGGTGGCCGGCTTCGACCGCTATTTCCAGATCACCAAGTGCTTCCGCGACGAAGACCTGCGCGCCGACCGTCAGCCGGAATTCACCCAGGTCGACATCGAGACCTCGTTCATGAGCGAAAACGAGATCATGGACATCGTGGAAACCATGATCCGCGGCATGTTCAAGACCGTGATGAACGTCGACCTGCCCAACCCCTTCCCGCGCATGCCTTACGCCGAGGCCATGGGGCGCTACGGTTCCGACAAGCCCGACATGCGCGTCACGCTGGAACTGACCGAACTCAGCGACGTGATGAAGTCCGTCGAGTTCAAGGTGTTCCGCGCCGCGGCGGACATGGAAGGCGGCCGCGTGGCGGCGCTCAAGGTGCCGGGCGGCGGCACGCTGTCGCGCAAGGAAATCGACGACTACACCGCGTTCGTCGGGATCTACGGCGCCAAGGGCCTGGCTTACATCAAGGTCAACGAAGTGGCCAAGGGCCGCGACGGCCTGCAGTCGCCCATCGTCAAGAACCTCGATGACACCGCGCTGAAGGCGATCATCGAGCGCACCGGCGCCACCGACGGCGACCTGATCTTCTTCGGCGCAGACAAGGCCAAGGTGGTGAACGAGGCCCTCGGCGCGCTGCGCGCCAAGGTCGGCCACGAGCGCGGTTTGGCCGAAAGCGGCTGGCGTCCGTTGTGGGTGGTGGATTTCCCCATGTTCGAGCGCGACGAGGAAAACAACCGCTGGGCGGCGCTGCATCACCCCTTCACCGCCCCTGCCGACGGCCACGAAGACCTGCTGCAGAGCGATCCCGGCAAGGCCCTGTCCAAAGCCTACGACATGGTGCTGAACGGCTGGGAAGTGGGTGGCGGCTCGGTGCGTATCCACCGCCAGGAAGTGCAGAGCAAAGTGTTCCAGGCGCTCAATATCAGCGCCGAGGAGGCCCAGGAAAAATTCGGCTTCCTGCTCGACGCCCTGCAGTTCGGTGCGCCGCCCCACGGCGGCCTGGCCTTCGGGCTGGATCGGCTGGTCACGCTGATGGCCGGTGCCGAGTCGATCCGCGACGTGATCGCCTTCCCCAAGACCCAGCGCGCCGCCTGCCTCATGACGCAGGCGCCGAATACGGTGGACGAAAAACAGCTGCGTGAGTTGCATATCCGCTTGCGCCAGCAGGTGCAGACCCAGGTGGACGTCGCCAAGAACTAACTGCGAGGGCGTGTTTCACGCCCTGAATCAACAAATTGGAGAACTGATATGCCCATTACCCCTCACGACCTGGTGGTCGAAGCCAAATCCCAGATCAAGGAAGTCACCTGCGACGAAGCCATGTCGCTGCTCGGCAAGCGCGTGGTGCTGGACGTGCGCGAGTACGACGAGTTCGCTGCCGGCCACCTGCCCGGCGCCATCAACATTCCGCGCGGCGTGCTCGAATTCAAGATCGGCATGGTGCCGGAAGCTGCGCCACGCGACGCCTCGCTACTGATCTATTGCCGCACCAGCGGCCGCGCAGCGCTGTCCGCGGTGCAGTTGCACCGCCTCGGCTACGGCGACGTGGTTTCCATGTCCGGCGGCTTCGACCAGTGGAGCAGCGAGCAGCGGCCAACCGAGAAACCGGAACCGATCAATTTCGAGTAATTCCGGCAGATGCCTTACAAAATACCCGTCTCCGTCCTGGTGGTGATCTACACCCCGGACCTGCGGGTATTGCTGCTGGAGCGTGCCGACCATCCCGGTTACTGGCAATCGGTAACCGGCAGCTGCGACCCGGGCGAAAGCCTGCGCCAGACCGCAGTGCGCGAAGTCGCGGAAGAAACTGGACTGGACGCCGAGCAATACAAGTTCAGCGACTGGAACGAGGAAAACGTCTTCGAGATTTACGCCGAGTGGCGCCACCGCTACGCGCCCGGCGTGACTCACAATGCCGAGCATGTCTTCGGGCTCGAAGTGCCGCAGCCTCTCCCCGTCAGGCTCGCCCCGCGCGAACACCTCAACCATGTCTGGCTACCGTGGCAGGAAGCGGCCCAAAAGGCTTTTTCCTGGACCAATGTGGCCGCTATCGAGAAGCTGCCTGAGGTGGCTGGTCGTCCTGGCTAAAACCGGGGAATACGGGAATGCCGCGCAAATAGTGTTCGCCCAGCAGTTTGCTCTCTTCGCGCAGAAAATCGAGAAAAGCCTGCGCGATTACGGATAGTCGCTTGTCCTTGGGATAGGCAAGATACCAGTGACGGCGGATCGGGAAGCCCTCGACCTTGAGTATGGCCAGTTCGTCGCTGCTGTGATCCAGGGCGAGGGTGTGCGCCGATAGTACGGCAATCCCCAGGCCGCCCGCTACCGCGTGCTTGATCGCTTCGTTGCTGCCGAGTTCCATCCTGACTTTGAGTTTGAGCGCCCGCTCTGCGAAAAACTGTTCGGTGGCGAGACGAATGCCGGAACCGGGCTCGCGCATCAGGAACTGTTCTTCCACCAGGCGTTGCGGCGAAATGATCTTTTCCGCCGCCAGCGGATGGCTGCTCGAGGCAACCACCACCAGCGGGTTCTCCAGAAAAGGTTCGAAGACCACCTCCAAACCCTCGGGGGGCTGGCCCAGCACGTACAGATCGTCCTCGTTGTCCGCCATGCGCTGCAGCACCCGCTCGCGGTTGGTCACCTTGAGCGACACGTCGATGCCGGGGTAGCGCAGGCAGAACGGGCCGAGCAGTCGCGGCACGAAATACTTGGCGGTGGTGATCACCGCCAGCCGCAGCTTGCCTGCCTTCACCCCCTTCATGTCCGACACCAGCATCTCGAAACGCGACAGCCCCTCGAAGGTTTCGTGGCAGACCTTGAGCAGTTCGCGCCCGGTATCGGTCAGGTGGATGCGCTTGCCGATCTGTTCCAGCAAGGGCAGCCCGACGATGTCGCTCAACTGCTTGAGCTGGATGGAAACGGTCGGCTGGGTCAGGTGCAGCTCCTCGGCTGCGCGGGTGAAGCTGAGGTTGCGCGCGACCGATTCGAACACCTTGAGCTGGCGCAAAGTGGCGTGTTTCATGACTGTCTTCCTGTACGACTTAACATAGATGATTATCTATGGTTATCCTTGAAAAATACAATTATTTTAAATCTCTAAATGTATTTATAGTTTCTCCACGCTCTACGGAGTCACAGTTCTTCCCCCGCGGAAGTTGCGTGTTTAAACCTGAAATCAAGGAGCCTGCCATGGCAGTCAAGACCTACAACGCCGGTGTGAAAGAATACCGGCAAACCTACTGGACGCCGGAATACACCCCGCTGGATACCGACATCCTTGCCTGTTTCAAAATCACCCCACAGCCTGGCGTGGACCGCGAAGAAGTGGCTGCTGCCGTCGCCGCCGAATCGTCGACCGGCACCTGGACCACGGTGTGGACCGACCTGCTGACCGACCTCGACTATTACAAGGGCCGCGCCTATCGCATCGAAGACGTGCCGGGCGATGATACCTGCTTCTACGCTTTCGTGGCTTACCCGATCGACCTGTTCGAGGAAGGCTCCGTCGTCAACGTGCTGACTTCCCTGGTGGGCAACGTGTTCGGCTTCAAGGCCCTGCGCGCACTGCGCCTGGAAGACGTGCGCTTCCCCATCGCCTATGTGAAAACCTGCGGCGGACCGCCCCAGGGTATCCAGGTCGAGCGCGACAAGATGAACAAGTACGGCCGTCCGCTGCTGGGCTGCACCATCAAGCCGAAATTGGGTCTGTCCGCCAAGAACTACGGCCGTGCGGTGTACGAGTGCCTGCGCGGTGGCCTGGACTTCACCAAGGACGACGAAAACGTCAACAGCCAGCCGTTCATGCGTTGGCGCGACCGTTTCGAGTTCGTGCAGGAAGCCACCCTGAAGGCGCAGCGCGAAACCGGCGAGCGCAAGGGTCACTACCTGAACGTGACGGCTCCAACGCCTGAAATGATGTACGAGCGTGCCGAGTTCGCCAAGGAAATCGGCGCACCGATCATCATGCACGATTACCTCACCGGCGGTCTGACCGCAAACACCGGCCTGGCCAACTGGTGCCGTAAAAACGGCATGCTGCTGCACATCCACCGCGCCATGCACGCCGTGCTGGACCGCAACCCGCACCACGGCATCCACTTCCGCGTGCTGACCAAGGTGCTGCGCCTGTCCGGTGGCGATCACCTGCACTCCGGCACCGTGGTGGGCAAGCTGGAAGGCGACCGCGAAGCGACGCTGGGCTGGATCGACACCATGCGCGACGAGTTCATCAAGGAAGACCGCAGCCGCGGCCTGTTCTTCGACCAGGATTGGGGCTCCATGCCCGGCGTGATGCCGGTCGCCTCCGGCGGTATTCACGTGTGGCACATGCCGGCGCTGGTGAACATCTTCGGCGATGACTCGGTGCTGCAGTTCGGCGGCGGCACGCTGGGCCACCCCTGGGGCAACGCGGCCGGCGCAGCAGCCAACCGCGTCGCGCTGGAAGCCTGCGTGGCAGCGCGCAACCAGGGTGTCGCCATCGAGAAGGAAGGCAAGGACATCCTGACCAAGGCCGCAGCCAGCAGCCCGGAATTGAAGATCGCCATGGAAACCTGGAAGGAAATCAAGTTCGAGTTCGACACCGTCGACAAGCTGGACGTGGCACATAAATAAGTTATCAGTCTTCAGCGATCAGCCGTCAGCACACGATGTGCGGCGCTTGCGCCTTAACTGACGGCTGAATGCTGACAGCTAACAGCTAAAAGGAGTTTCAAAATGAGTGAAGTAATGGATTACAAATCGCGCGTCAGCGATCCAGCCAGCCGCAAGTTCGAGACCTTCTCCTACCTGCCGGCCTTGACCGCGGACGAGATCAAGAAGCAGGTGGAATACCTGGTTTCCAAAGGCTGGAACCCGGCCATCGAGCATACCGAGCCGGAATACCTGATGGATTCCTACTGGTACATGTGGAAGCTGCCGATGTTCGGCGAAACCGACGTGAACAAGGTGCTGGCGGAAGCCGAAGCCTGTCACAAGGCCAACCCCGACAACCACGTGCGCCTGATCGGTTACAACAACTTCAACCAGTCGCAGGGCGCGGCCATGGTGATTTTCCGCGGCAAGACCGTGTGATGTTCTGACTTCCCCGCCGCAGTGTCATCGACTGCGGCAGGGAATTTTCGATGCATGGACGAAAGCGGCTGCCGCAATAAAGCGCGGCTTTTTTCGCCCCTGTGTTTAGCGCCAGATGGAGACGATCATGAACGACATCATCCAGCAGTACCGAATCGAGAAAGAACCCTATTACCGCCCCGTGTCGGACGAGGTGGAACTGTACGAGGCCGCCTATAGCGTGCGCATGCCGATGATGCTCAAAGGCCCGACCGGCTGCGGCAAGACCCGCTTCGTCGAGCACATGGCCTGGAAACTGGGCAAGCCGCTGATCACCGTGGCGTGCAACGAGGACATGACGGCCTCCGACTTGGTCGGACGCTTCCTGCTCGACGCCAACGGCACGCGCTGGCAGGACGGTCCGCTGGCCATCGCCGCGCGCTATGGCGCGATCTGCTACCTGGACGAAGTGGTGGAAGCGCGCCAGGACACCACGGTGGTGATCCACCCGCTGACCGACAATCGCCGCGTGCTGCCGCTGGAAAAGAAGGGCGAGCTGCTTCATGCCCACGCCGATTTCCAGCTGGTGATTTCCTACAACCCCGGCTACCAAAGCCTGATGAAGGATTTGAAGCAATCCACCAAGCAGCGCTTCGGCGGCCTCGATTTCAACTATCCGGATCACGCCATCGAAACCGAAATCGTCGCCCACGAGACCGGCGTCGTCGCGGAAGTGGCCGGCAAGCTGGTGTCCATCGCCGAACGTGCGCGCAACCTCAAGGGCCACGGCCTGGACGAGGGCATCTCGACGCGCATGCTGACCTACGCCGGCAGCCTCATCGCCACCGGCGTCGATCCGGTCAAGGCATGTCGCGTCGCCCTGGTGCGCCCGATCACCGACGACCCGGACATGCGCGATGCGCTGGACGCAGCGGTGACAACGTTCTTTTAGGTGAGGCGAGAGGCGTGAGGGGTGAGGCGAGAAAGAAACCTGGCTCTTCGCCTCACCCCTACCCCCTCACCCCTTACGGAGGTTCCATGAGCATCAATCTCGAAGACTACCAGGAACTGACCAGCTCGCTCTCCCCGGAGCTGCAGGAAAGCCTGCAGGCCGCGTGGCTGGAAGCGGGCAAGGTTTTCAGTGCGCGCGGCCTGGACAATTACCTCAAGGGTGCCGCGGCGCTGAAGAGCCTGGGCAAGGGCGACGAGCTGATCGCCACCTGGATCGACCACGCGCCGCTGGTGGCCAAGGAAATCGGCGAGGACGCCGTGCCGGACCTGGTGCAGACCGCGCTCTCCCTGGCCTCCAAGACCTCCGGCGCGGTGATCGAACTGGTACTCAGTACCGCGCCCACGGCGGCCAGCCGCCTCGGCGACGAGGTGCTGTTCCGCGCCTATCTGCAATTCCTGAACACGCTGCTGTCGCAGGCGCCGCGCGGCGTGCGCCCGATGCTGGAAAATCTGGAGACGCTGTTCAGCCAGCTCACTCTGGGCGGTTTGCGCCGCTGGGCGCTGTGGGGCGCGCACGCCCACCGTACCGATTACCCGGAACAGGCCAGTTACTTCAGCCTGCAATCCAGGGAATCCCAGGCCATGCTGCAGAAGGAGCGCAAGGGCACGCTGTTCGTCGACGTGCAGCGCCGCATCAACATGTATTTGCGTGCCCTGTGGGCGCGGGATTTCTTCATGAAACCGACTTCCGGAGACTTCGAGACGCGCGAAGGCTACCGGCCTTATGTGGAAGGCTATTTCATCCACCTGCCCGATGCCTATGATGATTTTTCTCTCCCCTCCCCCGCAAGCGGGGGAGGGGCTGGGGGAGAGGGTAACAAGCTGCCGGGACTGGAAATGTACCGCGCCGCGGCAGCGCACAGTGCCGCGCATATCGTTTACACCCGCGACCCGATCTCGGCCGAGGCGCTCAATCCCTGGCAGATGGCGGTGATCAGCGTGATCGAGGACGCCCGCGTGGAAACCCTGGCGGTGAACAAGTTTCCCGGCCTGAAGAAGCTGTGGGTGCAGTTGCACGGCATCCGCGCGGAGCAGGGCAATACGGCTGGCGATTACCTCAACCGCATGGCGCGCGCCCTGCTGGATGACAGCTACCAGGACGACGACCCGTGGATCGCGCAGGGCCGCGTGCTGTTCAGGCAGGCGGCGGCGCGCCTCGACAGCAATCAGGTTTCCTGGGATATCGGCGTGCAACTGGCGCACGAATTTATGGAGAAGCGCATTCCCTTCAACCCGCGCTCGGATGTGCTCACCGCCCCCTATCGCGACGACAACCGCTATTTCTGGGAATTCGAGGAATTCGATTTCGAACAGGCCATGGCGGCGGGTTACGAAGCGCCCAGGCAGGTGCGCAAGCACGTCAGCCTGATGGAGCTCGCCAACGAAATCGAGGTCGAAACCGCCGGCGACGATGCGGAAGAAATCTGGGTGCTGGGTACCGAACTCTTTCCCTACGAGGACATGGGCAAGTCCTTCAACGAGCTGGAAGGCAGGGAACCGGTTTCCGAGCCCTACCATTACGCGGAGTGGGATTACCAGATCCAGCTCGAACGCCCGGCCTGGGCCACGGTGCTGGAGAAGCGTCCGAAGGGCGGCGATCTGCAGCTGATCGACGATATCGCCGCGCAGCACAAGCGCACTATCGGCCGCCTCAAATTCCTGCTCGATGCTCTGCAGCCCCAGGGCGTGACGCGCATCCGCAAGCTCGAAGACGGCGACGAGGTGGACGTCAACGCCGCCATCCGCGCCATGATCGACATTCGCATGGGGCAGCAACCGGACCCGCGCATCATGATGCGTTCGGTACGCAAGGTGCGCGACATTTCGGTGATGGTGCTGCTGGACCTGTCGGAGTCCACCAACGAGAAGGTGAGCGGGCAGGACTACAGCGTGCTCGACCTGCAGCGTCAGGCCACGGTGCTGCTGGCCGACGCCATCCACAAGATCGGCGATCCCTTCGCGATTCACGGTTTCTGCTCGGACGGGCGCCACAACGTCGAATACTTCCGTTACAAGGATTTCGACCAGCCCTACAGCGAATTGCCGAAGTCCCGCCTGGCGGGCATGAGCGGGCAGCTCTCGACGCGCATGGGCGCGGCCATCCGCCACGCCGGGCACTACCTGAAACTGCAGAAATCGGCGAAAAAGCTGCTGCTGGTGATCACCGACGGCGAGCCGGCCGACATCGATGTGCGCGACCCGCAGTACCTGCGTTACGATACCAAGAAAGCGGTGGAGGAGATGGCGCGTAGCGGCGTGACCACTTTCTGCATGTCGCTCGACCCGAAGGCGGATCAATACGTTTCCCGGATTTTCGGGGCCAGGAACTACATGGTCGTGGACCATGTAGAACGCTTGCCTGAAAAGCTGCCAGTTCTCTACGCCGGATTAACGCGATGACGAAAGAACTTGGCAAATATGATGCTTGAATCCCGGAGCGGCAGCTTTCGGCGCAGGCTAACTTCGCACAGCGAAGTTAAGCGTAGCGGCCGAAGCCACAAGTTGCCACTCCTTTATGCAGGGCTTACACGATGACACAGCAAACTTATGTCGGTATCGACCAGGATACCAATGCCGGGCTGACCCACCTCGGGCGCATGGTGCGCGATGCCTGGGTATTCGGCATCCTGCCCGAAACGGAAACCTGCGCGGGCTGGGATTCCGCGCGAATGCAGAACCTGTACGAGCAGGTTTACGCTGCCTGGGAGCCTTACGCCCACTTGCCAAGCCGCTTGCCGCCGGAACTGGGCGAACGACACGCGCAGTTTTATGCGCAGGCTATCACGGCCGCGCGCGGCGAGGGCTGGGACCCGGAACTGGGCGAGGACGAATAGGTGCGCAGAAATCAGGGACGCTCCGGCGCCGGGAACTTGAGTACCCGCGCCGCTCCGTCGAAGCGCGCCTTCGCGGCCAGATCTTCAAGGAAGAATCGAACATGAACCACATTGAAAAACTTGTCGAAGGTTTCAAGCGCTTCCGCCGCCACAATTACGAGGAAAATCGCGCCTTGTTCGACCGTCTCACCAGGCAGGGGCAGTCGCCCAAGACGATTGTGGTGGGGTGTTGCGATTCCAGGGTGGATCCCGCCATCGTGACGGACAGCGACCCGGGCGACCTGTTCATCATCCGCAATGTCGCCAACCTGGTTCCGCCCTTCGAGACCAGCGGCAATTATCACGGCACCAGCGCCGCCCTGGAATTCGGGGTGCGCCACCTGGAAGTGGAGAACATCGTGGTGCTGGGGCACGCCCACTGCGGCGGCATCAGGGCGTTGCTGGACGAGGCGCCGGGGGATAAACCCGGGGAAGGATTCATTGCGGAGTGGATGAAAGTCGCCAGCAATGCGCGCAACCGCGTGTTGTCGCGGATGCATGGAGAACCGCTGGAAAAGCAGGTACGCGCCTGCGAGCAGGAGGCCATCCTGGTGTCCCTGGACAACTTGCTGACTTTCCCCTGGATACTGGAGCGTGTCGCGCAAAGGAAACTGGCGCTGCATGGCTGGTATTTCGATATGGAACACGGCGAGCTATTGGCCTACAACCCCGGCAGCAATCGTTTCGAGGCGCTTTCCTGATCCTGCCGTGTGCCCCTCAGACTTTCAACCCAAGGAAAAATGTATGAAGAAGTCCGCCGTTGCAAAGAAATTCGCCGGGCATGCCGGCAGCAAGATTCTGGTCGGTATTCTGACCGGCAGTCCCAATGACCTGCCCACCGTGGTCAAGGTGCGCGACACCCTGAGCGAACTGGGCATCCCCAGCGAAATCGTGGTGGCCTCGGCCCACCGCACGCCGGACAAGGTGCTGGCCTATCTCGAACGCGCGCACCGGGAAGACGTGCAGGTGCTGATCGGCTGTGCCGGCGTGGCCGCGCACCTGGCCGGCGTCATCGCGGGCCATACCCGCCTGCCGGTGATCGGCCTGCCGCTTTCCGGCGGCATCATGTCCGGCCTCGACGCCCTGCTTTCGACCGTGCAGATGCCGCCCGGGGTGCCGGTTGCCACCGTGGCGGTGGATGGCGCGAAAAACGCCGCCATGCTGGCGGCCCGTATCCTTGCGCTCAAATTCCCGGAAATCAACCTGGCCCTGGAGGCGGCAGGGAAAAAGGAACGCGCCCGCTACGACCAGAGCGCCGACGAGGCATTGGCGAAACTGGCAGGAAAGTAGGATGGCACTCGTCAACATGGCCGACATGCTGGGCCACGCCTACCGTCACGCCTATGCCGTGGGCGCGTTCGGCGTGGTCACGCTGGATTTTCTCGAAGCCGTCATCCAGGCGGCGGAAAACTATCGTGCGCCGGTGATCCTCAACCTGACCGAATCGCATTTCGACTATTACGATTTCGATCTGCTGGCGCCGGCGGTGGTGGCCGCGGCGCGGCGCGCCAAGGTTCCGGTGGCGATCCACCTCGACCACGGCCACAGCCTCGAATCGGCCGAACGCGCGATTCGCTGCGGTTTCAGCGGGGTGATGGTGGACTACTCGGATCAGCCTTTCGAGGATAACCTGCGCCTGACGCGTGCCGTGGTCGGTCTGGCGCACGCCAGCGGCGTGACGGTGGAAGCCGAGCTGGGTTATGTGCCGGGCGGCGAGGGCGAGAACGCGGAAAATCTGTCGCACGAATTCGACTACACCTCGCATGCCGAAGCCAGGGTGTTCGTGGCGCGCAGCGGGGTGGACTGCCTGGCGGTGTCCATCGGCACCGTGCACGGGCGCATGAAGGGCGCGCCCAAGCTGGACTATGCGCGCCTGGCGAAGATCAACGAGGCAGTCGGCATCCCGCTGGTGATCCACGGCGGCACGGGCTTGTCCGACGAGCAGTTCCGCAAGCTGATCGCCAACGGCGTGGCCAAGATCAACTACTACACCGGGCTCTCCGACCTCGCCGTGCGGCATATCCGCGACAACCCGGCGATCGGCGACAGCGGCTACATGGCGCTCAAGCGCAGCACCCGGGAAGCGGTACGGGGCGAGGTGGAGCGCTGCATTCGCCTGTGGGGCAGCGGCGGACGCGCGGCGGAAGTGCTGGAACAATGCCGCGCTCTGCCTTGACCCAAATTCGCGCGGGCGGCTGATTTTTCCTTCATATTCTGGTAACTTTAGCGTTTGCTAATTTTCCCGGATGCGCAGCCCCGCCATGCAAGTCAGTCCCGCCATGCAAGTCAGCCCCATCACCTTCGACACGTTCAGCCAGATGCAGGACGACGCCTGCCAGGAGCGCATCGTTGCCGCCAAGGCCAAGCTGGGCAAGCGCCTGGTGATTCTGGGGCACCACTACCAGCGCGACGACGTGATCCGCCACGCCGATTTCACCGGCGATTCGCTCAAGCTGTCGCGCCAGGCGGCGGACTCGGAGGCGGAATACATCGTGTTTTGCGGCGTGCATTTCATGGCCGAGGTGGCGGATATCCTGTCGCGCCCGGAACAGATTTCCATCCTGCCCGACCTCTCCGCCGGCTGCTCCATGGCGGACATGGCCTCGCTGGCCAAGGTGGAGCGCGCCTGGCGCGAGCTGAAAACGGTGCTCGACCCGGACCAGAGCGTCACGCCGGTCACCTACATCAATTCCGCCGCCGACCTGAAAGCCTTCTGCGGCGAGCACGGCGGCATCGTCTGCACCTCCAGCAACGCCACCAGGATTCTCGATTGGTCGTTCGCCCAGCGCGAGAAGGTGCTGTTCTTCCCCGACCAGAACCTGGGCCGCTGGAGCGGCTTCAAGATGGGCATTCCGCTCGACGAAATGGTGCTGTGGGACTACGACCAGCCGATGGGCGGCCTGACGCCGGAGCAGATCAGGAAGGCCAGAATCATCCTGTGGAAAGGCCTGTGCTCGGTGCACCAGATGTTCCAGCCGCAGCACATCGAGAATTTCCGCGCGCAGCACCCGGACGGCCTGGTGATTTCCCACCCCGAGTGCAGCTTCGAGGTGTGCCAGCTGTCCGACTATGTCGGCTCCACCGAATACATCATCAAGACCATCGCCGAATCCAAGCCCGGCACGCACTGGCTGGTGGGCACCGAGCTGAACCTGGTCAACCGCCTGGCCAACCGCTTCAAGCCGGAGGGCAAGACCGTGCAGTTCATGTCCTCGACGGTGTGCATGTGCTCGACCATGGCGCGCATCGACCCGCAGCACCTGGCCTGGGTACTGGAAAACCTGGTGGCCGGCAAAGTGGTGAACCGCACCACGGTGCCGCCGCAGGAAGCCGAACTGGCGCGCCTGTCGCTGCAGCGCATGCTCGACGCGTCTTGATTTTAAAAAATCAGTTAGCCACAGAGAACACAGAGTTCACAGAGGAAATGCAATTTCTTTGCCGTAAATTTTCGCGTTACCCATCAGGTGAGCCCAAAGATGTGGAATCCGTTTTTCTCTGTGTCCTCTGTGATCTCTGTGGCTTGAATTGCGGCTTTTAGATTGAACGAACATCGCAGCACCCGGCATGCAATGCCCGGAAACCTCATCTCCAACACCCTCGAACTGCTCGCCCCGGCGAAGACCGCCGCGATCGGCCGCGAGGCCGTCCTGCACGGCGCGGACGCGGTGTATATCGGCGGGCCGTCGTTCGGCGCGCGCCACAACGCGGTCAACAGCGTCAGCGAGATCGCCGCGCTGGTGGAGTTCGCGCACCGCTACCGCGCGCGCATCTACGTCACGCTCAACACCATCCTGCACGACAGCGAGCTGGAAGCGGCGCGCCGCCTGGTCCACGAGTTCTACGACGCCGGCGTCGACGCGCTGATCGTCCAGGACATGGGCCTGCTGGAGCTGGACCTGCCGCCCATCGACCTGCACGCCTCGACCCAGTGCGACATTCGCACGCCGGAAAAGGCGCGCTTCCTCGCCGATTCCGGGTTTTCGCAAATCGTCCTGGCGCGCGAACTGACGCTGGCGGAAATCGCCGCCGTGCGCGCCGCCGTGCCGGCCGACACCGTGCTCGAACACTTCATCCACGGCGCGCTGTGCGTGGCCTTCTCCGGCCAGTGCTACATAAGCCACGCGCAGACCGGGCGCAGCGCCAACCGCGGCGACTGCTCCCAGGCCTGCCGCCTGCCCTATACCCTGCAGGACGGCAAGGGCAGGGTGGTGGCCTTCGACAAGCACCTGCTGTCGGTGAAGGACAACAACCAGAGCGCGAACCTGCGCGCACTGGTCGACGCCGGGGTGCGCAGCTTCAAGATCGAGGGGCGCTACAAGGAAGCCGCCTACGTCAAGAACATCACCGGCCACTACCGCCAGTTGCTCGATGCGATCCTCGCCGAGCGGCCCGAACTGGCGCCAGCTTCGAGCGGCCGCACGCAACTGCTGTTCACGCCCAACCCGGACAAGACCTTCCACCGCGGCGCCACCGACTATTTCTCCAACGGGCGCAAGGCCGACATCGGCGCCTTCGACACCCCGGCCTTCGTCGGCGTGCCGCTCGGCACGGTGACGTGCGTCGGGCCTGACTGGATCGAACTGGAAGCCAACGAGCCGCTGGCCAACGGCGACGGGCTGACCTACCTGCACAAGCGCGAGGTGGTCGGCCTGCAGGCCAACCGCGCCGAACGCGTGGGGAAGGGCAAGCTGTGGCGCGTGTGGCCGAACGAGCCGGTCGGCAGCTTGCCGGGCCTGAAAACAGGCACGGCGCTCTCCCGCAACCGCGACCACGCCTGGGACCAGGCGCTGACCAAAAAATCCGCCGAGCGTCGCATCGATGTGAGCGCACGCTTCGGCGAGAGTGCAGACGGCTTCACCCTGACGCTGCAGGACAGCGACGGCGTCAGCGCAACTGCCGCCATCTCTTTCGACAAGCAGCCGGCGCAGAACCCGGCGGAGGCCGAGGCATCATTGCGCGAGCAGCTGGCGCGCTTCGGCAACACCATTTTCGCGCTGCAGCAGCTCGACATCGGCTGGTGGAGCCAGCCCTGGTTCGTGCCGTCGTCGGTCGCCAACAAGCTGCGCCGCGACGCGGTCGAGCAACTGGAAACCGCGCGGCTCAAGGCGTACCGGCGCCCGATGCGCAAACCCGCGCTGGAGCCGCCCGTGGCCTACCCGGAAGAAACGCTGTCCTATCTGGCCAACGTCTACAACCAGGCGGCGCGCGCGTTCTACGCGCGGCACGGCGTCAAGCTGATCGAGGCGGCCTACGAGGCGCACCAGGAGAAGGGCGAGGTGTCGCTGATGATCACCAAGCACTGCCTGCGCTATTCGTTCAGCCTGTGCCCCAAGCAGGCCAAGGGCGTGATCGGCGTCCAGGGCCAGGTGCGCGCCGAACCGATGGTGCTGCTGAACGGCAAGGAGCGCCTGACGCTGACGTTCGACTGCAAGGCGTGCGAGATGCACGTGGTGGGCAAGATCAAGAAGCACGTCCTGAGCTGACTCCCCCCCGCAGGAGTTGTACGAAAGCTCCCGAAATCAGGCGACTTCCTCTTCCGCCTGCTGCTGCAGCGCCCACATGTGCGCATAGACGCCGTCTCTCGCCAGCAGCTCGGGGTGGCGTCCGCGCTCGATAATGCGGCCTGTGTCCATCACCAGGATCTCGTCGGCTTCCACCACGGTGGAGAGGCGGTGGGCGATGATCAGGCTGGTGCGGCTGCGGGCGATTTCCAGCAGCTCGGCCTGGATGGCTTTCTCGGTCCTGGTGTCGAGCGCGGAGGTGGCTTCGTCGAGGATCAGGATCGCCGGGTTTTTCAGCAGGGTGCGGGCGATGGCGACGCGCTGCTTCTCGCCGCCGGAGAGCTTCAGGCCGCGTTCGCCGACCACGCTGTCCCAAGACTGCGGCAGGGATTCGATGAAGTCGAGGATGTGCGCGGCGCGGGCCGCCTCGATCACTTCTTCGCGCGTGGCGTCGGGGCGGCCGTAGGCGATGTTGTAGTAGATGCTGTCGTTGAACAGCACGGTGTCCTGCGGCACCACGCCGATGGCCGCGCGCAGGCTGTCCTGGCTGAGCTGGCGGATGTCCTGGCCGTCGATGCGGATGCTGCCCTGGTTCGCGTCGTAGAAGCGGAACAATAACCTTGCCAGCGTGGATTTGCCCGCGCCGCTGGCGCCCACCGCGGCTACCGTTTTCCCGGCCGGGATGGTGAAGCTGACGTCGTGCAGGATCGGGCGGTCGGGGTTGTAGGCGAAGCTGACCTGCTCGAACTTCACCTCGCCGCCCAGCACGGCCAGCGTGCGCGCATCCGGCGCGTCTTCCACTTCCTTGGGGCGGTGCATGAGGGTGAACATGCGTTCCACGTCGGTCATGGACTGCTTGATCTCGCGGTACATCACGCCCAGAAAGCTCAAGGGCTGGAACATCTGCAGCAGGAAGGCGTTGACCATCACCAGGTCGCCCAGCGTGAGCGTGCCCGCCACCACGCCGTTGGCCGCGCGCAGCACCATGAGCGTGACGCCGACGGCGATGGTGCCGGCCTGCGCCGCATTGAGCAGGCCGAGCGAACGCTGCGATTGCAGTGCCACGCGCTCCCATTCCGCCAGGCTGCTGTCGTAGCGCGCCGCCTCGTAGCGCTCGTTGCCGAAATACTTCACCGTTTCGTAGTTCAGCAGGCTGTCGATGGCGCGGCCGTAGGCTTCCGAATCCAGCGTGTTGGCGCGGCGCACGAACTGGGTGCGCCAGTCGGTGATGGTCACGGTAAAGCCGATGTACGCCGCCAGCGTCACCAGCGTGATCAGCCCGAACACCCAGTCCAGCTTGACGAACAGGATCACCGCCACCATCAGGATTTCCAGCACGGTGGGCGTGATGCGGAACAGCAAATAGCCCACCAGGCTGGAGATCGCCTTGGAGCCGCGCTCGATGTCGCGCGTGATGCCGCCGGTCTGGCGCTCGAGGTGGAAGCGCAGCGACAGCGCGTGCAAGTGCTGGAACACCGCCATGCTCACCCGCCGCATGGCGCGTTGCGTGACCTTGCCGAACACCACGTCGCGCAGGTCGGAAAAAGTGGTGCTGGCGAAGCGCAGCAAGCCGTAGCCGACGATCAGCGCCAGCGGCAGAACCAGGTCGGCGTGCGATTTGTCCAGCGAATCGATGATCTCCTTCAGCACCAGCGGCACCATCACCGCGGCCAGCTTCGCGCCGATCAGCAAGGCCAGCGCCAGCAGCACGCGGCCGCGGAACTCCCACAGGTAGGGGAACAGGCGGCTGATGGAGCGCAGATCGGCTTTGCCGGGCTGGGGCGGGCTGCGGTAATGGGCGTGTTCGAATCGGGACATCGGGTTTTGTTAATCTCGCTTGGGGAATCTTGGTTGGCCAGCTTTGAGAGGGCCATTATTTCACAGCGCGCAAAATCTGCTCAACTTTGCTTTACCGCGCCGCGTCAGGGGATAATAATTCACGCAAGGTCGTACATGAGGAGCTTCTCCATGAGTCACAAGCATAGCAGCCTGTTGCGCGCCATCTTTCATGACCCGGTCAGCGGCAACATCCACTGGCGCGAAGTCGAATCCCTGCTGCATCACCTGGGTGCCGACGTCATTCCCGCGCATGGCGCGCGCTTTCACGTGATGCTCAACGGCGCCGAGGAATTCCTGCACCATCCCCACCAAAGCAACGTGTGCGACAGGAACCTGATCAAGCAACTGCGCGAATACCTCGCCCGTGCCGGGGTCACGCCGTCGAGTTACGAGTGCGACTAAATCCCCCTCGATCCCCCTTTTTCAAAGGGGGAAGACAAGCAGTCCCACTGCACTGCTTTTTGTTCGCCCTCATTCCCCGAGGAGGTGGTGCGTTATAGCAGTAAATGCTGAGGCGACAGCTGTTGTTCCCCCCTTTGAAAAAGGGGGGCTAGGGGGGATTTCCCTTCACAATCATATCTATCACTTCCAGCACCGCATCCGTCTCCAATAGCACCTGCCGATTATCAAATCGCAATACGCGCAATCCTAACTCCGCCAGCGCGTCATCGCGCGCTTGGTCTTTGGCCTGATGTTCCTCTTCAAAATGTTGGCTACCGTCAAGCTCGATCACTAGTTTTGCAGCCGGGCAATAAAAATCCACAATGAATGCGAGCAACGGTTTTTGCCGGTAGAACTGCACGCCTTGTATTTGCTTGCGTCGGAGACGATGCCACAGAACTTGCTCGGCATCCGTCATGTTGGTTCTGAGCGCGCGCGAGTTTTCCTTGAGTTTTGGGTTGTAGCGTTCCATTAAATCCCCCTCGATCCCCCTTTTTCAAAGGGGGAGGTCAGTGCGTTAAATACCGAGGCGACACGCAGTTGTTTCCCCACTTTGAAAAAGGGGGGCCAGGGGGGATTTGCAAGCCTAGCCCCCCGCCCTTTTGACGACCCAGCCCTGCTTCTTGAGCGCCTCGATCACGCGCTCGCAGTGATCGCCCTGGATTTCGATCACGCCGTCCTTCACCGTCCCGCCCGAGCCGCACGCCGTCTTGATCTGCTTGCCCAGTTGCGCGAGGGCCGGCGCGTCCAGCGCAAGGCCCTTGACCAGGGTGACGCCCTTGCCCTTGCGGCCCTTGGTCTCCCTGGAGACGCGCACGATGCCGTCGGACGCAGGGGTGGCCGTATTCTTGCTGCAGACGCACTCGGCAACGGGTTTGCGGCACGCCGGGCACATTCTGCCGTGCTCGGTGGAATAGACCAGCCCGCCGTTTGTTTTAGTATTTTTCATGACTGTTCCAGTGTGGCCTTTACACGTGCTTCAGGCTTTCGTATATCTCCATCACGCGCGGCAGCGCTCGGTGCAGAGCGGCCACCACGGCCGGGTCGAAGTGCTTGCCGCTGTCATTGTCGATGGTCTCCAGCGCTTTGGCCATCGGCCACGCTTCCTTGTAGGGGCGCTTCGAGGTGAGGGCATCCAGCACGTCGGCCACGGCGATGATGCGGGCCGAAAGCGGAATGGCGTCGCCCTTGAGGCCGGCGGGATAGCCGCTGCCGTCGAACTTCTCGTGGTGGCCTTCGGCGATCTCGATGCCAGTGCGGAAGATGCTGTGGCCGAGGGCCTTCATCTGTTCCTCGCTGCGGCGCAATACCTGTCCGCCGATGACCGGGTGACGTTCCATTTCGGTACGTTCTTCGGGGTCCAGGCGGCCCGGCTTGAGCAGGATGCCGTCACGGATGCCGACCTTGCCGATGTCGTGCATGGGGGCGAAGCGGAACAAGTCCCGCACGTAAGCCGGCGTGATGCGCCCGCGGTGCGCTTCATCCTTGCCCAGTTCGTCGGCGAGGATGGCGGAATACAGGCTCATGCGCACGAGGTGGTCGCCGGTTTCCGGGTCGCGGCTTTCCGCCAGCTTTGCCAGGCCCTCCACCGCCGCCACGACCAAGCCTTCCATGACGATGGTCTTTTCCAGGATGTGGGCGAGTTGGGCGGCCAGGTTGCTGAGGAATTCCACGTGCTCCGGGGTGTAGGCGCGCGCCTGGGACGAGGCGAACACCAGCACCGCTTCGCCCCCACCGCCGTGCGTGAGAGGGACGAACAGGGCCGAGCGCTTGCCGTCGCGCGCCAGTCGCGCGGACAGGAAATCGGGGTTCTTGTCGCGGGAAAATGCTTCGAGGTCGTCGATAGCCAAGGCGTTTCCCTTGTCCAGCGCGGCTTCGGGAGCACCGAGCGCGAATTCGAACAGGTCGTTTTCCTGCAGGTTGCTGGGGGTCTCGCTGTACAGTCGCTCCAGCGCGACCCGGCCGCGGTCTGGCGTGATGAGTAGCACGCCTACCCATTCCACCGGCAGGAAAGTGCTGAACTCTTCGCACACGAATTTGAGCGCGTCGTGCAGGTTGGTGCCCCGGTTGATGCGGTCGGTGAGTCGGAACAGGGCGCGCATGCGCTCCGAAAGCCGGTTGAAGGCCTGCGTCATGCGGCCGATTTCGTTATCTACCACCAGCGGCACCTGGTAGCCCAGGTCGCCGTTGGCCACGCGGGAGAACCCGTCCAGGGTGAGGGTGAGCGGGCGCAAAACCTTGCGGTACAGCAGGACGGCAATCAGTGCTGTCAGCAAAGCGGTGGCAAAGAGAGCGATCTGGTTGAACAGGCGGATCGTGGCGAGCTTGCCTTCCATCATGAGTTGGAAGGCACGGCTCAGATTGTCCGAGGAACGCGCCAGTTGATCTCCGCGTTGTTCTGCATAGCGTGCCGCGGCAATGTCGGGATGCGACGGATTGGCGCTGAGCGCACGCTGCATGCCGCCGCGAAAGTCTTCCCATGCCGCCGCGCTGACATCAAGCTGATTGCGGGACTGCTTGTCCCAGCTGCACGTCAGTGGCTCGTCGCGTCCGGTAATCTCCGGGTCGAGGCGGCGGTTGCGGAAGCTGGTGATGATTTTTCCGTAGAGCGTCATGCTCTGCTGCAGGTTCCGGGTATAGAACCCGCTGTCGTGCTGTCCGGTGAAGACAGTCTGCTCGTTTTCTTTCAGGTAGTTGCGCGACTCGTGTGCCATGGTGTGGCTGATGACTCGCAACTGTCCGGCGAGATTGAGAATCTCATAGTCATGCTTGCGCAGGTCCACCTCATACAGGGTGAAGCCAACCGTGCCCGCCTGGAAGGCAAAGAGAACGAACAGGGCGAGGCCGACGCGGAAACGGATGGTGTTGTACCAGGGAAACTGCGGCATAAATCTTCCTTCCTGTTCTTCATGTCCGGCAGGCGGTTGGATTGTGGCAAGCCTGTCGCCATGATAGCAGAGCCGTTTCCCCTCTCTCCCGCTCCTGATCGGGCTTTATCGATACAGCGCCGGAAACACTTTGCGCAGCTGCTCCAGCTTGGGCATGTCGTTGATGACGATATACGGCTGGTAGGGGTGCAATGCCAGGTAGTTCTGGTGGTATCCCTCGGCAGGAAAGAACTGTTTCAGCGGCACGATCTGGGTAACGATGGGTGCAGGGAAAGTGTGCGCGGCGCTGAGTTGCTGGATATAGCCTTGGGCCATTTTCTGCTGTTCCGGGCTGGTGTAGAAAACAGCCGAGCGGTACTGGCTGCCGGTGTCCGGTCCCTGCCGGTTGAGCTGGGTGGGGTCGTGCGCCACGCTGAAGAATACTTGCAGCAGCTGTTGATAGGAAACCTGCGCCGGATCGAAACGGACGCGCACCGCTTCGGCGTGCCCGGTATCGCCGTCGCTGACCTGTTCGTAATGCGCCGTTGTCGCGTTGCCGCCCGCATAGCCGGACACCACTTCGGACACGCCCTTGACGTGCTTGAACACCGCATCCACGCCCCAGAAACAACCGCCGGCAAATACCGCCGTTTGCTCGGCTGGCGCCGCCGCGGCGTTTGAAAGTGCAGTCAGGCCGAGCGTGAGGTACACGCCGCCGAGTAATAAGCCGCACAAGCGTTTGATGGTTAGCATGATGGCACTCCTGATGTTTGATGTGAAACTCGCACAGTGTGGCCTGGGCCGCGATGCGGAAGAATTAAATTTCCTTTTTCCAAAAAATGGCATCATTGCAACGATTTTGATGTCGAAAGATGGAAATCAAGGGCATCGTGGTTGCAGTCGCCGCTCCGTGTACTGTTTCATTCGGAGCAGCCCGGAAAAAAGTTACATTGAACTCCAAGGAACGCGGTTGGCGGATCACACGGAAAATCTGGAAGCGCTGATGAAGCTGTCCCTCGAGGGGGACAAGCGAGCCTACGCGTTGCTGCTGCAGGAAACCGCACGCTTTCTGCGCCTGTTCCTGGCCAAGCGCCTCAATTCCGGCGGCGAGGTGGACGACGTGCTGCAGGAAATCCTGATTTCCATCCACAAAGCGCGTCATACCTACGACGGAGAGCGGCCATACAAGCCGTGGGCCTACGCGATTGCCAAGTTCCGCCTGCAGGACCATTTGCGTGCGCATTATGCCGACCACCTGCGTCACGCCGTCGAGTTGTCCGAGGTGGAAAACGATTTGCAGGCGTCTGTAACCAAATCCGACACGGGCTACGAATCTATAAGAGGGGAAATCGAGAAGCTGCCGCCCAAGCAGGCCACCATCCTGCAGATGATGCACGAGGAAGGCTATACCGCCAAAGAGGTCGCCGAAAAGACTGGCATGAAAGAGTCCGCGGTCAAGGTGGCGGCGCACCGCGCCTACAAGATTTTGCGAAAGGTACTGGAACGGTAATGAATATTGAAGAACTGGTCGGTCGCCTGGCGCAAGATGCCGCCCCGGTAAAGCCGGCGCCGCATCCGTTCATGCTCAGCCTCGCATGGGTCGGGGGTGCCGCGCTCTATCTCGCGCTCTCGTTGTGGATTACCGGCCTGCGCCCGGATGTGGCGCAAAAACTCCATGAACCGTGGTTCGTCGCCGAGCTGGTCTTGCTGCTCCTCATCTTCGTCGCCACGTCCCTCAGCGCCGCCGTGCTGGCCTTTCCCGACCTGCACCAGATGCGCAAGACGGCCCTGGCACCGGCCGGCATGTTTGCCCTGTTCATGGTGTTCATGTTCTTCTCCTGGCGCGCCGATGTGCCGCCCGCGCCGCTGCCAGTGCACAGCTTCAGGTGCACGGTCTACATCCTGCTGTTTTCGCTCTTGCCGGCGGCCTGGACGTTCTTCTCCATGCGCAGGTTCGCCAGCACTCATGAACGCTGGGCGGGCAGCATCGCGCTGCTTTCCGCTTTCAGCATCGGTGCGCTGTGGATGCGGCTGCACGAAATCAACGACTCGATCATCCACGTCATCCTGTGGCATTACCTGCCCATGCTGGCCATCGGCCTGTTCGGCTGGTGGCTGGGGAGGCGGCTGTTGAAGTGGTAGCGGCTGGGCGAACGGTTTCCGGCCCGCGCCATCTGGCGCCTGCTAATCCTCCCTTCTGGCGAAGCAGGGCCGCGCGTTACTAAGCTGGAGGCATGTAGGTACTCGTCTCAATCGACACTCTTTTTTAGTCGTAGCCGGGATACAATGCGCCCCCGGCATTTGTCGCAAACAATTCCATTTCACTATGCAACGCTCCTCAACCCGCGAACTGGTGCATCTGGCCTGGCCGATGCTCGTCGCGCAGCTGGCGATGATGGGCAATGCCGTCATCGACACCGCCATGGCCGGACGTCTGTCCGTCATCGACCTGGCCGCGGTCGGTATCGCCGCATCCATCCTGGCCACCGTGCTGATGTCGCTGGTCAGCGTGCTGTTCGCGCTGCCGCCCATCATCGCCCACCTGTATGGCGCAAACCGGCAGGCCGAGATCGGGCGCGAGATACACCAGGGGGTGTGGGTTTCGCTGGCCCTGGCGCTAGTCGCCGTCCTGCTGTTGCTTTTTCCGGGGCCGTTCATCGCGATCTCGGACTTGCAGCCTGCAGTGGAAACCAAGGTGCGCGCCTATCTGGCCGTGTCGGCCTGGGGCGTGCCCGGCGCTTTCGCCCTGCGGTTGTTCTTCGGCCTCTCGATGGGAATCGGCCGCCCGCGTCCGGTGATGTTCTTCGCCCTGCTGTCGCTGGCACTCAAGGTTCCGCTCAACGCGCTGTTCATGTACGGCCTGCTCGGCTTCCCGGAGATGGGCGGGCCGGGTTGCGCGGTGGCGACCGCGCTGGATGCCTGGCTTATGGCCGCGCTCGCCTGGGGCTGGTGCCTGAACCATCCGAAATACGTCGAGTTCCAGTTGCGCCAGCGTTTCACTGCGCCGGATTTCGTCGCCATACGGGAATTCCTCAAGCTCGGCATTCCCATGGGTTTGACCTTCATCGCCGACGTGACCGCGTTCACCTTCATGGCACTGTTCATTGCGCGTCTGGGCCCGGTCGTTTCCGGCGCACACCAGATCGCGGCAAACCTCGCGGCACTGGCCTTCATGATTCCCCTCTCGCTGGGCAACGCCACGTCGGTGCTGGTCGGCCAGGCGCTCGGCGCCGGACAGGCCGGGCGCGCCCGTCACATCTGCTGGGAAGGCATTCGCCTCGGCATGTCGATTGCGGCGGTGCTGAGCCTGACCTACTGGCTCGGCGCACCCTATATCGCCGCGTTCTACACCACCGACCTCCAGGTGCGAGCAATCGCGATCCCGCTGATCGCGATGGTCGGCCTCTACCACCTGGGCGACGCGCTGCAGGCCGTGAGCGTCAACGCCTTGCGCGGATACAAGACCTCGGTCGTGCCGATGGTGATCTACACCGTGACGCTCTGGGTGCCGGGCCTGGGCGGCGGCATTTTGCTGGGACTGACGGACACCTTCGGCGCAGCCCGCGGCGCACCCGGCTTCTGGCTCGCCGGGATTGGGAGCATCTGGCTGGTCGGCGGACTGATGGCGGTTTATCTTAATTTCACCGCGAAGAAGCATTGCCGGCGCGGGCTGTGACAGATATTGACACTATTAACGCACCTCGTTAATATCGTTCCATGATCAAATCGTTCCGATGCCGCGATACTGAAGCGCTTTTCACCGGCAAGCGTGTCGCCCGTTTCGTGAATTTTGAGCGTGCGGCATTGCGCAAGCTGGAGCAGCTTGATCTGGCGCAGGTCATCGACGACATGCGCGCCCCACCGGGCAATCGGCTGGAAGTATTGAAAGGCGACCGGGCCGGACAATGGAGCGTGCGTATCAACGACCAGTGGCGCGTATGTTTCCGCTTCGAGCAAAGCAACGCGCTGGACGTAGAAATCACGGACTATCATTGAGGAGCATCACCATGCGTAAAGTCGCCCCGGTATCCCCCGGCGAAATGCTGGAAGAAGAATTCCTGAAGCCATTGGGGATGACCAAGTACCGCCTTGCCAAAGAGATCGGCGTCCCCCCGCAACGGATCGGTGACATCATTGCCGGCAAGCGCAGCGTCACTGCGGATACCGACCTGCGCCTGTGCCGTTTTTTCAGCTTGAGCGATGGCTGGTGGCTGCGCCTGCAAGTCAAGTACGACACTGAAATCGCCAAGGAGGGGCTTGCCGAAGTGCTGAAAAATATTCACCCGCTGGAACGAAAGGCGGCATGAAAGATAAGCGGGAAACTTGTTCAGCGTTTCCTTAAAAGCCCGGCAACGCCGGGCTTTTTCTTTGCGCAAAATCCTTCTCACTTTTCGCACCGCATCACCCGCGCCGGAACTTCAATTACACAGTTCGCCTCATATACAGACAGCGAACGGTAAGGTTCAATGGAGCCGCACAGGATGCATGTGCGGACAGCCGCTGCAGGGCAATCAATGAGTCGTTCATGGCTACTCCCTCCCTACACGAATACCAGCGCAAGCGCGATTTCCACCGCAGCCGGGAGCCGGCGGGCGCGGTTCCGGCGTTGCAGGCCGGGCATCTCTACGTCATGCATAAACACGCCGCGCGGCGTCTGCATTTCGATCTGCGCATCGAGCAGGACGGGGTGCTGCGCAGCTGGGCGCTGCCCCGAGGGGCGCCGCTGGAGATCGGTGAGAAACGCCTCGCTGTCGAGGTGGAGAACCACCCGCTCGAATACGGCAATTTCGAGGGCAACATCCCCAAGGGCGAATACGGCGGCGGGACGGTGATGTTGTGGGATGTCGGTAGGTGGCAAGCCGATGGCCGCAACGACGCCGAGCAGCTCGACTTCATCCTCACCGGCGCGAAGCTCACGGGGGCGTGGACCCTGGTGCGCATGCGCAACTGGGACGTTCGCGGAAGGGGGAAGCAGTGGCTGCTGATCAAACGTACAGATCACCCGCAGCACGACCTTCACCCCGATGACCTGAGCGTGGCGAGCGGACGCAGCATGGCAGAGATCGCCGAGCCCCGCGAGGCCGGTGCCCCTGCTTCGCCGCCACATGCAAACGCGCTCCCCGGCGCCCGCCCAGCAGCGCCGCCCGCCATCCAGCCCCCGCAGCTTGCCACCCCCAGCGAACGCGCGCCGACCGGCACGGCGTGGCTGCACGAGATCAAGTTCGACGGCTATCGCATCGTGGCGCACATCGAGCACGGCAAGGCTCGCCTGATGACACGCAACGGCCACGACTGGACTGCCCGGTTGCGGGCGCAGGCGCGACAACTGGAATCGTTGCCGGTGGAGCAGGCCATCCTCGATGGCGAGCTGGTGGCGCTCACGGCGGATGGCGCCAGCAGCTTTCGCGAGCTGCAGGAGGCGCTGAGCCGCAAGCAGACCGCGCACCTGAGCTATCAGCTGTTCGATCTGCTTTATCTCGACGGCCATGACCTCTCCGCGCTGCCGCTGCTCGAGCGCAAGCAGGCGCTGGCGCAGTTGCTGGAAGCTGCCGGTAATGCGCCCGGTGCGGGCGGAATCCTGCGCTATTCGGATCATGTCCGGGGGCAGGGGCCGGATTTCTTCGAGCAGGCCTGCACCCTCGGGCTGGAGGGGGTCATTTCCAAGCGCGCCGACGCCCCTTATCGCAGCGGCCGCAACAAGCTCTGGCTCAAGGTGAAATGCACCCAGCACGCCAAGTTCGTGGTCGGCGGCTTTACGCCTCCCGCTGGCGCGCGCAGCGGCTTCGGCGCCTTGCTGCTCGGTAGTTTAAGACATGGCCGCCTGGAATATGCGGGGCGGCTGGGCACCGGCTTCAGCAACCGCCAGCTCGAGCAGCTGCACGCGACGCTACTGCGACAGGAGATCGCCCAGTCGCCTTTTGCCCCCTCGCCATCGCTGCCCGCTTTGCGCGGCGTGCACTGGGTGAAGCCCACGCTGGTCGTCGAGGTCGAGTACGCCGAACGCACCCGCGACGGCCTGTTGCGGCACCCCAGCTTCCTCGGCACGCGCGAAGACCTGGACCCCGAGCAGATCGATTCGCCCGGCGACAATCTGGAAGAGGCCGCGCCGGTGAGCGCCAACCGCGCAACGCGGCACGCGGCCAAAGGCGGCGTGGAGGTCGCGGGCATCGAGCTTACCCATCCCGAGCGCATCCTCTATCCCGAGCAAGGCGTGACCAAACTGGCCCTGGCCCGCTATTACGAATCCCTCCACGAATGGGCGCTGCCCTATCTTGCCCGGCGTCCGCTGGTCCTGCTGCGCTGCCCGGAAGGCCGCCAGGCGTGCTTTTACCAGAAGCACCTGGGAAAGGGCCAGGCCAGTTCGGTTCCGCGCATCGCGATCCAGGAAAAAGGGGCGGTGCGCGACTACGTCTACGTGCGCTCCCTGGTCGACGTCGTGTCGCTGGTGCAGCACGGCGTGCTCGAGTTCCATGCCTGGGGCTGCCGGGTGGAAGACATCGAACACCCCGACCTGCTGGTGTTCGACCTCGATCCGGCGCCCGAGGTGGAGTGGCAGGAGGTGCTGCGCACCGCGCGCGAACTGCGCGACCGTCTGCAGCACATGGGTTTGACGGCATTTCCCCGCACCACCGGCGGCAAGGGGCTGCACCTGGTCGTGCCGCTCCGTCCCCATGCGGACTGGGCATCGGTCAAGGCCTTTGCCCGCGCGCTATCGGAACAGTGTGCGCGGGACGAACCGCTTCTGCTCACCACCAACATGGCCCTGTCGAAACGCCACGGCAGGATCTATCTCGATTACCTGCGCAACACGCGCGGCTCGACCGCCATCGCCTGCTACTCCGCCCGCGCCCGTCCCGGTGCGCCGGTGGCCGTGCCGCTGCGCTGGGACGAGCTCGGCCCCGCAGTGCGTTCCGACCACTACACGGTAGAGACGCTGCCGCGCCGCCTCGGCGCGCTGAGAGCGGACCCGTGGGAAGGTTTTTTCGCGGCCGCCGTGCCCCTGGACGCGGCAACGCTCAAACTGGCCGGCGTCGATGAGGGAGGTGCATGATGCCTGTCCGCGCCATGTGGAAAGGGGTGATCCATTTCGACGCGATCCGCGTCCCGGTGAAGCTGTACGGCGCCATCGAGGATCGCAACGTGCACTTCCGCCTGCTGCACCGTCAGGACCTCGAGCCGGTCCACCAGCACTTGGTCAACCCGGAGACCGACGAGGTTGTTCCCAATGAAGAAACCCGCCGCGCCTACATCACCGAGTCCGGCGACCGGGTACTGCTGAACCCGGCCGAGCTCAAGTCGCTGGAGCCGGAGCCCTCGCGCGACATCGAGATCATCGGCTTCCTTCCTCCTCACCGGATCGACCACCGCTGGTACGACCGCCCCTATTACCTGGGGCCGGATGAAGACGGCGCGGAATTCTTCGCGCTGGCCGATGCGCTGGAGGCGATGCAGGTGGAAGGTCTGGCGCGCTGGGTGATGCGCAACAAATCCTATGTCGGCGCGCTGCAGCTGTATCAGGGTTATCCCATGCTGATGTCGCTGCACCACAGCGAAGAAGTCATCGCCGTGGAAACGCTTGCGCCCCCCACCGGGCCGCCGCTGGACCAGCGCGAACTGGGCATGGCGCGGCAGTTGATCGAGATGCTGGAAGCGGAGTTTCAGCCCCAGGAATATCACGACGAATTCCGCGAGCGCGTGCTCGAAATGCTGGCGGCCAAGGAGCGGGGCAAACCGCTGCGCCAGCCGGTGCCGCAACCAGGCGATCAGGGCATGGACATCGGCCAGGCGCTGGAAGTCAGCCTCCAGCAGGTGCGTAAATCCGCATGAGGTGAAACATGAACGAAGACAACGACACCAATCAGGTAGAGGAAGCAGAAGAGGAACAGCCCCACGCCATGTGGTCGGGAATCATCGCCTTCGGCCTGGTAAGCCTGCCGGTAAGCCTGTTCCCCGCCCAGCGCGGAAAGGTCGCCCTGAAAATGGTCGATCCGGAGGGGACGCTGCTCAAGCGGCAATTCTTCTGTGCCGATGACAACCGGGCGCTGGAACGGGACGATATCGTGCGCAGTTACGAGATCGAGAAGTACCACTACGTGGTAGTCGAAGATGAAGAGCTGGAAGCGCTGGAGCCGAAGAAGTCGCGCGAGATCGACCTGAAACGGTTTGTGCCCCTCGGTGCTATCAATCCGGTCTACTTCGAACGCGCCTATTTTCTGGTCCCCGACAGCGATACCACCAAGGCCTACCGCCTGCTGGCCAAGAGCATGGAAGACGAGCAGAAGGCCGGCATCGCCACCTTTGTGATGCGGGGCAAGGATTACCTGGTGGCCATCATCGCCGAGGGGGGCATCCTGCGTGCGGAGACGCTGCGCTTTCACGATGAATTGCGCACGCCCGAGCAGGTCGGGCTGCCCCGGCGACAAGCCGGCGACAAGGAGGTTACCGAAAAGATGCGCGCAGCCATCGGCAAGTTGACGCGCCAGCATTTCGACGCCGAACTCCTGAGCGACCCGCACGTGAAGAGCCTTCAGCAGCACATCGCGGAGAAGCTCAAATCCGGCACCGACGTGCTGCATGCGCCTGCGGAACCCGAAGCCGCCGAGGCCGAAAGCAACGTGATCGACCTCATGCAGGTGCTCAAGGAACGTCTGCAGGGGAGGGCGCCCCAACCCGCGAAACCGCAGCCTGCTGCGAACCGGGGGAAGCCGCGCGGGCGGTGACCGGTGCGGCAGCCTATTCGAAAAGTTTCAGGTATTCCCCGTAGCCTTCCTTCACCAGGTCTTCCCTGGCGATGAAGCGCAGCGACGCCGAGTTCATGCAGTAGCGCTGGCCGGTCGGGGCCGGGCCGTCGTCGAACAGGTGTCCCAAGTGCGAGTCGCTGTGCGTGCTGCGCACTTCGACGCGCGTCATGAAGTGCGAGTTGTCCCGGTGCAGGGCCACATTCGCCGGATCGAGCGCGCGGGTAAAGCTCGGCCAGCCGGTGCCGGAATCGAACTTGTCGCGCGAGCTGAACAGCGGCTTGCCCGACACGATGTCGACGTAGATGCCTGGACTCTTGTTGTTCCAGTAGGCGTTGTGGAACGCCATCTCGGTGCCGTTTTCCTGCGTGACGTGGAACTGCTCCGGGGTGAGGCGTTTTTTCAGTTCCTCGGCATCGGGTTTGTCGCTACTGGCGTTGTCGCGTGTCATTTTTCAATTCCTCCTTTCAATCAAAAAATTGATTTGAACCACGGTGAACACGGAGGACACGGAGAAGGCCCGTCTTGCGTTTTTTTATTCCGTGTCCTCCGTGTTCTCCGTGGTTAACAGTTTTTCCCAACTTGTTTGAACGGACTTCGCTCGTTGAGTTCGTCCATGTAGAAGCTCATGCCGCGCGTTTCGCGCCGGAGATAGTCGTCCACCACCGCCGCGAAGCGCGGATGGGCCAGCCAGTGCGCGGACCAGGTGGTCTCGGGCAGGAAGCCGCGCGACAGCTTGTGCTCGCCCTGCGCGCCGCCCTCGAAGACTGAGATCCTGCGTTCGATGCAAAATTCAATGGCCTGGTAGTAGCAGGCTTCGAAATGCAGGCCGGGGTGGTATTCCAGCGCGCCCCAGGAGCGGCCGTAGAGCGCCTCCTGATGGTAGAAGTTGAGCGCGCTGGCGATGGGCTGTCCGTCGCGCAACGCCATCACCAGCAGCACGTTGTCCGCCATGCTGGCGCCGATGCGGCGGAAGAAGTCCAGGTTGAGTGCTTGCGGCGAGTTGTACTGCAGGTGCGTCCGGGCGTAGCAGCGTTCGAAAAATATCCAGTGCGCGTCGCTGATCTTGTCGCAGCTCAAATGTTCGAACGTGATGCCGGCGTCCTTCACCTTGCGCCGCTCCTGCCTGATGCGCTTGCGCTTGTCGTGGCTCATGCCGGCGAGGTAGGCGTCGAAATCGGCGTAGCCGGGGTTGCGCCAGTGGAATTGCATGCCCTGGCGCAGCATCATGCCCTCGCGCTGCATCTCCTGCGCCTGGTCCTCGGGCGGAAACAGGCAGTGCAGCGACGAGACGCCCAATTCCTGCGCCAGCCGCAGGGCGGCATGCAGCAAGGCGGCGCGCAGTTCGGGCGTGGGTGCCAGGATGCGCAGGCCGGTCACCGGCGTGAACGGCACGGCGCACAGCAGCTTCGGGTAGTAGTCCAGCCCCTGGCGCTGGTAGGCTTCGGCCCACGCCCAGTCGAACACGAATTCGCCCCACGAGTGCGATTTGAGGTAGAGCGGCATGGCGCCGACCAGTTCGCCCCCCTGCCACAGCGTGAGGAACTGCGCGCGCCAGCCGGTCTCGGGCGTGGCGCAGCCGCTTTCCTGCAAGGCGCTGAAGAAAGCGTGCGAAAGAAAAGGGTTGCTGCCGGCCAGCGCATTCCATTGCGCGGCGGGAATGTCGCTAATGGTCTCGACGATGCGGAGGATGGGGGGCTGCGACACTTTTGTTTAACCTCTGGTCGGGATTTCGGCTTAAAAAAGATCTGGCCACAGAGAACACAGAGATCACAGAGAAAGACATGTGCGGCACCGGATTGGGGTTCATTCGAGAGCATCCACGCCAAGAGCAACAACGCCCTGATCTCTCTGTGTCCTCTGTGTTCTCTGTGGCTAAAATATTTTTCAAAACTTGATTCTAGCCGAATCGGACAAAGTTTACTAAATCACTCGGCTATAATGTATCCCATGAAAAAACTCGATCAGCTCAATTTCGCCAACAGCTTTGCCCGGCTGTCGGAGACCTTCCACAGCCGCCTTGCGCCGACGCCCCTGCCCGACCCCTACCTGGTGAGCTTCAACGCCGATGCGGCGCAGCTGATCGACATGGACCACGGCGAAGCCGGGCGCGCCGATTTCGCCGAGCATTTCATCGGCAACCGCCTCCTGCCGGGCAGCGAGCCGCTCGCCATGCTCTACGCCGGCCACCAGTTCGGCCACTACGTGCAGCAGCTGGGCGACGGGCGCGCTATCCTGCTGGGCGAGGTGAAAAACAAGGCGGGCGAGTCCTGGGAGGTCCAGCTCAAGGGCGCTGGCACCACCCCCTATTCGCGCAGCGGCGACGGCCGCGCCGTGCTGCGTTCCAGCATCCGCGAATACCTGTGTTCGGAAGCCATGCACGGCCTCGGCATCCCGACCACGCGCGCGCTGTGCATCGTCGGCAGCGACCAGGAGGTGTACCGCGAATCCATCGAAAGCGCCGCCGTGGTGACGCGCATGGCGCCGTCCCACGTGCGCTTCGGCTCGTTCGAGGTGTTCTACTACCGCAAGCAGCAGGCGCCCATCGCGCAGCTGGCGGACTACGTCATCGAGCGGCATTTCCCCCACCTCGCCGCAGCGCCGGACAAGTACCCCCAGTTCCTCGGCGAAGTGGTGGCGCGCACCGCGCAGCTGATGGCCAAGTGGCAGGCGGTAGGCTTCGCCCACGGCGTGATGAACACCGACAACATGTCCATCCTCGGCCTGACTTTCGACTACGGCCCGTTCGGCTTCATGGACAGCTACAACCCCGGCTATGTGTGCAATCACTCCGACCACGGCGGGCGCTACGCCTTCGACCAGCAGCCGCACATCGGCCTGTGGAACCTCACCGCCCTGGCGCAGGCGCTGACGCCGATCCTCGCGGTGGACGACGCCAACGCGGCGCTGATGCGCTATGAAGCGATTTTCGGCGAACATTACCTGGAACTGATGCGCGCCAAGCTCGGGCTGGCGAGCGCCCGTCCCGACGACGCCGCGCTGGTGGAAAAGCTGCTGGAAATCATGCAGGCCAACCGGGTCGATTACACCCACCTGTTCCGCAGCCTGGGAAATTTCGATTCCGCACCGGGCGCGGAAAACCCCAGGCTGCGCGACCAGTTCATCGACCGCGCCGCCTTCGACGCCTGGGCCGAAGCCTACCGCGCCCGCCTGCAAGCCGAGCAGAGCACAGATGCCGAGCGCAAAGAGCGCATGGACCGCGTCAACCCGAAATACATCCTGCGCAATTACCTGGCCCAGGTCGCCATCCGCAAGGCGGAGGAATCACGCGATTTTTCCGAAGTCGAGCGTCTGCTGGCGCTGCTCAAGCGCCCGTTCGACGAACAGCCGGAGATGGAAAGCTACGCCGCCCTGCCGCCCGACTGGGCGCAACATATCGAAGTGAGCTGCTCGTCATGAAACCCTACGCCGAATCCTGCGAACAAAACCGCGACCCCATCCTGACCGTGCTGCAGTCGGTTTTCGCCGACCGCAAGCAGGTGCTGGAAATCGCCAGCGGCACCGGGCAGCACGCCGTGTACTTCGGCGCGGCGCTGCCCCACCTGACCTGGCAGACCAGCGAACTGCCCGTCAACCACGCCGGCATCCACGCCTGGCTGGACGAAGCGCAACTGCCCAACGTGCTGCCGCCGCTGGCCATCGACGTGAACGACGCGGCATGGCCGCTGGAAAGAGTCGACGCGATCTTCAACGCCAATACCGTGCACATCGTTGCGTGGCCCGCGGTGGAGCGCATGTTCGCGGGCATCGGGCGCGTGCTGGAGGTGGGCGGATGCTTGTGCCTGTACGGGCCGTTCAACTACCGCGGGGCTTTCACTTCGGAAAGCAACGCGCGCTTCGATGCCTGGCTCAAGGCACGCGATCCGGAAAGCGGGGTGCGGGATTTCGAGGCGGTCAATCAGCTGGCGGTGAGTCAGGGACTGGTTCTGGTGCAGGATATAGCCATGCCGGCCAACAACCGCAGCCTGGTGTGGCGGAAGGTGGATGCTGGTTAACTGCGCTATAGAAAAGCCCATTTTTGAGTTTTCTACAGCGTCAACGTGAAGCTAAAGGGGTGCGCCGCAGGCGCGTCCCAGCGACGGAAGGGAGCAAACTTGAACGCAGGTTTAGGCTGCGATTTCAAGGTACTCGACGATGCTTGACGGTTGGGGAACGGGCAGACCATCTTCAATGAGCCCCTCGATGTGGAAGCCGATGGCTTCGCGTATTTCTCGCTCGGTTTCTTCGACGGTAGCGCCGGTAGCGACACAACCGGGTAAATCCGGCACATAGGCTGAATAATTATTTTCCGCCTTCTCGACAACGATTGCGTAACGCATAGGATTAGTCCTTTTAGTGTGAGCCATTGGAAAGCCTACGTTGATAGGCCTTGAGGCCGAAATATGCCACCCAAGGAACAACACATGCGGCGAAAATCCCAACGGCGCTTTGATTTACCAAGAATGTCTCAAAGTCTTTCGGCGTCGAGGGAGAGCGAAGCAAGAATTGAAACAGCAAGTAGACTAACGCGCCACCGGCGAAGGCAGAAATTGGGCCAACCGTAAACCAAGCGAGGCGCAGGAACCCGCCATGCGTGGACAGGCGCGAAATCAGCACGCTGGGCCAAACTATAACGATGGCGAAGAGAAGCGTGCCCATGAGAGGCCTAGCTCGGGGGCGCAAGCAGGGTTAGAGTGGTCATAGCCAGACACCTGTAACCGCCATGCCGCCAAGAAAAAAAGCGAAAGCAAGCCAAAGCAGATTGATACCTTGAAAAAGATGAATTGCTCTCTTGCCTTGAAAACGCCAGAGGGAATAGGCGATAAGAGCGACTGGCACAACCAGAAGAAGACGGAACATTTCGCCTAGCTCTGGGCGAGGAGAACCGATCATGCCAACCAAAACGGCGCCTATGCAAAGGACGGAAACGGTTGCGCCATGCAGCGAAACGGCAATGCGCTGGGCAAGCGACTCAGTAGCCGGCGAAGCGCGGAAATAGACAAGGCTTATAACCAGAGGCACAGACGCGGCCACCAACCAGAGCATCACTGCAGTCTTGAAAGTAAGCATGGGACTTGGTAGCTCGAAAGCAAAATTAAAGGGGTCAGCTTCGCATTATTTGCGTGAATCACGCTCATTTCTCAATTCCTTTGGAAATAAATTCGAAGCTGCCCCCTTTGACCTGTTGATCGGCATGGTCGTCCGTGTTGATGACCGGGTTAGGGGTTGCACACCGCAAGGTTAAGGCTTCAATTAAAGGGGTCAGCTTCGCATTCTTTTTCTGAATCACACTCATTTCTCAATTCCTTTGGAAATTAATTCGAAGCTGACCCCTTTAACCCGCTTTAACCCGCGCAGGGTTAGGCCGAGCGCCGAACTTCGCGAACCGAACGGTGACCAGCTTTGTAGAGTCCATTTACTTCGCCGTCCAATGATGAGCACCGCACAGCGTAACCATCCAACAGTACCTTGTGCATCATGGTTGTTTCATCGACTTCTTCGCTAGCTTTTTTGGTATTTCCACCGGTTCCTCCCGGGGATATTCGAAATGCAATTTTTCCAGTTTCGCGGCATTTCATTTTCACAGGGTAGATTTCTTTCCCTGATTTCAGAACGAAACAAAATGCGCGCGAGAAGCGGTCTTGATCTCTGGCCACAACATGATCCTTTGATGTCTTTAGTTTTCCAGCATTTTTCTTGAAATTACATTCATAACATTCTGCCTGGATATTTGAGATGGCATCAGAGCCTCCGTGGAATATAGGGATCTTGTGACCTTTGGTCCACGTATTCTTGTACCGTGAGTCCGGTCTGGGCGGCACTTCCGGCCAATTTCGGCCGCACACTGCACATGTCGGGCTTCTCGCGAGCAATGCTTCCCATTCTTCTTTCGTGTGGGAACCTCCATTCGCCTTTATTCGTTCAGCGCGGACGATAGCTCTCTTGTTTCTGCAATCCATGCAGCGATTCCAGCTATTGAATCTTGAACTGCCACATTTGGTACAAGTCGGCATAAAGGGCGTAGGCTCAACGTTGTAGCTCCGCCGACGGACAAGTTGTAGCTGGCCGGTCCTCTGGAGCGAGCAGTTAGAACACGACATGCGTCACTGCAGCATTGCCGTTTGCAGGTCGGCCAGAAATTGTTCAATATTGGTTTTGACGGATCGCACAAATGCTAGACGTGCGCGAACCGCACCGACGAATGCCTCACTTGTTTCCGCCGATCCGTGGGATTCGATCGTTTTCGAGTATGCGTCTACTCCCGTCTCACGATCCATCAATCTATATCGGGCAGCTATATCGTAATCAACGGTAGCAAGGCCATTCATCTCTACCTTTTGTATCTCCACAATCAAGGAAATTTTCCTCTGCGCGTTGTCCCGAAAAATTAGACTTTGACTGAGCGCATCATTTAGAGCCGTCTCCCACTGACGAGTGATTGGAACCCCAGTCCCCGTGGATGTTTGGTAGAACTGATCCCCGATGGTGTTCTCAACTCGGAACCAGTTCACGTCCCCCGTCCGCTGATTCGTCGGCGCGGTCTTGACAGTGATCGTTTTTAGCTCGGCGTCGAACTTTCTTTTGGACTGCATTACGGTGTCGGGATTGAATTCCAATGGCGAAGGAGTAGCGCAGGCCGCCAACAAGCTCGCCAAGCAAATGACCATTGCTGTTTTTATCATTTTGGATATGTTTCCTGAGTTCTAACGATATATGCGATGCAATTATAGAGGCTCAATCCGCTGCATGACAGCAGGTTTGTTGCGGGGCATGCCGGTTTATCTGCATGCAATCCGGGCAGGCATGGCGAAAAGTGGATCAACCCCGACCTTCGGGGGTAAGATTGCAGCAACCAACTCCTGCTAACGAGTCCACGATGGCCCCAAAAGAGGCCCTGCAAGGCACTGAAGCCAGCGTTGTCAATTCATTGCACATTGCAACCTACAATATCCACAAAGGCTTCTCGCAGTTCAACCAGCGCCTGGTGCTGCACGAGCTGCGCGACCAGCTGCGCGCCATGCAGCCGGACGTGGTGTTTCTGCAGGAAGTGCAGGGCGTGCACCTGTTGCACGCCGAGCAACACGACGGTTGGCCGGAGGAGTCGCAGTACGAGTTTCTTGCCGAATCGATCTGGCCCGAGTTCGCCTACGGCAAGAACGCGGTGTATCCCGAGGGGCATCACGGCAACGCCATCCTGAGCCGCTACCCCATCACGCGCTGGGAGAACGTCGACATCTCCGCCCATCCCTCCGAGCAGCGCGGCCTGCTCCACAGCGAAATCCAGGTTCCCGGCTGGGACCGCAAGCTGCATTGCATCTGCGTGCATCTCGGCCTGTTCGCCCGCTGGCGCAGGAAGCAGATGCATGCGCTGCGGGAGCATATCGAGCGCCTGGTGCCGCCGGACGAGCCGCTCATCATCGCCGGCGATTTCAACGACTGGCGCTTCGAGGCGTGCCGTTTCATGGTGCGCGAAATGCACCTGAAAGAAGCCTTCGAGCAGGTGCACGGCATGCCGGCACGCAGCTACCCATCGCGCTTGCCGGTGCTGCACCTCGACCGCATTTACGTGCGCGGGCTGCGGGTGAAGAGCGCCCAGGTGCATTCCGGGCACCCCTGGTCGCGCATTTCGGACCATGCGCCGCTGAGCGCGGTTTTCTCGCGCGCATGACCCAGTTTCTCGACGGCAATCAGGTCAGCCTGCTGTGTAATGGCGCCGAATACTTCCCGGCGCTGGTAGCCGCGATCGACCAGGCGGCACGGGAAATCTACCTGGAAACCTACATTTTCGAGTACGACAGCACCGGCAGGGCAATTGCCGCGGCGCTTAAGCGCGCGGCGCGGCGCGGCGTGACGACTCACTTGCTGCTCGACGGTTACGGCGGGAAAACCTTGCCGCGCGAGGCAATCGAAGAAATGCGCGGCGACGGGGTGCAGGTGCTGATTTACCGCCCTTCGCTCGCCAAGTTCCGGCGCAGCAGCTACCGCCGCCTGCACCGCAAGATCGTGGTGGTGGACAGCCGCGTCGCCTTCGTCGGCGGCATCAATATCATCGACGACATGGATACGCCCGGCCAGACGCCGCCGCGCTACGATTACGCGGTCAGGGTGGAAGGGCCGCTGTTGCCGCAAATCTACGAGGCGGCGAGAAAGCTGTGGGGGCTGGTCTCCTGGTCCCAGCTCAAGCGGCGGCGCCGCCGCCAGCCGCCTGCCTTCAGCCCCGTTCCGTCGGGCGACGTGAGCGCGTCATTCGTGATCCGCGACAATATCGGCCACCGCAAGGACATCGAGGAAGCCTACCTGGACGCGATCAACAATGCGCGTTCCGAGATCGTGCTCGCCAACGCCTATTTCCTGCCCGGGCGCCATTTCCGCCAGGCGCTGATCCAGGCGGCGGCGCGCGGGGTGCGGGTGGTTCTGCTGCTGCAGGGGCGGGTGGAATATGTGCTGCTGCACTACGCCACGCGCGCCTTGTACGGCGTTTTCCTGGATGCGGGGATCGAAATCTACGAGTATCACCGCAGCTTCATGCATGCCAAGGTGGCGGTGGTGGACGGCAACTGGGCCACGGTGGGTTCGTCCAATATCGATCCCTTCAGCCTGCTGCTGTCGCGCGAAGCCAACGTGCTGGTAGACGACGCCGGTTTTGCCGCGCGACTGCGGGCAAGCCTGGAGCAGGCGATGGAAGAGGGCTCGCGCGTGGTGACGTCGGCGCACTGGAAGCGCCAGCCGCTTCACCTTAGGCTGTTTTCCTGGCTCAGTTACGGCGGGGTGCGCCTGCTGGTCGGCGTCACCGGCTATGGCAGGAAGGGCGCCTGAGCCGGAAGCAATCAGAGGTTCCTAATGGCTGTTCTCGATGAATTGCGGCTTCAGCTTCCAGTACACCAGCAGGAACGCGATTGCGGAAAAGGCGGCTGCAATGGTGAACGTGGTCTGCGGGCTCAGGGCGTCCCAGGTATAGCCCGCGTATAAGCCCCCCAGCGTTCCGCCGGCGCCGAAAGACAGGCTGTTGTAGAGCGCCTGCCCCTTGGCCTGATGCTTGCCGCGGAACAGCCGGTGGATGACCTCGATCCCCGCCGCCTGCCAGGAGCCGAAGGTCGCGGCGTGCAGGACCTGGGCGAACAGTACCAGGCCCACCGAGCTGATCCCCCAGCCAATGATGAGAAAGCGCAGCACGCCCAGGGCGACGCTTGCCAGCAGAATCTGACGCAGGCTGAAATGGCGCATCAGGCGCGGCATCCACAGGAACACCAGGATTTCGCTCACGACCCCCAGCGCCCATAGCCAGCCGACGCTGCTTTTGGAATAGCCGTGGTCTACCAGGTAGATGGAGTAGAAGGTGTAGTAGGGGCCGTGGGCGGCGGCGTTGAAAAAGCTGGCGGCGAAAAACGCCAGCACCACCGGCTGCTTGATGACCTGCCATACCGGCAACTGATCGCTGGCATGGGGCATCACCCGGGCTTCCGGAATGTGGCGCGCGAGCAGCGCCAGGCCCAGCATCATGCCGAGGATCGCCCACAGCAGGAAACGGATCGGCGCGAAATCCAGCACGTAGCCCAGCCCCACCACCGCGAGGATGAACCCGACCGAGCCCCACAGGCGGATGCGGCCGTATTTTTCCGTGCGCTCGCCGAGGTGGCTCAGCGTGGTGGCCTCCACCAGCGGCAGCGAAGCGCTCCAGAAAAAACTCATCAGCGACATTACCGCGAACAGCCACAGGAAACTGGTGCCGAAGAACACGCCGACGTAAGCCACCAGGCTCAGGGTCGCAGCGATCTGCACGATGGCGACGCGCTTGCCGGTATGGTCGGCGAACCAGCCCCAGATGTTGGGGGCGAAGATGCGCATCACCTGCAGCAGCGACATCAGCACGCCGATCTGGAAGGCGTTGAATTCCAGCGACTTGAGGTAGAGCCCCCAGAACGGCGACATGGCGCCGACGAAGGCGAAGTAGAAGAAATAGAAGCCGGACAGGCGCCAGTAGGGGAGGGAATGCATTGGCCGAATTTTAACATGCCGGGCTGCTCAGGGACCGGCGCGGAGTATGGCGCGAACCTCATGACCACCGCCCAAACCAATTTTCGTCAACTTCACGCGCTGGACAAACTTTCGCCAATTCAATTAATATCCCTCCTCCAAACAGGAGTTAAAGGTCTCGAAATACGCAAGTCGCCGGCACTGGTCGCACTGCGGTAATGGGGCGGAAATGGGGATGCGATACATGGTGTTCATACGATGAGTGCAGCGGAAAATCTGGCGGAAGAGCGCCATATCACGGTCTACATCATGGGCAAGGCCTACGAGGTGCCGGCCGAGGCGACCATCATGGGCGCCATCGAGTATGCCGGCCACCAGATCATCCGCGGCGCCGGCTGCCGCGAAGGCTATTGCGGCGCCTGCGCCACCATCTACCGCCTGCCCGGCGACTACAAGATACGCACCGGCCTGGCCTGCATGACCCTGGTCGAGGACGGCATGACGCTGGCCCAGATCCCCTCGGTTCCCGCCGAAAAGGCGATCTACGACATCGAGAAACTCAAGCCCGACGTCAGCGCCATGATGCAGGTGTACCCCACGATTTTCCGCTGCGTCGCCTGCAACACCTGCACCAAGGCCTGCCCGCAGGGGCTCCAGGTCATGGATTACATCCAGGCCGCCAAGCGCGGCGACATCGCGGCGGTGATGGATTTGTCCTTCGACTGCGTCGAGTGCGGGCTGTGCATGCTGCGCTGCCCGGCCGAGATCACGCAACCGCTGGTCGGCATCCTGGGGAAACGTCTTTACGGCCGCTATCTGCGCAAGGAAAGCCCGGATCTGGTGGCCAAGGTCAAGGCCGTGGAGGACGGCGCCTTCGAGGCGGAATATGCCGAGATGATGGCGCTGAGCCGCGAGGCCTTGTCCCAGCGTTACTACGCCCTCGACAGCGAATAAGAGAGGAATCAGATGTATCCAGAATACATGGCGGAATCGTTGCGCAAGGTAGCGCAAACGCGCCCGGGACGTTTGGAACTGGCGCGCAAGCCCGCCCCTGTCTATCCGCCCATGAACGCCGAGGAACGGCAAGCGGTGCTGGAAGGCTTCCACCCCGATTACGAACCCAGCGCGCGGCGCCCGGTGCGCGTCGGCCCCAACCGCGGCGAGACGCTGACCACCGAGGTCGCCGACCTGCTGGAATCCCACTCCTGGCTGCGCAGCGAACAGGTGGATCTCGAACACCCGGATTTCGAAACCGATCTGCTGATCATCGGCGGCGGCGGCGCCGGCTGCAATGCCGCGCTGGTCGCCATGCAGGAACACGGCATGCGCTCCATGATCGCCACCAAGCTGCGCATGGGCGACTCCAACACCATCATGTCGCAGGGCGGCATGCAGGCCGCGGTGTCGGCCACCGACTCGCCCACCCGCCATTTCCTCGACGCCATCGGCGGCGGCCACTTCGAGAACAAGCCCGAGCTGGTCAAGGCGCTCACAGAGGACGGCCCGGCCGTGGTGAAGTGGCTGGAAGACCTGGGCGTGGTGTGGGACAAGGAAGAAGACGGCTCGATGCAGGTGCTGCACGGCGGCGGCACTTCAAGAAAACGCATGGTGTCGTGCCGCGACTACACCGGCGCCATGATCATGCGCACCCTGATGGACGAGGTGCGCAACCATCCCGACATGATCACCATCAAGGAATTCATGCCGGCGGTGGAGCTGATCATGGACGACGAAGGCCGCTGCGCCGGCGCGATCCTATACAGCATGGACAGCGAGGAATTCTTCACCGTCAAGGCGAAATCCACCCTCATCGCCACCGGCGGCTACGGCCGCCTGCACATCCGCGGCTACGACACCACCAACCACTACGGCGCCACCGGCGACGGACTGGTGATGGCCTACCGCGCCGGCGCCAAGCTGATGTACATGGACTCGGTGCAGTACCACCCGACCGGCGCGTCCTTTCCCGAGCAGATCGCCGGCTTCCTCATCACCGAAAAAATTCGCGGCGCCGGCGGCCAGCCGCTCAACAAGGACGGCGAGCTGTTCGTCTTCCCGCGCGAGCCGCGCGACATCGAGGCCTCGGCCATCATCCGCGAATGCGTGCAGAACGGCGGCGGCGTCGAGACCCCCTCGGGGCGCCTCGGCGTGTGGCTGGACTCGCCGCTCATCGACATGCTGCACGGCGAAGGCTACGTGGCCCACCAGTTCCCGGCCATGTACCGCCAGTACATCCGCTACGGCATCGACATCAACAAGCTGCCGATGCTGATCTACCCGTCGCTGCACTACCAGAACGGCGGGGTCGAGATCAACGAGCGCTGCGAGACCGATATCCCCGGCCTGTACGTGGCGGGCGAAGCCACCGGCGGCCTGCACGGGCGCAACCGGCTGATGGGCAACTCGGTGCTCGACTACAACGTGTTCGGGCGGCGCGCCGGACGCTATGCCGGCGAATACGCCAAGAGCGTCAAACTCGGTCGGCTCAGCCTGGCGCATCTCGACAAATTCGAGCAAGAGCTGGCGGATTCCGGCGTACAAACCGACCTGGTGACGCCGATCCTGCTGCCCTCCTACGCGCCCAAGGACGTCAAGAAACGCCGCCTGGTGCGCGGCGGCAACGTGCTGCCCGGCGCCTCGGTGCTGCACAACCGGCTGCACGACGAAAGGTCCGGCAACTGATGAGCCACATCGACGACAGAGTGATAGAGCTGGCGCGCACTGCGCTGAGCCTGGAATTCGGCGGCGAGCATTTCTACCGTCATGCCGCCGAGATGACCCAAAATCCGAGCGGCAAGGCGATGTTCCTGCGCCTGGCGGAGGAAGAAAATACGCGCCGGGACGATACCCACACGCTGTTCGGCGCGATCATTGGCGCAGACGCGTGGCAACAGCTGGTCGCCGAGGAGGCGAAGTATGCCCACCCCTCGAAAGTGGTGGCCGAGCTCGAAGCCGCCGTCGCCCACCGCGGCCACGCGCTGGTCGCCGACGACACCCAGGCGCTGCGTCATGCCATGGATCTGGAGCGGCGGGCGATTCACCTGTTCGAGGAGCTGGCCACCCATACCCACGACCCGGTAATCGTCGGGCTGATCGGCAAGATGGCCGACGAGGAGCGCCTGCAGTACGACCTGCTGCAGGCCCAGCTGGACAGCGTGCTGAACGTCGGCTTGTGGCTCGACCAGCCGGAATTCCGCATGGACGGGAAGTTCTGAGGATGGCGCACATCACGAACGTTTTTCCCTCTCCCCAACCCCTCTCCCGCAAGCGGGCGAGGGGCTTTAGATTCGTCTTCTCCCCTCGCCCGCTTGCGGGAGAGGGGCCGGGGGAGAGGGCCGCATGAATACCACCCTATGCATCTCCTCGATTCGCCCTGGCAGCCCTTTTGTTGCGCTGATTGAAAAGATCAGCGGCCAGAATCTGCTGGCCTGCTACCAGTGCGGCAAGTGCTCCGCCGGTTGCCCAATGGCGCCCCACATGGACGTGCTGCCCAACCAGATCATCCGCCTTGCCCAACTCGGGATGAAGGAGAAGCTGCTGACCACGCGCTCCATCTGGGTGTGCGTGTCCTGCATGACCTGCAATTCGCGTTGCCCCAAGGACATCCGCATCGCCGAGGTGTTCGAGGCGTTGCGCGAGATGGTGCTGCGCGACGGCAGCCGCGACGACCGGCTGGATGTCCGCGAGCTGTCCCCCGAGGCGCGCGGCGCATTGCCGCCGATCGCCATGATCAGCGCCATGCGCAAGCTGACTTCCTGATATGGGAAATGAAAACACAACGATGAACCTAAAAACCGCAATTCAAGCCACAGAGAACACAGAGGTCACAGAGATGAAGCGGGTTTCGCCTATTTTACCAATTCACCTGAAGCCAGTATTTTTTGCAAGTTATTGTTTTTACTCTGTGAACTCTGTGTTCTCTGTGGCTAAATGAGTTTTCAAGGATGAAACTGATTTACTACCCCGGCTGCACGCTGAAGAACCAGGCCAGAAACTTCGACGTTTCCACCGTTTCGTCGATGGCGGAGCTGGACGTGGAGGTCGAGGAACTGGCGCGCTGGAACTGCTGCGGCACGGTGCATGCGCTGGCCTCCGACGACGTCATGCACCGCATGGCGCCGGTGACCAACCTGATCCGCGTCAAGGAGGCCAATGCCAGCGAGTTCATGACCTCCTGCGCGATGTGCTACAACACCCTGAAGCGCGCCAACATCGACGTGAAGAAGCGCGCCGATGCGCTCGAAACCATCAACCAGTTCCTTTATCTCGAAGAAACCAAGTACGCGGGCGATGTCGACGTGCTCCACCTGCTCGAATACCTGCGCGACCGCGTCGGCTTCGACAAGCTGGCCGAAAAGGTGAAAAAACCGCTCACCGGCCTGCGCGTGGCCTGCTACTACGGCTGCCTGCTGGTGCGCCCGAAGGAAGTCGCCTTCGACGATGCCGAGAACCCGGTGGTCATGGAGAACCTGATCTCCGCCCTCGGCGGCACGCCGGTGCCCTTCCCGCAGAAGACCGAATGCTGCGGCGCCCACCATACGGTCGGCAACCCGGAGATCGTCGCCGAGCGCACCGACAAGATCATGGGTTCGGCGCACGAGCAGGCGGCCGACCTGGTGGTGGTGAGCTGCCCGCTGTGTGCTTTCAACCTGGATTTCCGCCAGGACGACGCGCGCCGTCTCAACCCAGACTTCCACCATCTGCCGGTGCTCTACTTCACCCAGCTGATGGCGCTGGCGTTCGGCTGCGACGACGCGTCGCTGCGTTTCGACCTGCACCACATCGACCCGCTGCCGGCCCTGGCGGCGCGCGGACTCGCCTGAGGAAAACGATGTTTTTCAACGATCTCAAACCGGTTCAGGGCAAGGTCCACATCAACAACGCCTGGTGCAAGGGATGCGGCTTCTGCGTGCAGTTCTGCCCCACCAACGTGCTGGACGTTTCCCCCGAGTTCAACGCCAAGGGCTACCACCCGCCCTATGTGAAAAACCCGGATGACTGCCGCTACTGCATGTATTGCCAAATGATCTGTCCCGAGTTTTCCATCTTCGTGACCAGGCTCGATGAAAATGCGGACGCCGCAAAAGAGGAAGCAAAAAAATGAACTTTGTTAGCGCAGACCCCAGGGGCGTCGATGCCGGCCCGCACTTCATGGACGGCGACCACGCCCTCGCCGAAGGCGCGCTGGCGGCAGGTTGCCGCTTCTTCGCCGGCTATCCCATCACGCCCTCGACCGAAGCCGCCGAGCGCTTCGCCGAGCGGGCGCCCGAAGTCGGCGCGCTGTTCATCCAGATGGAGGACGAACTGGCTTCCATCGCCGCCCTGATCGGCGCGGCCTGGGGCGGCAAGAAGGTGATGACCGTGACCTGCGGCCCCGGCTTCTCCCTGATGGTGGAAAACATCGGCCTGGCGGTCATGACCGAAACCCCGCTGGTGATCGCCAACGTGCAGCGCGGCGGCCCGTCGACCGGCCTGCCCACGCTCACCGCCCAGCAGGACATGATGCAGGCGAAATGGGGCCCGCATGGCGACAACGCCATCATCGCCCTGTCGCCGGACAGCCCGCAGGAATGCTTCGATCTCGCCATCGAAGCCTTCAACCTGTCGGAGTTCTACCGCGTGCCGGTCATCATCCTGACCGACGAAACCGTCGGCCACATGCACGAGAAGGTGGTGATACCGCCCGCCGACCAGATCCAGGTAGTGCCGCGCAACAATTACAGCGGCCCCAAGGAAGACTTCCGCCCCTACAAGTTCGACGGCCAGGGCGGGCATCCCATGACGCAGGCGGGCGACGGCTACAACTTCCACATCACCGGCTTGGTGCACGACGAGCGCGGCTACCCGGTCATGACCCCCGAGCAGGGCAAGACCGTGGTCACCCACCTGATGGAAAAGATCAACGGCAATGCCGACAAGATCGTGCGTCTCGCCGAGGATCAGGTCGACGGCGCCGATGTGGTGGTGGTGTCCTACGGGATTACCTCGCGCATCGCGGTGAAAGCCATCCAGGATGCGCGCAACGAAGGCATCAAGGTCGGCTCGCTGCGCCTCATCACCATCTGGCCGTTCTGCGAGACGCGCATTCGCGAACTGGCAGGCAAGGTGAAGGCCATCGTGGTGCCGGAGATCAACTACGGCCAGATGGTGCTCGAAGTGGAGCGTTGCGCCGCCGGAAAATGTGAGGTGATCAGCGTCAATCACTGCGGCGGCGCGGTGCACGACCCGGAAGTGATCCTCGACGCCATCAGAAAGGCCAGCAAATGATTACTGATCTCGGACAATTCAAGGAAGACAGCCCCATGTCCGGCACCCTGCGCATGGAGCGCATGCCGCATATCTGGTGCCCCGGTTGCGGCATCGGCTCCGAGGTGAACGCCTTTGCCGAGGCGGTCAAGCGCAGCGGCATCGACCCCAAGAAACTGGTCGTGGTGTCGGGCATCGGCTGTACCGGGCGCGTGGCGGGCTACGTCGATTTCGACTCGATCCACACCACGCACGGCCGCGCCATCCCGGTGGCCACCGGCATCAAGCTGGCCAACCCCGAGCTGACGGTGGTGGTGTTCAGCGGCGAGGGCGACCTGACCGGCATCGGCGGCAATCACCTGATCCACGCCGCGCGGCGCAACATGGACCTGGTGGTGATCTGCAACAACAACTTCACCTACGGCATGACCGGCGGCCAGGTCACGCCGACCACGCCGTCATCGGCCATCGCCTCGACCACGCCCTACGGCAACTACGAATACCCGTTCAGCCTGCCGTTCCTGGCGGACGCCGCCGGCGCCACCTACGTCGCGCGCTGGACGTCGATGCACGTGCGCAACCTCACCCAATCGATCGAGGAGGCGCTGGCGCGCAAGGGGTTCTCCTTCATCGAGGTGATCTCGCCGTGCACCACGCTGTATCTGCGCCGCAACCGCCTCGGCGACGGCGTCGACATGCTGCAGAACTACCAGGAAAACACCGTCCTCAAGCACGGCTGCGACACCCGCGAGACGGCCATCGACTTCTCGGGCAAGATCGTCATCGGCAAGTTCGTCGAGAAGGACAAGCCCACCTACCTCGAAGCGGTCGACAAGTGCTGCGTCAAGCTGGTGGGCGACGATTACCAGCTCTATGGCAAGACCGTACCCGAGCGGGAAGCCGAGGAAAAGGCCGAGAAGGAGCGCGTTGCCGCGCGCCGCGCCGCCGTGCTGGCGGAAGAAGCGGAAGCGAACGAATGAGCACCCAGGAAATCCGGTTTTCCGGCTTCGGCGGCCAGGGCATCATTCGCTGCGCCCTGATCACCGGCAAGGCGCTGTCCCTCTACGACGACAAGTTCGCCACCATGACCCAGAGCTTCGGCCCGGAGGCGCGCGGCAGTGCTTGCGCGGCGCAACTGGTGGTGTCCGACGAGCGCGTCCTCTATCCCTACATCACCCAGCCGGGGATACTCATGGCGCTGTCCCAGGAGGCCTACGACAAGTATTACGGCGAGCTGCCCAAGGGGGGCGTGCTGATCGTCGAACAGGACCTGGTGAAGCTGCATTCCGACCATGCCGACCTCGCGCTGATGCGGGTGCCGGCGACCCGCTTCGCCGAGGCGCTGGGCAACCGATTGTTCACCAACCTGGTGGCGCTGGGCTTCTTCACCGCGGTGACCGAGGTGGTGACCGCCGATGCCATGAAAAAAGCCCTGCCCGGCCTGGTTCCCGACCGTTTCCTGAAAATCAACCTCAGGGCGTTCGAAAAAGGCTACGAACACGGCCTCCAGCTCATGGGCCAGGGCGCCGCCGAGAGTGTGTCATGACCAAGAAGCGCACCGGCGTTTTCGTCTGCCACTGCGGCAACAACATCGCCGCCACCGTCGACGTGGCGCGGGTGGCGCGGGAGATGTCCGCAGAGGAGAGCGTGGTCTACTCCCAGGACTACGTCTACATGTGCTCGGACCCGGGCCAGAACGCGGTGATCAATGCGATCAAGGACAACCGCCTGGACAGCGTGGTGGTCTCCTGCTGCTCGCCGACGCTGCACGAGAAGACCTTCCGCGACAACGCCAAGATCGCCGGCATCAACGGCTTCACCTGCGAGATCGCCAACATCCGCGAGCAGTGCAGCTGGGTCCACAAGGATCGCGGCGAGGCCACCGAAAAAGCCATCAAGATCTCGCGCAGCGCCGTGCGCCGCGCGGGCCGCAACCAGTCGCTGGAACCGATCGGCATCGGCGTGACGCGGCGGGTGATGGTGATCGGCGGCGGCATCGCTGGCATCCAGGCCGCGCTCGACATCGCCAACGCCGGCCTGGAAGTGATCCTGGTCGAAAAGGCGGCGACCCTCGGCGGCCACATGCTCCAGCTGTCCGAGACTTTCCCCACGCTGGACTGCTCGCAGTGCATCCTCTCGCCCAAGATGGTGGAAGTGTCGCGCCACCCGAAAATCAAGGTGATGACCTACTGCGAGGTGCAGGAAGTTTCCGGTTCGGTGGGTAACTTCAAGGCCAAAATCCTCAAGAAGCCCACTTTCGTCGATCCCGAAAAATGCAAGATATGCAACGACTGCGCCAAGGTGTGCCCGGTCGTGGTGCCGAACGAATACGAGCTCAATCTGTCCGCCCGGCGCGCCATCCACATTCCCTACGCACAGGCCATCCCCGCCAGCTACACGCTCGACATCGAGGCCTGCCTGGGGCTGAACCCGGTGGTGTGCGGCAAGTGCAAGGACGCTTGCGAGGCCGGGGCCATCGATTACGACATGCGGCCCGAGACGGTGGTCGAGGAAGTCGGCGCCATCGTGGTGGCCACCGGCTTCGACCTCTACGGCCAGGAAAACCTCGGCGAGTACGGCTACGGCAAGGTCGAGGACGTGCTCGACGGCCTGCAGTTCGAGCGCCTGTGTTCGGCCTCGGGGGCGACCAGCGGCCACATTCTGCGGCCCTCCGACCACCAGGTGCCCAAGGATGTGGTGTTCATCCAGTGCGCCGGCTCGCGCGATCCGGCCAACCACTGCGCCTACTGCTCCAAGATCTGCTGCATGTACACCGCCAAGCACGCCAGCCTGTACAAGCACCACGTTCCGGACGGCCGCGCCTACGTGTTCTACATCGACATCCGCGCCGGCGGCAAGGGCTACGAGGAGTTCGTGCAGCGCACCATGGAGGACGACGGCGCCATCTACCTGCGCGGCCGAGTCTCCAAGCTCTACCGCAAGAACGGCAAGATCAAGGTGCTGGGCACCGATACCTTGTCCGGCCAGAACGTCGAGATCGACGCCGACATGGTGGTGCTGGCGCTGGCCATGCAGCCCTCCAAGGGCACCGAAGAGATCGCCAAAACGCTCAAGATCGGGCGCGACAAGGACGGTTTCTTGGCCGAGGCCCATCCCAAGCTGAGGCCGGTCGAAAGCGTCACTGCAGGCATCTTCCTGGCGGGCACCGCCCAGGGACCGAAAGACATCCCGGAAACCGTCGCCCAGGCCGGCGCGGCGGCGGCCAAGGTGATCGCGCTGCTGTCGCAGCCGACCCTGAGCCATGCGCCGACCGTCGCCAAGGTGCGCCGTTCCCATTGCACCGGCTGCAAGATGTGCGTCACCGCCTGCCCCTACCACGCGATCCGGCTGGAGAATGGCAAGGCGCTGGTGAACGAGGTGCTGTGCGAAGGTTGCGGTAGCTGCACCGCCACCTGCCTGCGCGCCGCCATCGAGGTCAAGAACGTCACGCAGTTGCAGGTTTTTGAAATGATCGAAGCGTGTCTCAGTACTTGAGGAAATAAGAGAATGTAGGGTGCAATAACCGAAGGGCATTGCACCAACATCACGGCAAAACATCCGGTGCAATGCGCTACGCTTATTGCACCCTACGCAGCGAGGAAAGAAATTCCGATGTCGGAACAGCAAACATACGAACCCAGGATCGTCGCCTTCCTGTGCAAGTGGTGCTCGTCGGCGGGCAGCGATTTGGCGGGCGTCTCGCGCATCCAGTATCCGGCCAACGCCACGCCGATCACCGTGCCGTGCTCGGGCAGCATCTCGCCGATGTACATCCTGTCGGCCTTCAACAAGGGCGCGGACGGCGTGCTGGTGTCGGGCTGTCATCTCGGCGATTGCCACTACATCGAGGGCAACTACCTGGCGCGGCGCAAGATCCAGCTGGTCAAGGAACTGCTCGAATTTGTCGGCGTCGAGCCGGACCGCTTCCGCATGTCCTGGGTATCGGCCGCCGAGGGCGCCAAGTACGCCGAGGTGATCAAGGATTTCGTCGCCGACCTCAAGCCGCTCGGGCCGCAGGAAAAACTCAAGGCGGACCGCTCGTGATCAATCTTCAGGACATCCGCGACACCGCGCGCGACCTCCTCGCCAGCGGCGAAGTGCGCGCCGTCATCGGCTTCCGCAGCGGCAGCCGCGGCATGGCCGCCGAACCGGCTTTCATCACCCGCCCCGAAGAGGCCGACGAGCTGGTGTGGGACCCGACCTGCTTCCACAACCTGGCGCTCTACCTGGTCGAGGACCGCAAGTTCCAGGCGCACGCCCGCGCCAACCCGGCGGCACCGATCGCCGTCGTCGCCAAGGGCTGCGACGCGCGCGCCATCGTGGTGCTGCTGCAGGAACACTACTTCAAGCGCGATCAGGTCTACATCATCGGTGTGTCGTGCGAAGGCAGCGGGGTGCTGGACGAACGCAAGCTGGCCGGCCACCTCAACGGTTTCCCGGCGACCAGCGCCGCCTTCGACGGCGACGATTTCGTGTTCGTCACCGCGCAGGGCGAGCAGCGCTTGCCGGCGCGCGAGGTGATGGCGGAGCGCTGCCTGGAATGCCGCGAGCCTTATCCCCGCGAGCACAACGTGGTGCTCGGCGAGAACAGGAGCGGGCGCGAACTGGCACTTCCCTTCGCCGCCCTTACGCGCTTCGAGGCGCAGAGCCCCGCCGAGCGCTGGGAGTTCTGGCAGCGCCACTTCGAGCGCTGCATCCGCTGCTACGCCTGCCGCTCGGTGTGCCCGATGTGCTTCTGCGACGAGTGCGTGGTCGACAGCATCACTTACCCGGTGACGGCGGAAACCACGGCCGAGGAAAAAGCCAACCGCGTGCGCTGGATCGAACGCTCGGCGACACGCTCCGAAAACATCACCTACCACATGACGCGCGCCATGCACCTCGCCGGTCGCTGTGTCGACTGCGGCGAATGCGAGCGCGTCTGCCCGGTCAACATCCCGTTGCGCTTGCTCAACAATAAGATGGAGCGGGAAGCCCGCGAACGCTTCGGTTACGAGCCGGGCGCAAGCATCGGGGGGCCGTCGCTGGTGGCCTCGTTCCGCGACGACGACCCCGGTCAATTCATCAGGTAAGTCATGGAAAAAATATTACACAAGGAACGCCTGGACGACTGGATCGCCGCGCTGAGCGACAGGGAGATTCTTTCTCCTGCGCTGGAAGACGGCGTGTGGGCATTCCGCCCCGCCGGCGCTGCCGTCCGCCTCGATTATCCCAACACCACGCAGCCGCCCAAGGGGCTCGCCTTTCCCCAGCGGGAAGTGTTTTTCTCCTTCGAGCAGGTCAAGGGCGAGGCGCCGCTGCTGCGGCAAACCCTGCCGCAGGTGGCGCAGCGCGTGGTGTTCGGCGTGCGCCCCTGCGACGGCCGCGCCGTGCCGCGCATGGACAAGGTGTTCAGCGATCACGTCGAAGACCCGTACTACTGGGCGCGGCGCAAGCAGGTGGCCTACGTCGGCCTGGCCTGCCAGCAGCCGCCGAGCAGCAACTGCTTCTGCCAGTCGGTCGGCGGCTCGCCGGTGTCCAGCGACGGCCTCGACGTGCTGTTGACCGACCTGGGCGAGCGCTACTTCGCGGCGGCGGTCAGCGAGACCGGCAAGGCGCTGATGATGGCGGGCGAGAGCCTGTTCGAGGCGGCGACCGACGCCGACCGCGCGCAGCTGCAAGGCGCGCACGCCGCGGCGCTGGCCCGGCCGCAACGCGCGGTGCGCGATCCCGACGCGCTGCCGTCCAAGCTGAAGGCGAGCTTCGACTCGCCGCTGTGGGAAGAGCTGGCGCGCGCCTGCATCGGCTGCGGCATCTGCACCTTCCTGTGCCCGACCTGCCATTGCTTCGACATCAACGACGAAGTCACCGGCGCGGCGCCGCTCAAGGGCAAGCGGGTGCGCACCTGGGACACCTGCCAGTTCCCCGACTTCACCATGCACACCTCCGGCCACAACCCGCGCGAGAACAGCGGCGCCCGGCTGCGCCAGCGGGTGAGCCACAAGTTCCAGTATTTCCACGAGAATTTCGCGATGCATCAATGCACGGGCTGCGGCCGCTGCGTCACCGGATGCCCGGTGGGGATCGACATCGTCTCCGTCGTCAACAAGGTGGCCGAACATGCAGGATAACGTCTATCTTCCGCAACTGGCGCGGGTCGTCCGCATCGCCGACGAGGTCGCCGGCGAACGCGCCATCAAGACCTACCACGTCGAACCGCTGGACAGCGCTGGCTTCGAACACGCGTGCGGCCAGTGCGCCATGCTCTCGATCTTCGGCCGCGGGGAAATGATGATTTCCATCGCCTCCTCGCCGCTGGTCAAGGAATACAAGCAATTCACCATCATGCGCACCGGGCGGGTGAGCCTCGCCTTCCACGAACTGGCGGTGGGCGACGTGGTGGGCATGCGCGGCCCCTACGGCAACAGTTTCCCGATTGAAGCGTGGCGCGGCAAGAACCTGGTCTTCATCGGCGGCGGCGTCGGCCTGGCGCCGATCTGGCCGCTGATCACCACGGCGATGGCGCAACGCGGCGACTTCGGGGACATCGGCGTGTTCTACAGCACGCGCTCCAGCAGCATCATGTACCGGGCGGAACTCGAAGCGCTGCGCGGCCAGGCCGACGTCCACCTGGAAGGCTGGCGGACGCATCAGGCCGGCGTGGCGGCCGGGACCGCCGAGCAGACCGTCACGGCCGAGAATAGCGTCGCGGTGGTGTGCGGGCCGCCGGCCATGATCAAGTCGGTGATCCAGAACCTGTGCCAGCTGGGGTTCGCGGACGAGCAGATCTTCACGACCCTGGAAAACAAGATGAAATGCGGCGTGGGCAAATGCGGCCGCTGCAACGTCGGCAAGGACTACGTGTGCGTCAAGGGGCCGGTCTATTCCTGGGCTGAGCTGAAGAAGCTGCCGCAGGAGTATTAACGTGAAACTCGCGCAGCGAGCCTTCGTCCCCCTCTCCCGCAATCGGGGGAGGGCAGGGGTGGGGGGCGGGCATGGCGAGTTTCACAGTCTGGGGCTGCACATTCGCCATGACCGTCAGGCGGCTTTGCCCGGTATCCTTGGCGTCTTGCACACCACATCGGCATTCTGCGCGCGCTGGCGCAGGGCGTGGTCCATCAGCACGATGGCCAGCATGGCCTCGGCGATGGGCGTGGCGCGGATGCCGACGCAGGGGTCGTGGCGGCCGTGGGTTTCTACCATGATGGGCTCGCCCGCCAGGTTGATGGAGCGGCGCGGGATGCGGATGCTGGAGGTGGGCTTGACGGCGAGGTGGGCGACCACGTCCTGGCCGCTGGAAATGCCGCCCAGGATGCCGCCGGCGTGGTTGGAGAGGAAGCCCTGCGGCGTCAGTTCGTCGCCGTGCTCGGAGCCTTTTTGCGTCACGCAGCCGAATCCCGCACCGATTTCCACGCCTTTCACCGCGTTGATGCTCATCAGGGCGTAGGCGATGTCGGCGTCGAGGCGGTCGTACACCGGTTCGCCCCAGCCCACCGGCACGTTCTCGGCGACCACGGTCAGTTTGGCGCCGATGGAATCGCCTTCCTTGCGCAGCGCGTCCATGTAATCCTCGAGCTGCTGGGTGTAGCTGGAATCTGCGACGAAGAAGGGGTTCTGCCCGACGTCCGCCCAATCCTTGAACGGCACTTCAATCGGCCCCAGCTGCGAAAGGTAGCCGCGCACCACGATGCCGTAGCGCTGCTGCAGCCACTTTTTCGCCACCGCTCCGGCGGCCACGCGCACCGCGGTTTCCCGCGCGCTGGAACGGCCGCCGCCGCGGTAGTCGCGGAAGCCGTATTTTTGCGTGTAGGTGTAGTCGGCGTGGCCGGGGCGGAAGGTGTCGGCGATGTTGCCGTAATCCTTGCTGCGCTGGTCCTCGTTGCGGATCAAGAGGGCGATGGGGGTGCCGGTGGTCTTGCCTTCGAATACGCCGGAAAGGATTTCCACCGTGTCCGACTCGCGCCGCTGGGTGACGTGGCGCGAGGTGCCCGGCTTGCGCCGGTCGAGGTCGAGCTGGATATCCGCGGCGGAAATTTCCAGCCCCGGCGGGCAGCCGTCCACCACGCAGCCGATGGCGGGGCCATGAGATTCGCCGAAGGAAGTGACGCTGAACAGCTTGCCGAGGGAATTGCCGGACATGATGCGGACTCGAATAAAATGACTGCAAAGTTTAACATAAGCGCTTCTCCCACTCGAAGCCTCTAGCCATGACTACTAAATCCAGCGATTTGCTGAAACAACTGCTGCAGCGCAAGCAGCAGGCGCTGCAATGGCAGTCGGCAAGCAAGCCCGGCAACAAGCTGGCCAACAAACAAAACCGCTGGCAGCGTTTCAATCGCTACGTGTGGGACAAAAAACAGGGATGACTATGGAGCAGAAAAGCGTGCTGATCACCGGCTGTTCCAGCGGCATCGGCTTGTGCGCGGCGGAAGGGCTGGCCAGGCGCGGTTTCCGGGTGTTTGCCACGGCGCGCCAGGCAGCGGACGTGGAGATGCTCGCGGCGCGCGGCCTGGAAAGCCTGCAGCTGGACATTGCCGATTCGGACTCGATCCGGCGCGCGGTGGACGAGGTTTTGCACCGCACAGGCGGCACGCTCTACGCGCTGTTCAACAACGCCGGTTACGGCCAGCCCGGAGCAGTCGAGGACTTGCGCCGCGAGGTGCTGCGCGAGCAGTTCGAGACCAACGTGTTCGGCACGGTGGAACTCACCAACCGCATCATCCCGGTGATGCGCGCCCAGGGCGGCGGACGCATAGTCATCAACAGCTCCATCCTGGGCTACATCGCGCTGCCTTTCCGCGGCGCCTACAACGCCAGCAAGTTCGCGCTGGAAGGCATTGCCGACACCCTGCGGCTGGAGTTGCGCGGCAGCGGCATCCACGTTTCTCTGATCGAGCCCGGACCGATCACTAGCCGTTTCCGCGCCAATGCGCACGAAATGTTCAAGCAGCGCATCGATGCCGAGGCGAGTTTCTTCCGCGACACCTACCGGGCGATGGAAAACCGCCTCACCAAGCCCGGCCCGGCGGCGCCCTTCACCCTGCCGCCGGAGGCGGTGCTGGAAAAGCTGATCCACGCGCTGGAAAGCGGGCGGCCCCGAATCCGCTACCCGGTGACCTTCCCGGCGCACCTTTTTGCGGTCTTGAAGCGGGTGTTGTCAGGGGCTGCGCTGGACAGTGTGTTGGGCCGCGTGGGCAAGGACGAAAACCGGTAATCCAGTTTCTTGTCGCACTTCTAACCTGAGCCCGTATATGGCTAACTTGCGCAAAAGCGGTAGGTATTGCGTCCCCCCGCCTTGGCGGAATACATAGCTTTATCGGCAAGGTTCACAAGACTGTCCTCGTCTTCCGTGTCGTCGGAAAAACGCGCGATACCGATGCTCACCCCGATGCGTACGTCGTGTCCGTCCAGTTCATAGGGTAGCGATACCGTCCTGATGATTTTTTCAGCGATCCGACCGATGTCTTCCCGTTTGCGCAGATCGTAGAGTAGGACGGTGAACTCATCTCCGCCCAGGCGAGCTACGGTATCGCTTTCCCGCACGCACTGGCGCAGCCGCTCCGCCACGCTTTTTAGCAGCAGATCCCCGATGTGATGGCCCAGGGTGTCGTTCACCTGCTTGAAACGGTCCAGGTCGAGGAACATGAGCGCCAGGCCGACCTTGCTGCGCTTGGCAAGGCTGAGCGCCTGACGTAAGCGGTCGTAGAACAGGGCGCGGTTGGGCAAATCGGTCAGCCCATCGTATTGGGCCTGGTGGCTGATCCGCTCCTGGGTGCGCTTCAGGTCCGTGATGTCCTCGTGGATGGCGATAAAATGCGTGATCTTGCCAGTGGCATCTGTTAGCGGCGTAATCGTCTGCATGACGGTGTAAAGGCTGCCATCCTTATTTCTTTCCACCGTTTCGCTGCTCCATACTTCCCCGTTGTTAATGGTCTGCCACAAAGCCTGGTAATAGGCTTTGTCCTGTTGTCCGGATTTAAGTATTTTGGGCGACTGGCCGATGATTTCTTCTTCGCTATAGCCACTGAGGCGTGAAAAGGCCGCATTCGCCCATTGGATGTGTCCCTCGTGATCGGTCACCATCACCGCGTTGGCGGCAGATCCCAGCGCCATGCCAAGCAGTCTGAGCTGTTGCTGATCCATACCCATTTCCAGGACTATGGCGATGCGGTTAACGATGCCAACAAGGCGATTTACGATGGTTGGATTCGCGAAAGACGTCGAGTCTCTGGAGCAAAGGGTGAAAGCGCCGTAAATTTCCCCATGCACCGTCAAAGGAATCGCGAGGATGGCCTGAAGCTCATATTCGCAGGCGATACCAGCCCATGCCTGAAAGTGTGGATCGTTACAGTTATATGTCAGTGTCTGCTCGGTTCGAATTGATGCTCCGGTGGGGCAAAGACCCCGAGGGTTATAGTCCCAACGCACCATCGCTGCGCTTAGGCGTTGAGCCAATTCTTTTGCACTGCCTGAAAAGGAAAGGATGCTGACTGTCCCATCCGGCTCCTTACGCCCAAGCCAGGCCATGTCCAGATTGAACAGTTGCACCACCTGCGTACAGATAAATTCCAGGATGCCATCAAGGGTTTCTCCCCGAAGCACTTTCTGGTTGATGGCGGAGAACAGGTTTTCGATAGCCTCAAGCAAGCGCTGCTCTGTGACATCCGTGGAGTAAACGGCAACGCGATCGATTTTTCCGTCCATATCAATCACGGGGTAAAGGGAATTCACCATACGCATGCCGTTGCGCTCGTCTTCCAATATATTCGGCAAGCCATTCTGTGCAGTCTTTTCCAGGCGTTCGCGGCGCACGTTTGCCACCTCTGGAGGCATCAGGTCGAAAATATTCTTGCCCAGCAACTCGCTCGGTGTGCCTCGCAGGCGCTTTGCGCCGACCTCGTTGATGGCGAGGATGGTGCCATTTCGTTCCAGCAGCAGCGCGGATTCCCGTGCGGCGTCGAGCAGCGCCCGCTGGTTCCGCTCCAGTCGGTCCTGGGTCGCCATGGCCAGCTTGCGTTCGGAGATGTCCTGGAAGGACGCGACGGACCCCACAATTTTTCCGTCCCTGACGATGGGGCTCGATGTGATGGATACGGGGATTGTCGTCCCGTCTTTCCGCACCAGATTGTCGTCGAGGGCGCGGTATGTCTGTCCGGTAACAATGGTGTTGTGAATCGGGCAGGAATGGGCGGGAATCGGGGTTCCATCCATGCGCTCGTAGTGGAAAGTCTCGTGCCCATTCCTGCCGATGAGTTCCTCCCGGGTCCATCCCAGCAGGCGCTCCGCCTCGGGATTGACGAAGGTCACCTTGCCGTTCCCATCCAGCACGTAAACCCCTTCTCCCAGGGTAGAGGTGATTTCGCGTAACTGGTTTTTGCTCTCCTGTTCCTTCCTGTAATGCTGCATCAAATTGAAAGAGAGCCAGCCAACGGCGACCAGGAGGCCAAGCATTACCGCGCTATCGATCAGCGCATTGCGGCGCCATTCGGCCAGTACGTCCTGTTTGGACAAGCCAACCACGACCACCAGGGGCAGATCGCCGACCTGGCGATAACTGAAGATACGTTCGGTACCGTCAACGCTCGATTTGCCCGTAATCGTGCCTTTGACGGGGTTGATCTGCAGCGCGGCGGCGATCGGGCCGCCACGTACCGACTTCATGCGTTGCCCCTCGCTAAGGGGGAAGCGGGTAATGACATGAAGGTCTTTGCTCAACAGCGTAATGTTGCTGTTCTTGCCCAGATTCAAGGTGCTGAAGAAATCCTCGAAATACGACAAGGCGATGCCCGAACTGACGATCCCGGCAAAACTGCCGTCGGCATAATTCAGACGCCGGCTGAGCATGACTTGCCAGCCGTGATGGGTACGCCCCTCGATGGGCTCGGAAATATCCAGCCCGAGCGAAGGATTGTCGCGGTGGCGGATGAAATAAGCCCGATCCCCGTAGAAGGGACGGCTGGTTTTTTCTTCCAGGGAGCTGGCCAGACTATAGCCATCCGGCTGGATAACCCGCATCCTGAATATTTCCGGAATGCTTGACTTGAGCTTTTTCAGATAGGCGTGAGTCGCCTCGGCGGCATGCTTGTCATCAGGCTTTAGGATGACGTCTCCCGCCGCGTGCTGGAGCAGGACGTCCGTCTTCTGAATGACAGAGTTGATCTGTTCTTCAAGCACTCTGGCCATGTTCTGGCTGTCCGTCGTGGCACGCGCCAGTTTTTCGTCATAGCTCTGCTTCAGCCCGTTCAAGAACACGCCGATAAGGCCCAGCATCATAACGGACAAGGCAACAAGCCAAAGTCTGTTGCGCGTCATTATTGTTCTGCCGCTGTCATGAAAATAACCCGCCAGACATCAGGTGGACAGATTCAATGACACAACAGGGAGCTATCGGCTTCCCCGCTCTGCGCGATACGGTCGAGTTCCGCGAGCACTTTCATGCTGGCGTCTTCCATGGCGGCGATGGCGGCGAAGCCTTTCATGTACTCGCCGTCGTGGAACTGCCGGATCGCTTCCATGCCGCTGTCGTGGAAGCGCTTGTGCGGCTCGTCCACTTCGCGGAAACCGGGAAGTCTGGAGAAGCAGTCGTGTCCCTCGCCTTCGAAATACCACTTGCCGAGGCGGCAGTTGTGGTGGTCGGCGAACTCGCCCACGCCCTTGTCCGACAGGCACATGAAAACCTTGTACACCTCGAACTTATAGACCAGGTGGTCGATTTTCGTCACTTCCACGAAGCTGCGCAGCGCCGATGAGGCGATGACGCCTTCCATGATGTTGGAAAGCGTGAACAGGCGCTTCATGTTTTGCGTCGCTTCGTTGCCCTCCAGGCTGTAACTTTCCGTTTTTTGCGCCCATTCATCCATGTGGCTGCGTGCCTGCTGGGTTTCGTCCTGAATGGCGGACACCAGCCCGGAAATCTCGCTGGTCGCCTTGCTGGTGCGTTCGGCCAGCTTCCTGACTTCGTCCGCCACCACGGCAAAACCGCGCCCCTGTTCGCCGGCGCGCGCCGCCTCGATGGCGGCGTTGAGCGCCAGCAGATTGGTCTGGTCGGCGATTTCCCGGATGAGCTGGATAATGCCGCCGATCTGGCTGGCGCGCGAGCTGAGGTTGCCCACTTTTTCCGCCATTTCGTTGGTTTCGCGCGACATGGCCTGAAGGTTGGAGGAAATCTTCTCCATCGCCGCCTGGTTGGCGCCCGACATGGTGGAAGCTTCGATGGCGTTCTGTTTTTCGGTCTTCATCGCGTTGGCGATTTTGAGCTGGGAACGCTGGATTTCCATGAACGAGTTGGCGAATTCGCCCATGGTCTTGTAGATGCGGTTGCACTTTTCGATTTCGCCCTGCCACTCCGCAGCCTGCGCTTCGGCTGCAAGTTTTCCCTGGTGTTCGCGGTCGCGCTCGGCTTCAAGCTCCGCCACGCGGCTTTCCAGTTGCCGAGCCCGGGATTCCCAGGTCAGCGCATTTTCCTTACAACGTGAAAAAAACATTTGTTCTCCAGATTTTCCGTTAAAACGGATTTATTTGTTTTTGATCAGCTCGAAGTGGCTGACCAGTTCCTTCAGGTCATGCGCGGTATGGGACAGTTCCTCGGTGGCCTTCCATGCCTGCTGGGCGGAGCTGGTGTTCTGCTCGATGAGAGCCGAAACCTGCTCCATGTTGACCGCCACCTGCTCGCTGGCGACGGCCTGTTCCTTGGCGGCGTCGGCGATGTGCCGCGCCATGCCGGTAACCTCGATGCTGGAGGACGTGATGCGTCCCAGGCCGGAGAGGGATTCCCGCATCATTCCGGTGCCTTCGTCCACTTCGTGGGCGGCCTGCTCCATGGAGCCGACCGCCTGGCGCGTGACGTTCTGGACTTCGCTCACCATGGCGCTGATGTCGGCCGTGCTGTTGGTGGTGCGCTCGGCAAGCTTTCTCACCTCGTCCGCCACCACGGCGAAGCCGCGCCCCATCTCGCCGGCACGCGCCGCTTCGATGGCGGCGTTGAGGGCCAGGAGATTGGTCTGGTCGGCGATTTCCTTGATCGACAGGGTGATGGCGCCGATTTTCTCGATCGCCTGGTTGAGTTCGCCGATGGTGCTGCTGGATGCCTGCACTGCCTGCACCACCCGCCCCGTGGCTTCCATGCTGCGCGTCATGCTGGCGTTGCTCTCTTTTACCAGGTTCTGGGAATCGACGGCTGAACTGGCCGCGTTTTCCGCGCTTTGCGCCACTTCCACCACCGACTGGCTGAATTCCTCGGTCGCCGACGCCACCGCCTGCACCCGGTCGTGTTGCTCCTCGGACTGCTCGACGACCTGCATCATCTCGGCATTGAGGTGGCTGCACTTGGCTTCGATGGCGCGCGAAGCCACGGAGATTTCGTCCAGCATCACCTTGACGTGTACCTGCATGGCGGCCAGGCCGTTGAGCAACTGGCCTTCCTCGTTGCGGCCGGAAATGTCGATGTCGTCGGTCAGGTTGCCCTGGGCGATCTTGTCGAAATGCCGCACCGCGGCGTTCACCTTGGACATTACGGATCGCGCCAGCAGCGCAAAGCCAACGAAGGTCAGCAGAATCCAGAAGAATGCGAAGCCGCCGACCTGAGCGATGGTCTCCCATGACAGTCCCAACAGGGGTTTGCTTACGACCAGGTTGGTCATCATGAACAGGTACAGCATGCCCAGAACCGCGATCATCCTGGCCCTGACGGAAATGCGCTGCCACCAGCTGCCACTGGTATCCAGCCTGGCCTTGCTGGTGTTGAGCTGCTTGTACAGCCGCTCCGCGTCCTGCACCTGCTGGCGGCTGGGCTCGGAGCGCACCGACATGTAGCCGAGGGTCTGGTCGTTCTTGCGCACCGGCACCACGAAGGCGTCCACCCAGTAATGATCGCCATTTTTCGAGCGGTTCTTGACCACGCCGCGCCACGGCCGTCCCGTTTTTACCGTGCGCCACAAGTCTTCGAACGCCTGGGGCGGCATGTCGGGATGGCGCACCAGGTTGTGGTTTTTGCCGATCAGCTCTTCTCCGCTGAAGCCGGAAAGCTCGACGAAAGCATCGTTGGCGTATGTGATCGTGCCCTTCAGGTCGGTCTTGGAAACAAGATACTTCCCTTTCGGGTAGGGCTTTTCCGCTTGCGTGACGGGGAGGTTGATTTTCATGGCGCGTTTCCTTGGACGTTGCATAACGAGGCGGATGGCGGGCCCGCGGAAAAATCCGCCGGGCGGGAGAACGACGAAATAAACCGGAATATTTGGTCAGGCACTGCGAAGCAGGGGATGCTGGTTGGCAACTGGTGAGGCAAAGGCATACTTCATTTCCGCCGTGTTGTGTTCAAAAGCGAGTTCATAAGCTCGCACAACCGGCAATCCCTGAAATCGTGGGCATTGCGCCTTTAGATTGGGACTTTGCGCCTCCGTCTTTCGAACGAAGTGGCCTTTGTCAGTTCTTCTTGCTTAGGGAATTCCCCGGGCGGCATATAGGTGAAAGTACCTATATGCCGGGTCAATACTAATGAAGTTACGATAGGATGACAATAGTCAAATTTTTTATGTGGATATCAACTGATTCTGTTGTGATGGACGCGAAACTCCATTCGATATTCTCGCGCATCTGTTCGATCAGCGCTTCAACGGACCAGCAAGGCGGTGCCGGATAATGCCGCTCCAGAAGTCAGTCCGGCGGCGGGCAGCGCATTCGCGGAGAAGGAAGCCAGGGCGCCGGTGGCAGTGCTGCCGATGAATATGCCGCTTGCGTTCCCCTTGACGGTCGTGGCGACGGTCGCGCCATTTATCTTGATGGAACCGGCGATAAGCGGGATGCCCGATGGGCCGGTCGTGGCTGTGGCCTGATAGAACTGCGACAGGGCGCCTGAAGTGCTCTGGTAAGTCAGGTCCCAGGAGCGGGTGGCGACGGTGTCGGTGATGACTTGCAGCGTGATGTTCGCGCCGCCAGAAGCCACCTGCAGCGAGCCGCTTGCCAGGTGATATACGTTGTTCAGATCGTCGATTACGGTGCCGGCCGCGCTGACCAGGTTGAAGTTTACCGGGGTTGTCACGCTGGCAAGGGCGGCCTGTGCCTGGGTGTAGCTGAGCGAACTTTCGGCCCACATCAGGTTCATGACCAGCGGATCGCGCGTGCCGTCATTGTCGACAAACGAGTCGGCGCCGACATAGCGGCCCCAGCGCACGGTGGTGCCGGCCGCGGCCGTTTGCCCGCTATCGAGCAGGGAGGCCGTGCCGGCGGTGTATTGCATGCTGCCAGTGGTATCGCTTGTGGCGATCAGCACCGGGAAGCCGCCGCCGTCGAGCAGGATGGAGCGGTTGGTGTTCGCCTCCAGCACCACGGACCCGCCGCCACTGAGCCACCCCGTGTAACAGGCGCCGGCAAACGGGCATTCGGTGCGCCAGCTGATGTCGCCGCCTACGCCGCCATAGCCGATTGGCGCGGGATAGACGCCGCCGGTTGAGGTCACCCCGCTGGTCGATGCGGTCGAGCCCACCACGGCGGTGGTCGGTGGGGGGGGTGGGGGGAGTGCTGCGCTGGCCAGCACGACTGCCGTCGCGGCAGGGGGCGGTGGAGGCGGTGGCGGCGTCTCGGTTGTTGCATCGGTGGTGGGTGTGGGTGCCGTGCCGCTGGAGGCGGCGGTTTCTGTCGGCGCGGTTGTGGTTTCGCTCTTGTTTTCTGTTTTCTGTGGGGCGGGTTTCGCTGACGTCTTGGGCGGTTCGAAAATGGGCGGCATTTTCGGCAGCAGAACCCCCGCGGTGTTCAGATTCGGCGTATAGGCTACCTGGTTGGGGTGTACCAGCGTGCCGTTCACGACGGTGGCGCCGGTATTGACCCGGTTGTAAGTGCCGGCCGGCACTCCGGGGAGGCGCGCGTCTGTCGGGACATGCGTAGTTTCGCTATCCGTGCCGCGTATGCCGATAGTGGCAGAGGGGGTCTTGATACGGTAGTTTTCCTTGTGCAGTTTGCCGACCGTACCGGTGATGGAGCGGAACCCGCCCTTGACCAGCGAAAAGAAGCTGCGTTCGCTGCCGTCTTCCTGGCCGTTGAACTTGTATTCATCGATGCGCATCTGGGTTTCCTGCCGGATGGCAATGATGCCGCCATCCGTCATGCGCAATTGCGCGGTCGCGCCCCTGGCGGAAATGACGGACTCGCCTTCGTTGATTTCACCGCCTTTTTGCGCCTGACGTTCGCGGCCGTCGGGTGACGTGATGCGGACGTCGCCGCTGACGAACTGGAATTGTCCCACCGCCGCCCAGGCGGTGTTCGCCAGCGTCGCGAGAAGGGTTGCGGCCAGCAGCAGACGAAGCCGTTGCCAGGTAGAGGAATTGGGTGATTTCATGGTGTTCAAAGTCCTGTCGCTGCCATGCCCTGATTAAAAGTCGAGCCGCGCGGAAGCTGAAATATCCAGGCGGTCATAATCGTTCATTGCGATATTCGAGTCGTTGCGCGTGTAGCTGACCTGGGGGCGCACCGTCCAGTTCTTGGCAGGCGTCCAGTTCACGCCGGCGTTCAGGTCGTACTGGTGGTCGTGGCGGTAATCCAGGAACAGCAGGTTGCGGCGACTGTAGTCGCCGTATTTGTAGCCCAGCGAGGCGAACACGCTGCTGCTGTCGTTCAACCGTGTTTGTCCCCCGGCGCGGATGCCGGCGAAATTCTGGTCGCCATCGATGCGCTGAATCGGCGCGACACTTTTTTCCTGGCCGGCATAGGCGCTACCGAACAACACGATTGTTCCGCCTTCGTCGAGGGCATGCAGCCAGCCGCCCCCGGCGATGGTCTGGTCGACGTCGTTGGCCGACAGATCGTTGTCTGCCTTGTCGTGACCATAGCGCAACCGGGCATATTGCCCAAACACGCTGAACTGGTTGCGCGGGTCGGGAATGTAACGCCATTCGCCCGTCAGGCCGGTGGTGTCGCGGTTGTATTTGTCGTCCAGGTAAAAGCCGCCTTTCTGCAGGGCGACGCGGAAAACGCTTGCGCCGCTGCCGATGTTCAGGCCGATGCGGCCATCGACGCTGTCGGTGTTGTACATGTCCTGCACGAAATTCACGCGTTTTTTGCCGTCCAGCCCGACAAACAGGGACAGGTCCTGACGCAGCGGAACGGTCACTTCGCCGCCGCCGCCCAGCGTCATGTAGTTGTCCCGCGCCGCGAGATTGCTGGAAACCAGCGAGAAGGTGGCGCCGAAGATCGGGATGTACATGGTGCTGCTGCTGCTCGCCACGTTGACGTTGGTGTCGTAGCCGAAGGCGGCTTCAACGTAACCGGCGAAGCGGGTCTTGGGGTTGGTGCGGTTTTCGATGGCGGCGAGATATTGTTCGATGATGGCGCGGGCCAGCGCGGGCGGATTTTGCTTCATGATCTGGTCGAATTCGCTCGCGGCGCGTGCGTCGTCGCCGAGCGCGTAATACGCGCGCGCCAGGTCCAGTCGGGCACCGTAGTGGGTAGGATCCACCGCCAGCACCCGCTCGAATGCCAGCGTGGCCTTGTCCGGCCTGCCGCTGTCGAGCGCCGCGTCACCGAGCAGGTAATCGTAATCCACGTTGCCTGCCATTTCGAATTCGGCTGGTGCAAGCAGGGCATAGGCCTCCGCGGCCCGGCCCGCCGCCATCAATGACTGCGCCCTGGACAAATCGGGCGGTGCAGCCATCGCGTGGCCGGCGGAGAACAGCGCAAGGGCGATAATCAGCTTGCCCGGTTGGCGAAAGATGGAATCCATTGTTTAACTCGATATCTACATGTTTTTATTTGGATGGCTGCGGCAAATTTCGTGAATCTTACCTGTTTTCCGCGCCGCGACATATGGTGTCGGCGCAACGTATGCGCCTGTTATTTTCTGAGGAATACGAACGTGCCGTCCCAGTCGGCTGCGGGCGGATCGGCGCGGAAACGCGCGATGCGCTGCAGGTACAAGGGGTACAGCGTGTCCTGCGGCGCAGCCTGTTGCAGGCTTTGCAGGCAGGTCTCGGCCTGGTCCCATTGCCGGGCGCGGTAAAGCTCGATCGCATGCTGGAACTGGCGAAGTTCGTCCAGTTTCGACGGGCCGACCTCTTCGGTCGGGCCGAGCGGTTCATAGATGCTGACGGGGATGTCCTTGCCCTTGACCCGGACCTTGTCGAGTTCGCGGAATACAATGTCGGGAAGCAAGTTTTTCGTGTCTTCGCTCACCATGATCCCGACCCCGTATACCTTGGTCAGCCCTTCCAGACGTGAGCCGAGGTTCACCGCGTCGCCCATTACGGTATAAGCCGTGCGGAATTCAGACCCCATGTTGCCCACGTTCATCATGCCGCTGTTGATGCCGATGCCGATGCGGATGTCCGACCAGCCGCGGGCGATGAACTGCGGGCGCAAGGCGGCGAGGGTGCGCTGCATTTCCAGTGCCGCCGTCACGGCATGGCGCGCATGGTCCGTGTCTGCCAGCGGTGCGCCCCAGAACGCCATGATGGCGTCGCCGATGTATTTGTCCACGGTGCCGCGGTGCTGGTGAATGATGCGCGTCATCGGCGTCATGTAGTCGTTCATCAGCTTCGACAATGCCTTGGGGTCGAGACCTTCCGACATCGAGGTGAAGTTGCGTACGTCGGCGAACAGCACCGTCATCTCCCGGTTCTCGCCCTCCATGGTGAAGGAGCCTGGATCGTCGCTCATCTCGTCCACCAGTTGCGGCGGCACATATTGCCCGAACAGCCCGGAAATCTGGCGTTTGGCGCGCGCCTCGACGAAAAATCCGTAGGACATGCCGAGTACGAACAGCGTCAGGATCATGGTCACCGTGGCCGCCAGCGGCATGACCATGTTGGCGTATTGCCACAGCGCGAGATTGACGCCGAAGCTCCACAGTAGCGCGCCCAGCGCCAGCAGCGATGCTCTCACGGGGTTGAGGGTGGGCATGAAAATGGCCAGCAGCAGACCGAGCAGCAGCGTTTGGGCAAGGTCGACCCCCAGCATGTACGCGGGTTTTTCCTTGATGTCGTGATCCAGCATGCCGGCGATCAGGTTGGCGTGAATTTCCACCCCCGGGTACACGGCGCCGACCGGGGTGGAGCGCAAGTCCATCAGGCCCGGCGCGGTGGTCCCGACCAGCACGATGGCGCCGGCCATTGCCCCGGCGCTGGCGCGGCCATGCAGCACGTCGCTTGCGGAAATATAGGGGTAGCTGCCCTGCTTGCCGCGGTACGGGATCAGGGCGCTGACGTTCTCGTCGATGGGGATTTTCAGCTTGCCGACGCGCAGCCCTTCCAGCGTTTCGCCGCCGCTGTCCTGTTCGATCACAGCCTGTATCGGGGGCGCGCCGTGAAGCGTCCGCACCATCGCCAGCGAAAGCGCTTCGTAATAGGCGCCGCCGTACTCGATCAGCATCGGCTCGCGCCGGGCGACGCCGTCGAAATCGGGAAATGGGGTGAAATGCCCGGCGTTGCCCGTAGCGCGCTGAAATTCCGCCAGATTGGCGCCATAACCGCTGGCGGTGACGAAAACGGAACTGCTGTCCACGAACGAGCCGGTGCCGAATGCCGGCTCGGGGAGCTTGCCGGATGCTCTGCCCTGGAAATCGGTGAAATAGTAGCCCAGCACCACCGGATGCTTTGCCAGCGTCCGGGCGAGGAGCTGGTCGTGGTCCAGTTGCGGGCGCAGTTGCGCCAGGCGGGACTGGAACTGCGGGATATCCTTGAACTCGGTGCGGCCAAGCCGTTCCAGCGTGTTCAGTCCCGAGCTGTCGTCCTTTTCCGCGAACACTACGTCGAAGCCGACGATGGCCACCTTGTAGCGTCCGAACAGTTGCTCCAGCAAAGCCGCCACCTTGTCTCGACCCCACGGCCAGCGCCCTTCCTCGGCCAGGCTTTTCTCGTCGATGTCGACGATCACGATGCGCCGATCCAGCGTTTGCGGCATGGTAAGCCGCAGGCGCGCGTCGTAGCTGATGGTCTCGAGGTTCTGCATGAACGGGATGGCGACGATCTTCGCCGCATGCAGGAGAAAAATCAGCAGGACCAGCATGCCCAGCGCGATGGGCACGGCGTGTTTGCGTAGCGTTTTTTTCATGCTGATTTCCCGTGAACGGCAGGGCAAACGTGAAACTCCCGCAATGCGCTTTCGTCCACTTCCGAGGGTGGAAGAGCGGCCGTCCCTTCCCCTTCAAGGGGAAGGCCAGGATGGGGATGGGTTAGGGAAACGTTCATGGCGAGTTTTTACGGAGCGATGGACTGCTCAAGCGTAGCAATGGGCAAATAGAGGCACAGCGGATTGTCCGCGCAAGCAATAAATCCCAGCCGAACGTAAAACGTTTTTGCCTGGTCGTGCTTGGCGTCCACCACCACGGCATACAGCCCCACCCGCTGGGAAAATTCCACGGCCAAGCGCAAGACGAAAGCCAGCAAATCCTGGCCGATCCCCTTGCCCTGATGGCGTACATCCACAGCCAATCGGCCAATTCTCAGCATGGGAGCGGGATGGCGCGGCAGCTTCAACTGCGCGGGCAGTGCTGAGGTGGCCACCTGACCGGCGCTCACCGTCACAAACCCGGTGACCGTCACGCCATCTTCGGCAACCGCCACATAGGTTTTGCCGAAGCCCCGTCGTTGCTGCTGCCCGGCATGGCGCAGCAAGAATTCATTCAGCGCAGTATCGCCGCAATCAAATCCCTCGCGACGATGCTGTGCGGTCAGCAGCTGGATGGCAACCATCGCTCAGCGACGCGCCATCAACTTGCGCAGAGCGGGTTCCGGTTGGGGTGGATTTTCGAGGGATGAGGTGAATGCCTCAAAATCCCGCTGGGTCATCAACAGCGTGTTGTCCTCAGACACAATGCGGCGCGCGGCCTCATAAGCGTTTTGCAACATGAAGCTGGAAACCGTCGTTCCCATCAATGCGGCGGCACGCTCGATCATCGCCTTCGCTTCGGCGCTGGTGCGCAAATTGATCCGCGCTGATTCGCTGGCATGGGTGCTAGGCATGGCAAAGTCTCCTGAAACTGATGTCGTTATTGTACGTCATATTTACATACAAGACACTGGGTGCAGCCGCCAAGTCACTACGTTCGATTTTTTTCGCGGCATGCAAGCTCAGGAAATAAAAAAGCCGCATGGGTAGCGGCTTTCAAGGGTTAGTGCGGTGTTCTGCGACGAAACGGGACATCACTCGATATTTTGTATCTGCTCCCGCATCTGTTCGATCAGCACCTTCAGTTCCATCGACAGGCGCGAGGTTTCCGTGGCGATGGATTTCGAGCCCAGGGTGTTCGCTTCGCGGTTCAGTTCCTGCATCATGAAATCCAGCCGCTTGCCTGCCGTGCCGCCCTGATCCAGGATTCGCTTCACTTCCTGCAGGTGGGCCTGGAGGCGGGAGATTTCCTCGTCGATGTCGATTTTCTGGGCGAACAGCGCCAGTTCCTGGCGGATGCGGTCTTCGTCCAGGCTGGCGGCGGCTTCCCTGAAGCGTGTCAGCAGTTTTTCCTGGTAGGCGGCGCGCAGGCGGGGCAGGTGCGGCGCGGCTTCGGCGACCAGCGCTTCCATTTGCGTGGCGCGTTCGATGATCATGGCCTTGAGCTTTTCCCCTTCGCGGCCGCGGCTGGCGGCGAATTCGCCCAGCGCCTCGTGCAGCAGGGCGACGGCGGCCTCCTGCAATGCCTCCTGGGGAACGCCCTCGGCTTCCATGATCCCCGGCCAGCGCAGGATGTCCGCCACGCTGAGCGGCGCGCTTTGCGGCGAGAGTTCCTGCACCACCTGGCCGAGCTGGACCAGTTGTTGCGCCAGCGTGTCGTTGATCGCCAGCGGCTTGTGGCTGCCCGCGCTGGGCGTGAAGTTGAGGCGGCATTCCACCTTGCCGCGGTTGAGCTGTTTGGCGATGGCTTCGCGCATGGCGGATTCCGCAGGACGGAACACTTCGTCCATGCGGAACGCTACTTCCAGGTAGCGGTGGTTGACTGAGCGCAGCTCCAGGTGCAGCGCGCCCTGGGGCAGTTCCCGGTTGACGGCGGCGAAGCCGGTCATGCTATAAATCATGGTCGCTCCAAAAGATGCGTAACTTTGCCTAAAGAATTGTAAAATGGGCCGAATAATTAGCGACGAAAGATTAGCATAGTAAAGATAATGAGTTCCCAACAAATCAATCAGGCACTTCCCGAGGGTACGCAACTACTCAATTACCGCATCGCCAAGCAGCTTTCCGGCGGCGGTTTCAGTATTGTTTACCTGGCCTACGACGAAACCGGCACGCCGGTGGCGATCAAGGAGTATCTCCCCAGCGGGCTGGCGCTGCGCAACGACGGGGAAATGGTGCAGGCGACTTCGGTGGACAACCTCAATACCTTCCGCTATGGCATGAAGTGTTTTTTCGAGGAAGGGCGTGCGCTGGCCAAGATCGCGCACCCCAACGTGGTGCGCGTGACCAATTTCTTCCGCGCCAACGAAACCGTTTACATGGTGATGCAGTACGAGCGCGGCAAGACCCTGCAGGACCACATTCAGCAGAACAAGGGCACGGTCAGGGAAAGCTTCATCCGCCGCGTGTTCGTGCAGATGCTCAACGGCCTGCGCGAGGTGCATACCCACAAGATCCTCCACCTCGACATCAAGCCCGCCAATATTTACCTGCGCCTGGACGGTTCACCGGTGCTGCTGGACTTCGGCGCTGCGCGCCAGACGCTGAGCAGCGAGAAGAACAAGCTGTCGCCCATGTACACCCCTGGCTTCGCCGCGCCCGAGCAGTACAAGAACCGCGAACGCCTCGGCCCCTGGACCGACATCTACAGCGTGGGCGCCACCATGTTCTCCTGCATGGCCGGCTTCGCCCCCCAGGCCGCCGACGCGCGCATGGAGGACGACAAGATGACGTCCGCCACCAAGCTCTGGCCGGGGCAATATTCCGAGCAACTGCTGCTGCTCATCGACCAGTGCCTCGAACTCGACTACATGAAGCGGCCGCAAAGCGTGTTCGCACTGCAGAAGGAGCTGGTCAAGGAGGCGCCCCCCGAAGTTCCGCGCAAGAAGACACTGATGAACAGCATCCGCGCCACGCTCAACAAGGAGCTGTTCTAACGAGTCATGAAATTCTCCATCTATCAGTCGAGCCGTCAGGGCGGACGCAAATACAACCAGGACCGGGTCGCCTATTCCTATAGCAAGGAAGCGCTGCTGATGGTGGTGGCGGACGGCATGGGCGGCCATTTCCATGGCGAAATCGCGGCCCAGATGACGGTGCAGCTGGTGGCGGAAATGTTCCAGAAGCAGGCGCATCCGATTCTGCGCGACCCGCTGTTTTTCCTCGATGAAGCGATGCACGCTGCGCACGAAGCCATCAGCGAGTATTCGGCCGAGAACGAACTGCTGGAGAGCCCCCGCACCACCTGCGTGGCGGCGGTGATCCAGCGCGACATGGCCTACTGGGCGCACGTCGGCGATTCGCGCCTGTATTTTTTCCGCCAGGGCCGCCTCCTGGCGCGCACCCAGGACCATTCCCGGGTGCAGCAGCTGTTCGACCAGGGACGCATCACCGAGGCGCAGATGACGACGCACCCCGAGCGCAACAAGATTTACAACTGCCTGGGCGGCATGATGCTGCCCGAGGTCGATCTCTCCAAGCGCACCCCGATCGAACCCGGCGACATCCTGATGCTGTGCTCGGATGGCTTGTGGAGCACGCTCAGTGCCAACGAAATCGGCTCCATCCTCGGCGCCTATCCTCTCGATCAGGCGATTCCGGAGCTCATGGACCACGCCGAATTGCGCGGCGGGCAGGATGGCGACAATCTTTCCGCCATCGCCATGACCTGGGGCAGTCCAACTCGCGGTGCCAGGGGCGAGGGCGGCATTTCCACCGAGGCCATGCCGCTGGACAGCTTCACCACCCAGCTCGATGCCTTGCATGCACCTCGTCCGATAGCCGGCGAGGCGCCGGTCAGCGACGACGATATCGAAAAGGCGATTGCCGAAATTCAGCTCGCCATCAAGAAATACTCGAAATAACACAGGAAGTTGACATGCGACCCAGCCAGAGAAGCGCGGACCAGTTGCGCGCGATTAGCATTACCCGCAATTACACCAAGCACGCCGAGGGCTCGGTACTGATCGAGTGCGGCGACACCAAGGTGATCTGCACCGCCAGCATCGACGAGAAAGTGCCGCCCTTCCTGCGCGGCAAGGGGCAGGGCTGGGTCACGGCGGAATACGGCATGCTGCCGCGCTCGACCGGCAGCCGCATGGACCGCGAGGCGGCGCGCGGCAAGCAGTCCGGGCGCACGCAGGAAATCCAGCGCCTGATCGGCCGCTCCCTGCGTTCGGTGGTGGACCTGAAAAAGCTCGGCGAGCGCACCATCCAGATCGACTGCGACGTGATCCAGGCCGACGGCGGTACGCGCACCGCCAGCATCACCGGCGCCTTCGTCGCGCTGCACGACGCGGTTTCCCTGCTGCTGAAGAAAGAGTTGCTCGCGGCTTCGCCGCTGACCGATTTCGTCGCCGCGATTTCGGTCGGCGTGTATCGCGGCGTGCCGGTGCTGGACCTGGATTATGCCGAGGATTCCGATTGCGACACCGACATGAACGTGGTGATGACCGGCAGCGGCGGCTTCGTCGAGGTGCAGGGCACAGCGGAAGGCGTACCCTTCAGCCGCGGCGAAATGGAAGCGCTGCTCGACCTGGCGCAAAGCGGCATCGGCCAGCTGGTGGCGCAACAGAAAACTGCGCTGGGAGTATAGCCATGAAAAAAATCGTCATCGCCTCGAACAACGCCGGCAAGCTGCGCGAAATCGACGCCATACTCGAGCCGCTCGAATTCGAAATCCTGCCGCAATCGGCGTTCAATATTCCCGAGGCTGAAGAGCCTTACTGCACCTTCATCGAGAACTGCCTCACCAAGGCACGCCATGCCTCGGCCCACTCCGGCCTGCCGGCCCTGGCGGACGATTCCGGGATCTGCGTCGATGCGCTGAACGGTGCGCCGGGCGTGTATTCCGCACGTTTCGCCGGCGAGCCGAAGTCCGACCAGCGCAACAACGAAAAGCTGATCGAGCTGCTGCAGGGACACGCCAACCGCAAGGCGCACTACTACTGCGTGATGGTGCTGGTGCGCTGGCCGGAAGACCCGCAGCCGATCATCGCCGAAGGCGCGATGTACGGCGAGATCATCGACACGCCGCGCGGTGACGGTGGCTTCGGCTACGACCCCTATTTCCTCCTCCCGGAATTCGGCCAGACCGGCGCGGAAATCCCGATGGACGTGAAGAACCGCATCAGCCACCGCGGCAAGGCGCTGGCGGTGCTGGTGGAAAAGCTGAGGGCCAGCCTGTGAGCGAACAGATTCCCGTGCGCGACGGCGATGCGCTGCTCATCGTCGACGTGCAGAACGATTTTCTGCCGGGCGGCAGCCTGGGCGTGGCGGGGGGCGACGAGGTCGTCGCGCCCTTGGCCCGCTCGATCGATGTTTTCCACCAGCACGGGCAACCCATCTACGCCACGCGCGACTGGCATCCGGCCGACCACTGTTCGTTCCAGGCCCAGGGCGGACCATGGCCGCCGCATTGCGTGCAGGGCACGCCCGGCGCGGAGTTCGCGCCCGGACTCGGCCTGCCGGCGTTCGCCATGATCGTCTCCAAGGCCAGCGACGCCGCCAGGGATGCCTACTCCGGTTTCGACGGCACCAACCTGGCCTTCCAGCTCACCATGTACGGCGTGAAGCGTGTGTTCGTCGGCGGCCTGGCAACCGATTACTGCGTCCTCGCCTCGGTGCGCGACGCGCTCAAGCAGGGCTTGCAGGTGTACGTGCTGAACGACGCCATTCGTGCCGTCAACGCCGATGACGGCGCACGCGCCATCGCGGAAATGACCACTCTGGGCGCGCACTTCGTCGCGAGCGGGACGCTCGTCTGACATGCTGCCTCCGTACAGCGGGCTGCTGACCGACCTGTACCAGTTCACCATGCTGCAGGGCTACCTGGAGCAGGAAATGGAGGAGGTGGCGGTGTACGAATTCTTCGTGCGCAAGCTGCCCGCCGGACGCAACTTTCTCCTCGCCGCCGGCCTGGAACAGGCGCTGCAGTTCCTCGAGACGGTTTCCTTCAGCGCCGAGGAAGTAGCGTGGCTGGAACAGAGCGGGCGCTTCACGCCCAAGCTGCTCGACTACGTGGCGAATTTCCGCTTCAGCGGCGACGTCGACGCCATGGCTGAAGGGACGGTGTTCTTTAGCGACGAACCCATCCTGCGCGTGGTCGCGCCCATCCCCGTGGCGCAACTGGTGGAAACCCGCCTCATCAACCTGCTGCATTTCCAGACGCTGGTCGCCTCCAAGGCCGCGCGCGTGGTGCTGGCGGGACCGGGAAAACTGCTGGTGGATTTCGGCCTGCGCCGCGCCCATGGCGCCGAAGCCGGACTGCTGGCGGCGCGCGCCTGCTATCTCGCCGGTTTCGGCGGCTCGTCCAACGTCCTGGCCGAGCGCGAGTTCGGCATCCCCAGTTACGGCACCATGGCCCATTCCTTCATCCAGGCCCACACGGACGAAGCGCAGGCTTTCGAGAACTTCGCCCGTGCCCAGCCTGACAACGTGGTGCTGCTGATCGACACCTACGACACCGAGGCGGCCGCGCACAAGGTGGTGGCGCTGGCGCCCGGGCTGGCGCGGGACGGCATCCGCATCAAGGCGGTGCGCCTCGACAGCGGCGATCTGGGCGAACACGCGCGCAAGGTGCGCGCCATCCTGGATGCGGGCGGCCTGAACGGCGTGGGCATTTTCGCCAGCGGCAATCTAGACGAATTCGAGATCGCACGCCTGGCAACGCAGCAAGCGCCCATCGGCGGCTACGGCGTGGGTACGCGCTTGCTTACGTCGAGCGACGCGCCCTATCTGGATTGCGCCTACAAGCTGCAGGAATATGCCGGCCATCCCCGGCGCAAGCGTTCCGAGGGCAAGGCGACCTGGCCGGGACGGAAACAGGTTTACCGCCACTATGACGCGAACGGCTGCATGGCGGGCGACGTGCTGACCGTGGAATCCGATCCCCAGCCGGGCGAACCCCTGCTGCAGCCGGTCATGCGCGGCGGCAGGCGCCTGCATCCGGCGATCCCGCTGCAGGACTCGCGTTCCCTGGCCGCGCAGCAGATTGGCCGCCTGCCTGAAGGTTTGCATGCGCTCACTGCGGCCGTTCCTTACCCGGTTCAAGTCGCCCCGGCGCTGCATGAGCTGGCGCGCGCGGTGGACGAGCGGCGCGTTTGAAAATTTCGCCGCTTCAGCCGCTTTCCGGCACGGCACCCGGCCTGTCGGCCCCGCCGCCGCTGAGCCTGTATATCCACATCCCGTGGTGCGTGCGCAAATGCCCCTACTGCGACTTCAATTCCCACGAAGCGCGCAACGGCGTGCCGGAGGCGGAATACGTCGCGGCCCTGGTAAAGGACCTGGAATTCTCCCTGCCGCAGGTGTGGGGGCGCAAGGTCGTTTCCGTGTTCTTCGGCGGCGGCACGCCCAGCCTGCTTTCCGCCCGCGCCGTGGACGAAATCCTCACCGCCGTGCGGACTTTGCTGCCGCTGGAACCGCTCGCCGAGATCACGCTGGAAGCCAATCCCGGCACGGCGGAAGCGCAGAAGTTCGCCGATTTCCGCAGCGCCGGTGTAAACCGCCTGTCGCTCGGAATCCAGAGCTTCAACGCCAAGCACCTCCAGCTGCTGGGCCGCATCCACGACGGTGACGAGGCGCGCCGCGCGGTGGAACTGGCGCAGCGCCATTTCGACAACATCAACCTCGACCTCATGTACGCCCTGCCCGAACAGCGCATGGACGAAATGCTGGCCGACCTGAAAACCGCCATCGCCTTCGGCCCGCAGCACCTCTCCGCCTACCACCTCACCCTCGAACCCAACACCCAGTTCTACCTCGCCCCGCCCAGCCTGCCCGACGACGACACGGCGGCGGAGATGCAGGAGGCGGTGGAGGCCGAGCTGGCCGGCGCGGGCTACGAGCATTACGAAACTTCCGGTTTCGCGCAGAAGGGACGGCGCTGCCGGCACAACCTCAACTACTGGCTGTTCGGCGACTACCTCGGCATCGGCGCCGGCGCGCACGGCAAGCTCAGCCTGCACGACGGCGTACTGCGCCAGATGCGCTACAAGCAGCCCAAGGCCTACCTGGAAAACGCCCTGCAAGGCGCGCCGGTGCAGGAAGCGCACCACGTGGCGGCAGGTGACCTGGGATTCGAGTTCATGATGAACGCGCTGCGGCTCACGGAAGGGTTCCCGTTGGCACTGTTCGAGGAACGGACCGGCTTGCCGCTGGCGAGTGTGCTGGGCGCGCTGGACGAGGCGGAACAACGCGGGCTGGTGGAGCGGGGTCCGCTTAGAGTCACGCCGACCGAACTGGGACGGCGATTCTTGAACGAATTGTTGCAGGGGTTCCTGCCGGAGGGATAGTCAGGCGGAGCGGCGCTGAAATTGTGTGCTGCTTCTGAACTGCGGAGACAGCTCGCCGGCGCGGCTATGCCCTCATCTTGACATCGGCTTGACGCATGCAATGCTCCATGCGATAAATGAACTATATAGAGGGTCATGTCCGGCTGCGGTTTCAGAGCGATTCTGGCCTCTATTGGTCAGCATGTCATATCGAGAGCCGCGTGAATAAAAGCCGTCACTGTTTTTCCTTTCTCTGCGGGAAGTTCCTTGCGTGGGCTCTCCTGCTCATGTCCTTGGTTTCGCCCGCCCTGGCCGCGGATGTGAGCATCGGCGTGCTGGCCCTGCGCGGCCCCGAAAAGGCCAAGGAGATGTGGTCTCCGACCGCCCGCTATCTTGAGCACGCGTTACCCGGCAACACCTTCCGCATCGTGCCGCTCGACTTCGACGAAGTGCGCCTCGCGGTCCGGCAGGGCAGTATCGATTTCGTGCTCACCAATTCCTCCTATTACGTCGAGCTGGAATCGCTTTACGGCGTGAGCGCGGTCGCCACCCTGAAAAACCGTTTTAACGGCGATGCGGGCTACAGCGCTTTCGGCGGCGTCATCTTCACCCGTGCGGACCGCAACGACATTCGGGCGCTTTCCGATCTCAGGAAAAAGAATTTCGCGGCGGTGGACCCGAGTTCATTCGGCGGCTGGCATGTCGGCTGGCGCGAGCTGAAGCGCCAGGGCCTCGATCCCGAGCGGGATTTCAAGCGGCTGACCTTCGAGCACACTCACGATGCCGTGGTGTACGCCGTCCGGGACGGCCGGGTGGATGGGGGTACGGTGCGCAGCGATACCCTGGAGCGCATGGCGGCCGAGGGCAAGATCAATCTCGGCGACTTTTTCGTTCTCAACCGCCAGCAGGTGGAAGGCTTTCCCTTCCTGCTCAGCACGCCGCTTTACCCGGAGTGGCCGCTGGCCAAGACGCGTCAGGTGCCCGAGCAGCTTGCCGTGCGGGTGGCGATCGCGCTGATGCAGATGCCTGAGACAGACCCTGCCGCGCGAACCGGCATGATTACCGGCTGGACCCTGCCGCTCAACTACCAGCCGGTGCACGACGCGCTGAAGGAGCTGCGCATCGGCCCCTATGAGCGCCTGCGCCGTCTGACCCCGGGCGAGGTCTTCGCGCAATACGGCTACTGGCTGGTGCTGGCCCTGCTGCTTGTTTTGGTGGCCTTCCTGATCATGGCCTATGTGGGCCAGATGAACCGCCGCCTGCGCGCGAACCAGACCCAGCTCAAGGACTTGAACGCCACGCTGGAAGACAGGGTGCGGTTGCGCACGGAGGAGGTGGAAAGACTCCTGGAACGCGAGCATTTCCTGCGCGGCGTGGTGGAGATGGTGGCGGACGTGAACCAGATTCTCATCACCTCCACGTCCATGGAGGAAATGCTCAAGGCCTGTTGCGATCGGCTGATATCGCACACCGATTACCGCGTTGCCTGGGTGGGGCTGTTGCGCAATGGGCAACTGGAGGTGGCGGCCAAATCCTACGGCCCTGCCGAGATCATGCGCAGCATCCTGGCTTGCCGTGACAAGGGGCCGACGCGCGGAGCACTGAGCGCCAATCGCACCGTGATCGAGATCGATCCCGCCACGATTGCGGCCGATCTGGACAAGGCCGGTGTGCGGGCGGCTGTCGCCATGCCTTTGCGCGGCGACGCCTACGCCGAGCCGCTCGGCACACTGTGCGTGATGACCGGGCGGGTGGCGGGCTTCGACCAGGAAGAAGTGGAGATGCTGGAACAGCTGGCCGGCGATATCGGCTTCGCCGTCCACGCTTTCAACCAGCGGGCTGAGACCCGCAGGCTTCAGCAGGAACGCATCAGCAATTATGAGGAGACCATCCTTTCCCTGGTCGACATGATCGAAAAACGGGACACTTACACCGCCGGTCATACCCGCCGTGTCGCACATTACTGCGAACTGATTGCCGCCCGCCTGGGCCACAGCCCCGAGGAGATCGAGAAACTCAAGCGTGCCGCCATCCTCCACGACATCGGCAAGATCGCCATCCCCGATGCCGTGTTGCTCAAGCCGGGAAAGCTGAGTCCGCTGGAATACGAACTCATCAAGCAGCATGCCGAGGAGGGCTACAGGACGCTTGTCCGCATCGACATGTACAAGGAACTGGCCGAGATCATGCGTTCCCACCATGAGCGCGAGAACGGTTCCGGCTACCCGCGCGGTCTGGTGAGCGGCCAGATTCCCAGGTTGTCGCAGATCATGGCCGTGGCCGATGCGTTCGACGCCATGACGACCAACCGGATTTACAAGCCGCGCAAGGAGGTGCCGGTTGCGCTGGAAGAGCTGCGGAAACTGGTGGGCGAGCACTATTCGCTGGAAGTGGTGGACGCTGCCTGCGAGGCGCTGCGGGACGTCCAGCCGCCGCCGGTCGCCGATCAGCTGCCGAAGACGCCGCTCGAGCGCCAGCGCTTCGCCTATTTCTTCGACGATCAGCTGACCGGCGCCCACAACGCGAGCTACCTCCAGTTCATGCTGCGCAACGGTCTGCCCGCCCATCTCAGCCATGGCTACGTCGTCCTGCTGCGGCACTTTTCCGCGGTGAACATGACCAGCGGCTGGTCTGCCGGCAGCCAGGCGCTGGCCGGTTTCGCGGCCGCGCTCATGGGGCGGTATCCCGATGCCCTCGTATTCCGGGTCATGGGCGACGATTTCCTGTTGCTCACGTCGCAACGTCTCGAAATCAATGGCGCCTACCTGAAGACGCTATCGCCGCTGGAGGGCACGCAGGTGGAGGTCGAAGTGCGCGAACTGGACCCGCACGGCGCCGACCGTGAGTATCTGCAGGGGCTGCTCTAGCGGCGCTGAGATTCCGCAAAGTCTCAATATCGTTTTGAGAACGGAGGCCCTGATGAAGGGCACCGCAAATGCATATCGCAAGGCTAGCAGGATGTCCCGCCAGCGGCGACGCGCTCCAGCGCGGCGATGTCCGCGGTGAAGAACTGCTCGTTGTGCTTGCCCGTCCTGACCAGCAACCCGAGGCTGGCAAACTCGGTGATGACGCGGCTGACCGTTTCCACCGTGATGCAGAGCATCGCGCGCAGGTCCTTGAGGCTGAAGTGATAGATCCGGTTGCTGTCGCCGTCGCGCAGTCTCAGCAGCAGGCGCGCCATGCGCTCCCGCACCGGCACCGAGCCGGTCAGGTCGACCAGCCACTGCTCGGTTTCCTTGAGCGAGGATTGCAGTTGCCGCATCATGTTCCACTGAAAGCTCGGGTATTGCATGCACAGCTTCGCCACCACCGAGAGCGGAATCCGGCAGCCGCGCACTTCGCCGACGGCAACCACGTCGTGCTGTACCGTGCCGGCCAGCATGGCATCGACGCCGACGACATCGCCGGGCTTGATGACGCGCACGATTCTCTGCTCGGTTTCTCCGTCGGGGTGGCGCACCAGTTTGACGGCGCCGGTGCGAATCACCAGCAGCGTCTCGGCAGGCGCATCGAGATGGTAGATGGTTTCGCCATGGGAGTATGAAACGTTGTCGATCTCGACGTGCAGCGCAGCGACTTCCTCATGTGCCAGCCCGGCAAAAAAAGCGTTCTCTTTTCCGTCGCAGGCCCGGCATTCCTTGTTGCCGTGCCAGGCGGTGCAATGTGTGTTCATGAGTAGCATGCAGGTCTCCCGTCGAATAACTCGTCCGCAGCAAACAAGATTGCAAATGACGATCCTGTTATAAAACTTGAAGCGGTAAGCAATCATATGAGATTGTCGGAATTCTGTCGCCCACACATGATGATTTATTGATTTAAATCAATATAAAACGTGACAGGCCATCCCCTGATGGCATGCCGCCCTTTCAGCTTGCATTACCTTTTACCCCCGGCTACCATGGCGTCATAATAACCCGCGCTCAAAGCGGGAATAACCGGAGCCTGTTTTTCGATGAAAGAGCGTCAATTCGTTCACGAAAAACGCGAGGAATGGGAGGCTTGGGACCGTTGGCTGGCTGACCGCCGTAGAAAAAGGGGCGAGGCACCTGTTATTGCTCCCGAAACATTACCCCGACGTTTTCGCGCCCTGTGCCAGGACCTTTCCCTGGCGCGGGACCGTCGCTATTCGAGCTACCTGCTCGATGAACTCCATGCCCGCGTCTTGGCGGCGCAGCAGCGCATCTACGGCGCGCGCCGGGGCGGGGCGGCGGCCTGGCTGCGCTTCCTGCTGCACGGCCTGCCGGTAAGGGTGCGCGCGGAGCGGCGGCTGGTGCTGGCGTCGGCACTGCTGTTTTTCGTCCCGCTGCTCGCGGTGCTGGCGCTGCTGCAGTTCCAGCCGGAGGGCGTTTTCTTCCTCATGTCGCCCGACTCGGTCGGCAATTTCGAGGCCATGTACGCGCCGGACGCCAGGCACCTGGGCCGTCCGCGCCAGGCCGAGGACAACGTCGCCGCGCTCGGTTTCTATATCGCCAATAACGTCCGCATCGATTTCCAGTGCTTCGCCGGCGGCATGCTGTTCGGGCTGGGGAGCATCTTCTACCTGGTCTACAACGGGCTGATCATCGGCGCCGTGGCGGGCCATCTTACCCACCTCGGCTACATCGAAACCTTCTGGGGCTTCGTCGCCGGCCACAGCTCGCTGGAGCTGCTCGGGGTGGTGCTGTCCGGCGCCGCCGGGCTGAAGCTCGGCCTGGCCCTGGTGGCGCCGGGGCGCCTGCGTCGCGTCGACGCGCTTCAGGTGTCGGGTCGCGGCGCGACCGAGCTGATCGTCGGCGCGGCCTTGCTGACTTTCAGCGCCGCCTTCGTCGAGGCGTTCTGGTCGCCCCTGCGCAGCTTCCCGGTGGAGATCAAGTATGTCCTCGGCGTGGCCGGCTGGTTGGCTCTGCTCGCCTACCTTCTGCTTGCCGGCAGGGAGCGCAGTGGCGCTTGAGAATTTCGCCATCGAGGCGCGCCGCCGTTCCGGCTGGGAGGCGCTCGATCTCGGGCTGGTGATGCTGCGCCAGTGGCGCGGCCCGGTCTATCGCGCGTGGTTCGCTACCTGGGGCTTGTTCGCGTTGGCCCTGTCGCCGCTGCTGTGGTGGTCGCCGGTGTGGTTCGGCGTGCTGGTGTGGTGGCTCAAGCCGCTGTTCGACCGCGTGCTGCTCAAGGTGTATGCCGAGGCCACGTTCGGCGCGGCGCCGACGGTGAAGGAAGTATGGCGCGCCTTGCCGGGACTGATTCGCCGCTCCGGCATGTTCGCCGGGCTCACCTGGGGGCGCATCAACACCGCCCGCTCCTTTCTGCTGCCCATCGTGCAGCTGGAGGGACAACGCGGCCGCGAGGGGCGTGCGCGTCGCAAATTGCTGTCGCGCCGCAGCCTCGGTTACGCGGTGTGGCTGACACTGGCCTGCGTCCATTTCGTCGTGTTCCTCGAACTGTCCGGCCTGCTGCTGGTGGAAATTCTGCTGCCCAGCGAGGCGCCCGACCTGTTCGAGTGGGGTGCCTATTTCAAGGGCGAGCAGTCGCGCTGGGCCATCGTTTTCGCCAACCTCGCCTGGCTGGCGGCGGAAAGCATGGTGGAACCGTATTATGTCGCCGCCGGGTTCAGTCTGTATCTGGCGCGCCGCAGCGAGCTGGAGGGCTGGGACATCGAGGTGGCGTTCCGCCGCCTGAGCCTGCGCAAGGCGGCGGAGCACGCCGCGCCGCTGCTGCGCGTGCTGGTGGCGGGGTTGTTCGGTCTGCTGCTGGCAACGGCTGCGCCGCAGGCGGGGTGGGCCGGCGAAGCGGTGAAGTGCGCTCCCGCGGCGCCTGCACCCTCGGCCAAGGCGACGCCCGCCCGCGAGACGCTACGCAAGGTGCTGCAGGACCCGGTGTTCGGCTGCTCGGTGCCGGACACCAAGTGGGAACGGCGCAGCACGGACGACCCCAAGCCGAGTCCGCTGCCGGCCTGGCTGCGCATGCTGGGGGAGTTCGGCAAGGTGCTCGCCAGGTTGCTGCAGGGCGCGGTGTACGTGGTGGGCGCCGGGTTGATCATATTCCTCGCCGTGCTGCTTTACCGTCGCCGCAACGACTGGCTGGGCGGCCCGCGTGCCGCCGCGCTGCCGGAAACCCTGTTCGGCCTCGACGTGCGCCCCGAATCCCTGCCGGCCGACGTAGGCGCCGCCGCACGCGCCCTGCTGGCCGGCGGCGATGTCGCAGGCAGCTTGTCGCTGCTGTACCGCGTCGCGCTCTCGTCGCTCCTGCACCGGCGCCACATCGACTTCCGCTCGGGCGATACCGAAGCGGACTGCCTGGCCCGCACGCGCAGCAAGGTGGCGACCGGGGCTTACGCTTATTTCTCGCGCCTGCTCGATGCCTGGAAACTGACGGCTTACGCTCACCAGCCGCCCGCGGCCGCAGAAATCGGCGCGCTGTGCGACGACTGGGCGACGCATTTCGGGGCCGGCGCATGACGCGCCGCGCCTTGTTCTGGTGGGCGCTGGGTGCCGTGGCGGTGACGGTGCTGGGGAGCGCCTGGTTCCTCAGCGAATTCACACGCGTGCCCACCACGCACTGGGAAAGAATGGGGCCGGAAGCGCGCAAGAACAACTACCTCGCGCTGCAGCGCTTCCTGGTCCGCATGGGCCGGCCGGTGCGCGTGGTGTCGGATGCGCACCAGCTGGAAAAGCTGCCGCCGGGCGGGGTGCTGATCCTCGACCGCGAGCGGCGCCGCAATTTGCCGCCGGAGCGGGCCGAAGCGCTGTTGCGCTGGGTGGCCGGGGGCGGCTACCTGATCGTGGCAGCGGAAAACGCGGGGACGGAAGATGCCGTTCTGCGGCGTCTCGACGTCTCGTGGTACGAGCCGCCGCACAAGGCCGCAGAAGAGGACGAACCGCTCCCGCACACGCCGGCCGCGAAGCCGGCGCCGCGTCCGAAAACCGTCCCGCTGCCCCTGCCCGGTGTCGAGTCGCTTGCCCTGGATCGCGTTGGCGCCGGGCTGGTGGCCGGCAAGCGGAAACCTTCCTGGCAGGCCGAGCGGGAGCCGGGCCAGGCGCAGGTGCTGCACTATGCCTGGGGCGCCGGACAGATCACAGTGTTCAACTGTTTTTGCCCCTTCATCAACGGCAACATCGGCCAGTATGACCATGCCGATGTTGTCTGGTCGCTGCTTTCCGCCTACCAGCCCAGGGGGCCGGTTTGGCTGGCCGCGCGCCTCAAGGTGCCGAGCCTGTGGGAATGGCTGGCGGAGGCTGCCTGGATGCCCCTGGTGAGCGGCGCGCTGCTGATACTGCTGTGGCTATGGCGCATCGTGCCGCGCTTCGGCGGCCTGCGCCGCCTGCCCGCGCCCGAGCGGCGCGGCCTCGCCGATCATCTCGCCGCGGTCGGACGCGGCGTGTGGCGCGCAGGCGGTCTGACCCACTGGCTGCAGCTGGTGCGCCAGTCGCTGCTGGGCACTATCGCCAAGCGCCATCCCCATGTGCTGCAACTGCCCGCCGCCGAACGCGCCGCCGCCCTGGCGCGCCTCAGCGGCATGTCCACCGCCCGCGTGCACCAGGCGCTGGAAGGGCGCGGCAGCGATTCTCCCCGCGCTTTCACCGACACGCTGCGGGCCATACAACAACTGCAACAGCGACTCTAGGAAAAAACATGGCAGCTCTCAACGACGAACAGCTCGCGAAAACCTCTTCCCTGCTCAATGCCCTGCGCGCCGAACTCGGCAAGGCCATGGTGGGCCAGAAAGACGTGGTGGAGGAGGTGCTGATCGGCCTGCTGGCCGCTTCCCACGTGCTGCTCGAAGGCGTGCCCGGGCTCGGCAAGACCCTGCTGGTGAAGGCGCTGGCGCGCACTTTTTCGGGCCAGTTCTCGCGCATCCAGTTCACCCCTGACCTGATGCCGTCGGATGTCACCGGCCACACCATCTTCGACGCCGCCAGCAGCAGCTTCGTCACGCGCAAGGGGCCGGTGTTCACCCATCTGCTGCTGGCGGACGAAATCAACCGCGCGCCGGCCAAGACCCAGGCCGCGCTGCTGGAAGTCATGCAGGAGTCGCAGGTCACGCTGGAGGGCAAGGCGCTGCCCCTGCCGCAGCCGTTCATGGTGCTCGCCACCCAGAACCCGGTGGAGCAGGAGGGTACCTACCCCTTGCCGGAAGCCCAGCTCGACCGCTTCCTGCTGAAGATTCGCATCGCCTACCCGAGCCGCGAGGAGGAGGCGGCACTGACGCGCCAGGTCACCGAGCGCCGCACCGGCGGCGAGTTGGCGGTGGAGCAGGTGGCCACCGTGGTCGGACCGCAGCACATCGTTTCGCTGCAGACCGCCACCGCCCACGTCGAAGTGGACGACCGGGTGCTCAACTACGCGGTCGCCATCGCCGCCGCCACGCGCGATTTCCCCGGCATCGCGCTCGGCGCCGGGCCGCGCGGCAGCATCTCGCTGGTGCGCGCCGCACGGGGGCGCGCCTTGCTGGCCGGGCGAGCCTTCGCCACGCCGGACGACGTCAAGGCGGTCGCCCTGCCGGCGCTGCGCCACCGCATTTCTACCACACCCGACGCGGAAATCGAGGGCAAGGATGCCGATGCGCTGCTGCGCCTGCTGCTCGACCAGGTTGTGGCGCTGCGCGCCTGATGATCCCGCACCGCCCGCTGCTGATCGCCGCCTGGGCCTGGCTCGCGCTGGGCCTGCTGGCCGTGATCTGGGCGCAGCTGCTGGCGCTGTGGCTAGGTGCAGGCGCTGTATTGGCGCTGACGGCGCTGCTGGACGCCGTTCTCGCCCGGCGACGCGGCAACCCGCTGAGTTTCGAGCGCGAAACGAGCCATAGCTGGCCGGTGGGCCGGCAGCAGAACGTGACGCTCAAGCTCGCCTGCGCCGCACGTCCGGCGGCGGGGTGGATACAGGACCGCCACCCCGACTCCTTCGAGGCCGAAGGCTTGCCGGCGGCGTTTCGTGTCGCAGCGGGGCAGTGGACCAAGCTGTCCTACCGGGTGCTGCCGGACCAGCGCGGCGTCCACCGCTTCGGCGCGGCAGAGCTGCGCCTGGTTTCACCGCTGGGTTTCTGGCTCACTCGCCATGCCGTGGGCGAGGGGCAGGCGGTGCAGGTTTACCCCGATTTCGCCAAAATCTCCCAATACGCGCTGTTTGCTGTCGACAACCGTCTGTCGCAGATCGGCCTGCTGCGCCGGCGGCGGCGCGGCGAGGGGCTGGATTTTCACCAGCTGCGCGAGTATCGCAGCGACGACTCGCCGCGCCAGATCGACTGGAAGGCGACGTCGCGCATGGGCAAGCTGATCGCGCGCGACTACCAGGACGAGCGCGACCAGCAGATCGTGTTCATGCTCGACTGCGGCCAGCGCATGCGCGCGCGCGACGATGCCCTGTCGCACTTCGACCATACCCTCAACGCCATGCTGCTGCTGGCCTACGTGGCCCTGCGCCAGGGCGACGCGGTGGGGCTTTCAACCTTCGCCCACGATACGCCGCGCTTCTTCGCCCCGCGCAAGTCGCTGGACACCGTGCAGCGCCTGCTCAACACCGTGTTCGACCTGCAGCCCAGCCTGCGTACCCCGGATTACCGGATAGCGGGCCAGCACCTGGCGGGGCGCCTGACCCGGAGGTCGCTGATCGTGCTGCTCACCAACCTGCGCGACGAGGACGATGCCACCCTGGCCCCTGCGCTAGCGCAGTTGCGGCGGCGCCACCTGGTGCTGGTCGCCAACCTGCGCGAAACCGGGCTGGACCGTATCATGGCCGAGCCGGTGGGCGATTTCGATACGGCCCTGACTTTCGCTTCCGCCACCGATTATCTCAAGGCGCGCGAGCGCCAGATCAGGATGCTGCAGGCGGCGGGAGCCAGGGTGCTCGACGCGGCCCCGCCGCAGCTGCCGATGGCGCTGGTCAACCGCTACTGGGAGCTGAAGCGCAGTGGGGTGTTCTGATTGTTTTTCAACCTGAAAGAAGGAGTCTCACCATGGAACCGACATCATCCTCAAATCCCTTCTCCGCGCCTGCGGCGCGCGTGTCCGACTACGCTGCCGAGGAGGAGGGCGCGCTGCTGTCCGAACCGGAACGGCTCGACGCCGGCCGCGGCTTCGCCTGGATAGGCGAGGGCTGGGCGCTGTACCGCGAAGCGCCGGGGATGTGGGCCGGCATCATCCTGGTGCTGGGCATAATCTTCATCGTCATGTCGATGATCCCGCTGGTCAACTTCGTGGTGTCCATGATCATGCCGGTGTTCGTCGGCGGGCTGATGCTCGGCTGCCATGACCTGGAGCGCGGCGAGCCGCTGGAATTCAGGCACCTGTTCGCCGGCTTTCAGGAGCATTTCGGCAAGCTGTTCGTTGCCGGCCTGATCTATGCCGTGAGCGCCTTTGTGGTGATGTTCCTGAGCGCGTTCGCGATGATGGGAACGATGGGGATGTCCGTGATGACCGGCGGCAACCCCGGTGCGGTCGCGCCGCTTACGATCTTGCTCTGGGTTGCGGTCATGATGGCTCTCCTGGTCCCCCTGCTGATGGCGATCTGGTTCGCGCCGGCGCTGATCGTCAGGCACGACCTTGGCGCGATTGAGGCGCTCACGCTGAGCTTCAAGGGTTGCCTGCGCAACATGCTCCCCTTCCTGCTGTACGGCGTTGTCACGCTGGTGCTGGCCTTCGTCGCCACCATTCCGTTGGGTTTGGGCTGGTTGGTGCTGGGGCCGGTGATGGTCGCCGCGCAGTACGTCGGCTACCGGGAAATCTTCGTTGGCTGAGCTGTCCGCGCTCGACACCCTCCGGCGCGTGGCGACGCCGGAAGGCTGCGAACTGACCCTGCGCCTGGCGGGGCCGGTGGTGCGCGCGCGCGCCTGGCTGATCGACGCCGTCGCGCGCTGGATGATCCTGGTCATCGCGCTCGTGGTGCTGAGCAGGCTCGGCGGGTTCGGCTACGGGCTGGCCGCCATCGCCTATTTCGTCGTCGGAATTCTGTACCCGATCCTGTTCGAGGTGTACTGGAACGGCCAGTCGCCGGGCAAGCGGCTGTCCGGCCTGCGGGTGCTGCGCGACGACGGCACGCCGATCGACTGGAGTGCCGCCACCGCGCGCAACCTGCTGCGCTTCGTCGATGCGCTGCCGCTCGGCTATGCGACAGCCCTCGCGGCGATGTGGATCAATCCGGACGGCAAGCGCCTGGGCGACATCCTGGCCGGCACGGTGGTGACCTACACCGCAAGTGCCAACGGCAAGACCAAGCCCGTCGAGACGCGGCGCCACGGCATACCCGAAGCACCGCCTTTTCCCCTGACGCAGGAAGAGCAACGCGCCTTGCTGGAGTTCCACCAGCGCGCCCCGCTGCTGACGGAAGAACGCGCGGAAGAACTGGCGCAGCTGGCGCTGCCGCTGACTGCCGGGCTGGAGGGAGGAGCGGCCCGGGCACGGCTGGACCGGATTGCCGAGTATCATATGGGAGTGGCGTTGCGGGAGAGGTCGCAGTAGGTTTGTGCGCTCGGGTGCGCCAGTCTCGTTCGACGCCCGATTTTTCTCTTGACACATCCATACCGGTCGGTATCTAATTCGTCCATGCAATCCAAACAGCCCGACCTCACTCGCGACAAAGTCCTCGAAGCGGCATTCTGCGAAATCCACCGCAGCGGCTTCCAGGCGGCGAGTATCGCCAACATCCTGGGTAGCACCGGCCTGACCAAGGGCGCGCTGTACCATCATTTCCCCACTAAGCAGGCGCTGGGTCTGGCGGTGGTGGACGAGGTCATTCGGCCACGGCTGGAGTCGCGCTATTACATTCCCCTGCGGGAAAGCGAGAAACCGCTCGATACCCTGCTGGGGTTCCTGGAGACCATGGCGGAACGCGCCGATGAACTGGTGCTGCTGGGCTGCCCGCTCAACAACTTGATGCAGGAAATGAGCCCCATCGACGCCGAGTTTCGCGGTCACCTGTGCGCTGTGATGAATGCCTGGCGCGAGGCGATGGAAACGGCCTTGCGGCGCGCTCAGGCGCAAGGAGATTTGCGCGCCGACGTAAACTGCGCGGATACCGCGCTATTCATTTTTTCCGCCTGGGAAGGTTGTATCGGCACGGCCAAAAACCTGCAATCCCATGAAGCGTTATTTGTGTGCAGCCGGCAACTGCAAGCTTATATCCGCAGCCTGCGCGCCACCTGAAAATTTTTTCCTGCAAACCATACCGACCAGTCGGTATTTACTCAAGGAGGACTACCATGCCGTTGATCTACACCGTTTCACCCGCCCAGGCGCAAGGCCAGGTGGCCGAGGTTTACCGTCAAAGCGCGGCTATCCTGGGCCATGTTCCCAACGCCTTCCAGATGTACAGCGCGAGTCCCGCCCTGCTGGAAACCCAATGGCAGCAAACGGCTTATTTCATGCTCCATCCCAACCTGAGTTTCCCGTTGCTGGCGCTCACGCGCATGCTGGTGTCGCAGGATCACCAGTGCGATTACTGCATCGACTTCAACGCCGCCATGCTGATCGAACGCGCCGGCTTTACCCCGGAGCAGATCGCCTCCACCAGGCGCGACGCGGCGGCGGCGCCGCTCGACGCCAGGGAAAAGGCCATGCTGCTGTTCGCGCTCAAGGCCACGCGCGCCCCTAAAGAAATCGGCGCCGCCGATATCGACGACCTGAAAGCGCTCGGCTAGGCCGAGAGCGACATGCTCGACGCGGTCACCCACGCCGCGCGCAACATGGCGGCGGACGTGGTGTTCAACACCTTCAAGGTCGAACGCGACGCGTGACCGCGCACTTTTCAGGAGATGGCCCATGCCTTGCAGTCCGGTAGGGCTGTTTTCACGAACTCATGTAACCAACAGGAGGAAACTCTCATGAACGTCAGTCTGGCAATCGAACAACGGCGTGCCGTCAAGGCTTACGACCGCGACCACCGCATGAGCGAGGCGGAGAAGGAAAGACTCTTCTCCCTCGCCATGCTTTCTCCTACCGCCTTCAATATCCAGAACTGGCGCTTCGTGGTGCTGGACGATCCCGAGCTGCGCAAGCAGGTCCGCGCCGCGGCGTGGGACCAGGCGCAGGTGACGGACGCTTCATTGCTGGTGGTGCTCACCGCCGACCTCAAGGCCTGGGAAAAGGAGCCTGCGCGTTACTGGAAGGATGCGCCCGAGCCGGTGCGCGACTACCTGGTGCCGGCGATCGACCAGTATTACCGCGGCCGCGAGCAGGTGCAGCGCGACGAGGCCATGCGCTCCTGCGGCATCGCGGCGATGAACCTGATGCTGGCGGCGAAGGAAATGGGCTACGACTCCTGCCCCATGGACGGCTTCGATTTCGACGAGGTGGGCAGGCTGATCAACCTGCCGCCAGACCATGTGATCGCCATGTTCGTGGCGATCGGCAAAGGCACCAGGGAGCCTTACCCGCGCGGCGGGCAACTGCCCATGAGCGAAGTGGTGATTCGCGACCGTTTTTGACATCCGGCTGGCGTGCGTGATAAAACGGGCTTTCCCGTTTTCACGAGCGCCCGTCCATGTCCGAATGCTGCGATCACGACAGTTTCGCCTTCCCGCCCCAGGGCGGCATCGGCATCCCGCGCGCCGGACAGTTCGACGGCGTGGCGTTCGAGAAAGCGGTGAGCGACCTGCTGCTGGCGTGTGGCGTATCCCCGGATTCGACGCATACCGGCAAGACCGCCAAGCGGGTGCGCGATCTGTGGGAAAAGCGCTTGCTGGGCGGTTACGACCTCGATCCTGCGACGGTGCTGGGCGACGGCTTCGAAGACGCCCGCGAAGACATGGTGGTGGTGCGCGGCATCGCGGTGCACGGGGTGTGTCCGCATCATCTCGTGCCGTTTCGCGGCGTGGCGCACGTGGCCTACATCCCCGGCGGGCGCCTGCACGGCTTCGGGCGCATCGCCCGCCTGGTGGACGCCATCGGCCACCGCTTCACGTATCAGGAATGGATGACGCGCGACATCGCGGAAGCGCTGGTGAGCTACGGCCATGCCAAGGGCGCAGCGTGCGTGATCGAGGCGGAGCAGTTATGTCTGTTGCTGGGAGAGGACCGGCGCGGGGATGAGCGTGTTTATACCCAGGCATTCACCGGCTGTTTTCGCGACAGCGACCAGTTGCGCATGGAGTTCCTGCGCGCGGTTCAGGGGCCGTTGCGGTAGCCCAAATCAGGCTGTCGGCCGCACCCGGACAATGATGTCCACGCCTTCGGTGACCAGGCCGGGCGGCAATTGGGGCAGTCCGGTGAGTCCGATGTCGTCGACGTCTATGTCGGTTAGTTCGCCGGTTGCGACATTGTAGAAATGGTGGTGGAGGTGGGTGTTGGGGTCGTAGAACACCTTGCTTGGATCCACGATCACTTCGCGGATCATCTTTTTTTCCTGGAACAGGTTGAGCGTGTTGTATACCGTGGCTTTCGATGTTTCGCTGTGCTTGGCATTGACGATGGCCATCACCTGATCGGCGCACAGATGCTCCTGGTGCGAGAACAGGGCGAAAGCGATCTCGATGCGCTGGTGGGTGGGGTTGATGCCGTGCTGCCGGAGCAGGTCGGCCATGTTGTCGCGGGTATAGTCACAGGTATTCAAAGGAAAATTCTATCCAAACATTTGGAACATGTCTAATTTGTTTTGCCATGGATGCTGTCATGGACTTGATTTTTGCCAAATTCGCCCCTAACTGGCATAACTGAATCAATTTTTCGGAGATATTCCATGCCCTATTTCGTCTATAAAGTTACGACTTTCCCTTTCAAGCAATTCGAACTGGCTGCCCAGTTCGACGCCTTCAAGGAAGCGAGCGCGCACGCCAAGGAACTGCGCAAGACAGTCGCGTCCGATGACAAGGTCGTGGTTAAAGTCATGTTCGGCGAGAATCAATTGCAGGCTGAAGACATCCTGAACCAGGAACGCGAGCCGCAGCCGACAACGGGTGAGGATTACTAGCCGGTGTTGAACGAGGGCGCATACCAGGACGCATACGATGGCGCGGTGCGGCTTTCCTGCCCCTTCGAGAAGGCCATCCTGAGCCGTTGCGCCGGTTGCGATCAGGCGCACGGTTTCAACATCGCCGAGCGCGAGGCGACGGCGTGCAAAGCGCCGGTGGCGCGGGAAAATTGCCTAACGCTGCACGCCCTGCTGCATCAGAACGCGGCTTTTACCCTCAAACTCATGCATCCCGGCGAGCCTTTGCCTCATGCCAAGGAACTCAAGATACAGTGCGGCGGTTTGCTTGGAACGCAACAGCTATTCGAGCCAGAGACTTCAGTTGTGGTGAATATCCATGGCCTGATCGGGGAAATTCAGCGGCGTTTCGGCAGCATGCAGGATGTGCCCTATCTCGAGGTGGTCAAGGCCATCTCGGCTTACGAGGCACGTCGCAGGCGTTAGGGTCCTTACTTTCGCGCCTGGTAAACGGCCATGATGGACCTGAGTTCGTCGAGGGTCGCCAGTCTCTCTTCGACCGTTAATTCCAGCGTGTCCGCGACCGGTTCGCCCTGCTCCAGGGCGGCGATGATTTTCGTTACTTCCTCGCAGCCTTTCAGGCTCAGCGTTTCGACACATTGATGAATTTTTGTCTGGTCCATGGCTGGCGGGTTCTGGCTGGTTACGGGAGTCGGTGATTTGACCGCTAAGGCTTGAAACGTTACCATGCCCCCATTTTGCGAACAAGGGGATTTGGGATGCGCGAAAAACTGGTCGCGGGAAACTGGAAAATGCACGGCAGCCTCGCCGAGAACAAGGCGTTGCTGGATGCGTTGGTGCCTCAGTTGGCGAGCCTGAAGGGGGCGTCCTGCGCGGTGTGCGTGCCATACCCTTACTTGTTCCAGGCGCAGCAAGCCTTGCAGGGCGCGAATGTGGCCTGGGGTGCGCAGAATCTGAGTCAGCACGAGAAAGGCGCGTTTACCGGCGAGGTTTCCGCCTCGATGCTGGTGGATTTCGGCTGCAAATACGCGCTTGTCGGACACTCCGAACGTCGTGCCCTGTACGGCGAGGATGATGCAACGGTAGCGGCGAAATTCGTTGCGGCACAGAAAGCCGGCCTGACCCCGATTCTATGCGTGGGTGAAACTCTGGCAGAGCGCGAAGGCAATATCACCGAGCAGGTTGTTGCGCGCCAGTTGGACGCTGTACTGGCAGTTGCCGGTGTGGCAGGACTGGCAAAAAGCGTCGTGGCCTATGAGCCGGTGTGGGCGATCGGTACGGGCAAAACAGCTTCCCCGGAGCAGGCCCAGGCAGTGCATGCGTTCATTCGTGCCAAGGTCGCCGAGGCGAGTGCGGACGTTGCTGCGGGTCTGGTTATTCAGTATGGGGGTAGCGTAAAAGCCGCGAATGCGGCACAATTGTTCTCTATGCCGGATATCGATGGTGGCTTGATCGGCGGCGCTGCCCTCAGTGCCGAAGAGTTTGTGGCGATTTGCCGCGCCGCCCAATAGGGCGAGTGTTTTTTCGAAGGTTGTTGTGTAAATGGAAACAGTAGTCTGGATTATTCATGTGCTGGCTGCGCTTAGCGTTGTCGGCCTGGTTCTGATGCAGCATGGCAAAGGCGCCGACATGGGCGCGGCTTTTGGTAGTGGCGCGTCGGGTAGCCTGTTCGGTTCGTCGGGTTCGGCCAATTTTCTGAGTCGTGCCACGGGGATTCTGGCGACGGTGTTTTTCATCACCAGCCTGACCCTGGCGTATTTTTCCGGCACCAAGACAAAATCGGCAGGCTTGATGGAAAGCCAGAAGCAGGTGTTGCCGGCAACGCAGCCTGCTGCACCCGTAAATCCTCTGGGTGTGCCGGCTTCGAAAGCCAAGGATGTTCCGAACTAAGAGTTTTGCATGACGTGCTGTATTAAGCGCGTCATTAAGTTTCAAAGCCGATGTGGTGAAATTGGTAGACACGCTATCTTGAGGGGGTAGTGGCGAAAGCCGTAGCAGTTCGAGTCTGCTCATCGGCACCATAATAAGATAATGTTATAGTTTTATAACTATATTCTATAACATATTGAAAAATAAAAATAAAAAGGTAACGTCCAAGCTTGACACACAAGGCCTGTCGCGCCTAAGCTTCCTTCTAATTTGACAGACTATTCGCGGAGCTGCGGAATGTTGGAAAACTATTTTCCAATCTTGGTGTTCATAGCAGTTGGCCTCATGGTTGGCGTGGGGCCGATGGTGGCCGGTTTCGTGCTCGCCCCACACCGTCCCGACACGGAAAAACTCTCTCCTTACGAGTGCGGGTTTGAGGCGTTCGAAGATGCACGTATGAAATTTGACGTGCGCTACTATCTCATCGCCATTCTCTTTATCCTTTTTGACCTGGAAATTGCCTTTCTTTTCCCTTGGGCCGTGGTGCTCGGTGAGATAGGCATGTTCGGCTATGTCGCAATGGTGATATTCCTCGCCATCCTGGTCGTCGGTTTCGTATACGAATGGAAGAAGGGGGCCTTGGAGTGGGAATAGAAGGCGTCTTCGAGAAGGGCTTCATCACGACGACCGTCGATACGGTCATCAACTACACCCGCACCGGTTCCTTGTGGCCCATGACTTTCGGCCTGGCTTGCTGTGCGGTGGAAATGATGCAGGCGGGCGCTTCCCGTTACGACCTCGATCGTTTCGGCATCGTCTTCCGCCCCAGTCCGCGCCAATCCGATGTGATGATCGTGGCCGGGACGCTGACCAACAAAATGGCACCGGCCTTGCGCAAGGTTTACGACCAGATGGCAGAACCGCGCTGGGTCGTTTCCATGGGTTCCTGCGCCAACGGCGGCGGCTATTACCACTATTCATATTCGGTGGTGCGAGGCTGCGACCGCATCGTTCCGGTAGATGTTTACGTTCCGGGATGCCCACCAACGGCGGAAGCGCTGCTGTATGGCCTGATCCAGTTGCAGAACAAGATCAAGCGTACCAACACCATTGCCCGCTAGAGAGCCGATTCCACACATGAATGCTTTTCTCCAAGGTCTTACCAACTCGCTGAATAATGCGCTGAGCGGAAAAACCTTCGTCCTCAGCGAGCGTCTCGACGAGCTGACGCTGGTAGTGCCGGATGCCGACTGGGTGGCGGTGGCTCAAATTCTGCGCGATCACCCGGAATTGCACTTCGAGCAGTTGTCGGACGCCTGTGGTATGGATTACAGCAGTTATGGCGATGGATCATGGCAGGGCCGGCGTTTCGCCGCGGTTTACCACCTACTGTCGGTCAGTCTCAATCAGCGTTTGCGGGTGCGGGTTTTCGCCCCGGATGACGAGTTCCCGGTCGTGCATTCCGTTACGCAGGTCTGGCCCGGAGCAGATTGGTACGAGCGCGAAGCATTCGATCTTTATGGCATCGTGTTCGAAGGCCACAACGACCTGCGCCGCATCCTGACCGACTACGGCTTTATTGGTCACCCGTTCAGGAAGGACTTCCCCCTTTCCGGTAACGTGGAAATGCGCTATGACCCGGACCAGCGCCGCGTGATTTACCAGCCCGTCACCATTGACGAGCGTGAACTGGTGCCGCGCACCATCCGCGAGGACAGTTACAGTGCCTGAAATCAGAAATTACACCCTTAATTTCGGACCCCAGCATCCGGCCGCCCACGGCGTGTTGCGCATGGTGCTGGAACTGGACGGCGAAGTCGTGATGCGCGCCGACCCGCATATTGGCCTGCTGCACCGCGGCACGGAAAAACTTGCTGAGTACAAGACCTTTCTCCAGTCGGTCCCCTATATGGATCGTCTGGATTACGTGTCCATGATGTGCAATGAGCACGCCTACGTGATGGCGATCGAAAAGCTGCTCCAGCTCGAAGTGCCGATCCGGGCGCAGTACATCCGCGTCATGTTCGACGAAATCACCCGCATCCTCAACCATTTGTTGTGGATCGGCGCCCATGCGCTGGACGTCGGCGCGATGACCATGTTCCTCTATGCCTTCCGCGAGCGTGAAGACCTGATGGATTGTTACGAGGCGGTATCCGGCGCGCGTCTGCACGCCGCTTACTATCGCCCGGGCGGCGTTTACCGCGATCTCCCGGACAGCATGCCGCAGTATCAGACAGCCAAGATGCCGCGTCATAGCGAAAGCGACATCAAATTCATGAATGAAAACCGGCATGGTTCGATGCTGGACTTCATTGAAGACTTCACCCAGCGTTTTCCGACCTACGTCGATGAATATGAGACGCTGCTCACGGATAACCGCATCTGGAAGCAACGCACAGTCGATATCGGCATCATCACGCCCGAGCGCGCATTGGCCAAGGGGCTGACCGGCCCGATGCTGCGCGGCTCCGGTCTGGCATGGGACATCCGCAAGCAGCAGCCTTATGAAGTGTACGACCGCATGGACTTCGACATCCCGGTGGGCACCAATGGCGACTGCTACGACCGTTACCTGGTGCGCATGGAAGAAATGCGCCAGTCGAACCGCATCATGAAGCAATGCGTGGATTGGCTGCGCAAGAATCCCGGTCCGGTGATTACGGACAATCACAAGGTGGCGCCGCCCAATCGCGAAGCAATGAAGTCCAACATGGAAGAATTGATCCATCACTTCAAGCTGTTCAGCGAAGGTATGCATGTTCCCGCGGGCGAGGCTTACTGCGCCATCGAGCATCCCAAGGGGGAATTCGGCATCTATCTGGTTTCCGATGGCGCCAATAAGCCATACCGCCTGAAAATACGCGCACCAGGCTTTGCGCACATGCAGGCCATGGATGAAATGGCACGCGGCCACATGATTGCCGACGTGGTGGCGCTGATGGGCACGATGGACATCGTATTTGGGGAGATCGACCGATAATGTTATCGCCCGCATCTCTAGCGAGAATTGATAAAGAAATTACGAAATATCCCGCCGATCAGAAGCAATCGGCGGTGATGGCGGCCTTGCGCATCGCGCAGGACGAACTCGGCTGGCTGGCTACCGAAACCATGGACTTCGTTGCCGGCTATCTCGGCATGGCGCCGGTGGCGGTTTACGAAGTAGCAAGCTTCTACAACATGTACGAGCTGGCCCCGGTCGGCAAGTACAAGATCACGGTATGCACCAATCTGTCCTGCACGTTGATGGGCTCCGACACCATTGCCGGATACTTGAAAAACAAACTCGGCATTGGCTTTGGCGAGACTACCGGCGATGGACGCTTTACGCTGAAGGAAGGCGAGTGCATGGGCGCCTGTGGTGACGGCCCGTTGTTCCTCATCAACAATAAACGCATGTGCGGCTTTCTCACCAGCGAGAAAGTCGATCAGGTTCTGGCGGAGCTCGAATAATGGCGAATGAAGTCATCTTCCACTCCATCCATCAGCCCGAATGCTGGAAATTATCCAATTATCTTGCCGGCGGCGGATATGAGACGCTGAAAAAGGTTGTAACGGAAAAAATTCCAGCGGAAGAAATTATCAGCCAGGTAAAGACGTCCGCCTTGCGCGGTCGTGGCGGGGCGGGTTTTCCCACTGGCCTGAAGTGGAGCTTCATGCCGCGCCATTTCGAGGGCGACAAATACATCGTCTGCAACACAGATGAAGGCGAACCTGGCACGTTCAAGGATCGCGACATCATCCGCTTCAACCCGCACCAGGTCATCGAAGGCATGGCCATCGCCGCCTACACCATGGGCGTGAAAGTGGGCTACAACTATATCCACGGTGAAATCTGGGAAGCCTACGAGCGCTTCGAAGAAGCGCTGGAAGAAGCGCGCGCCGCCGGCTTCCTGGGTGATAACCTGTTCGGTACCGACTTCTGTTTCAACCTGCACGCTCACCAGGGATATGGTGCTTACGTGTGCGGAGAAGAAACGGCGCTACTGGAATCGATCGAGGGGAAAAAGGGTCAGCCGCGCTTCAAACCGCCGTTTCCGGCGAGTTTCGGTCTCTATGGCAAGCCCACCACCATCAACAATACCGAAACTTTCGCCAGCATTCCCTACATCATCCGGCATGGGGGGCAAAAGTTCCTCGAACTGGGCAAGCCGAACAACGGCGGCACCAAGATATTTTCCGTGTCAGGGCATGTTAACAAACCGGGCAATTTCGAGATCGCGATGGGAACGCCCTTTGCAGAGCTCCTCGAAATGGCCGGTGGGGTTCGCAGCGGCCACAAACTGAAAGCAGTTATCCCCGGCGGTGCTTCCGTGCCGGTGCTGCCGGGCGAAATCATCATGGATTGCACCATGGATTACGATTCCCTGGCCAAGGCCGGTTCCTACCTCGGCGCGGGTTCGGTGATCGTGATGGACGAGACGGTGTGCATGGTGAAGGCGCTGGAACGTCTGTCCTATTTCTATTTCGAGGAATCCTGCGGGCAGTGCACCCCGTGCCGCGAAGGCACCGGCTGGCTGTATCGCGTGATTCACCGCATCGAACATGGGCAGGGGCGTCCGGAAGACCTCGATCTGCTGGCCAGCGTGACCAACAATATCTCGGGGCGCACCATCTGCGCGTTGGGCGATGCCGCCGCGCTGCCGGTACAGGGTATGCTCAAGCACTATCGTAATGAATTCGAGTATCACATCGAGCACAAGAAGTGCATGGTATGAATACAGCACTCAGCCTTCAGCATTCAGTTGTCAGCAAAACCATGACAACAACGGCTGATCGCGCTGACAACTGATAACTGACAGCTAACTATGGCCCACATCGAAATCGACGGCAGACAGGTAGAAGTAAAAGACGGCAGCACCGTAATGGATGCGGCACGTCAGGCGGGAATTTATATTCCGCACTTCTGCTATCACAAGAAACTGTCCATCGCCGCCAATTGCCGCATGTGCCTGGTGCAGGTGGAGAAGGCCCCCAAGCCCTTGCCAGCCTGTGCGACACCAGTGACCGATGGCATGAAAGTGTTCACGCGTTCAGAGTCTGCTATCCGTGCGCAAAAAGGGGTGATGGAGTTTTTGCTCATCAACCACCCGCTGGATTGCCCGATCTGCGATCAGGGCGGTGAATGCCAGTTGCAGGATCTGGCCGTCGGCTACGGCGAGGTGGCATCGCGTTACCAGGAAGAGAAACGGGTAGTCAGCAACAAGGAACTGGGGCCGCTGATTTCCACCGACATGACGCGCTGTATCCACTGTACCCGCTGCGTACGCTTCGGCCAGGAAATCGCCGGCATCATGGAACTGGGCCAGGCGGGACGCGGCGAACATTCCGAAATCATGCCGTTCGTCGAGCGCACGGTGAATTCCGAACTATCCGGCAACATGATCGATCTGTGCCCAGTGGGCGCATTGACCAGCAAGCCGTTCCGTTACTCCGCCCGCTCCTGGGAGTTGACCCGGCGCGCTTCGGTCAGCCCGCACGACAGCCTCGGCGCCAATCTGGCTGTGCAGGTCAAGGGCAACCGCGTCTATCGCGTCGTGCCGCGCGAGAATGAAGCCGTCAACGAGTGCTGGCTGTCCGACAAGGATCGTTTTTCCTACGAAGGCCTGAACTCCGCGCAGCGCCTCACGCAACCCATGATGAAACGTCATGGTGAATGGCAGGAATGCAGCTGGCAGACCGCGCTGGAGTATGTGGCGAATGGCCTGAAACGCATTCGCGACGATCATGGCGCCGCCCAGATCGGCGCGCTTGCGACGCCGCACAGCACGCTGGAAGAGCTTTATCTGCTGCAGAAATTCATGCGCGGGATCGGCAGCGGCAACGTGGATCACCGCACACGCCAGTCCGATTTTCGTCTCGATGGCGCCCTGCAGGGCGCGCCATGGCTCGGTCAGAGCATTGCTGTGCTGGCGGAAGTGAAGAGCGCGCTGGTCATCGGCAGCACGCTGCGCAAGGATCACCCGCTACTCGCACAACGCCTGCGTCAGGCGGTCAAAGCGGGCGCCGAGTTGAACCTGGTGAATCCGGTGGACGACGACCTGCTCACCAAAGTGGCCAACAAGCTGATCGTGGCCCCTAACGACCTGGTCAATGCCTTGTCCCAAGTGCTGAAAGCACTGGCAGAACTTAAGCAGACTGCAGTTCCCCAAGCGCTGGCAGGGGTGAGCGTGTCCTCCGCGGCGACGGCCATGGCCGCCAGCCTGTCGGCCGCTCCGACTGCCACGGTGTTGCTGGGCAATCTGGCGCAGCACCATCCGCGTTACAGCGAACTGCATGGCTTGGCACAGGAAATTGCGCGTCTGTCAGGCGCCACCCTGGGTGTACTGGGTGAAGCCGCCAACAGCGTCGGCGCCTGTCTTGCCGGAGCTGTCCCTTATGCCGGTCCGCTGGGCAAGGACGTCAGCGCCGGCATGAATGCTGCGGAGATGCTGGCTACACCACGTCTGGCCTATGTTCTGCTGAATACCGAAATCGAACTCGATAGCCATGATCCGCAACAGGCCATGCAAGCGATGGAACATGCGGAACTGGTGGTGGCGTTAAGCGCTTACCGCCATCAGGCGCTGAATTACGCCGATGTGCTGCTGCCGATTGCACCGTTTACAGAAACGTCCGGTACCTTCATCAATACCGAGGGCCGGGCGCAAAGTTTCAACGCCGTGGTCAAGCCACAGGGCGACGCCCGCCCGGCATGGAAAGTGATGCGCGTGCTGGGGAACATGTTCAATCTCAACGGCTTCGATTACAACAGTTCGGAAGATGTGCGCGCTGAAATTCTTGCTGCCGGCGCGACGTCCCTGCATGAGGCGTGTAACAACCAGTTGCAGAGTGTTGTGCTGGGCGATGCGGCGGTCGCTGTTGCGAGCGGCGTGCAACGCATTGCCGAAGTGCCGATTTACCAGGCCGATGCCGTGGTGCGGCGCGCCGATTCCCTGCAATGCAGCCATGACGGCGCAGCGCCGGATGCCGTCATGAACGGCGCCCTGCTGCGACAACTGCAAGTGGAGGACGGGGCAATGGTGGTGGTGCACCAGGGTGGCGGCAGCGCCGTGATGCGCGCCAGACGCGACGACACATTGCCTTTGGGTTGCGCTAGGGTCGCCGTAGGGCACCCCCTGACAGCCGCCCTGGGTTCGATGTTTGGCGAAATTGTGGTAGAGAAGGCCTGATCGATGGAATTTTTTCAATCCTTGCTGGGGCCTTTCTGGCCGATCATCTGGACGCTGGTGAAGATCGTCGTCATCGTCGGACCGCTGCTTCTGGGTGTGGCCTATGTCACCTACGCCGAGCGCAAGGTGATCGGTTACATGCAGGTGCGCATCGGACCCAACCGGGTAGGCCCCTTGGGGCTGCTGCAGCCGATCGCGGACGGTCTGAAGCTGATGATGAAGGAAATCATCATTCCCAGCGGCGCCAACAAGAAGCTTTTTCTGCTCGCACCCGTCATGTGCATGGCGCCGGCCCTGGTCGCCTGGGCCGTGATTCCGTTCACCCCGGAACTGGTCCTGGCCAACATCGATGCCAGTCTGCTGTTCATCATGGCCATTACTTCCATGGGCGTGTATGGCGTGGTGCTCGCGGGCTGGTCCTCCAATTCCAAGTATCCTTTCCTCGGCGCAATGCGTTCCGCAGCACAGATCGTGTCGTATGAGATCGCCATGGGTTTCGCCCTGGTCGGCGTGTTGATGGCCGCGCAGAGCCTGAACCTGGTCGAGATCGTCAAAGCCCAGCAGGGGGTGTCATTCTTCAGCTGGTACTGGTTGCCGCTGTTCCCCATGTTCCTGGTATACCTGATTTCATCGGTCGCGGAGATCAACCGCGCGCCGTTCGACGTGGCTGAGGGCGAATCCGAAATCGTCGGTTTCCATGCCGAATATTCAGGCATGGCATTTGCCGTGTTCTTTCTCGCCGAATACGCCAACATGATTTTGGTGGCGACCCTGTCTGCGCTGTTGTTCCTCGGTGGCTGGCTACCCTTGTTCGATTTCGCGCCGTTCACCTGGATTCCCGGTTTCTTCTGGCTGATGGCCAAGATATGTTTCGTGCTGTTCCTGTTCCTGTGGTTCCGGGCGACCTTCCCCCGTTACCGCTACGACCAGATCATGCGCCTGGGCTGGAAAGTGTTCATTCCGGTGACGCTGGTATGGCTGCTGTTTATCGGCGGCATGATGCAGACCCCGCTGGGTTATTTGTTCCACTGAGCATGTAGATATGATGAACCGCCTTAATGCATTCTTCAAAAGTCTGCTCCTGATCGAACTGCTCAAGGGCATGGCCCTGACCGGACGTTATCTGTTCGCGCGCAAGATCACGGTGCAGTTCCCGGAGGAACGTACTCCCATGTCGCCGCGCTTCCGCGGCCTGCATGCGCTGCGCCGTTATCCCAACGGCGAAGAGCGCTGCATCGCCTGTAAATTGTGCGAGGCGGTATGCCCGGCGCTGGCGATCACCATCGACATGGAAGAACGCGCCGACGGTACGCGCCGTACCACGCGCTACGACATCGACCTGACCAAATGCATTTTCTGCGGTTTTTGCGAAGAGTCCTGCCCGGTCGACTCTATCGTGGAAACGCGAATTTTCGATTACCACGGTGAAAAACGCGGCGATCTGAACTACAACAAGGCCATGCTGCTGGCCGTGGGCGACAAGCATGAAGAACAGATTGCCCGCGACAAGGCTGCAGATGCCCCATACCGTTAATCAAGCAGCGCTAGTCATTTGACAGGATTCGGTTAATGAATTTTGAAACAATAATATTTTATCTCTTTGCGGCGATCCTGGTGTTTGCCGCAGCACGCGTGGTGACCGCGCGTAACCCGGTGCATTCCGCCCTGTTTCTGGTGCTGGCTTTTTTTACCGCTGCCGCCCTGTGGATTACGCTGGAGGCTGAGTTCCTGGCAATCACGCTGGTGCTGGTGTACGTGGGTGCTGTGATGGTGTTGTTCCTGTTCGTGGTGATGATGCTCGATATCAACTACGACCTGCTACGCGAAGGTTTCTGGGAGAATTTTCCCTACGCGCTGACGGTGGCGATATTGATGGGCGCGGAAATGGTACTGGTACTGGCCGGACGCAATTTCTGGGCGAACGGCAACGGCGGCATGCCGAACGCGCATGGCGCGGGTTATAGCAATATCAAGGAATTGGGCCGCCTGATTTATACCGACTACGTCTACCCGTTCGAGATCGCCTCGGTCATTTTGCTGGTGGCGATCGTTGCGGCCATCGCGCTTACGCTGCGCCACCGCAAAGATACCAAATATCAGGACCCGGCCGCACAGATCGCGGTGCGTCGTAACGATCGTTTGCGCATCATCGCGGTTTCGTCGGATAACAAGTTGAAACAACAGGCGGCAGAAGACAGCCCGTCGGCAGAGCAACCTTGAGGAGCCACTGGTGCTGACACTTTCTCATTATCTGGTTCTGGGCGCGATCCTGTTCGCCATCAGCGTGCTGGGGATTTTTCTCAACCGCAAGAACGTCATTGTCATTCTTATGGCGATCGAGTTGATGCTCCTGGCGGTGAACATGAATTTCGTGGCGTTTTCCCATTATCTCCACGATACGGCGGGGCAGATTTTCGTCTTCTTCATTCTCACCGTGGCCGCGGCCGAAGCTGCGATCGGTCTGGCTATTCTGGTGGTGCTGTTCCGCAATCTGAGCACGATCAACGTGCAAGACCTGGATCACTTAAAGGGATAACAGTCGGTATCACGCGTCGATGACTGAAAAACAACATGACTGAAATGCAAAAACTCTATCTGCTCGTGCCACTCGCCCCGTTGGCTGGCGCCTTGATTGCAGGCTTGTTCGGCTGGCTGATCGGACGCGTCCTTTCACACTGGATCACGATCATCGGTGTGGCGATATCTTTTGTCGCGTCGGTCCTGATCTTCCAGGACGTGATGGCGGGACACGTATTCAACGGCAGCGTCTACACCTGGCTGACCTCCGGCGAAACGCGTTTCGAGGTGGGTTTCCTGATCGACCGGCTGTCGGCTTTAATGATGGTGGTGGTGACTTTCGTTTCGCTCATGGTGCATATCTACACCATCGGCTACATGGCGGAAGACCCGGGTTACCAGCGTTTCTTCAGCTACATATCGCTGTTCACCTTCTCCATGCTGATGCTGGTGATGAGCAACAACTTCCTCCAGCTGTTTTTCGGCTGGGAGGCCGTGGGCCTGGTTTCCTACCTGCTGATCGGTTTCTGGTTCACCCGGCCGACGGCGATTTACGCCAATCTCAAGGCTTTTCTGGTCAACCGGGTGGGCGATTTCGGCTTCCTCCTTGGCATCGGCATGGTACTGGCTTACTTCGGCACGCTGGATTACGCCGCCGTGTTTTCCATGGCGCCGGAATTGGCTGGCATGAAGGTAGCCCTGTTGCAGGGGCAAGAGTGGCAGCTGATGTCGGTTATCTGCATCCTGCTGTTTATCGGCGCCATGGGCAAGTCGGCGCAGTTTCCGCTGCATGTCTGGCTGCCTGACTCGATGGAAGGCCCGACACCGATCTCCGCACTGATCCACGCCGCAACCATGGTGACCGCCGGCATCTTCATGGTGGCGCGCATGTCTCCGCTGTTCGAGCTGTCCGAGACCGCGCTGTCCTTCGTTATCGTGATCGGCTCCATCACCGCGCTGTTCATGGCGCTGGTTGCCATCGTGCAGACCGACATCAAGCGCGTGGTGGCATACTCCACCCTGTCGCAGCTGGGCTACATGACCGTGGCGCTGGGCGCCTCCGCTTATTCAGCGGCGATATTCCACCTCATGACCCACGCCTTCTTCAAGGCGGTGCTGTTCCTCGGCGCCGGCTCGGTCATCATCGCCATGCACCACCAGCAAGACATGCGTTACATGGGCGGGCTGCGCAAGTACATGCCGATCACCTACCTGACCATGCTGATCGGCGCGCTTGCCAACGCCGGTCTGCCGCCGTTTGCCGGTTTCTTCTCCAAGGACTCGATTATCGAGGCGGTCGGCCTGTCGACCATTCCTGGAGCAGGCTTCGCCTACCTGGCGATTCTCGCCGGTGTGTTCGTCGGCGGTTTCTACTCTTTCCGCCTGGTGTTCTACACTTTCCACGGCGAGGAACGTTTCCGCCATGCGCCTACTGACGAACATGGCCACCACGACGATCACGGCCACCACGGGCCTGCCGTGCCGCACGAGTCGCCGTGGGTGGTCACCGTACCCTTGCTGTTGCTGGCGATTCCGTCCGTGGCTGCCGGCTGGCTGATCGGGCCGATGCTGTTCGGCGGCTACTTCGGCGATGCCATTTTCATCTCGCACGACCATCATGCCTTGGCGCACATGGCCGAAGAGTTTCATGGTATCGGCGCGATGATGCTGCATTCTCTGACCACCCTGCCTTTCTGGCTTGCCGCAGGTGGCGCGGGAACGGCCTGGTTCCTGTATATCCGCCGTCCGGAGCTGCCCGCGGTGATCAAGGCGAAATTCAGCCTGATTTCCACCATCCTGGAGAAGAAATACGGTTTCGACGCTTTCAACGACTTTTTCTTCGCCGGCGGTGCGCGCCTGGTCGGTCGCAGCTTGTGGCGCGGCGGCGACGTATGGCTGATCGACGGCCTGTTCGTGAATGGCACCGCACGGCTGATCGGCTGGGCCTCCGCGCTGGTCCGTCATGTGCAGTCCGGTTATATTTACCATTATGCGTTCGCCATGATCATCGGCGTGTTCCTGATGATCTCGCTGTTCGTGAGATGATGAGCTACAGAGCAATTTAGGGAAGTTATGAGCGAAGGTTCGACATTGTTAAGCTGGGTTATCTGGTTGCCGATCGTGGCAGGTCTGTTGGTGCTCGCCACGGGCAGCGATCGCAACGCACCCATTGCCCGCATCATTGCGCTGATAGGCGCGCTGGCCGGTTTTGTTATCAGTATCCCCTTGTATACCGGCTTCAACCGGTTGACCAGCGACATGCAATTCGTCGAGTACAAGTCCTGGATTCCGGCATTCAATATCCACTACCACCTCGGTGTGGACGGCATCTCGATGCTGTTCATCCTGCTCACCAGTTTCACCACGCTGCTGGTGGTGATCGCGGGCTGGAAGGTCATCGAGAAGAATGTCGCGCAATACATGGCAGCTTTCCTCATCATGTCCGGTTTGATGAACGGCGTGTTTGCCGCGCTCGACGCGATCCTGTTCTACGTGTTCTGGGAAGCGATGCTGATCCCGATGTTCATCGCCATCGGCGTGTGGGGCGGCCCGAACCGGGTTTATGCCGCGGTCAAGTTCTTTCTCTACACCCTGACCGGCTCCCTGCTGATGCTGGTTGCGCTGATCTACCTGTTCAACAAGTCGGGCGGCAGCTTCAGCATTCTCGATTACCACCGCCTGCCGCTCGGTATCGAAGCGCAAATCCTGATTTTCTTTGCTTTTTTTACCGCTTTCGCTGTCAAGGTACCGATGTGGCCGGTTCATACCTGGTTGCCGGATGCTCACGTGGAAGCGCCCACCGGCGGTTCCGTGGTGCTGGCGGCAATCATGCTGAAAGTCGGCGCCTACGGATTTCTGCGTTTCTCCCTGCCCATCGTGCCCGATGCCAGCCATGCCCTGTCCGGCTTCATGATTACGCTGTCCCTGATCGCAGTGGTTTATATCGGGCTGGTGGCGCTGGCGCAGAGCGACATGAAGAAGCTCATTGCCTACTCATCCATTTCCCATATGGGCTTTGTGACTCTGGGCCTGTTCATCTTCAATGAACTGGGCATGGAGGGCGCCCTGGTGCAGATGGTTTCGCACGGCTTCATTGCCGGTGCGATGTTCCTCTGCGTGGGGGTGATGTACGACCGCATGCATACGCGCAATATTGCCGATTACGGCGGTGTGGCCAACAAAATGCCGATATTCGCGGCTTTCTTCATGCTCTTCGCCATGGCTAATTCCGGTTTGCCGGGTACCAGCGGCTTCGTTGGCGAGTTCATGGTGATCCTGGGCGCCATCAAGGTCAACTTCTGGTATGGATTCCTGGCGGCGACCACCCTGATTTTTGGCGCGGCCTATACGCTGTGGATGTACAAGCGTGTAGTGTTCGGCGCCGTGGCCAATTCCCATGTAGAGCACCTGACCGACATCGGCAGCCGCGAATTCCTGGTGCTGGCGCTTCTGGCGGTGGCCGTGCTGGGTATGGGTCTGTATCCCTTGCCCTTTACCGAAGTGATGCATGCTTCGGTCAACAATCTGCTCACTCACGTGGCGCAAAGCAAGCTGTAAGCGCGAAGCAAGCTATTAAAGAGAGAATGCAATGATCGTTGCCATGCCCAACCTGACCCCCGCCCAGCCGGAAATCTTCGTGCTGGCGATGGTTTCGTTGATTCTAATCGTCGACCTGTTCCTGTCTGCCAAGAACCGGTTCATTACTTATGCCCTGACCCAGCTGACATTGCTCGGTGCGGCCTGGATCACGGTTTCCACGCATACTTCCGTGCCATCCTACACTTTCAGCAACATGTTCGTGGACGACGCCATGAGCGACGTGCTCAAGCTGATGAGCTATATCGCTGTCTCCGTGGTGCTGGTTTATTCGCGCAGCTATATCTACCTGCGCGGCATGTTCCGTGGCGAATTCTTTGCCCTGGCGCTGTTTGCCTTGCTGGGTATGATGGTGATGATTTCCGCCAATCACTTCCTGGTGCTTTACATGGGGCTGGAACTGATGTCCTTGAGCCTTTACGCCATGGTTGCGCTGAATCGCGATTCTGCCTTGGCGACAGAGGCAGCCATGAAGTATTTCGTGCTGGGCGCACTGGCTTCCGGCTTGCTGCTGTATGGCATGTCCATGCTCTATGGCGCGACCGGCAGCCTGAACGTCAACCAGGTGGCGACCGTGATTCAGCATACCAGCGGCAACCATGTGGTGCTGACCTTCGGACTGGTGTTCATCGTCGCCGGCCTGGCATTCAAGCTTGGCGTAGTGCCGTTCCACATGTGGATTCCGGACGTTTACCAGGGCGCGCCGACCGCGGTGACGCTGTTTATCGGTTCCGCTCCGAAGATCGCCGCGTTTGCCTTCGTCATGCGTCTGCTGGTTGAAGGCCTGCATGGTCTGGTGCAAGACTGGCAGGGCATGCTGATCATCATGTCCCTGCTCTCCATGGCGATCGGTAATGTGATCGCCATCGCCCAGACCAACATCAAGCGCATGCTGGCGTATTCGACCATTTCCCACATGGGCTTCCTGTTGCTCGGGATACTATCCGGCACGCTGGACGGTTACAGTTCGTCCATGTTTTACGTCCTGGTCTATGTGCTGATGAGCATGGGCGGTTTCGGCATGATCATGCTGCTTTCACGCAAAGGTTTCGAAGCGGAAAACCTCGACGATTTCAAGGGGCTTAATCAACGTAGCCCCTGGTACGCTTTCGTGATGCTGCTGCTGATGTTTTCCATGGCAGGCGTGCCGCCGACGGTCGGATTCTACGCCAAGCTGTCGGTGCTTCAGGCTGCCCTGCAGGCAGGATTCGTCTGGGTGGTGGTGGCCGCCGTGCTGTTCTCGGTGATCGGCGCGTTCTACTACCTGCGCATCATTAAACTGATGTATTTCGATGCGCCGCTGGATGATACGCCGCTCAAGCCCGAAGGCGACATGGCCATGCTCATGAGCAGCAACGGATTCGCCGTACTGGCCCTTGGCCTCCTACCGCAGCCGCTGATGGCGCTGTGTGCCTATGCGATCCAGCGCTCCCTGCTGTGACGCCCGGAACCACGATACTTCTGCTCCTTACCCTGACTGCGGCGAACCTGCCGTTCCTGGCCGATCGCCTGCTGTTCGTCATTCCGCTCGGCCGTGGTAAACATTTCGGCTGGCACTTGCTGGAACTGGTCATTCTCTACTTCGTGGTGGGCGGGGCGAGCATGATGCTCGAAACGCAACTGGGACCGCGCCATGCGCAGGGCTGGGAGTTCTACGCTGTCACAGGCTGCCTGTTCCTGGTGTTCGCCTTCCCCGGATTCGCCTACCGCTACCTGTGGCGGCAACGCTAAGAAGCGTTTCCCTGTCTGATCGCCTGCAGCGCAAGAACATCAAAAACTGAAATGGCAGCCGACGACCTCACCGAGACACCGCTTTCTTCCCGCAGCGTTTACCGCGGCGGCTTGTTGCATGTAATGGAAGACCGTGTCGAGCTGCCTAATGGCCGCCAGGCGACGCGCGAATACATCCTGCATCCTGGCGCCGTGGTGGTCATTCCCCTGTTGGCAAGCGGCGAAGTCGTCCTGGAACGCCAGTTTCGCTACCCGTTGCGGCGCGATATGGTCGAATTGCCGGCCGGCAAGATCGATCCGGGCGAGCCGCCGCTGGTCTGCGGGCAGCGTGAACTGCTGGAGGAAACCGGCTATGTCGCGCAGAAATGGCGCTTCGTCGCGACCATCCATCCCTGCATCGGCTATTCCGACGAAACCATGAGCCTGTATCTGGCCGAGGAACTGACACCCGGGGCCCACAACCGCGATGGCGACGAGTTCCTGGAAATATTCACCCTCCCGCTGGCGGAGGCGCTTGAATGGGTGCGTGACGGCCGGATTACCGATGTAAAAACGGTGATTGGTCTGTTCTGGGCGGAGAAAATTTCTCAGGGCTGGCAGCCGCCAGAATGTGCATCCCCGTAAAACGCTTAGCCCCTTCTTTTGCTTGATCTTTGACCGCCGTGTGCGCAGAATCAGCCCATGACCGAAACCCAAGTCCAAACCTGCATCGCTTCCGTCGCCGGAGAGAATACGGTGCGCTGTCGCGGACTCTGGGTAATGCCTTACATCAATGAAGTGCAACGCGTCCTGGCGGAATTGACCTGGCCGGCGGGAGAGAGCGTGACCATCGACTGCGCCCAGGTGGAAAGGATGGATACCGCCGGCGCCTGGTTGCTGTATCGCACGCGGCACACGCTGGAACGTGCTGGGAAGACGCTTACGCTGGTCGGGTTGAAGCCTGAATTTTCCGCACTCCTCGCCATGGTCGAAGCGCGCGGTGCCGAGGCATCTGTAGTCACTCCCCCGGCCTTCGGCTGGCTCGAACAGCTGGGACACAATTTTATCGGCCACCTGCGCCAGGCCAACGGCATGCTGGCGTTCATCGGCGAGGCGGCCATTGCAGCGCTACGGCTCCTTGCCCAGCCTGGCCGCTTTCGGCCGCGTCCATTGCTCTACAACATTCAGGAGGCGGGCTTCAAGGCCATGCCGATCGTCGGCCTGCTGTCGTTCCTGATGGGGGTGGTCGTTTCTTACCAGGGCGCTGAGCAGCTGGCGCGCTACGGCGCGAGCATTTTCGTCGCCGACCTGGTCGGGTTGTCCATGTTGCGCGAAATGGCGCCGCTGCTTACCGCCATCATCGTGGCGGGGCGCTCGGGGTCGGCGTACACGGCCCAGATCGGCACCATGAAGGTGACCGAGGAAATCGATGCCATGCGTACCATCGGCATCGCGCCTATGGACTTTCTGGTGTTGCCCAAGATTTTTGCCTTAATGGTGGCAGTGCCGTTGTTGACGGTGTACGCCGATGCCATGGGCGTGCTCGGCGGCATGGTGATGGCCAAAAGCCTGTTGGGCATCAGCTTCGGGGAATTCGTCGATCGGCTCGACGAAGCCGTCAGCCTGTCTTCCTACCTCGTCGGTATCGGCAAGGCGCTGGTGTTTGCGACGATAGTCGGCCTGGTGGGCTGCTTCCAGGGATTCCAGGTAAGCGGCAGCGCCGACAGCGTCGGCCAGCAGACAACCGTCAGCGTGGTGCAGGCGATCTTTCTGGTGATCGTCGTGGATGCGGTGTTTTCCGTGCTTTTCAGCTGGCTGAACATCTGATGGCGAATGACCCCATCGTCGAGGTGAGCAACATCTATACGCGTTTCGGCGCTGCCGTGGTGCACGAGAATGTCAGCCTCAGCGTGCAGCGAGGCGAGATTTTCGCGCTGGCTGGCGGCAGCGGTTGCGGCAAATCCACGCTGCTGCGCGAAATCATCGCGTTGCAGCCGCCCATCTCCGGTTCGATCAAGGTGTTCGGCCAGGAAGTGCTGGGCCTGGACGATGAAGCGGCACTGCCGCTGCGCCGCCGCTGGGGTGTAATGTTCGAGCGCGGGGCGTTGTTCAGTTCTCTTACGGTGCTTGAGAATGTCGCCTTGCCGCTGCGCGAGCACACCGATCTGGAGCGTGGCCTGATCGATGAAATCGCCGCGCTGAAAATCGCGCTCACCGGTCTGCCGTCCAGCGCCGGCGCGAAGTTTCCTAACGAGCTTTCCGGCGGCATGCGCAAACGCGCCGCGCTGGCGCGTGCTCTGGCGCTCGAGCCTGAGCTGGTATTCCTCGACGAACCCACCGCCGGGCTTGACCCGTTAAGTGCCAGCGGCTTCGACAAACTTGTGAAAAACTTGAAAGAATCGCTCGGCTTGACCATCATGATGGTCACGCATGACCTCGACCTGCTGTGGCAGGTCGCGGACAGGGTGGCGGTACTGGGCGAAAACCGGGTGCTGGGCATCGGCACCATGGACGAGTTGTCGCAGGCAGAGCACCCCATCATCCGGGAATATTTTTATGGCACGCGCGGCCGCGCCGCACGGGAACAGACGTGGAAACAAAAGTAAACTACACCATCGTTGGGCTGTTTGTGGTCCTGCTCTTCACGGCACTGGTGGCGGGCATTCTATGGCTTAGCGGCAGCGCCGAATACCGCAAGACATACGACATCTACTTGGCTTATATGAACGAATCGGTCTCCGGACTCAACCTCAATGCCCCGGTCAAATACCGCGGCGTCGAGGTGGGCCGGGTGAAAAAGATTTCCCTCGATCGGGGCGAGCGGGTGCGCCTTGAATTGCAGATCGAACGCGGTACGCCGATCAAGGAGAACACCATAGCCGTGCTGCGGGTGCAGGGCCTGACCGGGATTGCCCAGGTCGAACTCGCCGGCAACAATCGCGATGCGCCGCCACTGCAGGCAAAGCCCGGCGAAGAGTACCCGGTGATCAGAACTGGTCCGTCCCTGCTGACGCGCATGGATACGGCAGTGACCGACTTGCTCTCCAGTCTCAACCGCGTTTCCAACAGCATCAACGGCGTCCTCGACTCGGAGAACAGGCGCAATTTCAAGAAACTGGTGGCCGACTTGGCAATGCTTTCCGATACCCTGGCGGCGCGCAAGGGTTCTATCGACACCACTTTGCAGGGGATGGCGCGCACTGCGGACAACACGGCCAAGGCCAGCGCCGAGCTGCCGCGTCTGATGGAGCGCATGGCGAAGAGTGCGGAGGCGCTGGAAAAAATGGCGGACAATGCTTCGCGCGCCAGCGCATCGGTGCGCAAAACCATGGGCGGCGTGGATGGCGGCGTGATCCAGCTAACGGACAGGGTAGTGCCGGAGCTGGACCAGACTCTGAGGGAAATGCGAGAGCTGAGTGCCTCGTTCAAGCGTCTAAGCGAGGAAGTGGGACGCAATCCGAATATGCTGTTGCTGGGCAAGCAGCCTGCCGCGCCCGGACCGGGGGAATAGGGGAGTGCGAATGAAGTGGATGCGGGTAATTATCGTGGGTGCTATATGGGCGGCGATTGCCGGGTGCAGTGCGCTGCCGCCGGTGCGACAGGAGCAGGCCAACACCTTTGCCCTGGAGGCGCGGGTCGATCGCAGCGCTGCAGTGCCGTCGCGCGATGCCCCGAATCTGGTGGTGAGTCTTGCGCATGCCCGACCGGGATTCGATAGTCTGCGTATGGTCTATGTCAGGACGCCCCACGAACTGGAATACTTCGCTAAAAATCAATGGGTCGATACCCCGGCACGGATGTTGACACCGCTGCTGATCCAGGCCGCGGAGTCCAGCGGTGCTTTCGGCGCTGTGGTTGCGCCCAGCAGCGGGGTGGCGGCGCAGTGGCGGCTGGAGAGCGAAATCGTACGCCTGCAGCAGGAATTCATGGGGGTGCCGAGCCAGGTGCATTTAATCTTGCGTGTCCAGTTGATCGATGTCGCGGCCAGGAAAGTGCTGGCGGCACGTGAATTCGATGTGACTGAAAAAGCGCCGAGCGAAGATCCCTACGGCGGCGTGGTTGCCTCCAACCGTGCCGTGCGCCGTGTGCTGGACGAAGTGAAAGCGTTTTGCGCCGCTCAGGTTAAAGTCCCGTAGTTATTGCAATAGGGCGGATAGACTCAGCGCCGTCCGCCGAGGATCGACCCCAGCACGCCGCGAATGATCTGGCGCCCCAGTTGCGAACCGATGGCGCGGGCGGCGCTCTTGAGCGCGGTTTCCGCCACACCCTGGCGACTGCCGCGACTGCCGCCACCCAACATGTCGCCGAGACCGCCGAGCCAGCCGCCGCCTTCAGCGGGTGGGTTTTCTGGTTGTCCGGGAGTTTGCTTGGTGGAGGCGGCGTTCTGTTCCGCCCGTCCCTTGAGTTTCTCGTAGGCCGATTCACGATCTACCACCTGCTCGTAGTGGCCGTATAGCACCGACTGCCTGATGATGGACTGACGCTGCTCCGGGGTGATGGGGCCGAGCTGGCTGTGCGGCGGTGCGATCAGCGCGCGTTCCACCGGCATGGGCCGGCCTTTTTCATCGAGCAGCGAAACCAGCGCCTCGCCTACACCCAGCTCGGTGATGGCGGCTTCCACGTCCAGCCCTGGATTGGGGCGGAAAGTTTCCGCGGCGGCGCGCACCGCTTTCTGGTCGCGCGGCGTGAAGGCGCGCAAGGCGTGCTGAACGCGGTTGCCGAGCTGCCCCAGCACCTGGTCGGGGATGTCGAGCGGATTCTGGCTGACGAAGTAAACGCCCACCCCCTTGGAGCGGATCAGGCGCACCACCTGCTCGATCTTGTCCTGCAGCGCCTGGGGTGCGTCGTTGAACAGCAGATGGGCCTCGTCGAAAAAGAACACCAGCCTGGGCTTGTCCACATCGCCCACCTCGGGCAGCTGCTCGAACAGCTCGGACAGCAGCCACAGCAGGAAAGTGGCGTAGATCTTGGGCGAGTTCATCAGCTTGTCGGCGGCGAGGATGTTGACCACGCCGCGACCCTGTGCGTCGGTTTGCAGCAGGTCGTCGAGGTTCAGGGCCGGCTCGCCGAACAGTTGTTCTCCGCCTTCCGTCTCGAGCCCGACCAGACCGCGCTGGATGGCGCCGATGCTGGCGGCGGAGACGTTGCCGTACTCGGTGGTGAAGGTTTTGGCGTTGTCGCCCACATGCTGCAGCATCGCCCGCAGGTCCTTGAGGTCGAGCAGCAGCAGGCCGTTGTCGTCGGCAATCTTGAACACCAGGTTCAGCACCCCGCCCTGGGTGTCGTTCAGGTTCAGCATGCGCGACAGCAGCAGCGGACCCATTTCGGATACGGTGGCGCGCACCGGGTGCCCCTGCGCGCCGAAGACATCCCAGAATGCGACCGGGCAGCCTTCGAAGGCAAAGTCGGTAAGCGCTAACTTGGCTACGCGTTCCATGATTTTGGGCTTTTCGGTGCCGGGCTGGCTGATGCCGGAGAGATCGCCCTTGACGTCGGCCATGAATACCGGCACGCCGATGCGGCTGAAATGCTCCGCCATCACCTGCAGCGACACGGTCTTGCCGCTACCGGTGGCGCCCGAGATCAGGCCGTGACGGTTGGCGAGCTGGGGCAGCAGGAAGAGTTCGTGGGCATCGTTTTTGGCGATCAGCAGGGGTGGCGTCATCGGGTGCTCCGGCTTTGATTAAAGGGTAGGCGAAATGGTAACATTACGCCTGTTAAAAACAGTACATCGAGATTGAGGAAGTCATGGCCGGTCACAGCAAATGGGCAAATATCCAGCATCGAAAAGGACGCCAGGACGAGAAGCGAGGCAAGGTTTTTTCGCGACTCTCCAAGGAGATCACCGTTGCCGCCAAAATGGGCGGTGGCGACTTCAACTTCAACCCGCGTTTGCGGCTGGCCATCGACAAAGCCAAGGAAGTGAACATGCCGGCCGACAACATCGACCGTGCCGTCAAGAAGGGCACGGGCGAACTGGAAGGCGTGAACTACGAAGAAATTCGTTACGAGGGTTATGGCATCGGCGGAGCCTCGGTGATCGTGGATTGTCTGACCGACAACCGTACCCGCACCGTGGCCGACGTACGCCACGCCTTTTCCAAGTTCGGCGGCAACCTCGGTACCGACGGCTCGGTGGCGTTCATGTTCAAGCACTGCGGCCAGATCATTTTTGCGCCCGGCACGAGCGAGGACCAGGTGATGGAAGCCGCGCTGGAAGCGGGCGCGGAGGACGTGCTGAGCAATGACGACGGCAGCGTTGAAGTGATCACTTCCCCCGGCGATTTCATGGCGGTAAAGGATGCGCTGGAAAAGGCCGGGCTCAAGGCCGAGGTCGCCGAAGTGACCATGAAGCCGGACAACGAGACGGTGTTCGCCGGCGACGAGGCGGTGAAGATGCAGAAGCTGCTGGATGCCCTGGAAAACCTCGATGACGTTCAGGAAATCTATACCTCCGCCGTCATCGAAGAATAGCGGAGTACGAAATCCTCATCCTTGGTATTGATCCGGGCTTGCGCATCACCGGCTTTGGAGTCGTCGCCAAGGACGGGAACCGTCTGGACTATGTCGCCAGCGGCTGCATCAAAACCGCCGACGGCGAACTGCCGCAACGTCTCAAGACCATACTCGATTCCATCGGCGAAGTGATCGCCACTTACCGGCCGGATCAGGCCGCCATCGAAAAAGTGTTCGTCAACGTCAACCCGCAATCCACGCTGCTGCTGGGGCAGGCGCGCGGCGCCGCGATCTGCGCCTTGGTGGCGCAGAATTTGCCGGTGGCGGAGTACACTGCGCTGCAAGTGAAACAGGCGGTGGTGGGCAACGGCCACGCCAAGAAAGAACAGGTGCAGGACATGGTGCGCCGTCTCCTCAAATTGGAGGGTGTCCCCCAGGCCGATGCGGCGGACGCGCTGGCGTGCGCCATCTGTCATGCACATGGCGGACAGGGGCTGGGAAATCTGGCGACAGCGGGTTACCGCGTGAAAAATGGGAGACTGGTGTGATCGGAAGATTGAGCGGCAAACTGCTGGAAAAACATCCACCGCAAATCCTGCTCGACGTGCAGGGTGTGGGCTATGAGGTGGACGTGCCCATGAGCACGTTCTACAACCTCCCTGCGCTGGGAGAGAGCGTGACTTTGCATACCCAGCTGATCGTGCGCGAGGACGCGCACCTGCTGTACGGCTTTGCCAGTGACGAGGAACGTCAGACATTCCGCCGCCTGCTCAAGATCACCGGTGTCGGAGCCAAACTGGCACTGACCATCCTTAGCGGCATGAGCGTGGGCGAGCTGGCGCAGGCGGTGGTGGCGCAGGATGCGGGGCGGCTGACCAGAATTCCCGGTATCGGCAAGAAAACCGCCGAGCGCCTGCTGCTGGAACTCAAGGACAAGCTGGAAGGAATTACGGCTTCCGGTGTGCCGCTGTCGAGCGTGGCAGCCGGCAGCAGCGACATCCTCAATGCGTTGCAGGCGCTGGGCTATAATGACAAGGAAGCAAGCTGGGCGGTGAAGCAACTCCCGGCCGACGCCGGCGTGACTGACGGCATCCGTCAGGCGCTGAAGTTGTTGTCCAAAGGCTGAACTCAAGGAGGTCAGGGATGAATACCGCCGAACAGATTTTCGAGCAAGTGAAGGCCCTCCCCGAACCGATGGCCCGGGAGGTGCTGGATTTTGTCGGCTTTCTCAAAGAGAAGCAGGAGCATTTGAGGATCAAGGATCTGGTGGAAGCTCAGGCCGGAAGCATGAAGGAAATTTGGGACAACGAAGCCGATGAGGCGTGGAATGAAGCATGAAGCCGGGCGCGTGGTTCTGATCCCGTTTCCATTTTCCGATCCGAAGAGTCAGAAAAAGCGTCCTGTGTTGATGCTTACGGCCCCGGATGGTTTTGGGGATTTTATCGCTCTTGCCATTACTTCCAAGGGCTATCATGCCAATGCGGTGACCCTGGTGCAGGATGATATGGAAGAGGGCGTCTTGCCAAAGCCGAGCTGGATCAGGACTGACAAGGTGTTCACTCTTTCCCACGATTTTATTGTCAGCATGGTAGGGCGGGTGTCCGGAAAAGTGGTGGAACAAGCAGTCATGGGATTGTGCAACAAGGTCTCTGCATGATCGAAACCGACAACCTCAAGGCGGCAAGCCGTCTGATTTCCCCTTCCCATGCTTCCCCCCAGGAAGAGGCACTGGAGCGGGCTCTGCGCCCCAAGTTGCTGGACGAGTACGTGGGGCAGGAAAAGGCGCGCGGGCAGCTGGAGATTTTCATCCAGGCGGCGCGGATGCGCGCCGAGGCGCTCGACCATGTGCTGCTGTTCGGCCCTCCCGGGCTGGGCAAGACCACGCTGGCCCACATCATCGCGCGCGAAATGGGCGTCAACCTGCGTTCGACTTCCGGTCCGGTGCTGGAGCGACCGGGCGACCTGGCGGCGCTGCTGACCAATCTCGAACCCAACGACGTGCTGTTCATCGATGAGATACATCGCCTTTCGCCGGTGGTGGAGGAAATTCTTTACCCGGCGCTGGAAGATTACCAGCTCGACATCATGATCGGCGAAGGACCGGCGGCGCGTTCGGTGAAGCTGGAACTGCCGCCTTTCACCCTGGTCGGCGCCACCACCCGTGCCGGTATGCTGACCAATCCGTTGCGCGACCGTTTCGGCATCGTGGCGCGGCTGGAGTTCTATACCCACGAAGAACTCAAACGCATCGTTACGCGTTCGGCGGGGCTGGTGAGCGTGGAGTTGTCAGAGGAAGGCGCGTTCGAAATCGCGCGCCGTTCGCGCGGCACGCCGCGCATCGCCAACCGCCTGCTGCGCCGGGTGCGGGATTTCGCCGAAGTCAAAGCGCAGGGCCATGTTACCCGGGAAGTGGCGGATGCCGCCCTGACCATGCTGGACGTGGATTCCCTCGGGCTGGACATGATGGATCGCGTGCTGTTGCTGGCGGTGCTGGAGAAATTCGGCGGCGGCCCGGTGGGCGTGGACAACCTGGCGGCGGCCATCGGCGAGGAGCGCGACACCATCGAGGACGTGCTGGAGCCGTACCTGATCCAGCAGGGCTACCTGATGCGCACCCCGCGCGGCCGGGTGGCGACGCCGAGTGCTTATCAGCATTTCGGCCTGAAACGTCCGGAAGGCAGCCGCAGCGGGGAGTTGTGGGGGCAATGAAAGCAATGTGTAAGCCCGATATGCGAGAATGCCGCGCACGTGAAATCTGAGATTTTTTCATGGCCGGTGCGGGTCTATTACGAGGATACCGACTCGGGCGGGGTGGTGTATTACGCCAATTACCTCAAGTTCATGGAGCGCGCACGGACCGAATGGCTGCGCGCCCACGGCTTTGCGCAGAGCGAGTTGGCACGCGAGCATGGCGTCATTTTCGTGGTGCGCGACGTGCATATCACTTACCGGCGCCCGGCAGTGTTCGACGACTTGCTGCAGGTAAGCGTGAGCGTCCATGCCACGGGCCGCAGCTGGATCGAATTCACCCAGACTGTGGAACGGGTTAACGAAATCTTGACACATGCTAGTGTTAAAATCGTGTGTGTGAACCAATTGTCATTCAAACCGGTGGAAATTCCTGAGATCATTCGGGAAAAAATGGAAAGCAGAACGTGAACGTAACGCAGGATTTATCTTTTCTGGGACTCATCACCAACGCCAGCGTGGTGGTGCAGCTGGTGATGCTGGGATTGTTGCTGGCCTCCTTCATGTCATGGTGGTACATCTTCCGCAAGATGTTCACCATCAACGTCGCGAAGCAGATGACCGACAAGTTCGAACGCGATTTCTGGAGCGGGCAGGATCTCAACGCGCTGTACCAGAAAACCTCCAGCCGCGATTCGAGCGGCATGGAAATGATTTTCGACGGCGGCTTCAAGGAATTTCTCAAGCTGCGCAAACAGACCGGCATGGATGTCAGCGTGGTGATGGAAAGCACGCGCCGCGCCATGCGGGCGGCCTACCACCGCGAGCTGGACCTGCTCGAGTCGCACCTGCCGTTCCTCGCCACGGTCGGCTCGGTCAGCCCTTATGTCGGGCTGTTCGGCACCGTTTGGGGCATCATGAACGCGTTCCGCAGTCTCTCCAGCGTGGGGCAGGCAACCCTGGCCCACGTCGCGCCCGGCATTGCGGAGGCGCTGATCGCCACCGCCATGGGGCTGTTCGCCGCCATTCCCGCCGTGATCGCCTACAACCGCTATAGCTCGGAAATCGACCGCCTGGCGACGCGTTTCGACAGTTTCATGGAAGAATTCTCCAACATCCTGCAGCGGCAAGCGAAGTAATGAGCCTCCGCCGTCCGCGCAAGTTGATGAATCAGATCAACGTCGTGCCCTATATCGACGTGATGCTGGTGCTGCTGATCATTTTCATGATCACCGCGCCGCTGGTTAATCCCGGTCAGATCGATCTGCCGCAGGTGGGGCAGTCGCTCAAGCCGCCGGTGGCGCCGCTGCAAATCACCATCAAGGCAGACAAGCGCCTGCTGCTGCGCGACCTCGACAAGGGCCAGAAGGATCAGGAAGTGTCGCGCGAAGAACTGGTACAGGCGGTGAAGGACAAGCAGGAGAACAATCCGGAGCAGTCCGTGGTGATCGCCGGGGACAAGAACGTGCGCTACGAAGAAGTGCTGAGCGTGATGGATATCTTGCAGCAGAATCAGGTCAGGAAAATCGGTCTGCTGGCGAAGCCGAAGGGTCAGTAAATGGTTTTCCGTCGGGAAGAGCCGGGCCAGATGAAGGCGGGAGCACTGGCCTTGCTGGTGCACGCCCTGTTCCTGGGGCTGATGATCTTCGGCGTAAGCTGGCAGAACAAGGAACCGGCGGCAGTCGAAGTGGAGTTGTGGAACTCTTTGCCGAATGTGGAGTCAAATCGGCCGCAACAGCGCCCGACGCCCAAACCGGAGCCTAAACCGGAGCCTAAACCGGAGCCTAAACCGGAGCCGGAGCCCAAGCCCAAGGCGGTGAAACCCGAGCCGCAACCGGAGGCAAAGCCGAGCAAGGCCGAGATCGAGCTCAAGGCCAAGGAGGCGCGGCGCAAGGAAGATGAAAAAAAGAAGCTCAAGGAAGAGGAAATAAAGCAGCAAAAAGAGAAACTCAGGCAGGAACAGGAAAAGCGCGAGCAGGAAAAGAAGCTTCAGCAGGAGACGGCCGAAAAGATGCGCCAGCAGCAGGCCCAGGCCGAGGCGGCCAAGGCGCTCAAGGCTCAGGTGGCGGCGCGAAATGCGGCGTCACAAAGCATGGTGGGCGATTTCAAGAGCCGTATCCAGGCCAAGATCAAGAGCAAGACTATTTTGCCGCCTGACCTGACTGGCAACCCTGCGGCGGAATTCGACGTGACCCTGATGCCAACGGGAGAAGTGCTGAATTTGAAGCTGACGCGCAGCAGCGGTTCCAGCGCCTACGACAGCGCCGTGGAGCGGGCGATATACAAGGCGCAGCCCCTGCCGTTGCCGCCCGACCCGACCTTGTTCGGAGAGTTTCGCGAGCTGCACCTGAAATTCAGGTTGCACGAAGATTGATCGCATGGTGGCTGAAAGCCACGCTGCACAAGGAGTTGAAATGAAAATGCGATTTAAAAAATGGTGTCTGATGTTGCTGCTAGCGATCGCCACGCCGCTGCACGCCGCGCTGACCATCGAAATCACCGGCGGCGCCGGTAACCAGATTCCGCTGGCGATCGTGCCGTTCGCCGCGGAAAGCATGCTGCCGCAAAGCATGACCGCCATTGTTGGCTCCGACCTGGCGCGCAGCGGGCTGTTCCGGCTGGTGGACCCGGCGAGCCCGCAGCCGCCGCATGACCCGGCCGAAGTGCGCTATGCGGAGTGGACGGGAAAGGGCGCAGAGGGCCTGGTGATCGGCAGCATCTCCGCGCGCCCGGACGGCAAGCTCGACGTGCGTTTCCGCTTGATGGACGTGGTCAAGCAGGCGCAACTGGCGGGCTTCAGCTACACCATCACCCCGGCCCAGCTGCGTTCCACTGCTCACAAGATCGCCGATGTGATTTATGAAAAGCTGACCGGCGATGTCGGCGTGTTCAGCACGCAGATCGCCTACGTCGTCAAGAACGGCAAGCGCTTCGAGCTGCAGGTCGCGGACGCCGACGGCTACGGCGCGCAGACCGTCCTGGCTTCTCAGGAGCCGATCCTGTCGCCGGTCTGGTCGCCGGACGGCACGCGCCTGGCCTATGTTTCATTCGAACAGAAAAAACCGATCGTCTATGTGCAGAATCTGGTGAGCGGCGGACGCAAGCAGCTGGTCAGCGTCAAGGGCAGCGCCAGCGCGCCGGCCTGGTCGCCTGACGGGCGCAAGCTGGCAATCGCCCTGACGCGGGACGGCAATTCGCAGCTCTACATGGTCAACGCGGATGGCGGCAACCTGCAGCGCTGGAGCGCCAATTCCATCATCGACACCGAGCCGGATTTTTCGCCTGACGGCAAATGGATCATCTTTACCTCGGACCGTGGCGGCAGCGCGCAGATTTACCGCATGCCGGCGGTGGGCGGCGCGGCGCAGCGGCTGACCTTCGACGGCAGCTACAACGTTTCGCCCCATTTCAGCCCGGACGGCAAAAGCTTCGTCTTCATCCAGCGCCAGAGCGGCAAGTTCCATGTCGCCGTGCAGGATCTGGCCACCAGCCAGGTGCAGCTGCTGACCGACACGCCACAGGACGAATCGCCCAGCTTTGCGCCTAACGGCAAGATGATTATTTATGCTACGGAAATCAACCGCCGTGGCGTTTTGGCCGCAGTGTCCAGCGATGGGCGCGTGAAACAGCGGTTGTCAGTGCAGGCAGGAGATGTGCGAGAGCCTGCTTGGGGTCCTTTGTTAAAAAACCAGTAATTCTCAGGAGAGAAAAAAATGAAAAAAATGTTGTTTAGCGCGATTCTGTTGGGTTTGTTGTCTGCATGTGCAAGTACCGGCGATAAAGGCCAGACTGGCGCAGCGGTGGAAGATAAGAGCATGGGCCAGAAGGCCGATACACAAGGTGCGCAGCAGTCCACAGTGGCAGCCAATCCGCTTACCGATCCCAGCAACATTCTCTCCAAGCGCAGCACTTACTTCGATCTCGACAGCTTCAGCGTGAAAGACGAATACAAGCCCATGATCGAAGCGCATGCCCAGTACCTCAAGCAGCACAAAGATGCCAAGGTATTCGTGCAAGGCAATTGCGACGAGCGCGGCAGCCGCGAATACAACATCGCGCTGGGCCAGAAGCGTGCCGAGGCGGTGAGGAAAATGATGAGCGTGCTGGGCGTACCTGACAGCCAGATGGAAACCGTCAGCTTCGGCGAAGAAAAACCCAAGGCCGAAGGTCACGACGAAGCCGCCTGGGCGCAGAACCGCCGTACTGACATCGTCTACAAGGGCGAGTAATCGTGCGCAGGCTTGCTCTTTTGCCAGTCTTGCTGCTGGCGGGTGTTTGTCACGCGGGCTTGTTCACCGACGATGAGGCGCAGGCCAAAATCGTCGAACTGCAGGCCAAGCTGCAAGGCCTGGATGCCCGCGTCGCCAGCCAGGAACAAACCCAGCGCAGCCAGGGTCTGGACATCCTTTCCCAGATCGAGGCCGTGAAGGGCGAACTGGCCAAACTGCGCGGCCAGCTCGAAGAGCAGGCCCACGACATCGAAACCACCCAGAAGCGCCAGCGTGACCTGTATGTGGACCTGGACAGCCGTTTGCGCCTGCTCGAGCAGCGTGCGGCGACTCCGGCTCCTGCCCCAGCCCCCGCCGTGGAAGAAGTGAAACCCGGCAAGGGGAAAAAACAGGTGGGCAAAACAGCGCCCGTGCCGGTCACGCCGGTTGCTGCTGCTCCGGAAGACCCGGTGGCGGAGGGCAAGGCTTACGACCTGGCTTTCAACCTTTTCAAGGTGGGTAATTACCAGGGCGCCGTGATGGCGTTCCAGCAGTTCATTCAGGCTTACCCGCAAAGCCCGTTGGCATCCAGTTCGCAGTACTGGATCGGCAACTCCTACTTCAACCTCAAGGACTTCAAGTCCGCCATCGCCAGCCAGCAGACGCTGATCAGCCAGTATCCGAAAAGCCCCAAGGTGCCGGACGCGATGCTGAACATCGCCACCTGCCAGCAAAACATGGGCGACAGTGAAGCGGCGAAGAAATCCCTGGAAGAGCTGGTGGCCAAGTTCCCCTTGAGCGACGCGGGGGAGAAAGCCAAGAAACGCCTTGCAGCCGTGAAATGACGTGCTGAAAGTCAACGAGATTTTCTATTCCCTGCAGGGGGAGACCAGCCGCATCGGGTTGCCGACGGTGTTCGTGCGCCTTACCGGCTGCCCCCTGCGTTGCGGTTATTGCGATACCGCCTATGCCTTCAACGAAGGCGTCCCGCTGGAAATTCCCGCCATTCTCGAGCAGGTGGCGAGCTACCGTCCCAGATACGTGACGGTTACCGGCGGCGAACCGCTGGCGCAGAAGGAATGCCCCGCGCTGCTCGCCAGCTTGTGCGATGCGGGCTATTCCGTTTCGCTCGAAACCAGCGGCGCCCTGGATATCGGCAAGGTCGACGCACGCGTGTCGCGCATCGTGGACATCAAGACGCCGGCTTCCGGCGAGGTCGACAAGAACCGCTGGGCAAACCTGGCGCTGTTGACGCCGCACGACGAGCTCAAGTTCGTGATCTGCGATGAGGCGGATTACGTATGGGCGAAGCAGCAGCTGCTGGAGTGGCGCCTCAACGAGAAATGCCCGGTGCTGTTTTCCCCGGTGGCCGGGGACTTGCGGCCGGCCGATCTGGCGGACTGGATACTGCGCGACCGGCTCGACGTGAGATTCCAGCTGCAGTTGCACAAGCTGCTGTGGCGCGAGGATCGCGGACGGTGAAGAACGCAGTAGTATTGCTTTCCGGCGGGCTGGATTCCGCCACTACGCTGGCGATGGCGCGCAGCGAGGGGTTCGACTGCTATTGCCTGAGCCTGGACTACGGCCAGCGCCATCGCTCCGAACTGGCGGCGGCGGCGCGCGTGGCGGAGGCATTGGGCGCAAGCGCCCAGCGCACGCTGAAACTGGACCTGACCGTGTTCGGCGGTTCCGCCCTCACCGATGCCAGTATCGAGGTGCCGAGCGCCCCGGCATCCGGTATCCCCGTCACCTACGTGCCCGCGCGCAACACCATCATGCTTTCGCTGGCCATGGCCTGGGCGGAGGTATTGCAGAGCCGCGACATCTTCATCGGCGCCAATGCGGTCGACTACTCAGGCTATCCCGATTGCCGCCCGGAATACATCGCAGCTTTCCAGGACATGGCCAACCTGGCCACCAAGGCGGCATTGGAAGGGAATCCCACTACCATCCACGCACCGCTGATCCACCTCTCCAAAGCCGAGATCATCCGCCAGGGCATCGCGCTCGGGGTGGACTACGCGCTCACCGTCTCCTGCTACCAGGCCGACGCACAGGGGCGTGCCTGCGGGCGCTGCGATTCCTGCCGCCTGCGCAAGGCCGGCTTCGAACAGGCGGGCGTGCCCGATCCTACCCCTTATCTTTGATTGGTTTCAGTGTGCTGCTTCACGCTAAACGGCACACTAGTACGAATGTACTAACTATCGAATTTAATTGCACTTTTTCGTGTAATTCGATTGTGCTTTGCGTCAATTCGATTAAAATTCGCGCTATCAGACGCGTCTGCAATCTAAGAGGATTCAAGAAATGATTTACGAAAGTTTTGCGCCGGCACAGTCCTTTTTTCTCTGGGCCACATTCGGTATCGCCCTGGTCATGGGTGCGATGGTCAACAAGACCAATTTCTGCACCATGGGTGCGATATCCGACTGGGTCAACATGGGCGATACCGGCCGTATGCGCGCCTGGTTGCTGGCGATCGCCATCGCCATGCTGGGCGTGGTGGTGCTGGAGGCCAACGGCTTGATCAAGGCCGACGCCGCATTCCCGCCGTACCGCGCCAACCAGCTGGTATGGGCGGAAAACCTGCTGGGCGGGCTGATGTTCGGCGTCGGCATGACCCTGGCCTCGGGTTGCGGTAACAAGTGCCTGATCCGCATCGGTGGCGGCAATCTGAAATCGATCATGGTGCTCGCCATCATCGCCGTGATTGCTTATTACATGACCAACCCCTTTCCCAATTCCGACAAGACCCTGTTCACCGTGCTGTTCTACGACTGGCTGCGTCCCCTCGCCGTGACGTTGCAGACCAAGCAGGACCTGGGTTCGGTGTTTGCCGGCAGCGACAAGGCGACATCGGCGCGCCTCGCCATTGGACTGGTGCTTGGTCTGGGTCTGGCGGCTTTCGCCTTCAAATCGGAAGATTTCCGCTCCAACTCCGACCACATCCTGGGTGGCCTGGTGGTCGGGATTGCGGTCCTGGCGGCCTGGTACATTACCAGCAACGTGATGATGAGCGCCGACGGCCAGACCTACTCGTTGCAGAACTACGTGTCGGAGCAGTGGGACATGCTGGCCAAGCCGGAGGACGTCAAGCCGGCCGATAGCCGTCCGCTTTCGCCGCAGTCCTTCACCTTCATCAACCCCATGGGTCAGGCCTTCGGATATGTTTCCGCCGGGTTCAAGCCCGTTTCGCTGACTTTCGGCGTAATGGCCGTGGCCGGGGTGATTCTGGGTTCGCTGCTGTGGTCGTTGATTAGCCGCAGCTTCCGCATCGAGTGGTTCGCCAGCTTCAAGGATTTCGCCAACCACTTCGTCGGCGCGGTGCTGATGGGGTTCGGCGGCGTGCTGGCGATGGGCTGCACCATCGGCCAAGGGGTGACCGGCATTTCCACCCTGGCGATCGGCTCGTTCATCGCCTTTGCCGCGATTGTCGCCGGCAGCGCCGGGACCATGAAATACCAGTACTGGAAGATGATGCGCGAAGCGTGATAAGCGTGTGAACCAAGAAGGGCGCGGATACTTTGATGGTCTCCGCGCCCTTTGATGGTCTCCGCGCCCTTTGATGGTCTCCGCGCCCTTTGTGTTTAAGAGGCCTGCAATGCCTTGGGCAGCGGAAAGGAAATGTTTTCCGCTTTCCCGTCCAGTTCCGACACGTTTCCGGCGCCCAGCTCCTTGAGCCGCTCGATCACCTGCTGCACCAGCACATCCGGAGCCGAGGCGCCGGCCGTCACGCCCACGCATTTCTTGTCCTGCAGCCATGCTGCATCGAGCTGGCCGGCGTTGTCCACCATGTAGGCCGTTACGCCGATGTTCTGCGCCACTTCGCGCAGGCGGTTGGAATTCGAGCTGTTGGGCGACCCGACGACGATGACCAGGTCGCACGCGGTCGCCAGCGCCTTGACCGCATCCTGGCGGTTTTGCGTGGCGTAGCAGATGTCGTCCTTCTTTGGGCCAGTGATGGCGGGGAAGCGCTGCTTGAGCGCGGCGACGACCTTGCCGGCATCGTCCATGGACAGGGTGGTCTGGGTGACATAGGAGAGGTTGTCCGGGTCGCTCACTTCCAGCCTTGCGACGTCTTCCGGCGTTTCCACCAGGTACATGCCGCCTTCCGTCTGCCCCATGGTGCCTTCCACCTCGGGATGCCCCTTGTGCCCGATCATGACGATTTCCCTGCCCTGGGCGCGCATCCGTGCGACCTCGAGATGGACCTTGGTGACCAGCGGGCAGGTGGCGTCGAACACCTGCAGGCCGCGCGCTTCAGCTTCCGTTCTGACCGCCTGGGACACGCCGTGGGCGCTGAATACCAGCGTGCTGCCGGGCGGAACCTCGTCGAGGTTTTCGATGAAAATGGCACCCTTGGCGCGCAGGCATTCCACCACGAACTTGTTGTGCACCACCTCGTGGCGCACGTAAATCGGCGCGCCGAAGCCCTCCAGCGCGCGCTCGACGATGGCGATGGCGCGATCCACGCCAGCGCAGAATCCGCGCGGATTGGCTAACACGATTTCCATCAGGGCTCCAGAATATCCATGATCTTGACCTCGAAGACGACCGCACAACCGCTCAGCGGGTGATTGAAGTCCACCGTGGCGAAATCCTTGTTGGCGCTCTTGATCTGCCCGGCCAGCGTCTCGCCGTCGGGCAGTGCGAATTCGACCAGGCTGCCGATTTCGAGTTCCAGGTCGTCGAAGGCGTCGAGCGGCACGTCCATGACTTGCTCCGGGTTGGACAGGCCGAAAGCCTGCTCGGGCTCGAGGTTGAAGACGTAGCGTCGGCCGACTTCGAGGTCGATGAGGCAGGATTCCAGCTTGGCCTCGATTTCGCCCTCGCCCAGCTTGATCGTGACCGGATCGTCAGCGAACGTGTTCATGACTTCGGTGCCGTCGCCGGCGGACAGGCTGTAGTGCAGGGCGATGGTGTCGCCCCACAGTGCGGTGCGGGTCATGGTTTTCCGGCTCCGGGTTTGCGCAAGCTATCCCACACCAGCAGGATCACCCCGCCGGTAATGGCCATGTCGGCGACGTTGAAAGCCGGCCAGTGGTAGTTGCCGTAATAGAAATCGAGGAAGTCCACCACGTAACCCCAGTGGATGCGGTCGACCAGGTTGCCCAGCGCGCCGCCCAGCACCAGGCTCAGCGCCAGGCCGAACAGGGTTTGCCGGCCGTGCTTGCGCAGCAGGTGCAGGATCACGGCGGAAGCCAGTGCCGCGACGGTGATGAAGAACAGGCGCTGCCACCCGCCCGCCGCGGCGAGAAAACTGAACGCGGCGCCGCTGTTGTGGGCCAGCACCAGGTTGAAGTACGAAGTGACGGGACTGCTCTCGCCGAAGCTGAAAGCCTGCACGATCCAGTGCTTGGTCAACTGGTCGAGCACGATCACCAGCGCGCTGGGCACCAGCCACAGGCGCCAATCACGCATGGGAACGCGCCTCGCCCGAGCCGAACAGGTTGGCGTCGCAACGCCCGCACAGGGTCGGGTGTGCGGCGTTCTTGCCCACGTCGGCGCGGTAGTGCCAGCAGCGCTCGCATTTCTGGTGCGGGCTGGACGCGACCAAGACTTTTTCCTCGGCGGCCTGGACCAGTCTGGCCTGGGAAGTGATCAGCACGAAGCGCAGGTCGTCGTCCAGGCTCTGCAGCAAGCCAAACAGCTCGCCGCTGACCTGAACCTCGACCTCGGCCTGCAGCGAGGAACCGATCGCACCGGAAACCCGCACCGCCTCCAGCTCCTTGGTGACGCGAGCGCGGAAATCACGGATTTGCTGCCATTTCGCCAGCAGTTCGGTGCTTTCGGGAAGCGCCGGGAAGTCGTGCCAGGTGTGGAAAAACACGCTGTCGTCGGTTTTGCCGGTGAGCGCGCTCCACGCTTCCTCCGCGGTGAAGCTGAGAACCGGCGCCATCAGGCGCAGCAGGCTGTGGGTGACGTGGTAGAGCGCGTTTTGCGCCGCGCGGCGCGCCCTGGAGTCCTTGCCCGCGGTATAGAGGCGGTCTTTCAGGATGTCCAGGTAGAAGCCGCCCAGGTCTTCCGAGCAGAAAGCGGTGAGCTTCTGCGCCACCAGGTGGAATTCGTAGCGGCTGTAATCGGCCGCCACATCGTCCTGGAACGACTGTGCCAGCGCCAGGGCGTAGCGGTCGATTTCCAGCCAGTCCTCGACCGGCAGGGCGTGCTGCGCCGGGTCGAAGTCCGCCAGGTTGGCGAGCAGGAAGCGCAGCGTGTTGCGGATGCGGCGATAGCCCTCGGTCACGCGCTTGAGAATCTCGTCGGAGATGGTCAGTTCGCCGGAGTAGTCGGTGCTCGCCACCCACAGGCGCAGGATGTCCGCACCCAGCGTGTCCATTACCTTCTGCGGCGCGACCACGTTGCCCTTGGACTTGCTCATCTTGTGGCCGTTGCCATCCACCACGAAACCGTGGGTGAGCAGCGCCTTGTAGGGCGCATGGCCGTCGGTGGCGCAGCCGGTGAGGAGCGAGGACTGGAACCAGCCGCGATGCTGGTCGGAGCCTTCCAGGTACAGGTCGGCGGGGTGGGCCAGGTAGTCGCGCCGTTTCAGCACGCAGGCGTGGCTCGAACCGGAATCGAACCACACGTCGAGGGTGTCGCTCACCTTCTTGTAGGTGGCGGCATCGGCGCCCAGCAGTTCTGTAGCGTCGAGGCTGAACCAGGCCTCGATGCCCTGTTGCTCCACGCGCTGGGCCACCTGCTCCAGCAGTTCCTGGGTGCGCGGGTGCAGCGCGCCCGATTCCTTGTGTACGAACAGCGGCATCGGCACGCCCCAGTTGCGCTGGCGCGACACGCACCAGTCGGGGCGGTTCTTGATCATGGCCTCCAGCCGGGCGCGTCCCCATGAGGGGAAGAACTCGGTGTTCTCGACGGCTTTCATCGCCGCCTCCCTCAAGGTGGCTGACTGACCGCTGACAACTGATCGCTGACGGCTGATATTCATGCCGATGAACCACTGATGCGTGGCGCGGAAAATGATCGGCGTCTTGTGGCGCCAGCAGTGGGGATAGCTGTGCAGCAGCTTCTCGTTCTTGAGCAGCGAGCCGTTGGTGTTGAGGATTTCCAAGACCGTTTTATTTGCCGCCCAGATGGACTGGCCGCCGACCAGCGGGGTGCGCTCGAAGAACTTGCCGTCGTCGCCCACCGGGCAATCGACGGCCAGCTTGTATTTGCTGCCGATCACATAGTCGTCCTGGCCGTGAGCCGGGGCCGTATGCACCAGCCCGGTACCGGCGTCGAGGGTCACATGTTCGCCGCAGATGATGGGCACAACGCGCTCGTAGAACGGGTGCTGCAACTGCAGGTGCTCCAGCGCGGCACCCTTGACCACCGCCACCACTTCGACGGCCTCGAAACCATAGCGCTGGATGCAGGCCTCGGCCAGATCGTGCGCCAGGATGAGGATGCCTTTCGGCGTCTGGACCAGGTCGTAGTCGAATTCGGGATGGACGGAAACGGCCTGGTTGGCGGGCAGGGTCCATGGCGTGGTGGTCCAGATCACCGCGTAAACCGGCTGTGATGGGATCTTCATGCCGAGCGCTTGGGCCAGCGCGGCGACATCTTTCACCGCAAAGGCCACGTCGATGGCGGGCGAAGTCTTGTCCTCGTATTCCACCTCGGCTTCCGCCAGCGCCGAGCCGCAGTCGATGCACCAGTGCACCGGCTTCTGCCCCTGGTAGAGGTAGCCGTTGGCGTGGATGCGTCCGAGGGTGCGCATGATGTCGGCTTCGAACTTGAAATCCATGGTGCGGTAGGGATCGTCCCACTCGCCCAGCACACCGAGGCGGATGAAGTCGGCCTTTTGGCGCTCGATCTGCGACTGCGCATAATCGCGGCACAGTTCGCGGAAGCGGGAGGCGGGAATTTCCTTGCCGTGCTGCTTCTCCACCTGCAGTTCGATCGGCAGGCCGTGGCAGTCCCAGCCCGGCACATAGGGTGCATCGAAACCGGCCAGGGTCTTGGAGCGGACGATGATGTCCTTGAGGATCTTGTTGACCGCGTGGCCGATGTGGATGTCGCCGTTGGCATAGGGCGGGCCGTCGTGCAGCACGAACTTGGGGCGGCCCGCGCTGGCGGCGCGGATGCGCTGGTAGAGTTTTTTATCCTGCCACTGCTTGACCCACGCCGGCTCGCGCTTGGCGAGATCGCCGCGCATCGGGAAGGGCGTGTCGGGCAAGTTCAGTGTGTCTTTGTAATCAGCCATTTATCGGGTTCCAAAATACCGTTTTGCGTTGGCCACGTCGGCTGCGATTTGCGCTGTCAGCGTTTCCAGGTTGGGGAATTTCATTTCGTCGCGCAGCTTGTGCAGGAAATCCACCCGCACGTGCCGGTTGTAAATCTGCTGGTCGAAGTTGAACAGGTGCACTTCCAGCGTCGGCAAGCCGTTGTTCATCACCGTCGGGCGCACGCCCAGGCTGGCCGCACCCTGCAGCGCCTGGTCGCCAAGCCCCTCCACCTCGACCGCGAAAATGCCCCACAGCGGCGGACGGTTGTGCTTGAGCTGGATGTTGGCAGTCGGGAAGCCGATCTTGTGCCCCAGGCTTTCGCCATGCTCCACCCGCCCGCTGATGCTGTAAGGGCGGCCCAGCAGCGCGCGCGCCAGGTCGAGGTCGCCGCCGGCCAGTGCTTCCCGCACCGCAGTGCTGGAAACGCGCAGACCCGCCGCCATGACGCTGTGCATGGACTCCACTTCAAAACCGAGCCGGGCGCCGGACGCTTGCAGCAGATCGAAGTCGCCCGCGCGCTTGGCGCCGAAGCGGAAATCGTCGCCGATCAGCGCCCAGCGCGTTTGCAAGCGATGGTGCAGCATTTCAGTGACGAACTCGCCCGCGTCGATGCTGGCAAAGCGCTTGTTGAAGGGGCAGATGAACACCCGGTCTACGCCGTATTCGGCGAACAGCTGCAGTTTCTCGCGCAGGCTGGTGAGACGGGTAGGCGCCTGGTCCGGGGTGAAGAATTCGCGCGGATGCGGCTCGAACGTCATCACGCACGCCGGCAGGCCGCGCTTCCTGGCGGCCTCTTCCATGCGTTCGAGCATCGCCTGATGGCCCAGATGGACGCCGTCGAAATTGCCGATGGTCAGGGCAATCGGCGTCTCGCTGGCGGGAATTCCTCGGAAAATCAGCATAATCGGTCAAACAAAAGAGGGAATTATACGCACTCCGGGGCTAAATGAAAAAGCGCGGGGCCGTAGAGGCGTGTGTCGCCTGATTCGATGGGGTGGAATGCGCTTTGCGCATGGTGATTGGGAGCCGGGGCCGCCCGGCAATCAAACACGGTGCGCGGAGCGCATCCAACAGCAACTAAATCAAACCATGCGGCGCAATGCCCGTTGGTTATTGCGCCCTACGCGGGCTAGTGGTTGATATGCGACGAAAAATCGCAAACACCAAAGTTGAAAACAAAAAATAGATGAGCAGCATTCCGATTGCCCTTGCCGGGAAATTTATGTCGATTGGAATATGTCCAGTGTCTGAGGGTAAGCCCGCGAGTTCTGCCCGTGTCTTTAAGCGAAGAACATCGAGCCAATAAGACAGGTATACAAGTGCCGGCCAAATGAATGTGGAATAAAAAACAATACGAGGGTGGCGGAGCAATTTCATCAAGTAAGCAACGGCAACTGCCATTAGAAGAGTGTTTGGAACCGCCAAGATAGAAAGCATAGTAGCCGTCACGATGTACTCCGCCCCTATGTTGTAGAGGTAGGAGTCAATGTCCTTTATGAACGGGATGAGCCATTTGAGATACGTTACGGGCAAAGAAATTATGGGAGCTATCAGAACCAAGTAGCCCAACGACGCACCAGAAAGCGCAGCGATTAAAGGCCTTAGCAGGCGGTATGCTTGGCTAGACATAACGTGATGTGCACTCCGATCGTTTATATACCATCTGACGGTCTGACCTAGCCCGCTATTCCACCGCGCGCTTGACGAAATCCCTGGGGTGTATCCCCACCAGCAACAGCGTGGCGAAATAAGCGCCCGCACCCGCCACTACCACCCAAGTCAGATGCAGCGCCCGCGACACGATGCCCCCGCTCAACCACGCCGCTTCCGGCCCCATGGCGAACCACAGCGCCGCCCCCATTGCCGCCAGCGCCACACCCAGCTTGAGCATGAACACCATCCAGCCCGGCTGCGGCTGGAAGATGTTGTGGCGACGCAGCTGGTAGTACAGCAGGCCGGCGTTGAGGCAGGCGCCGAGGCCGATCGAGAGTGCCAGCCCGGCGTGGTGCAGTTTCCAGATGAAGGCGAGGTTCATGGCCTGGGTGGCGAGCAGGGTGAAAATGGCGATTTTCACCGGGGTCTTGATGTTCTGGCGGGAATAGAAGCCAGGCGCCAGCACCTTGACCATGATCAGGCCGAGCAGGCCGGCGCTGTAGGCCATCAGGGCCTCGCGCGTCATCCACAGGTCGTGGGCGGTGAACTTGCCGTAGTAGAACAGGGTGGAAATCAGCGGCACGGCGAGTATCGCCAGAGCCAGCGCGGCGGGCAGGGCGAGCATCAGCGTCAGGCGCAGGCCCCAGTCGAGCAGGCTGGAGAATTGCTCGGGCGAGTCGTCGGCGTAGTGCTTGGCGAGGGAGGGCAGGAGGATGGTGCCGAGCGCCACGCCGAGGATGCCGGTGGGGAATTCCATCAGGCGGTCGGCGTAATAGAGCCAGGACACGCTGCCGGTTTCGAGGAAAGAGGCGAAGATGGTGTTGATCAGGAGGCTGATCTGGGCGATAGAGACGCCGAACACTGCCGGCCCCATGAGCTTCATGACGCGCCACACGCCCTCGTCGTGCAGGTTGAGGCGGAATCTCGGGAGGAAGCCGATTTTTGCCAGGTAGGGCAGCTGTACGCCGAGCTGCAGCACGCCGCCGAGTAGCACCGCCACCGCCAGCGCCATGACCGGCGGGTGCATGTAGGGCGCCAGCCACAGCGCGCAGGCGATGAAGGACAGGTTGAGCAGCACCGGGGTGAAGGCGGGCACCGAGAACTTGCTGTAGGTGTTGAGCACGCCGCCGGCCAGCGACACCAGCGAGATGAAGAAGATGTAGGGGAAGATGTAGCGCAGCAGTTGTACCGTGAGGTCGAATTTCTCCGCGTCGGCGGAGAAACCCGGTGCGCTGATGTAGATCACCGCCGGCGCGGCGAGTATGCCGATCAGGCTGACGCCCACCAGCACCAGCCCGAGAAAGGTTGCCACATGGTCGATCAGGTCGCGTGTGGCGTCGTGGCCGCGTCGCGTCTTGTACTCGGCGAGGATGGGAACGAAGGCCTGGGAAAAGGCGCCCTCGGCGAACAGGCGGCGCATCATGTTGGGCAGCTTGAAAGCGACGAAGAAGGCGTCGGTGTAGAGGCCGGCGCCGAAGGCACGGGCGATGATGGTGTCGCGCAGGAACCCGAGAATTCTTGAGAGCAGGGTCATGCTGCCGATGGTGGCGAGGGCTTTGAGCAGGTTCATTATTCAGCAGGCCGCGCGGCGGAATGTTCGCCGGCTTCTAAGGAGAGTAGGTTCAAATGCCGAAACCTTCGGCATCCATGCGGATTTTGAAAGCCTGGGCGATGGCCGGCCCGGTGACGAGGAGAGTGCTTTCCGTGGGCCAGTTGGCCGGCTTCATCCGCACGATCCAGCCCGCCCCATAGGGGTCTTGGTTGATCAGGGCGGGGTTGGCTTCCACTTCCTCGTTGATGGCGACGATCTCGCCGCTGATCGGCGATTTCATCGAGTCGACCCATTTGCCCGACTCGAGGGTGGCGACCGCGCGGTTGAGCTCGATCTCGCGGCCGGGGCGTTTCGGCATGCACGACACGATTTCGCCCGCCAGCGCCAGACCGAAGGAAGTCGCGCCCAGCGTGACCGTGCCGTCCGCCTCGAGGCGCGCCCACACGTTGTGTTCGACGCTGTAGAAATAATCGTCGGGAAAATCGCAGCCGCGGATCGTTGCCATCGCGTCGTTATGCGGGAAACACGCCGGTGGAGAGGTAGCGGTCGCCGCGGTCGCACACGATGGAGACGATCACCGCGTTTTCCACCTGGGACGAGACTTCGAGCGCCGCCACCAGGGCGCCGCCGGAAGAGATGCCGGCGAAGATGCCTTCTTCCCGCGCCAGGCGGCGGGTCATTTCTTCCGCGTCGGTCTGCGAGACTTCGACGATGCGGTCGACGCGGCTGAAATCGCAGATTTTGGGCAGGTAGTCCAGCGGCCATTTGCGGATGCCGGGGATCTGCGAGCCGTCGGTCGGCTGGGCGCCGATGATCTGCACGTCCGGGTTCTGCTCCTTGAGGTAGCGCGAGCAGCCCATGATGGTGCCGGTGGTGCCCATGCTGCTGACGAAATGGGTGATGGTGCCTTGCGTGTCGCGCCAGATTTCCGGCCCGGTACCCTCGTAATGCGCGAGCGGGTTGTCGGGGCTGGAGAACTGGTCGAGGATGATGCCCTGGCCTTCCGCCCGCATCCGGCTGGCGGTGTCGATGGCCGCTTCCATGCCGCCGGTGCGGGGCGTGAGGACGATTTCCGCGCCGAAGGCGCGCATCACCTGGCGGCGCTCCACGCTCATGTGCTCCGGCATCACCAGCACCATCCTGTAGCCGCGCATCGACGCCGCCATGGCCAGAGCGATGCCGGTGTTGCCGCTGGTGGCCTCGATCAGGGTGTCGCCCGGCTTGATCTCGCCGCGCGCTTCGGCGTGCACGATCATGGACAGCGCCGGACGGTCTTTCACCGAGCCGGCAGGATTGTTGCCTTCCAGTTTGACCAGCACGGTATTGGAGGTGTTGCCGGGAATGCGTTTCAGCTGGACCAGCGGCGTATTGCCGACGAAATCTTCGATGGTTTTATACATTTTGTTCCTGGATGAAACTCTGGTAGAGGTGATCGCAATCGGCGACGACTCCCGCCATGGCGATGCAGTTCTTGCCGTGAGACTTGGCATATTTCACGGCGCGACCCGCGCGGGCGTAGTAGGCGTCGCGCTTTTCGTCCGGTTGCAGCAGGGCGACGCCGAAACTGGCGGTGAGCGGGCGCAACAGGGGCAATATCAGCATGCTCTCGAGGTCCATGCGCAGCCGCTCCGCCACGATCATGGCGCCCATCTCGTTGGTTTCCGGCAGCAGCACCGCGAACTCCTGCCCGCCGTAACGCGCTACCAGATCGAGGGTACGCGTTGCGCCGTTGAGAATGGTGGCGACATGCTGCAGCAACTCGTCGCCCACCTTGCGGCCGAATTCGTCATTGATCTTGCCGAACTCGTCCAGGTCGATCAGTACCAGCGCCAGTGGGCGGCGGTAACGTTCCCAGCGCTGGATTTCCTCGCTCACCCGGGCGTCGAGCAATTTCAGGTTGGCCAGGCCGGTGAGACCGTCGTTGCGCTTGAGCGTGGCAATCTCCTCCTGCAGTTTTTCCAGGGTGTGATTGCGCTTCGAGACCTGCTTGCGGGCGTCGTCCAGTTCCTGGTTGAGGCGTTCGTTGTCGCTGCTGAGCGACTCGAAGGCGGAGATGTCCAGTTCGGCCGCCAGCAGGAACAACTGGTTGCGGCGGTAGACCGTGCCGGCGAAGGCGCGCGTGATGCCGTGGCCGATGTGCAGGTTGATCAGGCCGGTGTAAACCAGGCCTGTTTCGTCCGGTTGCATCCTTAGCAGTGCTTCGAAGGTCGGCTCGGCGATGCGTTGCGTTGCGTTGTAGCCAGCCTCAGGACTCAGGGTGAAACGGAACCCTTCGTTGGCCTCGATCAAATCGCCGTTGCTGTCGAACATGGCGACAGCGACGGCGCGCAGCGGGTCGAGCCAAGGTGGAATGAAAGCAAAACGGGCCGTATTCAAGTGCGAACGTTCCTTAGTTTGGGTGGCAAAGTCGCAGGCTGTTCATTATGCCCGTTTTTTTTCGGCTTAAATAGAAAAGCCCCGCTGTGGGCGGGGCTTGGCACGAACGGATGGAGCTTACTTGCCGGCTTTATTGGTGCCGGCCTTCACGTCGGCGGCCTTGGTTCCTGCGGCCTTGGCATCCGAGGCTTTTACGTTGGCGGATTTTGCGCCGCCCACCGTGACTTCGGCGCGCAATTTGTTCACGCTGGGTTTGCCAAACCCGGTCACTTTCTGGAGGTCGTCGACACTTTTGAACGGGCCGTTCTTGGTGCGGTACTCGATGATCGCCTTGGCCTTGACCGGGCCGATGCCTTTCACGCTTTCCAGTTGCGCCTGGGTGGCAGCATTAAGATCAATCGGGGCGCCGGCGAACGCCAGACCCATGAAGACAAGCCACGCAAACACGACAAGCAGGAATTTTTTCATCGTTATCTCCAGATAAGTAAATCGGCCTCTTACTTCTGCAGCAGGTAATCGACGTAGCGTTCCACGCCCTGTTCGACGGTGTAGAGCGGCGTGTCGTAGCCGGCGTCGCGCAGCGCCGAAATGTCGGCCTGGGTGAAGCTCTGGTACTTGCCCTTGAGCGCTTCAGGGAAGGCGACGTATTCGACGATGCCCTGCTGCTGTAGCTGCGCCAGCGTCAGGGCGACTTCTCCCTTAGCCTTGCGGCAGGCGTTGACGGCGGCCACGGCGACGTCGTTGAACGCCTGGCTACGGCCGGTGCCGAGGTTGAAAATGCCGGACTGGTCGGGGTGGTCGAGGAACCACATGTTGATCTTGACCACGTCTTCCACCGAGACGAAATCGCGCCGCTGCTCGCCGTTGGCGTAGCCTTCGCAGCCTTCGAACAGCTTGACCTTGCCTTCCGCCTGGTACTGGTTGAAGAAGTGGAAGGCCACCGAGGCCATGCGGCCCTTGTGCTGTTCGCGCGGACCGTACACGTTGAAGTAGCGGAAGCCGACGATCTGGCCGGTCTTTTCCGCCCACATGCGGCGCACGTACTGGTCGAAGAGGAATTTGGAGTAGCCGTAGACGTTGAGCGGGCCTTCGTATTCGCGCGACTCCTTGAAGATGCTGCCAGCACCGTACACGCTGGCGGAGGAGGCGTAGAGGAAGGGGACTTCCTCGTTCTGGCAGTGTTCGAGCAGGGACACGGTGTAGCGGTAGTTGTTCTCCATCATGTAGCGTCCGTCGGTCTCCATGGTGTCGGAGCACGCGCCTTCATGGAACACGGCCTGCATGGAGTCGTCGAACGCCCCGTCCAGCACCGCGTCGAGGAAGTCTTCCTTGTCCATGTAGTCCGCGATTTCGCAGTCCACCAGGTTCTTGAACTTGTCCGCCTTTTTCAGGTTGTCCACCGCGATGATGTTGGTCTCGCCGCGCTCGTTGAGGGCCTTGACGATGTTGGCGCCGATAAAGCCCATGGCGCCGGTGACGATGTAGTACATGTGTTTATCCTTTTTAAGTAATCAGCTATCAGCTGTCAGCAATCAGCTAAACCACCAAAAATCTGATGGCTGACCGCTGATGGCTACCCAAACAATTCTTCGCGGCTCACTACTGCCGTGCCCAGCTTGCCGACCACGATACCTGCAGCCTTGTTGGCCATGCGCATCGCTTCCGGCAGGTCGGCACCGGATGCCAGCATCACGCCCAGGGTGGCGATCACGGTGTCGCCGGCGCCGCTGACGTCGAACACTTCGCGCGCCAGGGCGGGTTCGGTGAGGGCTTCGCCGTCGCGATACAGTGTCATGCCTTCTTCGCTACGCGTCACCAGCAGGGCCTGGAGGTTGAGTTGCGTGCGCAGTTGCTGCGCCTTGCGCGTCAGTTCCTCTTCGTTTTTCCAACCCCCGGCAACCTGTCGGAATTCGCCCCGGTTGGGGGTGAGCAGGGTGGCGTTGCGGTAGCGCTCGTAATCCTCGCCCTTGGGGTCGGCCAGGACCGGCTTGCCGGCCGCGCGCGCCAGTTCGATCATGCGCGCGATGTGGGTCAGGCCGCCCTTGCCGTAGTCGGACAGGATCACCACGTCGGTATCGCCCAGCATGCGCTCGAAATCCGCCAGCTTGTTTTGCAGGACTTCATGGCCCGGCCAGGTTTCGAAGTCGATGCGCAGCAGTTGCTGCTGGCGTCCGATGACGCGCAGCTTGATGGTGGTGTCGAGACCGGCATCGCGGTGCAGCACCACGTTGATGTTTTCGTGCGTCAGCAGGCGCGCGAGGTTGTCGCCCGCCTCGTCGGTGCCCGCTACCGAGAGCAGCGCCACTTTCGCACCCAAGGCGGCGGCATTGCGCGCCACGTTGGCCGCGCCGCCGGGGCGCTCCTCGGTTTTGCTCACATGGACTACCGGTACCGGTGCCTCCGGGGAAATGCGGCTGACCTCGCCGAACCAGTAGCGGTCGAGCATGACGTCGCCCACTACCAGGACGCGGGCCTGTTTCAACTCCTCACTCCTCACCCCTCACTCCTCAACTATTTACAGTCTTCCAATCGGGAAATATTCCAGTCCCTGCTCGCGCACCATTTTCGGCTCGTACAGGTTGCGTCCGTCGAAGATCACCGGAGTCTTGAGGTTGGACTTGATGACGCCGAAATCGGGCGCGCGGAACTCCTTCCATTCGGTGACGATGGCCAGGGCATCCGCATCGGCCAGCGCCGCAGCGGGGGAGTCCACCAGCTTCAGGCGCGGGTCGTCGCCGTAAATGCGATGCGTTTCTTCCATGGCGGCGGGGTCGTAAGCCGATACTGTCGCGCCCATTTTCCACAGGCCTTCGATCAGCACGCGGCTGGGGGCCTCGCGCATGTCGTCGGTGTTGGGCTTGAACGCCAGACCCCACAGCGCGATGCGCTTGCCGGACAGGTCGCTGCCGAATTTCTGCGTGATCTTTTTCAGCAGAATGTGCTTCTGCTCGTCGTTGGCATCTTCGACCGCTTTCAAGACCTGCAACTCGACGCCGTTGGCACGCGCGGTGCGCTGCAGCGCCTGCACGTCCTTGGGGAAGCAGGAGCCGCCGTAGCCGCAACCGGGGTAGAGGAAGTGGTAGCCGATGCGCGGGTCGGAGCCGATGCCGTGACGCACGTGCTCGATGTCGGCGCCGAGGATTTCCGCCAGGTTGGCGAGCTCGTTCATGAACGAGATGCGCGTGGCCAGCATGGCATTGGCGGCGTATTTGGTGAGTTCGGCGGACTTGATGTCCATCACGATCAGGCGTTCGTGGTTGCGCTGGAATGGCGCGTAGAGCGCGCGCATCAGGTCGGTCGCCTTGGCGTTGTCGGTTCCCACCACGATGCGGTCGGGGCGCATGAAGTCTTCCACCGCCGCGCCTTCCTTGAGGAACTCCGGGTTGGACACCACGCTGAAATCGAGCTTCGAGCCGCGTTTCTGCAGTTCTTCCTGCACTGCTGCGCGCACGCGGTCCGCAGTGCCGACCGGTACCGTGGATTTGTCCACGATGACCTTGTATTCGTTCATGTTCTGACCGATGGCGCGTGCCGCGGCGACCACGTATTGCAGGTCGGCGGAGCCGTCCTCGTCGGGCGGAGTGCCCACCGCGACGAACTGGATCACGCCGTGGGCAGCGCTTTCCGCCACGTCGGTGGTGAAGCGCAGGCGGCCGGCAGCCTGGTTGCGTTGCACCATGTCTTCCAGACCGGGTTCGTAAATGGGGATCTGGCCTTGCTTGAGCATGCCGATCTTGCGTTCGTCAAGGTCCAGGCAGACCACATCGTTGCCGACTTCCGCCAGGCAAGTGCCCGTCACGAGGCCGACATAGCCGGTTCCAATTATGCTGATTTTCACTTTGAGTCTCCGATGGTTGCAATTTCCTGCCGGATGGCCTGCAGCGCCTGCAGGGGGTCCGGCGCCTGGGTGATGGGTCGTCCGATCACCAGATAATTCGATCCCGCGCGCAGCGCTTCTGCCGGGGTCATGACGCGGTTCTGGTCGTCTTTTGCCGCGCTGGCGGGACGGATGCCGGGCGTCACCAGGCAGAAGTCCGGCCCTTGTTCCTGCCGCAACACTGCTGCTTCCTGGGCGGAACAGACTACGCCGTCAAGATGACAGCTGTGCGCCAGGCCGGCCAGTCGCCGCACCAGTTGTTGAGGTGCTTCGCTGATGCCCAGGTCGGCCAGGTCATTCGCGCCCATGCTGGTGAGGACGGTGACGGCGATCAGCTTGGGGCGGTTGGGCGTGGCATCTATGGCTTCGCGCGCAGCGCTCATCATGGCGCGGCCTCCCAATGCGTGAACGTTGACCATCCACACGCCGAGAGCGGCCGCCGCCTTGCATGCCTGGGCCACGGTGTGGGGGATGTCGTGAAATTTCAGGTCGAGGAATACGCCGTAGCCCTGTCCGACCAGGTGCTCCACCCAGGCCGGGCCGGCGGCGGTGAACAGTTCCTTGCCGACCTTCAGTTTGCACAGCTGTGGGTCGAGCCGGGCTACCAGTGCGGATGCCGCCTCCGTGGTGGCGTAATCCAGCGCCACGATGATTTTCGGGTCGCTTGTCATGTGAGATCCTGATCTTCGGTGCGTTTCGGGGGGAAGCTTTCCCAGCCGCCGCAAGCGGGGCAGTGCCAATGAAATTGCCGCGCCTTGAAGCCGCAGTTCTCGCAGCGGTAGAGCGCGAGGCGCTGGCTGTGCTGGTGGATGAGGTTCTTCACCAGGGCAATGTCCTGGCGGCGTTCGGCGGGGGCATCCAGCAGCGCGGCTTCGAGCAGTTTGTCCAGCCCGAGCAGGCTGGGGTTGCGCCGCAGCTCGTCGCGCACCAGCTCATAGGCGGCGCGCGGACCATCCTGCTCCAGTGCGGCCTGAAATGCAGTGCTTAACAGGTCGATGGAGGGCGCCTGAGCGAGGTAGTTGCGCAGCAGGGCGAGGCCTTCAGCGTTTTGTCCCAGCGCGCGATAACTGGCCAGCAGGCGTCCCGCTGCCAGCGGCAGGTAAGCCGGATTCTGGGTTTCGATGAGCTTCCAGAACTGGATGGCCGAAGCGTGGCGGTTGGCTTGCGCCTCCATGTCTCCCAGCATCAGGTTGGCGCGCGCGCAAGCTCGAGCGGTTTGCAAGGCCTGCTCGAGGTGGCTGCGTGCGGCATCCAGCGCCGAACGGGCGATTTCGCTTGCTGCGAGTTCGCAGTAGAACTGGGCGATTTCGCGCTGGAAAGAGGTGGGAGAAGTAGCGCTAAGCTGTTGCGCAATGGCAATGGCGTTTTCCCATTCGCGCTCCTGTTCATATATTTCCAGCAGGAACTTGCGTGCCTGTTCGCCGTAAGCCGACTGGCTCATGCCGCTGAAAACCTGTTCCGCACGGTCCAGCAGGCCGGCCTTGAGATAATCCTGGCCAAGCTCGAAGGTGGCTTTCAGTTTCTTGTCGGCGTCCAGGTCGGTGCGCGCCACCAGGGTCTGGTGCATGCGGGTGGCGCGCTCCACCTCGCCGCGACGGCGGAACAGGCTGCCCAGGGCGAAATGCAGTTCCACCGTTTCCGGATCGGCGCGAACCACTTCGATAAACGATTCGATCGCCTTGTCCTGCTGTTCGTTGAGCAGAAAGTTCAGGCCCCTGAAATACGAATCCGGCAGGTTGCGGGATTCGGACTGGATGTGCTTGATGTCGATGCGTGCGGCGAGCCAGCCGAGGCTGAAAAACAGCGGTAAGGCAAGCAGCCACCAGTATTCAAATTCCATCGTCAGCCTGCCGTGTGGTGAATGCCGGGGTGTTCGTGGCATGCTCGGAAACTTGCGCTTTCACTGGCGCATGCAGGTTGCGCAATTCGCGCCGCAGTTTGGCTGTTTCGCGCCGTTGCTTGAATATGAATCCGAGCGACGCGGCAATGCCGGCGCCCGCGCCAACGCAGAATACGGTCAGCACAACCACCACCAAAGGCGCCTGCCACTGGTAGCCGAGAAAATAGTGCAGGGTCACCGGTTCGCTGTTCTTGATGGCAAAGCCTAATGCCAGCATGAAAAGCACGATGCCGAAAACCCAGGAAAGATAACGCATGTTTTTTTATATGGGCGTTAACAAGCGTGGACAGGAAGCATGGGCCGGCTTCTGTAAAAACTCGAGAATCATGTTTACCCGTTCAGCTATTCAAATAAAAAAGCGAAATAAAAAAGCGGCACAATCTTGCGATAATGCCGCCATCTTAACTTACCGGCAAGCTGCGCCAGTTAATTCTATTCTGGATAGTCTACTCGTTCCCGCAATTCCTTGCCTGCCTTGAAATGCGGAACGAATTTTTCAGGTACGCTGACTTTGCCACCGGTTTTTGGGTTACGGCCAACACGTGGAGGGCGGTAGTTCAGGCTGAAACTGCCGAAGCCGCGAATCTCGATACGTTCGCCCTGGGCCAAGCTTTCCGCCATGGCTTCCAGAACAGTTTTGACCGCGAGCTCCGCATCCTTCGCTACCAATTGCGGATAGCGTGCCGCCAACTTGTTAATCAGTTCTGACTTGGTCATGAATATTCCCTGCTTGAGTCGGCCGGCCGGGGTGAGCTCCGGCCGGCCTCCGCTCGAACCTTACTGGCCGCTGTTTTTGTTGTCCAGCTTGGCTTTCAGCAGGGCACCCAGGTTGGTCGTACCGGCGCTGGCAGCGCTTTGCTCGCTGGCCATCTTGTGCATCGCGTCGGTCTCGTCAGCCATGTCCTTGGCTTTGATGGACAGGCTGATGTTGCGGTTCTTGCGGTCCACGCTGATGATCTTGGCCTCGACTTCGTCGCCTTCCTTGAGGTGGCTGCGAATGTCTTCGACGCGATCGCGGGAAACTTCGGAAGCGCGCAGGTAACCTTCCACTTCTCCGTCCAGGGAGATGGTAGCGCCCTTGGCGTCAATTGCCTTGACCGTGCCCTTGACGATGTCATTCTTGTCGTGGGTGGAGATGTAGTTGGAGAAGGGGTCACCATCCATCTGCTTGATGCCCAGAGAGATGCGCTCTTTCTCGGCGTCGATGGCCAGAACCACGGCTTCCACTTCGTCGCCCTTCTTGTAGTTGCGCACAGCTTCTTCGCCGGGCATGTTCCAGGACAGGTCGGAGAGGTGAACCAGGCCGTCGATGCTGCCCGGCAGGCCGATGAAGATACCGAAGTCGGTGATCGACTTGATCTGGCCGTGCACCTTGTCGCCCTTCTTGTGGCCGGCGGCAAATTCGTCCCATGGGTTGGGCTTGCACTGCTTCATGCCCAGGGAAATGCGGCGGCGTTCTTCGTCGATTTCCAGAATCATGACTTCGACTTCGTCGCCCAGGCTGACAACCTTGGCGGGGTGAACGTTCTTGTTGGTCCAGTCCATTTCGGACACGTGAACCAGGCCTTCGATGCCCTGTTCGATTTCCACGAATGCGCCGTAGTCGGTCAGGTTGGTCACCTTGCCGAACATGCGGGTGCCTTGCGGGTAGCGGCGGGACAGGTTGACCCACGGATCGTCGCCCAGTTGCTTGATGCCCAGGGAGACGCGGTTCTTTTCCTGGTCGAACTTGAGGATCTTGGCTTCCACTTCGTCGCCCACGGTCAGCACTTCGGACGGATGCTTGACGCGGCGCCATGCCAGGTCGGTGATGTGCAGCAGGCCGTCGATGCCACCCAGGTCCACGAATGCGCCGTAGTCGGTGATGTTCTTGACGATACCCTTGACCACTGCGCCTTCTTTCAGGTTTTCCATCAGGGCCTGACGCTCGGCGCCCTGGCTGGCTTCCAGCACGGCACGACGCGAAACCACCACGTTGTTGCGCTTGCGGTCGAGCTTGATGACCTTGAATTCCATCTGCTTGCCCTGGTAAGGAGTCGTGTCCTTGACCGGGCGGATGTCCACCAGCGAGCCGGGCAGGAAGGCGCGAATACCGTTCACCGTCACGGTGAGGCCGCCCTTGACCGAGCCGCTGATCACGCCGGATACCAGCGTGCCTTCTTCCATGGCCTTGTCGAGGTCGTTCCAGGCCGCCATGCGCTTGGCTTTTTCGCGCGACAGCTTGGTCGAGCCGTAGCCGTCTTCCATGGCTTCGATGCAAACGCTGACGAAATCGCCAACTTTGACTTCGATTTCGCCCATGTCATTCTTGAATTCGTTGGCGTCGATCACGCTTTCGGACTTGAGGCCGGCGTTGACGATCACCACGTCGTTGTCCACAGACACGACTTCGGCGGTGATCAGTTCACCCGAGCGCATTTCCTGGCGTTGCAGGCTTTCTTCAAACAGGGCGGCAAAACTTTCGGAGGAGGCGGTAGCAGTAGTCATAAAAAATAAAATCCACAAACCCGTAATGAGCCACGGGGCAAGTTGTTGAATGTCGGAACCTACAATGTTGCGGAAAAAGTTAAACGGCGCATTTGTGCCGGCCGGTTTGCCGGTAAACGCGCCGCTTCAGGGTTCCGCAAAACCTTAATTCCAGACGCCTGGCGGCCGGTTATGCCTGATAACGCCTCAGCACCTCGTTGACCGCTGCGGCGATGGTGAGGGTGTCGGTGTCGAGCAGGCTTGCGTCCGCGCATTTCTGCAGGGGGGCGACGCTGCGTGCGCTGTCGCGCGCATCGCGTTGCTGGAGATCCTGCAAAATCTGCGAAAGATTAGCACGCATTCCTTTTTCCATCAACTGTTTATAGCGTCGTTCGGCACGTACTTCGGCGCTGGCGGTGAGGAAAATTTTAAGAGTGGCATCGGGAAATACCACCGAGCCCATGTCGCGGCCGTCCGCCACCAGTCCCGGAGCCTTGCGGAAGCTGCGCTGGAACGCCAGCAGGGCTGCGCGCAAGCGCGGCAGCGAGGCGATTTTCGAGGCGGCGTTGCCGGATTCTTCGGTACGCACCGCTTCGCCGACTTGCGTTCCGTCCAGCCAGATTTCGCCGTTGTCGAAACTGACGTCCAGCTTGCCAGCCAGTTCGGCCAGCGCGTTTTCGTCATCCAGGGCGATGCCGGCGCGTTGCGCCGCGAGGGCGGTGACGCGGTAGATCGCACCGCTGTCGAGGTAATGGAAGCCTAGTTCTTTGGCCACCAGTGCGGCCACTGTGCCTTTGCCTGAAGCGGAGGGGCCGTCGATGGCGATGACCGGAATTGCAGGTGAGGAGTGAGGGGTGAGGGGTGAGGAGGCGTTCATTGGTATTTAGGCGTTTTGGGCAATGGATTGCAATTTCGGGAAATAATCGGGGAAGGTCTTGGCCGCGCACTTGGGGTCGTTGATGCGCAGCGGTACGCTACCCAGCGCGATCAGGCCGAAGCACATGGCCATGCGGTGGTCGTCGTAGGTGTCGATCACGGCGTTGGGCGTCAACGCGGCTGGGGGGGTGACGCGGATGTAATCCGGGCCTTCCTCCACGGTCGCGCCCACTTTGCGCAGTTCGGTTGCCATGGCAGCGATGCGGTCGGTTTCCTTGACGCGCCAGCTGGCGATATTCCTGAGCGTGGTGGTGCCGTCGGCGAACAGGGCGGCCACGGCCAGGGTCATGGCGGCGTCCGGGATGTGGTTGCAGTCGAGGTCGATGGCCTTGAGCTTGCCGCTGCCGCTGGATTCGATCCAGTTGTCGCCCATGGTGATGTTCGCGCCCATGCTCGCCAGCGCTTCGGCGAAGCGTACGTCGCCCTGAATGCTGGATTTTCCCACCCCCTCCACGCGCACCGGGCCCTTGCCGATGGCCCCTGCCGCGAGAAAATAGGAGGCGCTGGAGGCGTCGCCTTCGACATGGATTTCACCGGGACTGCGGTATTGCTGGCCGGCGCGGATGGTGAATACCTGCCACTCCTGGCGTTCGACTTCGACGCCGAAGCGGCGCATGAGGTTGAGGGTGATCTCGATGTAGGGCTTGGAAATCAGCTCGCCCACTACTTCGATGTTCACGTCCTGCCCGGCCAGCGGTGCGGCCATCAGCAGGGCGGTGAGGAACTGGCTGGAAACGTTGCCGCGCACTCTTACCAAGCCGCGTAGCGCTACTCCGTCCCCCTCTCCCGCAAGCGGGAGAGGGCTGGGGTGAGGGAAAGCCGGCTTGATCGCCAGCGGCGGAAAGCCTTCATTGCCGAGATAGGTGATGTCGGCGCCGAGCTGGCGCAGGGCATCCACCAGGTCGCCGATGGGGCGCTCGTGCATGCGCGCCACGCCGCTCAGCTGATACGTCCCCTGCGACAGGGCCAGCGCGGCGGTCAGGGGGCGGAAGGCGGTGCCCGCATTGCCCAGGAACAAGTCACCGTGTTTGACCGGAAATGCGCCGCCCGCACCCTCGACGCGGTAGTCGCGGCTGGCGCCGTGCTGTTGCCAGTTGACGCCGAGCTTGCGCAGCGCTTCCAGCATGTGGCCGGTGTCGTCGGACGCGAGCAGCGCCTTGACTTCGGTTACCCCCTCGGCCAGTGCCGCGAGCAGCAGGGTGCGGTTGGAAATGCTTTTCGAGCCGGGCAGGACGACCGTGCCGCTGACCCGGGCGATGGGCGAAAGATCGAGAAATTCCATGGAATAAGAACCTATTGTGAATCCGGTTTGCCGGCGAGCCATTCGGCGCGGGCGGTGCGGGCGTGACCAAACACGATTTCCAGCGATTTGCCGTCGCTCTGCTCCAGCATGTCGCGCAGGCGGTCGAGCTGGGCCTGGTAGGTGTCGACTTCACGAATCAGCGCGTCGCGGTTGGCCAGGCAGATGTCGCGCCACATTTCGGGGTGGCTGCCGGCGATGCGGGTGAAGTCGCGGAAGCCGCCCGCCGCATAGCTGAACAGTTCCTTTGCGTTGGCGCGGAAGGCGATGTCCTCCACCAGGGCGAAGGCCAGCAGATGGGGCAGGTGGGAAACCGCGGCGAAAATTTCGTCGTGCTTTTGCGCCGGCATGGTAGTGACGATGGCGCCGCAGGTCTGCCACATGGCAGTAATGCGGGACACGGCAAGCGCGTCGTTTTCGGGCAGCGGCGTCACGACGACGTTGCGGCCCTGAAACAGATCGGCAAAAGCCGCTGCGGCGCCGCTCTTCTCTGCGCCGGCGATGGGGTGTCCCGGAATGAAGCGGGACAGATGGTCCGGCAGGTGTTGCTGGGCGTAGGCGATGACATCGCGCTTGGTGCTGCCGACATCGGTGACGATGGTGTGCGGCGACAGGCAGGTCGCAAGTTGCGCCAGGGTCGGCTGCATGGCCGCCACGGGCACGGCCAGCACCACCACGTCGGCATCTTTCACCGCGCTGGCCATATCGGTTTCGATACGGTCGACGATGCCCAGCGTTCTGGCCGCTTCCAGGTTCTCCCGGCTGCGGCCGAGGCCGACGATTTCCTTAACCGCCCCCGCTTCGCGCAGCGCCAGTGCAAGCGAGCCGCCGATCAGGCCGACGCCGATGATGACGAGTTTGTTAATCATGCAAGAAACCAACCACGGAAGACACGGAAGACACGGAAATTTGGTAGGTTTTTCCGTGTTCTCCGTGGTTCACGCTCAGATCGACCGGCCGATTGCGCCGGCGATCGCGCCCAGCGAGCCCATCAAGGTCTTCAGCTCATCCGGGGTGAGGGCCTGGTCGGCGTCGCACCAGGCTTCGCACGGGGTCGGGTGCATTTCCACCAGCAGACCGTCGGCGCCCGCGGCGATGGCGGCGCGGGAGAGCGCCGGCACCATCCAGGCTTTGCCGCCCGCGTGGGACGGGTCGACGATGACCGGCAGGTGAGTTTCCTTCTTCAGCACCGGAATGGCGGTGACGTCGAGCACGTTGCGGTAGTAGGTCTCGAAGGTGCGAATGCCGCGTTCGCAGAAAATGATGTTGTGGTTGCCGCCGGCGGCGATGTATTCGGCCGCCATGAGCCATTCCGAAATGGTGGCGGACATGCCGCGCTTGAGGATCACCGGCTTGTTGATGGTGCCGACTTCCTTCAGCAGGTCGAAGTTCTGCATGCTGCGCGTGCCGATCTGGATCACGTCCACGTCGTGCTTCATGAAGGTGTCCAGCTGGCGCGCATCCATCAGCTCGGTGACCATGGGCAGGTTGTAGCGCTCGGCCGCCTTGCGGAACATGACCAGGCCTTCCTCGCCGTGGCCCTGGAAAGCGTAGGGGCTGGTGCGGGGCTTGAAGGCGCCGCCGCGCATGAGGCGGCAACCGGCCTCATGGACGAATTTGGCGGCCGCGTCCATTTGCGGCTGGGTTTCCACCGAGCACGGGCCGGCGATGATCTGGATCTGGTTGCCGCCGAGCTTGATGCCCTTGATATCGACAATGGAATCCTGCTTGTGCCATTCGCGTCCCACGATCTTGTAGGGCTTGACGATGTGCATCGACTGTTCCACGCCGGGCAGGGCATCGAACAGTTCCTGGTCGAGCTTGCGTTCGTCACCGATGGCGCCGATGACGGTGCGCTCGGTGCCGCGCGACACGTTGGCGTCAAGGCCGTATTCGCGGATCTTTTTGACCACGCCTTCGATTTGTTCTTCCGTGGCGCCATTGTTCATTACGATGATCATTTTGACTCTCCGAGGGCGATCTCTAGCGCCTGTAAAAATTTGGTGTTTTCCGCCTTCAGCCCAATGCTGACGCGGAGGTGTTCGGACATGCCGTAGTTGGCGACCGGGCGCACGATGACGCCCTGCTTCAGCAGGCTGTGGTTCACGGCGGCCGCATTGCCCACTTTCACCGCTACAAAGTTGGCGCAGGACGGGATATATTCAAGCCCCAGCCGTTTGAAGCCATCCGTGACTTGCTTCATGCCTGCATCGTTGATGTCGATGCACTCCTCCAGGAACGCATCGTCCAGCATCGCGGCCACGGCTGCGGCCTGGGCCATGCTGTTGGCGTTGAACGGCTGGCGCACGCGGTTAAGCAGGTCCGCCACTTGCGGATGAGCCAGGGCAAAGCCGAGGCGCAGGCCCGCCAGGCCATATGCCTTGGAGAAGGTGCGGGTGATCACCAGGTTGGGGAATTTCTTCAGCCAGGCGATGGAATCGCTGCTCTGGTCCTTGGGCAGGTATTCGGTGTAAGCCTCGTCCAGCACCACCAGCACCGTGTGCGGAACCTGTTCGAGGAAATGCTCCAGTTCTTTCGCGCCCAATAGCGTGCCGGTGGGATTGTTGGGGTTGGCGATGAAAATCACCCGCGTGTCGTCGTTTATCGCTTCCAGCATGGCGGTGAGGTCGTGGCCGTAATCGCGCGCCGGCGTTTCGATGCCGCGTGCACCGACCGCCTGGGTCGCCAGGGGGTAGACGGCGAAAGCGTACTGGGAATAGATGGCCGACGTGCCGGGCGCGAGGAAGGCGCGCGCCGCCATTTCCAGCACGTCGTTGGAGCCGTTGCCGAGCACGATCTGGTTCAGCTCCACGCCGTATTTTTCCGCCAATGCGGTCTTGAGCAGGAAACCGTTGCCATCGGGGTAGCGCGCGACTTCCATCAGCACGTTCTCCATCGCCGCCAGCGCGCGCGGGCTGGCGCCGAGCGGGTTTTCGTTGGAAGCGAGCTTGACGATGTCTTCCTCGGCCAGGTCCATTTCCCGCGCCAGTTCGGCGATCGGTTTGCCCGGCTGGTAGGGCGCGATGGCGCGCACGTAGGAGGGGGAGAAGTTACATAGATCCATGATATACCCGCGTGTTACAGAACTGCGGCCGGATAGGAGCCGAGTATCTTCAGGAAAGCGGCCTTGTCGCGCAGTTCGGCCAGGGCTTGCGCCACTTTTTCGTCCTGATGATGGCCTTCCACGTCGACGAAAAACATGTATTCCCACAGGCCGGTGCGGGAGGGGCGGGACTCCAGCTTGCTCATGCTGACACCGAAGCGGGCGAACGGCGCCAGCAGTTCATAGACCGCGCCGGGCTGGTTTTTCGACGACAGCACCAGGGAGGTCTTGTCCCTGCCCGAGGGCGCGGCGTCGTGGAGCGCGATTACCAGGAAGCGCGTGGTGTTGTTGGGTTCGTCCTCGATGTTCTGCGCCACTTTTTCCAGGCCGTAAACCTCGGCTGCCGCTTCGCCGGCGATGGCTGCGGCATTTTCATCCTCGCTCGCCAGCTTCGCCGCCTTGGTGTTGCTCACCACCGGAATGCGCTCCGCGCCCGGCAGATGCTGGTTGAGCCATTCGTGGCACTGAGCCAGGGACTGGGCATGGGAATACACCTTCACCGCCTTGGCCATGGTGCCGGGCTTGCGCAGCAGGAACTGGTGGACGCGCAGGTCGACTTCGCCGCACACCTTGAGCGGCGCTTCCAGCAGCAGATCCAGGGTGGTTCCCACCGCGCCGCCGGTGGAGTTTTCCACCGGCACCACGCCGTAATCGACCGTGCCGGCTTCGACGTTGCGGAACACGTCGTCGATCGAGGCGCAGCCTTCGGTATGCGCGGCATGACCGAAATGCTTGATGGCGGCAGCCTGGCTGAAGGTGCCTTCAGGACCGAGATAAGCCACTTTCAGCGGTTTTTCCAGTGCCAGGCAGGCGGACATGATTTCGCGGAACAGGCGCGCCACGGATTCGCCGGACAACGGGCCGGGGTTGTTTTCCTTGACCCGACGCAGCACCTGGGCTTCGCGTTCGGGGCGGTAGATCAGGCCGCCGCCCTTGAGCGCGCCGATGGCCTGGGCGTGCATGGCGCGGGCATTGACGAGCTTGAGCATCTCGTCGTCGATGGCGTCGATGGCCGCGCGGTGTTGTTGCAAAGCTTTATCCATGCCGGCGCTCGAAGTCCTGCATGAAGTCGACCAGCGCCTGCACGCCTTGCGGCGGCATGGCGTTGTAGATCGAGGCGCGCATGCCGCCCACCATCTTGTGGCCCTTGATGGAGACGATGTTCTGTTTCTTCGCTTCGGCGACGAACAGCTCTTCCAGCCCCGGCTTGTTCAGGGTGAATGGGACGTTCATGCGCGAGCGGCAGGCGGGCTCGACCGGGTTGTGGTACAGGCCGCTGTTGTCGATGGCCTGGTAGAGCAGTTTCGCCTTGGCGATGTTGGTTTGCTCCATGGCTGCAAGGCCGCCCTGTTTTTTCAGCCACTGGAACACCAGCCCGGCGACGTAGATGGAATAGGTCGGCGGCGTGTTGAGCATGGAGCCGTGCTCGGCCTGCACTGCGTAGTCGAGCATGGTGGGCAGATTCGTCGGCGCGCGGCCGAGCAGGTCTTCGCGCACGATTACCAGCGTGAGGCCGGCCGGGCCGATGTTCTTTTGCGCGCCGCCGTAGATCAGGCCGTATTGGCCGATGTCGACGGGGCGCGACAGGATGTGCGAGCTCATGTCGGCGACGATAGTGGCGGAGGTCCGGAACGCGGACAGGTCGTGAATTTCCACGCCGTGCACGGTTTCGTTGCTGCACACGTGCAGGTAGGCCGCGTCGGGGTCGAATTCCAGCTCCGACGCGGCGGGCAGGCGGGTGAAATTGCTGGCCTCGGTCGTGGCGACCAGGCGTGCGCTGCCGACTTTCTGCGCTTCCTTGAAGGCTTTCTTCGACCAGGCGCCGGTGACCAGGTAGTCCGCCGAGCGGCCGGCGAGCAGGTTGAGCGGGATCTGGGCGAACTGCATGGTCGCGCCACCCTGCAGGAACAGTACCTTGTAGTTGGCAGGAACGCCAAGCAACTCGCGCAGGTCGGCCTCCGCCTGGGCGATGATGGCGGAAAAGTCCTTGCCGCGATGGGTCATTTCCATCACCGACAGGCCGCAGTCGTGCCAGTTGAGCAGTTCGTCGCGAGCCTGCTCCAGGACTTCCCGGGGGAGCATGGCAGGGCCGGCGCTGAAGTTGTAAGTTCGTTCCATGATGAATTCTAAATTCGATAAAACAATTTAACCACGGAGAGCACGGAGAAAGTCTTTGTCTGTATCCGTGCTCTCCGTGTGCTCAGTGGTTACAAGGTCGGCTCTTCATCTGCGTCGTCGGACTCATCCGACTCCACCACTTTTTCCAATCCGGTGAGCTTCTCGCCCTTGTCCAGGTTGATCAGCGTCACGCCCTGGGTGGCGCGGCCCATTTCGCGGATTTCCTTGATGCGGGTGCGGATCAGCACGCCGCCGGTGGTGATGAGCATGATTTCGTCTTTTTCTTCCACCAGCGTGGCGGCGACCACCTTGCCGTTGCGTTCGCTGGTCTGGATCGCCATCATGCCCTGGGTGCCGCGTCCGTGGCGGGTGTACTCGGTGATCGGGGTGCGCTTGCCGTAGCCGTTTTCGGTCGCGGTCAGGACGGACTGGTTTTCGTTTTCCGCTACCAGCAGGGAAATGACTTTTTGTGCTTTTTGCAGGCGCATGCCGATTACGCCGCGTGAGTTGCGGCCGGTATCGCGCACGTCGCCCTCCTCGAAGCGCACCGCCTTGCCGCCGTCGGAGAACAGCATGATGTCGTGCTTGCCGTCGGTGATGGCGACGCCGATAAGGAAGTCGTCCTCGTCCAGGTTGATGGCGATGATGCCGCGCTTCATGGGGCGCGAGAAACTGGTCAGCGGGGTCTTCTTGACGATGCCGCTGGAAGTGGCCATGAAGATGAAGTGATTTTCGTCGAACTCCTTGACCGGCAGGACGGCGTTGATCTTCTCGCCTTCTTCCAGTTGCAGCAGGTTGACGATCGGCTTGCCGCGCGAGATGCGGCTGCCCTGCGGCACTTCGTAAACCTTGATCCAGTACACCCGGCCGCGGTTGGAGAAGCACAGGATGTAGTCATGGGTGTTGGCGATGAACAGGTTGTCGATGAAATCGTCTTCCTTGGTCGCCGTCGCCTGCTTGCCGCGTCCGCCACGCTTCTGCGCCTTGTATTCATCCAGCGGCTGGGACTTGATGTAGCCGGTATGCGAGAGGGTGACCACCACGTCCATCGGCGTGATCAGGTCTTCCATGCTCAAGTCCTGGGCGTGGGCGATGATCTCGCTGCGCCGCTTGTCGCCGAACTGGGTTCGGATCGCGACCAGTTCGTTGGTGATGATTTCCGTCACACGTTCCGGGCGCGCCAGGATGTCGAGCAAGTCGGCGATGCGCAGCATCACGTCCTTGTATTCGTTGACGATCTTGTCCTGCTCCAGGCCGGTCAGGCGCTGCAGGCGCAGTTCCAGGATGGCCTGGGTCTGTGCTTCGGAGAGGCGGTAGCCTTGCGCAGAAAAGCCGAACTCGGGAGCCAGCCCCTCCGGACGGGAGGCATCAGCGGCCGCGCGCAGCAGCATTTCTTCCACCAGCGGCGAACGCCAGGTGCGCTCCATCAGGCTGATCTTGGCGGCGGCCGGTGTCGGGGCGGCCTTGATCAGGGCGATGATTTCGTCAACGTTGGACAGCGCCACGGCCAGGCCTTCCAGGATATGGCCGCGTTCGCGCGCCTTGCGCAGTTCGAACACGGTGCGGCGCGTGACCACTTCGCGGCGGTGGCGCAGGAAGGCGTCGAGCATCTGCTTCAGGTTGAGCAGGCGCGGCTGCCCGTCCACCAGGGCCACCATGTTCATGCCGAAGGTGTCCTGCATCTGCGTGTCTTTGTACAACTGGTTGAGGATCACCTCTGGCACTTCGCCGCGTTTCAGCTCGATCACCACGCGCATGCCGGACTTGTCCGACTCGTCGCGCAGGTCGGAAATGCCCTCGATTTTCTTCTCGCGCACCAGTTCGCCGATCTTGATGCACAGGTTGGCCTTGTTTACCTGGTAGGGCAGTTCGTCGACGATGATGGCCTGGCGTTCGCCCTTGCCGATGTCTTCGAAATGGCAGCGCGCGCGCATCACCACGCGGCCGCGCCCGGTGCGGTAGCCTTCCTTGACACCCACCGTGCCGTAAATAATGCCGGCGGTGGGGAAGTCGGGCGCCGGCACGATCTCGATCAGTTCCTCGATGCCGGTGTCGGGGTCTTCCAACAGCTTGAGACAGGCGTCCACCACCTCGTTCATGTTGTGGGGCGGGATGTTGGTGGCCATGCCGACGGCAATCCCGGAGGAGCCGTTGATCAGCAGGTTGGGAATCTTGGCCGGTAGCACCAGCGGCTCGAATTCGGAACCGTCGTAGTTGGGGCCGAAATCCACCGTCTCCTTGTCGAGGTCTGCGAGCAGTTCATGGGCGATTTTGGCCATGCGGATTTCGGTGTAACGCATCGCGGCGGCATTGTCGCCGTCTACCGAGCCGAAGTTGCCCTGGCCGTCCACCAGCGGGTAGCGCAGGGAAAAGTCCTGCGCCATGCGCACGATGGTGTCGTATACGGCGGTGTCGCCGTGGGGGTGGTATTTACCGATCACGTCGCCGACGATACGCGCCGACTTCTTGTAAGCCTTGTTCCAGTCGTTGGAAAGCTCGTGCATGGCGAACAGGACGCGGCGATGCACAGGTTTCAGGCCATCGCGCACATCCGGCAGCGCGCGCCCCACGATCACGCTCATGGCGTAATCGAGGTAGGAGCGGCGCATTTCTTCTTCCAGGCTGACCGGGATTGTTTCTTTGGCGAATTGATCCATAAATTTTATGTGTTTGCTTTATTGAGCGACAGAATTTTGAACGCGCAATATTAGCACGCGGGGGTATTTCAGGCCATATTCAGCGAAGGACTGCCGATTTTTTGCATGGGCTCGAAGCCATGGTGCGAGCATGTTGCCTATGTCGGGATATAAATGGGTGTTTTTGGAGTGTCGTTTATATGCAACACAGGCGCTAGAATTAGTCTAGGCGAGCTTGCTCGCGGGGCGTTTTTGTGTATCATTGCAGCAACAAAAAGATTCATATAAATGAAACAAGAATCAAGCATCACGTAGCACAAATAACAACTTTTAAAGAAGAGGGGATATGAGCATGAAATTGAAAAAGATTGTAGGCGTTCTGGCAGCGATCGGCATTGCCGCACCGGGTGTGGCAATGGCAACTAACGGTTATTTTGCTCATGGCTATGGCATGACTGCCAAAGGCATGGGTGGTGCATCCACTGCGATGGCCAAAGACACCTTCGGTGGCGCCAATAACCCGGCCAGCATGGTTTGGGTGGGTAATCGACTGGATATCGGCGTGGATTGGTTCCGTCCGATTCGCAGCGCTGAGCGTAGCGGTGCTGCAGACCCGACCATGAATGGCTCTTCGAAGAGCGACAGCAATGATTTCGCCGTGCCGGAATTTGGCTACAACAAGATGCTTAATGCGAATATGTCTTTGGGCGTCACGGTTTACGGTAATGGTGGTATGAACACCGACTATAAAGGCGGGGAACTTCCAAATGTTGGTGGTACCTGTCAAGGCTTTAACCCGGCTGGTGCGGCGGGCGCTCCATATAACTTGCTTTGCGGCAGTGGGAAATTGGGCATCGATCTGATGCAGTTGATCATTGCACCGACATTTGCCTATAAAGTGAACGAAAGCAACTCCATTGGTGTTTCTCCCTTGCTTGGCTATCAGCGTTTCAAGGCGGATGGTCTGCAGGCTTTCTCCGGATTTTCTGCTGACGCCAACAATCTGACCAACAAGGGCTATGACAGCTCGACGGGCTATGGTATTCGCGTTGGCTACATGGGTAAGATCAACGACATGGTGACGGTTGGCGCAGCCTATGCCTCCAAGATGAAAATGGGCAGTTTTGACAAGTACAAAGGCCTGTTTGCCGAACAAGGCGGTTTCGACATGCCTGAAAACTGGAACGTCGGCATTGCAGTCAAAGCTAATGCCAAAACAACCGTGGCCCTTGACTACCAGCGTATTAATTACAGCGGCGTGAATTCCGTTGGAAACCCCAGCACCAATATGAACCCAGCCATCGCCAGCACCCTTGGGCCTGTTAATGGACGTGGATTTGGTTATAGTGACGTTGATGTTGTGAAACTGGGCGTGGAATACGCTTATAGCGATGCTTTGACGTTGCGCGCCGGCTATAGCCACACCAACAATCCGATCTCGTCGCGCGATGCGACCTTCAACATCATTGCTCCGGCCGTAATCGAAGATCACTTCACCCTTGGCTTCACCTATGCTCTGGATAAGAACTCGGAAATCACCATGGCCTACATGCATGCCCAGGAAAACAGCGTATCCGGCAGCAGTCTGTTCAATACATGGACCGGCAATACTTCCGGAACGGAAACAATCAAGATGTACCAAGACTCCCTCGGCATCGCTTATGGCATGAAGTTCTAATATTGCCATTGACCGTGTTGTGTGAAGCAAACTAAACAGGGCTGGAACTGAGAAATCAGTTCCAGCCCTTATTTTTTGGAGGAACATGATGAAGAAAATCTTAATAGCATTTGCTGCTCTGATCTGGGCGCCGCTCGCCTTCGCCATTACGCCGTATGTTTCCGGCGACAAAGTGGGTGGCGGTGACGTTAACGCCGTGATGGGTCAGGTCGAGAAAAAACTGACCGCTGAAGGTTTCACCGTGGTGGGCAAGTATTCGCCCAAGGGCGTGAGCCAATATGGCGTGGTGGTGGTGACGGACAAAGGCATTCTGGATGCTGTCCGCAACCTCGGCGGTGCGACAATCGTGGGTGCTGCCATTCGCGTGGGTGTGAAAGCCGACGGTACCGTCAGCTACATGAATCCCGAATACTGGTACCGTGCGTTTTTCCGCAAGCAGTATAGTTCCGCCGAGCCGGCAGTGAAGGCGCTGGAAGTCAAATTGCAGAAGTCGCTGGGCGCCGGCAAGGGTTTTGGCGGGGACGAGTCCGCAGGGGATCTGCCGAATTACCACTACATGGTGGGCATGGAGCGTTTCGAGTCCAACAAGAACGAGCTGAAGAGCTATGCCAGCTTCGAGGCCGCGGTGAAGGCGATTCAGGACAACCTGGCAAAAGGCACCAACAAGACTTCCAAAGTTTACGAGATCGTGATGGCGGACAAGAAAATTGCCGTGTTCGGTGTCGCCATGAACGACCCCAAGACCGGCGAAGGCGTCTGGCTGAACAAGATCGGTGTCGACCATATTGCCGCGCAGCCGTATGAAATCTACGTGGTCGGTGGCAAGGCAAGTGCTTTGTATGGCCGCTACCGTATCGCGCTGGGCTGGCCCACGCTCGGCATGGGGACTTTCATGAAGATCAGCGATTCTCCGGATGAAATCCTGGAAACGTTGACCGGCGTTGCTGGTGGCACCTACGAGAAGTCCAGCGCGTTCTGATTTATTTTTCTTCCTGCAAAGCTTGCCGGAGGAGTTCAAACCCCGCACACGCGGGGTTTTTTATTGATTGAAATGGGAATGTGATGCAGTTGAGAAAGATGGTTGTGGTCCTCGCGGGTCTGGCTGTGCCGGGCGTAAGTTTTGCCACCAATGGCATGAACATGGAAGGTTATGGCCCTATCGCGCTCGGCATGGGCGGTGCATCGATGGCATACGATAACGGCACGGCCGCGATGATGAATAACCCGGCCACGCTGGGCTTGTTGAGCGAAGGCCACCGGGTTGATCTGGCGCTCGGCTTCATGGGGCCGAATGTGGAGGCCAGCGCCGGCGGCGCGACTGCTCATTCTTCGGCAGATGCGTTTGGCGGTCCGGCTTTTGGCTGGAGCGACAGGCACGACAAATTGACCTACGGTGTCGGCGTGTACGGCCAGGGTGGAATGGGAACGCAATACGACCGCAATAGTTTCATGAGCGCGGGAACGGGGCTGGAAACAAGGAGCGAGTTGTCGGTTGGCCGGCTGCTTTTTCCGCTCACTTATAATGTAACGCCCGACCTGGTGGTCGGCGGTTCATTCGATTTCGTGTGGGCCGGTCTGGACCTGAAAATGGCCATGACTACAGCACAGATGGGGGCGATGAGCGCGGCGGGAAACCTTTCTCTCAGTCCCAATGCCAGCGCGGGACTCGGCGCGTACTTTGGTTGCGGCACGTGCCAGGGATATTTCGATTTCTCGAACGGCAGTCCCTTTACCGGTAAAGCTCAGGCGACTGGGTACGCCGGCAAGCTCGGATTCGTCTATAAGGTGAACCCGCAGTTTTCCGTCGGAGCCTCTTATCACTCGGTGACACAGCTAGGCGACCTGGAAACCGATGGCGCCAAAGTGTCCATGATTGACAATGGCAATGCGGCAGGGGGCTCCACGACGCTGACAGGCAAGATCAAGGTCATCAACTTCCAGTGGCCGGAAACCTATGGCGTCGGCGTGGCCTACCAGGCAAACGACAAACTGATGCTGGTCATGGATTACAAGCGCATTAACTGGTCGAAGGTCATGAAGGATTTTCATATGACCTTTAGCAGTGCAGGCGATGTGTCCCTGGATATGCGGCTGCCGCAGAACTGGGTGGATCAGGATGTGTTCATGGCGGGCTTTTCCTACCAGGCGAGCGATGCGTTGGTGCTGCGCGCGGGCGTAAACGTGGCGAACAACCCGGTGCCGGATTTCGACATGCATCCCCTGTTCCCGGCCATCATCAAAAATCACGTGACTGCAGGCTTCGGCTACCGCTACAGCAAGGCATCGACTATCGACTTTGCTTATAGCTACGCCCCGGAAGTGACCGTAACCAACGGGAGCGGCATTGCCGTGAGCCACAGTCAGAACAATATGCAGTTCATCTATAGCTTCCGATACTGATCGCCATCGATTGCACCTGAAACCGGCCAAATGGCCGGTTTTTTTATGATGTGCCGAAATTACGCTTGACAGGCTGTTTATTCACACCCCCGAATAAATGCCATTTGTCATTTTTCAATGCACGTTGTTCTGGTGCGTGTGATTTGTAACATATTGTAAATAAAAGATAAATAAATCGTTCATTTGCTGTGCTGCACAATAAAGTCCTGTTGGCTCAATGGGGTTATGTGCGTTATTGGGCAGCTATGCACAGAGTTATCCACAGGAATTGTGAGTAACAAAATAAGTCTTTTTAATTGATGAGCTTGGGGCGGATTTCGCAAATAAGCTTTAATGTTTGGCGCTAACTTGGCGAATTGTGTTTTCCCATTGTTTTTCCAGCCTTTTCGTCGATATGGGCTGAATGGTTTTAAGTTCCTGCGCGAATAGCGAAACCCGCAGTTCCTCGATCATCCAGCGGTAATCGCTCAGTTCCGGGCTTGGCGTTGCGCCGCGCTTCTCCAGTTGCAGCATGGCGTCCAGATAGCGCCGCCAGAAAGGAGCCAGTTCAGCCTGCAACTGGCTATCGCGGTTAGCCGCGTGCGGGAGTTTGTCGAGGCGTAGTGCCATGGCTTTGAGGTAGCGGGGGTAATGGCGTAGCCAGTTCATGGGCGTTTGGGCCAGAAAGCCCAGATAGACGAGCTGGCCGAGCTGCTCCTTCATATCGCTGATGGCCGAGGGTGAGACTTTGGCTGCCTGAAGTTTCTGGGCGACGGCGTGGTATTCGGCCAGGATATCCGCGACAAGTTTGCATGTCTGGTTGGTTGTGCTGACCAGCAGGGGGCGGGATTCATCACGGCGCTGGGCAAATTGTGCTGCGGTGTGGACCACCGGTTTGTCGCCGATCAGGACGTGCTCGGCGATGGCATGTTGCAAGTCACGTTTCAGTTCGTCACATGTGCCGATCGGCAGGTAGTGAAGGCACGTTGCCTTATTTATCGGCAGCGATTTTTCCAGAAAGCGCGCCTGCTCCGGCAGCTGCAACAGCAGCAGGCGCGCCAGCCCCATTCGCATGGCTAGCTCTGCCTTTGCGGGCGTGTCGAACAAGCGCAGGGCTACACCGCCTTCCTGGTCCACCAGTGCCGGATAGCCGACAAGCGTCTGTGCGTGGCGCTGGAATTCCACCTTGTCCGGAAGGTCGCCGAAGTCCCAAGCGGTGATCCCGTCGCGCTCGAAGTCGGATGTCAGGGCGGCGCCAAAACTTTGTTCTGCCTGGCCGCCTAGTTCGCTACGCAGTTTTTCCAGGTCCCGGCTGCTGGCGAGTTCGCGATTGTCTCCATCGATGACGCGAAAGTTCATGCGAAGATGCTCGGGAACGGTGTCGTTTGCCCATGCTTCCGCCGGGATGTCGATGCCCTTGGCGGCTTTGATGAAGAACCCCAGGTCTCGGGTCAGTGGTCGATCAGCAGGATTAAGCTTGCCCAGTGCCGCAGTGACGAACTCCGGTACCGGTACGCAGGCACTGCGCAACTTGTGCGGCAGGCCGCGAATGAACCACGTTATTTTCTCCCGCAGCAGACCGGGCACCAGCCATTCGCACCGAGCGGCGCTGATCTGGTTGAGCGCGGCAAGGGGAATGGTGATCGTCACGCCGTCCAGCGGGTGTCCGTGCTCGAAGCGATAGGTCAGCGGGTATTCGCCGCCGCTGAGCTGAAGCGAGGGCGGGAACAGGTCTTCCGTGACGTGCCCTGCCTCATGGCGCATCAGCTGTTCGCGCGTCAGAAAAAGCCGGCGTGGGTTGCTGCGTTCCGCCTCGCGGCGCCATTTGTCGAATGCCGCGCCGTTGTGGATGCCTTGCGGAATCAGCTGGTCGTAGAAGTCGAAAATACGTTGTTCGTCTACCAGAATGTCCTGGCGCCGCGCCTTGTGCTCCAGTTCCTCGATGTCTTCAACCAGCTTACGGTTGTGCTTGAAAAATGGGGCGTTGGAAACATACTCCCCTTCGACCAGGGCGGCACGGATAAAAATTCCGCGCGCTTCCGTTGGGCTGATGGGGCCGTAATGAACTTTGCGCTTGGGCTCGATCACCAGGCCGTAGAGCGTCACCCGTTCGTAGGCGGATACCCGTGACGCCTTCTTTTCCCAGTGCGGGTCGAAATAGTTGCGCTTGATGAGGTGACCCGCCAGCGGCTCGATCCACTCCGGCTCGATGCGGGCCAGGGTGCGGCCATAGAGGCGCGTGGTCTCGGTAAGTTCACCGGCCATCAGCCATTTGGGGCCAGCCCCGCCGGTTTTTTCTTTGCTGGCGGAGCTGGGTTTGAACAGCACCGATCCGGGAAAAATGGAGAACTTGATGCCGCGCGCGCCGAGATATTCGCGCCCTTCGCTTTTCAGCCCGATATTGCCCAGCAGACCGGCGAGCAGGGCGCGATGGATCTGGGCGTAATCCGCTTCGATCTCGTTGGGGCGCATGCCCATTTCCTTGACCATCACCGCGAGCTGGCCGTGAACGTCGCGCCATTCGCGCATGCGCATGGCCGAAAGAAAGTTGTCGTAACAGTGTTGTGTTAGCTTGCGGTTGGATTTCTTGTGAACCAGCGCTTCATCGTAGAAGCGCCACAGCTTGATGAAGCCGAGAAAGTCCGAGCGCTCGTCCTGGAAACGACGGTGCGCGGTATCGGCGGCCTCCTGGGCAGCCAGTGGCCGTTCGCGGGGATCTTGCACGGTAAGCGCGGAAGCGATGACGAGTGCCTCGCTGAGGCTGTTCTCCTGGTGCGCCGCTAGGATCATGCGCGCGATGCGCGGGTCGATGGGGAGCTGGGCCAGCTGCTTGCCGAGCGGAGTAAGGGTGCGCGCCTCGTCCACCGCACCCAGTTCTTCCAGCAGCTGGAATCCGTCGGAAATGGCGCGGGGGTCGGGTGCTTCGAGGAAGGGAAAGTCTTCCACCGCACCCAGGCCGAGTGCCTGCATGCGCAGGATCACGGCCGCCAGGTTGCTGCGGCGGATTTCCGGGTCGGTGAAGGCGGGGCGGGTGTTGAAATCCTCCTCGTCGTAGAGGCGGATGCAGATGCCGCTGGCGACCCGGCCGCAGCGCCCCGCGCGCTGGGAAGCGGAGGCGCGCGATATTTTCTCCACCTGTAGCCGTTCCACCTTGGCCCGTACACTGTAGCGGCGAATGCGTGCGTAGCCGGGATCGATCACGTAGCGGATGCCTGGTACGGTGAGGGATGTTTCCGCCACGTTGGTCGCCAGCACGATGCGTCGTCCGCCGCCGGGCTTGAAGACGCGGTCCTGCTCGGCGTTGGAGAGGCGCGAATAGAGCGGCAGAATTTCCGCTCCTGGCGGATGGTGCTTGCGCAAGGCTTCCGCGACCTCGCGAATTTCTCGCTCGCCGGGAAGAAAAATGAGGATGTCGCCGCCATGTCCGGCAATCTCGTCCACCGCATGGAGTATGGCAACCTCAAGGTCGGCCTCGCTGCCGTTTTCTTCTTCCGCAAGCGGGCGGTAGCGCATTTCCACCGGGTACATGCGTCCCGACACTTCGATCACCGGCGCGCCGTCGAAGTGGCGCGAGAAGCGCTCGGCATCGATGGTCGCGGAAGTGATGATGACTTTAAGGTCGGGGCGGCGCGGCAGGATGCGCTTGAGATAGCCCAACAGGAAATCGATGTTGAGGCTGCGTTCGTGCGCCTCGTCGATGATCAGCGTGTCGTAGGCGTCGAGGAAGCGGTCGCCCTGGGTTTCCGCCAGCAGGATGCCGTCGGTCATGACCTTGATGTAATTGTTTTCGCTTACCCGGTCGTGGAAGCGCACCTGGTAGCCCACGGCCTGGCCAAGCTCGCTTTTGAGTTCCGCGGAGATGCGTGCCGCCACGCTGCGCGCCGCGATGCGCCTGGGCTGGGTATGGCCGATCAGACCGGCTGCGCCGCGTTTCAGGTCGAGGCAGATTTGCGGCAGCTGGGTGGTCTTTCCGGAACCGGTTTCGCCGCACACGATGACGACCTGGTTGGCCGCAATCGCTGCCGCTATGTCATGGCGTTTTTCGTTTACCGGAAGTTCGGCGGCGAAGGTCGGGGTCGGAATGCGCTCCAGCCGGCTGGCTCGTCTTGCCGCAGAGGCGCGGATGCGCGCGCCGAGGTCGGCCAGGGCGGCTTCCGGCGCCTTGCCGCTGCGCAGTGCGTTTTCGATTTTGTTGAGCTCGCGCACGAAACGGTGCCGGTCGCGCTGCATGCAATTTGCGATGTCGAGGGAAAGGGCGCGGAAGTTGGAGGGCACGATGGGTAGGCTGAACGGGATCGGCGCAATTATACATTGAACGCATTAATCCCTATTGTTGACTGTTTAGATCGGGTATGTTCTAATGGCATTCATATTACTCAAGTATAGAAGTTGTACTACCTCTAGTTATTGAGGTGGTTCAAGACAAATATTCAATAACTTAATTTCAAGGAGCATAAAATGGAACTTCCAGTACGCGATGGCGATGGTTATTTGGCCGACATGAATGAATGGACCGAGGACGTTGGCCGTGCAATGGCTGAAGCTGACGGCGTCGAGTTGGACGAAGTGAAATGGAGTCACATCCTGAAAGCACGTGAATATTTCGAAGAAACCAGCTCCGTGCCGCCGATCCGGAAATTCGCCAAGTATATCGATGAAGACCAGAAGGTCATCTTCAATACCTGGATGACCGGCCCGATGAAGCCTATTACCAAGTACGGCGGTCTGCCCAAGCCAACCGGCTGTGTATAAGCCCTGATCCTGTTGTCAACAAAGGCCCGGCAGTGTTGCGCATTGCCGGGCCTTTGGTTTTTTGCTATAGAATAGGCTCCTGAACCAAATGGAAGAGCCGAGCAAATGATTACCATCGAACACCACGACCACATCGTCAAAGTTTCCGTATTCGGCGAATTCACGCTTGCCGACTACAAACAGCTGGAAGATGCAGTGGTCTATGAAATGAAATTCAAGGGCAAGGTCAACCTGCTGATGGATTTGCGCGACATGGCCGACTTCACTCTCGATGTGGCTTGGGAAGATGCGCGTTTCAACTGGCAGCACGTCCATGATTTCCAGAAAATTGCGGTGGTCGCCAGTGGCCGCCTGGTAGCTTGGAGTGCATGGCTGGCGCGGGCCTTTTCGGATGCCGAAATTCAGATTTTCGAAAATTATGACCTGGCCAGCGACTGGATCGAGGCCGGCGCCTGACAGATTGAAACTTTAGACTGCCTTCTGCAGTCTTAAATTGGCATGAATTGTCTGTTTCTCACCAAGGAGAGTGTCTGATGCAACCCGAATTACAAATAAGCAGCCAAGCGGCGGGATTATCGCTATCCACCCACAAGGTGTTGCGCAATACCTACATGTTGCTCGGCCTGACCATGATTCCTACGGTTATCGGCGCGCTGATCGGCATGAGCATGAATTTTTCTTTCATGGCGCAAAGCCCGATTCTGGGCATGGTGGTCATGCTTGCGGTCATGTTTGGCCTGTTCTGGGGTATTTCCAAAAACCGTGACAGCGGCGTGGGCGTGGCCTTGCTGCTGGCGCTGACATTCTTCATGGGGATGATGCTGGGACCGATCCTGCAAGTGGCGCTGCACCTGAAAAACGGTGCACAGCTGGTGGGTCTGGCGGCAGGTGGTACGGGTGTGATTTTCTTCGCGCTGGCTTCCTATGCCACGGTTTCAAAGAAGGATTTCAGCTTCCTCGGCAATTTCCTTTTCGTCGGCCTGATCCTGTTGATCCTCGCTTCCCTGGCCAATATGTTCTTCCAGGTTCCGGCGGCTGCGCTGGCAATTTCCTCGGTTGCCGTGCTGATCTTTTCCGGCTTTATCCTGTTTGATGTGAGCCGCATCGTGCAGGGCGGCGAGACCAACTACATCATGGCTACGCTGGCGCTTTATCTGGATATTTACAACCTGTTCGTCAACCTGTTGCAACTGCTGATGGCGTTGAGCGGCGAGCGGGACTAGTCAGAGTTCTCAAACGTTAAAAAGGGCAGCCTAGGCTACCCTTTTTAACGTGCTAACGGATTTGAGCTAAAGCAAAACCAGATTGTGGTTCCGGCATATCATTGACTGCGTCAATGTGAGCCTGGACCGCAATCTGGTCCTGCTAAAGCAGGACTAGATTGTCACGGTGGATGAGTTCGGGTTCGTCCACGTAACCTAGAATAGGTTCGATCTCGACACTGGCGTGGCGCATGATTTTCCGGGCTTCTCCCGCTGCGTAATTGATCAGTCCGCGCGCAATTTCCCGTCCGTCCCGGTCGATGCAGGTCACTACTTCACCACGTTCGAAATCCCCGCTTACCTCACATACGCCGATGGGTAGTAGACTTTTTCCTTCCAGACACAATGCTTTTGTGGCGCCTTCGTCCAGCATGACCCTGCCGCGCACCTGCAGGTGATCGGCCAGCCATTGCTTGCGCGCGGCGATCGGCATGGTCTGTGCGATAAGCTGGGTGCCGATGGCCTCGCCCTGGGCGAGGCGCACCAGCACATCCCGCTCGCGCCCGGAGGCGATGATGGTGTGGGCGCCGCTGCGCATGGCGCGCTTGGCGGCCAGGATCTTGGTCAGCATGCCGCCGCGTCCGATATCGCTGCCTGCGCCGCCGGCCATTTTCTCCAGTTCAGCTTCACCGGCTGTGGCTTCCTGTATCAGGGTGGCCGTCGGGTCTTTGCGCGGATCGGCACTGAACAGGCCGGATTGGTCGGTGAGGATGACCAGCGTGTCGGCTTCGATCAGGTTGGTCACCAGAGCGCCGAGCGTGTCGTTGTCGCCAAAGCGGATTTCGTCGGTCACGACGGTGTCGTTTTCGTTGATGATCGGGATAACGTTCAGTTCGAGCAGGGTGCGCAGCGTGGTGCGTGCGTTGAGGTAGCGCTTGCGGTCGGACAAGTCGTCGTGGGTCAGTAATATTTGTGCGGTGTGTAGGCTATGTTTGCGGAAGCAGCTTTCGTACACCTGCACCAATCCCATCTGGCCGACTGCGGCTGCCGCTTGCAGTTCGTGTACCGCGCTGGGGCGCTTTTTCCAACCCAGGCGTTGCATGCCCTCGGCTACTGCACCGGAGGAGACCAGCACCACTTCACGTCCCATCTCCTTGAGGCGGGCAATCTGTTCGGCCCAGTTGGCGATGGCGGCATGATCCAGCCCGGCGCCGCTGTTGGTGACCAGGCTGCTGCCGACTTTGACGACCAGGCGTTTGGAATTCGCGAGTATGGATTTCATGGTTTGTTGGGATGCGTGATTGCCTATTCCACGGTGGGATCGGGTTGTACAGTTGCATTGTCTTCCGGAATTTCTGCCGGCGCGCGATTCTGTTCCAGGTATTCCATGATGGCGTAAGTGAGTGTTTTGCAGCCTTCCCCTGTCAGGGCGGAAATTATAAAGCTTCTGCCCTCCCAGCCAAAATCTCGCAAAAACTGCTGCAATTGCTCGGAGCGCTCGTCCTCGGCCACCATGTCCATCTTGTTCAGCACCAACCAGCGCGGTTTCTGGTACAGGCCCTCGTCGTATTTGCGCAACTCCTCGACGATGGCGCGTGCGTCATGCACCGGGCTCACGGCTTCGTCGCAGGGCGCCATGTCCACCAGGTGCAACAACAGGCGGGTGCGTGCCAGATGGCGCAGGAACTGGTGACCCAGACCGGCGCCTTCGGCGGCGCCTTCGATCAGGCCGGGAATGTCCGCGATCACGAAACTGCGCTCGTCGTCGACCCGGACCACGCCCAGGTTGGGATGCAGCGTGGTGAAGGGGTAATCCGCAACTTTCGGCTTGGCGGCGGAAACGGCGCGAATGAAAGTCGATTTGCCGGCATTGGGCATGCCCAATAGGCCCACATCCGCCAGTACCTTCAGTTCCAGTCCCAGTTCAAGTTCCTCGCCTTCCTCGCCTGGCGTGCACTGGCGCGGGGCGCGATTGGTGCTGGATTTGAAATGCAGGTTGCCGAGGCCACCCTTGCCGCCTTTGGCGATCAGGGTCTTCTCGCCGTCGATGGCGAGGTCGGCAATGATCTTGCCGGTGGTGAGGTCGGTGATGACCGTGCCGACCGGCATGCGCAACACCATATCCTCGCCACCCTTGCCGTAGCGGTCGCTGCCATGGCCATTCTCGCCGCGCTGGGCGCGATGCATGCGGGCAAAGCGATAATCGATCAGGGTGTTGATATTGCGATCCGCCACCGCGTAGATGCTGGCGCCGCGCCCACCATCGCCGCCATCCGGGCCGCCTCTGGGGATGTATTTTTCACGTCTGAAGCTGGCGGCGCCGTTGCCGCCGTCGCCGGCTTTGACATGGATTTTTGCTTCGTCTATAAATTTCATGTGATAGTTTTCAGTGATCAGCTTTCAGTGATCAGCTTGCTGATGGCTGACATCTGAGAACTATAAAATAAAAAGGCCCTATCGTGCGATAGGGCCGGGGTCGCATCGCCAGAAGCCTGAAATCAGGCGGCCGGGATGATGCTGACCATAGTGCGTTGCAGTGCACCTTTGACGGAGAATTGCACAGTGCCGTCGATCTTCGCGAACAGCGTGTGGTCCTTGCCAATGCCGACGTTGTCGCCGGGGTGCATCTGGGTGCCGCGCTGGCGAACGATGATGCTGCCGCCGGAAACCAGTTCGCCGCCGAAGCGCTTCACGCCCAGACGTTTGGAATGCGAGTCGCGGCCGTTACGTGAACTACCGCCTGCTTTTTTATGTGCCATGGTATTTCTCCTTGCTCAGGCTTACTTGGCGATCAGATCGATACGGATCTCGGTGTAGTTCTGCCGATGACCCTGTGTCTTGCGGTAGTGCTTGCGGCGACGCATTTTGAAAATCATCACCTTCTTGGCACGCCCCTGGCTCATCACCGTGGCTTTCACCGTTGCGCCTGCCACCAGTGGGGCGCCTACCGTTACCGCTTCGTCGTCCGCTATCATCAGTACTTCGTCCAGTACGATTTCGCTGCCGATGTCTGCCGGTATCTGTTCTATTTTAAGTTTTTCGCCAGGGACAACGCGATACTGCTTGCCACCGGTTTTTATGACCGCATACATGTTTAGCTCCATTGCTTCACTTTTAAATGAACCGCGAAGTATACCTAAGTGCATGAGCCGGGTCAAAAAATCTTTGGTAGTAAACTCTGCTTGGGGGCGGATAATTGCTTCTGTCCCTTGACACTGACTTGTGAACGTTTCTACCATTGACCTTTTTCGGATTATCTCGTGTCAATCGAAGCTATTCGCAGCTGCATCGAAGCGGACATGCATGCCGTCGATGCGGTCATTCGCCGGCGTCTCCACTCAGAAGTCGCTCTGATCGGTCAGGTCAGTGAATATATCATCAATAGTGGCGGCAAGCGCTTGCGCCCGGCATTGGTGTTGCTGTCCGCCGGGGCGTTTGGCTTTAGCGGTACGCATCACCACGAACTCGCAGCGGTGGTGGAATTCATCCATACCGCGACGCTGCTCCACGATGATGTGGTTGACGAATCCAGCCTGCGCCGCGGCAAGGCTACGGCCAATGCCATGTTCGGCAATGCTGCCAGTGTGCTGGTGGGAGATTTCCTCTATTCCCGTGCTTTCCAGATGATGGTGGGGGTGAACAGCTTGCGCGTGATGGAAGTGCTGGCCGATGCGACCAATATCATTGCCGAGGGCGAGGTTTTGCAACTGCTGAATTGCCACGATCCGGATATCGACGAAGCTCGCTACCTCCAGGTCATTCATTACAAAACCGCCAAGCTGTTCGAGGCCGCCAGCCGCCTGGGCGCGATTTTGGGTGGAGCGTCCCCGCAGGACGAAGAAGCGATGGCCGAGTACGGCATGCGTCTCGGGACTGCATTCCAGTTGATTGATGACGTATTGGACTATTCGGGCGAGCATCAGGATACGGGCAAGAACGTAGGTGACGATCTGGCCGAAGGCAAGCCGACACTCCCCTTGATTTATGCCATCAAACACGGCAGCGCAGATCAGGCGGCGGTGGTTCGGCATGCCATCGAGCAGGGCGGACTGGATGAGCTGCAGCCAGTCATGCAGGCGATTCGTGACACCGGTGCACTGGATTACACCAAGGCACAGGCAAAGCGGGAAGCGGATGCGGCCTGCGCGGCAATATCGCACCTGCCCGGTTCAAATTACAAGGATTCTTTGCTACAATTGGCCGACTTTGCGGTCGCGAGGAATCATTAAGAAGGCGGCCGCTGTTTGTTTTCGGGGTGTAGCTTAGCCAGGTAGAGCGCTACGTTCGGGACGTAGAGGCCGGAGGTTCGAATCCTCTCACCCCGACCAGTTTTTTCCTAAGGCACGGTAATTCATCTGTGCTTTGATCTAATCCCGCAATTCGTAGCGAATCAACTTTCTGTAAAGAGTTCGTTCGCTGATCCCAAGAATATCAGCCACTTTGCGCCGGTGCCCGTCGTGTTGTTCGAGCAGGCGAGCGATGTGGCTCGCTTCCAGTTCTGCCATCGATGCGCCTTTTTTCTTTGGCGCAACTGCGGCGGCTAGCGCAAGTTCTGGTTGCGCCGCGCTAACTCCCTGGTTATTGGCGTCGAAGCGAATATCTTTTGCCGTGATGATGCCGTTGTCGCTGAGTGCCAGCGCTTTTTGCAGGATGTTACGTAGTTCGCGCACATTGCCGGGGTAATCATAGGTTACCAGCCGCGTCATGGCACTTTCGTTGAGTTCGCAGCTGCGCCCGCCATTCATGCGCGACAGCATGGACTTGGCCAGGGCAGGGATATCGCTGCGACGCTCCCGCAGCGCGGGCAATGTGACGTCAATGCCTGCAATTCGGTAATAAAGGTCGAGACGAAACCGGCCTTGGTCCACCATTTCCAGCAAGTCCCGGTTGGTTGCGCTAACGACCCGTACGTCGGCGCGCAGCGTTTCGGTGCCACCCACGCGGCGGTACTCGCCGCTCTCCAATACGCGCAGCAGCTTGGCTTGCATCGTGAGCGGGATTTCGCCGATCTCGTCGAGGAATAGCGTGCCGTTGTCTGCGAGTTCGAATAGCCCCAGCTTCCGTCCTACACAACCGGTGAATGCCCCGCGCTCATGACCGAAGAGTTCGCTTTCGAACATCGATTCGGCGATGGAGGCGCAATCTACTGCGATAAAGGCTTTCCCTTCCCGGTTGGAGCGGCGATGAAGGTATTGCGCCGCCAATTCCTTTCCGACACCGCTTTCGCCGTATAGCAGAATGGAGGCTTCAGATTCGGCCACGCGCGTCAGATTTTCCACGCAGGACAGGAATGTGGCCGATTTGCCGATCATGCGCATTTCGTCGCAGTCCATGGCTGTGGTCGGGGCGAAGGGGTAAATCGCTTCTCCTAAATAAAGCTCGCCGTTTAGTCCCAGGATTGGGTGCCCTTGGATGCGTACGTGCTCTGGTTGATTGTGGTGGTCATAGTGGGTGTGCAGTACTTGCTGGCCTGAGCCGGTGGCGAATACTTGCTGGTGTGGGCAGGTCTCGCCGTTGAGGTGGCAGGGCACCGAGGCGTGGTGGGAAATTTCATGGCAGGTGCGTCCAACCACATGTGCTTCATCTGTGCCATAGCGCTTGCAGTAGGCGCGATTGGCGGCCACGATGCGGTAGTTGATGTCAATGAGCACGAAGGGGTTTTCCTGCGCGTCAATAAGGGATTGAAGTTGGACTGGGGTGTGGTTCATGTCTGGCTGCGACCTGTCAATATGTCATGACAGTATACGTGACGGTTTTTGATTTGCAACAGCAGCGCATCGATTTGATAATACGAAACAAAACAGTTAGTTATGATTATTGTGGTTGGCCGGACTAAGTGGTAAGGCATCATTGGTTTGAATTAGCCACTAATAATCAAAGAGATGACTGTTGGTGTCAAAATGACATGACACGATGGCATGTAATTGCCGGAGAGGCGTCTTGTAGCTATGTGATTCAGGTACTTACGTTCTGGCATAAGGATTGCTACAAGGCTATCCGGATGTTTATAGCGTAATTACTGTTAGGGGTTAACTATGACTGATCCAATCTGGAAATTGCAGGCGGGCGTCTCCATGAGCCAGGAAACGGCTCAGGAGGTAGCCAAGATCGCCTGCGCATTGAAGTCACTTTCGGCATATGTTACGTTGATGCACGAGAATGAGGATGCACCAGAGGAGCTTCAACAACTTGTGGATGAGGGGTTGGACGCGATGAAAAAAGTGTTTGTGTGGTAATGAAATGGAGAACAAGTAAATGGCACATATTGTAATCATGGGTGCAGGCATCGGCGGCATGCCGATGGCCTACGAAATGCGCGAGCAACTGAGGTCCTCGGACAAATTGACGGTAATTGGAAACGGCGACAGTTTTCAGTTTACGCCCTCCAACCCCTGGGTGGCCGTCAACTGGCGTACGCGGGAAGATATTCAGTTTCCGGTCGCGCCCTATTTCGAGCGCAAGAACATCGGCTTCATTTCATCTCCAGTAAAGCGCGTTCACCCCGAAAAAAATCAGGTGGAACTGACTGACGGGCAGGTTATCGATTACGATTTTCTGGTTATTGCTACCGGGCCGAAGCTGGCGTTCGATGAGGTAGAAGGACTGGGGCCGGAAAAGCATACCCATTCAGTATGCAATGTGGACCATGCGGTAAAGGCTGGTGAAGCCTGGGGCAAGTTCGTCAAAGAGCCAGGTCCGATCGTGGTGGGTGCGGCTCAGGGCGCTTCCTGCTATGGCCCGGCTTACGAGTTCGCCTTCATCATGGATACCGACCTGCGCCGTCGTCGTATCCGCGACAAAGTTCCGATGACCTTCGTTACTGCCGAGCCGTATATCGGCCATCTCGGCTTGGGCGGAGTGGGTGATTCCAAGGGCTTGTTGGAATCGGCCATGCGCGATCGTCACGTCAAGTGGATTACCAATGCCAAGGTTACCAAGGTCGAGGCCGGCAAAATGTTTGTGGCCGAGCATGACGATATGGGTAACGTAAAGAAGGAACACGAACTGCCGTTCAAGTACGGCATGATGTTGCCGGCATTCAAAGGCGTCGATGCCGTATTCGGTATCGAGGGGCTGACCAACCCGCGCGGCTTTATCCTGATCGACCCTTACCAGCGCAACCCGAAATTCAACAATATCTATTCGGTAGGCGTATGTGTTGCGATTCCACCGGTCGAAGCAACACCGGTTCCGACTGGTGCGCCCAAGACCGGTTACATGATCGAAACCATGGTGACAGCCGCAGCGCACAACATCCGTGCCGTGCTGGACGGCAAGGAGCCGTATGAAAAGGCAACCTGGAACGCGATCTGCTTGGCTGATTTCGGTGATACCGGCGCGGCGTTCGTTGCCCTGCCGCAGATTCCGCCGCGCAACGTGAACTGGTTCAAGGAAGGCAAGTGGGTGCACCTGGCCAAGATCGCCTTTGAGAAATACTTCATCCGCAAGATGAAGAAGGGTACGACCGAGCCCTTGTATGAAAAATACGTGCTTGGTGCCCTTGGTATCAAGAAGCTTAAAGATAAGTCCTGATTTTGCGGGAGGCACCTCTCCGGTTTCGGGGAGGTGTTTAATGCAATTGATCAATTGGAGGTATTGATGAATAAAATTCTGACCATGGTGTGGTTGGCTTGTGGGCTGGTCGTCACACCTGTGGTGTATGCGGCGGACGCAGCGCCTGCCGACCAGAAAAAGGACCAGAAAGCCGCCGGCGAAGATAAAGACAAAGAAAAAGACAAGAAGGCCGGGGAAGAAGGTAAGGGTAAGGGCGAAAAGAAGGGTGATGGCGGCGCCGAACCTGAATGCAACTGATTACGCTGTAAAGTACGCCATCACGTATTTTCTTACATAAAAAAATATCAAGGGGACGAATATGACTATAAAAAATAAATTAGTAGCTTCTACCGTTTTGCTGGCTAGCGCCCTGTTGCCAAGTCTGTCTTTCGCGCTCGACGTGAACATCACAGCAGACATGCCGTTGGTTGAGGTCATGCACAAGGGGCAGAAGGTTGCCATTCAGCGCAACCAGAATCAGGATAACAACGTAAATCCGGCGTTTGCCAAGACTTCGCGCAAGTGTCCTCCGTTCTGCATTCAACCGGGAGAACTGGCGCCGGGCGTGGAAACCATCGGCGAACTGGAGATGTTGCATTACCTGAAGAAGATGAGCAGTGGTGATGCCAGCATCATGGTGATCGATTCGCGCACACCTGACTGGGTGGCAAAGGGCACGATCCCCGGCGCGGTGAACATCCCTTGGGACAAGCTCAATATCGGCAAGTCAGACCCCATTACGGTGCAGGAAATCCTCGAAAAGCAGTTGGGCGCCAAGCAGTCTGAAGGCTTCTGGAATTTCGAAAGCGCCAAGACCCTGGTGATGTTCTGCAACGGCTCCTGGTGCGGTCAGTCGCCCACCAATATCAAAGGGCTGCTCAAGATCGGCTACCCCGCCAACAAAATCAAGTGGTACCGCGGGGGGATGCAGGACTGGGAATTGCTCGGCCTGACGACGGTCAAGCCGTAATCCGGCGCGTTACCGCACATATATAAATAAAATAAACATAGAGGAGTAAAGTTTATGAAGAAAGATCTGCTCAAGCTTTCCGGTCTTGTGCTGGCGCTGTTTGCTACGGTTGGCATGTCTGGTTGCGCTTCCACCGGCGGCAATGCCGCTGCTGCAGCCAAACCCTTGGAGGTTGGCATTGCTGCGGATATCCAGTCTGTGGATGTTATGCATGGCGGCCAGGTGGTAACCATTCAGCGTAACCAGAATCAGGATAACAACATCAACCCTGCTTTCGGCAAAACCTCGCGCAAGTGTCCGCCATTCTGTATTCAGCCTGGTGAACTGGCTCCCGGCGTGAAGACCATCGGCGAATTGGAAATGCTGCATTACCTGCAAAAGGTGAGCGCTGGTGACAAGACCGTGATGGTGATCGATTCCCGTACTCCGGATTGGGTCGAGAAAGGCACGATCCCCGGCGCGGTGAGCATTCCCTGGGACAAGCTCAATATTGGCAAATCCGACCCGATCACGGTGCAGGAAATCCTTGAGAAGCAGCTGGGTGCGAAGCAACAGGACGGCTTCTGGGACTTCTCCGGCGCCAAGACGCTGGTGATGTTCTGCAACGGTCACTGGTGCGCCCAGTCCCCGACCAATATCAAGGGGCTGCTCAAAATCGGTTACCCTGCCCATAAATTGGTCTGGTATCGCGGTGGCATGCAGGAGTGGGAAGCCTTGGGGCTGACCACGGTCAAGCCCGCAAAGTAATTTGAATTTAAGTGTTTACTTAAAAGGCGGCGCAAGCCGCCTTTTTTTTGCCTCGACTTGGTCTTAAATGGATTGGAGGAAATTATGATGAAATTCCTGACGGCAATGCTGCTCATGCTGTTGGTAATTCCGGCTGGTGCTGCGGAGCGACTGCTGCTCGGCGTCAATACCGGCGTTCCGGCCCAGGATGATCAGCGGGATATAAGCGATAAGTACAAACCGTTGGCCAATTATCTGGGCACGATGCTGAAACGCCCGGTCAAGCTCGAGGTGAGCCAGAATCTGTCGGCCTCCGAGCGACGCCTGAAAAAGGATGCATTCGATGTCTTTCTCGGTCCGCCCCAAGTTATAGCACAGGCCATGAAGGGTTCCGGATATGTGCCGATCGCCCGATATCCGGGTAAGCTCAAAGCGGCATTCGTGGTGATGGATACAAGTAATATCAAAAACCTGTCAGATGCAAAAGGCAGGCGATTGGGACTGCCGGACAAGGAAAGCCTTGCGTCCAATCTGGCACTGGCAAAACTGCGTTTTTCCAGAATGACACCGGAAACTCATTTCGCGGAAATTTTCCACCAGCGCTTCCAGGATGCGACTCTGAACGCGTTGCTGATTGGCCGTGTCGATGTGGCGGCGGTGACCGCCGGTTTTGCCAAGAAGTGGGTGGGAGAGCATCCGGGGGCGCGTGTAATCGAGGAAAGCTATGAAGTCCCACATTTCGCTTTTGCGGTCAGCGAAGACATGAGCGAGGCTGATGCCATGCAGATCCGGCAGGTCTTGCTGGATGCGCCTAATACCGTCGAAGGCCGAGCTATGCTGGGGAAGATGGGGCACAAGGATGGCTTCATTCCCACCAGCAAGGATGATTATTCGCCTCTGATACGGTTGTTCGGTTTATAGCGGGGGCGAGGTAGGGCGTGTTCAATCCGGCGGGTTTTGCTTAAGTCATTACTCGTCAGCCCAGGATCGCTTACAATGCGAAGCCTTATGAATGCAACAGCCAAACCTGACTGTGTCTCGCAGGAATGTTTCCACTGCGGTCAGCCAATTCCTCAGAATTCCCACTACCCCGTGGTAATCGAAGCCGTTTCACGCGAAATGTGTTGCCGGGGCTGCCAGGCGGTAGCCGAGGCAATTGTGGATGGGGGCCTCGAGGATTACTACCGTCACCGCACGGCAAAATCAGGCACGGCTGCGCTGGATGCCGCGGATGTGGTGCCGGAGTGGTTGCGTCAGGCAAAGCTTTACGATCTTCCCGAGGTGCAGAAAAGTTTTGTGCGCCAGGAGGTCGGCGAGGTCCGCGAGGCTTCCCTGATCCTGGAAGGCATTGTCTGCGCCGCCTGCGTCTGGCTTAACGAACACCATCTTTCCGGGCTGCCAGGCGTGCTGTCGGTTGAGATCAATTATTCCACCCATCGTGCGCGGGTCCGCTGGGATAATTCGCGCATCAAGCTATCCGAAATCCTTCACGCCGTCGCGGCGATCGGTTACACGGCCCACCCTTTTGACCCGGGTCGCCAGGAACAGCTTTTCCTCAAGGAGCGCCAGGCTGCGCTGCGGCGCCTGTTCATCGCCGGCATCGGCATGATGCAGGTGATGATGTACGCGATACCGGCTTACGTCGCCGGCGGGGATGGCACCATGCCGCCCTGGATCGAAAGCATAATGCGCTGGGCCAGCCTGACCCTGACGCTGCCAGTGGTCGGCTATTCGGCCTGGCCGTTCTTCCTCGGCGCCTGGCGCGATCTGAAGCTGCGCCAGGCGGGCATGGATGTGCCGGTGGCGCTGGGCATCGGCGCCGCATTTATGGCCAGTGTCTATGCGACCTTGACGGGAGGGGGCGAAGTTTATTTTGACTCCATCACCATGTTCGTGTTTTTCCTCCTTTCCGGACGCTTCCTTGAAATGGGCGCAAGGCGGAAGGCCGCAGATGCTGCCGAGAAACTGGTCAAGATGCAACCGGCCATGGCAAGCCGCCTCCCCGCGTATCCAAACACCCAGTCCGATGAACTGGTGGCTGTGAGCAGCTTGAGTCTGGGAGAATATCTTCTGATTCGTCCGGGCGAATCGGTGCCGGCAGACGGCGTAGTGGAGCAGGGTAGCAGCCGGGTGGATGAGTCACTGCTGACCGGTGAAAGCCGCCCGGTGCCAAGAAATGCGGGAGGGCGGCTGATAGCGGGTACCATCAATGTGGATAGCCCGCTGATTATGCGGATTGAAGGTCTGGGGCAGGACACGGTGCTGTCCGGCATTGTGCGCCTGCTTGATCGCGCACTGGCTGAAAAACCGGCGTTGGCGCAGGTGGCGGACCGGGTTGCCAGCTGGTTTGTGCTGGCCCTGCTGCTGATTGCCGTCGGCACAGGCGTGGCATGGTATTTCATCGAGCCGGCTCGGGCTTTCTGGATTACCGTTGCTGTATTGGTAGTGAGTTGTCCCTGCGCCCTGTCTTTGGCGACTCCCGCTGCCCTAACTGCGGCTACGGGCAGTCTGACCCGTCTGGGGTTGCTAACCACACGAGGCCACGCACTGGAAACGTTGGCCAAGGCCACGCACTTTGTTTTCGACAAGACCGGCACCCTGACCTACGGCAAGATGAACTTGCTGGAAACGGTTGCGCTGGGCGCTGTCGGCCGCGAGCGCTGCCTGGCTATGGCAGCGGCGCTGGAACGGGCCTCTGAGCATGCTATTGCCAATGCCATTGCCACTGCTGCGGCGGGCAGCAACGATCAGTTCAGTGTCGAGGAAACCACCAATTTGCCTGGTAGTGGGGTCGAGGGAAAAATCGGTGGTCAGCGCTATCGCCTGGGGCGGCCTGCGTTTGTGGCTGAACTGTGCGGTACTCCTTTGCCGGATGCGCTGCTCCAAGTCCCGGAAGGTGCAACGGTGGTGGCTTTGGGCAGTGAAGACGCATGGCTTGCGCTATTCGCCTTGGGGGATACGCTGCGCCCTGATGCTGCGTATCTGGTTAATGGTTTGCAGCTGCGCGGGAAGACGGTGGTGCTCCTGTCGGGCGATCAGGAAGAAGCTGTGCACCGGGTTGCACAGCAGCTTGGTATCGCTACGGTGCGTGCCGCCATGACGCCGCAAGGGAAGCTGGACTATGTGCGTGGCTTGCAGCGCGACGGGGCTGTGGTGGCGATGGTCGGCGACGGGGTGAACGATGCGCCGGTGCTTGCCGCAGCCGGAGTCTCCGTCGCCATGGGCGGCGGCACTCAGGTGGCGCGTGCCAGTGCCGACATGATCCTGCTTTCGGAACAATTGCCGCACTTGCTCGCGGGCGTGGATATCGCCGTCAAAACCAGCCGCATTATCCGCCAGAATCTGACGTGGGCATTCGTCTATAATTTAATCGCTATTCCACTTGCCGCGCTAGGTTATGTTACCCCCTGGATGGCGGGGATTGGCATGTCCGCCAGTTCGCTCATGGTGGTTCTGAATGCATTGCGCCTGGTCGAGCCGGACGCTGTCAAAGGACGGAAATAAGCGGTGGAAATACTTTATTTAATCATCCCGATTAGCGTGATCCTGATATTTTTCATCATCTGGATTTTCCTTTGGGCGGTAAAACATGGCCAGTTCGATGATATGGAGGGTCCTGCCCACCGTATTCTTATGGACGACGACAGGGCGCGCACCGAACCTTCCGAACATAAACCGAACGAAGAGTAAATTCGTTCCCTCGCGAGCAAATCGCCGCGACATTTTGTCGCGAAAAATGAATCAAGTTTGATCTAGCGCAAAATTCCATTTACAGGATTCAGTTAATATTGGGACAGTAATGTCCTGAAATAGACTTTACCTAAGGCGACTTTTTGTAATCAGGGAGGGAATATATGGAAGCGCAAACCACGTACAACTACAAGGTTGTGCGGCAATTCGCCATCATGACGGTGGTGTGGGGAATTGTCGGCATGCTGGTCGGGGTGATCATCGCCTCGCAGTTGATTTGGCCGGAATTAAATTTTGAGCCGTGGCTGACGTATGGCCGTCTGCGTCCACTGCATACCAATGCGGTGATTTTTGCTTTTGGTGGTTCTGGTCTATTTGCGACCTCGTACTACATCGTGCAGCGCACTTGTCATACGCGTTTGCTTTCTGATGGCTTGGCTGCATTCACCTTCTGGGGATGGCAACTGGTGATTCTTCTGGCAGCAATTACTCTGCCGCTGGGTTACACCACTTCCAAAGAGTATGCCGAGCTGGAATGGCCGATTGACATCTTGATTACCGTGGTCTGGGTGGTCTATGCAATCGTGTTCTTCGGCACCGTCATGAAGCGTAAAACCACGCATATTTATGTGGCCAACTGGTTTTTTGGCGCCTTCATTATCACCATCGCGTTGCTTCACCTCGTCAATAATGCCGAGTTGCCAGTCAGTTTCATGGGCATGAAGTCCTATTCCGCCTATGCTGGCGTGCAGGATGCAATGATTCAGTGGTGGTACGGTCACAACGCCGTGGGCTTCTTCCTGACGACCGCTTTCCTGGGCATGATGTATTACTTCGTTCCCAAGCAGGCAGGGCGCCCGGTATATTCCTACCGCCTGTCCGTGGTGCACTTCTGGGCGCTGGTCTTTACCTACATGTGGGCCGGTCCTCACCATCTGCATTACACCGCGTTGCCTGACTGGACCCAGTCCATCGGTATGATCTTCTCGCTGATTCTGCTGGCACCTTCCTGGGGCGGCATGATCAACGGCATCATGACTCTCTCGGGTGCCTGGCACAAACTGCGTACTGATCCTATCCTGAAGTTCCTGGTGACCTCGCTGTCCTTCTACGGTATGTCTACCTTCGAAGGTCCGATGATGTCCATCAAAACCGTGAACGCGCTGTCTCACTATACCGACTGGACCGTGGGTCACGTGCACTCCGGCGCCCTGGGTTGGGTGGCGATGGTGACCATCGGTTCCCTGTACTACCTGATCCCGCGCCTGTTTGGCCGCGAACAGATGTATAGCGTCAAGCTGATCACGACCCATTTCTGGATTGCCACGATCGGTGTGGTGCTGTACATCGCCGCGCTGTGGATTTCCGGTGTGATGCAGGGATTGATGTGGCGCGCGGTGAACGCCGACGGAACGCTGACCTACAGCTTCGCAGAAGCAGTCAAGGTGGTGTACCCGTTCTACACGATTCGCTTGATTGGCGGCACTTTGTTCCTGGTTGGAATGCTGATCATGGCCTACAACGTATTCAAGACTGTGGCTGGCTCCAAGGCAGTGGATGATGCGGCGATCCCCGCTCCTGCCGGCGCTCACGCTTAAGTAAAGGGAAGGAGATAAGATAATGAGTGCAAATTCATGGCATGAATCACTGGAAAAAAACATCGGTTTCATGATGGTGTTGATTCTACTGGTGGTGAGCGTGGCAATGATGGTGGAAATTCTGCCGCTGTTTTTCCAGAAATCCACCACGGAACCGGTGGCCGGCCTCAAGCCGCGTACTGCTCTGCAGTTGGCGGGACGGGACATTTACCAACGCGAGGGGTGCTACAACTGCCACTCGCAGATGGTGCGTCCGTTCCGTGCTGAAACTGAACGTTATGGTCACTACTCTGTTGCGGGCGAGTTCGTATACGATCACCCGTTCCAGTGGGGCTCCAAGCGTACTGGTCCTGACCTTGCCCGTGTTGGCGGTCGTTATTCCGACGACTGGCACCGTACCCACCTCAATAACCCGCGCGACGTAGTGCCGGAATCCAATATGCCGGCTTACACCTTGCTGGCGAACACCGCGGTTGCAGGCGACGATCTGGGCGCTCACATGAGCACGCTGCGTGCTCTGGGCGTTCCATATACTGACGCGGATATTGCCGGTGCTGCGCAGGCAGTTGCAGGTAAGACCGAACTGGATGCCGTGATCGCCTACTTGCAGAGTCTTGGTACAGTAATCAAGAGCACGAGGTGAGTCGTGGACATCAACGATCTTAGATCAATCGTGACGGTGGTGTCGTTCATAACTTTCCTCGGCATCTTGGCTTGGGCTTTCAGCGGACGCCGCAAGGCGGCGTTCGACGAGGCAGCCCAATCGCTGATGGAAGATGACGAATTCAGCCGGGTGAACGTGAAATCCGCTCCCAAGGCGGCGGGACACTAAAGGAGATAAAGATGAGTGATTTTGTAAGCGACTTTTGGAGTCTGTGGGTCGCCGGGATTACCCTGGCCAGCGTACTCGGCTGCGGGTTGTTTCTGTGGGCTGTGAGTATCAAGCGTACCAATGCCAAGGTGGAAACCACCGGACATAAGTGGGATGAAACGCTGGAGGAATGGAATAACCCGATGCCAGCATGGTGGAGTTGGTTGTTCTACATCACGGTTGTATTCGGACTGGTGTATCTGTCGCTCTTCCCCGGCTTGGGAACTTTCCAGGGGATGCTTGGCTGGAGTTCGCATGGCCAGTATGACGACGAGATGAAGGTTGCAAAGGAAACGTACGATCCGATCTTCAACAAGTATCTGAAGCAGGATTTGAAGACCGTGGCTGCCGATCCGGAAGCCAGAGCAATGGGTCAAAGGCTGTTTCTGACCTACTGTTCACAGTGCCATGGTTCAGACGCAGGTGGCGCACGTGGCTTCCCCAACCTGGCCGATAAAGACTGGCTGTATGGCGGTGCTCCTGAAACCATCGAGGCCAGCATTACCGGTGGCCGTGCTGGTGTTATGCCTCCTTGGGCGCCGGTACTAGGCGATCAGGGCGTAAAGGAAGTTGCCAACTACGTACTCTCCTTGTCCGGCCACAAGCATGATGCCAATCTGGCAGCTGCTGGTAAGCCCAAGTTCGAGCAGAACTGCGTTGCATGCCATATGCCGACCGCTACTGGCAACCCGGCCCTTGGCGCGCCCAACCTGACTGATAATGTCTGGTTGTACGGCGGCACCGAAGCGAAGGTGATCGAAACCATCAGCAAGGGTCGCAACGGCGTAATGCCTTCGTGGAAGGATTTCCTTGGCGAGGCCAAAATCCATCTGCTGGCAGCTTACGTATATAGCCTGTCCGAAGGGAAATAAAGTAGTAAAATAATAAAAAAGTAATAAAGGAGCGGGCGGAGTTTGTAAGGATTCCGCCCGTTTCAACTCATCACAAAATGGTTTTGTGGCTCGCGTAAGGACTGGGGGACGCGACATTTCTGCTCGTAGATAATTGGGAGTGTTAATTGAACCAGTCGGATGGAAAAGTAGCCGGTAAAGTTGAAGAGCCGGTTGAAGCAAAAGACCTCTATGAAGCTCGCAAAAATATTTATGCACGTTCTGTAACGGGTATTTTTGCAAATTTGCGAATTTTGGGTGTAGCGCTTACCCAGTTCGTTTTCTACGTTTTTCCCTGGCTGATCTGGAACGATCGACCGATGATGCTGTTCGATCTGGTGCATCGGAAGTTCTACGTATTTGGCTATATATTCTTTCCCCAGGATTTCGTTTACCTAACCGGCGTGCTGGTCATTGCGGCATTGGCACTGTTCCTGTTTACCGCCGTGGCAGGGCGTATCTGGTGCGGCTACGCGTGTCCGCAAACGGTTTACACCGAGATTTTTATGTGGATCGAGCGCGCCATCGAGGGCGATCGTGCACAGCAGATCAAACTTGCGAAATCGCCTTGGAACGCACGAAAAATCAGGCTAAAACTTGCCAAGCACGCGGCATGGTTTGCCGTGGCATTGTGGACCGGATTTACCTTTGTAGGCTTCTTTACGCCTATCAGGGATCTGGCACATGAGTTTGCTTCGTTTTCCATGGGGCCGTGGGAAACGTTCTGGGTGTTTTTCTATGGATTTACCACCTATGGCTTTGCGGGGCACATGCGCGAACAGGTTTGCCTATATATGTGTCCTTATGCGCGTTTCCAGAGCGTGATGTTCGACCCCGATACGCTCATCATTACCTATGATGGCAACCGAGGTGAACCGCGCGGACAGCGCAACAAGAACGCGGATTACCGTGCCGAGGGTAAAGGTGATTGCGTGGATTGCGGTATTTGCGTCCAGGTTTGCCCAACCGGCATCGACATACGCAAGGGTTTGCAGTATGAATGCATTGGATGCGCAGCCTGTATCGATGCCTGCAACCAGGTCATGGATAAAATGTCTTATCCGCGCGGGCTGATCCGTTATTCGACGGAAAACGTGATGCTGGGCAAATTCCCGGAACGTAGCATGACGGCTCACGTGTTTCGCCCCCGCGTGCTGCTTTATACCGCCATCCTTACGGCGATTGCCATTGCGCTGGGTGTGGCGATATATATGCGTGAACCACTCAAGGCCAACATCATTCGCGATCGTACCAATCTGGTGCGGGAAACCGATGATGGCTTGCTGGAGAACGTTTATCGCATGCAGATCATCAACATGGATGAAAAAGCGCACCGTTATACGCTGTCAGCCTCAGGCATGAACGACCTCAAGGTTACAACGAATGAGGCGCAGCCACTGTTAGTTGAGCCTGCATCTACTCGCGTCGTATCCATGAGCCTGATTGCCGATCCAGAGAACCTGAAGACGGGATCGATTCCGGTGCATATCAAAATTCAGGATGTCGATAATCCAGATATAAGCGCCAACGAAAAAACTAGTTTTCTTGTGAGGTAGATATGAATGCTCTGACTGAAAACATCAAACCTTGGTACCGCGAACCCTGGCCATGGATATTGATGGCTCTTCCGGCGGCGGCGGTAATCTTTGGGCTGTTTTACGCGTGGTTGGCGATTACTACGCAAGATGGCTTGGTAGATGATGATTATTACAAAGACGGGCTGGCTATCAACCGGACTCTCGATCGCGACAAGGCGGCTAAGACGCTTAACATCAAGGCGCAGTTGATGGTTGGAGACGATCCGACACACCTGCGTTTAATGCTTCAGGGGGGGCAGTCAGGCACGTTGCCTCAGCACCTGCGGCTAAAATTGCTTCACCCCACCCGTGCCGGTATGGATCAGGTGGTTGACCTAACCCAGCGAGGTGAAGGCTATTACGAGGGGGCACTCAAGTCATTGGGCCCCGCTCGTTGGCATCTGGTTCTGGAAGATACCGAGAAGAAATGGCGGTTGACCGGAACCTGGCATGTGCCCAAGGACCACTCAGTGGCACTGGATTCAAAGGGATAGTTTTACTAACGACAAGAGGAGAAGAGGAAATGGACTTGATGCAAACGTTATTTTCGACTGATATTGGCCTGCTCAGCATGTTCACGATTGGGTTCATCCTCGTGATGGCAGTGTTTTTTATCGTGTGGTACAACAAAAAAATCAACGAACCCAATCAAGGCGATTAAGTGCCGGCCTAAAACTTTTAAGTTTGAGCGGATCCGGGCGCCGCGTTTGTATGCGTGCGCTCGGTAATCCGTTTTAGTCTGGCCAGGTCATTCAGGACGAGGTGTTTGTTTTGAACGCTGATGAGACCGTCTTCCTGGAATTTTGAAAGCGTGCGGCTGATGGTTTCCAGTTTGAGGCCAAGATAACTGCCGATTTCCCCCCGTGTCATACGCAGTTGGAACTGGTGGGGAGAGTAACCGCGAGCGCCAAAGCGCTGGGAAAGGTTGAGCAGGAATGCAGCTAGTCTTTCATCCGCATTCATGCTCGAAAGCAAAACCATCAGGCCTTGATCGCGTGATATTTCACGGCTCATTATCTTGTGGAATTGCTTCTGCAAGGCGGGAATTTCGCGGCACAGGTTTTCAAGCGCAGAAAAAGGTATTTCGCAAATTTCGCTGTCTTCGAGCGCGATGGCGTTACAGCTGTGGTTGTCGTTGCAAATGGCGTCAAGCCCCAGCAATTCCCCGGTCATGTGAAAACCGGTAACGTGTTCCTGGCCGTTCTCACTGATGAACAGTGTTTTGAAAAAGCCGGTGCGCAGAGCATAAAGAGAGCGGAAGACATCCCCGACGCGATATAGATGTTCACCACGCTTAATCCGCTTGCGACGGTTAATGATGTTATCAAGCTGATGAAACTCTTCGCTCTTGAGGCCAATCGGGAGGCACCAGAGGTCGCGCAGATCACAAGCTGAGCACGCACTCTTGGGGTAATGGACATCAATAATATCGGCAAACAGCTGATGGACTTTCTGTTGCATTTTATGTGTCGCGTCACTTTCCTTTAAGTGCGGCAATCATCGCATGATTGGCCGTGCTGCGCTAGAGCCCAAGTAACATGTTCTCGTACGAGAAGGGAATTATGGTTATCTAGTTTTTTAAGGGCTTCTATGATGATCTTTGTCGTGGGAGCATTGCCCAGCGCGACTGCAATATTGCGCAACCAGCGTTCATGTCCGATTCGGTGGATAGCGCTTCCAGCAGTTTTGACGCGAAACTCTTCTTCGCTCCATGCCAGCAGGGTGGTTAGATCCATGCTATCCAAACTGTGGCGTACTTCAAAATCTTTTTCCGTGCTTGTTTGCGCAATGCGGTTCCATGGACAAACCAGCTGGCAATCATCGCAGCCATAAATGCGGTTTCCCATTAGCGATCTCAGCGGAAGAGGGATGCTACCCTTGTGCTCGATGGTGAGGTAGGAAATGCAGCGTCGTGCGTCCACCCGATAGGGTGCGATGATGGCCTGGGTGGGGCAGGCTTCGATGCAGCGAGAGCAAGTGCCGCAATGCGCGCCTTGTGGCGGGTCAAGAGGCAAGGGGAGGTCAGTGTAGATTTCACCCAGGAAAAACCAGGAACCGTGTTCACGCGATAACAACATGCTGTGCTTGCCGCGCCACCCGAGCCCGGCTTGGGCAGCCAACTCGACTTCCATCACCGGAGCGCTGTCGCTGAAGACGCGGTAACCGAATGGGCCGATTTCTTCCCTGATTTTGTCGGAAAGTTTCTGCAGTCTTGCGCGCAAGATTTTATGGTAGTCTCGCCCCAGAGCGTAGCGCGAGATGAAGGCTTTGGTGGGGCTGGCAAGGATTTCAAGGCTATCGTGCGCATCCGGCGGCAGATAATCCATCCGTGCGCTAATGACGGTAAGCGTGCCTGGTACCAGTTCAGCAGGTCGGCTGCGCTTCATGCCATGGCTTGCCATGTAATCCATTTCGCCGTGCATGTCCTGCTCCAGCCATTCCAGCAGTCTTGTTTCGGCCTTGGAGAGATCGGGGGCGCTGATGGCGACAGCCTGGAAGCCTAATGTCTTGCCCCAGGACTTAATTTTTTCGCTCAAGGCGCCGTAATCTGTTAATAAACCCTGCACAAGAGTCCGATATGAAAGTTGCGCGATATCTCGCGGATGAAAACAGCACTGCACGATTGGGCTTTGAATTGGCCATGGTACTGCATCCGGGGCTGGTCTTCTATCTGGTCGGGGACCTTGGCGCCGGTAAAACGACATTAGTCCGGTCTGTCTTGCGCGGACTGGGATTTCAGGGAAAAGTGAAAAGTCCGACCTACGCTTTAGTTGAATCTTATGTTGTTTCTAGTTTAAACTTATACCACTTTGATTTGTATAGATTCGCAGATCCAGAAGAGTGGGAGAGCTCAGGGTTCCGCGAATATTTCAATCCGCATACGGTAAGTTTTGTGGAGTGGCCGGAGAAGGCAGTGGGGTTTTTGCCTCCGGCAGATGTGATTATTCACCTCGGTATCCGTGATTTCGGGCGCGAGGCAGAGCTGGAAGCAGTATCGGAGGCAGGCAGGCAATGTTTAAACCGGCTTCAGAACATAAGCGCCACCTGAGTGTGGAAATGCCCGAACGGCGCAGCCTGGTTGCGTTGCTCGGGTTGGGAGCGTTGTGGGCGGCGTTTCTGCTGGCGCTGCTTGCCGTTAATACTGCCAATGCGGCAGTTACGGTAACCGCTGCGCGGGTCTGGCCTGCTGCGGAATATACACGCATTACCCTGGAAACTTCTTCCCTCATCAAGTTTTCACAATCCATCGTTAAAGACCCCGAGCGACTGGTCCTCGACCTTGAAGGAATAGAGCCAAATGCAGCGCTGACGGGCCTTTCTGCCAAGGTCGGCGAGGATGACCCATATATCAAATTAGTGCGGGTAGGGCGTTTCAAGCCAGGTGTGGTACGCGTGGTGCTGGATCTCAAAACCGAGGTCAAGTCTTCCGTATTTACGTTGCCGCCGGTCGGCGAATACGGCAATAGACTGGTGGTGGATATCTACCCGGCCAAACCGCTGGACCCCTTGATGGCGCTTGTGGATTCGCCGCGACAGGCTGCAGAAGGCAGCCAGGATTTGGGAAATCAGGGAGGTGACAAAGCTGCGGCAACGCCTGCTGCGGTGCCGGTTGCCAAATCAGAGCCGGTAGAGCCCAAGAGCGTTCAGGCAGAGAACCCGAATGCCGGCCTGGAAAAGGCTCCTAAAGGCGAAAAACGCAAACCCGAGTTGCAGGTGACAAGGCTGGTCACGATTGCCATCGACGCGGGTCATGGCGGTGAGGACCCCGGTGCCCAGGGCGCGCGCGGGACGCATGAAAAAGACGTCACGCTGGCCATTGCCAGGCAGCTTAAAGCGGTGGTCGACGCGGAGCCTAATATGCGCGGCGTCCTGATTCGCGACGGGGATTACTTCATTCCGCTACAAGGCCGGGTGGTGAAGGCGCGTAAGGTAAGCGCCGATTTGTTCGTATCCATCCACGCCGATGCCTTCATCCGTCCGGATGCGCGTGGCTCCTCGGTGTTCGCGTTATCGGAACGTGGCGCCACATCTGCTGCCGCGCGTTGGCTGGCGAAGAAGGAAAACGAGGCTGACCTCATCGGCGGCGTCAATCTGGACGTGAAAGACCCCTATTTGGCGCGCACTCTGCTGGATTTGTCGCAAACCGCGACCATCAACGACAGCCTGAAACTGGGTAAGGCCGTGCTGAACGAACTGGGTGGCATCAACTCGCTGCACAAGGGGGCGGTGGAGCAGGCCGGGTTTGCGGTACTCAAATCGCCCGATATTCCTTCCATCCTGGTCGAAACGGCATTCATCTCGAATCCTGAAGAGGAAAACCGGCTGACCGACGATGCTTATCAGGAAAAAATGGCGAAGGCTATTTTGTCCGGCATCAAGCGCTACTTCTCCAAGAACCCGCCCTTGGCGAAATCCCGCCTGGCTGCAAGCGGAGCCTTCTGATTTTCAGGCAAATTGTCCGGCAACCCAGCCTGACGACCAAGCCCACTGGAAATTGTAACCGCCGAGCCACCCGGTGACGTCGACCACTTCGCCGATGAAAAAGAGCCCCGGCACCGTCATCGCCTCCATTGACTTCGACGACAGCGCGTTAGTATCGATACCTCCCAGCGTCACTTCTGCCTTGGCATAGCCCAGCGTACCGGATGGCATCAGAACCCACCCCTTGAGCGCCTCTGCAGCGGCGCTGATATCTCGCTTCGAGAGTTCATTAAGCGGCCGCTCCCAGCCGAATAGCGCGCACCATTCGTGCGCGAACCGGCGCGGCAGATGTTCCGCCAGCAGGCTGGATAGCCGTGCTTTGCTGTTGCGGTGCTCTGTCAGCCACGCCGACGCATCGGTGTCGGGCAGCAGGTCGATCTCGATCGCTTGCCTCTTGCCGTCGCTGTATTCCTGCATCTGCCAGTAACTGGAAATCTGCAGAATGGCCGGCCCGGAAAGGCCGCGGTGCGTGAGCAAAACGTTCTCGCGGAACGATCCGCCATTGCACCAGGTTGCGGCGTCGAGCGTGGCGCCTGCCAGCGGTTTGAGCGGAACGAGCGTTTCCGGCGCGAGCGCCAGCGGCACCAGGGCCGGTTTCGGGGCAACCACGGGCAGGCCGAATTGTTCAGCAAGCTTGTAGCCGAATGGGCTGGCTCCGATGAGTGGCGCAGCAAGTCCCCCGCTGGCGACTACCAGTGATTGGCAGCGGAAGGTGCCACGTTCCGTGGCCACAGAAAAACGCACGCCCTCCATGTCTTCGATGCGTGCGACTTGCCGGACGGCGCAGGGCATCGCCCACTGCACGCCGGCAGCATCGCACGCGTCCTTGAGCATATCGATGATGTCCTGAGCTGAATCGTCGCAGAAGAGCTGGCCGTGTTCGCGTTCGTGGTAGGGTATGCGGCGTCGCTCGATCATCTTGATGAAGTCGTGCTGAGAGAAACGGGCAAGCGCCGAGCGGCAAAAATGCGGATTTTGCGACAGGTAATTTTCTGCGCCAACACTACGGTTGGTGAAGTTGCAGCGGCCGCCGCCGGAAATGCGAATGCGCTCGGCGAGTTTTTCCCCGTGGTCGAGCAGCAGCACTCGCCGCCCGCGCTGGCCCGCTTGTGCCGCACACATCATGCCGGCAGCGCCGGCTCCGATCACGACGACATCGAACGAACTCAATCAGCGGAGCTTTGTACGGCGGCGAGCATCGCCAGCCCCAGCGGGAACGCGCCGGACAGGATCAGCGCGATACCGGTAACCACGAGCGCCAGGCCACCATCGGCATTGAGCAGGGGGTGTACTTTGTGCAGCAGTCCGGTCATTGCAAAAATGCCGACCGCGAGGGTGATAAATCCGAGGACGCCGAAAAAAACGGCGCTGACGGGCAGGCGGAAGCGTGTTGGTGGCATGGTGTCGATACTTTCTTTGTCGATTCCTGGCTTGGCGGCTGGGAAAATTTCAGGTGTGCGCAGGCCGCAGTGTCTGAAGTGAAATGGTACATGCTTTGCACTTCATTTTCTTTATCAAAATGACTGGCGAATCTGGTCCGCTACGGCGGGCAGTTGCTTATGCATTTCACCTCCGGAATCTTCTTGCCGCCGCACGCCAGAAAACAGGCGTCATAGATGGACTGGCAGCCGCAGTCCACATCGCAGCGCTCGCCTCTCAGACGCTCGAACTCTGCGCTCCTGCTGGGCTTCGCCGGCGGAACAGGGGGTGAGTAGTATGGCATCTCCCAAGGGGAATATGGCCACAAACCATGGTGCCATGAGTAGGGGTAGCCCCAATTCAGCGACAGATATAAGTCATATTGCAGCACTTCCCGGCGGTAGCGACCCAGTTCCGTCTCGTAACGCTTCATGTCCGCGTTGTAGCGTTCATCGACCAGAGGTGCCAGATTCTTCAGGCAAGCCTGACTGGTCGCAGTGCACTGCTCGCGGCATATGGCAATTTTGCGCGTGCAAGCTTCCAGGCAAGTGCGGCCTGCCATGTCTGTCGGCGGCTCGTAGCGATACGCGGACTGGTAGCGGGGGGCAGCACAAGCGGCCAGTTCAAGAATAAGAGCGGCCATTGTCAGGACACGCAAGGCGGAGCGAATGGATCGACTCCCCGAAAATACCCGCCTGACCTTGCTGATGGAGCGCTTAGCAACCATAATCGCCACATTCACAATTATACGTTTACAGACTTGAAAGGAAATTAGATGCAGAAAAAGACACCGTCGTTCACCGCATTGGTCCTCGCACCCATGATCGTCCTTTTCCTGTTGTCCGGCTGTAGCAGCAAGCCCAAAACCGAGGCCGAGCGGACCGTCGAGTTCTTGCGCGACCTGAGCGATGAAAAAGTCGCCGAGGAATTCCACGCGGCCTACTGGGAAAACCAGTGCAAGCAAAACAACCAGATATGGAAAAACGCCCAGAAAATATGCCATGACGGCGGGCCGCATCACTGGATGTGCGACGTAATTACGACCATGAAGGATTGCCAGGCCCGCTCGGTCGGGGTCAACTGATTCGTCAAAACACGGCGCTATCCCTTCAGGACTGCGTCGATAAAGCCGTGCCGCTCATTCTCCAGAACGTTGATCGCTGCTTTCAGTCCGTCACCAGGAATATCCTCGGCCAAGCGCTCCAGTGCTTCCTGGCAGCGTTCATGGTAGGTGTTGAAAGCGGCAAGCACCGCCTCCGCCAGCAGCATTCTTTCTGCTTTCTTTGCTGGGCGCTGCTCCGCGCCGCCCAGCGGCTGGACCGCCGCGTAGCGGGCCAGGAATTTTTTCTCCCCACCCTCTTCCCTGCTGGCAAGTACCGGGCTGGTTTTGACATAAGCCGCGCCGTCAAGCTCGAAGCGTTGGCCAATGGCCAGGTCGTGAAATTTCATCGTTGTAATCTCAAGTAATGTAACGGCGGCTACCCATGCCGATATGTATGAAGATCGGCTTTTGTGGGCCGAGATCTATAGCCTTCTAAAACAACAGCACTGCCACGCCTGCCACTAGCAAGCCAAAACCCGTCATTAACAGGGTGTTGTTGGGTTCCACGACGCCCTGGCGGACCTGAACATCTGCACTTATCAGGTTCATGCCTGCTTCGCCTGTCTGGCTGATTTCCAGGAGATAGGCGTCACTGGTGTTGGCCTGGAATAACGGCATGGCCTCATGGAAATTCAGCAGCACTTCGCTTTCTAGCGAGGTGGATGTCAGCATGAACGGCTGGTCAAAAATGGTTTTGTTCCCGGATTTTAACAATGCCCGGTATGAGTTGCGCGGCATCTTTGTTGGCGTCGTTACAGGGCCGTGTTCGGCTTGAAAACGGAGTATCAATCCGACTTTACCCATGTCGGGACTAAGCTCGATTCGCACCGGATCGAAGTGATTGCCTGCTGCCTGGTGTTTCACCGGCAGAGGATACGTTGATACCGCCTTGCCGCTGAGAAAGTGGCTGTACACATAATACCCAGGCCCCAAGACAAGACCGATAACCAGTAGCGCAACACCCGCTGAGTTTTCCATATGCTTTCCAAAGTCGAGCCAATGCAAGAAATTAGGCCCAGCGCAGAAATTGCGCGTTCCATAAAATGGTCGATTTTTCTTCGTTTTCCGGCAGCGTAGCTGGTCCGCCTATCGGTAATCGTGCCGCCTCGGCACATCCTGTGCGGGCACCAGGTCGCAGCGCATTCTGCCGCGCAGAAAACGCGAAGTTTCGATGCGCTGCTCAAAGCCGCGTCGGTAGTCGGCGAAGGTTCCGAGCACACGGGCACACGTGCTCGGGTTGCGGCGATCGTCATCGTCATCGCGGCACAGGCCGACGCTCTGACCGTCGAAATATGCATAGGCCGGCGTGCGATAGCTCACTGTTCGGCTGGAAGGCTCGGTCAGGTTGAAAGATATCTCCATGCCTTGCACCAGATCCAATGCCACTGGTTCGATAGTGCGCCATTTTCCACCCAGATAGGCCTCGGCGTTCGACAAGATGCATTGCACGCGCTCGCCGTAGCGCGCCTCTTGACGCCGTGTTTCCAGTTCGGCGCGTTGCCGCTCAGCCTCTGCTACGCGGGCACGTGCTTCGGCGGCTTGACGTTCGGCCTCGGCCCGCTTCAGCTCGGCCTGTTTTTCCTGGGCTTGCAGCCGCTGCGCTGTACTCATGGCTTGCCATTGTTCTTCTGGGATGCCGAGCGGATAGTGGGGGGTGCAGGCGGTGAGAGCGAGCAATACGATTGTTGAGGTCAACTTGTAAGGCAACATGGGGATCCTGCGTGTTGTTATTGGTGTTGTCGGAAATCATCTCTTATTTGCTTTAACACGAAGCATTACGGACTGAGCGGGCAATGCTACCCGAGGCCTTTTCTATTTGGAAGATTCCGGTCAACCTTTTGGGTGCCAAGTCGAGAGGTTCTCATCAAATTTAATCTCGTGGCACACCTCCTGTTTTCATCGTGCGGCAAAACAAAAGGCCACCGCATGGGTGGCCTTTTGTTTCGATTTTGGTGGGGCGGCGGGAATCGCATATATCCATATATATGGCTTAAACAGGCTGGTTGAATGTAAGTTAAATTCATAAATACCGTCATAAATACCGTCAAATAAGTTCGTTGGGAGGCGAGTGGATAGTGTGTATGACTTTGTTGCAGGGAGTGCCAGCCTTCTCTTGTTCGGCCACTGCTGCCATTCGGATGTGCATGCGTCTCGGGCCGCAATGTAGCGGTAACCGGCCGTAAAGTCGGAGATCGTTCTGTATAGCAGCTTCACCCATCAGGCTACAGCCGGATTCGCCTCCAAGCGGTCTGCCACACCTGGCTACCGATTGACCGCTCGTCAGCCATTGCTGCTATCGGTATTCCCTCCTATGGCGGCAACTCATCCCGCCGGTTCGCGGGCGGAGAAATTGCGAATCCATTCTATTTAACACTGTCCCAAATTAACGCGTGTCGCCCGTCAGCAAACATATCAATGAGTTCCTAGCTTTTGCAGTTGAGCCTCATCAATAGGGTACTTCCGTGGATGGTATTGATTCAGGGTCCTGATCGAGTGCACGATGTTGGACAAATCGATTGATGCCAAATTGAGATAGGTTTTCAACCTTGAGGCATCCGGGCTGTTGAGCGAGAGGGATTGCAGGATGCCGACCAGTTCGATCACGTTGCCTTTGGCGTCGGAAAGAATGTCGGACACAGTCGGGGCATCGTTAGCTTTGAATACCTGGAAATTCATTGATGCACTTTCGATACCAGAGGGGTTCTCCCAAATCATTCTTCTGACCGCCAAGTGTTGGACAACCGAGAACCACTCATCATGGTTCAATGTGCTGTCGATTTCTCGCATTTCACAAGTTGCGGAATTGAGTTCCTTAAACAGGCGGGCAAGCGATCTGGCTTCAAGCGAATTGTTGTCGGAACTGCGGGCTGCGCCTTGATCGAAGATTGCCAGGCCGATACGGAAGAGCAAGAGCAACAGCCGCCCGGCCTCCGAGCGCGAGCTGTATTCGTCTTCGACTGCATCCGAATCGCCGAACTCCACAATTTCGCGTAAGGTGTTGGCGTCATTCCATAGGCCGATCCACACTTCCGCAGGAGAGAGAGATTGCGCAATTGGATAAGCCAGTAAGTTCGCGGCAACGCCCGGAATTTCTTTGTTCAGGGTGGTAATCAGACTGGCGTGCTCGCGTAAAAGCCGTCCTTTATCTCCGCCCCAATCTTCAGGCGAAAGACGCCATTCATCTCCAAAACCCTCCCAAGCCGGTGCCTGGATATGCCCGTTATAGGCAAAGGAAGCCAGTGCGCAGCGGTAGCACCAAGCCTCCCATAAGGGCGCGTCGCCAGGACTTGTTTGAGGTAATGGACTATCTCCCAGCTTGCGGCCAATCACATCAATCAAGGCATCATCGGCTAATGCCGCAGACTTCACATCGGCGATTTCCTTTGCGGTCTGCCCCAGGATTTGCCGCATCAGCCAGGGCGTCCAGCGGGCAAAAGTGGTGGAGGCATCTTGGCGGGCAGCCAAAGCGGTTACGATGAGTTCGGCAGTGCTGGTTATTTCCTGTTTAATCTCATCACGCTCGCCGGGAGTGAGGTCTAGATTGCGGCGGTTCTGCGGTACCTGCAACAACTGGTTGCGTGCCTCGACCAGAAGCAGCGGCATCAGGACAGAGCTATTCCATTTGCCTCCGTCCTCGAAAGCGGCGGGAGCAGCGGCAATCATTCGTTTCCATTCTGAGAATCGTGGAGAGAATGCGCCTATGCCTGCCACGAATAACAATGCACTGACCAAGTAAGGGTTAGCTGATCTCGATATTGTTCGAATGAACACGTCCGGATTCAGTTTGTAGAACACCTGAAATAGCGGAAGCTCTTCTTCGTAGTTCATGAAGCCAGACCAGCCGCGCAAGCCCCACCATATTTCTTCAAGCCTGTCCTGGCGATTGTTCCAGTATGCCCATGCCCCCGAACGCTCTTCGTTGGTGCGGGCGGATTGGGATTTCAGTGTGAAATTATCCAAGGCGGCAAAAGCTTCTTTCGCAAGCTCGACATAGGCATTGCATGCAGAGGGATTCATCTCGGCATAAGCCGTCATGGCTTCGCTCAGCCAACGCGCAAGCTGCCATGAGTTGTATTTGAATGCATTGATTTTCGTCCAGGTTCGCAGCGAGGGCGTGCGTTCGAGTGCTGCCCCACAGGCGAGCGTCATCAGCATGGTTTTGCCATCTGGGATTGTCGGCGCTATTTCGTCGGCAAGTTGAGCTGTGCGTTGTTCCAGTTCAGAAAGGTCGCCATCCTGTTCCATTATCCAGCTCACGATGTCATCGAAAGCCTTGGGTAGACCGAGAGGGAGCGCATTCAGGAGGCTGAGAAAATCTTGCGCAGTTTTGAACGAGGAATCTGCAAAGATTTCTCGTTTTTCGGCGTGGCGCTCGCTTGGCCATTGCTCGTTCATTTCCGCTCTCCCGCGTTCCAGATTCCCTCGTACCAATTTGTCGGATTCTGTGGTGGCGCTCATTCTCTGGCCAATAAAAACGCCGAGTAATCCCCCAAGAAGTGCAATTATCGATGTGGCTAGTGCAGCAGATTTTTCCATTTGATCCTATCGTATCAATGCGTTTCTAGCAGTCTAGGCCGCACAAAGTGGCACAATAACCGCTCCTGTCCTCAATTCGTCAAGATAGTCCGCCCACTGCTGCATCATCTTCCGACGCTCGGCAAGATGTGCTGTCCGGTTGTACGCGCGTCCATTCGGATCGCGAACAGCGTGGGCTAGTTGGTGTTCGATGAAGTCTGGTCGTACTCCTAGCACTTCGTCAAGAATGGTTCTGGCCATCGCTCTGAATCCGTGGCCACTCATTTCGTTTTTTTCATAGCCCATGCGGCGTAGTGCGGCAAGAACCGCATTTTCACTCATGGGGCGGCCGTTTGTTCTGGCGCCAGGAAATACATATCTGCCGACTCCGGTCATGGCTTTCAATTCCAGCAATACTTCCAAAGCTTGGGCGGATAGCGGGACTAGGTGGGATTGCTTCATTTTCATTTTTTCGGCTGGTATGTTCCACTCTGCTCGTTCCAGATCAATTTCATTCCATTCGGCCTGTCTCAGTTCACCAGGGCGAACGAATAGCAACGGAGCCAGGCGCAGAGCGCACTTCGTCAGGAATGATCCTTGATAGCCTTCAATCGCACGCAATAAACCGCCGATGGCCTGGGGGTCGGTGATGGCGGCGTGGTGTGTCTCGCGTGCGGGTGGCAAAGCCCCTCTTAAGTCGCTGGAAAGATCCCTTGATGCCCTTCCCGTGGCAATGGCATAGCGAAACACCTGGCCGCAATTGCCGAGAGCGCGGTGAGCTGTTTCCAGTGCCCCCCTGTTTTCAATTCGTCGAATTGTGGCGAGCAGTTCGGGGGCGCTGATCTCAGAGACGGGTTTTGCGCCAAGCCATGGGAAAACGTCACGCTCCAGGCGGCGAATAATGCGGTCACCATGATTCGAGGCCCAAGTCACAGAGTATTTGGCGAACCATTCACGCGCCACTACTTCAAAACTATTGCACTCGCTGTTCTGACGAGATAGTTTGATGGCCTTCCGCTCATCTGACGGGTCAATGCCGTCAGTCAGCTTTTTCCTGGCCAGGTCTCGTTTTTCGTTGGCCAATGCCAGCGAAATTTCAGGATAGACGCCTAGCGCCAAGGTCTTACGCTTCCCAGCGAAACGATAGTCCATGCGCCAGTATTTGCCGGTCTGGTTGACCAGGAGATAGAGCCCTTTGCCAGCGGCTAGCTTATAGGGCTTGTCCACCGGTTTTGCGTTCTTAATTTCAATCGCGGTTAATCCCATTGACGGTATCTCCCCTGACGGTATGTTCGAATACCGTCAAAAGTACCGCCAACAATTACGGTATGTCAAGTTATGCGACGGTATGTCTAGTGATATATCAGGGCAACAAAAAACCCGCAATGCGTTTAAACATGCGGGTTTTCGGTATGCAACGGTATTTCTGATGATGCGCTATTGGTGGAGGCGGCGGGAATCGAACCCGCGTCCGCAAGCCCTCTACAGGCAGTTCTACATACTTAGTCCAATTATTTGGTTTTAACCCTTGTCACGCCAACAGGACAGGCTGGATTCGGGCGAGTTACCTTTTATTTAGCACCGGTTCAAGTAACCCGGACCGGCGCGATCTCATGTGAATGACTCTGCTGTCAGTTGCCTGACCCGGCCCATGAGAGAACCGGTGCAGAGGCAAAGCCGTTTAAGCGGCTAGTGCGTAGTTTTCGTCGTTTGCGACTATTTGTTTCCAGATGTATTTACGAGGTAACTGGTCCTCGGTATGCCCTACGCTGCTTTGCAACCCACGTCGAAACCGGGTCGCCCCCGTGCTTACATTGACTGGCCTGGAGCACCAAAGTTCAATGGAACATGAATTTTAACACAGCGCTGCTTACAGCAAGCGCAATAGTTCCAGCGGGCTTTCGATCATGCAGTGGGCGTCCCATTGTTCCGGGTGGTCATCCGGCCCGAGGTAGCCGTAGCGCGCGATGATCGGCCGCATTCCGGCGGCGAGGGCGGCTTCCATGTCGCGCTGGGCGTCGCCTACATAGGCGAATGTTTCCGGTGGCAGGCCGATTTCACGGCTGGCGCACAGCAGGGGTTCGGGATGGGGTTTGGGGTGGGCGCAGGTGTCGCCACTGATGATGCTGGCGGCCCGTTCGCTCAATCCCAGCGCGGCCATGAGCGGGTCGGTGAAGCGCGCGGGTTTGTTGGTGACCACGCCCCAGGGGATGCCGCGCTGTTCGAGTTGTTGCAGGGTTTCTGCCATGCCCTGAAACAGACAGGTCAGGCGGCACAGGTTGGCGGTGTAAAGCTCGAGATATTCTTCCCGCATGGCGGAGAAGGACGGGTCTTGGGGTGCGAGGTTGAAGCCGACGTCAAGCAGGCCGACCGTGCCGTGCGAGGCATAGGGGCGAAGCTGCTCGTGCGGCAGCGGAGCCAGGCCGTGCCGGCGGCGCTGTTCGTTGAGGGCGTAACCCAGATCCAACGCGGTGTCGGCGAGTGTGCCGTCGAGGTCGAAGAGGACTGCCTTGATCATTTTGCTGCCTGGTTTCTTATGCTTCGCGGCGGCATGCCAGCATGTAGTTGACGCTGGTGTCCTTGCCGAGGGAATAGACCTTGGAAAGCGGGTTGTAGCTCATGCCGGTGACTTCGTCGACGACCAGGCCTGAGGCGCGGCAGTGGCGCGCGAGTTCGGATGGCTTGAGGAATTTTGCATATTCGTGGGTGCCGCGCGGCAGCATGTTGAGCACGTATTCTGCGCCGATGACGGCGAACAGATAGGACTTGAGGTTGCGGTTGAGTGTGGAGAAGAACACCTGGCCGCCTGGTTTGACGAGCTGGCTACAGGCTCTGACGATGCTGGCAGGGTCGGGCACGTGTTCCAGCATCTCCATGCAGGTCACCACGTCATATTGCCCGGCCTCCTGCTGCGCCAATGCTTCCACGGCGATCAGGCGGTAATCCACTTTCTGGCCGCTTTCCAGCAGATGCAGTTTGGCTACCTTGAGGGCCTTTTCGCCCAGGTCGATGCCGGTAACGTTCGCGCCCCGTGCTGCCATGCTTTCGGACAGGATGCCGCCGCCGCAGCCGACATCCAGCACGTGCTTGGCCGAAAGGCCGGCGAGGCTGTCGATGTATTCGAGGCGCAAGGGGTTGATGTCATGCAGCGGTTTGAATTCGCTGCTGGGGTCCCACCAGCGGTGGGCGAGCTGGCTGAATTTGTCCAGTTCCTGTTGGTCGGCGTTCAATGGGGTAGCGTCGTTCATGTCTTTACCTAATGCGTTCTTGCCACATGCCGGCATGGGCTGACAGGTGCCGCTCATCAAGCGTGAGCAGGTTGCGGTTTTCCACTACGGGCTTGCCGCGGACCCACACGTGCGTGACGTGTTCGCGTCCTGCAGCATAGACCAGATGCGAAATCACATCATAACATGGCAAGGTTTCCAGTCCGCCAAGTCTGACGGCGACAATATCCGCCTCCTTGCCCGGCTCAAGCGATCCCAGCCGTTCTTCCTTGCCCAATGCACGTGCCCCGTTGAGCGTTGCCATGCGCAGCGCCTGATGCGCCGGCAGGGCGTCCGCCTGTCCGCTGGTTCCTTTTGCGAGCAGGGCGGCGAGGCGCATTTCCTGGAACAGGTCGAGGCGGTTGTTGCTAGCGGCGCTATCGCTGCCGATACCGACGTTGATGCCATGAGCCAGCATGGCTGTAACCGGTGCGATACCGCTCGCCAGTTTGAGGTTCGAAGTGGGGCAGTGCGCGATATGGCAGCCTTGCTGGGCGAGGACGGCCATTTCATCCGGCTTCAGATGCACGGCATGCACCGCGATCAGGTTGGGGCCCAGTAATCCCAAATTTTGCAGGCGCTGCAACGGCCTGAGCTGATGCTGCTCCAGACCTTGCTGGATTTCGTCCTGCGTTTCCTGCAGATGGATGTGAATGGGCAGGTCGAGTTGCTCGGCATAAGTGAGTATTTTGCCGAAGGTTTTGTCGTTGACGGTGTAGGGTGCATGAGGCGCGAGCGTGAACGACAGCAATGGCTCCGCCGCAAAGCGGTCGCGCGTCTCCAGACCCTTGTGGAGGTAGGTGTCCGCGTCGCTCGCATAAGCGGTGGGATGGTCCATAACGATCATGCCGATGGCGGCGCGCATGCCTGATTCCAGAACCGCTTCGGCGACTGCATCCGGGAAGAAATACATGTCGTTGAAGCAGGTAATGCCGCCCTTCAGCATCTCGGCGCAGGCCAGCAGCGTGCCGTCGCGCACGAACTGGGAAGAGACGTGGCGTGCTTCGGCGGGCCAGATGTGATGCTTGAGCCACTCCATCAGCGGCAGGTCGTCGGCCAGGCCGCGCATCAGGTTCATTGCGGCATGGGTGTGGAGATTGATCAGGCCGGGGATGAGCGCGTGCTCACCCAGCGTGACGGTACGCTTCGCCTCAAAGCACTTATGGGCTTCGGGGGTCGGCAGAATGGCGACGATATGCTCCGCCGCGATGACCACACTGTGATGGTCGAGTACCTGCCGCGCCGGCTCTACGGGTATCACCCAGCGTGCATCAATTATCGTGTCGGCTTGTTGCATCGGTTTACCAGATGGGGTGCAAGAAAAAAGCCCCGCATAGTGCGGGGCTTTCGGTTACTAACTCAACTCGCTTATTGCTGGGTTGGTTTTTGTACTCTGACTTCAACCATTACGCGACGGTTTGGCTGCAGGCATTCCACCAGTTTCTTGTTCTTGCCGCTTTCCTTGCCTTTGATGTCGCTGCAGGCAACCACTGGCTCGGATTCGCCCTTGGCGGCGGTTTCGATGCGCTTGGCATCGATGCCCTGGCCGACCAGGTAGCTCTTCACCGCATCAGCGCGGCGTCCGGACAGTTTCTGGTTGTAGGCTTCCTTGCCGATGCGGTCTGCATGGCCGGTGACCAGCACCACTTCGACTTCAGGGTACTGCTTCATTTTTGCGACGACTTCTTCGTCCAGCTTCTTCTTGCCATCCGGGCGTACCACGGCCTTGTCGAAATCGAACAGGGTCTCGGCTTGCAGGGTGATTTTTGCAAATGCGGCTTTCTCCGGGCCCGACGCTACAGGAGCGGCGGGGGCGGCGGCAGGAGTTTCTTTCTTGACCAGGTCAGGGTCGCATTCGGCGATGGCCATGGCCGGAGTCCAGTAGCCGGTTCTCCAGCATTCGTTGTAGTTGTTCTTGACCACGTTGCCGCGGGTGTCGATCAAATAACCTTCTTTTTCCACAGAATGTGCGAACGCAGCGGTGGAAAAGGCCAGGCTCAGTGCCAGGCTGATGCTGATTTTGGTGAGTGTATTTTTCATTATTTACTCCTTGATAGAGACTGTTTTGGTGTGCGATGTTGTTGGGATTATTACCAATGCTTAATATTAATACACAAGCCGAAAAATAATTCAAGTTGCATGCTACAAGATCATTTCTTCTGAAATAGCGTAAACCATTCTGAATTGTCGCCTAAGCGCTGTCCCTCCCACAGGATACGCCAATTCTTACCGGGTGGTTCGAGGGACTGAGGTTGTCCCTGCACCAGCAACAGGCTGCAGTGGGGTTGGTATATCTCTTCTCTTTCGCTGATTATGCCATTGAAATAATACAGCATCGCGCGCTGCGGTTCACCCAGGCTTCTGCTGGCGAGGCAGTCATACTGCGCGGGCATGGCTTGGTGCAGGGAGGTGAACATGTCGCGATAGCTTTTGCCCGCATCCAGCCACGGTAGCCAGATCGTAGCCAGTAAACCCCATACCAGCGTGATGCCCAGTGCGGAATTGATGATCGCGCGCAGTGCGCCGCGCTCCATTCGCAACACGACAATCAGCCAGGCCAGGCTCAATACCATGGCAATGAGCAGTGCAGGCCAATTTAGATGCGTGACATAGCCGGGTTGGAGACGATCGAATTTACTGGCCAGTGCTGCAGGATGGCCGGTCAAGGTGGCATACCAGCCTGCCCACAGGACAATTGCGATCAGGCCGAAAGTCATTACGCTGAACCAGTCCAAAGCGTTGGCGGCTCCTCTGCGCAGAGTTTCCACCGCCGCCGCGCCCAGCACCGCGAGTGGTGGAAGCAGGGGTAGCGCATAGACATCGTGGCCTTCCGACGCAGCGCTCAGTACGCTTAATGTAACCAGAAACAAGGTGAGAGGCAGGGCAACATACTGCTTGCTCCAACCGCTCCATCTTTGTCGCCATAGAGTCCAAAGTGCCAGGGGGAGAGCCGGCCACGCGAACCATGGCAGCATGCGCAGGTAATAGGCGGATTCGTGCGTGTCGCTGAGATGGGCGGTGCCGTTAAAGCGCCCCAGGTTGTTGACCAGAAACCACTCGGAAAACAGTTGCGGGGAACGCTGATAAAGCAGGTATGGCCATATCGTCATCCAGGGCAGGACGACGATGAGGGCGATGAGCAGCGAGATCAAATACTGGCGGGTTCGCCAGGTCGGGGATGCCAGCGGCAACAGCAAGGCGGTGATGGCGATGGTGCCGGGCGCGAGCAGGCCCTTGGACATGAACCCGACGCCTGCGCCCATGCCGATAAATATTCCGCCAAGAACCAGCCGGCGCGGAGCAAGCGCGAGACCGTAGAACGCGGCGGTGAATCCGGCCAACAGGGCTGTATCGGTGATCAGCTGATGGGTGCGCACCAGAAGACCGAGGCAGGCGATCAGGATTAGAGCGGTCAGGCGCCCGTATCCTTTACCCCACAGTTCGCGCGCAGCCAGACCGCTGAACAGGAGCGTCAGGCCCATATAGAAACCGCTGGCGAGGCGTGCGCCGTCGTGGAGCGGCAGCCAGCCGGAGAAAAGGCGAGCGAATCCGGCTGCCGTCAGGTAATACAGTGGCGGCTTTTCCATAAAGGGTTCGCCGGCCAGCATCGGTACCACCCAGTCGTGTCCTTTCAGAATGGAATAAACCAGGCCGAAGCTATAGGCTTCGTCAGGCTTCCACGGGTCGTGGCCGATCAGGCTGAAAAGTACCCACGCCGAGCAGACGAGGATGACCCAGCCTAAATGGATGGCGGGCGGCTGCCCGAACGATGGTCGCGAGAAAGGTGTAAATGGCATAGGGGGCGAAAGTGTGACAACAAAAAAGGCAGCCTGAGCTGCCTTTTTTCCTGCATTTCGATCGTGTTTACTTCATGCCGTACTTTTGGCGGAACTTCTCGACCCGGCCTGCTGTATCGACAATCTTCTGTTTGCCGGTATAGAAGGGGTGGCACTGTGAGCACACTTCAACGTGCAAGTCCTTGGACATCGTGGAACGTGTCTTGAAGGAAGAACCGCAGCTGCAGTTCACGGTGATTTCGTTGTAGTTGGGGTGAATTTCCGGTTTCATGATTCAAATCCTTGCCTGTTGCCCAATTTAGAGCATCGATTGTTTGAGCGTTTCGAGGTATTGATTGCCGCGAAAAATGGCGCAATTATCCACCATGGAACGTCGTTTGGCAAGCGCTTTGTGGATAAATGAAGTGCGTCCGGCAGGGCGGATCAAATCAGTCCCTTGTTCGTCAGTTCGCTTTTCAGGTAAGCGTAGTAAATCGGCGCAGCGACCACGCCCATGACGCCGAATGCCGCTTCCATGGTCAGCATGGCGAGCAGGAGTTCCCAGGCGTGGGCGCGGATCTGGGTGCCGACGATGCGGGCGTTGAGAAAATATTCCAGCTTGTGGATCACGATCAGGAACAGCAGGGAAGCCATGGCGATTTCGAGAGACTGCCCCAGGCTGACGATAACGATGATGGAATTGGAAATCAGGTTGCCGATAACCGGCAGCAGGCCGGCGAGAAAGGTCACGACGATAAGTGTCTTGGTGAGCGGCAGATGGACGCCGGACAGGGGCAGAATCACACCCAGGTAGATCCAGGTAAAGAAGGCGTTGAGCGCTGCGATCCTGACCTGGGCGAAGACGATGCGGCGGAATGCGTCGGCGAGCAGCCTCACGCGCTCCGCAAGGGCGCCCGCGAGGGGGCGATACTGATGGCTTGCAGTGACTTCGCGCAGCGAAACCATGGCGCCGATGATCAGGCCGATCAGCACATGGACCAGGGTGCGCCCCATTTCCTTGCCCACCGTCTGTACCTCGCTGGCATGGGTGCGCAACAGTTCCACCGTGCCGGTCTGGATGCCTTCCGCGCTGGTAGGCAACTTCTCTACCAGCCAGGCGGGTAGCATGGCGCGAGACCCTTCGATGATGGCCGCCATTTTCTGCATCAACGCCGGAAGATTGCTGGCATCGCTGTGAAAGAAAGCCATCAGTCCCAGCGTGGCGAATGAGATCAAAGTCGCCATCAGTGCTGCCAGCAAGGCGACCGCGGCGATCTTGGCCGGTCTGCCGCCGAAACGGAGCAGGTTGATGCGCGCGGCGAGCATATGCACCAGTTCATACATCAACAGTCCGGCCAGAAGCGCGGGCAGGAGGTGCGTATATACCACCGTGACGAGCAGAAACGCCGCGATCAGCCAGGCGGCGATTTCGATATGGCGGGGGTTGAATTCACCAGTGTACTGTTTCACGCTAAATGGCACTTTCAGAGCCCTCCCAAAAGTGGCGTGGCAAGGCGTGGCGCGCCGGCAATGGCTGCTCCCTTGCCAAGCGCCGCAACGCAGTCAGGGCGATTTTGGGTGGGCTCCCTTCGGGCGCGACCCTGAGCGGTCATCTGCGGCGTTGCTCGTACTTGGAATAGAGTGACTATTCCGGCGCATGCGCGTCTTGCATATGACCGCTCAGGGTCGCGCTGAAAGTGCCATTTAGCGTGAAACAGTACACTAGCCATGGTCTTCCTTGTCGAGGGCTACGGTGATTTCATCCAGCACTTGCTGAGGCGTCAGCTTCACCAGGCAATTGAGGTGGCCGAGCGGACATTCGCGCTTGAAGCAGGGGCTGCAGGGCAGATGCAGGCTGACGATGTGCGCTTTTTGCGACAACGGCGGCGTGAAGCCCGGGCTGCTGGAGCCGTAAAGCGCGATGAGCGGTTTGTCGAGCGCTGCAGCGACGTGCATCAGGCCGGAGTCGTTGCTGACTACAATCGAGGCTGAGGCGAGCAGATCCACCGCCTCGTCGAGACTGGTCTTGCCGCACAAGTCGATACAGGCGCCGCCGCTCAGGCGCGCCGCTTCGGCGCCTGCTTCCGCGTCCTTGGCCGAGCCCACCAGCCAGACCTGGCAGCCCTGCTGGCGCAGCTTCTTTCCCAGTTCGGCGAAATGCTGCGGCGGCCAGCGCTTGGCCGGGCCGTATTCGGCGCCGACGCACAGGGCGGCGATATTGGCGCCTGCTGTCAGGCCGAGTTTGGTCAGCGTGGCCAGTCTGCGATGGTCGTCCACGGATAGCGCCGGCTGTGGCAGGGGAAGTCGCAGCGTTGAGTCGGGCGCGTCAGCCAGCGCCACGAAGCGTTCCACCATTAGCGGCAGTTTGTTCTTATCCAGCTTGCGCCGGTCGTTCAACAATCCCCAGCGCATCTCGCCGCGATAGCCGCTGCGCACGGGTATGCCGGCGAAAAAGGGCACCAGGGCGGATTTCCACGAATTGGGCAGCACGATGGTCTGGTCGTAGCCGCGCGCGCGCAGCGACTGCCCCAGGCGATAGCGGGCACCGAGCTTGAACTCGCCATGGCGAAACGGATTGGAGATGGCCTCGCGCACTTCCGGCATGCGCGACAGCAGGGGGATGGTCCAGTCCGGCGCCAATACGTCCAGTTCCAGGCCGGGGTGCAACTGATGCAGGCGTATGAACAGCGTTTGCGCCATGACCATGTCGCCCACCCAGGAGGGGGCGACGACAAGGATTCTGTATCGGGGCTGGGCCATGGAGCCGGAGTTTAACCGTGATGCGGCTCGCCCTACAAGCGGAGAAGGCTGGGTTGCAGCTCAAATATAATGGGTCGCCTCGTAAACGACACCGCTCAGCGCGAGCGCCATCAGGAAATAGATCCCGACAATGATGCTTTTTCTTGAAATGCAGGGTTGTGATTCTTGATCGGTCTTGCAGCATTTTTGAGTCATGGGATCATCCTTGAGGTAAGGTAATTGAGGACGTATTCAAGCAGATGAACGTGACGATTTGATGTTGCTCCGTGAATACTTTTTCCAGAGAGGCGCTGGAGACAATCGTCATCGCGAGGAGTGCAGCGATGAAGCCATCTGCGATATTGGTTGCTGAAATCGAGATTGCTTCGCTGCGCTCGCAAGCTGGCAGTGGGAAAGCCGACGCTAGGTGCGTTGGAGATGAATTCCTACCGGGATGCACTGTCGCCCGAATTGTCCGCTGAAGTGTTCGAAATGCCCGGCGATGAGCGTCCCACAGTGCGGGCAATGGCCGGTGTCGTCCAGGTGGTAGGCGTTGATCTGGTACCAGTCGCGCTCGATCAGCGCGGCCTTGCAGCTCGGACAGTAGGTGGTGTCGCCCGCCGGGTCGTGCACGTTGCCGGTGTAGACGTAATGCAGCCCGGCATCCATGGCGATCTTGCGCGCCCGGCCGAGAGTGGCGGAAGGCGTGGCAGGGGTGTCCATCATCTTGTAGTCGGGGTGGAATGCGGAAAAATGCAGCGGCACTTCCGGCCCGAGTTCCTTGGCGATCCACTGGGACAGGTTGGTGATCTCCTGGTCGGAATCGTTCTGGCCGGGGATGAGCAGGGTGGTGATTTCCAGCCAGCACTGCGTTTCGTGGTGAATGTAGCTGAGGGTGTCGAGTACCGGCTGCAGGTGGCCGGCGCATAACTTGAGGTAAAACTCGTCGGTGAAGCCTTTCAGGTCCACGTTGGCGGCATCCATCTTGGCGTAGAAATCGCGCCGCGCCGCGGGTTGAATGTAGCCGGCGGTCACCGCCACCGTCTTGAGTCCGCGGGCGTGGCTGGCATCCGCCGCGTCCATGGCGTATTCGGCGAAAATCACCGGGTCGTTGTAGGTGAAAGCCACGCTCTTGCAGCCGTAATGTTCCGCGGTGCGGGCGATTTCCTGCGGCGAAGCCTGGTCCATCAGGCGGTCCATGTCCTTGGCCTTGCTGATGTCCCAGTTCTGGCAGAACTTGCAGGCCAGGTTGCAGCCGGCGGTGCCGAAGGAAAACACGCTGCTGCCGGGGTAGAAATGGTTGAGCGGTTTCTTCTCGATCGGGTCGATGCAGAAGCCCGAAGAGCGCCCGTAAGTGGTCAGGATCATCTGGCCGCCGATGTTCTGGCGCACGAAGCACAGCCCGCGCTGGCCCTCGTGCAGCTTGCAGTCGCGCGGACACAGGTCGCACTGGATGCGCCCGTCTTCGAGCGCGTGCCAGTAGCGGCCAAGGTATTTGGATTCAGCATAGTTGGATTCGGCGGTTTTCATTTGAACTCGGACTCCTTCCATTTGCACACGGTATAACACGACAACTTCACCCCGTCGGCCCAGAAGTCCGGCGCGAGCCCGGCCTTGTACTTGAGATGGGCCATGAACTGCGCCGGGTCGGGCAGCGACTCCCACACCTGGGGCAAAAAAGTGCTGCGGCAGTGGCCGTACTCGAACACCACGCCGTCCACGTTGGGGCGCAACTGCGCCAGGGCGTCCTGCTCGCAGGTGAAACACATCGGCGCACATGGCGAGAGCAGGGAAACCTCGACTTGGGTGGTTTCCAGTTCCTCCGCGGTGAGCGGCGCAAAACGGGAATCGCGGAAAGCGGCGTTGAGGGCGTTGGCCTTGACGTCCTCCAGCAGGGTGCGATGCGCCTCCAGGCTGCCGATGCAGCCGCGCAGCTCGCCATCCTGGGTGAGGGTGACGAAGGTCGCGCCGGGTTCCTGCAGCCAGGGTGCGGATTCGTCCGCCCGCAGCGGCTTGCCCAGGGCGCTGGAAATGGCGGCGCGGGCGATCGCCAGCAGCACGGGGCCGCGCTCGTCAGTGCTCATGGCCACGGTTCTCGAAAAAGGCGAACGCGCCATATCCCACCACCCGGTCGCGGTCGCCCGCAGTATCGCCGGAATTGCGCAAGTCCAGCAGTTGCGCCGCGAGGCGGTGGTGCCGCGCCGCCAGCAACAGGCCGTTGACCGGCGTGCCGCCGCACGCCTGTTCGTGGCTGACGGGGGCGTCCAGCGCCAGGATGGCCTGGGCCGTGCCATGGTCCACCCGCTTGGCGACGTCATAGGGAAGGTAATGGGAAAGATCGGAGCTGATGACGATGACGGTTTCCTCGCCACCCCACAGGCGTTCCAGTACTTGCGCCACTTCCTGCGGCGTGGCGTCGCCCACTGCCAGCGGCACCAGGCTGAAGTCGTCGAGAACCTGCTGCAAAAACGGCAACTGGACTTCGAGCGAGTGTTCCCAGGCGTGGGCGGGCGGACTGTCCACCACTTGCGGCAGGTCGGCGATCGAATCCATGGCTTGTCTGTCCAGCGGTACGATGCCGAGCGGCGTTTCGAAGCTGTCGACACTGCCGGGCAGGGCGAGGCCGCGCACTGCCACGCGATGCACCGGTCCGAGCAGGACCACGCGGCGGATGGTGGCGCGGGCCGGAATCAGTTGCGCATAGGCGCTGGCGGCGATGGGGCCGGAATAGATATAGCCGGCGTGGGGTACAATCAGCGCCTTGGGCGGGGTGGTGCGCGCGCCGGATGGATGAGCTTGCGCCGCAGCCAGCATGGCTTTCACATCGTGCATCAGAACGCCGCTTTCACCGGGGTAAAATGCGCCGGCGACAGCGGCGGGACGGATTTGATTCATGATGCCCCCTATCTTTTGGATAAACGGGATAGCTTGGCGATAAAATGGGGATGGTTGGAGTTCTCAATCATACCCCTCCCAGCATTCGTATCAATTGATTAACGCCATTTGTACGCAGGTTCATGACATGCCTAATTTCTATGGTTTGATTCCCGCTGCCGGCTGGGGTTCCCGCATGGGCGCGCCGACGCCGAAGCAGTATCTCGAAGTGCTGGGACGGCCGCTGATTTACTACGCCATTGCCCGCCTGTGCGGCTGCAAGAATATCGAGCGGGTGTACGTGGTGCTGGCGCCGGACGACGAACGCTGGGGGCAATACGACTGGGAAGCCTTCGCGCCGACCCTGGTGCCGCTGTTTTGCGGCGGGGCGGAACGTTTCGAGAGCGTGCGCAACGGGCTCAAGGCGATCCGCGACGACGTGGCCGCCGACGACTGGGTGCTGGTGCACGACGCCGCCCGCCCTTGCCTGAGCGACGAAGCGCTGGGGCGCCTGATCGCCGAGGGCGGCGCCGACCCGGTAGGCGGCCTGCTCGCCGTGCCGGTGGCGGACACGCTCAAGCGTGCCGATGCGGAACAGCGGGTCGCCCACACCGAGCCGCGCGCCGGCCTGTGGCAAGCGCAGACGCCGCAGATGTTCCGTCATGGCGCCCTGCTCGAAGCGCTGTCGCTGCCCGGCAGCCACGTTCCCACCGACGAAGCGCAGGCGATGGAGCTGCTCGGGCTGAAACCCAGGCTGGTGCAGGGGGACAGCCGCAACTTCAAGGTCACTTACGCGCAGGATCTGGAAATCGCATCATTGTTGCTGCAACAGGAGGAATCATGAGAGTCGGTCAAGGTCTGGACGTGCATGCTCTGGTAGAGGGGCGCAAGCTGATTATCGGCGGGGTCGACATCCCCTATCACCTCGGCTTGGCCGGGCATTCCGACGCGGACGTGCTGTTGCACGCCATCTGCGACGCCTTGCTGGGCGCTGCCGGGCTGGGCGACATCGGGCGCCATTTCCCGGATACCGACCCCCAGTTCAAGGGCATCGATAGCCGCCATTTGCTGCGCGAGACCATGCGCCTGGTGGCGCTCAAGGGTTTCCATGCGGTGAACGTGGACGCCACCATCATCGCCCAGGCGCCCAGGATGGCGCCCCATATCCCGCAGATGGAGGCCAACATCGCCGCCGACCTGAATGTGGCTGGCGATTGCGTCAACGTCAAGGCGACCACCACGGAGAAACTGGGCTTTGCCGGGCGCGGCGAGGGCATTGCGGCGCAGGCCATTTGCCTGCTGCGCGAGGTGTGAAGGCCGTGAGGGGTGAGGGGTGAGGGGTGAGGGGTGAGGGGCAGGCGCGGCTGTTTTTCGCCTTGTGGCCGGACGCCGCGGTGTGCGGCGCGCTAGACCAGGCGGGCCGCAAGCTGCGCGATGCGTGCGGCGGGCGGCAGATGCGGTGCAACAACATCCACCTCACGCTGGTGTTTCTCGGCAACGTGGAAATCACCAGGATCGACGCCTTGCGCGCGGTGGGAGATGGCGTTGCGCTGCCGCCTTTCGTCATGACCCTGAACCAGCTTGGCTGGTGGCGCCACAACCGGGTGGCCTGGGCTGCGCCGGACACAACGCCCGGGCCGTTGCTGGCGCTGGTGAATCAGTTGCAGGACGGGCTGCGCGTTGCTGCTTTCGCCTTTGATGACCGCCCCGTTTATGCACCTCATGTCACGCTGCTGCGCAATGCGCGCTGCGAAAAAGCGGAATGGCCGGCGTTTGAATCCCAGGAATGGGTCGCCAATGAGTTCGTGCTGGTGCGTTCGGTAACGCGGGAGGAAGGGGCGACCTATGAGGCTATAGGTCGCTGGTCTTTAGGTTGATAGGCGGTGTCAGAGGAAAATGACGTTTTCCAGGTGCCCGCACAATTCTTTTTCAGTGGCCTTGGTGTAGTCCTTTTCCACGCTTTCGCTCACCAGTTTGCTGACCTGGCCGCAGAGATTGCCTTTGAGCAATCCCATGAACGCCGGAGCGGCAACCAGTATGGCGCGCTGGTAAATATTGGCCGTTCGGCCTTGGTCCAGTTCTCGCGCGAGTTCCTGGGCGAAGCGCTCGGCTTCGTTGTGCTTGGGGTCGCAGGAAGGGACGAAAGAGCCGTGCCCATTGCCCGCGCCGGGGTTGTGTCCGGGGCGGTCGGCGACGAGATTGGAGGCTTTTTCCCGGCTTTCGGGGTGGAACAGTTCTTTCACCAACTGCATGCCTTTTTTCGCGCCATGGTTGGCGTAGAGGCGGGCGGTACTGGCGTTTGCGACAAGAATCCAGGTTGTGATCATGATGTACGACACTCCTGACTTGATTTTGATGATAGGAAAGACCGTGTCGGCGTTTTTTTGCGCACGGCAGAAACAGCCTAGCACTTTTTCGCTGCAGCTAAAATGAGTCAGATCAATTTTTCTGGCCGTCCAAAATCTCTTGCGCCAGTTCCCGCATGGCGGCTTCGCCCAGCTCCAGCGGCTGCAGCACCAGGCCTTGCGCATAGTGGGGATAGTGCTTGAGGGTGGAGCGGGTATAGGCGGGGTCGTAGTGCTGTTCCAGCAACTCGCCGACCAGCGTGTCCCATTCGCCGCGGAGCGCCATTTCCTGCCAGCGGCCGATGCGTTCCTTGCCGTGAAGTTCGGTGAGAAAACCGAGTTTCTGCCCCAGGGCGGCCGGGTCGGAAAGAAAGTGCTGATATTCCTCTTTCAATAGCACGACGCGTTGCGCCGTGGTGGCTTCGACGCGGATACATTGACCCTGCCACATGGCCTCGATGATTGTGTCCGGCACCCGCACGTTGCCGATTTTCTTGCTTTCCGCCTCGGCGTAGACCGGCAGGGCGGGGTCGAAGCTGTGCAGCTTGGCCCAGACCAGGCTTTCGAAGTATTTTTGCGACGGCTGAGGCACGTCGGGAATGTTGCCCAGCAATGAGCCGCGGTGATTGGCGAGATCTTCGAGGTCCAGCACCTGCGCGCCCGCTGCCTGCAGGGCCTGCAACAGGCGGCTTTTGCCTGAGCCGGTCGTGCCGCACACCACGCGCCACTGGAAGCGGGCGGGCAGCGTCGTCAGGTCCTCCAGCACCTGGCGACGGTAGGCCTTGTAGCCGCCGTCCATCTGGCCGACATGCCAGCCGATCTGCCCCAGCACGTGGGCCATTGAACCGCTGCGTTGGCCGCCGCGCCAGCAATAGACCAGGGGCTTCCAGCCCTTGGGTCGGGCGGCGAGGCCGCGCTCCAGGTGCAGGCCGATATTGCGCGACACCAGGGCAGCACCGGCTTTTTTGGCGTCGAAGGAGGAGACTTGCTTGTACATCGTGCCGATGCGAGCGCGCTCCTCGTCGTCCAGTACCGGGAAATTGAGCGCGCCGGGCACGTGGTCATCGGCGAATTCGGAGGGCGAGCGGACGTCGATGATGTCGTCAAACTCGGCCAACTGTGCTACGTTTACCACCTTCAACAATTTTCTTTTCCCGATTTATGAGCACAATCAAATTAACCGAATTCTCTCACGGCGGCGGTTGCGGCTGCAAAATTGCGCCAGCCATGCTGCATGAAATTCTGGCCAATATGCCGGGGCGCTTGATTCATCCCGACCTGATGGTCGGCACCGAGACCGGCGACGACGCGGCAGTGTACCGCCTCAACGACAACCAGGCCATCGTCGCCACTACCGATTTCTTCATGCCCATCGTGGACGACCCGGTGGATTTCGGCCGCATCGCGGCCACCAACGCATTGTCCGATATCTATGCCATGGGCGCGCAGCCCATCATGGCGCTGGCGATCGTGGGCATGCCTATCGGCAAGCTTTCCACGCAAGTCATCCACGACATCCTGGTGGGCGGGGAATCGGTCTGCGCTGCGGCGGGGATTCCCATCGCCGGCGGGCATTCCATCGATTCGCCGGAGCCGATCTACGGGCTGGTGGCGCTGGGTGTGGTACATCCCGACAAGGTGAAGCGCAACATCGGCGCCCAGGATGGCGATGTGCTGATCCTGGGCAAAGGCTTGGGCATCGGCATCATGAGCGCTGCGCTCAAGAAGGGCGAGTTGTCGCAGGAAGGCTACCGCCAGATGCTGGAGAGCACCACCCAGCTCAATACGCCCGGATCGGTGCTGGCCCACATGCACGGCGTTCATGCGCTGACCGACGTGACCGGCTTCGCCTTGCTGGGGCATCTGCTGGAGATTTGCCGCGGCTCGCAGATGGGCGCGGAGCTCGAATTCGATGAATTGCCGATTTTACCGGCGGCGCTGGACCTGGCCAAAAAAGGCTATGCGCCGGGCGCGTCGGGGCGCAACTGGGCGAGCTACGGCCACGAAGTGGATTTGCCCGAAGGCATGGCGGAATGGCAAAAAAACCTGCTGTGCGACCCGCAAACCAGCGGGGGGCTGATGGTGGCGTGCGCGCCGGAGGTTGTCGATGATGTGCTGGACCTGTTCCGCCAGCAGGGATTCGGCTATGCCCGCGAAATCGGACGCATGGTGGCGGGAGATGCCAGGGTGAAGGTGATCTGAGTTTTATGCCTGCTGGCGCGGCCTGTCCGCGGCCCGCTGGTCGTCGCGCCGGATGCGGTGGTGGCGTCGCTCGGGGCCGCTGTAGCTGCCTCCTGATTGCTTGCGGCGGTCTTCCCTGAGTCGCCGTTCCAGCGGGATGAATTCGACTTCGTAAGTGGGGAGGGTAATGCGGCTGTTCATGGCAACCTCCAGGCTGTTGTTTTGAGCATAACGCATTAATTGGAAAACTGAAATTAATATTCGTTCATGATTTCCATGTAACAATTAACATATGATTTCACCGTCCCTCTTATCCGTAATTCCAATGAAAATTCTTATTGTTGAAGACGATTCTGCTGCTGCCGCACTGTTGCAACAAGGATTGACCGGTCTGGGCTACACGTCCGAAATTGCGCGCGACGGTCTGGAGGGGCTGGAAAAAGCGCGTGCCGGCAACTTTAGCTTGTGGCTCGTGGATATCATGCTGCCCAGGCTCGATGGCCTGTCCATGCTGCGTACCTTGCGTGGTGAGGGCATGCAGACCCCGGCGTTGATTCTCAGCGCGTTGGGCGAGGTTGACGAGCGCGTGGAAGGCTTGCGCGCCGGCGGCGACGACTACCTGGTGAAACCGTATGCTTTCAGCGAATTGCAGGCCCGTATCGAGGCCCTGCTGCGCCGTGCGCGACCGACGGCGGGAACGGAAACGGAACTGGAAGTCGCCGACCTGAAAGTGGACCTGCTCACACGCAAAGTGACGCGTTCCGGACAGGAAATTTTCCTCAAACCACGCGAATTCCGATTGCTAGAATACCTCATGCGTAACGCCGGCCAGGTGGTGACCCGCACCATGCTGCTGGAAAACGTGTGGGACTATTATTTCGATCCCCAGACCAACGTGGTGGATGTGCATATTAGTCGTCTGCGCCAACAAATCGACAAACATTTTCCCTTGCCGCTGTTGCATACCGTACGCGGTGAGGGTTACACGATGCGACCGGGGGAATGAGGCACAGAGACTCCGCCCCTTTACGCTTCGCCCTGGGCCTGTTGCTCACCTATCTGGGCGGCGCGGCCCTGCTCTTCTTTTTCCTTGATTACCAACTCACCACCATGCTTACCCACGAGGTGGATAAGGCCATGACAGAAGAGAGCCAACTGCTACAGGCTCGTTATCATGTCGATGGCACGGCAGGTTTGTACCACGCGATCCAGAGTGAAATCGAGAGCGACGGCAGCCAGTTTCACGGGTTTCGTATTATCGACCCGAAAAACAAGGTTACCTACCAGGCGGGCGGTATCGCGATATCCATGGTCACTTCGTTTTCGGGCGTACAACAGGTAAAGCTGGAGACAAGCGATAACAGGAAGCACACGGTACGGGTGATTTCATTTCCCATCGGGAAGGATATGACCGGCTTCGTCGCATCCAGCATGGAGCCGGCGTTGGACTTGCTAGCCAAGTTCCGGCAGACTTTTCTGGAGACGGCCGGAGGGGTGACCCTGTTCGGCCTGGCCCTCGGATACTGGCTGGTATGGCGCTTTCGCGGACGAATCGAGGCATTCAACCGCCATACGCAACAGATCGTGCAATCCGGCGATCTTTCCAGCCGCATGCCGGCGGTGGGAAACGATGAATTTTCGGTGCTGGCCAGCAACATGAACGCGATGCTGGAACGGATCGAAAAATTGGTGCAAGGCATCCGCCAGGTGAGCGACAACATCGCCCACGACTTGCGCACGCCGCTGACCCGCCTGCGTGCCGATGTCCAGGTGGCCCTGCAGCAAGGAGACCTGGGGGCACACAAGGCGGCGCTGGAAAGAGTGCAATGCGAACTGGAAAAGATGCAGAGCATTTTCAGTTCCCTGCTCGCCATCAGCCGGGCGGAATCAGGTGGAATGCCGGTGAAACGCGCGGTGGTGGATTTTTCGGAATTGCTGAGTGAACTGGTCGAGCTTTATACGCCCTCGGCCGAGGAGCGTAGTCTCGTTCTGCGAGGAGAAGTTGCTGACGGTTTGCTGATCTACGGCAACCGCCAGCTTCTTGCGCAAATCATATCCAACCTGCTGGACAACGCGCTCAAGTACGTTCCTGCGGGAAGCGAAATCAAGTTGCATGCGCAACAGCAGGGCGGCCAGATTAAAGTAGTGGTGGAAGACGGCGGGCCGGGCATCCCCCCAACGATGCGGGAAAAGGTGTTCGAGCGATTCACGCGTCTTGACCCCAGTCGAACCATGGCAGGCTCTGGCCTGGGCTTAAGTTTGGCCAAAGCTTTTGTCGAACTTCATCACGGCACCATCGCCATTACCAAAAGTCCATTGGGGGGGAGCGCTTTTACCCTCGATCTGCCCGCAGCCTGAATTTCTGCGTCGATTTAGTGCGGTAAATTTACACCTGTGGTTTCCTGATCATGGTGGATGAGGGTGTCAGAGAAATTCCCCAATTCCACGGCATGATGGATATTGAGTTTTCTCATGATGTGGATGCGATGGACATCGACTGTCTTGGGGCTGATGTCGAGTTCGCGCGCGATAAGCTTGCTGGATTTTCCGCTCTTGATATGCCCCAGGATTTCCCTTTCCCGCGGAGTCAGTTTCGCAAGGCGGTCTTGCAAGTCCTGCGATCCCAGGCGTTTGGCGCGATTCGCCTGATCCAGTCGCAGGGCACACTGGATCCGGTCAAGCATCTCCTGATTGTTGAAAGGTTTCTGGACGAAATCCAGCGCGCCATTTTTGAGCGCGCGCACTGCCATCGGGATATCGCCATGGCCGGACATGATGATGACCGGGATGTCGACGTGGTTCGCTCTCAGATGGTCGAGCAGATCCAGTCCGCTCATGCCGGGCATTCTGACATCAAGCAGCAGGCAACCCGGCTGCTCGGGAGAATAGTGGCTGAGAAAATCCTGTGCGGAGGGGAACATCACGGATGTGAGATGTACCGATTGCAGCAGCCAATGAATGGAGTGACGGATGGCCTCGTCGTCATCCACGACAAAAACGGTTGCGAGAGCGGCGTCAGGCATGATCGTCCAGGGAGAAGGTAATAGTGAAAATGGAGCCGGAATCCAGCGAGGAAAAGACCCGGATCTGTCCGCCGCAGGACTTGACTATGCTGCGACAGATGGTCAGGCCCAGCCCCAGGCCATCGTCCGTGGATGAGGCAAACGGGTTGAAAATTAGTTCAATTTCCGATTCCGGAATGCCCTCCCCCCGGTCGCCTCTGCCCTTGCGGATAAAATCGCGAAGATGGGCAATGATTTTACCCGCGCGCTCGGTCTGGAAATGGGCGGCTTTGATCTCTTCACCCAGATGTTCCTTGTCATGCCGGCCGGATTCGATGAGCTCCACGCATCTCCTCAGATAGGTGTTTGCCGCGGCGAGCGGCTGTCCCGCGCCATCCTTAAATAAGCAAGCACCAGGCAGCGCTTCGATCAAGGCTTGCAGGTGCTCCGCCAGCGGGTCCAGATGGGTTGCCAATTGCATCAGTAATTTGCCTTTTTCATATTTGTATAGTGGGCAAACAATGTATGACGACGGTAATGCTAGTCCGAATATTCAGCCTCATCAATAGGGTACATTTCAGAGCTCTCATCCGGAGTGAAGAGATAGGGGGAAATCCCCTAAGTGTTTTTCTTAGGCGCGTAAATAAAAATCCAAATGGTAAGTAAATGACGTTCGGATAGACTTTGACTCAATCAGTACGGTCCGTATTTCACCCCATTATCAAGGAGAAAAATATGCGGGTAGTGATAGCAGAGAAGGATCAAATCGGGCGCCGTCTGCTTGCCCAGTTGCTGCGCATGGAAGGCCATGATGTGCTGCTCATCGAGGAGGGCGGCGATGTCCGGGGTCTCATGAAGCAACACCGACCCGATGTGGTGCTGATGAACATGTTCTCTACGCAGGAAGGAGAAGGTTGCGGCGCCATAAGACCCGGCTCGGGCGCGGCAGATTGCCTCTCGCCCGTGGTGGTGATGACTTCGATGGGGGCATGTGAAAATCTTTCTGTCTTTATGGGAATGGGAAAACACGTTGAGACGGATGGCTTCGACCGTCTGCCGGCTAACGCAAAAATTGGCACCATGGAGCACGTCCAGCGCATCTGTGAAATATTGTCGCGCAACCTGTGCTATTCCGGGCGGAACGAGATGAAAAGGCCCGCAATACGAAGTTCAGGCCAGGGGTCTTTGGAGTTGTACGCGAGATAGTCCTGTGCGTTCCGGAAACAAGTGAGGGAGACCGTCATGAAAGTTATGGTTGTGGAGCAGGATCGTGTCGGGCGCCAGCACTTGAGCGGTATGCTGGCCAATGATGGGCACCAGGTTGAAGAGGCGGACAATGCAGCGAAGGCATTGTCACTGTTTTCCCAGACGAACCCCGACATGGTGTTCGTTCATTCCGACATGGGGGATGCAGGACCTTCGCTGTCTCACCAGATCAAGTTGCAAAACCCCCGGCATTTCGTACCTATCATCTTCATGTCACCGGTGGCCGACGAGTTCGCTCTGTGCAAGTTCATGGAAGGGCATGCCGATGACTTCATCGAAGATACGATGAACCCGATTTCCCTGCGTGCCAAAATCATGAGTATCGAGCGTACCGCTCATCTGTATAACGACTATGAGTCGTCCAGGATAAAGACGGAGCAGGAGATCAAGCTGGCGCGCCATATGTTCGATTCGCTCATCCGGAGCCGCCGTCAGGATGTGGCGCAATTGAATAGCTGGAGTTGGGCTGCAGGACATTTCAGCGGGGATATGGTGATTTATGAAAAAAACAGTCGGGGCGACTTGTGGGTGATGCTTGGCGATTTTACCGGCCATGGACTCGCCGCGGCGGTGGGTGCCATCCCCGCGGCAGATGTGTTCTTCAGTATGGTGGAGGCGGAGCAGGACGTGGGACAGGTCGCGACCGCGATCAACAAGAAATTATTCAGCATGTTGCCTACCGGGCATTTCTGCTCCGCTTGCCTGCTTTCTGTGGAATTTGATAAGTCATTGATTACCATATGGAATGGCGGATTGCCAAGCATGAGGATCATCTCCGGGCAAGGAGTGGTCCTGGCGCGGCCCCGCTCCATGAATTTGCCTTTGGGGATACTTTCCCCCGAGGAATTCAAGCCCCTGATGGAGACCTTTTCCCCGCGTGAGGGGGAGTCGCTGGTTCTATATAGCGATGGTCTGACTGACGCGATAAATCCAGCAGGGGAAATGTTTGGCGAAGAACGCCTGGACCGGGTTCTGGCCCAATCAGGAAATGGCGAGTCCCTGGTCGAGATCATCAAGAAGGAGCTCATCGTTTTCATGGATGGGCTTGAGCCGCTTGATGATGTCAGCCTGATCACCCTGGCCATCGAGTGAGCCTTGAATATGCCGCAAGACATACCTGCATTGTTCCGGGCCGCACCTGCGCCCGGCGTTGAAAAAAAGGATGGTGTCGCACCTCGTCACCCCATGGCACAGGAAGCCAATGGACTTGTCATCACCGATCAGGAGGGGGTCGTGGTGTATGTGAACCCTATGGCGGAGCGGATTTTCTACCGCGAGGCAAGGCGGTTTGTTGGCAAGCCGTTCGGTTACCGGATTGTCGAGGGGGAAACGATAGTCATCGATATATTCAGCCCCGACGGCACCCCTTATCAGGCCGAATTGAGCGTTGATGCGGGGGAGTGGGACGGCAAGCCAGCTTACATTATCGAGCTAAAGCGCGTTGACGATTGGCTGAATCAGAAGATCAAGGCGTCCCTGCAGAAGAGCAACCACCGTTTTCTTGCCCTGATAAATGCCGCCCCGCTGGCGATCGTGACGCTCAACAATGATGGAACGGTCATTTTCTGGAGCCGGTCGGCGGAAAAAATGTTTGGCTGGAGCAGTCATGAAGTGCTGGGCAAGGCGCCGCTGATCTTGTCCGGTGATGGGAACAATGATTTTTTACGCTGGTGCGACCAGGCATTGGACGAGAATGCGCCCCATGAAACCGAGTTGTTGGGGCAACGCCGGCGTGATGGCAGTTTGATCGACCTGCGAATCTGGGCTGCCAATCTTGAGGATGGTGACGGCTTCATGGGCAGCCTGATGGCGGTGATCGCCGATGTGACCGAACACAAACGCGTAGAAGCCAGGATGCAGCGCCTGGCCACGCACGATGGCCTGACCGGGCTGCCCAACCGCATCCTGCTTTGCGACCGGATTTCCCAGGCGTTGTTCAAGATTTTCCGTGAGGGAAGCGAGATGGCCGCAGTCCTGGTCATTGGTTTGAATAATTTCGACCTGGTTCTGCAGTCGCTGGGATTTGTGGCGGGGGACCGCCTGCTTAACGAGCTGGCGCAGCGCCTGGGAGGGCTTGTTCGGCAATCCGATACCCTTGCGCGTTATGGGCAGGATACGTTCGCTGTCGTGCTGCCGGCGTTGGAACGGGAGCAAGATGCCGCCAAGGTTGCCGAAAAAATTCTCGACATTTTCGTGGCTCCGTTTTTTATTGACGAACTGGAGATTTTTCTCTCGGCGAGCGTCGGCATTGCCATGTCCTCCAGTGATGGCGAAAGTGCCGAAGTGCTGTTGCGCAATGCCGATACGGCCATGCGCCGTGCACACATGGATAACCGGAGAGGATTCCATTTTTACACCCATGGCATGAATGAATTGGCTGCCAAGCGCCTGGTTCTGGTGCGCGGCCTGCGGCACTCCCTGGAACGAAAAGAACTCTGTCTTTATTACCAGCCAGTCGTGAAATTGGCGACCGGACAGATCGTCGGCGTGGAAGCGCTGTTGCGCTGGCGGCATCCCGAGCTCGGTCTGATTCCGCCGGGGGACTTTATTCCCATCGCCGAGGAAGAAGGATTGATTGTGCCGATAGGCGAGTGGGTGTTGCGCGAAGGGTGTGCTCAAATAAGGCGCTGGGAGGAACAAGGCCTGGGGCGACTGCGTCTGGCGGTGAACCTTTCAGCCCGACAGTTTTCCGAGGTGGATTTGCCGCAGCATATAGCATCGATTCTGGCCGAGACTGGCATGCCTGCCGAGTGCCTGGAAATCGAGCTGACAGAAAGCATGCTGGCAAGCAATGTCGAGGACGCCGTGTCCATGATGAAACAGCTCAAATCCATCGGGGTATGTTTGTCGATTGATGATTTCGGCACAGGGTATTCCAGCCTCAGTTACCTGAAGCGCTTTCCGCTCGATGTGCTCAAGATCGACCGGAGTTTTGTCAGCGAGATTCCTTTTAACGCGGACGATATTCAAATCTGCTCCACCATTGTGGCGATGGCACACGGCTTCAATTTGCGGGTGATCGCGGAGGGTGCCGAGACCCAGGCGCAAATCGATTTCCTCACGAAACTGCATTGTGACGAGGTACAGGGTTTTTACTACAGCAAGCCGTTGCCGCCAGCAGAACTGGTGGATTTTCTCATGGTTAAACAATGCGGCAAGGACAGTCTGGCTGCGGCGTGATTCTGAATAATAAAGGCAGGGTGTGTTTCCTGCTACTTGCGTTATATGAATAAGATAGCTTCATTGAAGCGTTTTTGTCGATCAGCTCGGTTCCAAATCTTTTCCGAACTACCTCGATGAGGACGCGCTCACGCATATTTCTAAAGGGTGGCTGAGCGCTATTTTTCAGCAGAGCAACTGCTCTTTGCGTAATCCAGGTGGCCCTGTAGAATGCCCCCTGCATCATTCACTCCGAATGGCGCGGTGAACAGCGTTCTTTCGGATTCCATCGCATGCAGGCGTCTTTCCGTTTCGATCAGGGCCATGACTTGCGTCCAGGCATAATGCCATGGATGCCGCCTTTCCCTGCCAGTCTGCTTGCATCCATATCCGGGTATTTTCTCCTCGCCTTGTGCCTCCTGCAGTTCGGCGCATTTACTGCCAACGCGGCTCAGGCTTTCGAGACGCCGGTGATCGCGTCCAATGAACAGGAATTCCTGACGAATCTGCCTATCGTCCTGACGCCCTCGCGTCTGCCCCAGCCGCTCAACGAGGCGCCGGCCGCGGTGACCATCATCGACCGGGAAATGATCCGGGAAACCGGCTACCGTGACATCCCGCGGCTGTTAAGGCTGGTGCCGGGCATGCAGGTCGGGCAGGAGCGGGGCGACTCCCATTGGGTGACCTACCATGGCCTGGGAAACGATTTCCCTTCATGGATGCAGGTGCTGGTGGACGGCCGTTCCGTGTATTCGCCGGGAAATTTCGACGGTGTGGACTGGACTTCCCTGCCGGTCACGATCGACGAAATCGAGCGCATCGAGGTGGTGCGCGGCACCAATTCGGTGGCCTACGGTTCCAATGCCTTCCTTGGCGTGATCAATATCATCACGCGCCACAGTGCCGATACGCCTGGCGCGAAAGCGTCTGCCCGCGCGGGAACGTCTGGGGTCAGGGATCTTAGCCTGGAACTGGGCGAAAATTCGGAAACCGGAGGTCTGCGGCTGAATGCGGAAGACAAGCGGGATGACGGCTTCGCGGGACTGCACGATGGGAAACACTTCACGCTCGCCTCACTGCGCGCCGACCGGCGCATCGATGACCACGACGAGCTGATGTTCCGTTTTGCAGCCAGCAACGGCAGCCGCGAGCTGGGATATCCCGATTCGACCTTCAATAACAACGCCGAACGCGGTTCGGAGACGCTCAATGCCACCTTGCACCTGCAGTGGCGGCATACACCCACGCCCGGCGAGGAATGGCTGCTGAACTACTACCGCAATCACGATCGGACCAGCGAGGATTGGGTCGCTTCCGCTGCGCTCGGACCGATCACCGCCAATGTGCCCCTCAACCGCAATCGCAGTAGCGTGCGCGACAACCTGGAACTGCAGCACCGGCTGACTTTTTCCGATACGCTGCGGACGGTGTGGGGCATGGAGGTGCGTCACGACCAGGTAGAGGCGCCTTTTCTCTACTATGGAGCGGCAAACCAGAGCTCCGATCTTGCGCGCCTGTTCGGCCAGACGGAGTGGTGGTTCAAGCCAAAGTGGAGTCTCAACGTCAGCGCCTTGGTCGAGAAGTTCGACAGCGATGCGCCGCACGTCTCGCCGCGTCTGTTCGCCAACTGGAAAGTCACACCTCAGGATACGCTGCGTTTCGGCTACGCTCGCGCCTGGCGCCAGCCGACCCTGTTCGAGCGCTATGGAGATGTGCGCGCAGTTTATCAGGGGGCGTTGCTGGTTCAGCCCTACATGCCCAATCCTGATCTCCAGGCGCCGCGCATCGACAGCCTGGAACTGGGTTATCTGAGCCAGATTCAGACCTGGAACACGCGCCTCGATGTGCGCCTGTTCAACGAGCGGATCGAAAATTACATCATCCGGGTATCCCACCCCGAGTTTACCGCGCCCTTGCTTTCGGCAACCCTGCCTACGGCGCGCTACGAAAATCTTTCCGCGCCTGTCACGCTGCGCGGGCTGGAGTATCAGTTCGACAGCCGGCCTCTGCCGGGCACGCACCTGCTGTTCAGCCATACCATGATCGATCGTTCCTGCAACGATGCCTTCGTCACCCAGCTGACTGCGCCATACAGCGCCAGCCTGAGCTGGATGCAGGATTGGGAGAGCAGGTGGTCAAGCACCCTCAGCCTGCTGCGCATGGGGCCGATGGCCGGAGGCACCGGCTTCGTGCCGCAGAGCCAGTACGTATCCAAAGCCTACACCACGCTGGATGCGCGTCTTGCGCACAAGGTGAAATACGGAGGAACCCCGCTGGAAATCGCACTGGTGGGCACCAATCTGGGAGGGCGCCATCAGGAAATCGCCGACCGTTCGGAGCAATTTCTGCATGGCACCAATCCAGTCAACCAGACTTCTCCCATGGTGTGGCTGACCCTCACCTTCAATCCAAGGTAGTTCCGTTCGGTCAGAATCCGTAAAACTTCAATCGCGCGAATTCCTATACAATTCCAAGACGATTCCAGCGAAACCCGAGGGAGAAAATCATGGCATCTGATTATTGCTACGAAACATTCCGCAGTTCGCCGCTCGCGGCTGAGTTGAGCGACGAGCAATGCGCGCTGCTTGCCAAACAGGTGGTGTGCCGCAGCCTGGCGGATGGGGAAGTTTTGCTCAAGGAAGGCGCCGTCGACCAGAGCCTTTACGTCATCGCCAAGGGTAATCTCGCCGTGACGCATGAAAACGGCACCGGCGACTGGATCGTGCTGCATATGCTCCGACCGCGCGACCTGGCCGGGGAGCTTGGTTTCCTCGACGGGCTGGAGCACAGCGCCACTTTGCGTTCGATCGGGCCGACCGAATTGTTCAGCCTGGAGCGCAGCCGCCTCGAAGCCCTGCTCGAGGAGCAGCCCAAGCTCGTCTACCAGGTCATGCGCGCGGTGATCCGCTCGGTGCACAGCACGCTAAGACGCATGAACCTCCAGTACGTCGAGCTGACCAACTACATCAACAAACAGCACGGGCGTTACTAGGACTTTTCTAGGCGCCACGCCGCGCCAGAAAACGATCCAGCTGATTGGCGAAAGCCTGGCGGTCGTTCTGGCCAAGCGTCGCCGGGCCGCCCGTGTTCACCCCGCTGCTGCGCAGCTCGTCCATGAAGTTGCGCATGGTCAGGCGTTCCTGGATGTTTTCCTTGCTGTAGAACTCGCCGCGCGGATTGAGTGCGTGACCGCCGCCCGCGATGACTGCCGATGCGAGCGGAATGTCGGCGGTGATGACCAGATCGCCGGGCTGAATCTGCTGGACGATCCAGTTGTCGGCCACGTCGAAACCGGCGGGTACCTGGACCGCGCTGATATAGCGCGAGGCCGGGATACGTATCAGCTGATTGGCAACCAGCGTCATCGGCACTTTCGCCCGCTCGGCGGCGCGAAAGAGGATTTCCTTGATGACGTTGGGGCACGCATCGGCGTCAACCCAGATTTGCATTGGCGACTCTTTCCGCGATGTGATGGGTGGCAAGCTCTGCCATGTTATCAACGGTACAAATACAAAGGACCTGCATTTCTGCAGGCCCTCGATATTCTTGGTGGTGATAGGTGGACTTGAACCACCGACCCCAGCATTATGAGTGCTGTGCTCTAACCAACTGAGCTATATCACCAAAGGAGAGGCGGAATTTTACGTTTTGCACGGAATTTGTCAAGTCGGGTATAATCCCTGCTTCAAAATTCCGCGCCCGTAGCTCAGTTGGATAGAGTATTGGTTTCCGAAGCCAAGGGTCACAGGTTCGACTCCTGTCGGGCGCGCCAGTCATTTATGGAAATGGGCACCGTGTTTCTAACAACGGTGGCCCTGCCGATTCGATGGACATCCATCCCATGCTAGGTCTGTTCCTCTCCACCATTGCTTTTTTTGTTGCGGCTTTCTTCATGAACCGCTACCTCGACGCGCAGGGACTGGACCGCAACCTGTCGCGCAAGATCCTGGTCGGCACGCTGGCGACCATCGTCTCTTTTGGGGCGGGGTGGGCGGTAGACAAGCTGGATGGCGACGCGGACGCGCCGCAGAAGAACGTGGCGTTAACCGATATCATGCAAGGCGGCGACCCGACACAGGCTTTGAAGGTGCTGTCCGGGCTCAAATAGCAAGGACAGCTGCAGGCGTGTTCGGCGAAAGATGAACCGTCTCCGGTGCAATAAAAAAGGCAGGGCGAACCCTGCCTTTTTTACGTGCTGCGCAAGGAATTACTTGGCTGCAGGTGCGGCAGCAGGTTCTGCGGCAGGCGCGGCTGCTTTAGCTTTCTTTGCTTTCTTGTGTTTTTTGACCTGCTTCATGGCAGGCTTCGCAGCTTCTGCCTTAGGTGCTTCGGCAGCGGCAGGAGCGGCAGCAGGAGCTGCTGCGTCAGCGGCAACGGCGGAGAAGGTTACGGCGGCGAAAGCGGCTGCGATCAGGGCGGACAAAAGTTTGCTCATTTTTGATTTCCTTTAATTTAACCAGTTAGCGATCTATCTGAATCGTGGATTCGGACAATTACGTTTGGCGTAATGGTCCAAATAACGCCAGGCCAAGCCAGTAGTTGACAATTGTCTGAAATAATTTCGCGCCCCATCCTTGTCCGCGCCGATCAGACGCGATGCTCTCCCCCCAGCGCTGCCACGATGGCCGGCAATAATCTGGCCAGTTCGCCGGTCATCAGGGCGAAGTCCGCATCGAATTGCTCGTCCGCCGTTTCGGCGCTGGCCTCCGCTTCTTCCTTGAGGATGTCGAGAAAAGCCAGGCGCTTGATTTCCATCCGGTCGGTGAGGACGAAGGAAACGCGGTCGTCCCAGGTCAGCGCCAGGCGCGTGGGTTGCTTGCCGGCGGTGATGTGCTTGCTGATCTCCTCGGCGTCGAGGGGGTGGCGCACATAGCGCACGGTGGCATTTTCTTCCACCGGCGAGCGCAGTTCGCAGTCGCGGTCGATGCTGAATCCGGCTGGCGCTTCGCTGGTGGTGAGCCACTCCGTCATCGCGGCGGCGGGCGAGCGCTCGGTACGCAGCGGCGACAGCGGCAGGTCGCTGATGCACTTGTTGAGCATTTCCAGCACCTCGTCCGCCTTGGCCGTGCTGGCCGCATCGATGGCCAGCCAGCCATGCGCCGGATCGATCCACACGTAGGTGGTGCGACGCCGGGCGAAAGCGCGCGGCAGCAATTCCTCCGCGACCCGCTCCTTGATTTCGCGCGCCTGCTTGCGGCTCGGGCTGTAGCCCTGCTGCTGTTCGAATTCGACGATCCGGTCCTTGGCCAGATCATTGACAACGGAGCCCGGCAGCAGCTTCTGCTCCACGCGCAGGGCCAGCATGATCTGGCCGTTCAGCGCATAAGCCAGGCGCTCGTCGCCGCGCGGCGATACCCAGCCCCGGGTTTGCATGTCCATGCCGCCGCAGGGCTGGAAAACGTGCTGCGCCAGTTGCTCGTCGAGTTGTTGCGTGGTGACTTTCCAGTCAGTGGAAAGACGGTAGATTTGAAGGTTCCTGAACCACATGGCCGTTCCAAAAAAGTGAGGGATTATACGCCGACCGGGAATACATAAAATTCTTCCGGTCGGTCCATATGTCGGTGTATTGTAGCCAAAATCTGTTTTTGACCGGATGGTGTCGAATCTGCTGAAAACCCGGATGCCGGCTTCGCATGCTTCTGGCGGGGCCGTATAGCCGGGGGAACCGTACTTTCATCGCTGTAAAATTCGACGCCTTGCACTGAATTCTTAACGCTATTTGAATCGGACTCGTTGTGGCCACAATCTACTGCAAATCCCACCCCAGCGTTCCGGCGCGCTGGACTTGCCCCCAGTGCGATGTCGATCTGTGTTCCGGCTGCGTCAAAGCGGGAAAGAACTTCACGCTGTGCCCGGTCTGCAAAAGCCCGATGGCTCCGCTGGGCATGGGCAATGTCATTACGCCATTCTGGCTGCGCATCCCGAAATTTTTCCTCTATCCGGCGCGGCCTGTCGCCCTGATTTACATCGCAGTACTTGCGCTGCTCAGCGCCTTCTTCGGTGCTAGCGGCCTGTTCTCCGCCCTGATGCAACTGGTGATCTTCGTGGTGTTCGTCCGATACGGCTATGCCGCGCTGGAAAGCTCTGCACAAGGGCATCTCGACCCGCCGGCGGTGAGTTCGGAACTGGTCAGCGGCGACTTGTCGTTGCCATTCAAGCAACTCGCCATCTTTATCCTGATGTTCGCTTCGGTAGGGGTCGCAGCATCCTTGCTGGGCCGCTTCGGGGCTGTCGTCATGCTGATCCTGGTCTATCTGTCCCTGCCGGCCAGCGTCATGGAACTGGCTACCAGCCATAGCTTCGGCGCGGCCATCAACCCTGCCAACCTGTTCGGCACCATACGCTGTATCGGCTGGCCCTACCTGGTGCTCTGGTTTTTCCTGGTCATGCTCACGGCGAGCAGTGCGGCACTCCAATACCTGCTGCCCGGCATGGAGCATTCGTTCTGGGCGACGTTGCTTTACGACGTGGTGAACATGTACTTCCTGCTCGCCATGTTTCACCTGATGGGATACGTCATCTATCAATATCACCAGATACTGAATTATGCCGTCGCGGTGGATTTCGATGAAACGAGCGAATCGAATGTCGCAAAAGTGGAGAAACCAGCCGACCCGGTCAATGCCCAGGTTGCCCTGCTTCTGCAGGAAGGCAAGGCAGATGCGGCTCGACAGCTTCTTGTGGAGAAAATTGCCAGCGCGCCGGGCAACCTGGAATTGCGTGGAAAATTGCATAAACTGCTCGTTCTGGCGGGCGACGCACAAGGTCTGGCCGAATCCGCCCAACCCTTCATCACTCTGCTGATGGCTGAGCAGAAAACACGTCAGGCGGCGGAAATTCTGCGTGATTGCCAGCGACTGGTCGCGGAGTTCCGCCCTGCCAACCCGGATTATACCTACCCCCTGATGCTGCAATTACGTGCCTTGCGCGAGCCGCAACTGGCAGTGAAACTCGCACAGAATTTCCACCAGCGTCACGACAATCATGTCGAGCTGCCGAATATCTATTTTCTCGTCGCGCAGATTATGTGCGAGGAATTGAGGCAGGATCAGCAGGCGGCAAAGATTCTGGGCTTCCTGCAGAGTAAATTCCCGCAACATGAGCTGGCGCCCAAAATCCGGGAATACTTGGCGCTGCTCGGGCGGCTTGCCACTGCCGGTTAAAGGCCCGTCGCGGTTTTCCGGTTTTTAGCCGGCATTGTTCAGGATGTGATGGGCCAACTCGGCTTCCGACGATTGCGGGTGGCGATCGATCAGCAAGCTTAGATACTGACGGCTCTTTTCGCTTTGCTTTTCTCGCGCATAGGCGGTGCCCAAAGCCAGCAATGCCGGCGCCAGCGATGCGTTTGGCGATTTGCCCAGAACATTGACGAGCTTCTCCGCATCATCGAGAAACCCTGCGGAAGCAAAGCGGCGTGCCAGCGCCAACAGCGTGTGCGGCGTCCAGCGTATGCTAGGCTGGGCAATGCGGAAATATTCCTTGTAGGTGGCATTCTGCAGCTTGATGCACTCCGCGTCCTTATCCGTCAGATTCAGAATCTGCTGGCTGAGCGCATGGAACAGTTCGCTGGCCGGAGAGAGTTTGGCGATGTTGTAGCGCTGAACCAGTAAGCCCCTGTCACCGGGTTTTTCGGCATGCAGCTCGCCGAATATCCTGGCGGCCTGCGGCATGTCCAGCGCAGCGACGCGCTTGATGCCTTCCTCATAGCGTCGCTGGAAAGCGGCTTCCTTCTCGGACTCGTCAAGATAGGACACATCGACACTGCCTTGAGTGCGTTTAACCACCATGGCGATCGCCGCACCGGCGCACAATCCGCCAACGTGGGCCAGATTGTTGACGCGCGACGGCCCGGCCAGGAACATCTGGTAAAACTCGTTGGCCAGCCACACGGGAAGCATGATGATGGCGGGCGCCCTGATGTAATCGAAATAAAAGACCAGCCAGTAAAAGAAACGGATTTTTCGCAGTCCGAAAAGCACGGCATACATCCCCATTACGCCGGCAATCGCGCCCGATGCCCCGATATCCGTAATGCCGCTGTCAGGGTGAATCATCACGTCCAGCCCGCCGGAAGCCAGCCCTGCCAGCAAATAGAAAACCAGGTAGCGCCGGCTGCCCAGCGCCGCTTCAACCACGTAACCTATCAGCCCCAGGATCAGCATGTTGCCGAACAGATGCCCGAAATCCGCATGCAGAAACATGTGGCTGAACATTGTTACGAACGCCGGGTAAGCGGGCTTCAGTCCATAGCTGTACCACACCACCCGGCCGAGCAGCCCGTCAAGATGCGTCCGTTCCGCCTGCCATAGCGCGCGCTCGCTAAAATCCGGCTGAAATAATCCGCCCTGGCGTAGCTGCCGCATGAAGGGCGCATCGATGTCCATGGCAAACAGCAATTGCGGCGCCAGCTTCGAGTCGTGCTCCAGGCTGCGGGCCACCTCGCTGGCTTGGGGTTGCTGCCCGTTGTTTTCGAGGTAACGCAAATAAAGCGGAACTTCGATGCGCGGCAAACTCGACTGCGCATAATATTTTGTGGCTTCGGCCATGCGCTTTTCATCATGCGCCTGAGCAACAAGGAAAATGAGCGCGTTCAGGACAATGAGAAACACTGTAACAAGCGGCGGTGATTTCCAGTCGACAGGCTTGTCTAGCGGGATAAGCAGCATGGCAGGGCTCTTGGTGGGATTTGCGCGATTGTAAGTTAAATTCGCGCTACCACACCAACTTCGGTCAGCCCGCCTGCGCCACCACCACGTCGCTCAGGCGTGTGGTGTAGCACGGCGATTTGCGCTCGGACTTGGTGTGCCAATGCGGCGTCAGCCCTTCCCCGGCTAGCTTGATGGTCCCTTGCCCGAAGGTCTGGTTGATGCGGTCCAGCGCCTGCATGAGGCCGGTGGAGCGCGCCAGCTGGGCGGGGTCGTCGAACAGCGTGAGGGCGCGCCGGCTGGCGGGGATCAGTTCGGAAAGCATCACGCCCGCCTTGGTGTAGGCGAAGCCCGGCCGGTAAATCGTTTTGAGCCCCTGCAGCGCGCCATGGGAAAGCGCAATCGAGTCGGATGTCGGGGAAGCCAGCGGCACCGTGATGCTGGGGCTGTACTGCGGCGCATTTTCCTTGAAGGGGTTGGTGCGGATGAAGACGTGGATGGCGCCGGCCAGGGCGTTCTGGCGGCGCAGTTTCAGCGCGGCGCGCACGGTGTAGGTCTGCACCGCCTGCTGCAGTTCCGCAAGGCCCAGCACAGGCATGCCGAACGAGCGCGAGGAGATGATCTGCTGGTTCGGCGCAGTTACCTCTTCCAGGCTGAGGCGCGGCACGCCGTTGAGTTCCTCCACGGTGCGCTCCAGCACGATCGAGAAACGCTGGCGGATGCGCGCGGGCGATGCCCGCTTGAGGTCGAGCACCGTGCGGATGCCCATGTCGCCAAGCTTCGGCGCCAGGCGCCGGCCCACTCCCCAGACCTCGCCGACCTCGATATCGCCCAGCAGGCGATCCAGGTCGCCGGAATCTAGCGCGCCGAAGTCGCATACGCTGTCGAAAGCGGCGCGTTTCTTGGCGACATGGTTGGCGAGCTTGGCCAGGGTTTTCGAGGTGGCGATGCCGACGCACACCGGCAGCCCCAGCTGGCGGCGAATCCTGTGCCGCATGGTCTGCGCGTAGCGCGTCAGGCCCAAATGCTCGAAGCCGCTCAGGTCGAGGAAGCACTCGTCGATGGAGTAGACCTCCTGGCTGGGCGAAAAGCTCGAGAGGATAGCCATCACGCGGTTGCTCATGTCGGCGTAGAGCGCGTAATTGCTGGAGAGCGCGACGATATCGTGCTGCTCCGCCAGCGCCCGGATCTGGAACCACGGCACGGCCATGCCGACGCCCAGTGCCTTCACCTCGTTGCTGCGCGCCACCACGCAGCCGTCGTTGTTGGACAGCACGACGACCGGCCGGCCTTCGAGCCTGGGGTTGAACACCCGCTCGCAGGACACGTAGAAATTGTTGCAGTCGATCAGGGCGATGTTGGCAGACATAATCCTATCTCGTGGATCGACCACTTCACCACGCCCCAGATGGTGAGTGACAGGTCCGCGCCGACATGGATGTCGGGATAGTCGGCGTTGCCGGCGCGCAGCAGGTAGCCTTGCGGTGCGTGGCACAGCTGCTTCACGGTGAAGTCGCCTTCCAGCACGGCGATGACGATGCTGCGGTCGCTCGCTTCGACGGAGCGGTCCACCACCAGCAGGTCGCCGTCGTGGATGCCGAACCCGGTCATCGAATCGCCCGCGACGCGGATGAAGAAGGTCGCTTCCCGGTGTGCGATCAGGTGGCGGTTCAGGTCGATGCGGCCCTCGACGTAGTCGTCGGCGGGCGAGGGGAAGCCGGCGGGAACCGGCCTGGCCAGCAGCGGTCCGCCCACCCGGAATACGGCTGGCGGTGCGTCGAGCAGGGACAGCAAGCCCCCTGGGAAGGCCGCGGGGCCTTCCATGCAGATAGACATGGCAGCCCCGGCTAGTTGCGATATCGTCGGACGAGGCCGACCATGACGCCGTAGATTTCCAGCGAACCCTGCGGGCGGATGACCGGGAACGCCTTGTTGTGCGGGCGCAGGATGAACTGGCCGCGCTCGATGGCGAGTTCCTTGAGGGTGAACTCGTTGTCCACGATGGCCACCACGAAATCCCCGGCGCTGGCGGCGGTGCCGCGTTCGACCACGGCGATGTCGCCGTCGTTGATGCCGGCGTCGATCATCGATTCGCCCTTGATGGGGATCATGGCCGTGCGGGAAGGGGTGCGCACCAGGTAGTCGTCGACGAAGAAGGGATCGCCGCCGACATCGTTGGCCAGCACCGGCATGCCCGCCGGCACCGTGGCGTCCGCCAGCGGGCGCTCGAAGAAGCGCTTGGCCGGCATCCATGCGTCGTCGTCCGGGGTGCGTGCGAGGAAGCCCTGCGTCTCCAGGCGCTCGAGGAATTTGCGCGCCGCCGCCTTGGAGAAACCGATCAGTGCGGCGATGCGCTGCTGCGACGGGATGCGCCGGGCGTCGGCGTAGTAGTCGCGCAGCTTGGCGAGGTGCTCGTTGTCGCGATTGGGCGTGGGCATGGAGAGTTACCGATGGTTGTCTAATGAAAACCATGATAGTTATCGAACGACAACCTGTCAATGGCGAATATTTCACGCAAGCCGCGCCCGTTTTCTTCTAAAATGGGCACTCTCCCCGTAACCCCGCAGAAGACCATGCGCCTGATTCTCGCCCCCATGGAGGGCCTCGCCGATTACGTGCTGCGCGACGTGCTGACACGCATCGGCGGCTACGATGGCGCGGTGTCGGAGTTCATCCGGGTTTCCGGCACGCTGCTGCCGTTCCGCACCTATCAGCGCCTTTGTCCGGAGATTTTCGACGGGAGCCGTACGTCGTCCGGTACGCCAGTCGCGGTGCAGTTGCTGGGGAGCGACCCCGGCTGGCTAGCGGCCAACGCCGCCCGGCTGAGCGAGCTTTCCCCGCATGGCGTGGACCTGAACTTCGGCTGCCCCGCCAAAACGGTGAACCGGCACGGCGGCGGCGCAATGCTCCTGGGCGATCCGGAGCTGCTCAACAGGATCGTCCATGCCGTCCGCTGCGCCGTGCCGAAAAACATTCCGGTGACGGCGAAAATGCGCCTGGGAATCTCCGATACCTCGCGCGCGCTCGATTGCGCCCAGGCGCTGGCGGAAGGCGGCGCCGCGTCGCTGGTGGTACATGCCCGCACCAAGGAGCAGGGCTACAAGGCGCCGGCGCACTGGGAATGGGTTGCGCGCATCCGGGAGGCCATTCCCGTCCCGGTCGTGGCCAACGGCGAAGTATGGACCGTCGAGGACTGGAAGCGCTGCTGCGAGATCAGCGGGTCGCACGACGTGATGCTTGGGCGCGGCGCAGTCTCCGACCCGTGGCTGGCGCAACGCATACGCGGCATGGCGGAACCTGAACCGACACCGCAGGATTGGCTGGCGCTGCTGCCCTTCATCGCCGACTACTGGACCGGCGTGCAGCGCAAAGTGCTGCCGGCTCAGGCGGCGGGGCGACTCAAGCTGTGGCTCGGCATGCTGCGCCGGACGTGGCCGGAAGCCGGGGAACTACACACCATCATTCGCCCCCTACGCACGCCGGGCGAAATTTCAGATGTGCTTTGCGGACTTTCTATCCTTGGTCGGGCTGATTTGCCGCATTGAGTTTTTCAACCCGATTGGCCCTGTTCGGAAGGGGCTGCGGAATCAAGGGCTAGCAGCGGCATCCATCGCAGCCACCAGACTCGCATGCATGAACAAATCGTGCCCCGCGGGGGAAACCGTGAACCCGAGCGCGGCAACGCCATTGCGCCGCAGGGCTTTGTCATGGGACGCCAGACTGGCGGTGATGAGTTCCGTCGATGGCGAAGGCGCCGGGCCGTCCGCAATGACGGCCTGCCGTTTCTCGGCGGCGAGCAGGGTCGTTCCCGCCAGGCGGAACCCGCGGGGAGAATGGAAGCGGCGCCAGGCCTCCCGCGCCAGCTTGTCCGCAAAAGCATGGTCCGCCGCCTTCCCGCTCAGGCGGGCGTAATACCGCAGGCCGGATGCCGCGTAGGCGTATCCCTCCAGATCCGCGGGGCCGAACAGTTTGCCGTGCCCCATTCCATTTTGCAGCCCATCCTTGCGCCACAGTTGCCTTGCCAGAAAATCCTTCACCTCGTCGGCGGAGCGCCGGTAACGCGGAGCGGTAGCCGCCGCTTCGCTCAGGGCCTTGAGCGCCAATCCGTTCAGACCTGCCAGCAGCTTGTCGTCCTTGGGCAGGCTGCGATTTCTCCTTTCTTTTCGCAGCTTGCGGTAGACGGGCTCGAGTTGCGCCAGTTCCGCAGCCGTCGGCTCGCGCACTTGTTGGGGGAGATAGCCCAGGTCCGACTCCGCCGCGGCTTCCAGCCCCCAGATGCGCGTGGCCAGGGCTAACTCGTCAGGACTCAGGGTGTGACGGAGTTGTTCCATGCTCCAGAGATAGACGCCGCCTTCCCGTCCTTCGCTGTCGACCGCCGACGTGCTGGTGATGAAGGCGCCGGTTTCCGCATCGCGCATTTCCGCCAGCATGAAATCCAGGGTCTCGAAGGCGATTTCCTGGTATTGCGGTTTGCCCAGAATGCGGGCGGCACGCAGGTAAAGCAAAGCAAGCTCGGCGTTGTCGTACAGCATTTTCTCGTAATGGGGCGTGTGCCATTCCGGGTCGACCGTATAGCGAAAAAAACCGCCGCCGACGTGGTCGCGCAGCCCGCCTTTTGCCATCAGGTCCAAGGTCAGGGTCAGCCACGCGGCAAGCCGGGCGTCTGGATGGCGCTCATGGATTTGCAGCAGGGCCGTGAGTTGGGGCGCCATGGGAAACTTGCGTGCCTGTTCGAGTCCGCCGCGCAACGGGTCGGCCATCGCCAGGGCGTCATCCACCAGCCGTTGGCGCCAGACCGCGGCATGATCGGAAGCAGGCTTCAGCGGGATGGAGCCCACCGGCTTCCCGCCGCCGGCAGCCTCCCTGGCCGCCGCCTTGAGTTCATCGCGATCGGTCAGCCAGCGTTCACTCAATTTGCTTATCAGGCCCAGAAACTGGTCCGGTTTCGAATACAGCGTGGCGTAGACCGGGTAGCCTTCGGGGGTGATGAAAACATTGAGCGGCCATCCGGCCATGCCGCGGGAACGCCGCGCGAATTCGATCATTTCGGCATCCAGCGCAGTGTTCAACTCACGGTCGACTTTTACGGGAATGAAATCCCGATTTAGCACCTCGGCGATGCGTAGATCGCGGTAACTTTCCTGCTGCATGACATGGCACCAGTGACAGGAGAAATAGCCGATGGAAACGAACAGCAGCTTGTTCTGCTGCCGTGCCAGAGAGACGGTGGCCGGGCTCCATTCCTGCCATGCCACCGGGTCGGCGCCGTGCATCGCCAGGTAGGGAGAGGGGTGATTGGCGAGACGGTTGACCAAGGGCGCAGCCTGCATCGCCGCGGGCAGGAAGGACATGCACAGCGCCAGAATCAATCCGAATAAGCGTTGCCTTGATGATCGTGCCATGGGGTTCCTGCTATTGATCCCGCCTTCTACAGTCATGCCGGCGTGGATTTGGAAAGCCTGCGCAAACTAAGACTTCGGCTCCATCCGGGTGGTTCCGGCCTGGCGTTCAAAGAATGTTGAACAGCACCAGCGGCGTCAAGGCAAGCGAGACCACAAAAACCCAGAAATCCGGGTCGCGAAAATAGGTTTGCAGGCGCAGTGTTTGGTTTTCCATTCTCATCATCGGCTCCGTTTTTTAAATTGACGGGGCCAGTATGTCGAACAGAAAGCTCATGGCGTGAGCCATGGTCGGGATGGTGCTGCGGTTTTTTCCGGGCTTGATTTGTTCGCTCAGTAATGTGCCAGCGCCGCCCCGAGTTCCCGCTTCACCCGTTCGCGCAGTTGCTCCGGCGCAACCACTTCCACTTCCGCGCCGTGGCGCATGATATCCATGATCAGTTCCCGGTCGTCGTTGTAGGGCAGGTCCAGCAGGTAGTGGCCGTCCGGATCGAATTCGCCCTTCTGCTGCGGGTGCCACAGTTCGTTCGCCACCCAGCGCGCACGTTCGGGGGAGAAGCGCAGCCTGGCCCAGGTCACTTCCTTGCCGGAGAAGATGCCATAGCCGCTTTCCAGCACTTCCTTCAGTTTCGCTCCGGGCAGTTCTTTCACCTTTCCTTCCACCATTTCGGCGTGGCGGATGGCGTCGATGGAGAAGCTGCGTATGCCCTCGCGCAGATGGCACCAGGTGTCCACGTACCAGTTGTCGCGGTAGTACACCAGTTGCAGGGGGGACACGATGCGCTCCGATTCCTCCCCGGTCTGGCGGCTGTAGTGGCGGATGCTGAGGCGTTTGCGGCTCAGGGTGGCGGAGGCGATGACTTCGAAATGGGTGGTGGCGACCTGGCGCCGCGCGGCGTGGACGATGCGGAAGCGGTTTTCCACTTCCTCGGCGGAGTGGTCGCGGCTTTCCAGCAGCGCTTTCAGGCGCGCCTGCAAGGGTTTGATGTGGCCCGCCAGCAGGCCGGGTTCGAGGTTGGAGAGCAGGTGCTGCATGGTGAGCAGGGCGTGCACTTCGCCCGGGTTGAACCACAGGCCGGGCAGGGCGAAAGAGGGCGCGAGGGCGTCGGGCTGGCCGTAGCGGTAGCCGCCGGCTTCGCGGTCCCACTGGATCGGCGCGTTGAGCCGTTCGCGCATGTATTCGAGGTCGCGCTTGAAGGTGGCGAGCGAGATGCCCAGGTCTTCCAGGAAAGCGTTGACCGGCACCACGGCCCGGTCGTTGAGGAGCTGGTCGATCTTGTAAAAGCGTTCGGTGCGGTCCATTAAATTTCCTTGCATTCAGGCTTGGTGTGGCTCATCTGGTGAGCTTTACTATAACCCATAATGTGTCCAACACATCATGAAAGGGAAAACCAGCATGCAAGCGAACCTGTTTACCGCCTCTGCCACCGGATTGTCGCCACAGTTGAAGACAGAAACCCGACTGGCGCTGACCCTGGCCATCCAGCGCATCTGCCAGCGGGCAACGGCCGAAGGCAAAACACGGGTGCGCCCGGCCACTTTGCGTAAAATGGAACGGCACGTCAGCGAGCTGCGCAAAGCCATGCGCGCGAGCCGCTGATCCATGAGGAGCAAGCCAATGAGCACGCCTTATGTTTCCACCTATCTGGGCAACCGCTTCTATCCGCTGGAGCCGCGCATCGACGACATCGAGATCGAGGACATCGCGCACGGCCTCGCTTATCAGTGCCGTTTCAACGGCCAGACCAACGCTTTCTACTCGGTCGCCCAGCACAGCCTGATCGTCGCGTCGCAGGTCCCGGACGACCTGCAGCTTGCCGCCCTACTGCACGACGCCGCCGAAGCCTACCTGGGCGATATGGTGAAGCCGCTTAAACTGCTGCTGCCGGCGTTTTCCGCGATCGAGGACAGCGTTACCCGCATCATCGGCGAACGCTTCGGGCTGGACCTCAGCCACCATGGCGACATCAAGCGTGCGGACCTGGTCGCGCTGGCCACCGAGAAGCGCGACCTGATGCCCTATTCGACCGAAAGCTGGACCAGTTTGCAGGGGATCGAAGCACTGCCCGACAGGATATGCACCATGCAGCCGGAAGATGCGAAGCAGGCGTTCCTGCGCGCGTTCGGGGACTTGTACGCCGGAGACTGAACCCTTTCTCCTGCAGGCAATTATTTCGACTTGAAAACGGGGCTGAAACCATGGATTATTCAGCCCCTTTAGCCGATCTCCCCGGGCTGGTCCCCGATCGCGCTACTCTCCATTTCGATACCGAGCGCTTATGACTTTCAAAGAATCCCACACCCAATTCCAGATGCTGGACGTGACGCTGATCGAGCCGGACCCGGCCAGCCCGCGTCAGCACATCGACGCATCGGCGATCAAGGCCCTGGCCAATTCCATCCGCAGGAAAGGGCTCATCCACCCGCTGGTGGTGCAGCCCGCCAACGCGGCCGGGCGGCATGTCCTGATCGTCGGCGAGCGTCGCTGGCGGGCCGCCGTGCTGGCGGGCGAAAAAACAGTGCCGGCGCTGATCCGCGCCTGCGATCCCGCCGAGGTGCTGGAGGTGCAGGTTTTCGAAAACCTCGGCATGGGTCTGCGCGCGCCGCTGGAGCCGCGCGACATGGCCAACGCCATCCAGACCATCACTGACCGTTTCGACAGCCGGGCTGCAGCGCTGGACCACTTCGGCGGAACGCCCTCCTGGCTCAACCAGGCGACTGCCGCAGCAGCAGCCAACCTCTCCCCCAAGATCACCGCCCTGCTGGATTCCGGCAAGATCGCCAGCACCGGCGCGGCAGTCAAGCTGGAAAAACTGGCGCAGAAGAACGAAGCGAAGGCCGAGGCCATCATCGGCCAGATCGAGCAATTACCGGAAGGGGAAAAGCTGGCCAGGAAAGTTGTCGACAGGGCGCTTTCCGCGGAGGGCGGCCGGCGCAAGGCCAGGGAAGAAACCCCGTCCGACGCCACAGATACTCCACCCTGGGAAGATGCGCCAGCCGCGCCTGTTCCCGGCCGTCGGCTGATCAATTCCAGCAAGGTAAAAATGGTGGCCAGGATTCTCGGTCTGCCTGAGGGCGACGAGGAAGAAGTCCTGGTCCGGCTGATCGATGAGTTTCTGGCTCTGAAGGGTGAAGGGAACCCGCCGTTCTAGGAAGAATCGCCATGGTGGCCGCTTAAAGCGGAAATGAACCCCCATATCGGTTTGCAGTCAAATCTCCACAAAAGGAGATTGCCATGAGAATACTTATTCTTCTAATCGCAGTCGCCGTGTTGGGTGGCTGCGCAACCCCTGCTCAAAGGGCGGCTCAGTTGCAGCGCGAAGTCGACGAGATGATCACGGTCTACGGCCCCTCCTGCGAAAAGCTTGGATACAAAACAGACTCCGATCCGTGGCGGGACTGCATATTGCATCTCAGCGCAAAAGAGAGCTATGAGCGTGATCGCGGAGCGCCGAGGACGACAAGTTGCATCGGGCACCGCGGCTTCATGCAATGCACGACATTTTAAAAGGCGGGACCCTCCAGAAATAAGTGATGAATGTCACATTGGTCTGTCGCCCCCTATTTGTTGGCGCCCGAACACGCGTTGATCTGTTTGCCGGGCTCGTTGCGACGCCGTGGCGGGTGCCGTGCAGGAGAAAACCATGCACATTCCAAGGATCACCCCGTGCCTGTGGTTCGACACCCAGGCTGAAGAGGCCGCGCAATTCTATTGCGCAATTTTCCCGAATTCCCGCATCGCGAACATCAGCCGCTACGGCGAGGAAGGCCACGAGATACACGGCAAACCGGCCGGCAGCGTCCTGACCGTCGAGTTCGAACTCGGCGGGCAGGCCTTCACGGCGCTGAACGGCGGCCCGAATTTCAAGTTCAACGAAGCGATCTCCCTGCAGGTGGGTTGCGACACCCAGGAAGAGGTGGACCACTACTGGGACAGCCTCTCTGCCGGCGGCGACGAAGCGGCGCAGCAATGCGGCTGGCTCAAGGACAAATACGGCTTGTCGTGGCAAATCGTGCCCAATGTACTGGCCGACCTGATCAGCGATCCGGACCCGCGCAAGTCCGGGCGCGTCGTGACCGCCTTGCTGCAAATGAAGAAGCTCGATATCGCCGAACTGAAAAAGGCTTACGCCGGGTAGGCCGCACACCCGCGAGCCACGCGTTCAACGAATGTTGCCGGGCAGTTGAAAAAAATCATAACAATGGCTTAATGGGCATCGTCTGCCAAAACCGCGCCTTGCTGCGTTTGTCGAGAGGTACGTATTGATCTGGCTGGTCGGTCGCCGCATTCCAGCTGTTGCCCGGTTGCATGTCGGTTTCGATCGCCGCTTCTACGGCGTGTGCCACCCCTTCATTTTGGACAATCACTCCCACTTCGGTATTGAGATTCTCCGAACGCGGGTCAACATTGAACGTGCCGATATAAACAATTTTCGAATCCACCACCATGGTTTTGGCATGCAACGCGAACACCGGACGTTTGCCGTCCGTCATCACGGGGGGCATCGGGCCTTGCACCTTGGGATCGGGTTTGTATTCATAAATCTCCAATCCGATCTTGAGCAAGGCGGCCCGCTGATTGCGATATCCGCTGAAAGCCTGAAGATTATCGGTGGAGGCCAGTGAGTTGGTATTGATGCGTACGCGCACGCCGCGCGCGGTGGCCTCCCTGAACAGCGTCATGGCCTTGTCGGATAGCACAAGGTAAGGCGACTGGATAACGATATGATCGCGCGCACCCCTAATCAGTTGCGCCAGGGCCGTCGTGGTTAATCCGCCCCCGCCCAGACTTATGCTTTTCTTATTCTTGCCTGGACGGTCGCTGATGAATTTTACGTCAGCCCATACCACCTCCTCAGACAGACGCGCAAATGAGGCGGGCGCGGCTTCTATGGCAGAGCGCACCTCGGGTGCAAAGTTGTCGGGTGAATTTGCATATTCATGCAATTCGCGATAAATCCGCTTGATTTCCTCATCGTCCACGCGGACATTCTTTTGCATCAGGCCAAGGCCATCGTAAAGGGCTTCCACTGGGACACTCAGTTCGCTGCCCCAGAAGTTTTCGAAGCTGGTTTTCATCGTCTTGACCACCTCGCCCAGCAGCAATGCATCGCGATCGCGGAAATTGTACTCATGGTTGTAATCGAAGTACTCGTTCGCCATGTTGCGCCCGCCAGTGATGGCCAGCTTGCCGTCGACGATGAAGGTCTTGTCGTGCATGCGCTGGTTCACGCCGCGAAAATTTGTAAGCACGTTCAGCGCTCGTTTGTGAAACGGTGTGCCGACCGAATGCTGTGGATTGTAAATGCGGATATCGATGTTCGGATGTTTCGCCAGTGCAAGCAAGGACTTGTCCGGCGCATCGATGAGCAAATCATCCACAATAACGCGCACCCGAACGCCACGATCCGCTGCACGCAACAGCGCCTCCGCGGCCAGCATGCCGATGTTGTCGGCGCTCCAGATGAAGTATTGCACTTCGATCGAATGCTGGGCGTGGTCGGCCAGCCAGGCACGGGCCAGCAGAGCCTCCATGCCGGTGTTCAACACATAGATTCCGCTCTGGCGCGCGTGGGCGTCGATCTGCCCGACGATAAAGGCCATCGGTGTATCGAGCGCGGCGCGCCCGGATAACGGGAGCCACATGCACAGGCTGAACAACACGGCAACTAGCGATCGTTTCATCTTTATCCCGAGTCAGGTGTTTCAATTAATCATTCAAATCGCGCTGAACTCCGCTTTCGGCGCGTCCTGCCTGAATGCCGGCCGGTCCTTGCGCCCGTCTTCCATCCCGACCAGCTTGCGGTACAACTCGATCCCGGCCGTGTCGTCTCCTTTGCGGTAGGCCAGCTTGCCGTCGTGGGCGAACAGCGCGAGTTCGAGCGGGTCGGACGGGTTGCCGACGGCCAGCTTGGCGATGTCGTCGGGCGAAATGGTGAAGCTGGTGAACACCTGCTTGGTGACGAAATCGATCTGCGGGTAGGCGGCGTAGACCAGCTCGGAGCAGACGATGGTTTCGGTGGTGTTGACGTCGAAATTGAAATCGTAGCGCTTGCCGTAGTTGCTCAGGGCGAGGCCGATCGAATCGCGCCTGGCTTCCTGCGGCAGCTGGCTGGGCCGCAGCACGGCGATGTCGTCGATGTTCATGAAGTGTTCCAGGCTGTTGAGCACCACGCCGCCGCGCAGGGCTTCCAGCACCACGTGGCCGGAGCCGATCTGCTCCAGGTGTGCCTTGACCAGGGGCGAGTCCAGTGCGCCGATGGCGCGCAGCTGGTCCGTGGTGCCGATATAGATCGCCGCATGGCCGAAGTGTCCGGGGATGGTCTTGTCGGTCAGCGCGAAGGGCGTTTTCTCCAGCAGGATGTCGCCGGGCTGGAGCGCTTCCGACACCAGGGAGAGGAACTCGTGGTCGTTCTTCAGCTTCCCGGCGCGCCAGCGCACCATGCCGAGGGTGTTGCCCACCACCTGCGAGGTGAAGAATTTCAGCTTGCCGACCTCGCGCACCGAGTCGACGACCGAGCGTCGCATCAGGATGGCCAGCTGATCTGAGATCTGGCGGAACGCGGCGTCGCCGCCGAATTTCTTGCGCGCCGGACTTTTTTCGACAAATTCATAGAGCGCGACGATGCTCATGTCGGCCTGGCCCACGTGGTTGGCGATGGCCTCCTGGTTGTCCTGAAAGAAGCGGATCGCATCGCTCATGGCGGCTCGATAGCTCAGCGAGTTGGCGCGCAGCAGGGAGTCCTCGTAGAAGTTCTTGCCTACGCCAGCTTCGGGATAAGCCTCGTTGAGCTTGCTGCTCAGCACGAAATTGCCGGAGAAGTGCTGCTGCATGAACTGTGCGTTGTCGAACAGGGTCAGTGCCGCCGCCATGGCAATGAGGATGGAGTCGATGCGCGCGCCGTCGGCCAGCCCTTCGTCCACCCGGTAAAGGGCGTTGCGGTGACGCAGCGCATGCTGAAACAGCAGGGTACGAATGGTGTTGGCTTCGCCGATTTCCCTGGCGATGCGCACGGAGTAGGCGGCGGGCAGGGCGCCATGGTGGGCTACGATGGCCTGGTCGGCTTCCGCGATGAAAGCGGGGATTTTGTCCTGCAGCGCACGGGAGCGGGCGATCAGGTCGATGACCTGTGCGGCATCGGCCTGACGGGTCGGCGCGGCAACACTCTCGGCGCTCGCCGCCGCCACGGGCTCATCGGCGGCATGTGCCGACAGGGGCGCCGCCAGAGCGGTTGCTGACAGCAGACTAGCGATGAACATGACGTGTGAAGACTGGAATTTCATTGCATTCCCTCGGTTGTATGCAGCATTTCTGTCAAATGATAACCCGGCCGGCCGTGCCGTCCACCGTGACTATCTGGCCGTTTTCCAGTGCTTCCAGCACACCGCGCACGCTCATCACGGCCGGCAGGCCGACTTCGCGTGCCGTCACCGCGCCGTGGGAGAGCGGGCCGCCGCTTTCCGTGACGATCGCCGCCGCCTTGTAGAACAGCGGCGTCCAGGCCGGATTGGTGGTGCGCGCCACCAGGATGGCGCCTTGCGGGAACGAGGCAAAGTCGTCCGTGGACAGCACCTTGAACACGGCGCCGCGCGCCGTGCCCGGACTGCCCGGCAGGCCGGAAAGCCCGCCTTCGCTGACGGCGCCGGCTGCCGACTTTCCCAGCTCCCACTCGGGCGAGCGCAGGCGGTTTTTCATGTAGGCGGTTTTTTCCGTTGCGATACTTGCCTTCAGCTTCGCCCAGGAGCCGGCGTCGTTGCGCCGCACGGCTTGATCCAGGTCCGTTGCCTGGGCGAAGAATACGTCCATGGGTTCGGCCACGATGTCCTTGTTCTTCAGCGCCTCGCCCAGGGCGCGCAATCCTTTGCGGAAAGGCAGGGTAAGCCTGGTCGTCTGGTAGTGCTCGATGTCGTCCAGCGCGGTGTACACGCGGGCCAGGCGCAACAGTTCCTGCACCGCGAAGCGCAGCTCCTCCGGCATGCCGGCCAGCAGCTGACGCTCGGTTTCGGTCATGGCAATTTTCAGTGCGCGTTCTTTTTCGGCCGGGTCTTCCAGCGCCGAGTCCAGCATCGCCTTCAGGTTCTCCACCACCAGCCATGGCGCTTCCAGCCAGGTGGGGTGGTAGGGGTCGAATTCCACTTCGCGGTGGCCGTGGTCCTGCAGGAAGCGCTGGAACGTAGCGTCGATCGCGGCGTCCTCAGCGAACCCGCCGGCAGCGAGAAACGCCTGTCCGTTCAGCACGCGCATTTTCTCAGCGAGGGCCGGCCGTTGTTCGATTTTCCGCGCCAGGCGGTAGAGCTCCTTGTTGACGAATCCGGTCTTGGTCTCGCAATAGGCCAGCAGGCGGTCGAAGCAGGCCGGGGCGGCCTGTTTGCCGATGCCGGCTTCGATGATGCTGAACACCAGCTTGTACAGCGTGCGCTGGGTGATCGAGATGGCGATGTTGGGCAGGAAATATTCGGCGCCGAGCCGCTTGACGCGCAGCACGTAGTCCCACAGCTCGGGTATCGCGCGGCCCGCCAGCGGTTCCGCCATCAGCTCGCCCAGTCCGAGCAGGTAGCGGTCGAGGTCGCGCGACCAGGCCAGCGGCAGGTCCTGCACCCAGGCATAGCGTTTGCGCAGCTTGGGCAAAGCCGCCACCAGTTCCGCCACGGAGCGCACGTTCAGCGCGCTGGCCGTGCCTTCGGCGTAAATCTCGACGGCGTTCTGGTTGCCGTAGACGTAGTTGTCGAACAGCGCGAACCACTTGCCGTGAAACGGCGGCAGGCCCATCAGTTCGAAGGAATGGGAAAGCGACTGGTGAAAGCCTTCTTCCACCAGGTCCCAGGCCAGCGGCGTGATGACCGAGGGAAAGCGCTCCGCCGATTCGTCGCGCGTCCAGCGCGCCGGGATGCGCGTGACCGGGCGTGCCTGCAGCAGCCACAACGTGTCGCCCTCGATGCCCCATTCGATGTCCTGGGGATAGCCATAGAGCGCTTCGACGCGGCGCATCAACTCCGACAGGCCGGACAGTTCCTGCTCCGTCAGGCAGGAGGTTTCGGCGTCCTGCTGCGGCACGGGTTCGATGCGCGTGCCGGTGGCGGCGGCGACGATCCGTTCGGTTTTGCGCGCGATGGTGGCGTGCTTGACTTGCCCGGTGCGCTTGTCCAGTAACCAGTGATCGACCGGGAATTCGCCCCCCACCACGGATTCGCCGAGACCGTAGTTGGCGTCGATGGATTGCTCGTGCGGGGCGCCGGTCACCGGGTTGAGGCAGAAGCCGACGCCGGCGACGCGGCTGAAGGCCATTTTCTGCACCACCACCGCCATGGCCGTGTCCAGCAGGCCGACGCCGGCCTGCAGGCGATAGCTCACGGCGCGGGCGCTCCACAGCGATACCCAGCAGTCGCGGATGCGCGCAACGATGTCGTCCGCACCGATGCAGTTGAGGTAGGTTTCGTGCTGCCCGGCGAATGCCGCGCCGCCCAGGTCTTCCGCCGTGGCCGAACTGCGCACCGAGAAAGCGGTCTGTGGCGGGAATTTGGAAAGCGCCTCGCGGACTTCGCCCAGCAGGGATTCCGGCATGGGCCAGTGCGCCATGCGCGCGCAAAGCTGCGAACAGGCCTGGTCCATGGCGGCGGGATCGTCCAGCGGCAGTTCGCGCACCAGTCCCGGCAACGCGGGCTCGTGCGCCAGGAAGGTCAGGTAGGCTTGCGGCGGCAGCACGAAACCGGGCGGCACGGCAAAGCCGCCCTGGGTGAGCCGGGCGAGGTTCGCCCCCTTGCCGCCGGCGACGGACGCGTCGAGCAGGAGTGGCGAGGTGAAATCAAGCAGTAGCGACATTTTCGGTTTCCTTTTGAGTTTCCTTGGGGCGAATTTGGCCGCGAGCGTAACGGCGGGATTCGTACAGGGCGAACGCGGCCAGCGCGAAGCCGCTCAGCACGTCGACGAAATAGTGGTAGTGCAGGTAGAGGGTGGAAAACCACAACCCGGCGACCGGCAGCAGCAGCCAGCGGAACTCATTGCGGTGGTGGCGCCAGGCGAAGCCGAGGATGAAGGTCGACACCGCGCAATGCAGGCTGGGCCAGACATCCACCCGGTTGCTGCCCTGCGTCACCATGGTCTGGTTGAGCGCGGTGATCGGCCCGCCGGAAAGCGCCGCGTCGAACAGCTCGGGATGGGCCAGCCAGGGGCCTGCCGCCGGCACCAGCAGGTAGCCGAGGAAGCCCAGGCCGTAAACGGTGAACAGACCGGCGTAGAACTCGCCCAGCAGTTCGCGGCGGCGGAAGAAGTAGCGCAGCAGGCTGACAAACAGCAGGGGCATGAAGAGGATGTAGCACAGGCTCATGATTTCGGTCAGCCACGGGGTGGCCAGGCGCGCCAGCGCGACCGACGGGGTTTCTCCCAGCAGCCAGCGGTCGATGGCCAGCAGTTCGGCGTCGAAGCGCACCGTGCGTACCGCCGGCACCGCCCCGGCCATGGATTGGTAGGACACGTTCATCCCGACGGCGAGAAACGCGCACACGGCGGCAAGCCGGCCCCAGCCGGGGCGGCGGGCATGGCGCCGGGCGAGCCAGGCCATCCCTGCCAGCATGGCGCAGAACAGCAGGGTCCAGATCGTCATGCGCAGCGCATTGGCGCCCGCAATGGCGGCGACATAGGCGCTGAAATAGCGCAGCGGCAACTCAAGCAGTTCGATCATATGTGCTCCTTCAGTTCGCGCCAGGCCTGCAACAAGGCGGGCCTGGCGCCGGCGTGAAACAAGCCGTTGCACAGGGCCACGGACAGCTTGCGGAAGCGGTACCAGGCGCCGATGCCGGCTACGCTGACGCCCCAATAGGCGGCGACCCCGGCGGGACCGCAAACCAAGGCGAGGCCTGTGCTGAGCAGCGCCGCCCACGCCAGTCCCGCCGGCAACCCTCCCACCATCCGCCAGAAGGAGACGACATTGGGCGCATCCGGCAGTTTGCGGCTGGCGACCAGTCCGACGGCGAGCACCGGCGCGTTGAGCAGGCAAAACCCGCCCACCAGCGGCGCCAGAACCAGCCAGTAGAGCGCGTACAGCGGCCACGGCAAAACCGGAACCAGCGGCACGCCCTGGTGCAGGCACAGGCGCTCCCGCCGTGCGAGCGTTTTCAGCGGCTGGACGATTTCGGCCAGGGTTTCCGGGGCGGCCTGCTCGAAATGTTTCAGGGACAGCGCGTAGGAGGCAGGCGTGCCCAGCGTGGCGGCGTAGGCCAGGACTTCGGCGTCGTGCCGGGCCTCGTCGCTGGCGAAGTTGGCGCCGACGGATTCCAGCCCCTGCGTGATGAGGCGATGGATCGCGGCCACGTCGTCGCCGGGCTGGAGTTTTACCGCTTCTCCGACCAGCACCTCCACCCGGCTTTGCCACGCGGTGGGGTCTTCGCAGTGGACGCCGAGCGGCACGATGGTCAGCGCGACCCCGGCGTCGACGGCGGCATGGGCGATCCTTGCCGCGCCGCGTTGAAAGGGCAAATGCCTGAAACCGAGCGCGCTGGTCCCTTCCGGCATGACCAGCAGCTGGCCGCCGCCCTGCAGCAGGGCGATGCAGCGCTCTACGGCCTGCATGTTGTCCGCCGCCATGCCGCGTTCGCGGTCCTTGGCGCGCGCGACCGGGATGCCCTGGAACAGGAAGCGTCCGAGCGCGCTGCGGTGCAGCTGGGCGGAGATCATGGGCAGGGCGCGCGGTATGGCGCGGGTATACGGCGCCGCGTCCAGCGCCCCGTTGCGGTGGGTCGCCACGTAGAGCACCGCGCCGGACGGCGGCAGGCGCTCGCCTCCCAGCAGGGTGATGCGATTGAAGGCGAGGCGCCCGATGATGCGCCACACTAGAACGCGCCACTCTGGGCGGCTGGTCGGGCTTTGGCTTACAGGATGCGGCATATCAGCGAAACGTCCTGATGGCTGGCGATGTCCATGGGCAGAATGTATCCCTTGGGGTTGCACGGAATGTGGATGCCGAGCCGGGCGTAGGCGTGATGAATATACTCGGAACAGACCGTCGCCTTCTTGAGCCGCAACTCGCGAAAGCGCAGGCCGGCCAGGGCGACGACCTCGCGCAGGCCGATGCGCAAGGCGCGGCGCAGGCTGTAGGGACGCCCCAGAATATCCACCAGTTCCGACAGGAACAGCGCCAAGGTGTCCGCGTCATCGGCATCGAGCGCGGCGTGACGCGCCACCAGCAGATTCCCGGAATAGGGCTTGCCGCCGCCGTTCCAGTCCTTGAAATAGCAGCTCAGGGGTACCACCCGCACGCCGTAGGGCCATTCCGCTTCCAGCAGCAGTACCCTGTCGATGGACAGCATGCGCACCACCAGCGCCACGTGGCTGTACGGGCTGCGGGTGGCGGTCTGAATGATGCGCGACAGCGGTTTGGCGCCGGAGCAGAACAGCAGGTCGCCGGTGCGGATGGCGTCGCGCGCCTCGGCGTAGGAGGTGCACGCCAGATCATGGATATCCGTCAGATTCAGCGGTAGTGCTTGTCTTTCCATGGCTCAGCTGTTCGCCTCTTCAGCCAGGCGGCCGGCGGCTTTCGCCTTGCTTATGCGCAGCCACGCCAGCGTGCCGATGGCGAAGAACACCACCAGGCCGAACAGGCTGGCCGAGGCGACTACCTCCATGCCGGCCTTCACCATCAGCGCGTAGAGCCCCACCATGACGATCATGGCGAAGTTCTCGAACACGTTCTGGATGGCGATGGCGTGGCCGGCGCCGACGGTTTCGTGGCCGCGTTCCTGCAGCAGCGCGTTGAGCGGCACGACGTAGAAGCCGCCGCAGGCGCCGATCAGCACCAGCATCACGACTGCCGTCGGCAGGCTGGTGGCCTGGGCGAACACCGGGATCAGGAGGCCGATCAGGATGCCGGCCGGCAGGGCGCGGTTGATGGTTTTGAGGTTGACGAATTTCGCCGCGGCGGCGGCGCCCAGCGCGATGCCGATGGCGACCACGCCGCTCAGGTTGGCGGCCATGCCGTTGTTGCTGATCAGCAGCGCGACCGGCACCCAGGCCACGAGCAGGAAGCGCAGCGTGCTGCCGCTGCCCCAGAACACGCTGGTGCCGAGCATCGAGAAGCGCGCGTCGGGGTTCTTCACCAAAATAATCAGCGCGGCCCAGAAATCCCTGACCAGCGCGACGGGCGAGAAGGTCGCCAGCGGATGGGCGGCCGGCAGCTTGGGAATCAGCAGATTGGCCAGCCCGGCGATGACGTAGCATGCGGCTACGCCGGACAGCGCCATGTTCACCGAGCGGTCCGCCAGCATGCCGCCGAGCACCGCGCCCAGCAGGATGGCGACGATGGTCGAGCCTTCCATCATGCTGTTGGCCTTGACCAGCTTTTCCGCTCCGACCAGTTCGCTGAGGATGCCGTACTTGGCGGGTGAATAGGCCGCCGCGCCGACGCCGACCAGGTTGTAGGCGAGCAGGGGGTGCAGCCCGAGCAGCATGGCGATGGCCCCGGCGAATTTCATCGCGTTGGCCGCCAGCATCACGCGGCCCTTGGGCCAACTATCGGCAAAAGGCCCGACGAAAGGCGCCAGCAGGATGAAGGCAACGGCAAAGAATTCCTGCAACAGCGGCGTCTGCCAGTCCGGCGCGTGCATGAACTTGAGCATGGCGATCGCGGCGAACAGCAGCGCGTTGTCGGCCAGCGCGGAGAAGAACTGCGCGACCAGCACGGCGATCATGCCGCGCGAAACCAGGCTGCCGTTCTGGATGGTGGAGTGGGTCATGCGGATTTCCTTTCAAGCTTTAAAACTAAGTTAGCCACAGAGAACACAGAGTTCACAGATAAAACAATGGGTTGCCTTAAATGGGGGCTCCACCTGTAGGGTGAGGTGAAAAAAACAGCGAAAATTGCTTCATCTCTGTGTCCTCTGTGTTCTCTGTGGCTAGAATTATTTTTTGGGTTCGAAAAAGCGGCGTGTCTCGAATACGCTGGACGGGAACTGGAGCTGACCCGCGCGCAGCAAGCGTTTCAAAGCGAAATCGAACAACAGCGGATTGTGCGTCCGGACTTCCTGCAGCACCGGCACGGCGGCGGGGTCGAGCAAGCCCATGTTCGCCATGTCGCCGACCGAAAACAGCGGCATGATGCCGGGCAGGGGATAATCGGAGCCGTTGAGCAGGCGCGGGTGCCAGTCGGCACGCTGCAGCACGGCCTTGAGCGCCCAGGCGCGGTTGAGCTGGGTGAGCGCGGAAATGTCGCTGTGCAGCTTGTCCGCGTAGCGCGGCTCGTCCATGAGGCGGGCGAACAGTGCGAAGCTCTTCACGCGCGGGCCGTTCGCGCCCTGGTCGGTGTCCTGGTCGTCGCCGTCCGAGGCGCAGTGGGCGACCACCACGCGCACGCCGTGGTCCATCGCGCGGCGCAGGCGCAGGGGGTTGCCGAAATCCTGGTTGCCGCCCTGCACCGCCAGTTCGCGCCCGGCGTGGCTGATGATGGGCAGGTCCGCCGCCGCCAGCGCGGCGTAGAAAGGGTCACAGCGCGGCGAAAGCGGGTCGATGCCCATGGCAGACGGCAGCCACTTGATCGCACGCGCACCGCCCTGCACCGCTGTATGCAAAGCTTCCACGCAGTCGGCACGGTAGGGGTGGATGGAGGCCGCCCACTCGAAGGCGTCGGGATGCGCATGCGCCACCTGCGCCGCGTAAGCGTCGGGAATGTGGAAGATGGAGCGCTTAGGGTCGGGCTGGCCGTTCTCGTCGTGAAACCAGTCGAAGGCGAGCAGCATGGTCTTGAACCCGGGCTTCATGCCTTCCACCAGGTTGAGCAGGCGCGCGACATAGCTCCGGTCGAGCTGGCCGGGGGCCTCGTGCACGCAGCCGGCGTTCATGTAGAACAGTTTCTGCATGCGCAGCAGGGGGTGCCACATGCTGTCCATGTCCGGGCTGAACCAGGCGCCGCTGCCGGAATCGCCGCTGCCGACCAGATGCACGTGGCAATCCCACACCTGAGCCGGGTCCAGCCCGGCCCATACCGACTGCAGCAGCGGATGCTGCGCCACGGCGTCCGGCAGGTCGGCGCGGCAGGGATTGGTCAGGCCCTGTTCCGGCCAGTATTTCCACCCGCCCGCGCCGCCGGCGGCAAGCCCGAATACGCCCGTTGAGCGCAGGAACTGGCGGCGGTTCACCTGAAATCCCCTGGTTTGAAACCACGGAAAACACGGAGAACACGGAAAAAATCGACCTTCGGGCTGCATGGCATACATCCCATAATTTCTCCTCCGTGTGCTCCGTGTGTTCCGTGGTTAACTGGTTTTTCCCGGTTCATCAGGCGGCCTCCGCCATCTGTTTGAGCCTCACGTAATCGGTCTTGCCTGTGCCCAGCAGCGGCAGTTCGGCCAGCGGCACGATCTTGCGGGCGATCGCCAGTTCCGGGCTGCCGAGCTCGCGCGCGGCGTTGAGCAATGCTTCGCGGCTCAGCGCGGCATCGCTGGTGAAGAGCAGGATGTTCTCGCCGCGCTGCGCGTCGGTTTGCGTGGTGGCGGCGTGTTGGCCAGCGGGCGAGGCGAGGTTGGCGATCTGTTCCACCACTTCCAGCGACACCATTTCGCCGGCGATCTTGGCGAAGCGCTTGACCCGGCCGAGGATGCGCACGAAGCCGTCGGCGTCGATCTCGACCACGTCGCCGGTGCTGTACCAGCCGTCTTCGGGCGGTTTCAGCACGCCGGGGTGGTCGAACAGGTAGTAGCCCAGCATCACGTTGGGGCCGCGCACGCTGAGCAGGCCGCCGCGCTCGATGCCGGGAACGGCTTCCAGCCTGGATTGCAGGCCGGGCAGCAGCGGGCCGACGGTGCCGGTGCGGCAGGCCATGGGCGTGTTCACGGCCAGCACCGGGGCGCATTCGGTGGCGCCGTAGCCTTCCAGGATGCGGATGCCGAATTTGTCCATCCAGGTCTTGCGCACTTCCTCGTTGAGTTTTTCCGCGCCGGCCACCACGTAGCGCAGCTTGTAGAAGTCGTAAGGGTGGGCGAAGCGGGCGTAGTTGCCGAGGAAGGTGCTGGTGCCGAACAGCACGGTGCAGTTACGGTCGTAAATGATCTCGGGGATGATGCGGTAGTGCAGCGGCGAGGGGTAAAGGAACATTTTCGAGCCGGTCACCAGCGGCATGATGCCGCCGCAGGTGAAGCCGAAGGCGTGGAACAGCGGCAGAGTGATCATGAATTTGTCCGACGGCGTGAAGTCGATCACCGAGCGGATCTGCGCGATATTGGCCAGGATGCCGCGATGCGAGTGCGCCACGCCCTTGGGCTTGCCTTCCGAGCCGGAAGTGAACAGCACCACGGCGGGATCGTCCGGCTGGACCTGCGGCACGGCCAGCGCCGGCAGCCAGCGCGCGAAGCCCATCAGCCACAGCTTGTCGCCCAGGCCGAACTGCGCGCGCAGCTCTTCCAGGTAGACGATGCGGATGTTTTCCAGCGCGGCGAGGGTTCAGCCAGCTTGGCGGCCTCCACGAACTGGCGCGAGGTGACGATGGTGCGCACCCCGGCCGCGATGCAGGCGTTCTGCATCCCGGCCGTGCCCGCCGTGTAGTTCAGCATGGCGGGGACGCGCCGCATGGCGCTCATGCCGAAAATCAGGCAGATGGTGCTGGTGACGTTGGGCAGCAGCACCCCGACGTTCTCGCCCGGCGCGCTGATCTTGGTCGCCAGCCGCCCCAGCGCGAGGATTTTTTTCAGCAGCTGGCCGTAGGTCTCTTCCACCTGCTGCATGTCCTCCAGCAGGCGCGTGCCGCGGCCATGGATGCGGATGGCGTCGAGCAGGGCGCTGAACAGCGTCTGCACCGGCTGAGAGGCGAACAGCATTTCCTGCATCGTGCGGCGCATCGCGTCGCCCGCCATGCGGCGGCGCAGCTTGGCGCTGGGCGCGTCCGGCATGGCGATGGCGGTGGTGGGCAGGATGGAGAGGGTGATCTTGGGGAGAATGCTGCGCGGATAGTTGCCGGACAAGCGGCTGAAGTAGGAGCGCGCCGCGCCGTCCAGCCTGATCGGCAGGATGGTGGCGCCGGTCTTGGCGGCGACGAAGCCGGGGCCGTCGTACACCTTCATCAGGCTGCCGGTCATGGTGATGCGCCCTTCCGGGAAGATCACCACGGATTCGCCCGCTTCCAGCAGCTTGATGACTTTCTTCATCGCCAGCGGGCTGGTCGGGTCCACTGCCAGATGCGGCACGCGGGCAAGCAGGAAACGGAACACGGGATTTTGCAGCACCGTGGTATGCACCAGGAAAGTCGCGCGGAAGGGCAGGAACAGGCCGATCAGCAGGCCGTCGAGAAACGACTCGTGGTTGGCGATGACCAGCAGCTTGCCGGTTTGCGGCAGGTTGGCGTTACCGTGAATCTCGATCCGGAACAGTATCCGGCAAAGCAGGCGCAGCAGCGTTTTCAACATGTAACCTCCCTGTTTTTGTTACTTTTTAGGTGTTGTTTCTGACGTAATCCAGCACGCGCTGCAAGGTGGCGGCGATGTTTTCCCGGTCGATCCAGAAATAGACCTCCTTGCCGATCTTTTCGCTTTGCAGGGCGCCGGCTTGATGCAGAATTTTGAGATGGTGCGACACCGTCGTGCGGCTCAGCGTGGAAGCGGCCACCAGTTGCGTGACGTTGAGGCGCTCGCCAGGCTGGAACGTCAGCAGAATGCGTTGACGCTGTTCGTCCCCCAGGGCGACGAACATGCTGGATACGTCGTGCCACTGGTTCGGGAGCTTCTGGATGGAGTCGTTTGTCATGACCACATGTTTACACATTTAGTTATGTATGACAAATGTTTTATGGAGTTTTTTTCTGCGACGCTCAGCGGCCGCCCGTGACCATCTGCGCGCGCTGGGTGATGCAGTCGCTGTCGCCCGCCTGATATTCCCGGCAGATCACGGGCCGGCGCTCGTAGATCCGGCACAGCATGGTGTCCCGGTCGAGCGCCGCGCACCAGCCATCGTCGCGCCGCGCCATGACCCACCCACCCCAGCGGTCCTGCCTGGTAAACGCGGCGGGGATGTCGTCGCCGGCCATCAGCATGACCTCCAGCCGGCAGCAGCAGGCTTCGCAGGTGGAGCAGGTGATTTCAGGGGTGTTGGACATGTCGGTTTGCGCGTTCATGCGAGGCATTTTCGCATGTGCAGTGGCAGGGGAAGTGCGTTATTTGCGCCCCCTCTACTCTCTAAATTACACCAACCGCTTGACGGTCAGCGTCACGCTGTGAGAACTAATGGGTGACCCTTTAGTTGATAGGGCTCAATTTAAAACGGGAGCCTGAGCCCCCGTTAAACATTTCACCACCCGGCAAGATCAATCAGGTTGCACGGCCTTGCGTCTACGTACCACAGCACCCATCACACCCAGACCCGCCAGCATCAAAGCATAGGTTCCGGGTTCGGGGACAACGCTGGCACCAGGCGGCTGTGCCGCTGACAAATCGGCGCTGACTACCATATTACGCAACCCCCAGCCTTCGCCAACAGCGGGCTGAAGGCTGTAGCTAAACACAAAGGAGTTATTGCCGGACAATAATGTAAAGTCGACACTGAATTTTGCCAGACCGCCTTGATTAGAACCATTGTCTGTGTACGAAACAAGGTTGGCGTTTAGGGGATTAACATCAGGGTTATTATCATAAAGAACAGGGGCGCCGGGGTAAGAGCCCCCCATATTTAACAAAGCGCCAAAAGACACGCCATCTACTGTTGGGTCATTTACAAGGAACCCAAAACTATCGTACACATCGTTTGTGCTGATGCGGGGCCCGTACCCATCAACGCCACCATAGCCAATAAGATCGAACGTAAGATGAGCTGACCCGACGGCTGACGCTGCAGGAGAAGTGACACCGCCCACATAAAACGATCCACTAATCGGTCCAATTTGGTCCGGTATTGTTGCGGAAAATGGCACCGACCATGCTGACTGGGCGAAGAGGCCTATGGCTGCAGCCGCAGCAAATTTCATTAAATTACGCATTTATTTAGCTTCCTTATTGGTTTAAAGAGCCAAGGATGAGAAAAACCCAACCTATAACTTCACCAGTTACAATTGTCGGCGCTCACCAAGACATAAGCATTGTCCGTGCCAGCGCGAAAGGTTGAATATATTCCTTTTAACTTCATCGTGTTGATGGTTTACGCTGTGGTTTTTGGCAACCCGGTTGAGAAATTTTCGGGCGAGACTGTAAAAAATCCCGACATTCAAACTCGTCGATCCTGAATCACGGAAACGCTCGTAGGGCGCAATAACCAACGGGCATTGCGCCGCATGAAACCGCGCGGCACATCGACTGCAGTCGAGCCTTAACCTTCGCATGGTGTAATGCGCTATCGCTTCACACCCTACATGCTAACCAGCCGCTTGCCCGTCAATCAGCTTGCGCGCGGATCGCCGGCCAGGTAATTGCCGGTGGCTTTCCTGAACGCGTCGGAGGTGCGTTCGCCCGGCTTGCCGTCGACCTTGAGGTAGATGTCCGGCAGGGTGTTGAGGAAAGCCTGCAGTTCCCTGGCGTAGGGCAGTTCGGCATTGGGCGAGTAGCGCAGCAGCGGAAGCTTTTCCGCCGGTGCGCCGGGGGTGTGGGGCAGTTCCGCGGCGGGCAGGAGCAGGCCGCTTTCGGCCATGCGGCGCAGCAGCACGGCGGCGCCGATCTGCCGGGACATGGCGCTGGCCGACCAGCGGCCGTCCTGCACGTATTTGCCGCCGGCGTAGTTGTTCGAGCCGCCCCACAGGTAGGGGCTGAGGGTTTCCGGGTGGTAGAGGCGGTAGCCCCAGCCGTTATAGCTTTCGATGCGGTAGAGCGTGCCGGACAGGCTCCAGTCCTTCCAGCGGTCGAAGCGCTGAAAACGCAGCGCGTCGATGGCGCTGACTTCCCATACAAACGGCGGCGTGCCCTGCGGCGGGCGGTTGGCCGGCACGCGCACGGTGCGCGCGCTGAGCGGATCGCCGTTGTGCAGGTGCTTGTCGAAACTGCCGCTGCATTCCATCTGGTGCAGGACGGCGATCACGAGCCAGGGGACATCGGTTTCCGCCGCCACGGCGCGGTAGCGCGGCTGGCCATTGCGGATGCGCGCCAGTATGGCTTCCACTTCGCCCGCGCTTTCCGGCCGCAGGTTGCAGTTGTCGAACAGTCGCTGGTATTCCGCCTTGAGCGGATCGGTGAGGGCTATGCTGGACATGATGGTCTCCCATGCGATGCTTCGCGAAGATATGCAGGAATCATTCTACGCGTTTGACATGGGGTGTCATCTTGCGCCCCAGCGCATCAGCTGCAATACTGACAAGCATGAAACATTTGCCCGCCAGACTCACTTCCCTGCGACGCCGCCACTCGCCTGCCCCTGGTGAGCCGGCTGGCTATGTTCGAGGATTGGATTCGGCTTAATCACCCGATCGACCCGCATATAGAAAAAGCCACGCACGCCGCGTGGCTTTTTTTTCGTCCCCGCCCACCGCAACCAAAGGAGTAACCATGAACCACTGCGACACTTCCGCCCTGATGTCCATCACCAACCGGCCCGACATCGTCTTTCACGAGGGCCACGGCTCCTGGCTGACCGACCACACCGGCAAGCGCTACCTGGATTTCGTCCAGGGATGGGCGGTCAACTGCCTGGGCCATTCGCCCGACGTGGTGGCGCAAGCCCTGGCCGAGCAGGCGAAACGCCTGATCAACCCGAGCCCGGCGTTCTACAACGCGCCCGCGGCGGAACTCGCTTCCTTGCTCACGCAAAACTCGGTCTTCGACCGGGTGTTCTTCGCCAACAGCGGCGCCGAGGCCAACGAGGGCGCCATCAAGCTGGCGCGCAAGTGGGGCCAGGTCAACAGGAACGGCGCGTTCGAAATCATCACCTTCGAAAACGGCTTTCACGGCCGCACCCTGGCTACCATGTCGGCCTCGGGCAAGCCCGGCTGGGATACCCTGTTCGCGCCCCAGGTGCCGGGCTTCCCGAAAGCGCGCTACAACGACATCGACTCGGTGGCCGCGCTGATCCGCGCGGAAACCGTTGCCGTGATGCTGGAACCGATCCAGGGCGAGGCCGGGGTGATCCCGGCGAGCGACGAATTCATGCGCGATTTGCGCGAACTGACCCGGCGGCACGGCCTGCTGCTGATCGTGGACGAGGTCCAGACCGGCATGGGGAGAACCGGCAAGCTGTTCGCTTACGAACATGCGGGAATCGAACCCGATGTCATGACTTTGGGCAAAGGGATAGGCGGCGGCGTGCCGCTCTCGGCGCTGCTGGCGCGGGAGGAAGTGTGCTGTTTCCAGCCGGGCGACCAGGGCGGCACCTTCAACGGCAATCCGCTCATGTGCGCCGTCGGGCTGGCGGTCCTGCGCACGTTGCTGGCACCGGGATTCCTGCAATCGGTGGCGGACAAGGGTATCTACCTGGCACACGGGCTGGAAGCGCTGTCGGCCAGGCACGGACTTGGAACCGAACGCGGTCAGGGCCTGTTGCGGGCGCTGACGCTCGATGGCGAGCGCGGCCCGGCCATTGTCGAAGCTGCCCGTCTGCATGAACCCACCGGTTTGCTGATCAACTCGCCGCGCCCCAACCTGCTGAGATTCATGCCGGCGCTCAACGTCGAGCTGAACGAGATCGACCGCATGCTGGAAATCCTCGACGCCGTGATCTCGCCCGACCGAGCTTGATGCGCCTTGGAGCGCATGGACATTGTTTCATCCGGGCGCATCCCAGCCCAGGCGGTGGCGGCGGCTGACGCGGGGGGTCTGGGCCAGCACCCATTTGAGCCGGCGGGCTTCCGGGGTGCGCGTGAGGAATTCCTGGCGGTAGGCGCGCTGCGGGTTGCGCAGGATGCCGCCGAGCCACGCGGCCTGCACCGGGTTGAGGTGTTCCGGTGCGCGGGCGAAGTAGACGCGCGCCGCGTCCGCCGCGCCGCAGATGCCGGGGCCCCAGTCGACGGTGTTGAGGTAGAGCGCGAGGATGCGCCACTTGCCCAGGGTGCGCTCCATTTCCACCGCGTACAGCAGCTCGCGCAGCTTGCGCGCGCCGTTGCGGTCGGCGCCGGTGTAGAGGTTTTTCGCCAGCTGCTGCGACAGAGTGCTGGCGCCGCGCCGTCCGTTGCGCTCGGCATCGGCGAGCAGCGGGACGAGCTCTTCCAGGTCGTAGCCGGGATGTTGGTAGAAGCGGCCGTCCTCCGCCGCCAGCACCGCCCGCGGCAGGGCGCGGCCCATCCGGTCGGGCGCGAGCCAGCCCGGCGCGCGGTCGCCCCCGTGGCGCAGTTGCGGCGTCCCGCTGGCGTCGCGGCAGACGAAATCGACGGCGCCGTAGCGCAGCCGTTCCGTGCCCAGGCCGTACACCTCGAAGCCCTCCAGGCGGGGCGAGATCGACCATTTTCCGCTCGGCAACGAAAGCGTCCCGGCGGCGGAAAAATGCCCGAGGATGGTGGCGCGACCGGCTTCCGGGACGGCCGAGCGCAACAGCTCCAACACCCCCGCGATCTCGCTGCGCGGCAGCTCCCAGTTCAGCGCCAGCGCCCGTGCGTCGAGTGCGCCGCTGAAGATCAGGCGCTGCTCGGCGCCGCCGTTTGCCGCAGCCACCCAGCCCGAGACCCGGTTGCCGTCGCGCTGCAGGGCCAGGGTCATGGCGGACAGGCGCAGCGGCTCGGATGAGAGCTGCACGATGCGCACTTCGCACGGCGCGCAGCGCGCCACCAGCGCGCCGTCCCGGTCGGCCAGCGTCACCGTCCCGGCGCGCGTGCGCCAGCGGCTGCCGGCGAGCAGGCGCCGCCCCTGGGGCGAGGTGGCTGCGGCCAGCATGGGGGCGACTTTCAGGTGCAGGGTGGCAGTCCGTGTCAGCCGGAACGGGATCAGCCAGTCCTTGCCGGTCGGCGAGCCGACCAGCAGCAAGGCGGCGGCGAACAGCAGCAGAAGCAGCGCGATCAATATAGAAATCAGTCCGGCTTTAACCCAATGCACCATGATTTTCTCCCCACCCCTTATCAAAAAAACCGCAGTTCAAGCCACAGAGATCACAGAGGACACAGAGATGAAACGAGGGAATTTGCCTTTCCTCGGTGGCCTCTGTGTTCTCTGTGGCAAACGATTTTTTCAACTTCATTCCTCTACCTGCGTCACCGCCCACCACGGACCGCTTTCCCGTCCCAGCAGGGCCGACCAGTACCAGGACGAGGTGTCGGTCCAGTTGCCGTCCTGCCGGTCGAAAATGCGTTCGCACACCTTGAGGTGCCTGCCGTTCTTTTCGGCGGCGAAGCAGCGCCAGTTCCTCTCGTGCGCGTCGGTGTGCACGCGCGGCGGTTGCACGCTGTAGCCGAGGCCGCGGAAGCAGTCTGCGGCGGGGTGCAGCATGCGCGTGGGGCGGTCCATGACGCGCACGATCCAGACGTGCCGCCCGTCGCTGAAACGCGCGATGTGGCCGGGGAAGCGGCTGGCGAAGCTCTCTTCCAGCGCGGTAAGGGGATGCCGCAGCGGGGCAGCGCCCGCCGGCAGCCAGCGGGCTTCCGCCCATTCCGGGTTGGCGTTCGATTGCGGCGCAGGCGGCTCGGAGCCGCGCGCGAACAGCGGCAGCACGGCGGCGCACAGCAATGCCGCGAGGAAAAGAACGAGGATCGGTCTAGTGTTGCTCATCACGCCTCCATGCGACGATCAGGTAAAGCGGCCACAGCGCCAGGCCGAACGCCAGCAGGCCGAGCGCGTCGTGGGTCCAGCCGGGCAGGCTGACGATGCCGGCTTCCTTGAAGAACAGCAGGGCGTTGCGCAGCACGTTGGCGGCCACCAGCAGCAGCAGCGCAGTGCCCAGGTTGAAGGCGGTGCGCCAGGTGGAAGCCCGGTACAGGTAGGACAGCAGCGCCGCGGCGAACAGCCCGACCCACAGCATGGTGACCCCGGCGCAGGGGGTGTCGACCAGGATGGTCTGGCCGTTCCACAGCAGCGCGGCGCCCTCCGGCGTGGCTTGCCAGCCGATCATCCCGAGGATCGCGGCGGCGCCCTGGGCGCACAGCCAGCGCAGCGGGTAGCCGAGGTAGAAGTTGAGCGAAGCGGCCAGCGGCAGGGTCAGCAGGGCGAGGAAGGCGAGGGAGGCACGCGGCCGTTCGGGCGGCAGCATCCCCGCCAGCAGGGTGGCGACTGCCAGCGTCGCCAGCGCCGCAGCGACGATGGGCGGCAGGAAGGCCAGGCCCAGCGCGGCGGCGACCGAAAGCCCGCCCGCCACCGCCAGGCTGGCGCCGTGCGGCTGGCGTGTCAGCCGTTGCCGGTCGAGCCACACCAGGGCCGCCAGCGCCAGCAGCGCCACCACGCCCCACGGATCGTCCGACCCGTCCCCGGCGCGGCGCGCCATCCACACCCAGTGCGGCCACAGCGCGGCGAGTTGCAGGGCCAGCAGCCAGAGCGGTGAAAGCGCCGTCGGCCGCCAACGAGTTATCCAGTTCATTTGGTTCTTCCTTGTTAGTGAACCATTGATTCGGTCCGAAATTTCCCTCTCCCCCAGCCCCTCTCCCGCTTGCGGGCGAGGGGAGTAATGGCACGGCCCCGTGAGCGGGAGGGAGTACCTGCGCCGTTGGAACAACTCTCCGCGCGGTGGTAAAGCCCCTCCCCCGCAAGCGGGGGAGGGGTGGGGGAGAGGGAAAAACTTCAGGATTTCTTTTCCCGCCCCTGCTTCCTGCGCCGCAACCACGCTCCTATGCCGCCCGCCATGGCGATCAGCGCGTAGAACTCCGGCTCGGGCGTGCTCGGCACCTCGCTCCCCAGCGCCAGGTCGCTCACGCCTTCAGGCATGGGCAGGGGCTGGTCCACGGTGTCGCTGCCTTCGGTGTTGCGGATCACCTTATCCACCGCGATGAAGGAGGTGTAGTCGGTCAGCAGGTTATATTTCAGGCCTAGTTCGGTCACCGTGCGCACCGTCTCCTCGCTGGCGCTGCCGTCCAGCAGTGTCGTGTCGGCCAGGTCGGCGATGCGGCTGCGCGCCCACAGGTAGCGCAGGGCGCTGCTGTCGGGCGATACCCGGCTGGCGTCGATGGTCACGCTGCGGCTGGCCGGGCCGTTGCCGGCGTGACCTGCGATGGTGATGCTGCCCTTGGGCTCGCCGCGCCATTTGCCCATCAGCACCACCGGGCGCGAGGCGAACAGGTCGGGCACGCTGGCGGGCTGGATGTCGTAGGCGTCGAGGCCGTCGATTTTGAGCTTGAGATGCGTCCACACCGGGCTTTCGACGTAGCGGCGGAATTTTTCCGCTACCGCCTCGGCCTGGGTGGAATCGGTGGCGATGAACGCCTCGCCCTGACCGGCGTGGGCCAGGCCTTCCATCAGGTGGCGGTTGACCGAGGAGCCGATGCCGAAGGAAAACACGTTGGCGTTGTTCAGGTTGTTGCGCACCAGTTCGAAGGCTTGCTTCTCCACCGTGATGTAGCCGTCGGTGATCACCACGAAGCTGCGGGCGCGGCTGTCGTCGCGCGGCAGCGCCAGGGCGCGGCGCATGGCCGGCAGCAGTTCGGTTCCGCCGCCGCCCTGCTGGCGGTTGATGACGGAAATGGCCTTGTCGATGTTCTCGTTGGTGGCGGGCAGGGAGGTCGGCGCCAGGATGGAGTTGTCGCCGGCGAACAGCATCACGTTGAAGCTGTCGCTCGGTTTGAGTCCTCCGACCAGCTTGCGCAGCAGGGTCTTGGCGGTTTCCAGCGGGTAGCCGTGCATCGAGCCGGAAATGTCGAGGATGAAGATGTACTCGCGCGGCACGATCTCGTTGCCGGTCACGCGCTTGGGCGGCTCGATCAGGGCGAGGAAGAAGTTTTCGTCCTTGCCCTGGTACAGCATCACGCCGGACTCGATTTCCTTGCCGGCGAGGCTGTAGTCGAGGATGAAGTCGCGGTTGCCGTTGTTGTTGGCGGCGTCGAGATTTACTTCCACGCGGCGACTGTCCTTGCCAGCGACGCGGATCGTGTGCGAAGACGAGGACACCTCCTTGACCGGGATCGGCGAATCGATCACCAGCTTCATGCCGAAGGCGGATTTCGGTGCTTCGCCGGCATGCTGCGTGGGCTGCGCCACCCATTGCTCCTTCACGCCGCTGCCGCTCGCCGTGCTGCCGTTGTAGCGCGGCCCGACCACGGTGGGGAAGACGAACTGGTACTTGCCCTCGGTGGGCACCAGGGTCTCGGTGTAGTTCAGCTCCACCGCGATGTCGTCGCCCGGCATGATGTTGGCCACGTTCATCTGGAACACGTTGGGGCGCTGCTGCTCCAGCAGCGAGGCGCTCTTGCCTTCCTTCTTCGCGGTCTCGTACTCGGCGCGCGCCTGCTGCTTCTCGCGGATCTGCGCTTCCACCAGGCGCTTGCCGACACGCATGCGCATGCCGTAAACGGCGGCCCGGGTCGAGGCCGGGAACACGTAGCGTGCTTCGATCGGCCGCGTGCCCTCGTTCTTGTAGTGCTGGGTCACCTTCACGTCTGCGATGACGCCGGCGATCTTCACTTCCACGTCGGTCGATTTGAGGGGCAGGCGGTCCACGGACGGGTCGGAGCTGTCGATGAAGAAATACGGTGCGAGGGTCTTGCTGTCCGGGGGCGATTCCTCTGCCCATGCTCCAGGCGGCGCGCCCAGGGATGCCGCAGCGGCGAGCACTGCGGCGAGTTTGCGAAACCAGTTCATGTCGATCTCCTTTGTTTGATTTGTTCGGGCGCGTTATGGAACGCGTCGGGAGAAAGCTTGGCGGATTTGCCTGAAAGGATTGGGAAGGGGAGGGGAAATCGGGGTGAAATTTGCGTGAAATGGCTGGCGTAGATGGAGGGAAGCAGCCAGCACGATTCCCGCCTCAACCGCCATCGACCAGTGCAACACGAAGTTTAGCCACCACGGGGAGTAGAGGGCGGGCACGGTGGATAAGGCGAATGGCTGATCGACCAAAGGATAGAGCCACCAGATATCGCCCACCAAGGTGTCCAGCATGAGATGAAGGAATATGTTGGCGCCGAATACCAGCGTGCAGGCAAGGGCGGCGGTGTTCTTACGCGCGGCAAAAAACAGCAGCGCGATTGCCGACATGGTGATCCAGAAAAGTGGCAGATGCGTCCAGTAGGTGTGGTGGTGATGCTGGCGCTGGTCGATGAGGAAAAAATACAGCAGGTCGATGTCGGGAAAGATGCTGCCCGCCAGCCCGGCGGCCATGAAAACGCGCAGAGAGATGCCGCGGCGGACGCGCCGCGATCGGCTCAGGGCTGAGGTGAACAGGTAGCCTGCGGGGAGGTGGGCGAAGAACATGGCGGTATCCTTGGGCAATATGAAGAGAGTGCACCAAGGTTCGCAGCAGAGATGGAACAGGGTGTGGAGAGGGAACGAAATCGGGGTGAAATTTGCGTGAAACGGAAGACTAAAAACCGGGGACAGGCACACATTTCCCGCCAAGCGGCGGTTCTGACAGTCTCTATATCGTCATTCCGCCCAAGGATTGATCAACTGAACCGGAAGATCGCTGAAATCTCGGCTATTTCGCGTTACCAGAACCAGATCGTGCACTAGCGCGGTCGCCGCCAGCAGACTGTCAATCGCGGGCAAGGGGCGCCCGGCCGCTGCTACCAGCCGTCCCCAGCGGTCCGCGACGGGGGCGTCAACGGGGAGGATTCTTCCGGTAAAGAAGGCGGGCAGGTCTGTTTCCAGCCAGTCCAGCAAAGCCATGCGCCGCTTTTCGTCGCCCAGACCTTCGATGCCTTTGCGTATCTCACCCAGCGTGAGGACGCTCAGGTACAAGGTGGTGGCGGGGCGTTGCGTGAACCAGGTTACGACGCCGGGGTTTGGGTTCTTGCGCCGCAATTCCGATAGCACGTTGGTATCGACGAGGTAGCTCAAAGCTCAACCTCGCGGGTGAGGCTCTGGTCGCGCACGAATTCGATTTCTTCAAGTCCGTACAAGGGCGAGCGGTGCATGAATTCGAGCAGGGAATCGCTCCTGTGGGCTAGCCGGTCATAGGTCTCACAGGAGACCAGGACCGCGACGGGCTTGCCGTGCAGCGTAATTTCCTGCGGCCCCTGATTCTGTGCGCATTTGACGACTTCCGAGATGCGCGCCTTCGCTTCCTGTATTTGCCATGAGTGCATGATGGTGTCCGCCTGTTCAATTCTGACTATACAGGTCAGATGTTAGCGCGCATCGCTTGTTTTGCCAACGAATTTCCAGACGGTGCGAATCACCGATCGCTCTTCGGGACGGCGACCTCCATGCCGCCGCCGAGCTTCTTGCGCAATTCCAGCGGCCTGGCGATGCCGCGCAACGGCTCAAGAGAAGCACCCGTGCCGACGACAGTGACGTCGCCATAGTTAAGAATGCGGCCCATCAGCCCCTGGTTAACGTGCAGGCTCTCCACCTTGTTAAGGTTTATCTCGACCGTATCGCGCGATACGAGTCCGCGCTTGGTGATAATGCGCCTGTCGGTCAGGACCAGTTCGGTGGTTTGTCGCCGGACGACCGCAGACAAGATCAGGGCGAGGCCGGCCGCCAGCAGTAGCGCAATCATGGCAAGTGCCGCACCGGCGGTGTTTTCGGTGGCGATGTAGGCGCCCAGCGCAGACAACACGAAGAGACTGCCGACAAGGTAGGAAAGGAAATACTTCCAATGGGAGATGGAGGCGCGATAGACGATTCGTTCGCCTTCGGCCAAGACGGCATCAACGTAGGAACTCATGGCCTTCCCCTTTGGTTTTGAGGCGCTTATGCGCATCCATGCTCGGAGTTTATGCTTATTTCTCGCTGGATCAAGCGCGCCAAGGGCCGTTTGCTGGGGAGGGACGAATGCGCGCCCCTCCCCGAGCTAATGGATTACCCAGCCTCAAACGAACAAACACACATCGGCGTTCTTCGCATCCACCAGATAGCTGGTCGCGCCGATCCAGTCCGCGATTTCCGGGATGAACTCGTCCTTGCTGTAGTTGAACAGATCGACGGTCATCTGGCAGGCGACCAGCTTGACGCCGGATTCGATGCTGATGTCGCGCAGTTCCTTGATGCTGGGCACGCCCTTGGCCTTGACGGTCTGTTCCATCATGCTGGTGGCGAAGTTTTCGAAGCCGGGCAGGTTGCCGGCGACGAGGTTGGGGATGGGCATATTGATGTGTTGCAGCCATTCCGGGCCGAACGGCATCTTCATCGGCATGGCGGGGTTGCCCAGCGGCGAGACCTTGAGGTGCAGGTCCTTCTTCAGCAGTTCCAGTCCGTAGAAAGTGAAGAAGATCGAGGCGTCCCAGCCCAGGGCAGCGGCGGTGGTGGCGAGGATGAAGGGCGGGTAGGCCATGTCCATGGTGCCCTTGGTGGCGATGATGGCGAGCGAGGGGGTTTTCGCCGCCTCGCGTTCGGCCAGTTTCTCGTCCAGCCGCTGGTCGAACCATGTCTCCAGGCTGGCCAGGTCGCTCGGCATGGCCCCGGTGTGGCTGTCCACGGGTTGCAGTTTGGCGATGCTCATGGTGGTCTCCTCAGGCTTTGCGGATGAAGAATTCGAAATCGCCGCCCGTCTGTTGCGATGAGAGCAGCGCGTTGCCGGTCTGGGTGCAGAAGGAGACCATGTCCTTGAGCGAGCCGGGGTCGGTCGCCACCACCTTCAGGGTATCGCCGGATTGCATGGCGTTCAGGGACTTCTTGGTGCGCAGGATGGGCAGGGGGCAGTTGAGGCCGCGCGCGTCGAGGGTTTGAGTCGCTTCCATGGTGATTCTCCTTTCAGGTTGGTGCGGCATCGCCGCGTTAGATGACCGGTCGGTCAAGTCTTGGTCCCAAAAAAAGCCCGTCAGGGCGGTTGGCAACACATGCTCAGTGGCTCAGTTCGATGCGCAATGTCTTGATGGCCGGACCCAGCACCAGGATCAGCTCGGGATCGTTGCGCGCCTTGGCGAGCAGGATGACGCCTTCGAGGTAGGCCAGCATGGCGGTGGCCGTGGCCTCCGTGTCCATCGCCGCCAGCGCGCCGGTGCGCACCGCCTCGTCGAGCGTTACGCGGAACTTGTCCATGGCCTTGTCGAACACGGCGTTCAGCCGGGAGCGCATGACGTCGTCGCGGGTGCTCATTTCCAGCGCCAGGTTGCCGAACAGGCAGCCGGGCATGCGCCCCTCCGGATCGGAAGACGCCTTCTGCCAGTAATAGGCGGCGTCGATCATGTAGTCCAGGCGCTCGACCGGCGGCAGGTCCTGGTCGAACGCCTCGGCCACGAAGCCGTGCGCCCACTCCTCGGCCACGTCGTCGATGACCGCCATGGCCAGATCGCGCTTGGAGGCGAAGAAGTGGTAGAAGCTGCCCTTCTGCACCTTGGCGCCCAGGCAGATTTCCTGAATGCCCACGTCCGCGTAGCTGCGGCCGTGGAACATTTCGCGGGCGGTGGCGAGGATGCGGGAGCGGGTGTCGGTATCTGGGTTCATGTTTCGCATGGTACTAGACCGGTCGGTCAAGTCAAGCCCATGTGGAAAATAAAAAATGTAGCGCATCGCGTTGCCTGCTCGAAATCTGCCGTCAATGGATGCGTCAGCGCGGATCGGGGAATGTGAACAAAAGATTACGGGGTAGAATCACAGTCAGGCACTCCCGACGGGATTTTCTGAAGCGCTCATGGTGCAGCACCGATGAATCGCTTGTTCGAGAAGCAGCCTCTTTACGGAAAATCGGCACCTGAACGATGAAACCTCAAATCAATAACCCGCCGAAAAGGTTTGTAAAAGTCTTAATAGTCAGCTGTTTGGGTATAATTTCCGCGCTGCTGAGCCTGTTTCTTGCGGCCATCGCCTACGGCGGTGCCGACGGAAAAGACATACTGAGTTCCGCTGAGCGCGTCTGGCTCACCAACAATCAGTCGCGCCTGGTCCTCGCGGTCGAAACCGGCTACGCCCCATTCGTGTTCCTGGACGACAAAGGCCGTCCTACGGGACTTGCCCACGATTACCTGCTGCTGATCGAATCAAAACTCGGCGTTCATTTCAAGCAGAGACGATTTTCGTCACTGGATGAAATTTTCGACAAGGTGCGCAGCGGAGAGGTGCAGATCGTCAACGCCGTGACCAACACGCCGGCCCGCTCCAGGTTCCTCGCGATGACGGAACCTTTCATATCCGTACCGAACGTCATCATCGTGAGAAAAGACCAGTCGGGAGCAATGACCGAGCTCAAGCTTGCGGGATTGAAGGTTTCCCTGGTGAAGAGCTATGCCGTTACCGAACACATGACCAACCGTGGCCTGCAGTTCGTTCCCGACATCGTCCCCGATGATCTCACCGCGCTATTGAATGTCTCGTTCGGTCGCTCCGACGCGGCAATCGTCGATCTTGCGACCGCGTCTTATCTGATCTCGGTAAAAGGCATCACCAATTTGCGTGTGGCGGGAGAAGTGCCGTTCGATATCCGGCTGTCGATCGGCTCGCCAATCGGTGAGCCCGTGTTGCACAGCATTCTCCAGAAGGGACTGAATGCCGCTACGGATGCCGAGCGGGACGAGATAAAGAAGCGCTGGATCAATACCTCAAACCAGAGCATTTACAGTAATCGGCAGTTCTGGGTGGTCCTGGGAGGCGTGCTTGCGGGTGCGCTGGTCATATTTGCCGTGATTCTTGTCTGGAATCGTACGCTGCGGCAGCAAGTTGCCATCCGCACGGATGCGCTGGTCAGGGAAAAGGAAGCGCTAAGGGAAAGCGAGGCGCAGAATCTGGCGCTCGTAACGCAATACAACCGGGAACTGGAGCGGCAGATCGCCGAACGCACGGCCGAGCTCTCCGAGGTGAATCGCAAGCTGCAGCAACTGAGCGAAATCGACGGGCTTACCGGGATTGCCAACCGGCGCAAGTTCGATGCCGAACTGGACAGGGAGTGGCGGCGGGCCATTCGCGAGAAGCGCCCGCTGGCGCTGTTGATGGTCGACATCGATCACTTCAAGGAATACAACGACCGCTACGGACACCCGGAGGGAGACAGGTGTCTGCAGCTGGTCGCCGAGGTGCTGCATTCCCTGATCCAGCGGACCGGCGAGCTGGTCGCTAGGTACGGCGGCGAGGAGTTTGTCGTCATCCTTCCCGGCCATTCGATTCAAACTGCGGGCGAAGTTGCCGAAAAAATTCGCTACACCATCGAGGCCAGGAAAATTCCCCATCTCGGAAATGTTTCATCGCAAGTTCTGACCATCAGCGTCGGCGTGGCCTCGATGGTCCCGGACCAGGCCGAGCGTCCTGACACCTTGCTGAATCAGGCCGACGCCTGCTTGTACGAGGCGAAGCGCGAGGGTCGCAACCGCGTCGTGACGGAATGCAGGATTCAGTGACACGGTAAGCTAGCGATGCCGGTAGTAGTCCTCCGGCGTGTTGTTGATGACGTACATCACCGCTTTCTGGATGCAGTCGCGGATCGCCAGTTCCATCGGCGTGTTGCGGTACACGCTCAGGCCGACCGGGATGCCCAGGCGGGTGCCCGGTATGACCGTGGACAGCGACGCCTTCATGGCGATGGCCAGCCCCGGGATGCGCTGTGTCGCCAGCACCCGCCCCGACGCGACATCCACCACGCGCATGTCCAGCGCCATGTGCGATTCGTTGTAGTTCTGGCTGACGGCCAGCGGCATCCTGGGCATCACGTTGACCCAGTTGGCCGACTTGGCTTGCGGCTCGAACTCGGTTACCGCGGCGTAAACCATGATTTCGGCTATGTCCATGCGGCTCTCGGGCAGGGCGCTTTCCGGCCGGGCCATGCGCGAGTGCGACAGCGTCTGCTCTGCCGCCAGCCCCTTCAGGTCCATGCGTTCCACCACGATGAAATAGCCGCTGTTGTGCAGCGCGGTGTGCAGCATTTCGCGCAAGCCGTCGCCGATCTCCGTCGTGGCCTTGGCGGCCTTCACCTGGAAATCGCCCACCGCGACGATGGCTTTCAAACCGTCGCTGCGTCCCGCCACGCTTCCCCCGCCACCCTTGAGCTGCGCGTTGTAGGCGGTCTTGGCCAGATTGGTGCGGGCGATGTTGCCGATCTCGCCCTGGGGGTCCAGCGCGGACGCCTTTTGCCAATACCCCTGTGCCGCCTCGGTGCGGCCCAGTTGCATCTGGGTGGTCCCCATGGTGAGCAGGGTGTTGGGATTGTCGGGGTCCAGTTCCAATGCCCGGCGGAAGGCCTGGTCGGCTTCCTCGTAGCGTGCCAGGTTGTAGTAATTCCAGCCCAGTCCGTGATAGATGCTGGCCCGCGGCGGACCGGCGGCGAGCGCCTTCTGGTAGGCGGCCACGGCGTCGGCGAACTGCCCGGCGTAGGCGTGACGGTCTGCGCGCTGTTCCCATTCGCCCTGTTCGGCCGACGCTACGGTCTCAGGCGCTGCGGGCGTCGATGTCGTCGCCGCGACCAGCCTGAGGGTTCGCGTCCAGCCGGCGCGCGAAATCTTCAGCTCCAGCTCATCCTGTGCCGGGCTCGCGCGCACTGCCACGGCCAGCTGGGCAGCGCTGGTGACGGCCTGCGCCTGCAGCGCCAGGATCACGTCGCCCACCTGCACCCCGGCGCGGGCCGCCGGGCCTTGCGCATGCACGGCGGTGACGGTCACGCCATCGGCGGTGTCCGCCACGCTCATTCCCAAGCTGCCCGCGGCATGCAGCGCAGTGCACCACAGCAGCATGGCGAACAGCAGGAGCCGGTCGCGGCAAGCAGCCGCCCGGAGAAAAATGTTGACCACTACAGCTCATACTCCCTGTTCTTGGGCGGGGTGGCCGGGGCAGGCGGGGGAACCGGTGCGCGCGGCTTGCTCGCCTCGTCCTGGATGATGCGGTCGAACGTCTCGATGAACTTGGACACGGCCTCGCTCGGATAGGTCGACAGGGCCACTTCCTTGCCCGCGGTGCAAACCGCGCTGAGGCGCAGGCCGCCCCCGGCGTCGCGCGTGAAGTTGGCTTCCAGGTTGAACGTCACGGCAAAGCCCATCGGGTCCTTTTCGATCTTGTGGCCGTGAACATACCCGGCGGCCTCGTTCTGGTTGAACACCTGGAAGCCCATCTCCTGCATGGCCCGCGCCGCCAGCCGCGTGGCCCGGTCGACGCCGATCGCGTAACTGGCCGGGTAGGCGCTCTCCTGCTTGGCTGGAAGGGAGGCGCAGGCTCCCAGCAGCAAGACGCATCCCAATAGCCACCAGCCTGCGCGGATAGCGGCGAGCCGGTTCTGCGCCATATGGAACAGGTTCATAAGTCGTACTCCTTCGTTTTCGGCGGTGCCGCCGGCCTTTCCGGCACGGGTCGCGCCGGCGGCGGGCGCAGCTGCTCGGGCGGGCGCGGCCTGGCCGTGTCAGGCTGCTGCAGCAAGCGCTCGAACGCCTCCTGGAACTGGGCGATATAGGCCGGCAAATCGGTCGAGAACGCCACTTCCGGCCCCGGCGAACAGACCACGTCCAGATGCATGGCGCCGGCGGGCATGTGGCGAATGGTGACGTCCATGAAGAAGGTGCCGGAGAAGCCGAACGCATCGCCGCCGAGGATGGTTTTCTGGCCGCGCAGCGTGCCGGCCGCTTCGTTCTGCGCGACGGGCAGGAAGCCGCCTTCCTGCATCGCCTGCGCCGCGATGCGAATCGCCCGCGGCATGCTCACGTTCTGCGCCGGGTAGTCGAATTCCTTGCGCAGCGGGAGGGCGCCGCAGCCGCCCAGCAGACCCGCCAGGAGGGCGCCGAGTGCCAGCCAGGAAATTATTTTCAGTCTTGTCATTTTGCGCTCCCGGATTCAATGCACGGGGAAATTCGGGCACTGCCCGAACGGTGTAGGTGGGATGAAGTAGGGCGGCTGGCAATACGGAATGGGCCCGCCCGGCAGAGACCCGCTACGATGCTGAAGCCACCACTGGCTCTGCCGCAGCTGGCGCTCCAGGGTGTGCGAATCGAAAACAGGTGAGATGAGCGGTGCCGTATAGCTGCGCAGGAGTAACTGCTCGCTGCGCTGGTGCTCGCGCTGCGTGAACATGTCGACCACCTCCTGTTCGCTGACCGGCGGCGCTTCGGCCAGGGCGATGCAGGCCCAGCCTGCGCCTGCCAGCACTGCGGCGCGCGTCAAGGTGAGGTGCCTGTTCACATAGCCTCCTGTCTGCCGGCTACTGGTGCCGGAAATACTGCTGCGGCGTATTGCTGGTGATATACGCCGTCGCCTTCTGGATGACTTCGCGGATCGCCTGCTCCATCGGCGTGTTCTTGAAAGCGCCTAGGCTGAGCGGGATGTCCCCGCTGGCGGAAAGGTTGGTCCCGATGGTGGTTTGCGAGGATTTCGCCTGGCCGGTAAGGCGCTGGGCCGCAATCAGGCGGCCCGTCGCCACGTCGACCACGCGCACGTCGATCGCCATGTGCGCGTTCGAGGTCTGGCGCCCCAGGTTGAGCGGCAGCCGGGTAACGCCCAGCTGTATGCCGCCCCCGCTCGCCGCGCCCTCGAACTCGGTGACGGCGGCGTATACCATGATCTCGGCCACATCCATCTGGCTTTCGGGAATCGCCACGCCGGGGCGCGCCATGCGCGAGCGCGACAGCGCCTGCTCGGCCGCCAGGCCCTGCAGGTCCATGCGCTCGACCACGATGTAGTTGCCGCTGTTGTGCAGCGTGGTGACCAGCATCTCGCGCATGCCGTCGCCGATGAAGGGCGCCGCCCCCGCCGCCTTCACCTGGAAATCGCCGACCGCGACCATGGCCTTGCGCCCGGCTGGCGCGGATCTCGGCTGAGGCAACGGCTCCGGATTCTGCCGTTGCAGCGTGTCCGGCATGACCGCCGGGGCAACCGCTGCGCCGGGGTTTGGACGGTTTGCTGCGGGCTGCGGCGGCGCGAATTCGCTCATCCTGCGTTGCTGGCGCAAGACGCCTTCCAATGCCTGCCGGTTCGCCGCGTTGTCCGGTTCGCGTTCGAGCGCCAGCCGGTAGTATCTCTCGGCCAGCGGCCATTCCTGCTGGTTGAAGTGCAGCGCGCCCAGGCCGGCATAGGGTTGCGCCCATTGCGGGGCGACTTCGATGGCTTTGAGATAGGCGGCTTTGGCCTCGGGTATCGCGCCCAGTTTCATCTGGCTGAAGCCGAGGTTGTTCAGGACGCTGGGCTGGGGCACGCCCAAGGCCAGGGACTTGTTGCAGGCGCTGGCTGCTTCGCTGTATTTCTGCTGCATGACCAGCGCGTAGCCCAGCATGCCCCAGGTGCCCGGATCGTTGGGGACGCGCTGGATCGCCTGCTTGTAATAGCGTTCGGCGGCGGGCCAGTCGGCGTTCTGGTAGCTTGTTTTGGCATGCTCGAGATCGTCCGTGTACGCCTTGTAGGAGGCATCGTCCAGGTTGGTCGCGACGTGGGGTTGCGGGTGTTCTGGCGTGCCGGCCGATGGCGCCCGCCTGGCGCCCGTGTCTGCCGCAGTACGGGCAGGCTGCAGCGCTGTTGAGTCAGATGCCTGGTCGGCGCTCTGCCACTCGGCAGGGTCGGCCTGCGCAGGCATGGCAGCGGGGGCGAGCAGCACTGATTTCTCCCAGCCTTCGCGCGCGATGGTCAGGCTCAGCGACCGGTTCTGGTCGCAGGCTTCGCGCAGTTTCCCGACAAGCTCGCTCGCGCTGGACAGTCTGCGCCCCTCGACCTCGGTGACCACATCGCCCGCTTTCAGCCCGGCACCTGCCGCGCTGCTCGATGGCGTCACCGCGACGATCTGCGCGCCGTGGCCGGGCGGCTGATCGGGTGCCTGGTCCCGGAGTCGCAACCCGAACTTCTTCGGCGTCGGCACCGCGGCGGCCACCGGCTTCATCATCAGGTCGCGCTCCCAGCCTTCACGCGAGATGCGGACGGAAAACGGCGCGCCTGGAGGGAAGCTTCTCACCCGCTGGGCGAACTGCTCGGCACTCGTCACCGCGTTTTTTTCCACCTGCAGGATGATGTCGCCCGCTTTGAGCCCCGCCTCGGCGGCGAGGCTGCCCGGCGTGACCTGCGTCACTTCGACGCCGGCGGCATTGGGCGTATCGCGCACGCGCAGGCCCAGTTCCGCTGCGGCAGAAAACGTCAGCGTACACAGCAGGACGGCCAGGAAAAGCTGTAAGGTTTTACGGTGGATTAACCCATCAGCCATCGACTTTCGGGTATGGAACATGGTTCACCTTCCTTTTTTAGCTTTTATTATGGTTTTTTACACTCAAGCTTGGAGGGTGGCCCTGAAACTGGCGTCTTGAGTTGTGTCGTTGAGGGGCCTTGATACACTCGCGTAGAGACCAGGCGCGCGTTTTCATAGCCGCCGACAAGGCCCATCAGATCTTTCCCAACTCCCTGGAGCGCCGCCTGCAACTCGCTTTGCATAAGTCCATACGCAGCCCAATAGGTCAAGGTGCACGGCACTTTGTGTGCTGCAGTACACGTCGAACCTAGATCGCACACAGTAAAACCAGCCACCGCCTCCAGCACATACCATTGGCGAGTCTGCTGCGTAGGCTGCACCGTTGTCGGCTTGGTCGGTTGCACCGGGGTCGCGGGTGCCGAAGTGCAGACATTGTTCACGCACTTCGCCCCCGGACAGTCCCGTTCGGTGGTACAGGTGGGGATATTGGTGACGGTGCTGGTCGCTTGTGGCTGTTTGACGCACACGCCGGTCCGCGAATTGCACGTGTAGCCGGATGGACACAGGCCGCCAGCCCCACAGGCGATATCAGACGGTGTGGTGGGCGTGGTCGTTGTCCCCGCTTGTTGCGGTTGCTGGGGAGAAGTCGATGTCGTGCCTGGCAATGGCGTCAATACCTGGGTCGAGCCACCCGGCATCTGGCCCAGGCCGAAGCGCTCGGGCCTGCTGGTCGTGGTCTGGCCGTACAAGGGCAGTTGCGAATGGCCTGACTGATTGCGCTGCCCCTGGTTGACCTCGGTGCGCATGCGCACTGCCGCTTCGCCGCTGGGCCGGTTGTCCGCGCACATGCCGGCCGGGTTGCACGAGAAACCCGCCGGGCAGTCGCTGTCCGAACCGCAGGTATAGCCTTTCACGCAGCGCCCGTCTTCCGTGCGCATCTCCCCTTGCGCGCAGAATGGCACGCACTCCCCGTTCACCTTCTCGAAGCCGGCGCTGCAGACGCACTTGCCGGCTTCGTCGCGCGTTTCATTTGGGCCGCAGGCCGGGGCGCAGCCTTTCGGTGTCGGCACGAAGCCGGATATGCATATGCAGATATTCTGTGCGCTGCGTTCTTCGTTCAAGCCGCAACGCGTCAGGCATATGCCGCCGATACGCTCCTCATTGGGCTGACATTTGAGCACGCAGGCTCCGCCCAGCGGCTCGTAGCCGCTCGCGCAGACACAAGTGCCGTCGCCGTCGCGGGTCATGTTGGCTGCGCAATACGGCCTGCAAATCCCGCCAACGGCCTCGGTACCGGGACGGCACACGCAAACGCCTGCACTGTTGCGCTCTTCGTTCAGTCCGGCACATGGCGGAGGCGGCGTTTTGGTGGTGACGGCAGTCGGTTCTATGGGCTTTTTTGTGGCGTCAGGCGTTTTTTGCTCGCGCTGATTCAAAAACGCAAGTTCGCGGTCTATTTTTTCCCTGGCATCGGCGTCGGTGGTTTTGTCGCGCATCGCATTCAGTGCGTCAACTTTCTTGAGCACGTCCGCGAGCGGTAAGTTCTGCAGCCGCTGCTCCAGCAGTGCGATTTCGCGCGCCAGTTTTTCCTTTGCATCGGGGTCATCGGTTCTGGCTCGCAATGTTTTCAGCAAGTCGACCCGCGCCCCGATGTTATCAGCGGTGTTTTTTTGTGCCCGGTCTACCATCTGTTGAGCACGAATTTGCTCGGCGCTTTGATGCATGGCTTCGGCTTGGCTGGCCGAGAGTTCTCTGACAATGATCGGATAGGGAGATCGCGGGTTCTGTTCAAACGGGATCACCCAGGGCGTACCACTCTTTTCGAGGAGGGCGCTGTCTGTCTTTATTCTGCGAGCGATTTTGTTGGCCGCTTCTTCCTTGCGCTGTAGATCCCTCGACACGGCGTCCATCGTTTTATCAAGGATGGGCTTGAGCTTTGATTCGTATCCGTATGACCCGATGATTGCCCCGCTGACGCCACCGACTACACCGCCCAGGGCCGCGCCGGGGGGGCCTCCCAATACCATTCCGACGCCCGCACCCAGGTATTTGCCGCCCGCCGCGCCTGCGGCGGCCGAATAGCCGGACAAGGCGGAATTCGCACCGGCCTGGGCAACGCCGACCCCATCCCCCCCGTAGAGGGCGCCCGCCCCGGCCGCCACGTTGGATGCCTTGTCAAAGGCTGCGCCGGTCCCGAAGGTCCTGTTGAATCCACTTAGCGACTGAAAAGTCTTCTGGGTCAGAGCGTCACTCTTGCCGACCCTTTCCAGCGCGCTCCCCGCGCTTTTCAGACCGCTATCGAATTGTTTGAATACCTCTCGGCTTCTCCGGGCATAAGGGACTGCTGACCCATAAAATACTTCTCCGATCTGTTGGCGGACCTGTTGGCTTTGTAGCGGAGCGACAGATTCGGAAATCGCTTCGCTTGAATTAAAAAGGTTGCTGGCCGCGTTGCCGTTCACCGTGTCGACAAACGTGTTCACGACCGGCTTCACGATCTTTTTCACATAATTCGTCGTGGATGTCTCTTTGGCTACTGGCACTGTTGCTGTCGTTACACCACTGCTACCGGCAGCCAATGGCATGGTGTCAGACCGGCTCGCAGCCGGCAGAATTGCAACGAGTCCCAGGAGGAATATAAAAGTGCTTCGCCAGGCGAAAGCAAGCGGTAGCGGTTTCATAGTGAGAGCTCCTTGTGGGGCGCTTCACCTTTGCCTTTGATCTCTTGGTAGAACCCGGAATAGTCGATGACATCGATTCTTTTCAGGCGCAGATCAGCTTTCTTGCCTTTAAAAAACAGACTTAGGCTCCCGTTTACATCAAATACCGGCGACAGGAACACCAGGCAACCGTCATTCCCGTCAATCACAGCTACCGCTTCCAGCGTCCTGAACCACTTGGCGTCCACGCCTTCAAGCACGTCCCAGGTTTGCGGCAATGTATCGTCCGCGGTCTTGCGGCTCTTCCCGATCTGCCCTTGGGCGCCGGCGCGAATGACGTCAACGGTCAGGCGGCGGCACGTTGCGATCCGGGAATTGTTTTCTTTTTTCAGGGTTCTGAATGCATTTATGTTTTGCAGGTTGTTGAGCAGCATCAGCGAGACTGCGGGGTAATTCACCTCCGTCAACAACTGCTGATTTTCCAGAACCGGCAACTGCTTGCGCCAGGGACCCGAACCTGTGGTCTTGAATCGCTCTTCAAATTCCTGGATGGACTGCGCAACGCTGCTACCCAGTGCCGCTGGCTTGAACGTATTGGTCCTGAGCCAGTTTGGTACTGGGCTGAGTTCCTTCCCGGGCCGCAGCCAGTCGCCCATCAGCATCTCTGCATCGACCAGGCGCGGGATGTCCTCATCCATCCGCCATTCGGTGATCAGGAAGACGTCGCACCAGGGATTGTAAAATGCCACCAGCGGCTGTTGACGTCCTGCGGCCCCGACTGCATGGACAGATGAACTCATGAAATAGGACCAGCCCATTGCGGGCGGGGTTTCGGCCCAGATGTTCTGGCTGAAGCGCCTGAATTTAGCGACCGCATCATCCGTTGCGAACATCAATAGCGCTTTTTCATAGTCGCCTATGGAAATCTGCTTGAAGCGGTTAACCGCCATCAGCAATGTCGTGAGGCGGACCAAATCAGCCGTGCTCTGCACAGCAGACGCTTCAGGCGGTGAGGCGGAGATGACGCTGGGAGGAGAGGACAAATCGGCACTGAAAGCGGGCGCAGCAAACAGCCAGCCCAACAATGCAACCGTTACGATGGTTAACCTGTTCATGATATGGCCTCGTGCTGATGGGCCTTGACTGGCCCCTGCTGCTTGCACTGGCTCGTTTATGAAAATAAACAGAGCCGCTATATCCTGCTTTTCTTGTTCAGGTGTTCGATGAATTATCGCGTCATGCGCGTTCAGATATGAACGGCAAACGGCGTTATTGGGAATATTGTAGGCGCATCAAAAACGAATGCAATGACTTGCAAAGTGGGCGGCGAAAATAATAACGCCGCATCAAAGCGGCGTTATATCTGTGTCGGCTTCTGGGTGCCGAAGTGGTCAGTCATCGTATCCTGACTTGGGGTGAAGCTAAAGACAATCGATCGTTGAAGTGGCGATAGGCGTCTTCCTCTGCGGACAGGTTTTCTGAACCTGAAACTCGAAAACCACGCTTATTTTATACACCCAATTTCCGCCTGATTCAACCTGAAACTAGCGCCGGGCACTTTCGGACGTCACCGTCGCCGGCAAGCTCAGGGTTGCTTCCGCGCCGCCCTCGGGGCGGTTGGCGAGAAAGGCTTCGCCGCCGTGCAGGTGGGCGATTTCGCGCACGAAGGCGAGGCCCAGGCCGGTGCTCTTGCGGCCGGAATCGGGGCGGCGCAGGGAGTAGAATTTTTCGAACACGCGGTCGAGGGCGTAGTCGGGCACGCCGGGGCCGTGGTCGCGCACCGTGAGTTCGACGCGGCGGCCGGACATGGCGGCGCTCAGCTCGACCGCGGCGCCGGGCGGGGAGAAATCGACGGCGTTGGCGAGCAGGTTGGCCAGCGCCTGGTGCAGCAGGAAAGGATCGCCTTCGACCCGGATGTTGTCCGGCACGGCGACATGCAGGGTGACTTCCCGGCGCCGCGCCGCGTGTTCCAGCGCCGCAGCGGCCTGGCTCGCGAGGACGGCGATGTCCACCGGTTGCACGTCTTCCAGGGTACGGTGCTTTTCCAGGCTGGACAGTTCCAGCAGGCGGTCGGCGAGATCCTGCAGGCGTTGCACCTGTTCCGCGATGTTGGCGCTGAAACGCTGGCGCTGCGCTTCCGGCATGTCCTCGCGCAGCAGCTCGGCGGCGCCGCGGATGGCGGCGAGCGGGCTTTTCAGCTCGTGGGTCAGGGTCTGCACGTATTCCTCGGTGTAGCTGTTGCCGGCCAGCGCGTCGCGCATGTCGCGGAAGGCGGCGGAAAGCAGGGTGGAGAGGCGCCCCAGCAGGCGCCCGGGATGGCGCAGCCCTTCCTGGCGCACCACCCGCAGCAGATCGGCGGAGAGCCCGAAAGGGCGCACCAGCCACACCGAGAGCACCAGCAGCAGGACGATGAAGGCGGCGACGGTGATGAGGCCGACGTAAAGCAGCTTCTGCCGCGCCGATTCCACGCGCAATCCCTGCGAGGCCACCGTCTTGCCCACGCTCACCACGCCGACGATGCCCTCGCCGTCGTGTATCGGCGCAGCCACGTACATCACCGCGGTCTCCGGCTTGTCCGGGTCGGCCCGCGTGGTGCGTGCGCCGTACTCGCCCGCCAGGGTCAGGCTCACGTCGCGCCAGCCGCGGTAATCCTGGCCTTCGTCCTGGCCGGTGGAGTCGTACAGCACCTCGCCGTTGGCGTCGGTGACGTAGACGCGCAGCTCCACGCGGCGCTTGGCCAGGCCGTAGATTTCGGCGGAAAAACGGCGCGAATAGGCGGTCTGCAGCGCGGCGCGCAGGTGCGCCGGGTCGATGCGCCCCTCGCGCATGTCGGTCTCGACCAGCGATGCGAGCAGGTGCGCCGTGTCGACCAGGGATTCTTCGGCGGACTCGCGGTAGCGCGCGTCGAGATCGGTGGATACGCGGTAGAGCAGGAAGGCGACGCCGAACGAGAACAGCAGCAGGATGCCGAGGAAGATGCGGTTGCGGCGGCTCATTTTGGGAAGGGCGATTTAACCACGGAATACACGGAACACACGGAGAAAAGCAATGCAAGGCATGAAATCAGGCCAGAATTCGCAGAGGGGAGTTTGGGATTTTTGTTTTCTTGCCCTTTTCCGTGTCCTCCGTGTGTTCCGTGGTTATAAAGTTTTTTCACAATTACTCACTCTCCTTGAGCGAATACCCCATGCCGCGATGGGTCTGGATCGGGTCGCAGCCGGGCGCGGCAGCGCGCAGCTTGGCGCGCAGCAGCTTGATGTGGGCGTCGACGGTGCGGTCGAGACTCACCTCGGGATGGTCCCAGGCATGGGTCATCAGCTCCTCGCGGGTATAGACCCGGCCGGGGCGTTCGACCAGGGTCTTGAGCAGGCGGTACTCGGTGCGCGACAGTTCCAGCGCATGGCCGTGGAAACTGATGAACTTGCGCTCGTCGTCGATGGCGAACGGGCCGTTGCGCGGCGCAGGCTTTTGCGGCGCGGCTGTCGTTGCGGGCTGTCCGGCGCGGGCCGCACGGCGCAGCACGGTGCGCACCCGGGCGCACACCTCGCGCGGGCTGAAGGGCTTGGAGATGTAATCGTCCGCCCCGAGTTCCAGTCCCACCACGCGGTCGATCTCGCCCGAGCGCGCGGTGAGGAAAATCACCGGCAGGCTCTGGCGGCGCGAAATCTCGCGGAACAGGTCAAAGCCGTTGATGTCCGGCAGGCCCACGTCGAGCAGCGCCAAGTCGAACGCGGATTGCCCCAGCGCCGCCAGCGCGGCCTCGCCGGTGGCGCACCAGACGGCCTCGAAACCGTCGGTGGAGAGGGCGTAGGTAAGGGTGTCGGCGATGGCCGGTTCGTCTTCGATGATCAGGATGCGTTGGGACATATGGTTGCTCGGAATTATGAATTACGAATGTGCATCAGTTCAGATTTGACCAGATGGATAGTGTCAAATGATCCGGCCGTGAATGCCTCAATTCGCCCTTGGGCCTCCAGGTTGAACGCTTTCCGGTGCTGGCTGGTCACGTTCCTTTATGAACCCTTTGCTGAGACCGACGGTGCTGATCTTCTGAACGAGGTCACTTCCGAAAAGGAACAAGCCCCAGGTAACGTCAGCAAATTCCTGTGTAGTGAATGTGATTCTTTCCCCAAGCCTAAACGACGTGCAGTGATCGACGCCCTTGATGCAAAGCCAACTGTCCTTCTCGATCACTCGTCCCAAAACAAGATCGTGCTCTCCATCCTCATCTTTAAGGAGCGTCACCAGTTTGCGCCACTCAACATTCAACGAAGCTTCGTTCGTAATGTCTTTTTCCGTTACTACCCCATTCCTATGAACCAAACAGTTTCGGGCCGAGTTAACGCTAAGAATCTGCCTTAATAACGTAGCCTCAGGCGAGACTGCATGTTCCCTCTGAAGATGCGTGAATTTATCAGGAAGCCCAAGGCGATGAAATGACTTCTCGCCTGAAACGATCTCTCGGTTCCAGTCTTCTCCACGAAGCTGAATGCCACCTTGTTGTTGCTCGGCAAGTTTCCAATACGATAAGACTTCATGGGCAGACTCGACGAATAAGCTCAGCCCCTCAATTGCGTCTCTGAAGCCATTGGAAAGAATCCAGTTTCTGTGATGTTCCATTGCCTCAGTAGGAGTCCACAGGAGCCTTTGGTCGAATGTTGTGGCGAAGGTGCCAAGTGGCAGTCTTAACTGGGAATTATCGTCTGGCGACACCTGGACCTTAAGCGCGACAGAAACTAGATTGATCGTCCATTGCAGCGAGCGCTGCAGTTCCCCGAGGAGTGCGTCGAGATTTACAACGATGTTAAGGGGGCACGGTTCCATTAGGTTCAGCAGTAAGTGTAGGGAGCAACAACAGCCGAAAAGGGGACGGATTTATTTTCTCTTGCCCTATTAGGATGCACGGGAATGGCCAATAAACCTCTGTCCTTTTTCGGGATTTTGTTCTTGCACCTGCCGTCAACACAATCGAAGCTTCGGATGTCTATCGAATTTCGATCACCGCATCACCCGCAGCCAGCATGTCGCGCAGGGCGGGCAGTATTTTCGAAAACGCTTCCAGCAACACCACCTTCCGGCAATTGCCGAGACGGACCCAGACGACCTGGGGCGGGATGCTGCGTTGCGCATTGGCGAATAGCTGAAAGTCCTCGTCCTTGGTGATGATGGTCAGGCCGCGCTCCTTGGCGTATTGCCAGATGACTCTGTCTTCCACCGCGTCCAGCCCGATGTCCTGCACATGGATGCAGTCCCAGCCATTGGCAGCAAGATAACGCGCCAGAGCCAACGGAAGCTGATTGTCGACCAACAATGTCATGCGGCAATCAGGATCGCATGGTCTGTCTGGGCTGCCGCATATTCGAGCGACGCCAGGATGTCGTCCTCTTCGAGGGTGGGGTAATCCTCAAGAATTTCCTGATGGGAGGCGCCGGCGGCAAGCAGTCCCAGGACATCCGTGACGCGAATGCGCATGCCACGAATGGACGGACGTCCGCCGCATTTGCCGGGTTCGATGGTGATTCGGTCGAGCAGACTGGGTTTCATCATTCTTCCAATTAAGGAGTTGGGAACACACACGAGTATGGCGTTTGGACTCTTGCTTAGCAAGAGTCCGGCGCCGTCACCGGATTGCCCACCTACCGGCTTCTCATAGCCTCTCCAACTGCTGCTTCGCATACCCTGCTCCGCTTCCGCCGGGCGCTAGCTCAAGATAGGTTTGATAGGCCTTCTTCGCCTTCTCGCCCTCGCTGCTCCTGGCCCGCGCATCGCCAAGATTGAGGTAGGCGATGGCGCGCGAGGGGTCCATCTTGATGGCGTTTTCGAACCAGCGTGCGGCTTCGGGGTATTTCTCCTGCTTGTAGTAGACGAAGCCGAGGTTGTTGGCGGCCAGGGCGAAGTCGGGGCGCAGCTTGAGGGCTTCGGTGAACTGGGCTTCGGCGGCGGCGTACTGTTTTTCCTTGTAGAGCTGCAGGCCGCGGTCGTTGGCACGCTGGGCGAGTTGGCGCTGCGAGGTGGGCACGGCGGCGGGGGTGACGATCTTCTGTTCGCCGCCCTGCAGATCTTTCACCACCACTACCGGGGCTGCCTTGCCGGATGTTTCGACCGGCGCGCGCGCCGCTTCCTGCTTGCTGTTGAGGGCGATGGCTTCGTTCGAGAGCTGGGCCGTCTGGGCGCCGAGGAATTCGCTTTCGCCCGCCAGTTCGAAGATGAAGTCGCCGCCTTCCGAGCCGGGAAGGCTGCCGAAAGCCGGCGTCTGCTGCGACACGGCGGACACTGCCGGGGCGACATAGGCGGCCAGTTCGGTGGCAGTGATGAGGCCGTCGCCGTTGAGGTCGCCCTTGCCGGCCAAGCCTTGCAGCAGGGTCCAGGTGAACACCGAGTGGCCGTTGGGGCCGCCGTCCGAGACCAGTTGCTCGGCGCCGCCGGCGGTGAGCATCTGGCGCCCGATGCGCTTGGCGTTGTCGCGCAGGAATCCGCCCGAGCCGCCGCCGCGTGTGAGGCCGAGGCCGCTGTAGCAGGCGTCCATGACGAACAGCACGTGCTTGGCGTCGAGGCTTTCGGCGATGTTCTGGATTTCCGTCATGGGGATGGCGTCGGTGGCGAACTGGGCGGGGTCGGAATCGGCCGGCACGATGTAGCCGAGGTCGCGCCCGGAACTAAGTTTGCGCGTGGCGCCGTGGCCGGCGAAGAAGACGAAGACGCGGTCGTTCTTGCCCACGCCGCCGTGCGCCAGCTTGTCGTGGAACAGGGCGAGGATGTTGGTGCGGGTGGCTTCGCCGTTGCTCAGGCCGAACACGCGCTCGGGCTTGAAGCCGAATTTCTCGATCAGGCTTCGGCGTACCGCCTCGGCGTCGCGCGCCGCGTAGTGCAGCTTGGGCCGCTTGGCGTAGTCGTCGATGCCCACCACGATGGCCCAGGATTCGCCGTAGCCGGGGCTGGCGGCGGCCTTTTCGACGGGCACGGCATTGCCCTTGGCGAGGCTGAAGCCGCTGCCGTCCCAGCCGGCGAAGCGGTAGCCTTCGGCGCTGAGGCGGTCGAGGATCGCGGGCAGTGCCTTGACGGTGCGCTCGTGGATGTCGTGGAACAGGATGATGCCGCGCCCCTCCTTGTCCACGGTGCGCAGCACGCGGTCGGCGATGGAGCTGGGCACCGGGTCGGCCCAGTCGAGCGAGTCGATGTTCCACATCACCGACCTGAGGTGCGCCGTCTCCAGCGCGTGCAGTCCTTCGCCGTTGCGCGCGCCGTAGGGGAAGCGGAACAGCGGCGAGCGCTCCGGGTTGACCGCCTTGAGCAGCGCGTCGGTGTTGAATATCTCGGCCTTGAGGGAGTCGCCGGTCTGCTTGGACAGCTGGGCGTGGGTGAAGCTGTGGTTGCCGAGCACGTAGCCTTCGGCCATCAGCTTGCGGCTCACCGCGGCGCGCGGCCCGAGCTTGGGGCTGCCGTCCGGGCCGAGCGTGCCGAGGTTGCGCCCGACGTTGAAGAACACCGCGGGGGCGTTGTACTGCTGGAGTATGGCGACGATCTCGTCGGTGTAGAGCTTGTGCGGGCCGTCGTCGAAGGTCAGCGCCACCACTTTCTTCGGCAGGCCGCGCCCGAATATCTCGCCCTGCTCGTCCTTCGTCGTTTCGTCGGCGGGCGGCGCCTTGGGCGCGGGGTAGGGCAGGACCACGCCGTAGTCCTTGAGGATCTGCTCGCGCGAGTAGAGCTTCTTGAGGTGCGCCACGTAGTCGTCCCAGCGCTCGCGCTTGAGTTCGATGGCGCGCTGGTCGAAGCGGCCGAAAATGCGGCGGATTTCCTTCTCGTAGTTGTGCTCGATTTCGGCCAGGGCGTCGAGGTCTTCCGAGATGCGCTTGTGCATCTTGATGGCGGGGAGCGAAGCGTCGCGCGCCACGTCGGCCTGCAGCGTCTGCAGCAGTTCGCGGAAGGCGAGGCGGTCGGCGTCGTAGAGCGCCGGATCGGATTCGATGTAGTCGAGCAGTCGGCCGATGGCCTCAAAGCGCGCCGGGTCGCGCGAGGCGGTGAGTGCATCGAACGCGTCCTCCAGCCCGGCGATGCGCGCCAGGTTGTCGTGGAACAGGCCTTGCCCGGCCTGGTTGGCGGCCGCCAGTTCGCTGCCGGAGAGGGTTTTTTCGTCGGCCAGCAGGACGATGATCTTGCGGTAGGCGGCGAGGACTTCGCCCAGGCCGGCGCGGATCGCGGTGGTGTCCGGTGCGGTGGAAGCGGGCAGCGCCGCGGCGGTGGCGCCGGGCGGGGCGGGCGGCTTGCGCTGGGTGAAAAGCACGCCGCCGATCAGCAGGGCGACGACAAGGGCGCTAACGCCGATTCGTTTGACAGACACTTGATGCATCCCGGACACGACCGCCGTGGCGGCAACCGCTGGATTGTAATGCCCATGCCATTCTCATGCCAACCAGGCTGTGTGAATGCTAAACTAATATTTTTTGTGGTCGCGGCCACCTGGACATTGCAAAAGTTGATCTCCCATGACCAATAACACGACGCTTCGCAGGAAACGCACTGCGCTATTCGACCCGCGGGTCGAGAAAATCGGCCACGCCACCGCCCGCTTGCACCAGATACTCAAGGAGCTCGGCTATACCCGCAACCTGGAAAAGACCGCCGCGACCATGCCGGACGCGCGCGAGCGGCTGTCCTTCATCGACAAATCCATGCACGATGCCTCGGAGCGGACCATCAGTGCGGTGGAAGCTTCGACCCCTTTGACCAGCCGCAACCGCGCGGTCTGTTGGGAACTATCCGCGCGCCTGGCCGATACCAATTTCAGCGAGCACGACGATCTGGTGGAAGAAACCATTTCGAAGCTGGGCGAAATCGCCGCCGCCGAGGAAACGGTTCACCACAACCTGATGCAGATCATGGAGGCGCAGGAGTTCCGCGATGTGGCCGGGCAGATGGTCAACAAGATCGTGAACGCGGCGGTCGAGATCGAGAACATCCTGCTCGACATCCTCAAGGAATACGCGCCGGACACCAAGGATTCGCTGATCAGTTCCGAAGGGCTGACGGCCGGACCCGGACGCAAGGCCGAAGACAGCGTCAACGGCCAGGACGAAGTGGACGACCTGCTGGCTTCGTTAGGTCTCTAGGAGCCTGTCGGCTGGCAGAAACCGAGATTGCTTCGCTGCGCTCGCAATGACAAGGCGTCAGAACCAGATTTCCGGGTAGCGTCTCGATGCCGGAATGTTGTTGACCACTACCGCCACCGCCAGCAGGATCACGGGCCCAAGGGTGGCAGGCACCAGCACGTACCAGAACCCCAGGTCGTGAATCCCCGCCGAGCCGATCACCGCGATCAGCGCCGTGGCGCCGCCCGGCGGGTGCAGCGTGCGGGTGGCGTGCATCAGGGCGATTGCGCCGGCGACCGCCATTGCCTGCGCGAGCCAGGGATACTGGTGGAACAGCTTCCAGCAAGCGACGCCGACGATGGCCGAGACGACGTGCCCGCCCACCAGGTTGCGCGGCTGGGCCAATGGGCTGCGCACCGCGCCGTAAACGAGTACCGCGGAGGCGCCGAAGGGGCCGAAGAGCAGCGTCAGATCGGTGCCGGCGAAAAACAGGTGGTCCATCCATGCCACGATCGCAATGCCGAGAAATCCGCCGATCCCGGACCAGACGATTTCGGCATTGCTGACCCGCGGCGGGCTGCCGCGCGTGGTGCCGCGCATCTTGCGAAAATATTCGGGGATCTTCACTGTAAGGGTTCCAGGTGGTAAGCGGTAATGAAGTCCTTGCGCAGCAGCATGCCGAGCAGGCGGCCATCGCCATCCACGACGGGTATGCCGCGGCCGTCATGCTGGCGGAACGCGCGGATGATTTCACTGAAGCCGGCATCGCCCGCGACGGTTACCGCAGGGGCGGTCATCGCCTCGCTCACGGGCGTCTCGTGGCAACGGTGCTTGAGCTCGAATGTGTCGTCCAGCATGCTCAGCAGCAATTCCAGGAAAGTATCGACCTTGAGCCGCCGCAGGAAGTCGGTTTCGGTCAACATCCCCGTCACGCGGCCCGTCGTGTCCACCACGGGCAGCGCCTTGTAGCCGGATTTGACGAGCGCCCGTGCCGCCTGGTCGAGCGGCATGTCGGGAAGCAGGGGCTCGATGCCCGTGCGCATCAGGTTTGCCGCCCTGATCTTGCCGAACAGGCGTCCCGCCGCATGGTGGTGGGCAAGGTGATAGATTGCGCGGAAATCTTCCGTGGTGATGTCGAGGTAGCCGGGGATATGCTGCATCGCGTCGAGGATGTCGGCATCGGTCAATTCCAGCTCCGGCACCTCGTCGCCGGCTGAATCCGTCTTGAGATTTTTGCTCGAGGTGTCGTCCATGGCGAGAATTGACCGAGTAATTTGATGGGGATTTATTCTAGCAGCTTGCTGGTCGAAGCAGAAGCCGTGAAATTGACGGTGATCAAGGGTTTTGCGGCAGGAGAAGAACAATTTTCCGCATATCCGATACGATACTTGGATCAAAACATGAACGACAGGTGGATCGGGAGGGAAGAAATATGAAGAAAATCATGGCGATTCTGGCGGCGTTATTGCTCGGCTCCTGCGCATCCTACAGCGGTAGCGGGCTTCAGCCGGATGCGGCGCGGCTGGAGGACGTGCTGCGCGTGATGGGACAGCCCGAAATGCGCTGGCAGGACGCCGACGGGTCTCAGCAGCTCGCCTACCCGCGCGGACCGATGGGCGTTCATACCTTCATGGTGCATATCGGCGCGGACGGCAAGATGCGCAGCATCGAGAATGTGCTGGACTCCAAGCGTTTTGCGCGCCTGCAGAAGGGCATGACGCAGAGCCAGGTGCTCCGCCTGCTGGGGCCGTCGCAACCGGCCTGGACCGTTTATTTCAAGGCGCGCGACGAGCTGGTGTGGGAATGGCGCTACTGCGACGACTGGAACGAGCTGGCGCGCTTCGATGTTTTGTTCGATGGCAGCACACAAACGGTGCGTTCGAGCATGAGCCTGACCGAGTCCCAGATGGGACTGTGCGGCGGAGAGGGCGGCTGCATGTGCGGGCACTGACCGATCCGGATTCCCAACACGCCCTTAAGGAAGCGTTAAGCTCCCTGTTCCAGACTGCTTCCTGTGTTCAACGAACCTGGAGTAATAAATCATGAAATCCATACTGGTCTGGGATATCCCCACCCGTCTTTTCCACTGGCTGTTCGCGCTATCCTTTGTCGTGGCCTACGTGACCGCCGAGGCTGACGGCTGGGCCGCCGTACACGTGTTTTCCGGGCTGCTCATGCTCGGGCTGATCGTCTGCCGCTTGATCTGGGGCTTTGCCGGAAGCCGCTACGCGCGTTTTTCCTCCTTCCTGTTTTCGCCGGTCGCCGGGTTCAGATATTTGCTCGACACTCTGCAGGGCAAAGCCGAGCGCCACGTGGGGCACAACCCGGCGGGCAGCTGGGCTATCTATCTGCTGTTGTTGCTGGGCATCGGTATTAGTGTCTCGGGGCTGGCTTTGCTCACCGCGGGCGAGCAGTTCGAGGACATTCACGAAGTCTTGGCCAATGGCGCTCTCGCAGTGGTGGTGGTGCATATCGTCGGCGTGATCGCCGCCAGCTTCCTGCATCGCGAGAACCTGCCGCGCGCCATGCTGACAGGCTACAAGGAAGGGGACGAGAGCCAGGCTATCCGTTCTTCCCGCCCCGTTTCTGCGATCATGCTGCTGGCGCTGGTGGCGGCTTTCTCGCTGGTGTACTGGAAAGGCTGGGATGCGCAGACGCAGTCGGTAACGCTGCCTTTCCTCAGCCAGCCGCTGGCTCTCGGCGAACATGACGCGAAAGGGGAGGGGCACGACGACTAAATAACGCCCCCGCCCCTGCCTGTCCGACGGTGCTGGAGCCCGCTTCCGGCACCGTTTCTTTTTTTTCTGCCCAGTACATTTGATTGCCCTATTCGGTTTTCCAAGCTATGTTTGTTGCATATGCCAAGCAGCACGAGTGTTTGCAAAACAAGATGGTTTGTCCACGGGAAGGCATGTCATTTGCTTTCCAGCGGATTCGAGCTCTCGAATGGGGGAAACATGAAGATACTTGCCGCAATCCTGCTGTTATTGTTTGCACAGACCGCCTTTTGTCAGGATGTCCACAAAATTGTCGTCAGCGTGCCGGGGCCGCGCAACCTGTCCTATCTCCCCATCGACCTGATTCCCAAAATCGCCGCCGACCGCGACGCGGGCGTCAAAATTCAGCTGCTGCACACCGGCGGCGGCTCGGTGGCCCTCAACAACCTCGTCACGCGCAATGCCGATTTCGCCGTGGCGGGACTGCCTGCCGCGATGTCGCTGCGGGCCAACAACGGCGACGTGTTCGCGGTTGCTGCAGTGGACGACGCGCCGCTGTTCGTGCTCATGGTGCGCTCCGCGCTGAAGGACAAGGTCAAGCGCATCGCCGACCTCAAGGGCAAGGTGATCGGCGTCAACACCAGCACCAAAAACAGCAAGACCACCTCGCAGCAACTCGCCGAGCTGGTGCTGCAGTCCGACGGCGTCGACCTCGACTCGGTGCGCATCGTTCCCGCCGGCCAGAGCTGGGTGGAACAGTCGTCGCTGATGATCACCGGGGCCGCCGATGCCGTGATGGGCGATGAGCCCTTCGCCTCGCGCCTGCTGGCCAAGGGGCAGGTGTTCTTCCTCGCCAACCTGGCAGAGCCGGAAACTGCCAGGAAGATACCCGGCGCAAACTTTCTCCACGCCGCCGTGCTGACCCGCGCCGACGTGATGCAGGATTCGCCCGACAAGGTAGAGAAGATGGTCGGAATGCTGCGCAAGTCGCTGCAATGGATCGCCACCCACAGCCCGGAGGAAGTGGTCGACAAGCTCGGCGTGACCGATCCGGACGAGCGCGCTTCGCTCCTGCTGGCGCTCAATAAATATCCGCGCGCCTTCAGCAAGGACGGCATGTTTTCCACCCGACAGCTGCGCGAAACCGAGCTGTTCTTCCGCAAAACCAGCGCAGGCGATCCGCGCGGGCAAGCGCTGGTTCTCGATAGCATGGTTAACGCGAAATGGGCCGGACGGCGCAAGTAAAGCGCGACTCCATCGCCCGTCAGGCGGCTGTCAGGCTCATTTTCAGCCTGGGGCTGTTCGTCGCGCTGATCGCGGTTTCCACCGCGCAAATCTACAAGACCGCTCTCAGCAAGGCGGCAGAGGAAAGAGCGAGCGATCTCGCTGCCTTTTACCAGTCGCGCCTGGCGCAGCTGGAGCACGACTGGGAGCTGCAGAGCCGGGATTTCAAGGTGCGCATCGAGACCACCCGCATCCTGGAGAGCCCGGAATCGGCCGTGGTCAACCTCCAGGCCTTCATGACGGTGCAGGGCACCAACCGGCGTTTCCAGCACCTGGTCATCGAGGACAGGCAGCGCGCGCCGGTATTCATTTACGGCAGCGAACTGGACCTCGTTACCGTGCCGCTGCAGAAAGCGGAAAGCGCCGGCTGGTATCGCCACCCATCTACCGGCGATCTCTACCGTATTTTCTCCGGGCCGATCTGGCTCGGCGATGCCGGCATGGGACGGTTCGCCGTTTTCTACCGCCTGGACAACGCGCTGCTGCAACAGCTCAGCACGCCCGGCGTGACGCTCGCCGCACTGTACAACACCATCCCCGTGGCGAACTCGACCGGTCAGCGCGGGCTGGAGCAGTCGGTTGTCCAGCCGCTGGTCTCCGACGACGTCGAGCGGCGTGAGGTTCCTTGGAGCGGCGCGCGCGGCGACGCGACCGTGCTGCGCATCGATGCGCCGGTCAAGGCCCTGTTCTCGCGCACCGAACTGGCGCTCGGGGTGAGCGTGATCCCGGTGTTCGACGGTTTCATCCTGTGGCTTACGCTGGGTACCTGGCTGATGCGCCAGGCGCGGCGTATCCGCGATCTCGGCGGGGCGGTCGAGGAGTTTTCGCAACAGCGCGGCGTGACCGATCGGTTGCAGCAATGGATACATAGCGCCAAGGCCGGACACAGCGACGAGATTCACCAGGTCGGCCAGGCGTTCGAAAACATGGTGCAGCAGACCGTCGAGCGCGACGAGGAGCGGCTGCAGGAAGAAGCGCAGCGCCGCCTCGCCGCCATGGTGTTCGCCAACAGCAGCGAGGCCATCCTGATTTCAGACCGGCACAACCTCATCCTGGCGGTCAACCGGGCGTTCACGGAATTGACCGGTTATGCGGAAGCGGAGGTGCTCGGCCAGGACCCCAGAATGCTTTCCGCCGGCAAGGAAAGCCCCGCGTTCTATCACCAGATGTGGGCGGAATTGATGGAAGGCGGGCACTGGAGCGGAGAAGTCCACGATCGGCGCAAGGACGGCACGATCTACCTGAAATGGCTCAGCATCGCCGTCGTGCGCGATGCGGACGGCGCGATCACCAACTACGTCGGCGCTTTCACCGATATCACCGAGCGCAAGGAAGCCGAACAGCGCGTCCTCCACCTCGCCACCCACGACACGCTCACCGGTCTGCCGAACCGCAAGCTGCTGCTGGACCGCCTCGGCAGCGCGATCACCCTGTCGATCCGGGAGCAGCGCCATGTCGGCTTGCTGTTCCTCGATCTCGACAACTTCAAGTGGGTCAACGACTCGCTCGGCCACGCCAGCGGCGACAAGCTGCTGATCGCCATCGGCGAGCGGCTGCAGGGCGTGATCAGGACATCGGACACGGTCGCGCGGCTCGGGGGCGACGAATTCGTGGTGCTGCTGATGCACCCGGATAGTCTGAACGACGTTTCGCACGTTGCGCAAAAGATCATCGACGCGGTCGCCCAGCCGCTGGACCTCAACGGCACCGATTTTCACGTCACCACTTCGATGGGCATCTGCGTCTTCCCCAACGACGGCGACAATCCGGAAACGCTGCTGCAGCACGCCGACACCGCGATGTACGCCGCCAAGGCCGCCGGCCGCAACCAGTTCCGCTATTTCGACACAGCCATGAACCAGAAGGTGCTGGAGCGCATTCAGCTGGAGCAGGACTTGCGCCAAGCGCTGCAAAGAAGCGAATTCGAGGTCTATTACCAGCCGAAGCTGTGTGCCTCAACCAACGATTTCTGCGGGGCAGAAGCGCTCATCCGCTGGAACCACCCGGTGCATGGACTAGTGTCGCCGGCCAAGTTCATCCCGCTGGCGGAAGAAAACGGCATCATCATCCCGCTCGGGGAATGGATCATCCGCTCGGTGTGCGAACAGATCGGCCGCTGGCGCCGAGGCCTGGTTCCGACGCGGAAAATAGCGATCAACCTCTCGGCCCTGCAGCTGGAATCGGATACCTTCGTGGCATCGGTCGACGCCATCCTGAAGGAAACCGGGACGCCGACCAGCCTGATCGAATTCGAGCTCACCGAAAGCATGGTGCTGCGCAGCCCGGACCGCTCGGTCAATACCCTGACCCAGTTCCAGGCCATGGGTATCACGCTCGCCCTGGACGATTTCGGCACCGGCTACTCCAGCCTTTCCTACCTCAAGCGCCTGCCGGTGAACACCCTCAAGATCGACCGCAGTTTCGTCGAAGGGCTGCCCCACGCCAAGGACGATGCGCAGATCGTGCAGATGATCATCGCGCTGGCCAAGAGCATCCGCCTGGAAGTGGTGGCCGAAGGCATCGAGACCGAGGAGCAGATGGCTTTTCTCAAGCGGCTGGGGTGCGACCTGCTACAGGGATACCTGATCGCCAAGCCCATGCCGGCTGCGGCATACGAGAGCCTGCTGCAAGCCAGGACCGCCGGGGGCTGCGATTGCGCGGTGAAATGTTCGCTCTACCCGGCAAGCGATCAGACGCAAGCGTAGTTCCCCCGTCTACCACTTGCGCACGTCGCAGCAATGCTTGTCGTTCGCGGCGAGATTATCCAGCTCGTTCTCTTCCTCGTAATGCATGAAGGCGCGGCGCAGGCGCTCGCTCCAGCCGTTCCCCAGCTGCACGCCGATGGACGCCAGCTGTTCCTCGATCAACTCCGCCGAGGTGTCGAGCAGGTCGTAGTGGATTTCCAGCGAGTCACCACGGGCCGCGACCAGCCTGATGCCCATCACGCCGCGCAGGGCGTTTTCCACCGTGACCGCCTGATCCGGCGAGAGGGGGGTGGCCAAGAGCAGGCGCCGCTTCTTGATGAGTTCGATACCCTGTTGCTTGGGCGCTTTCCGGTCCGGTTCGCCGACATAGAGCAGGGGTTTGGCGAGGAAACGTTGCAGGCACTGCTCCGAGCAGAAGTAGTAGCTGATGCCGCGGTAAACCGTCTGGATCGCGGTGGAGGAAGCTGCTATTTCCATCCCGCAGACCGGGTCCTTTGTCAGGGTATTCATTGCGCGCCCTCCGGATCGAGGAAAATCCTGTAAACATTTGACAAGGCCCGATCCCGATAAATTCCACGCGGCCGGCGCTGTCCGAAAGGGTGCCGAGCTGTTGCGGTTCACGCCCGGGGCCAGTATTCTGGCGAACCTGTCGTGAAGTGAAAAAGGAGAAAACAATGACACGCATGCTATGGATTCTGGCTTTGCAGCTGTTCATCGGCACGGCCTGGGGCGCCGATTACGTGCGTGAACAGAAATGGGCCGACGAGGTCACGCCGGCCGTCGTAACCGGCGACCCGGTTTACCTGGAGGCGCGCAACCACAAATTCCTCACCCTCTTCACCGAAGTGCCCGACGCCAAGGCGGCGCTGGTCATCGTTCACGGCCTGGGCGTGCATCCCGACTGGAACCTGATCGGCGTGCTGCGCACCCAGCTGGCGGACGCCGGCTACACCACGCTGTCGGTGCAGATGCCGGTGCTGAAAAACGAGGCCAGGGGCGAGGACTATCCGCCCACTTTTCCCGAAGCCGCTCAGCGCCTGGAGCAGGCGGTGGCCTTTCTGAAGGCCAAGGGCTACAAGAAAGTCGCCATCGTTTCCCACAGCATGGGTTCACGCATGAGCCACTACTACCTGAGCCGCGCCAAGGGCCACCCGGTGGATGCCTGGGTGGCGATCGGCATGGGCGGGCCGGAGATCTACCGCGGCGTCGCTATCCCGGTGCTCGACCTGTACGGCGAGAACGACCTGCCCATCGTGCTGAAAGGCGCCGCCAAGCGTGCGGCTTCGCTCAAGGCGAACGCGAACAGCGCGCAGATCGTGGCGCCGAAAACCGACCATTTCTTCACCGATCGCGATGCGGAGTTGGTGAAATATGTGAAGGATTATCTGGACAAGGCGCTGGGCGGGTAGCCCATGTGACTCGCCCCCGCTTGCGGCAATAAAAAAAGGCGCAAATCTGCGCCTTTTTTAAATTCGATTGCTCGAAATAAACGATTATTTCTTGGGGATGGCAGCCCAGGCCACGCAGTAGCCAGTGGGGGAAATCTCGGTGTCACCGGCGAAAATCTTGCAGCCGCCGAGGTCCTTGGGCGTTTTGCCCGGAACGAACTGCATGCAGGTCGCGCAGTGCTTGTCGCCCAGCGGCTTGTCCTGGTATTTCATGGAGGTGCGCATTGCTGCATTGGTGGCGGCCATCGCGTTGCCCGACACGGACAGCACTGGAATCATGGCGAGAGCGGCGCCGCCGATTTTAAGGAATTGGCGGCGGGAGGTCTTGATGGTTTCTTTCACGGTCTGTTTCCTTTTCGTAATACGGTTGATGAACCCCCATGCGGGGCTACTCGGGGTACTGTCACATCGGCCCTTCGCCTGAGTCGAGTCCATATCTCCGGGCGGATAAGCCAGCGTTATTATGCGACAATTTTGATAAAACGCATAGGACCTGTAGGTCCAGTTATCCGCCTAATTTCCCTGCATCTGCGGATCTCATTTTGCCTTCTGCCCAGAGTACTGCGAGCCGGCCGCTTCAGCCTGCGCGTTCAAGCCGGATAGCAGTCCCGGCGCCGATAAAGCATAATCGCGAAACTTAAATGAGGGTGAATCTGCATGTTCGACAATTTCAAGATCAGCACCAGACTGATGTTGCTGACGGGCAGTCTGCTTGTGCTGCTGACGATAGTGGGATTCATGGGGTTAAGAGGGGTGTCCGGCACCAGCGAAGGCCTGCGCTCGGTCTATGAAAGCAACACCGTTCCCCTGGTTCAGCTGGGGGAGGTGCTCGACGTGGTCTACCAGTCGCGCGCCCAGGTCATTACCGGCATGAGCGCAAACAGTTCCAGCGCCGCGGACGTGCATTTCCAGGCGGTGGAAAAGGTCAACGAGCAGTTGAAGCGGATATGGGGCGCTTACCGGGCCTCAGTGGTTTCCGCGGAAGTAAAGGAACAGGCCGCGAACTTCGAGCGGGCTTGGGATGCCTACGCCGAATCCGGGAACAGAACCATAGAACTGGCGCGCAGCGGCGCTTATGAAACGGCCAGCGATTTCATGAAAACGGAGTCGGCGAGGAAATTCGACGCTGCCCGGGACGCGCTGCTGAACCTGATGCGCTACGAGAAAGAGACCGCCAGGGATTCCTTCGAGAAAACCAGTCGATCCAACAACACCACCCGGATGCTGGTGCTGATCACCCTGCTGCTGGGTCTGGCCATCGGCGCCGGTCAGTCTTACGGCACCATCCACTCCATCGCCAGCCGCTTGAACCTGATGCAGACGACCATTGGCGAAATCGAACATTCATCGGACTATTCCAAGCGCGTTCCCATCGCCAGCCGGGATGAGCTCGGCCAGACCGCGAAATCGTTCAACGAACTCATGGGCGTGCTGCAGTGGGAGACGGAGGAACAGAAGGCCCTGATCCGGAAGCTGGAGGAAGCCCACAACCAGCTGCTGCAATCGGAGAAAATGGCCTCCATCGGCCAGTTGGCGGCGGGCGTGGCGCACGAGATCAACAACCCTATCGGCTACGTCAATTCCAACCTCGGCAGCCTGGAAAAATACATCGACACCCTGTTCCGGGTCCTGGCCGCCTGCGAGCGTGCCGAGTGCGCCCTGGGCGACCAGCCTATCCTGGAGGAAATTCGTTCCCTGAAGCGGGAGGCGGACTGGGAATTCATCAAGCAGGACATCCTCGACCTGCTCAAGGAGTCCACCGACGGCATCTTGCGGGTGAAGCGCATCGTGCAGGACCTCAAGGACTTCTCCCACGTCGACGAAGCCGAATGGCAATGGGTCGACCTGCACAAGGGCATCGACAGCACGCTCAACGTGGTGCACAACGAACTCAAATACAATTCCGAAGTCATCAAGGAATACGGCGAGCTCCCCCAGGTGGAATGCCTGGCGCACCAGCTCAACCAGGTATTCATGAACATCCTGGTCAACGCCTCGCACGCCATCGGCCCGGACGGTCACGGGCGCATCACCATCCGCAGCGGGACGCAGGACGACAAGGTGTGGGTCGAGATATCCGACAACGGCAAGGGCATCGCGCCGGAAAACCTCAAGCGCATCTTCGACCCGTTCTTCACCACCAAGCCGGTAGGCAAGGGCACCGGGCTGGGGCTGTCGCTGTCCTACGGCATCGTCGAAAAGCACCACGGCAGGATCGAGGTGGAAAGCGAAGTCGGCAAGGGCACGACTTTCAGGATATGGGTTCCGGTGCGACAGTCAGCGGCGTGAGCTTTTCGCCTAATTCAGCAGCCGGCCTTTCCTGGTAATGACGTTGATGTCGACGTATCTGGAGCCCCGGTTGCTCAAGGGGAAAATTCCAGGTAGAAGCCGCCGATATCCATGCTTTTCGTCTCTTTCAGCGCAGCCGTCAGTTGCGCCGGCGTGAAGTCCTTGCCGATGTTCCTCAGCGCGCTGACCAGCATCTTCGCGGCGATGAAGCCTTCCAGCGTGAGGTGGGAAGGCGCTTCGTCACGGTAGATTTCCATGATCTTGCGGTGCTCGGCGACGACAGGTACGGACCAGTTGCTCGGATGGGGCACGACTTCGGAGAGCATGACGCCGGCGGCCAGGTCCTTGCCGGCGATTTCGAACAAGGTCTGGTGGTTGATCATGGAGAGACCGAAAATATAGGCCCCCGCATCCACTTGCCGGTATGCCTTGATGAACTGCGCTGCGGGCAAGGTTTCCAGAATCACGATGATGGCCTGGGGCTTGCTGGCAAGGGTGGATTTGATCGCGGTATCGAGCCCGGCCTGTTCCAGGCCGACCGGGTACTTGCCCGTCAGGTACATGTTCTTGCTCTTCAGCGCGCTCTCGACGGCGGTTAAAGCCGAGCTGCCGTAGCTGTCCGCTGCGTACACCGCCGCGAAACGGGTGATACCCAGGCTGAGGAAATGGCCCACCAGCTTTCGTGCCTCGCTGGCATAGCTGGGGCGGACAAAAAATATGTGGTCGTTGCCCTGTTTCAGTTCGATGCCGGATAGTGGCGCCACCAGGGGGATCTTCGAGGTTTCGAACTCGGCGTTGCGCAACAGCTCGTCCATGCTGCCTTCGCCGAAATAGCCGAAAAGAATGTCGACTTTCTGTTTGCCGAGAAAATTCCTGCTGATCTGGGCCGATTTTTCCGCCGATCCCCCGTTGTCCACGGCGATATGGGAAATTTTCCGCCCATGGATGCCGCCGGTCGAATTGACGTAATCGAAATAAACCTTGGCCCCGGCGAGATAATCCTTGCCGATGTCGCCGAGCGGACCGGAGATGTCGATCGATTGCCCAATCAGGATGTCCCGCGCGACGGCCGGGGAAGCCATGAGGAAAGCGCACGGGAGCAACAGGGCAAGCGCCCAGCCGCGCAGGGCGGAAAGCGTGGTAAGTGGAGTGTTCATGAAATCGCCGGTCTGACAGGTAAGGAGCGGCGAAGTGTATATGGCCTTTGTTACACCATTATTTATGCCCCGGAGCGAGAAACACGCCTAATGGCATATCACGCGGTTTCTGCCGGCATCCTTGGCTTCGTACATCGCCTCGTCCGCCCGGGCAATGACGTATTCGACATCGTCGCCTTCGCCTGCGGTGGTCGCGCCAATGCTGACGGTCACAGGAATGGGTGTTGAGCTGCGCTTGGGCTTGACGGCCATTTCCGCCGTGATTTTCCTGATGCGTTCGGCCACCAGCACGGCGTCCGTCTTGCCGGTCTCGGGCAGCAGCATCACGAATTCTTCCCCGCCGAAACGCCCCATCTTGTCGTTTTCCCGCATCACCGAGCGGCATTGCGCCGCGAAAGACTTGAGCACTTCGTCGCCGGTCGGGTGTCCCCACTGGTCGTTGATCTTCTTGAAGTGGTCGATGTCCATCATCAGGAATGACAGCGGATGTTTGTAGCGCTGCCCGCGCTGGATTTCCTCTTCCAGCAAATCCAGGATGGTGCGCCGGTTATACAGCCCGGTCAGCGGGTCCTCCCGGGAAAGCTTCATCAGGCTGGCCTCCAGCGCCTTCCGCTTGGTGATGTCGGTGAAGGTCCGGACGAACCCCTTCCCCGGCAAGGGGTTGTGCGTCAGCAGGCACCAGCGCGGGTCGCCGTTGATGAGCTGGGGAAACTCGAATTCGAAAGTGGCGGGCTCGTCGAGCTGGTAGATGGCGTAGTCCAGCATTTGCTGGTCCTGCCCGGTCGTCGCGGCCCATGTTCTGAGGATGTCCCGGAAATCGGCACCCACCTCGACCGTCCCGGGCGGAAGCTGAAACATCTCCTCGAAATGCCGGTTGAACGCCAGCGTGCGATAGTCCGGCCCGACCACGACCATGCCCTGGGTGATGTGATCCAGGACGATATTCAGAACGTCCGCTTGCTGGGGGAAGTGGTTCTTGTCGTACGAATTCCTGTTCCCGCCTGATTCATCCGTCACTGAGATCTCCCCGTATCTTTCCGGCTTGCAGCGATGCTTTTATCCCTACCGTTATCATGGCGCGATTATCGGCGCCAGCCAAGTGATAGTTATCGTTCGCGGCGCTCCTCCTGATGTGGAGCTTCACGCCAGAACTTTTTTCTGGAATCGGCTTGATAAGTGTACGCAATATACGTATATTAAAAACATGAAATCCATGTTTGTTGAACTTCCTTCTTTCTCACGCTACCGGGCTGATTACCTGGACGATGAAGGGTTCCGTGGCCTGCAGAGTGAACTCATGAAAAACCCAGCGGCGGGTGACGTGATCGAGGGAACCGGAGGATTGCGCAAGGTGCGCCATTCCGACCCAAGGCGCGGGAAGGGAAAGCGAGGCGGGTTGCGGGTGATCTATTTCTGGTGGGAAGCGGGCCGCCAGTTCTGGCTGTTCACCCTGTACAACAAGGACGAAATGGACGACCTGAGCGCGAAGGAAAGAAAGGCGCTCAGGGAAATGCTGAAACTGGAACTGGAGGCAAGGCGATGAAAAAACGGAATCTGTTTGCGGAGATCACCGAGGGCTTCGATGCACTTGCCGAAGAACGCGCCGGCAAACGCACCTTGCGCACGCATGAGGTGCAAGCGCGGCCGGCGCCGGATGTTACAGCGGAAGAACTGGTTTCGCTGCGCGAGCGGCTGAAACTTTCCCGCCCGGTGTTTGCGCACTACCTGCGGACCAACCCGCGCACCCTGGAAAACTGGGAGCAGGGCCGGGCGAAACCGAATGCCCAGGCTGCACTCCTGATCCGTATGGTGGAACGCTATCCGGACACGGTTGAGCGGCTGGCCGAGGTGTAACGAGTTTGGCTTCGGGCTGCTCGTTCGCAGTGAATGTAGGGCGTCAATAAGCGCAGCGCATTGCGCCGGATTCGCAACATGCGATGCATGCCCGTTGGTTAGTGCGCCCTAAAGTTGGCTGACCTCACTGCCCATTCTTCCAGTGCGCGATAACCTGCCCGATGGCATGGGCTTCGGGGGCGTAGAGTTGCATGGCCCATCCGCAGCCGGCAACCATCAGCGCGGTGAGGGCGAAAGGCCAGATGGTGCGGCGTAGGGCGGTTTCGAGCCAGTGGCGGGTTTCCAGGCCGCGCAGGCGACGGTAGAGGCTGGCGGCGAGAACCCCGTCCACCAGCAGTTCGGCAAACAGCACCGGGGCAGTGTAGACCACCCAGAAGGAGGAGAGCACCAGGGCCGCGAGCATGGCGATGGCGGCCAAGGGTAAGGCGAATTCGTCGGCACCGGAGACGACGTCGAGGGCTTCCCCCACGGGAGCGTCGAAGTCGGGGCTGGAGGATACGGTTTCATGGGCGCCGTCGAAACGTCCCGAGGCGCCACCGCCGCCGAAGTCGCCGCCCTTGCCGCTGTACTCGGGACTCGACCCGCTGCGCCCGGAGGGCAGGTTGGAGATGTCCGGGAAATCGGCATAGTCCTCGGCCCGGGTGCGCAGCCACAGCCAGAGCAGGAACAGGAACACGGCGTAGGCGCAGCCAAGGGTGGCCAGATAGCGCAGCCACATGGTGTCGAAGCCAAAGCTGAGCAGCAGATAGGAGGCGAAAAATCCCGCCCCGCCGGTGATGGATACCAGCAGGAACATTTGCAGACGGGGGAAGCCGTTCCGCTCCAGCTTTTGGCGCAGGCGCTGGATTTCCTTGAAGCGTTCGAAGCGGGGATGGATTCGTGGCGGCATGATGGTTGGCCCTGGCTGTTTATTGCGGCCAGATATCCCGTGCTTCGCATTGGGGCAGTACCTCGGTTTCACCCAAGGCGTCGGCATGCCATGCCTGCATTTCCTCCATTGCCAGGAGTGTGTTCAGGTAGCGTTCCGCCACGCCCTCCAGGGGCACGCCGTAGCTTTTGAAGCGCCAGGCCACCGGTGCGTACATGGCGTCGGCGATGGAGAACTCGCCGAACAGCCAGGGCCCGGACGCGCCGTATCGCTCGCGGCACTGAGTCCAGATTTCGGCGATGCGACGGATGCCTGCGTCCACCTCGTCGCTGATGAATTTCCAGGGAAATTCGGCCTTCAGGTTCATGGGCAGGTTGGCGCGCACCGCCTGGAAGCCGGAATGCATCTCGGCGCTGACGGCGCGGGCCACGGCGCGCGCCTGAAGGTCGGCGGACCAGCCCTTGCCGTCGAGAAATTTTTCTGAAACGTATTCGCAGATCGCCAGGGAATCCCACACTTTCAAGTCTCCATCCACCAGCAGGGGGACCAGGCCGGTGGGTGAATATTGGCGCTGCTTCTCGACCGAGCCCGGCTGGTATAGCGGGATGCGGATTTCCTCGAAGGCCACGCCGCTCTTCTTCATGAACAGCCAGGGACGCAGGGACCAGGAGGAGTAGTTTTTGTTGCCGATGACCAGGGTGGGGGGAGTCATGGGGAATCCTATTGATGGGGTGCTGATGTCGTTTTTCAGTTTAGCGGATTTTTGGTGAATGGGCGTAGCGTTGCGGTGGCACGCCTTTTGGGGGGGTGGAATGCGCTTTGCGCATGGATGATTGGGTGCCGGGGCCGCCCGGCGGCGGGTTACTTCTTTTGTTTCGCCAAAAGAAGATAACCAAGAAAAGGCGACCCCCTGCGCCGCCCTTCGGGTACCTTCGGTTTAGTCAGCAAATTGGGCGTCTGCGCAACTCGCCCTAACAGCCCACACAAAACGTGGGCTGTCGCGGAGCTCAGACAAGGCGCAGCCGACTGCCCCCAATTTGCTGACTAAACCGAAGCGGCGCAGAAGGGGGAAACCGGTGGAGCGCCAAGACTAAATGTTTTAATCCATGAACGAGGCGCTACGACGAATTCCCCTCGGTCCACCGCCGAGCAGCGGAGGCGAGCCGGGGGCCTTCGGCGAGGACTGTCTGAGCGCGCAGCGCGAGTTCCGCAGCCGCCCGGCTTGACGAGCAGCGCAGGGAACCCCGAAGGGGCGGTGGATGGGGCGGTACGGTTCATACTCATAGGTAACACATAAGTACAAGGACATGGGTAACAGTGATTACCCTTTATAGGAACAGCCGAAAGGAGGTTCCTATGCCTTGGAGAGATGTGAAACCGATGGACGAGAAGATACTGTTTATTGCCGACCACCTACGCGAACCTGGCAGCTTCAGCCAGCTCTGTGAACGCTATGGCATTAGCCGCAAGACGGGCTACAAATGGGTCGAACGCTACCAGTCTGCGGGCCTTGAAGGCCTTGAAGAGCGTAGCCGCCGACCTCATGCCGTAGCTAACAAAATCCCTTACGCCATTCGCAAAGCTATCATGGAACTACGCCGCCAGGGACGCGATCCACTGGGGCCGAAGAAGATCCAGGCGCTGCTGTCACAGCGTTTTCCTGACCAACCCACTCCCTCGAAGACGACCATCTATAACGTGCTCAAGCGCGAAGGCATGCTTGAACCCAAACGGCGCCGACGGCGGGTCCAGCCGTCACCCCACCGTCTAACGCCTGCCTCGGCTCCCAACGAGCTGTGGAGCGCTGACTTCAAGGGCCAGTTCAAGATGGGTAATGGCCGTTGGTGTTACCCCTTGACCGTCATGGATCACGCCAGCCGTTACCTTCTCGGTTGCCAAGGGTTAGACGGCACCCGCTTCGTGGAAAGCCAGGCTGTCTTCAAGCGGTTGTTCCAAGAATATGGCTTGCCCAATCGCATGCGCACCGATAACGGAGTGCCCTTCGCCAGCACGGCGACGGGCGGCCTATCGCATCTCTCCGTATGGTGGATTCGACTCGGCATTGTGCCGGAACGCATTGAACCAGGGCAGCCACAGCAGAACGGCCGTCATGAGCGCATGCACCGCACCCTCAAGCTGGCTGTAACGCATCCGCCCTCTGCGAACCTGTCAGCCCAGCAGGGGCAATTCGACCGCTTCCGTGTGGACTATAACGAGCAACGTCCTCATGAAGGACTGGAGCAACACAGCCCCCAGAGTTGCTACAGACCCTCGTCGCGAGCCTACCCGCAACACTTGCCGGAGTTGGAATACCCTGGCTATTTCCAGCGCCAGAAAGTGTCTGCAAATGGCTTGGCTTACTGGACTGGCCGACGAATCTACATTGGCTATCTGCTAGCCGGGGAATGGGTTGGCCTGGAAGAGGTGGGCGATGGTGTCTGGGCGGTGTATTTCGGGCCAGTGCGCCTTGGCTCGTTTGACGAACGCCAGACCAAAGGGCGATTAAATGATTATTTGACACTCAAAGTGTAACCCATGTCCTTGAACTAAAGTGTTACCTATCTCCTTGACTCGTACAGGGCTCGCCTTCTTTGGGTTACCTTTCTTGGCGAAGCAAGAAAGGTAACCAGCCGCCGGGCTGCCCCCGGCAATCAAACATTCTCGCGAAGCGAACAAAATCATACCAGTCACAAAAGTAATCCGAAGTTGACTCCTTTGATTTCCTGACTTATCGCTGGCTACTTGATCATTTGTCGGCTATTCGCTGACATAAGTTTCACAACGCGATCGGTCTCCATCGGGAGCGGTGCCTCAGCGCCAAATGTGACAAGGTTAAGTGATGGGCCATTGTGAACAGCCTGTAGCATCAGCTTTCCAAGGTAAATCGACGCAAGCTCATTGCGGGAAAAACCCCCACGTAAGCAGCGCCTGATGCCAGAGACAATGAGGTCGACCGCCTGAATGCCAGGTGAGTCTTTTGAGTCCATGAACGTCATGTTTCCTCGGACGAGCTTCTGTATATCGAAGGCGTTTTCTACCTCGATGCCGTAGTCCTCCCTAAGGTATTCAGGAGGCTTTCCATCAGGGTATTCGTACTGAGCCATGAAGCTGTAGTTGAAGCCTCGCACCATCATGATGGGTTCCTCAATCGATCTGCTTTGAAGCAAAGCAGGGCTAAGCTTTTCAAATGCTTCCTCGAAGTCGGGTCGAGCACTATTCTTCTGATCGACTCGCCACCTGAACTCGCGGAGAGTGCTTGGGTTTTGTTGGGCAAAATACAAAATTGATCGACTGACAACGTCGTACATCAGATTGATCTGGCAGACAAGCTGCACATATAACTGCGGCGATAGATTTCTGAGTTGAGACGCCATCAGTTCTACACCGCGACGTCCCCCTTCGTACCTCATTTTATCGAGGTGTTTCAGCACACCATTGACTTGAAACTGTTGATGCTCGGCAACACGTTCATGGGTGTTGCGTCCGGCGTCTGTTGCCGTGCAAAACACAATTGCGTTGAGTTTTGCTACTGCGGCCAAGAATCGGAAATAGTGGTCTTCACGGACTTCATTGAGCTTGACCTCTTTGGCGGCCGGGCCAGCGCTTTGCAGCTTCAGTTGTCGAACGAGGACGTCAAGCTTCTTTCTCCCTGCCTCTGGCACGGCGAGCGCAGCCACGGCATTCCACTTGCCAATGGTTGACGCGTTCACAAACGATCCCGACTCGTCGATATAGACGTTCACGATGGCTCGAGATTAATGAATAGTGATGTCAAAATTAAAATATAACCTGGCAAAAAGCATTGTGAGGTCGTGCGTTGCATTCGCTGTCTGCACGTACATGCCACCCCAATCTGCAACGCAACCCCGCCCATTCCGTATAATACCCATTCCATTCACCCCACCCCTACTCCCATGATCAAAAGCATCACCCAACGCATCGCCGAAGAATTGGGCGTGCGCGAAAACCAGGTCTCCGCCGCTGTCCAACTGCTCGACGACGGCTCCACCGTGCCGTTCGTCTCGCGCTACCGCAAGGAAGCCACCGGCGGCCTCGACGATACCCAGTTGCGTAACCTGGAAGAGCGCCTGCGCTACCTGCGCGAACTCGAAGCGCGGCGCACCGCCATCCTCGGCAGCATCGCCGAACAAGGCAAGCTCACACCGGAGCTGGAAGCCGCGCTGCAGGGCGCCGAAACCAAGATGACGCTGGAAGACCTCTATCTCCCCTACAAACCCAAGCGCCGCACCAAGGCCCAGATCGCGCGCGAAGCGGGGCTTGAGCCGCTGGCGCTGGCGCTGCTGGGGAACCCGAAGCTGGACCCGGAGCAGAGCGCGCTTGCCTATATCTCCGCCGAACTGGGCGTGCCGGACACCAAGGCCGCGCTGGACGGTGCGCGCTACATCCTGATGGAGAAGTTCGCCGAGGACGGCGAGCTGCTGGGCGAGCTGCGCGAACACCTGTGGCGCGAAGCCTCCCTCAAGTCCACGCTGGAGGAAGGCAAGGCCGAGGAGGGGGCGAAGTTCTCCGACTATTTCGCCTACCGCGAACTGATCCGCAACGTCCCTTCCCATCGGGCCCTGGCGCTGCTGCGCGGGCGCAACGAGGGGATATTGCACCTCGCCCTGGTGGCGGGCGACGAGGACGCGCCGCGCAACACGCCGCACCCGTGCGAAAGCACCATCGCCAGGCGCTTCGGCATCGCCGATCTGCAGCGCGCGGCGGACCGCTGGCTGCTGGAAGTGGTGCGCTTCGCCTGGAAGGTGAAGCTTTCCACCCACCTCGAAGCCGAGCTCGTCACGCGCCTGCGCGAAGCCGCCGAGGCCGAGGCCATCAAGGTGTTCGCGCGCAACCTGCACGACCTGCTGCTGGCCGCGCCGGCGGGGCCCAAGGCGGTGATCGGCCTCGATCCGGGGCTGCGTACCGGGGTGAAGGTGGCGGTGGTGGACGCGACCGGCAAGCTGCTCGATACCGCCACCATCTATCCCCATGTGCCGCGCAACGACTGGGACCGTTCCATCGCGGTGCTGGCGGCGCTGGCGAAAAAACACGGCGCTTTACTGGTGAGCATCGGCAACGGTACCGCCTCGCGCGAAACCGACAAGCTCGCGGCGGAGCTGATGCAGCGCCACCCGGAGCTGAACTTGCAGAAAGTGGTGGTGAGCGAAGCGGGAGCGTCGGTGTACTCGGCCTCGGAATTCGCCGCCAACGAATTCCCCGAGCTGGACGTCAGCCTGCGCGGCGCGGTCTCCATCGCCCGTCGCCTGCAGGACCCGCTGGCGGAGCTGGTGAAGATCGACCCCAAGGCAATTGGGGTTGGCCAGTACCAGCACGACGTCAACCAGTCCGAGCTGGCGCGCGGGCTGGGCGCGGTGGTGGAGGACTGCGTCAACGCCGTGGGCGTGGACGTCAACACCGCTTCCGAGCCTTTACTGGAAAGGGTGTCCGGCCTGTCGTCCGCGCTCGCGCGCAACATCGTCGAATTCCGCAACAGCAACGGCGCTTTCACCAGCCGCGCCGAGCTCAAGCGCGTGCCGCGCCTCGGCGACAAGGCCTTCGAGCAGGCGGCGGGCTTCCTGCGCATCGCCGGCGGTGCCAACCCGCTCGACGCCTCCGGCGTGCATCCCGAAGCCTACCCGCTGGTACAGCGCATCCTCGACGCCAGCGGGCGCGAGCTGCGGCAGGTCATCGGTGACAGCGCGTTCCTGAAAACCCTGGACGCGCGCAAGTTCACCGACGACAAATTCGGCCTGCCCACGGTGACGGACATCCTCAGGGAACTGGACAAGCCCGGCCGCGACCCGCGTCCCGAGTTCAAGACCGGCGTGTTCCAGGACGGGATCGAAAGCCTCAAGGACCTGCAGCCCGGCATGGTGCTGGAAGGGGCGGTGACCAACGTCACCAACTTCGGCGCCTTCGTCGACATCGGCGTGCACCAGGACGGCCTGGTGCACATCTCGGCGCTGGCCGACAAGTTCGTCAAGGACCCGCACAGCGTGGTCAAGGCGGGCGACATCGTCAAGGTGAAGGTGCTGGAGGTGGACGAAAAGCGCCGCCGCATCGCGCTCACCATGCGCCTGTCCGAGCAGCCCGCCGCCCCGGCAGCGCGCAGCGAGGTCCGGCGCGACAGCAAGCCGCCGCGCCGCGAAACGCCTGCGCAGCCGCAAGGCGCGATGGCGGCGGCTCTCGCCAAGTTGCGCAGATGACGCACGAAGGCATCCCGCTGGTCTTCGTCGACCTCGAAACCACCGGCGCCACGGCGGCGACGGACCGCATCACCGAAATCGGCATTGTCGAGGTCAGCGTGGAGGGCGTGAGCGAATGGAGCAGCCTGGTCAATCCGGGCGTGCCCATCTCGTCCTTCATCGAGCGCCTGACCGGCATCAGCGACGCCATGGTGGCGGGTGCGCCGACTTTCGCCGAGCTCGCGGAAGAAGTGCTGGCGCGGCTGCAGGGCCGGCTGTTCGTCGCCCACAACGCGCGCTTCGATTACGGCTTCCTGCGCAGCGAATTCAAGCGCGCCGGCTACGACTTCCGCGCCACGGTGCTGTGCACGGTCAAGCTCTCGCGCAAGCTGTTCCCGCAGCACTTCAAGCACAGCCTGGACACCCTGATCGAGCGCTACGGGCTGTCCGCGGCGGGGCGTCACCGGGCGCTGGCCGACGCGCAGCTGATCCACCAGTTCTGGCAGCGTATCCATTGCGACCTGCCGCACGAAACCATCGCCGATGCGGTGACCCTGCTCACCGCGCAGCCCGTCGTCCCGCCGCAACTGGATGCCGGCCTGGTGGAGGAAATGCCGCAGGGCCACGGTGTTTATATTTTCTACGGCGCGGACGATGCGCCGCTCTTCGCGGGCAAGAGCAGCAATGTCAGGAAGCGCGTGCTGGCGCACTTCGCCGCGCCGGGGGATGCCGCCCTCTGCGCGGAGATCAGGCGGGTCGAGTGGATCGAAAGCGCCGGGCCGGTCGGTGCGCTGCTGCAGGAAGCGGCGCTGCTGCGCAGGCTGCATCCCGCGCACAACCGCCCGGCGCGCCACGGCGATGAGGAGCTGTGCGCCTGGCGCCTGGTCGAGCAGGCAGCAGGCCGCTTCGTGCCCGAGCTGGTATTTGCCGACCAAGCGGATTTCGCGCGCGATGAAAACCTCTACGGCCTGTTTTCTTCGCAGAAGGAAGCGCGCAAGCGGCTGCAGGACCTCGCCCGCGCCCACCACCTTTGCCTCTCCGTGCTGGAGCTGGAGGCGTTGCCGCCCGGCGCGCCTTGCTCGGCCCATGAAGCCGGCCGCTGCCTCGGCGCGTGCGTGGGGAAGGAGGATGTTTCGCTGCACAGCGCCCGCCTCATGGCGGCGCTGGCCAAGCTGAAAACCACGCCCTGGCCGTTCCCAGGCGCGGCGCTGCTGCTCGAAGGGGAAGAGGGCTACGTGCGCGAAGCCCACGTGGTCGACGGCTGGTGCTACCTCGGCACGGCGCGCGCCGAGGGCGAGGTCGAGGCCTTGCTGGAAGGCGCCCGGCCGCGCTTCGAGCGCGATACCTACAAGATATTGAGCAAGTTCATCGAGCGTATGCAGGCGGTCGGTTAGCCGGTCTGCTCCTCCCCTTTCAAGGGGGGAGGCTGGGTGGGGATGGGTTGCCAATGCGCCGGCGGCTCACCCCATCCCCATCCTGACCTTCCCCTTGAAGGGGAAGGAATGACAATGTAGCAATGTAGGGTGGGCTAATAGCCCACCGGACGTGCCGTCAGGCACACACCAGCAAGGGCTTTGTGTTGCTGCGCAACGCTTGGTGGGTTGCTAACCCACCCTACATTTGACTGGCATGCGGTTCACCACAGTTCGGCGGGAAGCGTCAGCCTTTCCACCGGCTTGCCGCCGATCAGGTGCTCGTCGATGATGGTGGCCACGTCTTCCTTGCCGACCCGGCCGTACATCACCCCTTCCGGGTAGACCAGCACGCTCGGGCCCGAGCCGCAGGGGCCGAGGCAGCCGGTGACGGTGATCTGGAACTTGCCCATCAGGTCGCGCTTCTGGAACTCGAACATGAGTTCGTCCATCACGCTGGCGCAGCCGGACTGGGTGCAGGAGCCGCGCGGGTGGCCGGGGCCACGGTTCTGGTTGCAGACGAAAAGGTGTTTTTCGGGTTTTGCCATGATGTTTTCCTTTAGCCGAACTTGAACAGGATGCCGTAGCCGCCGCGCGGGTATTCCCAGTCCACGTTGCGGTGTTCGTCGCAAATGATGCGGCAGGTGCCGCACTCCAGGCAGCCGTCGGAGATCAGCACCACGCGGCCGTTGCCTTCCAGGGTGTAGCATCCCGCGGGACAGCACACGGTGCATTGCTGCGTCTTGCACTCGTGGGCGCAGACGTCCGGCTGCCTGATGTTGACGTGCGGCCGGCCCGCGTCGACGCGGTAGCGGTTCTGGAACAGTTTTTCCTCGACTTTGATCATCTGAAAGCCCTCCACAGTTTGTAAGCGTCGCCCATCAGGCCGAACAGGGAGCGCTTTTGCTTGAAGCTGGAGAAAATCTCCCGTTCCTTGGTTTTCTTGTCCACGCCGTCCACGTGCAGCATGTTGTGGGCCGAGCGGTTGACCAGCTCGGGGTAGGTGGTGAAGAACTGGCGGTTGTGATGGAAGATTTCCGGCATTTCCTGGTATTTCTTCAGGTCCTTGATGACGAAACTCTCGTCCAGTTTCTTGCGGTATTCGGCCAGGTTGGCGGAGGTCATGTCCTTGCCCGCGGTTTTCATCTCGATCACCGTTTCGGCCGCGAGGCGGCCGGTGGTCATGGCCAGGTTGGAGCCTTCGCGGTGCACCGCGTTGACGAACATGCCCGAGTCGCCGACGATCATCCAGCCGTCGCCGTAGATCTTGGGAATGGCCTTGTAGCCGCCTTCCGGGATCAGGTGGGCGGTGTATTCCTTCATCTCGCCGCCGGCCAGCAGCGGCTTGATGGAGGGATGCTCCTTGAGCTGCTCCAGCAGGGCGTAGGGCGTGGTTTGCTGGTCCTTGAAATCGGACAGCATGCAGCCCACCCCGATCGCGATGGATTCCTTGTTGGTGTAGAGGAAGCCGGTGCCCATCATGCCGTTGGTGATCTTGCCGAACAGTTCGATCACCACGCCTTCCTCCTCGCCGATGTTGAAGCGCTCCTGCAGCACTTCCTGCGGCATGAAGTGGATTTCCTTCACCGCCAGGGCGACGTTCTTCGGCTCCAGTTCGGGGTGGAAATCGGCTTTCTTGGCCAGCAGGGAATTGACGCCGTCGGCCAGGATCACCACGTCGGCGTAGATGGTGCCGCCTTCGCGGTCGACCTGCACGCCCACCACGCGGTTCTTGTCGTCGCGCAGCAGGCTGGTGACGGTGGTCTCGCACACCAGCAGCGCGCCCGCTTCCTGCACCTTGCCCGAGAACCACTTGTCGAACTGGGCGCGGATGATGGTGTAGCGGTTGTAGGGTTCCTTGTTGAAGCCCTCGGAGCGGTAGTGGGTGCCGATGAAGGAGTCGTCGTCCATCACCCACATGCGCTGCTCGATGATGTGGCGCTCCAGCGGTGCGCTGTCGCGGAAATCCGGGATCATGCGCTCCAGCGCGTCGGCGTAGAGGATGGCGCCCTGCACGTTCTTGGAGCCGGCGCTTTCGCCCCGCTCCAGCTGCAGCACGTTGAGCCCGGCCTTGGCCAGGGTAAAGGCGGCGGCGTTGCCGGATGGACCGGCGCCCACCACGATTGCGTCGAATTTTTCACTCATGGATTTCTCCTGAAACTGTTGAATCTTGAAAATCTGTTAACCACGGAACACACGGAATACACGGAGAAAAGCAATCATGCGTTTCCCTTCCGTGTACTCCGTGTGTTCCGTGGTTATATGCCTTTCCCATGATGTTTCACCCCGCCTTGCGCGCCGTCGCCAGCGCTTGCCGGAACGACTCGGTGAGCGCGGGCAGGATGGTCATGGCGTTGCCGACGATGCCGTAGGTGGCGAAGTCGAAAATCGGCGCGTTGGGGTCGTTGTTGATGGCGATGATGCAGTCCGAGTCGGACATGCCGACGCGGTGCTGGATCGCGCCGGAAATCCCGGCGGCGATGTAGAGCTTGGGCCGCACCGTCTTGCCGGACTGGCCTACCTGGCGCTCCAGGTCGACCCAGCCGGCCTGCACCACCGGGCGCGACGCGCCCACTTCGGCGCCGAGCACCTTGGCCAGGTCCCAGATGAGCTGGAAATTCTCCGGCCGCTTCATGCCTTTGCCGCCCGCCACGATGATGTCGGCGAAGGCGAGCTGCGGCTTGTCCTGGTTGGCGTCGGGGATGAACTCCAGCACCTTGGTGATGATGGACTGTTCGATCATGCCCAGCGCATGTTCGACGATGCGCCCCGTGCGGCTGCCGTCGCGCTCCGGCATGGCCATGACGCGCGGCCGCACCGTGGCCATCTGCGGGCGGTAGTTGAGTGTGACGATGGTGCACAGCAGGCTGCCGCCGAAAGTCGGGCGGGTGGCGGCCAGGCTGCGGTTGTCGGGGTCGATGGTCAGGCCGGTGCAGTCCGCCGTGAGGCCGGTTTTGAGCGTGGTGGCCACGCTGCCGGCCAGGTCACGTCCCTGGGTGGTGGCGCCGAGCAGCAGGATTTCCGGCTCGTAGGCGTTGACCATGTCGGTCAGGCCCTTGGTGAAAGGCTCGTTGCGGTAATCCTTGAGGATGTCGTCCTGCATCAGGTAGCACAGGTCGGCGCCGTGGCGGAACGCCTCGTCGCAGAACTGGCGCGTCTCGTCGCCGGGGGCGCCCATCACCACGCCGGCGAGTTCCACGCCCAGCATGTCGGCGAGCTTGCGGCCTTCGCCCATCAGCTCCCAGGAGACCGGGTGGACCTGTCCGCGCTCGTGTTCGACGAACACCCACACGCCCTTGTAACTGGCGAGCCGGGGGTCGAGCTCGAATTTCTTTTTGCCTTTTTTGGCTGGTGCTTCGCTCATGATTGGCTCCTTTATCTAAATTCTTTAGCCACAGAGATCACAGAGGCCACAGAGAAAATGCGGCATGCAGGGATGAGCGGTTCGTTGCCCCAACTAGCAAAGCGTGCGGAATTTGCCTCATCTCTGTGCCCTCTGTGTTCTCTGTGGCCTGAATTACGGGTTTATGTTTATGCGCGCTTGGCGATTTCTTTGGCCACCGCCGGGAAGCGGGTAAACATCTTGGCCAGCACGGTGTCGGCGATATCCTTGGGATTGCCGCTTTCCACCTCGATCATCTCCGCCGGGTCGGTATGCGGCGTCGGGGCGAAGACCTTGCTCACTACCGTCGGCGAGCCCTTGAGGCCGATCTTGACCAGGTCGTCGTCGCTGATGCCGGCGCTCTCGCGGTTCCACATCTTCACCGGGTGGCGCGCGGCGCGGAACATGTTGGGCATGGTGGCGAAGCGCATCTCGTTGTTGCCTTCGAGGATAGTGATGAGGCAGGGCAGCTTCGACTTGAGCAGCTGCACGCCGCCTTCCGCGCGCCGCTCGACCACGATCTGCCCCTGCTCCGGCAGCACCGAGGAGACCTTGGAGACGTAGGTCAGCAGCTGGAAATCCAGGCGCTTGGCCACGCCCGGACCGACCTGGGCGGTGTCGCCGTCGATGGTCTGCTTGCCGGTGAACACCATGTCCACCGGCATGTTCTTCTGGATCTGGCGGATCGCCGACGCCAGCGCGAAGCTGGTGGCCAGCGTGTCGGCCCCGGCGAAGGCGCGGTCAGTGATCAGGATGGCGTCGTCGGCGCCGTAGGACAGCGCCTTGCGCAGCGCGCCCTCGGCCTGCGGCGGCCCCATGGTGATCACGGTGACCGTGCCGCCGTGCTTGTCCTTGAGGCGCAGCGCCTCTTCCAGCGCGAACAGGTCATAGGGGTTGATGATGGCCGGCACCCCCTGGCGCATGATGGTGTTGGTCACCGGATGCACCCGGATCTGAGCGCTGTCCGGGACTTGCTTGATGCAGACGACGATATGCATGGTGGGCTTCCTTCCTATTACTTAAGCGGCCTTGAGTCCGCGCGCCGGCATGGCGTCGCGCAGGCTGTCGAGCGATACGGTTTTGATGCCTTCGGCGTCGCGGAACACCTTGAAGACCTTTTCCTTGACGGCGCTGGAGTTGACGAAATCCTGGTAGGCGCGCGCCAGCAGCTCGCGGCAGGTGTCGTGCTGCAGAACCTCTTCCATCTCGCCCAGGCCCTTGGTCTGGCGCATGTACTGGTGGAAGCGCTGCAGGATGTGCAGGCGGTTCACGTTGACCACGGTCTGGTCGTATTCGAGGTGAAAGAAGTCGAGGAACTCCTCGGCCGAGGCCAGGGTGATCATCTGTTCGAAAAGTGCGTTCATGGTGTTTTTCCTAATTAGGCCGGCTGGCCGCGGGTTTCCCGATAAAACTGCCTGAGTTCGCTGATGCCCGGCGTGCGTTTGGCCATGCCTGCGTAGCGGCGAATCCTGGCCAGGATGGGGCCGGCCTGCCATGCGTCGACCGGCATGCCGAGGTCTTCGTAGGCGCGCATCACGGCCTTGTTTCCCGAGTGCTTGCCGAGCACCAGCTGGTGGCTGCGGCCCACTTCGGCGGGGTCGAAATTCTGGTAGTTGGCGCGGTTCTTCATCAGGCCGTCCACGTGGATGCCGGATTCGTGGGTGAACACCGCCGAGCCGACGATGCTTTTGTTGGCAGGGATCGGGCGGCCCGAGGCCTGCGCCACCAGCTGGGAAATCTGCGGGAAGCGATGGGCGTCGATGCCGGTGTCCATGGCGTAGAGGTGGTGCAGGGCCATCACCGCTTCTTCCAGCGGCGCATTGCCGGCGCGCTCGCCCAGGCCGTTGACGGTGGTGTTGACGTGCGTCGCGCCTGCCTTGACCGCCGCGAGGGTGTTGGCGGTCGCGAGACCGAGGTCGTTGTGCGCGTGCATCTCGATTTCGATGTCCACCGTGCAGCGCAGGGAGCGGACCAGTTCATGGGTGGCGAAGGGGTCGAGCACGCCCAGCGTGTCGGCGATGCGCAGGCGGCGCGCGCCGGCTTCCTGCACCGTTTCCGCCACCTGCAGCAGGAAATCCAGATCGGCGCGCGAGGCGTCCTCGCCGCCGACGCAGACTTCCAGCCCGAGGTCGAGCGCGGCCGGCACGAAGCGGCGGATGGCGTCGAGCACCCAGGCGCGGTCCTTGCGTATCTTGTGCTGTATCTGCAGGTCGGAAACCGGGATCGAGAGGTTGACCATGTCGGCGCCGCAATGCGCCGCGGCGCGCAGGTCGGCATCCTGCATGCGGCCCCACACCATGAGGCTGGCGGGCAGGAACAGGTCGGAGATGGCGCGGATCACATCGCGCTCCTCCTCGCCCATCACCGGGATGCCGATTTCCAGCTCGGGTACGCCGGCATCGGACAGCGCCTGGGCGATGGCGACTTTTTCCTCGAGGGTGAAGGCCACGCCGGCACTCTGTTCTCCGTCGCGCAGGGTCGTATCGTTGATGGTTACCATGTTGCACCTCCCAATCAGAAAGTCGCGAAGCGATTCTTCGTCCCCCTCTCCCACTGGGAGAGGGCAGGGGTGAGGGTAGGGGTTGCCGCATTCCGCTCACTTGTCTGCGCCCTGTATTCAGCAAGGGGCGTGCCAAGCGGCAAGGTTGTTATTAGCTGTTGTTTTTCATGTGCTTAGCGGATGGTGTAAAAATGGAGCGGTTTGTCGGGTTTGCGACAATGTCGGTTTATGCGTATGAGCGAAACATTGGTTACGTGATTATTTTACGAACGTTGGAATAAAAGTCGGGGGGATTCCGTTTATACAGCTATAAGTTCCCAAAACCCCCACGGAGATCACATGAAGTTATATAACCTGGCCCTCGCCCTGTTGCTATCTGCCACGCTCGCGGCTTGCGCTGCCTACGAAACCCGGCCTGCCGCGCCTGCCATGGCGTCCAGTGGCGTGCTCGTCGGCACCAACGGCATGACGCTTTACACCTTGGACAAGGATGTCGCCGGCAGCGGCAAGAGCGCCTGCAATGGCCCGTGCGCTGCCAACTGGCCGCCGCTGTACGCGATGGATGGCGACTCCGCCAAAGGCGATTTCAGCATCATTATCCGCGACGACGGAAAGAAACAGTGGTCGTTGAAGGGCAAGCCACTGTATTACTGGTCCAAGGACCAGAAGCCGGGCGATAAGTCCGGCGATGGTTTCAACAATGTCTGGCACGTCGCCAAGCCCTAGGCCGAAGAGTGGAAAGCAGCGCGATTCTGGCCGAGATTCCCCGGCTGCGACGTTATGCGCGGGCGATGCTCGGCGATCGCGCGGCGGCCGACGACCTGGTGCAGGACACCCTGGAGCGGGCCTGGTCCCGCATTTCTCAGTGGCGTGCCGGTAGCGACATGCGCGCCTGGTTGTTCGGCATCATGCATAACCTGAGGATCGACCAGTTGCGCCGCTCAACGCCACCCACGCATTCCATCGACGAGGATGGTTTCGAGATGCCGACGCGTCCCACGCAGGCCGACAAACTGGAAGTGAGAGATCTCGAATCCGCCCTGTGCCAGCTCCCGGACGAACAGCGCGAAGTTCTGCTGCTTGTCGCGCTTGAAGACATGACTTATGCGGAAATTGCAGCGTTGCTGGACATCCCCGTCGGCACGGTCATGTCACGCCTGTCACGCGGTCGAGAGAGATTGCGCGTGATCATGGATGGCTGGCAGCCGACAACCAAGCTGCGAGTGGTGCGATGAGCAAACGTCCCGTTACCGAAGCCGACCTGCAATCCTATGTCGATGATTCCCTGCCTGAAGAACGTCTCGGCGAGGTTGAGGACTACTTGGCGGCTCACCCGGAAGAAGCCGAGCGCGTGCGTGCCTTTCTCGCCCAGAAAATGGCGCTCAAAGCCATGTTCAACCCGGTACTCGACGAGCCGCTGCCGGAAAAGTTGCGTGTGCTGGCATCGCCGCCGTCCATCGCGGCAACCGATCGTCCAGCAACGCCATTTTTGCCGCGCTGGTCGCCGCAACGCTTTGCTGCCGGCATCGCGATTGCCATGATCAGCGGCGCTGCCGGCTGGCTGGCGCATGATCAATATCCTCGGCCAGAACGCTGGGCGCAAATGGCGCAGCTGCCCCGGCAAGCCGCTATCGCGCATGTGGTTTTCAGTCCCGACGTGCGCCGCCCGGTTGAAATCAGCGCCGAGAATGAAGACCAACTCGTCGCCTGGCTTTCCAAACGGCTCGGGACGCCGGTGCATCCGCCCAAGCTGGGGGCACTCGGTTATGAGCTGATCGGCGGACGCCTGTTGCCCGGCAATAGCGGCCCCGTCGCTCAGTTCATGTACCACGATGCCACGGGTCAGCGACTGACGCTCTACGTCTCCATCGAAAACACCGCCAACCACGACACCGCTTTCCGCTTCGCGCAGGAAGGCCCGGTCAATGTCTTCTACTGGGTCGATGGCAAATTCGGTTACGCCATCTCGGCCGGTATCGACAGGGACAAACTGGCGCGCGTCGCGACCGCGGTTTACAGCCAGTTCGAGCACCAGTAGCACACCTCAACACAATCAAAAAAGGTATAAAAATGAAGAAAAACACTTTGCCGCAATACGCGCTTGCCGGCCTGCTAACCCTCGGTGGCCCGTTGGCCATAGCCGCCGAAACCCAGGTAGCGCCCGACCGGGTGGTCGCCGCCCTTGAAAGCACCTTTGGCGTGACGCCGGGCGAGCGTCGCAACCACATCAAGGGCACCTGTGCAACGGGTGAATTCGTCGGAAACAAGGACGCGGCGCGCTACACTCGTTCAGCCTTGTTTTCCGGAAAACCGGTGCCGGTCATCGCGCGATTTTCCCTCGCCGGCGGCAATCCGAAAGTGCCCGATACCGCCAAGAATCCGCGTGGCATGGCGCTTGAATTCAAATTGCCCGGCGGCCGGCTACACCATATGACTATGCTCAATACGCCTGTTTTCGGCGCCGCGTCGCCGCAAACCTTCCTCGATCTGACGCTTGCCATGCGGCCAGACCCGACCACCGGCAAACCCGATCCGGAAAAGATGAAAGCATTCAAGGACAGCCACCCGGACAATCTTGCGCAGACTCAGTTTCTGGCCAACAACAATCCTCCCGTGAGTTACGCCAACAGTTCCTACTTCGGCATCCATACCTTCAAATTCATAAACAGGAAAAACAAGACGACGCTCGTGCGATGGCAATTTGTGCCTCAGGATGGGGAAAAGAGACTGTCGGATGAGGCGCTTAAAACCAGCGGCCCCAACTTTCTGGAACAGGCTCTGATTAGCCGTGCCGAGCAAGGCCCGGTGCGTTGGGATATGGTGGTCTCGATCGGCGAAGCCGGCGATCCCGAAAACGATCCCACGTTGGCCTGGCCGGAGGCGCGCAATAAGGTGAAAGTCGGCACGCTCACCATCAACGCCGCCATGCCGCAAAAAGGCGCCGTGTGCGAACCCATCAACTTCGACCCGCTAGTCATGGCTGACGGCATTGCCCCGACCGATGACCCCGTGCTCCTGTTCCGCTCACCCGCTTATGCGGTTTCATTTGCCAAACGGCTCGGGAAGCTGTAACGGATTCTTTCTGGGCGGAGTTGAACCGATAAAGACAGCCGCCCTTCGGGGCGGTTGTCTTTTTGCTTGGCGCGTGGCGCAGTTCGACCGATTTGCCCTTATCGCTTGATTTTCCCATTTCATGAGTCGAGACCCCAAAGATCGGGAGGTTCAGTTAAAATCCGTTTCCCGGCCCTGCAGCCTTGTTTTATGACTACCCGACGCGACATACCACGGGATCCAAAGAATGCCGGCAATGACGAGACGACATGAAAATAGCGGTAAGTGAATTAATCGTACGGTTCCTGGAACGCCTGGGGATAGACACCATCTTCGGCATGCCTGGCGCGCATATCCTGCCGGTCTACGACAGCCTCTACGACTCCAACATCAAGAGCGTGCTGGTCAAGCACGAACAGGGCGCGGCCTTCATGGCCGGCGGCTATGCCCGGGCGACGGGCAAGATCGGCGCCTGCATCACCACCGCGGGCCCCGGCGCCACCAACCTGGTCACCGGGGTCGCCAACGCTTTCGCGGACAGGCAGCCGATCCTCATCATCACCGGGGAAACCTCGACCCAGTTTTTCGGCAAGGGCGGGCTGCAGGAAAGCTCGGGCGAGGGCGGCAGCATCGACCAGGTCGCGCTGTTCGCCGGCATCACGCGCTACCACAAACTGATCGAACGCACGGATTACCTGCCCACGGTGCTGAACCAGGCGGCCAAGCATCTGCTTTCCAAGACGCCCGGCCCCGTGGTGTTGAGCATCCCCTATAACGTGCAGAAGGAAATGGCGGACGCGTCCATCCTGGAGCGGATTTCCTTCACGCGCATGAGCGGCGAGTGCGTGCTCGCCGAGCAATACATCGACAAGAGCGTGGAGCTGATCCGCGCGGCGAAGCGCCCCCTGATCGTCGCAGGCTACGGCTGTATCCGTTCGGGCGCGCAGGAACATTTGCGCCGCATCAGCGAGCGTCTCAATATTCCGGTGACCAGCAGCCTCAAGGCCAAGGGCGCGGTCGACGAACGCTCCGCGCTGTCGCTGGGCAGCCTCGGCGTCACCTCCGGCGGTTACGCCATGCGCTACCTGGAACAGGAAGCCGACCTGGTGCTGGTGCTGGGAGCGGGCTTCAACGAAAGAACCAGCTACGTCTGGGACCCGCATCTGCTGGCGGGCAAGAAACTCATCCAGGTGGACAACAGCGCCCAGCAACTGGAAAAGGTCTTCCACGCCGACCTCGCGGTGCACGCCGACCTCGGCATCTATCTGCAGGCGCTGGATTCGGCCATTCAGGCGCAACAGGTGGCGGCGAAAGGCCCGGTGGATATCGCCGCTTTCATCGCGGACGCACAAGCCCGCTCCGCTGCGGCCGGCGAGACGATTTTCAACCGCCAGTTCGACCACGTGCGCGCCTTTTATGCCTGGCTGGAACAGCGCTTTCCGGACGGCCTGGTCATGTTCGACGACAACATCGTTTTCGCGCAGAACTTCTACCGGGTGTCCGCCAGGGACCGGTTCTACCCCAACACCGGCATCTCCTCGCTGGGCCACGCCATCCCGGCGGCCATCGGCGCCGGCTGCGAAGTCGACCTGCCGCTGTTCGCCATGCTCGGTGACGGCGGGTTCCAGATGTGCGCCATGGAGATCATGACAGCGGTGAATTACGCCATCCCGCTGAACATCGTCCTGTTCAACAACAACACCATGGGATTGATCCGCAAGAACCAGCACCATCTTTACCAGGACCGCTTCATCGACTGCGATTTCACCAACCCGGACTATGCGCTGCTGGCGCAATCCTTCGGCATCAAGCATTGCCGGGTGGAAAACGCGCAGGACCTGGCGAAGCTGGATGCGATCGATTTTCGCCACGGCATCAACCTCATCGAGATCAAGCTCGATCAGGATGCGTACCCGAATTATTCTTCTCGACGCTAGATGAAGGAAACCGTTATGCGGCGCTTGCAGGAATGTGTCGCGCACTACCAATCCGCCATCCCCGGCCTGGCCGATCTCGGCAAGCAGCTGCAAGGCATTTCCCTATCGACCGACGCGCTGATTGATCTGTATGAACAGTGCTACCCCTTGCTGGAACAGGCGATGTGGTCCAGCGAGGTGGATTTCCACCCGCTGCTGGATTGCTACCAGGCCCTGTTCCGCGAGCAGGAAGCGCTGATCCGGCAACGCCCGACAGATGACCGCCATCGCTTCATCCTCAGCATCCCGGTGGCGGACCGCCCGCCCCACCTGCGTGCCTGTCTGGAAAGCATTTACCAGCTCTGCACGCTGTTCAACTATGGCGGCAACAGCTCAGGCGCGTGGGACAGGATCAAGATCATCGTTGCCGAGGACAGCCGCGATGAAAACAACATCCGCCGGCACATCGAGCTGGTGGAGGAATACCGGCAGAAAGGCCTGCAGGTCTTTCATTTCGGGCTGGACGAACAGTACGAACTGCTGCAAATCCTGCCTCCCCAGCAGCGCGAACGCCTGGGCCATCTGCTCACCACCCAGCCCAGGGAAAAGTTCTATCGCAAGGGACAGGCCGCCAACCGCAACCTCAGCTACCTGAAGTTTCTGCAACTGACGGAAAACAAGGACAGGACGCTGTATTACCTGGTCGACAGCGACCAGCATTTTTGCGTGAACCGGCAGACCGAATCCGGCGAAGAGGCGGTGTACGCGCTGAATTATTTTCACGCCATCGACCAGATTTTCCGCACCACCGACACCCTGATGCTCACCGGCAAGATGGTGGGCGACCCGCCCGTCTCGCCCTCGGTGATGGCGGGCAATTTCCTCGACGACGTGACGGCCTTCTTCACCGATCTGGCCACCCTGGCCGGCGACCAGGCCTGCCGCTTTCACGGCGCGCAGGGGCCGTTGGCGGGCGACGCCGCCTACCACGACCTGGCCGGACTGTTCGGCTTTGAGAACCGGGTGGCGACGTTTCCCTACCGATGCCGGCTCCCCGGCAAGCACGACCACGGCGCGTGTCTGACCGATTTCGCGCGGCGCCTGAACGCTTTCTTCTTCGGCGAACACCTCTTCCGCAAGACCTGGTTTTCCTACGGCGACGGCTTCACCCGACTCACCCCCGCGCGCACGGTTTATCCCGGCAATTACGTCGTCAACTACGCCGGGCTGAAATACGTCATCCCCTTCGGCCACCTGCGCCTGCGCATGTCCGGCCCCACGGCAGGGCGGCTGATCGCCGCCGAGATTGCCGGGCGTTTCGCCTCCTGCAACATGCCCAACCTGCACCGCCGCACCACCGAGGCGGGACTGGACGATGATTTTCGCCCCGGCGTGGAACTGGACGGGGAACAGCAGAGCGTCGACCTGTCCGACGAATTCGAGCGCCAGTTCTTCGGTGACCTGATGCTGTTTTCGACCGAAGAACTGGTCAAGCAGGCGGAGGTAAAGCGGCCCTTCCCCCAGGACGCGATCGAGGCGGTCATCGCCCGGAAAGAGGCCGAACTGCTGGCGCTGTACCGGCAAAAGCATGAAGCCATCGTCGAGAAGAACCAGCGATTGCACGAGCTCGTGTTCAACGCCGGACACTGGTGGTTGCGCTCGCCCGACTTGGCGCTCGCCTTGCGGCAAGTCCAGGCCTTCATCGACAACATCGAGCGCAACTTCGGCGAACACGCGCCAGCCTGGCGCCAGATCCAGTCAGCCGAGCATCGCGCCCAGCGCAAACGGCAGATAGTCGAGGCGTTGGTGAATTACCGGGCGGAGCGGGATGCCTGGGATAGGTTGTTTTAAGAAAGCACTGAACAAGCAGCAATTCGGTGTTTGAATTGTTGGCGCCATTTTGGCGACAGTGATACACTGTGCCAATCAAATCAACGCAGGAGGTGATGATGGGAACCGCCATTGCCAAACAGGATCGCATCGGCGCTCGAGTGCCCCACGAGGTGTATGAAACCCTGTGCCGTGCCGCCGAACTGACGGGTGCCACGGTCAATCAGTTTCTGGTGCAGGCTGCACTGAAAGAGGCCCAGGAAGTCATCGAGCGGGAAGAGGTTATCCGCCTTTCGCCACGCGACTGGAACTGGTTGCTCGACTTGATGGAAAACCCGCCCAAGCCGAATGCCAAGCTGAAGGCTGCCCTGAAGCGTTACCAGAAGGCCAAGCGAGACGATGAAGGTACTGCCTTTAGCTGGGAACCATGACCGGCGGGAGTTCGACTGCGGCCGCCAGGAACTGAACGACTGGCTGCGGCAGGTCGCTCATCAGCATCAGGACAAGGGGCTATCGAAGACCTTCGTCGCCATTCGCAATGAAGCGCCAGCCCGTATCTGCGGCTATTACGCGCTGACGCTGGCCGAACTGGAGAGCCAGCATCTACCGGAAGCCTGGCGCAAGAAGCTGCCGCGCCGCATACCGGGCGTGCGGCTGGGCCGACTGGCTGTCGACAGACAATATCAGGGCAAGGGGCTGGGCGAACTGCTGCTGATCGATGCGCTGACACGGGCGCGGCGTATCTACACCGAGGCAGGCGGAATCGGCCTGTTCGTCGATGCGCTCGATGCGCAGGCGGCAGGGTACTACCGGCGCTTCGGCTTTGAGGCATCGCCGGATAACCCGCTGCTGTTGTTCCTGTCGGCAAAGGTCGTAGGTTAAATAGGCGGTTAACCTGTGCCCGTCGCAGAACGCTACATTGCCTGAAAGCTGACCGTTGGTCATCCTCTGGTCTCTCTACTAACGCAAGCTAACCGAATCCGCCGCATTCCGGATAATCTCCTTGCGGCATTCCCGGTAAACCTCTTTCGCCTTGCGCAACACATCCTCCGGAATGGCGATATGCGAGTAATCGACCGGTGTCCTGTCGATGCTTCCGCTACGAATACGCTCGGACGAGTCGCCTTTTCTGGTCTTCCCGGTATGGCTGAAGATTTCATAGCGCTCGCTCAACGGCGAATCCAGCTCCAGCCAGTCCGATAGTCTGGCTAGCAGTACCTCCGGCGCGCGCTGGAACAGCTCGGCATCGAAATAGTAATAGGGCTGACTGGCGGTCCGGCCGAAGTCGGCGAGCGCCTGGACGCGCGCGATGTAGTAGTTCGCCGCCTCGACGGGAGAGGCGTAAAGATCATCGATCTCCTTTTGGGCAAACAGATGGACGATGCTTTTGATCGTGTGTTTCGGTTCCAGCAGCGAGATCAGTATCTTTGTATTCGCCGGGCCGAGTTGCTCGGGCTTCAGCAGATAGTCGTTGTGCAGCAGTTTGTCGAAAAGGTAATGGCTGTTCGCCTTGAGCGCGTCGCTTTCCCGGAACACATCGAGCTGTCTGTCCAGCGCCGATGCGTCCTCATAGCTGATGTGCATTTCATAGTAGCCGTTGATTTGCGGGTGCGAGCCGAGAATATGCCCGGCCAGCGTGGTAAAGGCGCGCATATGGCTCAGCAGGAATATTCTGGCGTGGCGTTCGGACGATGCATTCATGCAAATAGAGAGAGGTCAGGTCGCTTGGATAGCTGCAAGTCTAGCATTCGGAGATCAGTTCGTAGGTGCAGTGCCCCTTGGTTATTGATCCTATATTTGCTCATGCATCCTTTGTGGCGCCTGCGCGTGCCGCCTGTTCCAGGCGCTGTTTTTCGGCCATGACCTTGGTGGCGTAGGCCTGTTCCTCGTCGTCGGGCGCGCCGGCGAACTGCTGCAGTCCCGCGACCAGCCCGCCGTTGCGGCGGATCGATTCCTCCAGCACTTGAGCGCCGACCCCGACATTGACGACTGGGTCGAAGAAGGACAGCTGTCCTGCGCCCTCCGGCAGTTTGTCCCGGTGGAAGCGCGGCATCACCTGCATCAGACCCTGCGCGCCCTTGCTGCTTTCGGAGAACGGGTTGAAGCGCGACTCGATGCCGATGACGGCGATGATCAGCAGCGGGTCGAGGCGGAGCTTCCGCCCTGTCAGCTGAGCTGCCGCGAAAATCGGTTCGAGCGCGGCGGCGGATACCCGGTAGCGCTGTGAAACGTAGCCGAGCGCGGCGTGCATTTTCGGTGTCAACGTTTCCGGGGCCGGATCGGCTGGCGCGATGTCGAGCGGTGCTGCGACGCGGTATTCCACCTCGGTCTTGTGCTTCGCGTCGATGATGGCAAGTTGTTCGATTGAACGGTTGAAAGTGATAATGAAAAGCATCAGTCCGGATATCAGCAGACTGACTTGCACGAAGTTAACGATGGCATTGGCGTTTCGCGCCATTCGGTGTTTGAGCGAGGTTGATGCATCCATACTCTCTCCTTTAACCCTGTCTGCGCACTTCCTTGCTGTGATCCAGCGTTGTCGATCTCTGTCCAGATCGTCCTGTCTCCTACGGTGGTGGTTTTTCATGGACACGGCCTGCCATGATGAGGGCTGGCTTCTTGCCACTCAATACGCAGTTTTGCTGATTTTGTCGTGCGGAATCAGGGCTTATCTGGAAAAAAACGCAGCGAAACGCCGGGGTGGCGCAGCAGGTAGCTTGCAGTCATAGCTGGGCGTATACTGCCGCACCTATCGAGCCGGTTGAACCACACCAGGCAATCGCACGCTGTGTACAGGGCATTTCCTGCCGCTATCCAGTCGCAGGATAAAAGTGCCTGAGTATTGACCGGCCGAGGTGTACGGGTTTGTAAAGAAGAGGAGAGACGGATTGCAGCAAACTGTTCTGTCAACAAGCGAACACGAGACGCCGCCTGCCGCGCATGGCCGCCTCGGCCCCCTTGCCCTGGCCGCCCTGGGAATCGTTTACGGCGACATCGGCACCAGCCCGCTGTATGCCATGAAGGAGGTGTTCGCCGGCGTGCATCCCGTGCCGATTACGCCGGATAACGTGATGGGCATCCTGTCCCTGGTGTTCTGGTCGCTGGTGATCGTGGTGTCGATCAAGTACGTGGCTTTCATCATGCGCGCCGACAACCGCGGCGAGGGCGGCATCATGGCGCTGATGGCGCTGGCGCTGCGCAAGGTGCACGACTCCCACCAGCGCACGGGAATCATGCTGGCCGGCATCGTCGGGGCGGCGCTGTTTTACGGCGACGGCGTGATCACCCCGGCCATTTCGGTGCTTTCCGCCGTCGAAGGGCTGGAAGTGGCCACCCCCGCGCTCAAGGCCTATGTGCTCCCTATCACCATTGGCGTGCTGATCGCCCTGTTCTCCTTCCAGCGCAAGGGCACGGCCGGCATCGGCGCATTGTTCGGGCCGGTCATGGTGGTATGGTTCGGCGCCCTGGCGCTGCTGGGCATCGTCAACATCATGGATGAACCGAGCGTGATCAGGGCGCTCAATCCCATGTATGCGCTTGCTTTTATGGCCGCCAAACCCCTGGTCGGCTTTCTCTCTCTGGGCGGGGTGGTGCTGGCGCTCACGGGTGCCGAGGCGCTCTACGCCGACATGGGCCATTTCGGCCGCAAGCCCATTCAGCTGGCCTGGTTCGGCTTCGTCCTGCCCGCCCTGGTGCTCAACTATTTCGGCCAGGGCGCCCTGTTGCTTGAAGACCCGGGCGCAATCCAGAATCCGTTCTACCATCTCGCGCCGGACTGGGCGCTTTACCCGCTGGTCGCGCTGGCCACGGCGGCCACGGTGATCGCCTCGCAGGCGGTGATATCCGGCGCGTTTTCGATTACCCGCCAAGCCATGCAGCTGGGCTACGCGCCGCGCATGGAAGTGCAGCACACCTCGGAGCGGGAGATCGGGCAGATTTACCTGCCGGGCATCAACTGGTCGCTATTGCTCGCCGTGATCGCCCTGGTGCTGGGGTTCCGCAGTTCCACCAACCTCGGCGCGGCTTACGGCATCGCCGTGACCGGCACGATGGTGATCACCACCCTGCTGGCTTTCATCGTGGTGCGCAATCTGTGGGGGTGGGGGCTGCTCAAGAGCGGCTTGCTGCTCGCGATTTTTCTGGTGATCGACCTGGCCTTCTTCGCCGCCAACGCCATCAAGATCGAGGACGGAGGCTGGTTCCCGCTGGTGTTCGGTTTCGGCGTATACATCCTGATGAGCACCTGGAAACGCGGACGCCGGCTGTTGCGCGAACGCATGGCCAGCGAAGCCATTGCACTCCCGCCTTTCATCGAGGGGGTTGGCCCGGGCACGATCCTGCGCGTGCCGGGCACGGCGGTGTTCCTTTCCGGCAACCCGGACGCGGTGCCCCACGCCCTGTTGCACAACCTCAAGCACAACATGGTGTTGCACGAGCGCGTGGCGGTGGTGACGGTGCGCGTCGAGGATGTGCCCCACGTGCCGGAAGCCGAGCAGATCGCGGCGGAAACGCTGGAGAACGGCTTCTTCCGCATCATCGTCAACTACGGTTTCAAGGACGAAATGGACATTCCCAAGGCACTGGAGCGCTGCGCGTCGTTCGGCATCGTCTTTGACGCCATGAGCACGTCCTACTTCCTCGGCCGCGAGACGCTGATTCCCAAGCTGAACTCGGACATGAGCCTGTGGCGCGAAAAGCTGTTCATCGGCATGTTCCGCAACGCCGGCAGCGCGGCCAGCTTTTTTAATATCCCGCCCAACCGGGTGGTGGAGCTGGGGACGCAGATCGTGCTTTAGCGCTCATCCCTGAGCGGGAATGAGCCTGATGTTCACTGCCCCTTGAGGCGTGTCAGATCCTCGATGATCTCGCCGGAATGGCGCGAGGTGTCGACCTTGAGGTAGATCCTGGCGATTCTTCCTTGCGGATCGATCAGGAAAGTGTAGCGCTTGGCGAACTTGACCAGGCCAAGGTTCATGAGCGCCCCATAACTCTCCGCCACCGCGCCGCTCTTGTCCGCCAGCAGGGGAAACGGCAGGTGATATTTCCGGGCGAATTCCGCGTGCGAGGACGAATCGTCCACGCTGATGCCGACTACCTGCGCGCCCAGTCGCGTCAGCTTGTGGAGATCGTCGCGAAACAGGCACGCTTCCTGGGTGCAGCCCGGCGTGTCGTCTTTCGGGTAAAAATACAGCACCACCCATTTGCCCTGATAGTCGGCAAGGGCGCGGCTGTTCCCGTCCTGGTCGGGCAGTCGGAAAGCGGGTGCTGTCTGCCCGACCTGCGGCAAATCACCTGCCTGGCTGAACCTGATCCACAAAAACGCCCCCGCGAACAAGGCGAGGAAAATCAATAGCCATTTCATAGCGGTTGTCCAAATCAAGTCAAACGAGCTGGCGTGAATGCGTCATTTTCCGCCCCACGGCATCACCGGCACGGTGGAAATGCTGTTGGCCGGCGCCCCATCGATTAATTTGCGGCTGATTGCGACATAAACAAGCGTCTTGTGGGCTTCGTCCCACAGACGCACAACGCGCGTTTCCTTGAAGAGGATGGAAGTGTCCTCGGAAAACACCGTTTCGTCCTTGGGTAGCTTGGCTGGCAGGGCGATGGGTCCGGTCTGGCGACAGGCGAGGGAGAATTGCGAAGGATCCTGGGCCAGCCCCAGCGAGCCGGAGATCCCGCCTGTCCGGGCCTGGCTCACATGGCAGGTCACCCCCGGAACTTTCGGGTCGCCGAAGGCTTCGACGCACACCTTGTGGTTGGCGCCGATGAGCTTCCACGCCGTGGTGACGCAGCCTACTGTCTCGGCATGGGCGGGCGGCAGCAGGGCAAGCAGCAGGAAAAAAACGGTGTAGGCACGGCAAGACATAAGCACCTCCTGTCGGCATAGCCAGAGGGTGTCCCCTGGCTTTGCAAGGTTCGAATCGATGGAACCGGGGGCGCCCCGGTCTTTCCTTGAGATGATGCACCATTTCTGCCTGGACTTGGGCGCCTCTTGCGCCCGAACGTCAAGCGGGTATCGTATCGGCTTTTCGCGACACGATATCCTCGCCATGAACGATCCCTTCCAGCCCCGTCTGCGCATCCTGTTCGGCCACGCCATTCCCATCGGTCCCGGCAAGGCGGAACTGCTGGAACACATTGCCGAAACCGGCTCCATTTCCGCCGCCGCCCGGCGCATGGATATGAGCTATCGCCGTGCCTGGCTGCTGGTGGATACCATGAACCAGTGCTTCAAGTCTCCCGTGGTGGAAACGGCCACCGGCGGGAAAGGCGGCGGGGGCGCCCGCATTTCCGATTTCGGGCGCGAGGTATTGCGCCGCTATCGGCAAATGGAGGACAAGGCCGCCGCTGCGGTGGCAGCCGACATGGAACAGTTCGTCGACCTGCTCGCCGCCCAGCCTCCGTTCCCGACGCAGGATTGACATTTTTGGTGCCGCGGCACTAGAGTGGTGCAGCGTTATGTACGGTTGAATACATCCATTTGCTTCGCATGTGGCCGTGTGATTTTCGCATAACATTGAATAAAAACATTATTTGTTGAATTGTCGGTGGTGGAACAAAGCTTGCTTTTGTGAATTTCAGGGGCGCTTTGTCGCCTCGCGCTATATCCGACCATATACAACAAGGGAGAAATCCGATGAAGCACCGCATCGCAAAACTGCTGCTCGCCCTGGCGCTGGCCAGCGCCGGCCCCGCCCTGGCCGACGAGGTCCAGGTGGCCGTGGCGGCCAATTTCACGGCACCGATGAAGGCCATCGCCGCAGAGTTCGAGAAAGACACCGGCCACAAGGCGCAACTGGCGTTCGGTTCGACCGGCAAGTTCTACGCCCAGATCAAGAACGGTGCGCCGTTCCAGGTATTGCTGGCGGCCGACGACGAGACCCCGGCCAAGATGGAAAAGGAGGGCATGGCCGTGGCGGGGAGCCGCTTTACCTACGCCATCGGCACCCTGGTGCTGTGGTCGGCCAAACCCGGATTCGTGGACGACAAGGGCGCGGTACTGGCCAAAGGCGAATTCGCACACCTGGCGCTGGCCACGCCCAAGCTTGCGCCCTATGGCGCCGCCGCGATGGAAACTCTGACCAAGATGGGGCTGGTGGACAAGCTGCAGGCCAAGATCGTGCAGGGGGAGAACATCGGCCAGACCTACCAGTTCGCCGCCACCGGCAATGCCGAGCTGGCCTTCGTCGCGCTTTCGCAGGTCATAAAGGACGGAAAAATCGGTGCCGGTTCCGCCTGGATCGTCCCGCAGTCCATGCATGCACCGATCCGCCAGGATGCGGTGATCCTCGCCAGCGGCAAGGGTAACGCCGCAGCGGAAGCGCTGATGAAGTATCTCAGGAGCGCCAAGGCGACAGCAGTCATCAAGTCCTACGGTTATGCCGTGGAATAAATGGATTTCATGGTACAAAAAACCGCAATTCAAGCCACAGAGATCACAGAGGACACAGAGGACACAGAGATGGAAGGGGATTTGCCTGTTTTTACAGTCCAACTTATGGGTGAAACCAATACTTATGGAAATTCGTTATTTCTTCTCTGTGTTCTCTGTGGCTAACCGGAGGTTTCTCGGATCATGCTGACCGACGCCGACTATTCCGCCATCCGCCTGACGCTCGAACTGGCGACCCTGACCACCGCGCTGCTGCTGCTGATCGGCACGCCCATCGCCTGGTGGCTGGCGCGCACCCGCTGCTGGTGGAAGGCGCCGGTGAGTGCGCTGGTCACCTTGCCGCTGGTACTGCCGCCCACGGTGCTGGGCTTTTACCTGCTGGTGGCGATGGGGCCGAACGGTTTCCTCGGGCACTTTACCCAGGCGCTCGGGCTGGGCAACCTGCCGTTCACCTTCGCCGGACTGGTGCTGGCCTCGGTGCTCTATTCCATGCCCTTCGTGGTGCAGCCGCTGCAGAATGCCTTCGAGGCCATCGGCGCGCGTCCGCTGGAAGTGGCTGCCACCCTGCGCGCCTCGCCGCTGGACATGTTTTTCTCGGTGGTGGTGCCGCTGGCGCGGCCCGGATTCCTCACCGCGGCCATCCTGAGTTTCGCCCACACGGTGGGCGAGTTCGGCGTGGTGTTGATGATAGGCGGCAACATCGAGGGCAAGACGCGCGTGGTCTCGGTGCAGATCTACAACCACGTCGAGGCGATCGAATACGCCGAAGCCCACTGGCTGGCGGGCGGCATGCTGGTGTTCTCGTTCGTGGTGCTGCTGGCGGTGAATTTCTTCAACCCGCAACGCAAGCTGGCGCAGCCGTGACGACAGCGGAAAACACGCCCACCATCGCCGCGCGCTTCCATTTGGAACGCCCCGGCTTCGCGCTGGACGTCGACATCAAGCTGCCGGGGCGCGGCGTGACCGCGCTGTTCGGCCATTCCGGCTCGGGCAAGACCACTCTGCTGCGCTGCCTGGCCGGCCTGGAACGGGCGCCGGACGGCTATCTCGTGCTGGACGGAGAGGTCTGGCAGGATGGGCCGCTGTTCGTGCCCACCCATAAACGGCCGCTCGGCTATGTCTTCCAGGAAGCCAGCCTGTTCGCCCACCTCAGCGTTCGACGCAACCTGGAATACGGCCTGCGGCGTATCGCCGACGGCGCCCGGCGGGTGTCGCTGGAGCATGCCATCGAGCTGCTCGGCATCGGCCACCTGCTGGAGCGCATGCCGGAGCGTCTTTCCGGCGGCGAACGCCAGCGCGTGGCCATCGCCCGCGCGCTGGCGGTGAGCCCCAGGATACTGCTCATGGACGAGCCGCTGGCGGCGCTCGACCTGGCGCGTAAGCAGGAGATCCTGCCCTACCTGGAACGCCTGCACGACGAACTGGAAATCCCGCTCATCTACGTCAGCCATTCGCCGGACGAAGTGGCGCGCCTGGCCGACCATATCGTGGTGATGGACGCGGGGCGCGCCGTGGCGGCCGGCCCGCTGGTCGAGACCCTGGCGCGGCTGGACCTGCCGATCCACCTGGGCGAGGATGCCGGAGTGGTGCTGGACGGCGTGCTGGCGCAACGCGACGAAATCTGGCACCTGGCGCGCGTCGATTTCCCCGGCGGCAGCCTGTGGGTGCGCGAACACGGCGTGCCGCTCGGCCACCACGTGCGGGTGCGCATCCTGGCGCGCGACGTGAGCCTGGCGCTGGAACACGTCGACCATACAAGCATCCAGAACCTGCTGTCCGGCACAGTGGAAGCCATCGGCGAAGACAGCCATCCGGCCCTCGCCCTGGTGCGCGTGAGGGTAGGGGAATCGGCCCTGGTGGCGCGGCTCACGCGGCGCTCCGTCGCGGCGCTCGATCTTTCCCCGGGCCGCCCGGTGTGGGCGCAGGTCAAGTCGGTGGCGCTGATCGGGTAAGGACAAGGAGAATTCGATGATCGAGGAATGGAAACGGGAACTGCCGTCCGAGCAAGCCGCGCTGGCCTGTCCACCGCTGTGCTTCGAGCGATTCAGCGAACCCGAGGCGCGCGCGGAAAAAGTTCTCGGCTACGACGCCGGGGGCGAGGTGTGTTACTACCGCCATGCCTACTCGCTGACGGAGAGTTTTCTCGACGCAGACGACCTGACTTGCGAAAGCGAGGTTTTCTACGAGACCGTAACGGCGTGGCGCCTGGCGGACCGACGCTGGCTGACGTGCCTGCGCCAGGGAGGGGAGCAGGGATTGTGCGGCGACCGTCTCCGTCCGCCGAGCTATGCCATGGCTGACGAGCGGCCGCGTTAAGCACCTGTCTGACCGATTCGCTGTGAGGGAGAGTGTCGGGCTGCGGTGTACAATGGCGGCCATGCCAAATTCCTCCGCCCAGCAAATCCTGCACGACATTTTCGGCTACTCGTCCTTCCGCGACGAGCAGCAGGCCATCGTCGAGCATGTCGCGACGGGCGGCGACGCGCTGGTGCTGATGCCCACCGGCGGCGGCAAGTCCTTGTGCTACCAGATTCCTTCCCTGTTGCGGCGCGGCGTCGGCATCGTGGTGTCGCCGCTGATCGCGCTGATGCAGGACCAGGTGGATGCCTTGCGCCAGCTCGGCGTCAGGGCTGCGTTTTATAATTCCAGTCTTTCTGCCGAAGCGGCGCGCGAAGTGTTCATCGCGCTGGTGCGCGGCGAGCTCGACATGCTTTACGTTGCGCCGGAGCGGTTGCTGCTGGCGAACTTCCTCAACACTTTGGAACAGGTGCAGGACGGGCCGGGACTGGCGCTGTTCGCCATCGACGAGGCGCATTGCGTGTCGCAGTGGGGCCACGACTTCCGCCCCGAGTACCGTGCCCTGACGGTATTGCACGAGCGCTTCCCCGAAGTGCCGCGCATCGCCCTCACCGCCACGGCGGACGCGCCCACGCGGCGCGAGATAGTGGAGCGCCTCAACCTCGAAAACGCGCGCCAGTTCGTCTCCAGCTTCGACCGTCCCAACATCCGCTACCGCGTGACGCACAAGGCCAACGCACGCCAGCAGTTGCAGGCCTTCCTCGAAGCCGAGCACCCCGACGATGCCGGCATCGTCTACTGCCTGTCGCGCAAGAAAGTCGAGGAAACCGCGGCCTGGCTCAAGGAAAAAGGCTGGGACGCGCTGCCCTACCACGCCGGGCTGGCCGCCGCCACGCGCAACGCGAATCAGAAAAGATTCCTGCGCGAGGAGGGCGTGATCATGGTGGCCACGGTGGCCTTCGGCATGGGCATCGACAAGCCCAACGTGCGCTTCGTCGCCCACCTCGACCTGCCCAAGAGCATGGAAGGCTACTACCAGGAAACCGGCCGCGCCGGGCGCGACGGCCTGCCCGCCAACGCCTGGATGACCTACGGCCTGGGCGACGTGGTCTCGATGCGCCAGATGCTCGATTCCGGCGATGCCCCCGAGGAGCGCAAGCGGGTGGAGCGCCAGAAGCTCGACGCCCTGCTGGGCTTCTGCGAATCCACCGCCTGCCGCCACCAGACCCTCCTGCGCTACTTCGGCGAGGAGCATCCCGGTGCCTGCGCCCAGTGCGACAACTGCCTCGAACCGGTGGATACCTGGGAAGCCACCGAAGCCGCGCGGATGGCGCTCTCCTGCGTCTACCGCACCGGCCAGCGCTTCGGCGTGGTGCACCTGATCGACGTGCTGCTGGGCAAGGCAAACGCAAAAGTCGAACAATTCAACCATCAGCAGCTCAGTACTTTCGGCATCGGCCAGTCGCTCAACCAGGCACAGTGGAGCAGCGTGTTCCGCCAGCTGGTTGCGGGCGGCCTGCTGGAAGCCGACATGGAAACCTACGGCGGCCTGCGTTTGACTGAAGACGCCCGCCCGGTGCTGCGCGGCGAGCAGGATGTCTGGCTGCGGCGCGACGCCGAACCCGCCAAGCGCAAGGTCAGCAAGGCCGAACGCGGCGCCCGTGCCCGCGAAGCTTTCGCCGGCGCCAGCGAAGACCCGCTATGGCTGGCCCTCAAAGCCAAGCGCACTGCACTCGCCCGCGAACAGGGCGTGCCGCCCTACGTCATCTTCCACGACAGCACCCTGCTGGAAATCCTTAACCGCCGGCCTGGCAGCCTCACCGAGATGGGACAGATCAGCGGGGTGGGGCAGGCCAAGCTGGAGCGTTATGGGGATGCGTTTTTGCAGGTGCTGGAGGATGCGAACGGGGTGAGTTAAATAAACGGCGGGTAGGTTGGGGTGACGCAGGAACCCCAACATTTCTCTTCCCGCGGTCAAGGCTTGTTGGGGTTCGCGGGCTCACCCCAACCTACGGTTTGGGCCTTGGCTTCATTGGGCGGATATTGTCTCATTCATTCGCCCCATTCGGCTTTCTTCCCTTCGGCGTAAGTCGCCCCCCAATCCACCGGGAGAATCCCGTCCCGAACATATCGATGCAGCGACGAATGCGGCCAGTCGATGGGCGTTTGCGCGTGGCCGTGTTTGACCGGGTTGTAATGGATGTAATCGACATGCCGGGCGTAATCGCCTTCATCGCGGATTTGGTGTTCCCAATAGCGCCGTTGCCAGATGCCCCGTTCGCCCTTGGCGATTCGGCTCGAAGCGATGCGCTCGATCCTGGGCAGGTTGCGAGAAAATCCAGCTTTAATCAGCGCCCAGCGGGTGGGGTAATCGGCATCGCCGGGCGGCAACGTCCAGACGGTATGCAGGTGCTCGGGCAGGACCACGATGGCGTCGATATGGAAGGGATGCCGTTCGCGGACAAGGTGCAGGCTTTCGCGCAGCTTGTCGATGTGGTCGGTAAGCAGGGATTTCGATCTGTCGCCAGGTTGACGGTAAAGAAGAACGTTCCACCCGGCGTGAATGCGCGTGTGTAGCGGCTCACGGCTTGGGCGTCGTGGTGTTGGGGGGCGCGGGCTCACCCCAACGTACTGGGGCGGGCTGCACCATTACAGTGTCGAATGTTCGTCGGCAAACGAACCCGTACGTTCGTTAAAGTCGTCCCATGCTTCAGTCGCAGCGGCGCAGCTCGCCTCGCTCGTCGAAAGATCGTTGGCCATCACTTTTGCCTGAGTCGCCAGACTCTCGTCCAGCTTCAGCTTGGCCGGGTGCTTACGCGCTTGATTTGTTTGAATAAGCTTCATGGGAATGTCTCCTGTGCCTATGGTATTCACATTGCCATTGTTTGGGAAGCGTGTAGGTTGGGGTGACGCAGGAACCCCAACATTCCTTCGCCGTATCTCGTGACCAAGGTTTGTTGGGGTACGCAAGCTCACCCCAACCTACGGGCTGTTATGGGGATTACGCCGCCTTGCCGTAACCGTCCAAATCAAGCAATATCAAGCGGACTGATATGCGAGAAACCAATGGATAAGCCAAAGAGAGATAATCAAGGCGCGGAAGTGGAAACCTTCCTGCGCTCCCTGCAGCAGGAAATCGTGGAGGAACTCTCCCGCATCGAGGGGCGGCCTTTCCTGCACGACGCGTGGGAGCGCGCCGAGGGTGGCGGTGGCATCAGCCGGGTGCTGGAGGATGGCGAGGTGTTCGAGCGCGCGGGCGTGAATTTTTCCCACGTGCGGGGGAATGCCCTGCCGCCGTCGGCATCGGCCAGCCGCCCGGAGTTGGCGGGGCGCAGCTTCGAGGCCATGGGGGTTTCGCTGGTCATTCATCCGCGCAATCCCTACGCGCCGACCACCCACATGAACGTGCGTTTTTTCGTCGCCACCAAGCCGGGAGCGGAAGCAGTGTGGTGGTTCGGCGGCGGCATGGACCTGACGCCGTACTACGGCTTCGCGGAGGATGCCGTCGCCTTTCATCGCGCCTGCCGCGATGCGCTGGAGCCGTTCGGCGCGCACTACTACCCGCGCTTCAAGCGCCATTGCGACGAGTATTTTTTCATCAAGCACCGCCAGGAGCCGCGCGGTATCGGCGGGGTGTTTTTCGACGATTTCAACGAGCGCGATTTCGACTACAGCTTCTCGCTGGCGCGCAGTGTCGCCGGCGCCTTCCTCGGTGCCTATGTGCCGATCCTGGAACGCCGCATGGCGACGCCCTACGGGCCGGAGCAGCGCGCTTTCCATGAATACCGGCGCGGGCGTTACGTGGAGTTCAACCTGGTGCAGGACCGGGGCACGCTGTTCGGCCTGCAATCCGGCGGGCGTGCCGAATCCATCCTGATGTCCATGCCGCCCGTGGTGCGGTGGCGCTACGACTGGGTGGCCGAGGCCGGCAGCCCGGAGGCGCGCCTGATGAGCGAATTCCTGGTCGCTAAAGACTGGCTGGAGACGTAGCCCAGGCGGAACGCGGGCAAAAAAAATCCCGGGCGATTTCCAGGCCCGGGATTTTTATTTGCGGCAGGAACTCAGAACACCCAGGTCAGCTGTGCGCTGAGCCGGTTGCCCGTCGTGTCCAGAATGGTCTTGTAGTCGTTGAGCTGCGTGGTCCATTGGGCCTGGGTGCCCGTCGTGCCGTGCGCGTCCATGTGGGGAACCTTGACGGTGCGGATTTCGTAGTTCACCGCGAAGCGCAGTTTGGGGCTGTAGAAATATTGCCCGCCCAGGGTCCAGGTAGTGGCCTTGCGCTCGTCGAAGGCCGAGTTGGTCATCTTGTCGAGCGTGTCGTAGCGCAGGTCCGCTTCCCACTGGGGCGTGAATTTCCAGCCCGCTTCGAGGTAGTAGCCGTTTGCCTTGTTGCTCGATTCGACCGCCATGAGGTCGACCGGCTCGAAGGCGGGCGCGCCGACATCGTTGAACTGGGGCGCGGAGGCGATGTAGATCATGCCCTTGGCGCGGATGTATTCGCCGCTCAGGCGCAGCCCATGACGCAGGTACTTGGCGCCGACGCCTTCGCGGACGCGGGAATAGTCGCCGCCGTTATATGCGCGTTTTCCTTCCTGGTGCCAGGCATAGACCGTCACGTCCTCGCGTTTCGGGCCGCTGCCCTGGAACACGTAAGCCGCCTGTACCCGCCCAGTGATGTCGTGATTGCCGCCGTTGAGCCGGTCGCTCCAGGTGATGCCGTTGGCCTGGCTGGCCATTACGGCGTAGGCGTATTCCCACCTGCCGCGGTTGAACCAGTCGTAGACCTCGACGCCGACATCGCGGTAGCCGGCAACTGCGCCCGTCAGCTTCGACTGCTTGAACTGCACGCCGAGGATCGGGGAGTGGGTGCGGGCGGTGTTGGTGTAAGGCGTCACGAAGCGTTCGTTCAGCAACTGGTCGGTGACGCTGGTGAAGTTGATGTAGTCCAGCACCTGGACGCCCGTCATCGCTTCCTCGCCCAGCGGCAGACGGCCCAGGCCGACACGAACGCGCGCGCCGGGAATGTAGTTGAACGTGGCCGAGGCATCGGTGAACACCTAGTGCCGCTCGCGCGTCAGGCCGTTGTTGCCGACTTCGCCCAGGACGAAATAATTGATCTTCTCGTCGGTGCCAGGGATAACGCCACGCACGCCGGGCCGCGCGCGGAACAGCTGCAGCTGGTCGGTATGGGCGAGGTCGGGGCCGACCATGTTGCCCAGGTAGACGTGGCCGTTATAGGGAACCAGGCCGGCCGGCGCGGTGATGCCCTGGACCGGGTCGGCATAGACGTGGGTATAGGTCGGTTGAACGAAGCCCCAGAAAGTGTAGGGCGCGGCGCCCGGCTGCTCGTTGTTCTGCAACTGGAACCAGTTGGTGGCGAAGGAAGCGGGCGCGTGCGCGCAAGCGGCGACCAGTGCGGTCGCCAGTATGGATTTTTTCATTGTCCCCTCCTGAGGGCGTAATTTTTATTGTGCTTTGGTTTCTGTCGCTCTACGCGTGCCGCCGATCAGGGGCGGATGTAGGCGTAGCCTTCTTTTTGTTTTTTCATCAGTTCGATCACGCCGGCGGGGACGAAGCCGGCGGATGAAAGCATGTCGTCCTTGCTGAGCTTTTGCGCTTTCATGGTGTTTTCGCAGGCAACGACCTTGACGCCTTCCGCGACCGCTTCGTCGATGCGGTTTGCCACGGCCGAGTCGAACTTGAGCATGCCGATGCCGGGGCCGTAGGCGACGATCTCGATGTCGACATTTTTCGCGCCGAGTTCCTGCTGCACGTTCTTGGCGTTGTTGAGCGTCAGGTTCCAGATCTTCGGATCGCCTGCGCTCACCTGGAACACGACTTTCTGCATTTCCTGGCTGGCTTGCGAGGCGGGGGCGTCAACGGCGCCGGCGCCGGTCGAAGCGAAGCTTAAAGCCAGGGCGAAGGCCGCGGTGAGTCCGCAGTAGTGATGGATGGGCTTCATGATGTTTTGTCTCCTCAAGTGTTTTTATATAGTGGCGATGCATTGCCGCTACAGGTAAAGACGCCGCGAGCAGGGTTTCTATTCCATTTCGCACAACAATAAATAGTTGGAAAAAATGGAATAAATTCGCGGGCTGCCGCGTCATATACTTAAGCTCACTTTTTCAGGTCGATATCCCGGTACGATGAAAATCATTTCCCTGATCTGCCGCTCCTACGAATTCCGCAAGCAGCTCGAGCAGAGCCGCACCAAGCTCTATCGGGTCGCCTACTCCTGGTGCCACGACGCCGCGCTGAGCGACGACCTGGTGCAGGAAACCCTGTCCAAGGCGCTGAAGAACGCGGGTCAGCTGCGCGACCACGAACAGCTGAACAGCTGGCTGTTCCGCATTCTGAACAATTGCTGGCACGACCATTTCCGCGCCCATCGGGAAATGGAGGATATCGATGAAATCGAGGACCATCGCTGCGCCAATCCATACACCCCGGAAGATGCGCATGCGCAGAACCAGATCGTCAATCGTGTGAGGAGCGCCGTTTCCCGGCTCCCGCTGGGGCAGCGCCAGGTCCTGACGCTGGTAGACCTGGAGGAGTTTTCCTATGCCGAAGTGGCGGAGATACTTGCGTTGCCGGCCGGTACGGTGATGAGCCGTTTGTGCCGGGCAAGAAGGACATTGAAGGATTTATTGCAGGAACTTGCGCCGCCGCAGCCGGCCCAGGTCACCCCGCTCAGGAGGGTTAAATGAACCAGGATCAAACGCTTTCGGATGAATTCCTCAACGCTTTTGTCGACGATCAGCTCGACCCGGCCGAGAAAAGCCGTACCTTCGAACTGATCGAGCAGGATGAAGCGCTCAAGGCACGCGTGTGCGAATTGCGCGGACTGAAGGAAAAGGTGCAGCTCGCCTACCTGCAACCACCGCCGCCCGTGCATGCGACGAAAAAAAGCTGGCTGAGCGGGACGCCGTACCGCCAGGCCCTCGCCGCCAGCCTCTCCGGCTGGTTCGCCCACAACTGGACCGGTTACACCTCCGACCGCGACATCATGCGCCTGCTGCAAACCGTGCAGCGCAACGATCTCGGTGCGGACCCGCACAAGCTGATGATACACGTGGGGAATGCCAACCCGGTCAGGCTGTCCACCGCGCTGGACGAAGCGGAGAACCTGCTGGCAAGTTCCAAGCGCGCGAACCGGCCGATGCGGGTGGAAATCATCGCCAACGGCGGCGGCCTGGAGCTGCTGCGCGCCGGTTCCTCGCCCTACGCGCAGCGCATCGCCGCGATGCGCGAGAAGTATCCCAACCTCGAACTGACGGCATGCGGCCAGACGCTGAGGAACCTGCGCGCCAAGGGGGTGGACGTGCGCCTCCTGCCCGACACCGGCATTGCGCCTTCCGCGGTGGACGAAATCACCCTGCGTCTGAAGCAGGGCTGGGGCTATATCAAGGTCTGACCCGCTTTCCTCGCAGCATGCGGCGTGCGTCGCTCGGCACGGCGCGATTTACATGCCTCCTGCATGGTGGAATAATCATCCAACCCTAACCGCGACGGGCTTTCGCCAGTCCGCCTGGCCAGGCACGGTGCCGGATTCCGGCGCCGACGATGACATCCCTCAACCCGCATGGAAAGGAAACATCTTGGCTATCAGGCAACAGAAGGACCCCGCCCGCGCTCTCGCACCCGAGAACGGCAAGGCGCGTGCGCGCCGCAGCGCTCCAGCTGCACGCCCCGCTTCTGCCGGCGACATCGCGCCCACCACAAATACCCAGGGAATCGAGACGTTCGCCATCGGCGAAGCGGTCGCCGCGGCGCAGGAGTCCAAGATCGTGGCTGTGAAGGACATTCTGGCGGCGCAGCCGCCGGGCGATGCTCACGCCCTGGCGCGGACCCTGAAAACCATCATGGCCGGCGCTTCTCCCGAGGACGCTTTGGTACTGCGGCGGGCCTTGCTCAAGGAACAGGGTCCGGCTGCGCCCAAACTGCCGGTCAGCCCCGACGATCTGCTGTCGGACGACTGGCGGGACGGAGGTTACCCCTACAAGAACCTGCTGTCGCGCAAGAGTTACGAGCGCCAGAAATATCACCTGCAGGTGGAGTTGCTCAAGTTGCAGGCCTGGGTCAGGGAAACCGGCCAGCGGCTGGTGATCCTGTTCGAGGGGCGCGACGCGGCGGGCAAAGGCGGCACCATCAAGCGCTTCATGGAACATCTCAACCCGCGCGGCGCGCACGTGGTGGCGCTGGAAAAGCCGACCGAGACCGAGCGCGGCCAGTGGTACTTCCAGCGCTATATCCAGTACCTCCCCACCGCCGGCGAAATCGTCCTGTTCGACCGTTCCTGGTATAACCGCGCCGGCGTTGAACGGGTGATGGGCTTCTGCTCGCAGGAGGAATACCTCGAATTCATCCGTCAGGCGCCGGAATTCGAGCGCAATCTGGCGCGCAGCAATATCCACCTGATCAAGTTCTGGTTCTCGGTGAGCAAGGAGGAGCAGCGGCGGCGCTTCAATGAGCGCGAGGTGCATCCGCTCAAGCACTGGAAACTCAGCCCCATCGACCTGGCTTCGCTCGACAAGTGGGACGAATACACCAAGGCCAAGGAGGCGATGTTCTTCTACACCGACACCGCCGACGCGCCGTGGACGGTGATCAAGTCCGACTGCAAGAAGCGCGCGCGCCTCAACGCCCTGCGCTACGTGCTGCACAAGCTGCCCTACGACAACAAGGACATCGAAGCCATCGGCCCGCTCGACCCGCTGCTGGTGGGGCGCGCCAATATCGTGTACGAGCGCGGCGAGAATTTGAATTCGCCGCTGATTTGAGGCGAAAAAAAACGCAGGATGTTTCCATCCTGCGTTTTTTTACAGCGCGTGCCTTAAATCAGCTTTTGCTCGGGCAGGAGTTCAAGCCCAGCAGCGGGTAGAACGGGCACCAGCCCATCAGTCCGGTAGCCAGCGGGATAACGCCGATCCAGCCCCACATGCCGATGACGCCACTCAGCGTCAGGCCAATCAAGGCCGCGCCAGCCACGATACGCAACAGCTTGTCGATTCCACCTACGTTTGCTTTCATTTTCAGCTCTCCTGGGAAAAAGTTTGCGACGGGATGATAATAGGGCAAGCGCCTCGCAGTGTATGTGACTTTGGTTACATTGCAATAGCACGCAAGGCTTTGGTGTCGAGCACCCTGATCTGCTCGCGCCCCAGTTCGAGCATGCCCTGTTCCTGGAAGCCTTTCAGCAGGCGGCTGATGATCTCGCGCACGCTGCCGAGCTCGTCCGCCAGACCCTGATGGGTGGCGTGGATGATTTCGCCCTTGCCCAGCAGCAGTGCTGCCAGCCGCTGGTCCAGCTTGCGGAAGGCGACTTCTTCCACCAACTGCATCAGGTCGGCAAGGCGTTCGCCGAACAGGTTGAAGACGTAAGCGCGGAACGGCGGGTGCTGCTCGATCAGCAGGGTGAACAGCGCGCGCGGCACCACTACCGCGCTCAGGCTGCCCTCCGCGATGCCGCGCGCCGGATAGGCGTTCTGGCCCAGCAGGCAGCTGCTGGTGATGATGCAGCTTTCTCCCGGTGCGACGCGGTAAAGCTGCAACTCGCGCCCGTTGGCACCGGTCCGCACCACGCGCACCGACCCGCTGAGCGGCATGGGAAACGCCTGGCACGGGCTGCTGTTTTCGAACAGCACGGTCCCGGCTGGCGCCTCGATGTAGGCGGCTTCCTGGTCGAGCCGCCGCATCAGCTCGGCGGGCAAATCCCGCAACGAGGGGAACAGCGCGAGCAGTTGTGCCTTTGTTACATCATTCATTGCCTAGCCTTCCAATCGTGAGACTCGCGGAGCGAACCTTTGTCCCCCTCTCCCGCAAGCGGGGGAGGGCAGGGGTGGGGGAAACGGGCATGGCGATTTCTATGATAGGGGTTGCTGCTTTAACCATGTCCGCCCGTGAGCAGCGATAATATCCGGATTATCACATTTTGGAGTCGCGACTTGAAACAGCTTACCGCCGCAACGCTGGATACCCTTGCCCTGCAGGCCCGACAATCGCCGCGCCGCCGCGCCAACCACAACCTGCATGAGGAACTGGGCGACCCGGTCCAGCGCCTGGCCATCGCCATGGAGCCCGATACCCTGGTGTTGCCGCACCGCCACCCGCAAACCTGGGAAATGCTGTTCCCGCTGCGCGGGCGCTTTTTGGTACTACATTTCGACGAAGCGGGGCGCGTCACCGAGCGCACGGTGCTGGGCGCGGACTGCCAGGTGCTGGAGAACCCGGCCGGCACGTGGCACGCGGTCCTGTCGCTGGATCAGGGCGGCATCATTTTCGAAGTCAAGCAGGGGCCGTACATGTCTGTGGGCGAGGCCGACCAGGCGCACTGGGCTGTAGGGCGCTCGGCTGATGAGTTGAATGCCTGGTATGCAAGCGCTCATGTCGGGGATAGTTTCGCCTAAGCCTGCCAGCCCGCTCAAAATCCCGTAAAATTGCGCTCATCCCCATCATCCTGAATTAAGCGAACACCATGGCCCAATACGTAATGTCGATGCTCCGCGTGAGCAAGGTCGTGCCGCCCAAGCGGCAGATCATCAAGGATATTTCCCTCAGCTTCTTCCCCGGCGCCAAGATCGGCCTGCTCGGCCTCAACGGTTCGGGCAAGTCCACCGTGCTGCGCATCATGGCAGGCGCGGACAAGGAGTACGAGGGCGAGGTGCAGCACCAGCCCAACATCTCTATCGGCTACCTGCCGCAGGAGCCGCAGCTCGACCCGGCCAAGACCGTGCGCGAGGAAGTCGAGGCGGCTTTGGGCGAAGTGATGCAGGCGCAAAAGAAGCTGGAGGAAATCTACGCCGCCTATGCCGAGCCGGATGCCGATTTCGACAAACTGGCCGAGGAACAGGGTCGGCTTGAAGCGATCCTCGCCACTTCGGGCTCCGATTCCGAACATCAGCTGGAATTGGCTGCCGATGCGCTGCGCCTGCCGCCGTGGGATGCCAGGATTGAGCACCTCTCCGGCGGCGAGAAGCGCCGTGTCGCACTGTGCAAGCTGCTGCTGGAAAAGCCGGACATGCTGCTACTGGACGAACCGACCAACCACCTCGACGCCGAATCGGTGGACTGGCTGGAGCAGTTCCTGGTGCGCTTCCCCGGCACCGTGGTGGCGGTGACTCACGACCGCTACTTCCTCGACAACGCCGCCGAGTGGATCCTGGAACTGGACCGCGGCCACGGCATCCCGTGGAAGGGCAACTACTCGAGCTGGCTGGAGCAGAAGGAAGCGCGGCTGGAGACGGAGAACAAGCAGATCGACGCCCACATGAAGGCGATGAAGCAGGAGCTGGAATGGGTGCGGCAGAATCCCAAAGCGCGCCAGGCCAAGTCCAAGGCGCGTCTGAACCGCTTCGAGGAGCTCAATTCGCAGGAATACCAGAAGCGCAACGAGACGCAGGAGATCTTCATTCCGGTCGGCGACCGCCTCGGCAACGAAGTCATCGAATTCGACGGCGTGAGCAAAGCCTTCGGCGACCGCTTGTTGATCGACAACTTCAGCTTCAAGGTGCCGCCCGGCGCCATCGTCGGCATCATCGGTCCGAACGGTGCGGGCAAATCTACGCTGTTCAAGCTGATTACCGGCAAGGAACAGCCGGATAGCGGCAGCGTGAAGATCGGCTCCACCGTCAAGATCGCGCACGTCGATCAGGCGCGCGATTCGCTGCAGAACGACAAGACCGTGTTCGACGCGATCTCGGGCGGCAACGACATCCTCACCGTCGGCAAGTACGAGACCCCGGCGCGCGCCTACATCGGCCGCTTCAACTTCAAGGGTTCCGATCAGGGAAAAATGGTTGGCCAACTTTCCGGCGGCGAGCGCGGCCGCCTGCACCTGGCACAGACGCTGATTTCCGGCGGCAACGTGCTGCTGCTCGACGAGCCTTCCAACGACCTCGACGTGGAAACCCTGCGCGCGCTGGAAGACGCCCTGCTCGAATTCGCCGGCTGCGTGCTGGTCATCTCCCACGACCGCTGGTTCCTCGACCGCATCGCCACCCACATCCTGGCGGCGGAAGGCGATTCCAAGTGGACGTTCTTCGACGGCAACTACCAGGAATACGAGGCCGACAAAAAACGGCGCTTGGGCGAGGAAGGGGCGAAGCCGAAGCGGATTCGGTACAAGCCGATCAGCAGGTAATGGACACGAACCCGCGCGTGATCATCATCGCCGGCCCCAACGGGGCCGGAAAAACCACTTTTGCGCGCGAGTTTCTTCCGCAAGAAGCTCAACTCCCGGTCTTCATCAACGCCGATCTCATTGCCGCGGGACTTTCGCCGTTCAAACCTGAAGTGGCCGCCATCCAGGCTGGCCGCATCATGTTGGCCGAGATCGCTGAGAAATCTGCCAAACGCGAAAGCTTTGCCTTCGAGACTACGCTGTCCGGCCATGGCTATGCACGACACATTCCGGAGTGGCGCAAGGCAGGCTATCGCGTGGAGTTGTTTTTTCTTTCTCTCGATTCCCCTGAGACTGCCATCGCCCGAGTAAGGAACAGAGTCGCGCAAGGCGGTCATGACGTGCCGGAAACCACCATCCGCCGCCGCTTTTCCGGCGGCATCGAGAATTTCCACAGTATTTACAAGCCGCTTGTCGACGCCTGGCTGTTCTACGACAATTCAGGCAACGAACCCATTCCGCTGGACTGGAGCGAATCATGACCACAGCCAAGAAAACACGACCCATATCCCCCGATCTGCTGGGGGCTGAACTGGCCATCAAGCGGGCGGCTCAGCGAGCACGCGAAATTGCCATACAAACCAATACGCCCTGTATCGTCCGACAGGACGGCAAGCTCGTCGACATTACGAAGCGATCGGCTCCTGGCGCGAATTAGCTTGAGATAGCATGAGCCAACCCCCTTTGGTTTGCGACACCGACAAGACGAAGCGCCTGGACGAGGGCGGGCGAAGCCTAAACTGGTCAGCCGCTGAATCAGAAGCCCGCCGCGCGTGAACGCCTGCCCCTCCTGTTGCTACCCCATGGCGCCGCTCGGCGTGGACGCGCGCCTGGCGGGGAAGGTGGAGATCGACCTGTGCTTCTCGTGTCAGGGCATCTGGTTCGACGGCATGGAAAGTACGCAAATGTCGCCCGGCGGCGTCGTGGAGCTGTTCAGACTGATTCACGAACACCGCGACCACCAGCGCCACCAGCTCGGCGCAGACTTGCGCTGCCCCCGCTGCGAGGGGCACCTGGTCGGCAGCCTCGACATCGTCAAGAGCGGACGTTTCAATTACCACCGTTGCAGCAACGGACACGGACGTTTCGTTACCTTCGCCCAGTTCATGATCGAGAAGGGCTTCGTGCGCCAGCTGAGCGGGGCAGAAATCGAGGCGCTCAAGGCACGCATCGGCGTGGTCCATTGCACCAGTTGCGGCGCGCCAGTCGACATTCGCAAGGACAGCGCCTGCACCTACTGCCACTCTCCCATCGCCATTCTCGATCCGCAGGCGGTCGAGAAAGCATTGGCCAGCTACCAGCAGGCCGAGGTGAAACGCACGACCCTCGACCCCGAAGCCCTGGCGGACGCGATATTGATGGCGGAACGCGAGCGTGGCGCCTCGCCTCGCGCGGCGGGCACCGAGCTCGACCTGCCGATAGGCGACCTGATCGTTTCCGGCATCGGGATTATGGCTGGCATGCTGAAACGGCTCTAGGCGCCTGTTCAATGAGCGGTGGGGCGTTGGAACAAAATTGAAGAGCCGTGCTCGAAATGGTTTTGGATAACACCATGGAAATGAAAAAGATCAACTCAGGCAAGTTGCGCGCCATCGGCTACGATGCGCGCGCCCGCTTGCTGCAGGTCCTGCTCGACGACGGCTGCACACTTCAGTACAGCGGCGTCGGCGAGGAAGCCTGGCGCCGCCTCAGTAGCTCGGGGTCGGCCTGGAGCTATTACCGCGACAACATCGAAGAAGAGTTCAGCGCGAAGCTCGTTTCCGCCAACGCCCCTGCAGGCAAGAATCCGCTCGACGATTTATTCGGCAAACCCTGAATGGAAACAATCTCGGGTATTTCAAAGCTTTTTTATTCATTCACTGCGTCCTTGTAATTAACATATGGATTTTTCGATAGATATTCGGGAAAGCCGCGGCCTGCGCACGCTGCACTTTGATGGGCGGTGGATGCAAGGGGCGATGCGGATCACGCGGCCCTGGGATTTGGAGCTGGAATACACGCAGGTGATGATGGCGTGTTTGCTGATGCGCGATGAAAGCAGCTTTCCGCGCAACATCCTGTTGATCGGCCTCGGCGCAGCCTCGCTGACAAAATTCCTTTACCGCAACTGCCCGCTTGCCCACCTGACGGTTGTTGAAATCGATGCGCGCGTGGTGGATGCGGCTCGCGAGCATTTCGGGCTGCCGCATGATCCGGTGCGGTTGAACATGGTGATTGGCGACGGGGTCGATTTCATGATGGCCAGCGACCAGACATTTGATCTGATCCTGGTCGATGGTTTTAATGAGCACGCTCACCCCGGCGATCTCAATTCGCTGCCTTTTTATCAGGCATGCCGTTCACGGCTAAGCAATCAAGGCATGCTGGCCGCCAATCTGATCGGTTTGTGTCGCGGAGTAAAAGGCGGTTTCGCACATATCGAATCTGCTTTTGAAGACCGTGCCCTGATGTTCCCCCAGTGCAAAAGCGGAAACACGATTGCTTTCGCGGCGACAGCAGGCGTCATCAACGTTTCGCTGGATGAGTTGAAGAAAAAGTCGTTAGCGTTCGAGCAACGAACAGGTCTTGCGCTCTTGCCGGCTTTAAGAAAATTAGAAATGATGTGGCCAGCATCACATTCCCTTTGAACCGCAACAGTCAATCACAAGTTCCCTTTTGAAGAATCTCCAACCATCCTGCGTCTGGTCGCACTTCGCCACCCTCTGCGCGATTCCGCGCGCTTCGCTGCACGAGGATGCGCTGATCGCGCACCTGATCGCCTGGGCAAAGGCGCACAGCATCGCCGCCGTGGTCGATGCCGCCGGCAACCTGATCCTGAAAAAGCCCGCCAGCCCCGGCTGCGAGGCGATGCCGGGCGTGATCCTGCAAGGCCATCTCGACATGGTGTGTCAGGCCAATGCCGGTACGCAGCACGACTTCGAGCGCGACCCGATCAACGCGGTGGTGCGCGATGGCTGGGTGGTGGCGGAAAATACGACGCTGGGCGCGGACAACGGTATTGGCGTAGCGCTGGCGCTGGCTGCGCTGGAAGAGCCGGGGCTGGTTCATCCGGCGCTGGAGGTGCTGCTCACCGTCAACGAGGAATCCGGCATGGACGGCGCGCGCGGGCTGGTGTCCGGCACCTTGCAGGGCAAGGCGCTGATCAACCTCGACACCGAGGAGTGGGGGCATTTCTATCTCGGTTGCGCGGGCGGGGTGGATGTGGAGGTGCGCGGCGATTGCGCGCTGGAAGACCTGCCGCCGGGCTATGTGCCACTTCGGCTGGAAGTGTCCGGGCTGCGCGGCGGCCATTCCGGCATCGACATCCATCTCGGGCGCGGCAATGCGATCAAGCTGCTGGCGGAGGCGCTGCGCGAGCTGGCTTCCCGTTACGACCTGCGCCTGATCGGCACGCAGGGCGGCACGGCGCGCAACGCCATTCCGCGCGAGGCGGTTGCGGTGTTCGCGTTGCCGGCTGCGGAGGCGGCGCAACTGGACACATGGGTGCAGGCGAAGCATGCGGCATGGCGGGCGCGCTTTGCGGCGGCGGATGCAAAGGTGGCGCTGGCGGTTCGGCAGGAACTTCTTGGGCTGGACAGCAGCGCTTCTACCCTCTCCCTAGCCCTCCCCCTGGAAGGGGGAGGGGATGGTTTGGTGGCTGCTGAATTCGCGCCGCGCAAGGCCATTTCTCGCACCGAGCGGGAGCGATTGCTCGATTTTCTCGACAGCGCCGCCAACGGCGTGGCGCGCGTCAGCGACGATTTTCCCGGCGTGACCGACACTTCGGACAATCTCGGCGTGCTTGCGCTGGAGCAGGGCGCGTTCCGTGCCACCTTCAAGGTGCGCTCGCTGCACGATGCACGCGCCGATGCGCTGGCCGACGAGATGGTGGCGCATGCCGCATCATTCGGCTTGCAGGCCTGGAAGGACGGCGCCTATCCGGGCTGGACGCCGAACCCGTCATCCCCGTTGCTCGATTTGTGCCGGCAGGTGTACAGCGCGCAATTCGGCCAGCCCGCGAGTTTGCAGGTGATACATGCCGGACTGGAGTGCGGCCTGCTCGCCGCCAGCCATCCGCAACTGGACATGATCTCCTTCGGCCCCGATATCCGCGGCGCCCACGCACCCGGCGAAAGCGTGGAAATCGCATCGGTCGCGCGCTGTTGGCAATTGCTCAAGGCGGTCCTGCATGCGCTGGCTCAGCCACATGCGGTGAGAGGCTAATGGCCACCAAACGCGGGCGGCGCGATTGGTTCGTGTGCCACGAAAAACTCGGTTAGAATGGCCTATGCGAATTGAGATTTCTCCCTGAATGATTTCCCTCGCTCCAATTAAAGCCGGGTTCGCGACACAATGAACCTGGACCCTCGCACCCTGCTGTTTTCGCTCATCCTGTGCAACACCCTGATGGTGATTAGTCTGTTCGTCGCCACCTCGAGCGGCAACCGGGTCGGGAAACGGGACGGCATGGGCAAATGGGCGGTGGCGATCCTGCTGGAAACCCTGACCTGGGCGCTGGTCGCTGCTCGGGGCCATATCCCGGACACATTCTCGATCATTGCGGCCAACGTACTCAAGGCCGGCGCCCATGCCCTGATACTGGCTGCCATCTGCGAATTCCAGCGGCGCACGCTGCCGCGCTGGCAGTATTTTGCACCGTTGGCGCTGACCTTGTTGCTGGCGGTCGTTCTGGTGGACGACATACGTGGCCGCTTCATCTGGATAGGCCTGATCTACGCTTTCCAGATGGTGCTGGTCGCTCGCGTCTTGCTGTCCGACCGGGAAACCCGCGCCGGGCGGGCGTGGCGGCTGTTGTTCGGCGGGGCTGTCATGATCGTGCTGGTGCTGGGCTTGCGCGCTTTCGTTGCGCTGTCCGGACACGGCGAACTGGCACAGCCGCAGGTTGCCGGTGCTGCACCCCATTGGGTTCAGATCGTTTCCTTCATCGCCATCATGGCGACTGCCTTGCTTGGTTCGATCGGTTTCGTGCTCATGGTGAAGGAACGCACCGATCGTGAAATTCTGCACCTGGCGATGACCGACAGCCTGACTCAGGTGCCTAACCGGCGTGCCCTCATGGACTACGCGGAACGCACGCTGGCCCGGCGTTGTGGCAAGCCGGTGGCCTTGCTGATGATAGACGTGGATTTGTTCAAGGCTATCAACGATACCCACGGGCACCCGGTGGGGGATGAGGTTCTGCGCCAGATTGCCGCGCGGATGTTGGGGCGTCTGCGGCGTCACGATGTTCTGGGGCGCTACGGCGGCGAGGAATTCTGCGTGGTCGCCCCGGATACCGACATCCAGGGGGCGCTGCTGCTGGCCGAGTCGTTGCGGGAATTAGTCGCGTCCACACCCCTGGTGACCGAAAACGGAGAAATCTGCACCTCGATCAGCATCGGGGTCTCGTGCTTCCTGTCCGACGGCGGCAGGGAGCTGAAGACCATGCTTAATGAAGCCGATGAAGCGCTTTATGTGGCCAAACAATCAGGACGCAACCGTGTGGCCCATTTGGGTGCCCTGCCTGCAGGTGAACTGGCGGCGGCTTAACGCGCATATCCGCTGCGGCCGGTATCGCGGCATCACCAAGGCTGCTTCTTCTGCCACAGCGGGGTTGGCCCGCGCCAGACTCGAAGGTCTAGTGGCTGGCCTTGAGGCTGGCGTTGAATATCTCTTCGGATTTTTCCGGAAACTGGAATGCCGCGAAAGCGCGGTGAATTTCGGCTTCGTTGTGCCCGGCGCCCCGGTCGGCGAAACGGATGCCGATCGAGCGCCCGTTCATCGCCAAAGTGTCGAAAGCGTAACGCCAGCGTTGCGCTTCGGCGAGACGCTCGCGCAATTCCTGCTCATTGATGATTTCCACCCCGGCCTTTTTCAGTGAATTGAGAAATTCAACAAAAGGTTCGTTATCCAGCCTGCCCATTTTGCGCTCCAGTCAAGTTGAGACGGTTAACCGCCTTGATCCATTAACGCAGCTATCGCCATGAAAGTTTACAAAAATAATTAATTAAGTGTAATGAAAGCCGGCGTGGCCTTCCCTGAGCGGTCATGAAATCGCTTTTTCTTGTCACGCGCGGCCCCATCTGGTGAAATGGCGCTCGAAAATTTTGCGATTACGAAAGGCGTTTCGATGCGGGCAGGTAGTTTCAAGCGATGGGTCTGGGGCACGGTGATTTTTGTCGCGGTTCTGGCGGGAGTCGGCGCGCTCGGCTTGCATTTCGCCATCCAGACCCTCAAAGGCCAGATCGAACATGCGCTTGGCGCGGAAAGTGAAGTGGGTGACATCCAGCTGGGTCTGTCTTCCATCGTGATCGACAAGGTGCGCATCCGGGCGCCGAAGGACTGGCCGGCGGAGGACACCTTGCGTGCGCAACGCATTGTCGTCGAGCCCGATCTGCGCGGGCTGCTGTCCGCCAATGTGCGGATTTACCGCATCACGGTGGAAGATGGGTATCTTTCGATTCTGCGCCCCAGGACAGGGCACGTTCGACTGCTGCCGAGCATGCTGGAGAAGCCTGAGGAAAGCTCAGGGTCCGGCTCCACGCCCGTCAGTATCGGCACGGTCGAACTGAAGTCTGCGGCGCTCGATTTTTACGATGCGTCGGTGCGCAAGAAGCCCCACAAGCTGCGTTTGGAGCAGATAGACGCCACGCTGGAGAGTCTGCAGTTGCCGGATCTGCAGGCCAATACCCGGCTCGATCTGAAGGGGACGATCAAGGGCGTGCGGCGCGACGGCACGATCGCGATCGATGGCTGGATGCAACTGGCCAGCAAGAATTCGGAAATAGCCAGCAAGCTGAGAGGTGTGGATTTGCTTGTTCTCCAGCCATATCTTATCAAGGCGTCGGAAACGGAGGTGAAGCGCGGCACGCTGGACCTGGACCTCAATTCCATCGTGAAAAACCAGCATCTGAAGGCGCCTGGCACACTCACGCTTTCCCACCTCGAACTGGCTTCGATCGGGGGCTCGATGGGGACTTTCATGGGGATGCCGCGTCAGGCTGTGGTGGCTTCCCTCAAGGACAAAAATGATCGGATCGTTGTTAATTTCACCATGGACGGCGATCTTGGCGACCCCCACTTCTCGCTGAACGAGAGTTTTTCGAGACATCTCGGTACATCCCTGGCCGAAAGCATGGGCGTCGGGATAGAAGGCCTGGCCCATGGGGTCGGCAAGGCGGCACAAGGGGTAGGGGGCGTGATCGGGAAGCTGTTCGGGAAGTGACGCCTGTGGCGTAGACTTGGAACAATTAATCGCGTGCAAATGAACAAGGGAAACGCCACAGATGCAAGAAATGCACGAAATAAAGCCGGGCCAGTCGATCGAGCTGCTGAAAGAGCTGCACATCCTCACGCGCGACGGCAAGATGAACCAGGACAGCCGGCGCAAGCTCAAGCAGATTTACCACCTCTACCAGTTTATCGAGCCGCTGCTGAAGGAAGTGTTGCAAAAGCACCCGGCCATCAGTCTGGTCGATCACGGGGCGGGGAAGTCTTACCTGGGCTTCATCCTTTATGACCTGTTTTTCAAGACACTGAACGATGCCTCCCATATTTACGGCATCGAAACGCGCGACGAACTGGTGGCCAAGTCGCGCGAGCTGGCGCAGCGGCTGGATTTTCCGGGGATGTCGTTTCTCAACCTGTCGGTGGCGGACTCGATCGAGTCCGCGCAGCTTCCCGACACGGTAGACGTGGTGACTGCTCTGCACGCCTGCAATACGGCGACCGACGACGCGATTCATTTCGCGCTCAAAAAGCAGGCGCAGTTCATCGTGCTGGTGCCATGTTGCCAGGCCGAGGTGGCGGCGGTGCTCAAGAAGAACAAAGGCAAAACGCTGGCCCGCAACGCGTTGACCGAGATATGGCGCCATCCCCTGCATACCCGCGAATTCGGCAGTCTGGTCACCAACGTGCTGCGCTGCCTGCAACTCGAGGCGCACGGCTACCAGGTCAGCGTGACCGAACTGGTGGGCTGGGAACACTCGATGAAGAACGAACTCATTATTGCCAGCTACAAGGACTTGCCGCGCAAACGTCCGGCCGAACGCATGAACGAAGTGCTCGAAGCCTTGGGGCTGGAGGAAATGCGCTCGCGGTTTTTTACTTCGCTTTAGCTTTGCTGGCCGGCATCGTCCGTTTGAGACTCGGCGGTCTGGGCCGCATCGTCAGATGACTCCGCCTCGTTCTTGAGCGCCTTTTCTCTCAGCTTTTCTTCTTTCTTCTTTTTCTTGGCCAGTTCTTTCTGGCGTTTTTCGTATTGGTAATTGGGCTGGGCCACTGGTTTTCCTATTCACTTAAAGTGTTCGGTTGCAAAAATGAGCTCAGGCTGTTTCGCCTGATTCCTGTTCTTTTTGGTCCGGTGCGGCGGCGCTGTCGAGCATGGCGTGGCGGGTTTTCGGCGTTTCCAGGCTGATGCGGCCCAGTGCGCCGGTGCGGTAGTCCGTCAGCAGGGCGAGCGAGGCTTTTTCCAGGTCCGGCGCGCCGCCCTTGAGGCGAAAACCGCGCCTTTTGGCCACGGCTTCGATGACGTCCTGGGCGTCCATGCCTTCCACGGCGCAGCCATAGCGTGCTTTGATCAGGGCGGGGTAGCGCGCGAGCAGGATGCCGGCCAGAAAAGCGGCCACTTCCTCGTCGATGACGGCGTTGCGGCCGATTGCATGACTCGCGGCCAGCATGTAGCCATCGCTGGGATGCTCGATCTTCGGCCACATCAGCCCTGGTGTGTCGGTAATCGACATGCGGTCGTTCAACTCGAAGCGCTGCTGGCTCTTGGTTACCGCCGGTTCGTCGCCCACCGCAGCGATGCGGCGTTTCAGCAACGCATTCATCAGCGTGGATTTGCCCACGTTGGGAATGCCCATGATCAGCATGCGCAGCGGCTTCAGATTGGTGCCGCGATGGGGCGCGATCGACTGGCACAGCGCGGGCACCTTGGCGACGTCGCCCGGTTTCTTGCAGGATAGCGCGACCGCCTTGACGCCCTGCTGCGCGTTGTAGAAGTTGAGCCACGCCTGGGTGACGGCCGGGTCGGCCAGGTCCGCCTTGTTGAGAATCTTCAGGCAAGGACGCTGACGATGCAAGCGCAGCTCCTTGATCATCGGGTTGCACCCCGCTTCAGGTACGCGGGCGTCCAGCACCTCGATAACGACATCGGTCCATTCCATGGTTTCGGCCGCTTTTCTGCGTGCCGAAGTCATGTGACCGGGGAACCACTGAATTGACATTCTTAATCGACAATCTAATCAAAAGCTTATTTTACTCCTTGGCGCCGCCTACGTCATGCTCGACGTGGCTCTAAATGCACCCGCCGCAACTGCCGCAGCGCCAGTCCCTGGGGTTGACCGCCTGATAGAACCAGCGCATGTGCGCTTCGTCGACGGGAATGTCGTGGGCAATGAACAGCTCGGTCAGCCACTCGACATTTTCCAGAATCCACTCGTCTTCCCGCAGTCCTTCGGCCAGTTCTTCGTCATCCGGGAAGATGTAGCTGAATACGCCGAAAGTGCCCATGTCCCTGTCGCGCCGGGCGGCGTCAAGGTCCAGAAGACGTTCGTGGTAACGGATCTCCCACTGGCCAAGGCACAGGTTGTTGCCGGTAGCGGACCAGCGGGCGGTAAAGGGGTTTGACATAGGCGCGAATTATCCCGGAAACGGCAGGAAGATGCATCGCTCCGTTGTGCCGCCGGTTTAAGTGTCTTTTTCGCGATGTTTGACTGAGCTTGTTGACAATGATTCTCATCAACGTTACAGTTGATAACGATTCTCATTCGCACAATATTGAAAGGAAAATAACGATGACCTTGCAACGCAACACATTTTTCGCACTGCCCCTGTTCCTCGGCATGCTGGTGGCTTCAGGCCGGGCTTCGGCGCTCGAGTATCCCATCGGCACGCCGCAACAGCGAGCCGGGATGGAAATCGCCGCGGTTTACCTGCAGCCGGTCACCATGGAGCCGGAAGGCATGATGCGCAAGGCCGAGGAGTCCGACATCCATATCGAGGCCGACATCCATGCGCTGGGCAATAATCCCAACGGCTTTGAGGAGGGCGCGTGGATGCCTTACCTGTTGATCAAGTACGAAATCATCAAACAGGGCGGGGGCGAAAAGATCGCTGGAGAATTCATGCCGATGGTGGCAAACGACGGCCCCCACTATGGCGACAACGTGAAGCTCAGAGGTCCGGGCAAGTACCTTGTCAAATACCGGATTTCCCCACCTGCCGCCAACCCCGAAGCGCATTTCGGCCGTCACACCGACCGCCTGACCGGTGTGCGTCCCTGGTTCAAGCCCTTTGACGTCGAATACGAATTCACCTACGTCGGCATCGGCAAGAAGGGCGGCTACTAACATGCTGCCATTCAAACCCAAGTATTTGGCCGCGGCACTGGCCGGCATCATGCTGGCCAGCAGCCTCCCCGCACACGCCGCCGAACCTTCTCAATCGGAGTTGCTGAAAGAACTGCGCCGCTTGAGCGAGCGGATGGAGAAACTGGAGGCTCGCAACGCCGAACTGGAGCGAAAAGCACAGATCACGCCGGCCACATCCGAGGCGGAACTGGCGCAACGCGTTAAGGCGCTGGAAGAAAACAATGCCCGGATGGAAACAGCCCTCGACAGCGAACGCCTCAGCGATGAAGATCCGGAAGTCATCTCACGTCTGAAAGACATCGAATTCCGTACCTTGTCCATGCAGAAACAGGCGCGCATGATCGAGTCTCTAGAAGGCGTCACCGCGGGAGCAAGCCTCACCATGGTGGCGCAGAGCGCCAACAAGACGGCAGTTGCCGCAGGAAGTGCGGGCAGTGCGCTCAACTACCGCGGCGATGTCTCGGTCACCCTGCCGGGTGGCGAGATCGGCAATGCCGCAGGGCGTATCTTCGCCCAATTCCGGTTGGGCCAGGGCAACGGACTCGCTCTAAACAACACGCTGAGCAGCACGCCCAACAGCACCGCCTTCAGCCTTACCAACCCGGACGACTCCAGCGCCATGCTCGCCCAGGCATGGTACCAACTGGACGTGCCGCTGCCGCTCGGCGGCCACAAGCCCAATTCGCGCGAGCACCTGGAGATCAATTTCGGCAAGATGGACCCGTTCGTGTTCTTCGACCAGAACACGGCCGCCGACGACGAGTCGGTCAAATTCCTCAATAACGCTTTCGTCCACAATCCGCTGCTGGATTCCGGCGGCGACGCGGGGGTAGATGCATACGGCTTCACGCCGGGCGTGCGCATCGCCTATCACAACGAAACCCAAAAACCGGAGTGGTGGCGGGCATCTATGGGCGTGTTCGGCGCAGGAAAAGGCGCGGGCTACGATCACAGTTTCAGCGCCCCGTTCGTCATCGGGCAACTGGAGTTCGGGCGCAAGTTCCTTGGTGGGCTGGACGGCACGTACCGCCTCTATGCCTGGCGCAACGGCCAATCGATTGCCTTCCAGAATGAATTCGACAGCACCATCGAACGCCATTCAGGGGTGGGCGCCAGCATCGATCAGCGCATCGGCGACGCGACGACGATATTCGGGCGCTACGGCAAGAACCTGAGCGGCAAGGTGCGCTTCGACCAGGCCCTCACGCTGGGCGCGGAATTCGGCGGCAACTACTGGAATCGCAGCGCGGACGCCATCGGCGTGGCATTGGGCTGGCTGCGCACCAGCAAGAATTTCCGCGACAACTCCGCGACGATGGACGCCGACGCGGACGGCAACCCGGATTTCGGTTACACGGCAACAGGCGCCGAACAACTGGCCGAAATCTACTACCGGACGCGCCTCAACAAGAACCTGGAGTTGACACCGGACTTCCAGTTGATACGCCATCCCGGCGGCGACCAGAGCGCGGCGAGCGCGAAGGTGCTCGGGCTGCGCGCCAAAGTCTCGTTCTGATCGGAAAAGGAATTTCATGAACACCCTGCATTGCTTGTTTCGCGTCCACCTGACCGGCCTGGCGGCAATCGGCCTTATCCTGCCGCTCCATGTCCATGCCGAAGAATTGCCGAGCTACGCCCTGACCGTTGCGAATGGGCGTTTCCAGCCGGAAACCATTAACGTGCCGGCGGGGCAGCGCTTCAAGCTCATCATCACCAACAAGGGGCCGGGGCCGGAGGAGTTCGAGAGTTTCGAACTGCGCAAGGAAACGGTGCTGGGCGCTGGGGTCACGCGTGCGCTGGTGTTCGCTCCGATGAAGCCGGGCGTATACAAGTTCTTCGGCGAATTCCACCCGGATACCGCCAAGGGCCAGATCGCCGTCAAGTAGGGGGCGCCCCATGGGAAAGATGGCGCTGGTGCGGCTGTAGCTATGACTGAGGAAGCAACACTTATGAATGCGGCAATCGAAACGCTCGTTTTTGCTCCGCGCGCGTCAGACCGCTGCCCGCTGTGCGCCCTGGTTGGGGCGCTGGCGGCCGCACTGGCGCTGGCGATTCTGGCAAAGACCCTGTTTCTGGTGCCGCGCGGCCCGACCCTGCTGGCGTTGGATGAAACCTGCAGTATCAGCAGCGAAACCTGCTCCATGCCGCTGCCGGGCGGCGGCCGCCTCGAATTTGCGCTCGGACCCCGGCCGGTGCGGCTGTTATCCCCGCTCAAGCTGGAAATCCGCGTTTCGGGCAGCAATGCGCGCGCCCTGGAAGTGGACTTCACCGGGGTGAATACGCCCATGGCTTTCAACCGCGCTTACCTGATTCCTTCCGGGAATGGCGTTTATGGCGCGCAAACGGGCCTCCCGGTTTGCGCCACCGGGCGCATGGTGTGGCAGGCCACGGTATTGCTGGAAAACGGCGAGCGTCAAATGCTCGCGCCTTTCCGTTTTGAAACTGAACACTAAAGAAACCGACATGAAAATGGAATCCACCCAACTCCTCCGGCCGCCGTTCCTCTATCGCGTGGGAGAAGCCCTGCGCCGCCATCGCGGCCTCATCATCGGCGTGCAATGGGCGGTGGTGGTGTTCTACCTGGCGCTGGTGGCCGTCCCGGCCTTTCTCCCCCTGCCTTCAGCTGAGGCGCGCATGTTCGACCATTTCACCCTGTTCGCGCAGTTCTTGTTCTGGGGCGTCTGGTGGCCGTTCGTGATTCTTTCCATGATGCTCATGGGGCGGGTGTGGTGCGGGGTGTTCTGCCCCGAGGGCGCGCTGACCGAGTTCGCCAGCCATTACGGTCTCGGCCGCCCCGTGCCGCGCTGGCTGAAGTGGGGCGGCTGGCCGTTCGTGGCTTTCGTACTGACCACGGTATACGGCCAGCTGGTCAGCGTGTACGAATACCCCAAGGCCGTCCTGCTGGTGCTGGGCGGATCCACCGTTGCCGCGATCGCCATCGGCCTGGTGTATGGCAGGGGCAAGCGCGTGTGGTGCCGCCACCTGTGCCCGGTGTCGGGCGTCTTCGGCGTGCTCGCGCGGCTGGCGCCGGTGCATTTCAGCGTCGAACGGGCACAATGGAAAAGCGTCATCCAGATTCACGCCGCCCCGGTCGAGTGTGCGCCGCTGGTGGACATCAAGCGCATGAAAGGCGCTGCGGACTGCCACATGTGCGGGCGTTGCAGCGGTCACCGCGACGCGGTACGTCTTGCCGCCCGCATGCCGGGGCACGAAATCGTCGCCCTGACGCCGCAGGATGCCCGCCCGTGGGAAGCGCGCCTGCTGGTGTTCGGCATCATCGGGGTGGCGGTGGGCGCATTCCAGTGGTCGGCTTCCCCGTGGTTCGTGGCGGGCAAAACCCGCATTGCGGAATGGCTGGTGGAGCGCGACTCCTTCGCCCTGCTCCAGGACAACGCGCCGTGGTGGCTGCTTACCCATTATCCCCAGACCAACGATGTCTTCACCTGGCTCGACGGGCTCGGCATCCTGGTCTACATCGCCCTCACGGCCCTGCTCGTCGGCAGCTGGGCCTGGGGCTGGTTGCGCGCCGCCGGCTCTGTGCTATCGGGAAATGTTGCCGCCAATGCGCGCTGGCTGGCATACAGCCTCACACCAATGGGCGGCGTCGGTGTCTTCCTGGGCCTCTCAGCCATGACCGTCAGCCATCTTTCCGCCGAAGGCATCCAGATTCCATGGCTCGCGCAGGCGCGCGGCGCGCTGCTCGGCATTGCCGCCTTGTGGAGCATGGCATTGGCCGTTGCCATGCTGCGCCGGATACCTTCCGCAACGCGGCGCTGGCTGGCTGCAGGCGCTGTGGCGATGGGCATTGCGGGGGTGATTGCTCCCTGGTTGTTCCTGTTTTTCCTGTGGTAGGCAGGGCCTGGCGCTTGCTTGGGCTGAAAATAGCGCATGTTGAATGCATTGCAACGCGTCTGTTTTTGTGGTAGAAATGCAATCATTACTGATTCGAAAAAAAGACAATTTTTTCGATCAGGTAGCACCTAATTTTAAGGGCAAACCCATCGAAAGATGGGGACGCAAAGTTTCCGGTCTAAGGGACAATGTCCTACGATAGCGGGATTGCTGGGTGAGTCAGGCTCGTGGCGTATTCATGCAGTGCGGGCTTTCATCGTAGCCTTCTTGTTTCTTCCATTAGACCGCATCCGCTTTGCGTCTCCGCCCTCTCAGGAGACAGGATCATGAAAGACGCCGCGCAAAAGAACATCATCATGATGAGCCAGTATGAAAAACCGCGTGTCATTCCCGGTTCTTCTGGCGCTTTTTTGCTCAACGACTGCCGCGATATGGCGGTTTCCCGGCTGGCGAAGGCCTTGTCTTCCATGATGGAGAAGGCGGTCGACGATCTCTTCGATCTCTCCGAGCAGTCTCTCAATTTCGAAATGCGCAACCTCTACATGGAGGCCATGACGATTGCCCGCGACAAACGCGGGGTGATTGAAACCGGGTTCAAGCAGCGGTTCGTGCAGGGCTTCAACAAGGAAACCCGCGGGGATAAGAGCGCGCAGCCCGAGAATGCGCTGGATGCGGCAGAGTTCAGCCTGGTTGCGCCGGACGACCTCGAGGAATCACTCGCAATTATCAACATTACCAACAGCATCCATGGAGATTGCGCCGAGGAGTTGTTCGGTCTCGAGAAACGCCTGGGCGTGCTGCTGCACGACCCTGACCTGCTCAACACCAATAACCCGCTTGGGCCGGAAGTGATCGGCAAATCTTTCATGAACTCGATGAAGGATCTGGATTGCCCGGTCAAGATCAAGCTGTTGCTGGTGACCATGTTCAACAAACACATGCCGCGCCAGATAAAAGGCATTTACCAGGAAATCAACCTGCACCTTGCGGATAAGGGCGTGCTGGAAAAGATCCGCATGGGCGCGAAAAAGAGGCCCGAGTCGGGTGCAGCGGTGCTTCCAGAGCAGACAGATGCAACCCCTGAGGCAGCGGCGGGAGCGCAAGTTGCCAGCGGCGAAACGGGATTGTTCGCGACATTGCAACAGCTTCTGATGCGAGGCGCAGCGGCGGGCGGAGGCGCCCCGCAAGGGCAGGGTGCTGGAACTGGAATCGGCGCCCCGCTAGGGCAGGGTGTTGGAACTGGAATCGGCGCCCTGTTCGGGCAGGGTTCCGGCGTCGGTTCCCCGCTGGCGGGAGGGGCAGTTCAAGGCACCTCCGTGGTCGGCTCGCTGACGCGCTTGCAGCACGGACAACTTGAAGGCGTGATGGGTGCCGACAGCAAGCTTGATGCAGCGCTGCTGGCAAACGGTCACGTCAACGTGCTGCACGAGATCAAGAGCAGCAGCGTGGCCGGCGCCATGGGCCACGTAGATGCCATGACGCTCGACATCGTGGCGATGCTGTTCGACTACATCCTCGACGACCGGCGCATCCCGGATGCGATGAAGGCGCTCATCGGCCGGCTGCAGATCCCGGTGCTCAAGGTGGCGATGCTGGACAAGACGTTCTTCTCGCAGAAATCGCACCCGGCCCGGAAACTGCTGGACCGACTGGCGGAAATTTCCATCGGCTGGAACGAGAGCGAGGGCCATCAGGGCGGTCTTTACCAGACGGTGGACGACCAGATCCAGCGTATTCTCAATGAGTTCGACGACCAGGTCGGCATCTTCTCCGAGGTGCTCGACAGCCTGGAGCAATTCCTGGTCGATGAAAAGAAACGCATCGACACGCTCACCGGCCTGAGTGCCCAGCATATCCACCAACTCGAACAGCAAGAGATCGCCAGGATCATGGCGCACGATGAAATCCGTCGCCGCATTCATGCCGGGCAATTACCCGAGGTGATCGGCAATTTCCTGGTCGACAGCTGGGAAGACGTGCTCGCGGCGGAATATGCAAAGGCGGGGGAGGAGGGCGAACCCTGGACGCGCGCCATCGAGACCATGGACGAGCTGATCTGGAGTGCTACGCCGAAGCGTGAGGCGGATGAGCGCAAGCAGCTTGTCGGCCTGCTGCCCAGCCTGCTCAAGCGCCTGCAGGATGGCATGGTGCAGGTCAGCATGCCCGATGCGGAACGCGACCAGTTCTTCGCCAAGCTGGTCAAGTGCCACGCCGACGCCATCAAGTCCGGCCTGGGCGGCATGACGCAGGAAGCGGCAGCTCAGTCCGCATTCCTGGTGGAGGAATTCGATGCGGAAGAGGCCGTGGAATTGGCCCGGCAGGCTGAAGAGCCAGCTGAATTCGTGGAAATCCCCGTGCTGCAGGACGTGATCGAACCCGATCCCGTTTTCGTTCAGGCGGTTTCCGCCGCGCCCGATGTCGAGCTGGACGGCGGGTGGCAGACGCTCACCATCGGCGATGTCGCCTGGCAAGGCCCGATGGAATCGGCCGGCGACGATTTCGACGCCATGGTGAAGCGCCTCAAGCGCGGCACGTGGATCGAATTCGAGCAGGAGGGTGGCGAGTCCACACGTGTCAAGCTGGCCTGGGTCAGCCCGCTCAAGGGGTTGTTCCTGTTCACCAACCGTCTCGGAGAGAAAGCCGTTTCGATTACCCCGGCTGGGCTGGCCAGGAGGCTGCGCAGCGGGCGCGCGCAAATCATCGAGGACATCGCATTGGTGGATCGCGCCGTCAACAATCTCATGGAGCACCTGAAACAGGCGGCTTAGGCTTCACGGTTTACAAGCGCGCCGCTTTCTAGCAAGCTAGCGCGCTAAGGCCGCTCGTGTGGCCATACCTAGGCCGAACCCCATGCTGGAAAAATACCTGAAGTTTTTCAAAAGCGGCCAGAGTGCCGCGAATGACACGCCAAGCGCCGCGCAGCACGAGGTGACAGCCGTTCTCGATGCCGCAACACGAGGCGGCTACGCTGACGCAGCGGCCATGCTGCAACGCTTTATCGGGCGTCAGCCGATACTCGACAGCAACAGCCAGATCGTCGGCTACGAGCTGAAAATCCGGGATCACAGCCTGCTGCCCGAGGCGGCGGAGGAAGCAGCGCGGCGTCGGATACAGGACGAGATGCTGGCCATCAGCGTGATCGATCTCGACTTCCAGCAAGCACTGGGAAACAAGCTTACCTTCATCAGCGTCGCGCCGTCGATGCTGGACAACCCCGTGCTGGAACAGTTGCCGAAACACAAGGTGGTGCTCGGCATCTGCCTGCCGGAAACGGTCGACGAGACGCTGCTGGCGCGCTGCCGCCAACTGGTTGCGCTGGGCATCCCCCTGGCCCTCGACGATTTCGAATATCGGCCCGACTATGAGCCGTTCCTGAAAATCAGCACTTACGTGAAGCTGGACGCAGCCCGCTATGATGCCCTGACGCTCGGCCAGCGCGTGGCCGAAATCCGCAGCAAGGCGGCGCCGCAGCTGGTCGCCTGCAAGGTGGAAACGGACGACGCGTTCGACGCCTATCGCCAGCTCTCGTTCAGCCTGTTCCAGGGTTACTATTTCACCCACCTGCAGCCGTCCGCCCCGCACCGGCTCGACAACAACCGGCTGCACGTGATCGAACTGCTGAACCTGGTCATGAACCGCGCCGAGCTTGCCGAGCTGGAGGAAAAGGTCAAACTCGACCCGGGTCTTACCTACAAGCTGCTCAATTTCATCAATTCGCCGGCCAACGGGCTGCAGCAGAAGATCCGCTCCATCGGCCACGTGCTGACCTTGCTCGGCTACGATCAGCTCTACCGCTGGCTGACCCTGCTGCTGTTCACCAGCGCCAGCGCCGACGGCCGCAGCCGGACATTGCTGAAAAGCGCACTGGTGCGCGCGCGCTTCACGGAAACGCTGGGCAAGGACAAGTTCAAGCCGGCCGAGCAGGGCGGTTTGTTCATCGTCGGTATTTTTTCCCTGCTGGACGCGCTGCTCAACGTGCCGATGGAACAAGCCCTTGCCCGCCTCAATCTGCCGCAGGCGGTAGTGGATGCCCTGGTGCGGCAGAGCGGCGTGTATGCCCCCTACCTGCAACTCGCCCTCGCCTGTGAAAACTTCGACCAGGACGCCATCGCGCGCTGCGCGGCGGCGTGCGGCCTCGATGCCGATGCGGTCAACGTGACGCATGTCAACGCCCTGATCTGGGGCGAAGGACTCGATGTCTGATGCGGCGCATCGATTCCGCTCACGAAACTTGGTAACGCAAATCCCGAACGATTAGAATAGCTGCTTTTTCCGGGCACCCTTTGGCTTGGACTGCATCGCGGTCGAGCCGCTCTGCGAAGACTTTAGGAACTATGGGCAAGTCATATTCAGATTCTTCCATCCGCGTGCTGCGCGGGCTGGAGCCGGTGAAGCAGCGGCCGGGGATGTACACGCGCACCGACAATCCCCTGCACATCCTCACCGAGGTGGTGGACAACTGCGCCGACGAGGCGCTGGCCGGGTTCGCCAAGACGATTGCGGTGCGCCTGCATGCCGACGGCTCGGTTTCCGTCTCTGATGACGGACGCGGTATCCCGGTGGGCATCCATCCCGAGGAAGGCGTGCCGACCGTCGAGGTGGTGTATACCCGCCTGCACGCGGGCGGCAAGTTCGACAAGAAAGCCGGCGGCGCCTACCAGTTTTCCGGCGGCCTGCACGGTGTTGGCGTGTCCGTCACCAACGCGCTGTCGCGGCGCCTGGAAGTGGCGGTGACGCGCGAAGGCGGCGTCCACTGCATGGCGTTCGCCGGCGGCGACGTGGTGGAACCGCTCACCATGATCCGCAGCGCGCCCAAACGCGCTTCCGGCACTGCAGTGCGGATCTGGCCCGACGCCCAGTATTTCGACAGCGCCGAGATCCCGCCGCAGCAACTGGAACGGGTGCTCAAGGCCAAGGCCGTGCTGTTGCCCGGTGTGCGCGTGCGGCTGGAAGTCGAGGACCGCGACGGGCTGCTCAAGGAAGAAAAGGAATGGGTCTACCAGGACGGGCTGTCCGACTACCTCAAATCGCAACTGTCGGAATACCTAGTCGACGGCCTGTTCTGGAAGCAGGCCAAATACGCCCCCGCCTCGCACGACACCTTCGCCGAGGGCGAGGGCGCGGAATGGGTGGTGGCGTGGACGGAAGAAGGGCCGATCGTGCGCGAGTCCTACGTCAACCTGATCCACACCCCCTCCGGCGGCACCCATGAATCCGGCCTGCGCGACGGTATTTTCAACGCGGTGAAGAGCTACATCGACCACCACAGCCTGCTGCCCAAAGGCGTCAAGCTCACCGCGGATGACGTGTTCAGCCGCATTTCCTTCGTGCTCTCGACCAAGATGCTCGACCCGCAGTTCCAGGGCCAGACCAAGGAACGCCTGTCGTCGCGCGACGCGCTGCGCCTGGTGACTTCCATGGTGCGCGACCCGCTCGAACTGTGGCTCAACGAGCACCAGGAAGAGGCGAAGAAAATCGCCGAATTCTCCATCCGCGCCGCGCAGACGCGCCAGCGTGCCGGGCAGAAGATCGAGAAGCGCAAATCCTCCGGCGTGGCCGTGCTGCCGGGCAAGCTGGCCGACTGCCAGTCCGACAACCTGGAAGAACGCGAGCTGTTCCTGGTGGAAGGCGATTCCGCCGGCGGTTCCGCCAAGCAGGGCCGCAACAAGGATACCCAGGCGATCCTGCCGCTGCGCGGCAAGGTGCTCAACACCTGGGAGCATGAGGCTGACCGCATCTTCGCCAACAATGAAATCCACAACATCGCCGTGGCGCTCGGCGTCGACCCGCACGCGCCGGGCGACACCCCGGACATGTCCAACCTGCGCTACGCCCGCGTCATCATCCTGGCCGACGCGGACGTGGACGGCAGTCACATCCAGGTGCTGCTGCTGACCCTGTTCTACCGCCACTTCCCGGCCCTGGTGCGCGACGGCAGGGTGTGCGTCGCGCAGCCGCCGCTGTACCGCGTCGACGTGCCGGCGCAGGGCAAAAACAAGCCGGCGCGCAAGTTCTATTGCCTCGACGACGGCGAGCTGGAAGGTACCCTGGACCGGCTGCGCGCCGACAAGGTGCGCGAAGGTTCGTGGCAGGTGTCGCGCTTCAAGGGGCTGGGCGAAATGAACCCGGTGCAGCTGTGGGAAACCACTCTCAACCCCGACGCGCGCCGCCTGCTGACCTTGCGCACGGACGATTTCACCGGCTACGTGCGGGAGGTGTTCAACAAGCTGATGGCCAAGTCCGAAGCGGCATCGAGACGCGCATGGATGGAAGAGGCAGGGCACCTGGTGGAAGCGGACGAGTAAAAGAATGAAAGACGAAATCGATAGCAATACCCCAGACCTGTTCGTACACCTGGAAGCGAGCGGGGAAATGCCTGAAGGACACGAGCTGAACGCCGCGCCGCCCGAGCTGTCGGAACCTCCCGAGCCGCCGGCACCGCCGGAAGAAGCAGTAGCGGTCGAAGAGCCGCACGACGACCTGGCGGACTACGCCAAGGCCGCCTATCTCGCCTACGCCATGGCGGTGTCCAAGTCGCGCGCCATTCCCGACGTGCGCGACGGGCAGAAGCCGGTGCAGCGGCGCATCCTCTACGCCATGCGCGAAATGGGCAACGAGTCGGACAAGCCGCACAAGAAATCGGCGCGCATCGTCGGCGACGTGATCGGTAAATACCACCCGCACGGCGACAGCGCGGTGTACGAGGCGGCGGTGCGCATGGCGCAGGATTTCTCGCTGCGCTATCCGCTGATCGACGGGCAGGGCAATTTCGGCAGTCTGGACGGCGATTCGGCGGCGGCGATGCGCTACACCGAGGTGCGCCTGACGCCGATCGCCCAGCTGCTGCTGGCTGAGCTGGACCAGGGCACGGTCGACTATCGCCAGAACTACGACGGTTCGTTCCAGGAGCCCACGGTGCTGCCGGCGCGCCTGCCGTTCCTGCTGCTCAACGGCGCGTCCGGCATCGGCGTCGGCATCGCCACCGAGGTGCCGCCGCACAACCTGCGCGAAGTGTGCGAAGTGGCGGCCTGCATGATCGAGTCGCCGGCCTTCAGCGAAGCTCAGATGCTCGACATGATCCCGGGGCCGGATTTTCCGGGCGGCGGGCAGATCCTTTCCAGCAACCAGGAAATCCGCAACGCCTACAGCAGCGGGCGCGGCACCATCGCGGTGCGCGCGCGCTACGTGTTCGAGGAGATGGCGCGCGGCCAGTGGCAGATGGTGATCACCGAGCTGCCGCCCGGCGCTTCGGCGGCGAAAGTGTTGTCGGAGATCGAGACGCTCACCAATCCGCAGCCCAAACTGGGCAAGAAGAGCGTCGACCAGGGCCAGATGCAAACCAAGACCCTGCTGCTGTCGCTGCTGGAAACGGCGCGCGACGAGTCGGACAAGGAACAGTCGGTGCGCATCGTGTTCGGACCCAAGAGCTCGCGCATCGACCGCGACGAATTCGCCCGCACCCTGATGGCCTACACCAGCCTGGAAACCACGGTGTCGTTCAACCTGGTGCAGGTCGGGCTGGACGGCAACCCGATGCAGAAGTCGCTGTTCACCATTCTCACGGAGTGGTGCCAGTTCCGCATCAAAACGGTGGAAAAACGCCTCGGCCATCGCCTCGGCAAAGTCAACGAGCGTATCCATATCCTCGAAGGTCGGCACACCGTTTTCCTCAACATCGACGAGGTGATCAAGCTGATCCGCGAGTCGGACGAGCCGAAGCAGGCGTTGATGGAGCGCTTCGCCCTGTCCGAGCGGCAGGCGGACGACATCCTGGAAATCCGCCTGCGCCAGCTGTCGCGCCTGGAAGGCATCAAGATCGAGCAGGAAATCGCCGAGCTGATGAAGGAGCGCGGCAAGCTGGAATCCCTGCTGGCCAATCCGACCCGGATGAAGGCCCTGGTGGCGCGCGAAATCCGCGAGGATGCCAAGAAATTCGGCGACGACCGCCGCACGCTGATCCTGCAGGAGAAGCGCGCATCCCTCTCCGAGGCCGCCGTGCTCGACGAGCCGGTCACCATCATCCTCTCCGAGAAAGGCTGGCTGCGCCAGCGCCAGGGCCACGGTCTCGACCTTGCCGCGCTCTCCTTCAAGGAGGGCGACATGCTTTTTGCCGCGCACGAGTGCCGCTCGCCCGACGCGCTCATCCTGCTCGCTTCCGACGGCCGCGCTTACACCGTCACCGCTTCTCAGATTCCCGGCGGCAAGGGCGACGGCGTGCCGGCCGCCTCGCTGATCGGGCTGCAGGCCGGCACCCGGGTCATCAGCCTCCTCACCGGTGCGGCGCAGGACAAGGTGCTGCTGTCCAGCAGCGGGGGCTACGGTTTCGTCACCACGATCGGCGACATGAGCTCGCGCCAGAAGGGCGGCAAGCTGCTGATGACCCTCGAGGACGGCGAGCGCGTGCTGCCGCCCGCCCGGGTGCCGTCACAAGGCTTGTGCTACGTGGCTTGTGCGTCGAGCAGCGACCGGCTGCTGGTGTTCCCCCTGGCCGAAGTCAGGCAGGTGCCGAAGGGGCGCGGCGTGATCCTGATGGGGCTGGGCGACAAGGATACCCTCAAGCTGGTCAGCGTTTTCACCGGCGCGCTGAGCGTGAAGGGCGTGAGGCGCGGACGCGCCGTGGAAGATGCGGTGCGCTTCGACGTCGCCAAGCGCGCGCGCATGGGCACCACGATCAACATGAAAATCGAGGTGCTGCTCGGCGGCGAGGCACAGAAGTGATTATGGAAAAAAGCCGGTAGGTTGGGCTGACGCAGGAAGCCCAACGATTGTCGCTGAATGTTGGGCTTCGCAGGCTCAGCCCAACCTACGTCCATGTCATTGCGAGCGCAGCGAAGCAATCTCGATTCCTGCAAACTAACAAACTACAGATTGCTTCGTCGCTTCGCTCCTCGCAATGACCTCAGTGCGCCGCCCCTTCCTCCGGGCCGAAACACTTGAAGTAGTCGGTGCATACCTGGCAGCTCGGCGCGCGGCAGGCGTTGACGCCGGCGCGGTCGCACAGCTGCTTGTAGAAGAATTTCTTCCACTTCATGTTGCCGGTGTTGCGCGCAAACAGGCTGGGAAAATAGGCTTCCAGCAGGTCGGAGAGGATTTTCCGGTTGGGCAGGCCCATGTCCTGGTAGAGATGGTCGTCGCCCATGCAGGCGGTGGCGATGGCGAAAGCCAGCCACTCCGATTCCTTGTCGGGAGTGCTGCGATACTCCAGCAGCAGGTCGAGCAAATCCCCGAACTCCTCGCCGCGCAGGGCTTCGCAGCCTGGCGCGGCCGTCCCGTGCGACAGCCGCAAGCCGGAATTCTGCAGGGCGCCCGGAAAATAGCTTTCCATCAGGCTGGCGAAGCGGTCTTCCCGCAGGCCCATCATGGCCGGTGTTTCCAGCCCTTTGTTGCGGCGCGAGCTGTGGATCACGCCGGCAAAGGCCTGGGTGAGTTGGTCGTCCGGGTTCTGGGCGTGGGCCATCAGCCACTCGTAGCTCAGGATTTCCATTTCGTCCTCCGTCAGGCCGGCATGGCCTCGTGGGTGTAACACTTCTTCGGACAGATTTTGGCGCAGGCTTCGCAGCCGATGCAGTTCACGTCGTTGGCGACGGTCATGACCTTCTTTTCGTACTCGTCGTCATCGTCGTCGCCGTCCACCGCGATCAGCTCGCCTTCGTCGTCCATGCCCATCAGCTGCAGCACGTCGCGTCCGCACACCTTGAAGCAGCGGCCGCAGCCGATGCACTTTTCCTTGTTGATGGCCTTGACGAACCTGGGTATCCAGCTGCGTCCGTCGGGCATCACAACACTGGCAAAACTCATGTTTACTCTCCTTTTATACGATCTTTCACGGGCTTCAGCCCGTAGAAAGTCGGAATCCCTTAGCGGGACATTTTCGTTCGCGCCTCGGTCAGCGCCTGGTAGGCCTCGAAGGTGCGCCTGGCAACATCGGGAATCTTTTCCCAGCCGGTCGGCAGGTCCTCGGACAGATCGTGCAGGTCCATCTTGAGCTGGGTTGCCTGGGCGTTGAGCTTCTTGACCTGTGCTTTCAGTGCTTCCATGTCTTCCATCTCATGCTCCATTAGTGGTAATTGCGAGGAACGAAGTGACGAAGCAATCTCGCTGTTGCCTTAAAAGCGAGATTGCTTCGCTTCGCTCGCAATGACATCGGTTTCAACCGTAATTCGCCACTTCGGAATATTTCGTCACCATTTCCACGCCGCCGCTGACGAACTTGTCGCCTTCCTCGGCCAGCTTTTGCAGCGACAGGAAGCCGAAGCGGTGCACGTCGCGCAACTGCTTGTTGACCGCGACCAGGCGTCCGGCGAGCAGCACCATGCGGCCGAAGCCTTCGTGCGACATTTTCATCATGGGCGTGACCATCACCTTGGTCTGGCGTTCGATGGCGAGGCCCACGGCGTTGTAGAACAGTTCCAGGCGCCACAGGGTTTCCGGGTCGGGGTCGCCGATGATGGGGATTTCCTTGCGCTTTTCCTTGTCGATCACGTAGGCCTCGAGCAATTCCTCGTCGGACTTGCCTTCCCACGCGCCGAAGGAATCCTGGGCGCGCCACTGGTTGATCAGCTCCACCAGGAAGGCGGAGGACTTGAGGTCGAATTTTTCCATTACTGTCGTTTCCATTTTTTAAGCTCCCATGGGCGGTGAACCGCTCCTAAACTTCGTCGAAATCGAACTGGCGTTCCTTGCCCTTCATCATGACCTTGCGCAGCCAGGGCGGCGGGGTGCCCTGCAGCACTTTCTGCAGCTTGTCGAGAATGACGCTAATCAGTTCCGGCTCGGGCACCTTGACCGGGTGCACCCGGGCGTTGACCACCTTGGCCGCCGCCGAGCCGCCGATGGCGGCGACGTAGAGGATGGCGCAGTCGCGCACGGCGTCGATCTTGGGGGTGAGCTTGTCCTCGTTGCCGTCTTCCTTGAGGTCGCCGTCGAACTGGATGGCTTCGAGGAACTGGTAGCCATCCGGCGAAATCTCGTACACGGCGATGTTTTTTGCCCAGCCGAAATGGGCGTCGACATGTTTCATGTCCTGGGTGGTGAAAGCGACTTTCATGGGGTGCGCTCCTGGTTTATGGTTAGTGATGAGTTTCAGCTTGCGCATGTTCGTTTCCATCGTTTACGGGCAACGGCCAGGAATCGGGCTGGTTGTGGTGCAGGTTGTCGATGAAAATGTTGCCCAGCTCGAACACCAGGTCGCGCGTGCCGCGATAGCCCACCGACAGCTTGTGCGCCGCGCCGAGGCGGTCGAACATGGGGATGCCCATGCGCAGGAAGGGGATGCCGAGCCGTTCGGCGGCCTGCCGCCCGTGCGAGTGGGTAACCATCAGGTCGCAGCCCGCGGCGCGCTGTTCCAGGTCTTCCAGGTCACCGATCAGGATTTCTTCCGCCGGCATGCGCTCCAGCAGCACGGAGTGCGTGGTGGTTACCGCCGCCTCGATTTCGCAGCCCAGGTCCGTCAGCAGGGAGCCGATCTGCCACAGCAGGTCGGGCTCGGCGCCGATGGCGACCTTCTTGCCGCCGCAGAAAAAATGGGCGTCGAGCATGGCGTCCACCAGTTGGCTGCGCTGGCGGCGGTATTTGAGCGGAATCTCGTCCTTGGCCAGTTCGGAAAGCAACTGCAGGAACTCGTCGTTGGCTTGCAGGCCGGTGAGGCGGTCGAACATGCGGAACGGCACGCCGGTTTTCTCCTGCAGGGCCTCGGCGGCCCAGCGCATCTGCTCGCCGATGGCGATGGTGATGGCGGAGCCGCCCATGGAGCGGATCTTTTCCACGCTGGCGCCGCCCAGCGTGGTGGGCAGGAAGGTTTCCGGGATGTGGCCGTCGAGCGAACCGGACAGGTCCGGCGCGATGATGGGGTAGAGGCCGAAGGACTCGATGGTCTCGCGGATTTCCTCGATGTCGGCCACCGTCAGGTGGCAGCCGGGCAGCACGTTGACCTGCCACGCGGTGCGCGGCAGGGGCTCGCACAAGGTGGTGAGAATGCGCGTCGCCGCCTTGCCCCAGCCGTCCTGGAACGCGCCCTGGTAATCGGGGGTGGAGACGTAGACCAGAGCGGTGTTGTCCAGTTCCGGGTGGCGCTTGCGGATCAGCTTGAGATAGCCGTCCACGTCGTCGCCCTTGGTTTCGGTCAAACCGGTGGAACAGATGCCGATGACTTCCGGGTGCGCGCGGTTGTAGATGTTGAGGATTGCCTGTTCGAGGTTGTCCAGCCCGCCGAGGATGGTGGTGACCTCGTTCATGGCTGTGGTCTGCAGCGGGATGGTCTCGCGGAAATGGCGCACGAACAGCACCAGCCCGAAGGCGGTGCAGCCCTGTGAGCCGTGCATCAGCGGCAGGCACTTGTCCAGCCCGAGGAAGGCCAGCGCGGCGCCGATCGGCGCGCTCATCTTGAGCGGGTTGACGGCGCAGGCTTTCTTGCTGTGGGTTACGGTTGCCATGTTTTTCTCCTGAATGAGGCGAGATAGGTGAGGGGCGAGGCGGAAAACCTCACCTTCTCAGCATCCGCCTTCGCTCCTCATGTCCAAACCCTCGTTGTCCCGCTCCCACGGCGCGGGGCGCCGCACCTGTTCCCAGATCGGGTTGTAGAGCAGCAGGTCGATCTGTTTCATCAGCTCCACCATGCCCTCGTAGCCGGCATAGGCGTGGTGGCGTTCCTGGTTGATGTCCATCCACGGGGTCTTGGCCTTGAGCGCGACGAACTGGGAGCGTCCGCCGGAGAGCATGATGTCGGCCTCGGAGTTCTTGAGGATGCGGTACATCTCGCGCGGCGGCAGGTCGTCGAACATGTGCGACTCGTCGCCCATGATTTCCTTGATGCGCGCCTTGTCTTCCTTGGTCGATTTCTTGGTGCTGGTGCCCATCACCTCGATGCCGATTTCCTGCAGCGCCGACACTACCGACCAGGATTTCACCCCGCCGGTGATGAGCAGCACCCGCTTGCCGGAAAGCCGCGCCCGGTAAGGCTCGATGCGCGCCCAGGCGCGGGCCTCTTCGCGGGCGATCAGAGCTTCCGTGCGTGCCAGCAGCTCTTCCGGTGCACCCTGCTGGACCAGCAGCTTGGCGATGTTGCGGAGGGATTCGGAGGTGTCGGAAATACCATAGAAAGAACCTTCGAAATAAGGGATGCCATAGCGTTCCTCCATCTTGCGGGCGATGTTGATCAAGGCCTTGGAGCACACCATCATCGCCGCCTTGGCGCGATGGGAGCGGGCCACGTCCGAGTAGCGCGCGTCGCCGGAAATGTTGGCCAGCACGCGGATGCCGAGCGCGTCGAAGAGCGGCTTCACCTGCCACAGTTCGCCGGCCAGGTTGTATTCGCCGTAGATATTGATGTCGTAGGGCGTGCTGAACTCCGGCTCCTCGGTGCCGACCACGTAGTCCAGCAGCGCCTCGCCGCCCAGCTTGTTGCCCAGGTTCTTGCTGCCGGCGAAGCCCGGCGCGTTGACCGGGATCACCGGCTTGCCGAACTTGGCGGCCGCTGCCTTGCACACCGCCTCGATGTCGTCGCCGATCATGGCGGTGACGCAGGTCTGGTAGACGAATACCGCGGGCGGGTCGTATTTCTCGATGATTTCGCGGATCGCCCGGAACAGGCGCTTCTCCCCGCCGTAGACCACGTCGAGGTCGCCGATGTCGGTGGTGAATCCGGTGCGGTACAGCTTGGGGCCGCTCGATGCGGCATGGCGGTTGTCCCAGGAATTGCCCTCGCAGGCGATCGGGCCGTGCACCAGGTGCGCCACGTCGACGATGGGCTGCAGCGCGATCTTGGCGCCGTCGAAGGCGCAGCCGCCAGCCGCCGCGCCGGGCGTGAGCTGCTTGGCGCAGCCCTTCTTGCGTTCCTTGTCGGATTTGCCCTGGTTGACGCCGCAAGCGGGCTCGTTGAACACCGCCTCGACTTTGCTGGTTAATGCGCTCATTGCGAAAATCCCGACAAAAGTTACTCTTGCCGTGATCTTTGCAATTCCCGTGCCACGCCGCGAAATTCGCGTGCAACACCCGTCAATTCTCGGTTTGCGTGGAATCGGTCAAATTGTTGTCGGTCCGGTCTGTCGTGTTTGCGACAATCAACCGACAATGCTCAGTCATCGCTACAAAGAGCGTTGATTGACTGGCCGTCCTGAAATCGGTACCTTCCGCGATATGCAACCAAGGCAACAATGATGCCCACTCGTCCACCCTTCAGTCCCGAGATCAGAACTTCACGCGTCGGAAGCTTTGCCCGCCGTGTACCGCTATTGATCGTTGGCGCGCTTGCGCTGCTTGTCGGCGCGTGCAACAAAGCGCCGGAGAACGCGCCGCCATCCGATGCTCAGAAACAGCAGGACACCGCCAAGGCAAACAGCGTCATCCCGGAGGAGTCGCCGCTGGCCAAGGCGGCGACCAAGGGAAATCTCACCGAAGTGAAAGCGCTGCTCGACAAGGGTGCGAGCCCCAATGTTTTCGATGCGCTGGGAAGGACGCCGCTCCACATGGCCGCTTTTTACGGGCACCCGAGGACCGCCGCACTGCTCATCGCCAAGGGGGCGGATGTCAATGCCAAGGACCGGATCGGCATGACGCCTTTGCATGCGGCGGTGCTCGCTGGCAGCGTACAGGAAGTTGATCTGTTCCTGGCCAACAAGGCCGAGATCGACGCCGTGGCGAATTCCGGCGTAACGCCGCTCCATCTGGCCGCAGCGACCGGACATCCGCAACTGGTGAAAATTCTGATCCAGCGCGGCGCCAACCCGCTGAACAAGGATCTGACCGGGGCTACACCGCTATTTTACGCGGTGAGAAACAAGGATCCGGACTCGATAGCGCTGCTCCGGCAATACGCCGCCAAAGAGTGACGCCTGACGGGGCGTGTCGGCGCGCCCTGGAATCCGCCCAGGGATACTCGGCGAGCGTCGATGTAAAATAGCGATTTACATCCATAGGAGCACCCGCCCGTGAGTTCCGTTCTCTTGCTGGTTTTGTCGAATGTCTTCATGACCTTCGCCTGGTACGGGCACTTGAAATACGGCCAGGAGTGGCCGCTGTGGAAAGTGATCCTGGTTTCCTGGTCTATCGCGCTGCTCGAATACTGCCTGGCGGTACCGGCGAATCGTCTCGGCTATGGCGAGTTCACGGGTTTCCAGCTCAAGATCATGCAAGAGGTCATCACGCTCGTCGTCTTCATCGGATTCGCGCTCACTTTTCTGAAGGAAAAACTCGCGTGGAATTACCTCGTCGCCTTTGCGTTTCTCGCGGTCGCCGTGTTCTTTGCTTTCGCCTTCAAGGCTCCCGGACCGGCCGCCTGAACGGCTCGGGAGCTTTATACGCCATCAGCGGTGAACGATGCTGCCGTTGCTGGCCCTGACTGCGCTGCCGGTGGTGAAGCCGGGGTCCTTGTCGAAGCTGAACGTCTTCTCGTCACCATTTTCGAAGCGCACGGCAACTTCCCACACATTGGCGGTCTTCACCTTCTGCTCGATCTTGTGCCCGGCGTAGGCGCCGCCCGCGGCACCAGCGATGGTGGCAATGTCCTTGCCGGTCCCACTCCCCACCTGATGGCCTAGCAGGGCGCCGGCAACACCGCCCGCGATGATGCCCACGGGTCCGCCCTCGCCTTGTTTTTCCACCACCCTTACCGACAGCACCTTGCCGCAGTCGGCACACACCTTGGCGCTGCGGGCTGAGGTGCCGGCATATTCGGATTTGGCATTGGCCAGCGCTTTGTTGTATTCGGCCTTGGCATCGCGCAAGCATTGCATGCGGGCACTGGAGGAAGATTCGTCGGCACAGAGTTTCTTGTCATCGGCGTAGCGGGTGGCTGCGGCCTTCTTTGCCTCCGCATATTGAGATTTGGAGCTTGTGTCGGCGGCAAAGGCGGGGCCGGACAGGAAGGCGGCGATAAGCAGCAAAACAATATGGTGTTTCATTTTTCTCTCCAGGGGTGAGGAAGGGTAGAAAAGTATGGCTCAAGTCAGGTGCAAAGACTGAACCGCCCGAAGGCTCACGACAGCTTGATCTTGAGCGCCAGGTCGGTTCTCGAATCCGCATTGTGCAAAGCTTCCTGCTCCGATATCTTGCGCGCCTTGTAGAGCTTGTACAGGCAATCGTCGAATAACTGCATGCCGACTTCCGTGCCTTTTTTGATGGCATCTTTCAGAACGTCGATCTGGCCTTTCTGGATCAGGTCCGAGGAATAGGCGGATTGCAGCAGAACTTCCGTCGCCAGCACCAGGCCGCCTTCCATGCCGGGAATCAGCCTCTGAGAAATCACGCCCTTGAGGTTGAGCGACAGATCCATCAAAACCTGCTTGCGCGCATCTTCCGGAAAGAAGTTTATCAGTCGTTCGACTGCCTGATTCGCGTTGTTGGAGTGCAATGTGGAAATACACAGCGCGCCGGCTTCCGCGTACATGATCGCGTGCTGGGCCGTCTCCCGGTCCCGGATCTCGCCGATGACGATCACGTCCGGCGCTTCGCGCATCGCATTTCGCAACGCATCGCCGAATGTCAGTGTGTCTACCCCGACTTCCCTTTGCTCGACCATCGACTTCCCATGCGTGAACAGGAATTCGATCGGGTCCTCGATGGTGATGATGCGGCCATCCACCATTTTGGTCCGGTGCCCGACCATGGCCGCCAGGGTGGTGCTTTTCCCGGTACCTGCCGCGCCGACCATCAGCACCAGGCCGCGTTTGAGCATTGAGAGCTGCGCCGCCTGAGGCGGCAGGCCGAGCACGTCGAAAGTGGGGATATCCGCCTTGATCAGTCGAACCGCTACCGACACCTCGCCGCGCTGGTAGTAGACGTTCACGCGGTAGCGGCCGGTGTGGTCCGAAGCCAGGGCAAAGTTGCACTCTTTGGTTTGCTCGAACTCCCGGCGTTGCGCGCTGGTCATCAGCTCATAAGCGATTTTCTTGGATTCTCCCGGTTTGAGTGCAGGCCAGGGAATATGGGTTTTGAGATCATCTTTCTCATCACCCTGACGGCGATGCGCGGGAAGGTTAACGGGGAGCGTTTCCCCCTGTATTTTCATGCGGGGAGAGATTTCCGCCGAGATAAAAAGGTCCGATGCCCCACGCTCGACCATTAATTTCAGGAGTTCCTGGATATCAGTCATTTCATCACCTATGAAAAATGGGGAATTCAACGCCAGTGGCAATTGCAGCACTGAGAGCTTAGGCTTTTTGCCAAGCCCGGAAAGGCGTGAATGCTTCGAAACAACGCTCCGTTGCTTCGGGTCGGCGCCTTTCAACCTTACGTCCGCGTTCTTTCCTGTTCTTGTGGAGGCCGACATTTTCATTATCCACTTTTCACCGTTCAGTGCCGAGTTTTTGCCGCATGGTCGTATTTTCCCTGGGACACAACGACGCAAGATTACGTGAATGTCTATGGGTTTGATCTAGGGTCAAGGCAGTATTTTTCCGTTGGAAGCGGGCTTTCGCCGCACCCTCGGAGGCAAAACGGGTTTCACATCTGCCGGAACAAATGCGCATAGCTGCGGCTTACCGCGATCTTCTCCGGCCGGTCGCGCAGGGTGAGCGAGACCTTGCCCAGCAAATCGTGGTGCGCGGAGACGATCTGACCCACGTTCACCACCGTGCCGCGATGCACCTGCCAGAACTGCTGCGGGTCGAGTTGCGCGAGCAACTCCTTGAGCGGCGTGCGCAACAGCAATTCGGCATCGCGCGTCTGCAGCAGCGTGTACTTATCGGCGGACTGAAAGCAGCAGACTTCTTCCACCGCCACCATGCGCACCGTCTGACCCACTTGCGCGCGCAGCCAGCGCAGCGGTTCCGGTTTGGCAGGCGCGGCGAGCAGCCGTTGCAGGCGCGCCAGCAATTCGTCGGGCGCCGCCACCGCATGCTGTTTCAACCGTTCCACGCAGCGCGCCAGACGCTCGTCCGAGACCGGCTTGAGCAGGTAGTCCGCTGCCGCCTGCTCGAAGGCCTGCACCGCGTGGTCGTCGTAGGCGGTGACGAACACCACGCGACACCCGGCTGGCGCGGAGCGTGCCGCGTCCAGCCCGCTCTGCCCCGGCATGCGGATATCGAGGAAAGCGAAATCCGGCTTGATCTCCGCCAGTGCCGCCGCGGCCGCCACGCCGTCGTGCACTACTGCGGCGATGTGCAATTCGGGCCACAGGCGCTGCAGCCGACGCTGCAAATCATCCGCCAGATGCCGTTCGTCGTCGGCGATGATGGCTTTCATTGAGGAAGCGCCAGGGTGGCAATCGCGCCGGCCTCGCCATTGCCCCGCAGCGTCAGGTATCCGGTCTCCCCGAACAGGGTAGCCAGCCGTGCACGCACGTTCGCCAGCCCCGTTCCCGCAGTATTTTTATCCCGCAGGCCCACGCCGCTGTCGCTGACTTCGATGCGCAACATTGCATGCGCGATGCTTGCGCGGATGTTGATCTCGCCGCCGCCCAGTTTCGGTTCGATGCCGTGACGCACCGCGTTCTCCACCAGCGGCTGCAGCAGCATCGGCGGGAAGGCCGAACGACGGGCATCTTCAGGCACCTCGATATGCCAGTTCAGGCGTTCGCCGAAACGGATCTTCATGATCTGCAGGTAGTTCTCCAGCATGTCCAGCTCGTCGCCCAAGGTCGCGCTGTCGCTGCGCGCCCGCGCCAGGGCCACGCGCAGCCAGTCGTTGAGGTGTTCCAGCAGTTGTTTCGCCAAGGTCGGATCGCCGTCGATCAGGCTGCCGACGTTCGCCAGCGTGTTGAACAGGAAATGCGGCTCGATCTGCGCCTGCAGCAGCTTGAGATGCGCCTCGATGGCGCGTCTTCCGCTCTCGCTCTCGATGAGCTGCCGCTGCTTCACTTCCGCCTCGATGCGTTCGGAAAGCAGTACCGCAGCAGCGCCGATGAAGCCAAAAAATAAACCAACCACCATGGTTTGCCAGGCTTGTGAATCGCTCCAGCTTCCATCCCCGGTGATGGCAAAAGCCAGCGTCAGGCCTACTGCCACACTGCTGGGGAAAGACAGCGCCAGTGTCGCCCAGCGCCTGATGCCGCTTCTCGTGCAAGTGAATGCAACGAGATTGATGGACAATACGGACAGGCCGATGCAATGCGAATAAATGAAGTTGTGGCGGAAAGGGATGTGCGGCAGCAGCATGGTCAACACGCCGGCGATGGCGGTATTGAAAACGAGGGTGGCGAGCAGGTAGGACAGCGTCTTTTTCATGAAAGGATTATCCGTACGCGTTCACGGCAACGCGATCTTCAATCCCAGCGTCACGCTGCGCTGCAGCAGGGCGGAGAATTCCTGCCGCGCGTCGCCCTGCGGCAGCACCGCCAGCGCGAAGGCGCTGATTTCGCTGCCCAGGACGGTCTCGCCGTAAGCGGCGATTTCGTTGCCGCCGTCGCTCAGGTTGCGCGTGAACATCAGGCGCCAATAGCCGCGTTCGTCCATCAGGTTGCTCTGCCACACCAGGTGCAGGTAGTCGCGCCCCAGCAGGCGCGGCGCCAGGCCCAGGGCGATGTCGGGCGCGGCGACGGCGCGCTGGAAGTAAGCGCTCTCCTGCGCCGCGGTATAGCCGTGGCCTTCGTGCAGATATTCGGCAGCCAACGATGTGCCGTCCTCGAAAGCGTGCGATGCACCCACCAGGGCGGTGCTGCGGCGCGGCCCCGGGGCTTGCGCCACGAAAGGCTGCGCGGCATCGGCGGACGACTGCAGCGCCACCGCCTGCGCGGAAGAGCCGAGTTCGCCGTACAGCATCAGCGCATCGCTTACGGTGATCTGGCCGTGCGCGCCGTAGAAGGCTGGCAGGTTCGGCGCCTTGACCGCGACCAGGCCGTAGGCCCATTCGTCGCCGCGCCGGTCTAATTTCGCCAGCCAGCTGTCGCGCCACACATCCGGCTGCGCCGCGCCGTGACCGGAGCGCACGATGCGCGCCAGGCTGACGCTGCTTTGCATGTCCGGGGTCAAGGAAAGCTTCAGCGTATCCATGCCGACCAGTTCGCGCATCGGATCGCTGCGCCCGTTGTCGAAATAGAACGGGCTTGAAGGCGAGCGGAACTGCGCCGGCCCCCAGTTCAACACATCGCGCCCCGCCGCGACGTTCCATCCCTCGCCGGTCCGCACCTGCACCTGCCAGCGGCTCAAATAAGCTTCGTTGCGCTGCTGCGTGCCGTAAGCGTTGCGCTGCTCGCGCGTCGATATGATGGGGCGTGCCGTCAGCCGCACGCTTTCGTTCTCGGCCTTGAGGTTGAGGCGCAACTCCGCGACCTCGCTGTGCTGCGCCAGCCCCGCGACCCGGTTGCCCGGATTGAGCACGCTGTCGTCGCGCAAGCTTGTGCTGTTGGCGTAGCCGTAGAGCGTGCCGTCCCACGAGGTGCGCCAGTCGGACTCGGCTGCCGAGGCCGTCGCAACGAATGCGCTCAGTGCAAGAACGACGAGCCTCATTGCATTTGCCCCAGATCGAACTCTGACGCCGCGATTTTCTTCACCTTCACCGTGCCGAACTCCATCGTGGTCTCGGCGTCGACCAGCGCATCGCGGATTACCATTTTGCTGATGAAGGGGATGCGCTTGCCATCGTGTTCGATGGTGTTGGCGTATTCGAAGCGCGCGGTCTTGAGCAGCTTGCCGCTCACCGAATAGAACTCCGCCTTGAGCCCCACCACGCGCTTGACCGATATCCAGTAGCGGATGCGGTCGTAGGTGGTGCGCTTGTGCTTCGCGGCGAGGTCGAGCACGTAGCAGGCCTCGCCGTCCAGTGTCTCGGTCCCTTTCAGTTGGGCGTCGTAGTCGCCCGCGTAGTTGGTCGCCGCGATGTCGCCGTTGGATGCCTGACCGCTCATGCGCTGGCGCGGCGAGATGGGGATGGGCTTGGACAGTCCGGGGCGCGTGAGCCACATGTTGCGCTCCACCTGCAACAGCTTGGAACCCTTGAAACGTGCCGGTTCGAGCGTCTCGGCCACGCTCGAGTCGTCCACCGCCTTGACCAGGATGCGCTGCGGCTCGTCCACGCGCCCGCCGTCGCGCGATGCCAGCCTGATCTCCCACACGATGCCGGCCAGACCGCCGCCGCGCGCCTGGTCGGAATCCTTGAGGATGCTGTGCGCATCGGGAGCGGCAAAAGCCGAGTTACCCAAACCAAGCAACCCAAGTATCAATACGCAGAAAATCTTGTTCATTGTTTTTCCCTTACACATGTCCAAGCGCATCGATGATGTCCTTCTTCGCTGCGCGTCTTGCCGGCAGATAAGCCGCCAGCGTTCCCACCACGCCCATCAGCACGAAGGTGAATAGCACGCGCCCGGTATCCATGTCCACCAGCAGCGGCACCGCGCTGGCGCTGTTGGGTGGAACGTAGGAGATATTCGCCATGTTGATGCCCCAGCGCACGCCCAGCGTGATGAATAATCCGACGATGCAGCCGATCAGCGAAAGCAGCATCGACTCGGTGGTGAACAAGCGTACCACGCCGCTGCGCTTCAAGCCGATGGCGCGCAGCGTGCCGATCTCGCGGGTGCGCTCCACCACCGTCATGCCCATCGAGTTGGCCACGCTCATCACCACCACGGTCAGCACGATGGAGAAGATGAAGCCGAAAATCATGTCGAACATGCCATGCACCTGGTTGTAGAAATCGGACAGGTCCTGCCAGGTCTGGACCTCGACGTCGAACCCGGCGCCGCGGAGTTTCGCCAGCAGGCGGTCGCGCATCGCTGCGGTCTGGTTCACGTCGTCGAGCAGGACGGTCAAGCGATCGGCGCGTCCTTCCGCATCCAGCAGGGAACGCGCCAGGGCCAGGGAGACGAAGGCGAACTTGTCGTTGCTGCCCGCGTTGCCGGTGTTGAAGCTGTGCCCCACCGTGATGTCGAGCGCATTGGCCTGGCCAGTGAGCGTGTTCACCAGCATTGCCGCCTGTCCGCCGGGGGAGAGATGCAGCATCTCGATCAGGCCTTCGCTCAGTTCCACCACTTCCGGGCGCGCCGGGTCGAGTTGCTTCTTGGTGTTGCGGTACAAGCCCGTCTTCTTTTCCTGTTCGGTCAGCTCGTTTTTCTGCATGTGTTCCATCGCCGCCGGTTCGATGCCCTCGGCGATGAAGATGGTGCTGGCGCGGCCGTTGCTGACCAGCCCGCTCAAAGCCAGGCGCGGCGCGACCATCTCGACGTGAGGCTCATCTTTCAGCAGCCTGGTGATGGTCTCGACTTCCTTCGAAGTGAGCAGATAGCGTTCCGGGTCGAGCTTGCCTTCCTTGCGCATGCCGCGCTTGCTGACGGTGAGATGGCCGATCATTTCGCCGTGGATGGACAGACGTGCGAGGCCGTCGTAAACGTTGTGCGTGTATCCGGCGAACAGCGCGATGGCCGAGAAGCCGAGGGCGATGGCCAGCAGCGTTACCAGGGAACGGCGGCGGTTGCGCATGAGTCCGCGCAATGCCAGTTTGAACATGTTATTCATGCCATCACCTCGTCGCTTTCGATGCTGCCGTCGCGCAGCAGGATTTTTCGGTCCACATGGTCGAGCAGGCGCGGGTCGTGGGTGGTGAACACGAAAGTCACCTTGCGCGCGCGGTTCATCTCGCGCATCAGGTCCACCACCATGCGGCTGTTTTCGGAATCCAGGTTCGCCGTCGGTTCGTCGGCGATGACCAGCCTGGGCTCGACCACCAGCGCGCGGGCGATGGCGACGCGCTGGCGCTGCCCGCCCGAGAGCTTGTCGGGCAAGGAGTTCCTGAAACGCTCCAGCCCGACATCCACCAGCGCGGCAGCGGCCCGTTCGCGCGCCGCGTGCTCCGCCACGCCCCGGATCTGCAAGGGCAGCATCACGTTCTCCAGCGCGGAGAGCACCGGCACGAGGTTGAAGTTCTGGAACACGAAGCCGATCTTGCGGGCGCGAAAATCGGTGAGGGCGTCGTCCCCCAGCATCCCCGTGTCCTGCTCCTCGAAATGCACCTCGCCTTCGGTGGGCGAGTCGATCAGGCCGATGATGTTCATCAGGGTGGATTTACCGCTGCCGGATGGTCCCCACACGGCGAGAAACTCGCCGGCATGGATGTCCAGCGAGATGCCGTGCAGCGCGTCGATGGTCGTCTCTCCCAGCAGGAAGCGGCGGCGCACGTTGCGCAGCCTCAGGATCGGCGGATGATCGGTGTTGTCGCTCATGTTCGGCCTCAATGTTCGTGGATGGATGCGGTGCCATGCATAATGCATTGTAAACAGGCGCTGGCGAACAAGGGAGCGGAAAGCGACGAGTTGCATGAATCGGGGAGCGAAGCGCTGCGAAACGGGACCAGGCAGCGTTGATGACGGACGTAGGGGCGAATGAATTCGCCCCTACAAAACCGGAATCATTTCATCCTGGAAGGCAGGCGGACGGTTTCGCCGGCGATCATGAAGGCCCCTTTCCCGCGGTGATGCAGGGTGCGCGGGTCGTGCTGCAGCGGGTCGATCCATGCCTCGATTACCTGGAGGATGAAGAAACCGTATTGCTCCACCATCCCGTCGTCGAAGACTTCGCATTCCAGGCTGGCGAAGCATTCGTCGATCAGCGGCGCCTTGACCCGCGCGGCGGGTACCGGGGTGAGGCCGAAAGTCGCGAACTTGTCCGTTTCGCGTCCGGTGGTGTTGCCGCAGCCCACCACTTTCTCAGCCAAGTCGACTGCGGGGATGTTGATCGCGCATTCCCCGCTTCGCCGCAGCAGGTCGAAACTGTAATCCCGGTTGCTGAGCACGCAGCCGACCAGCGGCGGCTCGAACTCGATCATGGTGTGCCACGACAGGGTCATGATGTTTGGCCGGTCCTCCCCGGCAGTGGTGAGCAGCACCACCGGGCCCGGTTCGAGCAGGCCGTAGACCTCGGACAGGGGCAAGGATTGTTTCGCCATGATGCTTCCTCCGTTTCGCTGGATCGCAGCCATCAATATGACATGGCATTGCGAAGCCCGCCATGCGGTTTTTCCCCCGGGGTGTCTACGCAGAAGCACTTATTGTTACCTGCCGGGATTGTTCGCATCATTCCCGCTGGGGTGCAAGCCGCGGATGCGCGATTCACGGCTTCTGCCGCCATTCGCCGTTCGATTGCCTGACCACCCGGTTCATCGACCGATATGTGTTCCCGGACGGCGAACTTGATCGCGTGAGCAGCATCCAAGGACTTATGGAGAAATCCTGTTTCGAACCCTGAGGAGTTCTTGATGAATCGCAAAAACCTGATCAACGGCATCTTTGCCGCAGTGCTTGTCGCCGCCTTCGTCGGCGCCTATATGCACTTCGCTTCGCGCAGCATATCGCCGGTGCATGCCGCCATGGTTGCGCGGCCGGCGCCGGAACGATCCGCAGCTTCTGCGCCCGTTGCCTACAGTGTGGTCGACTTCGCCGAGATCGTCGAGCGCGACGGTCCGGCCGTGGTGAATATCAGCGTGAGCAGCCGCTTGAGGGACGAGGACCTCGCGGATGCCATGCCGCAACTCAACCCCGACGATCCGTTGTTCGAATTTTTCCACCGCTTTGGCCCGAAAAGCCCGCACAACCCGCACAAAGGCCAGATCGTCCGCGGCCAGGGATCGGGGTTCATCCTCAGCGACGACGGCGTGATTCTCACCAATGCGCATGTCGTCGACGGCGCCCAGGAAGTGACGGTCAAGCTGACCGACCGCCGGGAGTTCCGCGCCAAGGTGATCGGCAAGGACATGCCCTCCGATATCGCGGTGCTGCGCATAGCCGCCACCAACCTGCCCACGGTGCGGATCGGCGACCCCGGCGTCGCGCGGGTGGGCGAGCCGGTGCTCGCCATCGGCGCGCCGTTCGGCTTCGAGAACTCGGCCAGTTCCGGGATCATCAGCGCCAAGTCGCGCACCTTGCCGGAGGACAACTACGTCCCGTTCATCCAGACCGATGTCGCGGTCAACCCGGGCAATTCCGGCGGGCCGCTGTTCAACGCGCGGGGCGAGGTGATCGGCGTCAACTCGCAGATCTACAGCGAGACCGGCGGCTACGAAGGCTTGTCGTTCGCCATACCCATCGACGTGGCGATCAAGGTGAAGGACCAGCTCTTGCGCCACGGCAAGGTCACGCGTGGGCGCCTGGGCGTGATGATCCAGGAGGTCAACCAGGCGCTGGCCGAGTCCTTCGGTCTGAAACACCCCAGGGGCGCGCTGGTCAGCGGGGTGGAAAAAAGCAGCCCGGCCGAGCGCGCCGGAATCAGGATCGGCGACATCATCGTCCGCGTGGGCGACAAGGACATCGGCGATTCTTCCGAACTGCCGGTGCTGGTGGCGGAGCTCAAGCCGGGCAGCCCGGTCAGTCTCGGCATCATCCGCAAGGCCGAGCCGGTGACCCTCACCATCACCGTGGGCGAAATGAAGCCGGAGCGGGTGGCCGGGGTACAGGAAGACGGCGCGCAAAAAGGGCGCATGGGCCTGGCGGTCAGGCCGCTGGAGCGGGGCGAGCAACGCCAGATCGGCGTTTCCGGCGGGCTGCTGGTCGAGGAGGTGTCCGGACCGGCGGCACGGGCGGGCATTCAGGTCGGCGATGTCGTGCTTTCCATCAACGGCGTGCCAGTCAGTAACGCCGAGCAGCTACGCAGCGTGGCTGAAAAATCCGGCAGGCACGTGGCGCTGCTGGTCCTGCGCGATTCGTCCCAGTTGTTCATTCCGCTTACGCTCGGCTGAGGCGGCAAACTCACAGCGCTGCATCCATTGCCGGGAGGCGCCATGTGCGCTTCATCCACAATCGACAGGGTTTGGAAATGATCAGCGCCTTCGTCGCATCCTATGGCTACTTCGCGGTCTTCGCCGGCACCCTCCTGGAAGGGGAGACGATCCTCGTCGCCGCCGGCTTTGCCGCGCACCGCGGCCTGCTCGACTGGCCTGTCGTGGTCATGGTGGCGATTGCAGGGGCGACGCTGGGCGACCAGTTGGCTTTCTTGGTCGGGCGCATGAAGGGTGAAGTTCTGATCCAACGCTTTCCCGCCCTGGCGCAGCGCAAACCGCGGATTCACGAACTGCTGTCGCGCCACGACGCCATTTTCATTCTCACGGTCAGATTTCTTTACGGACTGCGCATCGCCGGTCCGCTGATCCTGGGATCGAGCCGGGTGCCGTTGCTGCGCTTCTCGCTGCTCGACCTGACGGGGGCCACCTTGTGGGCCGTAGTTGTCTCCGGGGCCGGATATCTCTTCGGTTTTGCCATCAACGCCGTGGTCCCTGAACTAAAACGCATCGAAGAGTTCATATTGGTCGGCATACTGGTGCTGGGTGTCGTCGTCTGGCTGTGGCGAAGGGTTCGCCCCCCGACGCGGGATCGGGCCGGCGTTGAGGAACGGCGGAGGTAATGATCTTGTGGCCCAGCCGGAATGCCGAAAGCTCGCCTGACTTGGCGAACCTAACCATCAGAACTTATTTGAAAGTCGAAAATGGACAAGAAACCCGAGACCAGCACCGCGAGCGAGCCAAAGAAACAAGCTGACGCCAAATCAGCCTTAGTGGTACGCCTGATTTTTGGCGGCGTGATCGTGGCCCTGATTGCCGCGATGGCAGCGATCAGCGTGTATGGCGAAAGACACGCCGGCGGTGCAGCCGCACCGGTCGACGCGGCGGACCATTGATCCTGCGTCGGATGTCTCGTTTAGTGCCGCCCCTTCTTCGGTCGCTCCGACGCCTTGTAGTTGCTGAAATGACCCTCGCGCGCAGCCTGTGAGCGCGCCTGCGCAAGGATGCCGGCCGTCTGGCCCGGGGCGGCCGGGCGGGAGAGCAGTTTTTCCAGCTGCGCGCTGCCGCACGCCGGGCAGGCCGGGGTGCTGGATGCGCGCACCAGCAGCTCGAAAGTCTTATCGCAGTCCTTGCAATGGTAGTCGTAGATCGGCATTTGGAACTCCTCGCAATACTGAAAATGAAAGCCCATCGCTCGCACGATGGGCTTTCATTCAACCCGGCGACAATCAGAACTCGACCAGGATGTCCTCGTCCAGCACCATGTACTGGCAAGCCATGCGCCATTTCGGGGCGACATCGCTGAGGCTGATTTTTTCAAGATCGTTCTTGCTCAGCTTGCCGTTGAGCACCAGCACGGTCTTTTCCTTTTCAGTCAGGTGCACAGCCTTGGGGGCGTTGCTGCCGAGCGGGGTGACCTGAACGGCGCAGGAACCGCACTCGCCGTCCTGGCATTCGTAGTGGATGGGGATCTTGTGTTCCTGCGCTACTGAAAGCAGGGTCTTGCGGTCGCCGGCGACGGCATAGACGGTGACGTCCTTTTTCAGCGCCGGAGAGGAGAAGGTGATGTTGGCCATGTGAAAATCCTCTTGGCTGTCAGCCATCAGCCATCAGCGATCAGTTCTTGGCTGAAAGCTGACAGCTGACTGCTGATAGCTATTAACGAATGATGTCGTAGCTGTAGTCGGTCTTGCCCGGGACGTTGGTGGTGCTGTCCATGGTGTCGAAGATCTTGTCGAGGATCTTCACCAACACGTTGAGCGAACCCTGGTAGCCCCACACCGGATAACGATGGTGGTGGTGGCGGTCCATGATCGGGAAGCCGATGCGGATCAGCGGTGTGCCGACGTCGCGCTCGAGGAACTTGCCGTAGGTGTTGCCGATGAGGAAGTCCACCGGCTCGGTCGCCAGCAGCGAGCGCATGTGCCACAGGTCCTTGCCGCCCCAGGCCTTGCAGCCCTTGCCGAAAGGCGAGGCGTCGAGCAGCGCCTGCATCTGCGCCTGCCATTCCTTGCTGCCGTTGGTGGCGAGCACGTGCACCGGCTCGGCGCCCAGTTCCATGAGGAAGGATGCCAGGCCCATGACCATGCTGGGGTCGCCGTAGATGGCGAACTTCTTGCCGTGGATGTGGGCTTGCGAGTCGGCGATGGCGTCCACCAGGCGGCCGCGTTCCTTTTCCAGCGCGGCGGGGATTTCCTTGCCGCTGAGCTTGGAGATCGCCATGAGGAACTCGTCGGTGCCGGCTACGCCGACCGGGTGGTTGAAGGCGACGACTTCCTGGCCCTTGCTCTTGACGTATTCCTGGGTTTTTTCCGTGCCGAAATTCTGCATGAACACGGTGCCCTTGGCGTTGAGCGCAGCCGCTGCGTCTTCCAGCTTGGTGCCGCCGTCGTACATGGTGAATTCGCCGGCGGTCGGGGTGTTCCACACGTCGCTGTTGTCGCCGAGGATGGTCGCGTCCACGCCCATCACGTCGAAGATGCGACGGATTTCAGGCATGTTGCCCACGGTGTAGCCGTCGAAGCCGCCGACGAAGTTGATCTTGGCGTTTTCCTTGCGCTCCTGCTTGTCCCAGAAGTGGGTCAGGATGCCCTTCATCATGTTGTCGTAGCCGGTGACGTGGCTGCCGACGAAAGACGGGGTGTGGGCGAAAGGCACGTCGAACTCTTCAGGGATCGAGCCTTTTTGCTTGGAGGTGCGGATGAAGCTGTCCAGGTCGTCGCCGATCACTTCCGCCATGCAGGTGGTGGAAACCGCGATCATCTTCGGCTGGTACAGGCTGTAGCTGTTGGCCAGGCCGTCGACCATGTTGTTGAGGCCGCCGAACACCGCCGCATCTTCCGTCATGGAGCTGGAAACGGCCGAAGTCGGTTCCTTGAAGTGACGGCTGAAGTGGCTGCGGAAGTAGGCTACGCAACCTTGCGAACCGTGCACGAAGGGCAGGGTCTTTTCGAAACCGAGGGCGGCGAAAATCGCGCCCAGCGGCTGACAGGCCTTGGCCGGGTTGACCACGAGGGCTTCGCGGGCGAAGTTTTTCTCGCGGTATTCCATGGTCTTGGTCCAGTCGGCGATCTTGAAGACTTCGTCGTCGGGCCTTCCGCCTTCGAAACAGGTTTTCTTGTTGTCCAGCATCTCCACGTATTGCGGTTGGCGGAACAGGTCGAAGTGGTCGAGAACTTTTTCGGTGCTCTGGCTGCTCATTTTGAATCTCCTTTCATGGACGGTTCAGACTCTTGCGTCTGCCCGTCGGTCGGATTGGTGGGTTACGCTACGCTAACCCACCCTACATTTTCTTACTTCTTCCAGGGTGCCTTGGTCAAACCCCACACCGGGCTGCTGATGGCCATGTCCATATCGCGGGCGAAGATGGCGAAGCCGTCGTAACCGTGGTACGGGCCGGAGTAGTCCCAGGAGTGCATCTGGCGGAAGGGCAGGCCCATTTTCTGGAACACGTACTTTTCCTTGATGCCGGAACCCACCAGGTCGGGCTTGACCGCCTCGACGAACTTCTCCAGCTCGAACTCGGTGACGTCGTCGTAAATCAGCGTGCCGTCCTTTACGTAATGGGTGGTGCGCTGGTAGTCGTCGCCGTGGCCGAACTCGTAGCCGGTACCGGCGATTTCCATGCCCAGGTCTTCATAGGCGCCCACCACGTGGCGCGGACGCAGGCCGCCGACGTAGAGCATCACGGTCTTGCCTTCCAGGCGCGGCTTGAACTTGGCGATCACCGAGTCCACCAGCGGCTGGTACTTGGCGATCACGCGCTCGGCGTTTTCCTTGATGGTGTCGTCGAACAGCGCGGCGATGGCGCGCAGCGACTCGGCGATCTTGGTCGGGCCGAAGAAGTTGTACTCGTGCCAGGGAATGCCGAACTTCTCTTCCATGTGGCGGCAGACGTAGTTCATGGAACGGTAGCAGTGGATCAGGTTGAGCTTGGCCTTCGGCGTGGCTTCCATTTCCTTCAGCGTGCCGTCGCCGGACCACTGGGCGATCACGCGCAGGCCCATCTCTTCCAGCAGGATGCGCGAGGACCAGGCGTCGCCGCCGATGTTGTAGTCGCCGATGATGGCCACGTCGTAAGGGGTGCTCACGAATTCGCTGGCCTTGCCGTCCGCCTTGTCCAGCACGAAGTCACGCACCGCGTCGTTGGCGATGTGGTGGCCGAGCGACTGGGAAACGCCGCGGAATCCTTCGCAGCGCACCGGCACGATGGTCTTGTCGATCTGCTTGGCTTTCTTCTTCGACACCGCTTCGATGTCGTCGCCGATCAGGCCGATCGGGCATTCGGATTGCACCGAAATACCGTTGTTGAGGGGGAACAGCTCTTCGATTTCATCCATCACCTTGTCCAGCTTCTTGTCGCCGCCGAACACGATGTCCTTTTCCTGGAAATCGGAAGTGAATTGCATGGTGCCGAAGGCGTTGACGCCGGTGACACCGATGAAGTAGTTACGGCGCGATGCCCAGGAGTACTGGCCGCATCCAACCGGGCCGTGGCTGATGTGCACCATGTCCTTGATCGGGCCCCACACCACGCCCTTGGAACCGGCGTAGGCGCAACCGCGCACGGTCATCACGCCGGGCAGGGACTTGATGTTGGATTTCACGCCGCAGTCAGGCTTGCCTTCCTCGTACACGTTGAGGTGCTTGGCGCGTTTCTTGGCGGATTTTTCCGGATATGCAGCGAGCACCTCCTGGATCAACTCCTGGTTCCGGGTTTTGACGTCTGTACTCATTTTAAATTCCTTTTCGTGAGGAGTTAGGGGTGAGGAGTGAGGAGGAGAAACGGAGAGAGGTTTGACTCCTCACTCCTGTCTCCTCACCCCTCACGGCCTTAGGCCGCGTTGGCAGCCTTGCCGACGATGGACTCGTCCACCGCCTGCATGATGCCGAACTCGAGCAGCAGGTCTTCCAGTTCATCCATGGTGATCGGGGTCGGGATGGTGCCGTTGCCCGCATTGGCATGAATCTTGGAAGCCAGTTGACGATATTCCTCGGCCTGCTTGGAATCCGGCGCATATTCCAGCACCGTCATACGACGCAGCTCAGCGTGCTGAACCACGTTATCGCGCGGGACGAAGTGAATCAGCGTGGTGTTCAGACGCTTGGCAAGTGCCTCGGCCAGTTCGAATTCCTTGTCGGTCTGACGTTCGTTGCAAATCAGGCCGCCGAGGCGCACGCCGCCGGCATTGGCGTATTTCAGAATGCCCTTGGAGATGTTGTTGGCCGCATACATGGCCATCATCTCGCCGGACATGACGATGTAAATTTCCTGCGCCTTGTTTTCGCGGATGGGCATGGCGAAACCGCCGCACACCACGTCGCCGAGCACGTCGTAGGAAACATAGTCCATGTCATCGTAGGCGCCGTTCTCTTCCAGGAAGTTGATGGAAGTGATCACGCCACGACCGGCACAACCAACGCCGGGCTCTGGGCCACCGGATTCGACGCACTTGATGTTCTTGTAACCGAACTTCAGTACGTCCTCGATTTCCAGGTCCTCCACGCTGCCGGCTTCGGCGGCCAGGGACAGTACTGTGTCCTGGGCCTTGGCATGCAGGATCAGTCGGGTGGAGTCGGCTTTAGGATCGCAGCCGACGATGAGGATTTTCTGGCCCAGATCGGCCAGCGCCGCCAGGGTGTTCTGGGACGTGGTGGATTTACCGATTCCGCCTTTTCCGTAAAAGGCAATCTGTCTTAATTTCTTGCTCATGTGGACACTCCTTAAAAAAATCAAATCGTTTCCGTTTGGCTTCCGGTCAAGCTGTTTCATATAACCGGCGTCCAGTCTGGTAACACCCCGCACTGCTTGTTGATCTTCTTATCGCCCTGCAGAGAGGCCCGTTCTTTGGCCGCACCCAGCCTATTGCAAAGGCTGTGCCAGCCCCGTAACAGATGCGCAACATGCTGTTTATAAAAGACAAGATGTGTAACCGGCGGGTTTGTTGCGAATGTCGCAAACGCGACAAACAAGAGGCCAATGTCTGGAATGACGCAATCGGCGTGCCCGGCGCCATGTCGCGCAAAAGGGGGGCGAAACGCCGCAATGAAGGGGTTCGGTGCCCCTGCTGGCGGAGTGGGAATGGAACTTGCTAAACGGTTATATATGGAAAGCAAAGCCGACAGCTTCAACGGACACAGCACCAACCTGGTGGGCATCCCGACCGGCCTGCTGGCCAGCACGGCGTTCAACGACTTTCCGCTGCCGCTGCACATCAACGGCGTGCGCGAAATGAACAAGGCCCTGTTCGAAATGCTGGCTTCCTCCGGCTCGGCGGAAGAGGCCTCGGAGGCCTTCCAGAACTACATGGGCGCACTGTTCGGGCTGGACAGCGAGCAGCGCCTGAAACAGGCCGACGGCCGGCGCTTCCGCAGCAGCTACCTGCGCCTGCTGCAGGACTGGGGGTTCGATTCCAGCAGCCCTGCCGGAGCGGTGCTGAAAGGCTGGGTGGAGAGCCGCTTCGGGCTTTTTCCGACCTTTCACAAGGCGCTGCTGGAGCGCTTCCCTTCGCCGGGCTGGATCGGCTACGTGGAAGAAAAGATGTCGAGCCGCTTCCACAACAACAGCATCAACCTGCAGCTCGACCTGCTGTACGAATACTCGCAGTGGTCGCTGGCGCGCTACTTCGCGCCGGGGAAGAAGCACCTCACGCTGTACCGCGGGGTGAACGATTTCAAGGAACACCCGGTGCGCGAACGGCTGGGCAGGAACAGCGCGATCGTCCGCCAGAACAACCTGGTGTCGTTCACCTCGGACCGCCTGCGCGCCGACGAATTCGGCGGCTGCATTCTGGAAGCCCAGGTGCCGGCAGTGAAAGTTTTGTTTTTCAACGACCTGATTTCAGGCACCACCCTCAAGGGGGAAGGAGAGTACCTGGTGATCGGTGGCGATTACAAAGTGCAATACAGCTATTTTTAACTATGAAATTCAAGCCACAGAGAACACAGAGGGCACAGAGATGAAGGAGGTTCTCATCAGCCGTCTTCTCCGTGAACTCTGTGTTCTCTGTGGCTACAGATTTTTTTAAATCAACCCAAAGGAGCAATACCATGTCTGACTTTCTAACTTCCCCGCTCGGCAAACTGGACGGCGACGAGCGTCTCGTCTCCCCGGTATTCAAGGGCCCCACCGCCAAAGGCTTCGGCTTCCGTGGCGAAATCGCGCTCAAGCTGGCCACCAGCATCGCCGGGGAAAAGCGTCCGCCGGACATCAAGACCGACCAGGTGTTCATAATTTCAAACGACGAAAAGATCACCTTCTACGCCAGCTTCGTGGATTCGCTGGCGCACCTGGAACTGATCTCGGAAGTGGTGGGGCCTTACTTCACCCCGGAAGGCAAATATTTCATCTTCGCCGGCAACGTGGACCTGCTCAAGAAATACACCATCGTCCTGAACGGCATCACCTACTACGTGCTGCCGCTGGACGAGGGCACCGTCTACAACGAAATGCTCGACCTGATGTACATCGAAAAGGGCGACCTCAAGAAAATGGACATGGGCGGCAAGCTGGAAGCCATGGCCGTCGCATCCGCCACCAAGTTCGGCAACAAGTTCCCGGAAGTCTCCTACGCGCAGGCGCTGCAGGAAATGGGGCCGGTCAAGGTGTATGAGAACCGGCCGGTGTAAACAGTAAGCGGTGAGCAGTGAACAGTTAGCGGAAATGGTTCACCACTCACTGCTCCCTGTTCACTATTCACGGCTTACCCATGAACAACTTGCACAACAGGGCGCTAGGTGCCTACCTCGGGCTCGCCTGCGGCGACGCCCTGGGCGCGACGGTGGAGTTTCTCACGGTCAACGAGATCAAGGCCCAGTACGGGACGCACAAGGACATCTGCGGCGGCGGCTGGCTGCGCCTCAAAGCCGGACAGGTGACCGACGACACGGAAATGTCCCTGCACCTCGGCCAGGCGATCATCGGCGCCAAAGGCTGGGACCTCGCCGCCATCGCGGACGCTTTCGCGGTGTGGCTCAGATCGAAACCGGTGGACGTGGGCGCCACCTGCCGGCGCGGCATCCAGCGCTATATCCTGCAAGGCCTCCTCGAGGGGCCGCCATCCGACTCTGACGGCGGCAACGGCGCGGCCATGCGCAACCTGCCGGTGGCGCTGTTCGCGCTGGGCGATGCGGCGTTGTTCGAGCGCTATACCCTGCAGCAGTCGCACATCACCCACCACCACGCGCTGGCCGATGCGGGCACGCTGGCCCTCGGGCGCATGACCCAGTTGCTGCTGCTCGGCGGCCGGGTGAAGGACTGCCGCGATATCGCACGGGAACTGGTCGAAACGCACCGCCAGTTCAAGTTCGACCCTTACCCCGGCCGTGCCTCCGGCTACATCGTGGACACGGTGCAGACCGTGCTGCACCACTTCTTCTATACCGATTCCTTCGAAAGCTGCGTGGTGGAAACCGTCAACCGCGGCGAGGATGCCGACACCACCGGCGCGCTGGCCGGCATGCTGGCCGGCGCCCTGTATGGCGCCGACGCCATCCCCAAACGCTGGCTGGACAAGCTCGACTACCACGTGGTGAAGGAAATCGAACGACAGGTAGCGGGGTTGCTGCAAATGGCTCCCCTCGCATGGGACCCATGTGGAACCTAGGTATGCACTGATTTATTCCCTCCCCTTCAAGGGGAGGGCTAGGGTGGGGATGGGGCAGGATTGTAAGTCGTTGATCGGCATCCCCCCATCCCCCTCCCAACCTCCCCCTTGAAGGGGTAGGGGCTGGGTTCAGATGAATAAATCAGCGCTTCCTTAGTTTTCGCCAAATCGACAGGAGATGGATCGCACCATGAAAATCGAATTTGCCTGGAAAGATGAAACCCATCTTCTTCACCTTCCGGAAATGGACGCCACTCACCGGGAATTCGTGGATCTTCTGCTGCGCGCACAACGCGCGCCGGATGGAGAACTGGCACAGTGTCTCGATTCCCTGCTCGACCACACCCGTGCGCATTTCAAGCACGAGTCCGGCATGATGAGCGCGTGCGGGCTTTCGTCGCGCGCCGAACACGAGGCAGAGCACCAACGCATCCTGGGCGAGTTGGGCAGGATGCGCGCGCGTGCCGAAGGCAGCCGCACCGCCTTTGTCCGCGCCTACCTGGTCGAGGCCGTGCCGGACTGGTTCCGTACCCATCTCGCTACGATGGATTCCGATCTGGCAGCGAAATATCGGCAGGCATTTCCATAGGCGAGCAATCACTTCAACTCCAAACGGCAGGCGGTCGCACCGCAAAACATGACGTGGCAGGATTTGGTGCATAATTTGTTGCATTTCTGCCAGCGGACTGCCGACCATGGAACGCTTCACCATCTCTCTCGACGACGAACTCGCCCGGGAATTCGACAAGCTGATCGCCGCGCGCGGCTACAGCAACCGCTCCGAGGCCGTGCGCGACCTGCTGCGCGGCCAGCTCGAGCAAGAGCGCCAGGCCCGCGACGACGCGCCGCATTGCGTGGCCAACCTGTCCTATGTCTACAACCACCACGAGCGCGAACTGGCGGAGCGCCTGACCGGCATGCAGCACGACCACCACGACCTGACCGTGGCCAGCATGCACGCCCACCTCGACCACGACAACTGCATCGAAAGCGTGATTCTCAAGGGGCCGAGCGCATCCGTGCGCGCCTTCGCCGATGCCCTGATGGCCGAGCGCGGCGTGCGTCACGGGCGGCTCAACCTGATTTCGGGGGATGTCGACCAAGGGCGCCACAGCCACGGCAGCGCGCCGGGCGCCAAGGCGAAACCGCACATGCATTTCAGGCCGAAGACTTGAACGATCCGGGCTAGAACCCTATCCGCAGCGATAGCCGAGCGGTGCGCGGTTCGGAAGGATGGGTATGGATGTCGTCCACCGGAGCAGCCTCGCCCGCCAGGCGCGAGGCGTAGTAGTAGTCGATGTCGCTCACCTTGCTGTTGAACAGGTTGAGGACATCCAGCGTCAGTTTCATCTTCTTGCTGAGCTGGTAGCCGGCGCGCAGATTCACCAGCGTGGACGATTTCGAGCGCACGCTGTTGTCCTCGATCAGCGGGCGCGGTCCGAAGTAACGCAGGCGCAGCCCGCCCGACCACGCCGAAGCGCCTTGGGCCGAAACGCCCACCGAGAGCGTCTTCTCTATCGCACCGGGGATGTGGTCGCCGCCGACCAGTGTCGGGTCGATGTGGCTGTAGCGGGCACGCGAGACCGCGAGGTCTGCGTCAACCGTGAGCCATGGCAGGGGGGTCCAGTAGTTGGCCCATTCGACGCCGCTGCGCCGGCTGGGGAAGCCGGGTTCGGTGGTGCCGGCGTCGCCGACGAACACCAGCTCGGAGACCAGGTCCAGGCGCCACAGCGAGAGCGAGCTTTGCAGGTGCGGCAGAAGCGCGCTGCGCACGCCGATTTCAGCACCCTTGGCGCGCACCAGCGGTGTTACCGGCTGCACGGCAACGGCGGGATCGGCGGGGTCGACGTGCATGGTGGTGCCGCGCGCATCGTTGCTGTGGAAGCCGTAGCCGAAGTTGAGGTAATACTCCGTCTTGTTCCAGGGGCCGAAAATCAGGGACAGCTTGGGGCTGAAGATGTGGTCGCTCAGTTCGCCGGAATTCGCCGCGTTGCTGCTGTCCACCTTGAAGCGGTAGAAGTCGCCGCGCAGGCCGGCGACGCTGCGGAATCTGTCGTTCCAGGTCGTGGTGTTCTGGGCGTAGAGCGCAAAGCTGCCCTGTTTGACACGGTCCTCACGCACCACCGCTGGCCAGGTAATGCCGTTGTAGTCGGTCTTGTCCACGCGCTGCTGGCCGACGCTGCGGTACAGGCCGACCGGGGAAATGTCGTCGAAGCGGCCCTGCACGCCGAAGGTGTTCTCCATGTCGCGTCCGCTCCACTTGCCATACCAGGTATGGCTGGCATCGAAGCCGACGATGTCGCGGCTTTCGCTCTGCTCGAACTGGTCGCCGACGGGGGCGGGAAAGTTCAGGTTGAATTCGAAATTGGAGAACAGGCTGAGCGAGGAATGGATGAAATAGGCCGATGCCTTGGTCAGGCTGTCGGCCCCGCTTTTCGCCCAGTCGCCGGACAGGCTGTAGCGCCGGGCCTTGCCGCCGTCGGAGGGGTCGAGCGAGCCGAAGCGCGAGATCAGGCCGGCATCGATGGCGCGTTGCGGCACCTGGTCGGTGGAACGCCAGTCGGCGTCGTAGGCCATGGCGGTGACGGAAAAGCCATCGCGCTCGCCGCCCTGGCTGTAGCGCAACACGCCGTTGAGCTTGCGGAAGCCTTCCGGCACCTCCCACGGGCCGTCGTTGTGCGACCACTCGAAGGCGTATAGCAGGTTGCCGTCGCCCGCTTTGGGCGAGCCGGCCAGCAGGGTGCGGCGGTAGCCGTTCTGGCCCACGCTGATGTCGGCGAAATCCTGCGACAGCTGGCGGAAATAGTCGATGTGGGCGGCACCGGCCGCGGAGAAGTCGCCCTCGTCGGCGTAATAGGTGCCCTTCTTGTACTGCATGCGTTCGACCAGCTCCGGGATGAGGAAATTCAGGTCGGCATAGCCCTGGCCGTGGGCGTTGGTCGGCAAGTTGACCGGCATGCCGTTGACGCTGGTGAAGAAGTCGGTGCCGTGGTCGAGGTTGAAGCCGCGCAGGTAGTACTGGTTGGCCTTGCCGTCGCCGCTGTGCTGGGAAATGATGACGCCCGGCACCACCTCCAGCACCTCGCCGGGGCGCAGCAGGGGGCGGGTTTCCAGCTGTTTCGCGCTGACGGTGCCCTCGTTGGCGCTGGCGGCCGTGCCGATCAGGTCCTGGGTGCTGGCGCTGACCACGACCTCGTCCAGGGTGGGGATGCCGCCGGCGCTGGCGGTCAACGATGACGAGAAGAGCAGCCATGCTAGCGGGTGCAGTCGGACCGAAGGTAAGACGATATTATTATTCTTCATAACTTCTCCCAAAAAAATGGCGCTGAAATAGCGCATCTATAATTTGAAATGAATTTGCGATCTGTCCGTGCGCTTCAGTCTCCGCTGCTGACTGTGGCCGGGGAGACAGTCCGCGTGAGCCAGAGCGCAAGCAGGAAGCTGCCGGCGACCAGCGCGACCACGGCCCCGCCGAAGAACATTTCCTTGCCTTCGCTCCAGGCCGCGATCGACGGCAGGGCCAGTTTGACCACGCCGAAGGCGGCGACCAGCAGGCTGACGCCGGCGACGACCAGGCTCATCACGCGCGAGGCGATCAGGGCGAGCTGGTCGGCGCGGCAGATCAGGCGCGAAATCCACAGGCCGTTGACGCCATCGGTGACCAGCATCCCCAGCATGAACAGCAGCCCGAGCATCAGCGCGTCGCGCCAGCCGCCGAATTGGGTGGCGGTGACGGCGAACAGCGCGGTCTGGCTGATGGTGTCGAAGGACAGCGCGAACAGCGCGCCCACCAGCGCCACCAGGCCGGGGCTCGCCGCCGTCGTCAGACGGCCGAGGAAGCGGCCTTTCAGTCCCACGGGGCGCACCACCTGCGCCGGGTCGGTGCGCAGCACGGCATGAATGTTGATCAGCCCGAGGGTGGCGAGGAAGGCGATGGAGACCCAGGCGCCGAACAGCTCTAGCCATTCCGGCGTCTGCCAGCGCCGCGCGAAGGCGCTCACGGCCAGCGCGATGGCCACCACCACCGCACCGTGACCGAGCGAAAACAGGGCGCCGCAGAAGCGCGCGAGGCGTGGGTTGGCGCGGGAATTGAAGCGGGTAAGGCCGTCGATGGTGGCGAGGTGGTCGGCGTCGAAGCCGTGCTTGAGCCCGAGAATGAAGACCAGCAGGCTGAGCGCAAACAAGTCGTTGGGCAGTGCTTCCATGAAGGTTCTCCCGGATGCGACAGGTATGAAGAAACTTGAAAACATCATACATCTCGCAGCCGCGCCTGTGTGCACTTATTACACGCTGAATGAGATCCGGTGACGGGCGTAAAAATTGCTTGAAGCGGTGCCAGTCAACATATGGTAACTGGTCATGAGCAGCGTCATTTTCTACGAAAAGCCCGGCTGCACGGGCAATGCGCGGCAGAAAGCCCTGCTGCGTGAAGCCGGACACGAGGTGGAAGCGCGCAACTTGTTGGTGCATCCGTGGACTGCCGGTGCATTGCGCAGCTTTTTCGGTGGGCGGCCGGTCGCCGAATGGTTCAACACCTCCGCGCCGCGCATCAAGAGCGGGGAGGTGTCGCCGCAAACGCTGGACGAGGCAGCGGCCCTGGCCTTGATGCTGGCCGAACCGCTGCTGATCCGGCGCCCCCTCATCGAGTGCGATGGGCGGCGGGAATGCGGCTTCGACGCCGCAATCGAGCGCTGGCTGGCCGTCGCGCAGCCGGCCGGCGACCGGGAAGGCTGCCCGCGCAACGGCGCGCATGCGGCCCATGAGCCTCACGCCTGCCCCAGCCCCGCGAGCCCGGCGGCGGGCGCGGCATGATGCGCTTCTTCCAGCCCGCCGTTTTCCTCATCGACCGGCTGCGCTACCCGCACAAGTTCGCGCTGATCAGCTTCTTCTTCGCCTTGCCGCTGGCGCTGGCGTTCTATTTTTACCTTTCAGAGACCGGCGAAAGGATCGACTTCGCACGCCGGGAAATGCAGGGCAACGCCTACCTGCGCCCCTTGCAGAAGCTGGTGGAGCAGCTGCCCCAGTCGATGTCGCTGGCGGACGCGTTCCTGCGCGAGGAGCCATTCGCCGTGGAACACCTGCCCAACAAGCAGGCGGAAATCGACGAGATCATGCGCGCCCAGCAGCAAGCGGACCGGGAGCTGGGCAACGTCCTGGCCGTGGCCGATCAGGCGCGCGTCGTCCGCGCCGACTGGGACGACCTGAAAAAGCACCTGCCGTCCCTGACCCCGGCCATCAGCAACGACCTGCACCGCAAGCTGCAGTCTGACGTGCTGTCCCTGATGTCGGCCGCCGGGGACGCCTCCAACCTCATCCTGGACCCGGACCTCGACACCTACTACACCATGGACGCCCTGCTGCTCAAGCTGCCCGAGAGCCTCGACCTGCTTTCCAACATCCGCCTGTTCGTCGCCAGCCACGCCGGGCAGTCCCTGACCCCGGAGCAGCGCGCCGACCTGGTGACCCAGGCCGGCATCGTGCAGGCCAACCTCGACAAGCTCAAGAAGGGCATGAAAGTGGCCTTCGCGAACAATCCGGGTGGCACGCTCAAGGCCGGGCTGGACGGCCCGCTGGCGCAGTATTATTCGGCGGTGGAGAACCTGTTGCGCGAAATCAGCCGGCAGGCCGACAAGGACCGCCTGGATAGCGATCTGAACACCTTCCACAGCCTCTCCGCCGCGGCGCTGTTTTCCAATTCCCGCCTCTGGGCGCAGGGCTCGCTCGAACTGGACAAGCTCCTGGCCGCGCGCATCGAGGGCTTCCAGCAGCGCCGCGACATGCTCCTGCTGCTCTCGCTGGGCGCGGTGCTGCTGGTGACCTGGCTGTGGGCGGGCTTCTATCTTTCCATCATGCGCACCGTGGCCAACCTGAAAACGGCGGCGAACCGCATGCGCGACAACCAGGACGGCGTGACGGTCACGCTGGACAACCGCGACGAACTGGCCGAGGTCGCCCAGGCGTTCAACTCGGTGGGGCAGGCGCTGGCGCAGTCCGGGAAAAAGTACCGCAGCATCGTGGAGAACTCCGTCACCGGCATTTTCCAGACCAGCCCGGACGGCCACTACCTGACCGCCAACCCGGCGCTGGCCCGGATGTACGGCTATGACACGGCGGAAGAGTTGATCGACGGCGTGAACAACATCGGCAGCCAGCTTTACCTGGCGCCCGGCAGGCGCGAGGAATTCACCCAGCTGATGGCGCAGAAGGGCGTGATCACCGATTTCGAGTCGGAAATCCGCCGCAAGGACGGCAGCACCATCTGGATCAGCGAAAACGTCCGGCTGATCCGGGACGGCGCGGGCAATCCCCGCATTACGAAGGCATGGTGCAGGACATCACCGGCAAGATCCGCGCCCAGGAAGAACTGCAGCAGGCCAAGAAGGCGGCGGAAGCGGCCAACGACGCCAAGAGCGAATTCCTCGCCAACATGTCGCACGAGATCCGCACGCCGATGAACGCGATCCTGGGGTTCTCCGAACTGCTGCACGGCCTGGTGCAGGACCCGCGCCAGAAGTCCTACCTGTCCGCCATCGCCAGCAGCGGCAAGACCCTGCTCACCATTATCAACGACATTCTCGACCTGTCGAAAATCGAGGCGGGCCACCTGGAGCTGGAATACGAAAGCCTGTCGGTCGGCACGGTGCTGCAGGAAATCCGCCAGATCTTCGCGCAGAAGGCGGAACAGAAGGATCTCGACCTGCTGCTGGACATCGATCCCGCCATGCCGGCCGGGCTGTTGCTGGACGAGGTGCGCCTGCGCCAGATCCTGATCAACGTGGTGGGCAACGCCATCAAGTTCACCGAGCGCGGGCACGTGAAAATCAGCGCCCGCGGCCTGGCCCGTGGCGGTCAGGGCGGAAAGATCGGGCTGCTGCTCGAAGTGGAGGACAGCGGCATCGGCATTCCGGAAAGCGAGCAGCAGCGCATTTTCGAGTCCTTTTCCCAGCAGAGCGGCCAGAGCCAGCGCAAGTACGGCGGGACCGGGCTGGGCCTGACCATCACGCGGCGCCTGGTGGAAATGATGCACGGCACGGTTTCGGTGCACAGCCGCCACGGCAGCGGCACCACCTTCCGCATCGAATTCCCGGAAGTCGCCGTGACCGACAGCGCGCAGCAAGCGACCGCGCCCGAGCCCGTGGTGGACGATTTTTCCGCCTTCGCCGCGGCCACCATCCTGGTGGTGGACGATATCGCCATGAACCGCGACCTGATCAAGTGCTACTTCGACGGCTCGCCGCACCGCATGCTCGAAGCGGCGAACGGCGAGGAAGCGCTGGCACTGGCGCGCAGCGAGCGCCCCGACGTGATCCTCATGGACATCCGCATGCCGGTGATGGACGGCCTGCAGGCCACCCGCCTGCTCAAGGCTGACGATGCGCTGAAATCCATTCCCGTTGTCGTGATCACCGCCTCGGCGGTGAAGAGCGAGGAGGGGGAAATCCGGCCCATCTGCGATGCCTTCGTGAAAAAACCGGTCAGCCGCATGGAGCTGTTTACGGTGCTGCGCCACTTCCTGACGCCATGCGCGGCGCAAGGCGCAGTCACCGACGACATCGGCGCGGCTGCGCTGGCGGACACCCCGACCGAAGCTGTGTGCATCGACCCCGGCGAACTGTCCGATCAGTTGCGGCAATTGTTCGAAAACGAGTGGAAGAAACTGCGTCAGGTGCCGGTGATGGGGGAGGTGCGCAAATTCGCGCTGCACCTGATCGAACTAGGTGCCGCACACGCCAGCCCGACGCTGCAGGAATATGGGAAGTCGCTTGCCCTACAGGTCGAGCAGTTCGACATGGCGCAGGTGTCCAGGACCCTGGAGGGCTTCCCCGTGCTGATCGCAGCGCATGCGAGCCAGCCCGTGCACGAGTTGGACCCGGCGTGATGGAGACTGGCCTGCCTGTCCCGCCGCTGGTGATGATCGTCGACGACCGCCCGGAGAACCTGCAGGTGCTGGGCAGCGTCCTGATGAACGCCGGCTACGACGTGATCGCCGCCGAGAGCGGAAAACGCGCGCTGCACATGGTTGCCGCCCGGCTCCCCAACCTGATCCTGCTGGACGTGAACATGCCGGACATGGACGGCTTCGAAACCTGCCTGCAGCTCAAGAAAATGTTGCGGGTCGGCGAGGTGCCGATCATCTTCCTGACCGCCAGCACCGACACCGCCGACGTGCTCAAGGGCTTTGCCGCGGGGGGCGTGGATTATGTCGCCAAGCCGTTCAACGGCGTCGAGCTGCTGGCGCGCATCCGCAACCACCTGGAGTTGCAGCAGGCGCGGCGTTTGCAGCAGGAGCACGCGGCGCGGCTGGAAAGCGAAATCCGCATCCGGCAGCGCGCGGAAACCGAATTGCGCAAGCTTTCCAGCGTGGTGGACCAGACCGACGACAGCATTTTCATCACCAACGTGCAGGGCGAAATCCAGTACGTCAACCCGGCCTTCGTGCGGCTCACCGGCTACAGCATCGAGGAAGTGTTCGGCCAGACCCCGGCCATCCTGAACTCGGGCCGGCACGACGCAGCCTATTTCGAAAACATGTGGCGCATGATCCGTTCCGGCGAGATATTTCGCGACGTGGTGGCCAATCTCGGCAAGGATGGCCGGCTCATCTACGTGCAGAAAACCATCACGCCGATCCGCGATTCGGACGGCGCCATCATCTCCTTCGCCTCGATCGACAAGGATGTGACCGAGTGGCGCTGCGCCCAGGAACGCATCGAATTCATGGCTCTGCACGACAACCTCACCGGGCTGGCCAACCGCGTCATGCTCATGGACCGCCTGCAGCACGCCATTACCTCGGCGCTGCGGCGCGCCAGCAGCTTCGCCCTGCTGTTCATCGATCTCGACGGATTCAAACCGGTCAACGACCGACTCGGCCACGATGCTGGCGACGCGGCGTTGAAGGAGATCGCGCGCCGCTTCGTCTCCTGCGTGCGCGAAAACGATACCGTGGCGCGGGTGGGCGGCGACGAGTTCGTGATTCTGCTGGAGGAAAGCGGACAGGACAGCGCGGTGGCAGACATCGCCGGCAAACTGCTGGCGCGGGCGGGCGAGCCTTTCCTGATCGGGGACGCCGAGTGCCGTCTCGGCGCCAGCATCGGCATCGCCCTTTACCCCGCGCATGGTCAGGACGCGGATAACTTGCTGAAAAACGCCGACGACGCCATGTACCAGGCCAAATACCAGGGGAAAAACCGCTTCTGCATCTGCGCACGCTGAGCTCTGGATGCCAAATGGAAACGGCCCGGGGTTAACTCCGGGCCGTTTCTCATCAAGTGTTGCGGGAAGCGGATAGGCCGAGCCTGGCCGGATTATGCCCCGGCAATGGCAACGACTTTGTCGCGCAACGCGACCAGGTAGCTCCGCGTGCTGGACAGCAGTTCGCTGAAGAATCCTTGATCCCGGGAGGCGTAATTCGTCTTCAAGGTCAGGGCGCCACCTGTCGGTCCGCTGTGGCAATCGTAACAGCCGACTTGCTGGCCGGCCACGTAGCTGACGTTGTGGCCGTCTGCATTGAAGGTCTTGGCCATCTTGACCTGGCTCAGCGGCGAACCGCGGAAGTCGGCCCCATGGCAATAAGCACAGGAGGCGCGCTGGGAGGCGGTTTCCGCACTGTGCTCGTGATTGCCGACCCACGCGCTGCCGATACTGTGCATGCCGTGAGGACCGCCGTTCGCGGTATTCGGAACGGTGGCGTGGCATACCGTGCATTCGTGCACCGTGCCGGCGTAACCCTGGAGCGCGATGCTCTGCAGGTTATCGTTGGGCTCGCTGGTCGGGAACTCGGCATGGGTGGAGCCGTGGCAGGCCGAACACTGCAAGTTGCCGTGGCCGGTGCTGAAGCGGTACAGGCTGAAGCCCTCGCTCGGCTTGTTCTGCGCCGTGGCGAAGCGTGCGTCGGACCAGTTCAGCAGGTTGCCTTGCGTGTCTACCGCGCTGAGTTCGCGTTTGCTGTCATAGTGGCAGGCCTGGCAGTTGGGTTCGGACAGCCAGCCGGAGCGGGTTGCCGCACCGACTTTGCTGATGCGGCCGTGGCAGCTCTGGCAGTTGATCGCGACATTGCCGCCGCTGTCCTTCACATCGGCCATGGCGCCGCGCAGGCACTGGGTTACCGAGCCCGGGTGGCACATGTAGCACGCGCTCCGGTTGTTGGAGCTATCCAGCGTCAGACCGTTTGCCGGATCGACAGCCGTGCCGTGGCTGGCGTGCAGTGCCTTGGTGAGCGCCGAGATGCCTGTGATGCCCGTCGGGAAACCAGCCTCGATCTGGTATGCGTTGGAGACGTGGCAGGCCACACACAGCGTCGGCTTGCCGGCGAGCGCCGAGGCGTACAGGCCGTTGCTATAGCCCTTGGCTGTCAGCGCGGCGGCATAGGCGGCGTTGCCCGCCTGTTTTTGATCGTGGAGGCGGAGGATATTCTTCTTCCAGTCCTTCAGCGGATCGGGGTCGAACACCCAGCCTGCAGTCGGCTTGGCCGCATTGGCTGCCGTGTTGGTGCTGGTGGTCGAGGTGTGGCAAGCCTTGCAGGTGATCTCGTCGCTCACCGGCAGCACCACCTTGGTCGTCGCCAGAACCTGTCCGGCGGTGTTTTTGGCGACTACCTGGACCAACGGATAACTGTTGGTTCTTCGGGTGTCGTCGGTCGGGGTGATCGGAATGCCCACCGCCTCGAACCAGTTCTCGGTGGAGTTGTATGCCATGCGTGCCGGCGTGAGCGAGGCCATCGGGTAGCCGAGCAAGCCGACATCCGGGGCAGGCGAGAGGCCGAACAGGCTTTGCACGTACTGCCAGAAGTTGGTCTTGGTCGAGCTGATGGTATTGATCGAACCGGTGGCATCCGCCGTGGCCTGGTAGGTCAGCGTGACGCCGCTAGTCACCAGGGCGCCGGTGGATTTGTTCACCAGTTGGGCATTCAGGGTATTGAGCGGCGGCAGGATGGAGAAGACCGAGTAATCCTGTCCATCGACGCAGTGCATGCCCAGGTTGTTCCAGGCCAGCAGGCTGTAGGCATTCGCCACTGCCGCGGTCACCGTTACCGCCACCGTGCGGGTGGTCACGCTGTCGCGGACGGTGACAGTCGCGGAACCGGCCGCCACGCCGCGAACGGTGGCAACACCGGCAGCGTAGGTCACGGTGGCGATGGTCGTGTTGGACGAAGAAGTCGTTACCGTGCCGCTGGCATTGGTCACGCTGACCGCCGCAGTTGCACCCACCGGCACGCTCACCGAGGTGGGCGAAACGGTCAGGCTGGCAGCAGAGGTGACGGTGACCGCGACGGTGCGGGTGTTCACGCTGTCGCGGATGGTGACCGTCGCGGAGCCTGCGGCTACGCCATGGACCACGGCTACGCCAGCCGCATAGCTGACGGTGGCGATCGCCGTATTGGACGAGGTGGCCGTGACGATTCCGGAAGCATTCGCAACGGTAACGTTCGCATTGCCTTTCACCGGAATCTGGAGCGATGTCGGCGACACGGAAAGCGACGAAACTACTTTCACGCTCACACTAGCACGATTGTTTTCCCCGCTGCTGATGGTGACCGTCGCCGTGCCGGGAGATACGCCGGTGATCCTGGCGACTCCGGATGCGTAGGTGACGGTGGCGACGGACGTGTTGGACGAGCTGACACTAACCGTCCTTCTGGTATCGCTAACCGTCACTGATGCGGTGCTGCCGACCGAGACGGTTATCGAGCTCGGAGAGACGCTGATGGCAAGGGCGGCGCTTGCATATGCAAGGGTAAATAGCCAGGCAAAAAAACCCAGCAATAGAGGTCTATGGTTATGGCGGATTTGACTTGCTGTTGGACAGTTCATGATGCCCCCGTGTGGATTGCCCGGCTTGGTAAGCTGGTCTTCAAAGCCGTGTTTCGCATGGGAACGAACCGGCTCACTGGAATGCCTTAGAGTGAAAAGCACGTTCGCCGAATCTAGAGTAAAAAAAGACAAAAATCAAATTACAAATCAGTAACTTACGTGTACTGCGCCTACTGTTTTCACTGTAGTTTGCGATGGGGTAAAAGGGGGGGGTGAAAGCTACGTGTTCAGGTAGAAACAACGTATGTGCAACATCGGAAAGTCGCGCGCGGATGGCAGGGGAAAGGGCGTTTTACCTCGCTTTTCGCCGATCGCGGCGGACACTGTAGAAGGACGTCGACGAGCCTGTATGTGGCAGGCGGAAAACCAGGGGAAAAAAGCCGTTTAACCCAGGCTATTCGTCCAGAAACAGTCGCAGCGGAATCATGGAGGAGGACGCGAACCCGTGTCTGAGGTAGAAGCGCTGGGCAGCGTCGTTGCTCCGATCGGTGAGCAGGGTGATGCGCTTGCAGCCGTCCTGCTGTGCCGACTCGATGGCATGTTGCAGCAGTTGCGAGCCCGTGCCTGCGCCGCGCGAGCCGGGGGCAACCACCATGTCCTCGAGCAGCGCGACCCTGGCGCCGAGTGCCGTCGACACGGTGTAAAGCAGGCTGACCATGCCGACAATCTCTTCGTCCCTTCGTGCCACAAGAACGCGGCCGGCCCCCGGGTTGCCGATGATGAGCGCCAGGCCGCGAGACTGCGCCTCGCGATCCGGTTCGAACTCGGCTTCCTGGGAAAACAGCACATCCAGCAGTTCGCAAAGTGCGGCGATGTCGCGGGGCGTTGCGGGAGAAATCTGCATGGCGGACGTGTTCAGGCGAACTCCTCGCCGAACAGCAGCGACCACGCGCTGCGGTATGCCACCTGATGCCGCGTTTCGTCCGGCAGGCGCTGCAGAAAATTCCGGTGCTTCTGGTCGTATTCGACGATGCGGGACATGCGGTCCCCGCCCAGATCCAGGGCCGACACGAATCGCTGCGGATAGGCGACGATCAGGTCGCGCCATTCGGCCTTGAGGTTGCCGTCGCTTGCCCACACGCGCGCATGGTGCTGGCCGCTCAACGGGTATATCGAACCGGAGTCGCCGAATGCGGTATCGAAATACAGGTTCGGGAAGCGTTTGATCAGGGTCTCGACGTAGCCGGGCGAATAGCCGGAGGCGCGCTCGATGTAACGTATCTGGGCGAGGTGGCACCAGATTACCCTGGCCTTCGGGTACTGTTGCAGCATCTTTTCCAGCGGCGCCAGCAGTCCGTCTTCGATTTCGTAATGAATCTGCAAAGGCATGCCGGTTTTTTCGCTCATGGCGAACACGCGATGTCCGATCGGGCCGTCGATCGGGACGTCGGCGTCGCGGTCCAGCTCGTTGCGTTTTACCTGACGGGGCGAGGGGTAGTGGCGGAATTCGTACTCGCCCAGCAGCATGATCTGCCTCCCCCTTGCGGCGGCTTCCTGGGCATCGACGAATGCGTCCGTGGCCTCCGTCAGGGCCGGGGCTTGCCCGCCGTTGCCGACCGGGATGAAACGGTCCGGATAACTGGCGAGCAAGCGTTGCGACAAGTTGTCGAAACGCACCCCGTTCTCGAACTGGCCCTTGCCGATATCCGCGGAAAGCGCCATCAGCCCGATGTTGAGGTCGTCCATGTTTTTCGCGACATGATCGACGTCCAGCTTGGTGGAGTTGCACGAGCTTTCGATGTCGATGTAGGGCAGCCCGCCGGCAGCCAGGATTTTCTTCAGGCGCTGTGCGTAACCGCTTTTCAGTTTCGCGAATTCGACGCGATCATCAGCCCTCCCCAGCACTGGCATGCAGGCTATCAGCGGAAGTGCGCATATCGTCTTGATCAGCCTGCGTCTGGAAAGCTTGGCGGAACAAGGTGTCTCCGGAGTAGCCGCCCGGCCTAAAACTCTTTCCACTCATCCTCTCCGGCGGGGGCGTGCATAGGCGCTTTGGCGGGATTTGCCGCCGGCTTGGCCTGTGCGCGCTGGGGCGCGCCCTTGCTCGCGCCCTTTGCGGTATGCCCGGAGGTGGCTGGAGTGGCAGCGCGGCGCGTTACCGCCATGCCCATGCCGGCCTTGGTATCGAGCTTGAACACGCTGACCGACTGGGAAAGATTCTGCGCCTGCTCTTCCAGCGACTCGGCGGCAGCGGCGGATTCCTCCACCAGCGCGGCGTTCTGCTGCGTCACTTCGTCCATCTGGGTGATGGCCAGGTTGACCTGCTCGATGCCGGCGCTCTGCTCCGACGACGCAGCGGAGATTTCCGCCATGATGTCGGTCACGCGCTTGATGCTGGTGACGATCTCATCCATGGTCTGGCCCGCTTCGCCGACCAGCCTGGTGCCGTTTTCGACCTTGTCCACCGAATCGCCGATCAGGGATTTGATTTCCTTGGCAGCGGCGGCGGAGCGTTGCGCCAGGTTGCGCACCTCGGCGGCCACCACGGCGAAACCGCGTCCCTGTTCCCCGGCGCGCGCGGCTTCCACCGCCGCGTTCAGCGCCAGGATATTGGTCTGGAAGGCGATGCCGTCGATCACCGAAATGATATCGACGATCTTGCGCGAGGATTCGTTGATCGAGGACATGGTGGTGACGACTTCGTTCACCACCGCGCCGCCCTTGCCGGCCACGGTGGACGCGCCGATGGCCAGCTGGTTGGCCTGTTTGGCGTTGTCCGCGTTCTGCTTCACCGTGGATGTCAGTTCTTCCATGCTGGAGGCGGTTTCCTCCAGGCTGGAGGCTTGTTCCTCGGTGCGCTGGGAAAGGTCGGCATTGCCCACGGCAATTTCCTTGGCGCCGGTGTTGATGCTTTCCACCGCCACCTTGATTTCGTCCACCAGCTTCTTGAGGTTGTCCACCGTGGTATTGACGTTTTGCTTGACGTCGTTGAAGGACCCTTGGTATTCGCGGGTGACGCTCTGGGTCAGGTCGCCCTGCGCCAGGGCCTGCACCACGCGGATGGTGTCCTTGAAGGCGGTATCGACAGTATCGGACAGCAGGTTGAGCAGTTCCGACAGCGTCTTGGTGTAGCCCTGCTTGCCGCTCAAGTTCATCTTGACGTTGAAATCGCCGCGATTGGCGGCTTCGACGATCTGCTGGATTTCGGCGACGATTTGAGTGAGGGAGTCAGCCGTGGTATTGACGCTGACTTTTACCTGGTTGTAAGCACCGGAATATTCCCGCGTGACCTTCTGGCTGAGATCGCCGTTGGCCAGCGCCTGGGCGACGCGGATGGTGTCCTTGAAGGCGCCGTCGACCGTATCGGAAAGCTGGTTGAGCAACTCGCTCAAGGTCTTGGTGTAGCCGGCCTTGCCGCTCATGTCCATCTTGGTGCTGAAATCGCCCTGCACGGCGTCATCGACGATTTTCTGGATCTCGGCCACGATCTTGCGCAGGCTGTCCTGCATGATTTTCAGCGAGTACACCAGGCTGGTGGTGTCGCCGGATTTGACCTGCAGTTCCATGGAGAGGTCGCCGCCGGCGATCTTGTGCACTGCTTCCGCCGCGTAGTCCGGTTCGCCGCCCAGTTGCCTGAGCAGGCTGCGGGTAATCAGGAAGCCGACCGCGATAGCGACAATCAGGGCGGCCAGGGCGAGAGCAATAATCAAGGTCAAGGCGCTGCTGACGGTGTCCCTGGCTTCCTTGCCGGTCTTGTTCATCGATTCGATCTGGTGGTCACTCAGGGCCTTCACGGCATTGGTGTATTCACGCTGGGTGGCGCGGATTTCTTCCAACAGTAATGTTTTGGCTTCATCGTAATTGCCGGCTTTTTCCAGCTCGATGAATTTATTTTGCCCACCGATGTATTTTTGACGGGCATCGACTATTTTGGCGAAGAGTGCCTTGCCGGTGGCGGAGGCGACAGTTTTTTCCAGTTCGTCGATGTTTTTCTTGATATCGCCGCGCGCTTCCTCGATACGTTCCAGCTCTTTGGCGATTTTGGCGTTGTCGGTTTCCAGCAGGGAGTTGCGCATGGCACGCGCGATGACGTTGATGTTATCGAGAATGTTGTTGGCCATCACCGTCTTGGGGAATTTGTCGGTGACCATGCTGTCGACGTCATTGCCGAGGCCGCGTATTTCCTTGATGCTCATGCCGGCGATTATCACCAGCAGCAAGATTACCGCGCCGAACCCCAGCCCTAGACGGGTACCCACTTTCATATTTGCGCTTGCCATTTTTTTTGCCTCCTGAAATTTTTATTCGGTAAGGTTTACGCGGCTGCCATTTCAACCAGCTCCATGTCGCGGCTGGTCATGAGCTTCTCGATGTCCACCAGGATCAGCATGCGCTCGTCCACGGTGCCCAGCCCCATCACGTACTTGGTGTCGATGGCGGAGCCGAATTCCGGCGCGGGCTTGATCTGCTCCGGGGCGAGGTCGATCACGTCGGAGACGCCGTCCACCACCATGCCGATCACGCGGTGCGCCACGTTGAGGATGATCACCACCGTCAGCTGGTTGTACTCGGCTTGCCCGAGATTGAATTTGAGGCGCATGTCCACGATCGGCACGATGATGCCGCGCAGGTTGACTACGCCCTTGATGAAGTCGGGCGTGTTGGCGATTTTGGTGACGGCGTCGTAGCCGCGGATCTCCTGCACGTTGAGGATGGGCAGGCCATATTCCTCTTTGCCCAGGATGAAAGTCAGAAATTCGTTGGTGGTGGTCGATGTGTTCGACGGATTGGATTGCGAGGCTTGGTCCATGGCTTGATCTCCAGATGTCTATTTTTATACCGGAATGCGCATGCAGCCCAACAAGCTCGAATAAACGGAAGCTATTGGAACGGTCTATTCTAGACTGCTTTTCTCCCTTGGGGGGATGAAACAATCTCAATCAAATGAAGCCGGTAACGTAACAGGAAGAGGCGAGAAATCCGCTTTCAGAAAAAGGCCGCGTCAGCTGATTATGTAGTCACCAGGTGTATCTTAATGAAAAGCAGCAGCGGCCAGAAATACCCGGTTCTGCGTATTTTTGCTGTCAGGGTTCCCACGCTCATACTGCCGACAGCCAAATGGCCAGAAAGCCGCTGCTGATCGCAAATATTCGAGATGGACTGGAACGCGGCAGGAACAGTAACCGTAGGGCGCAATAACCAACGGGCATTGCGCCGGATGTTTGGTATTCATGAATTCATGCGGCGCAATGCGTTTCACTTATTGCGCCCTACACCAGCTATTCAGGCTACGCGGCGACAGGCATGATCTCCGTCACCGCGTCGAAAAACGCGTTCAAATCCATGTCGAGGCGCGTGATGTTCTGTTCCTGCAGGAAGCGTTCCTCGTTCTTCGCCAGTTCGCCCGGCAACACCGCCCAGTGGGGGCCGTCGCTGGAGCGTTTCATGATCTGGCGGGCGTAGCTGCGGGTGAGCTGGCTGTCGAAACGGCAGCCGAGGAAGAGGAAGCCTTTTCCCTTGCGCAGTTCCTGCACCAGGGCGGGAATCGGGCTCTGGATGTCGATTTCGGTCAGCACTTCCACGTAGTCGGAATCGGACACGATGTAGTTGCCGGCCGGGCTGACGCTGCCGATGGGCTGGTACAACACGGTGCGCCATTGCTCCATTTGGGCGGCGTCGCACGGCGTGCCGTCCGGCAGGTAATATTTCACCCACTGGTCGCGGTGCTCGGCGCGGCTCACGCCCTGCAGCATGCCCCATCCTTCCTGTCCGGCCAGGGCCTTCGCCATGGCGCCGTCGTACCACGCGTCCACGATCAGCGGCAGGTGCAGACCGGCGAGGTGGCGGTGCAGCGGGGCGGGCTCGGGCTGGTGGACGAAGGCCTCGTTCATCAGGGTCACCAGGGTTTTGCGATGCTTGAAGTTCTCGATGTACTGGGCGGCGGCGGTAAGGTTTTTGCGGATCTTGAACGGCAGGGTGGTCCTGGCCGCCAGTTGCTCCGCCAGCGCCACGGCTGTGGCCGGGACGGTATTTTCCACCGTCAGCGCGAGCATGCCCGGCCCGAGGTAGGGAATCGCCCGTTTTTCGGCCAGGGCGGCGACGATGGCGTCGAGTTGCAGTGCGGTCATGGTGTTCTCCTTTGTTTAGCTATCAGCTATCAGCGGTCAGCGGTCAGCGGTCAGCGGTCAGCGGTCAGCGGTCAGCGGTCAGCGGTCAGCGGTCAGCGGTCAGCGGTCAGCTTTCAGCGGTCAGCTTTCAGCAGAACCGGTATGGCTGACGGCTGACAGCTGATGGCTGATAGCTACTCGCCCAGCTTGCGGGCTTCGACGGTGATCGGCAGGCGGGTGTCGGCGGCCATCTCGGGCAGCGCGAATTTCCAGCCGTTGGCCAGGGTGACGGTGCCGCCCCACATTTCCGGTTTTTCCATCTCGACGATGGGTTCTTCCAGGTCCTTCTTGGGCAGGTAGCCGGTCAGTACGCCTGCGGCTTTGCGGATCATGATTTTCATTTCTTGCTCCTGATATCGATCGTTCGTTGTGTGCCTGTTTCAGGCCTGTTGCGCCGCTTTTTCCCCACCCGTTGCAGGGGGCGCTTCCTTGTTCTTGAGCGCCATGATGCGCTGGCAGATCTTTTCCGGGCTGAGGATCAGCAGCAGTTCGCCGGAATCGTGGGAAACCTCCGGCTTTACCAGGCTGTCGGCGATGGTCCCTTCGCCCGAGAACATGGAAGACAGGGCCTGCACGCGATGCTGCGCGACTTCCGGAATTTCTCCCAGCTTGTTGACCATGATGCCCAGCACGGCGTCCTCGCGGATGCGCACCAGCACCACCTGTTTGCCCGGCTCATGTTTGATGCCCGGCCGCTCCGGCATGAGCCGGTGTATGTCCACGACCGGGACCGTCATGTCCTGGTAAAGCAGGTAGCCCGACAAGTGGCCGGAAGCGCCCGGAACAGGTGTCAGCCCCTTGGCTTCCACCGCTTCGATGATTTTTCCGGAATGAATGCCGAACCAGTTGTCGCCCACATGGAAGGTGGCGATTTCCACCGTGTCCCCGCTTTCGTTCGCGCGTGCGTTCTGCAATTGCAGCCTTTGCCGGGTCTTGCTGCCGCGTTTCACGTGTGCGCTGTTCACCGGGCACAGGGGCACGAAGATCAGTGCCGTCACGTCGTTGCGATAACTGTCCTGCTTACCCTTGTATTCGCGGTAGCCGCCGGACATGCGCGAGCCAACGGCGTAATAGTGGCCGTGGCGCGCGATGATGTTGGAAATGCCGGTTCCGCCGGCGAGGGCGAAGAATTTTTCGTCCAGGTCGAGCAGGGTTCCGGGGCGGAGGTCCGGGTCGGTCGAGGCGATCACGCGCCGCTCGCGGTCGGCGAACACGCCGAAAGATCCGGCGAGAGGCGCGCCTTTTGCGTCGCGCGGCAGGGCGTCCATGAGCATGGCTTCGAACTGGGGCGCGGAGTCGAACACGATGCCGATCCCTCCGACCACTTCGTTTTGGTCGCGTATCGCCGCGCCGTAAATGTAGGTGTGGCGGCCCTGGTAGAGCGGGGTGGGGGCGAAGGGCGATACTGCGTAGCGCTGGGAGTCGGCAAGGGCCAGCGTTTCGCGCACCCACGCCTCGTTCAGCAACTGGCCGCGAATAGACTGCTGTTCCGGGTTGGAAGCGGCGATGACGCGGCCGTTGCGGTCGAACAGCACCAGGTTGTCGTACACGGTGTAGAGGCTGTTGATATGGGCGAGCACGGCCTGGATGGCGCGGCTGTCGTGCTCGTCGAACTGCGGCTTGGCGAGCAGTTCGCTGAACTGGGAGCGCAGCGCCCACCAGCGGCAATCGTTGGCCCGCTCGTAGAGGTTGCGGTCCATGATGTCGATGGCCAGCGAAGCCAGGAACTGGCTGTCCTGCAAAATGGCGGACACCACGGTCTGGTGCAGGTTGCCGATGGAGCGCTCGAATACGTCCTTGGTTTTGAGCCCGGTATTGCTGATTTCCCACAGCAATATCTTGGAGAAAGCGGGGTTGAGCGCCTTGCGGTCGCTGCTCTGGCGCACGTTGCCGTTCCACACCGAGCGGTTGAGCTCGCGCTGGATGCGCTCGGCCTGCAAGGGAATGTTGCGCAGGTCTTCGGAGAACAGCGAGGGGTTGCTCATCACCTCTTCCAGCACCTCCCCCGACACCAGCTTGAGCATGGCCGAGGCATCCTTGCCGAAGGCGTGTTCCAGCGGGACCATCACGTGACCGTACCAGCCGAGCCCGGTGTAACCCTGGTAACCATGGGTGGAGCGGGTGGTGGCGAGGTATTCGCGACCGGCGAAGCGCACTATCTGGTAATCGGCGTCCAGCACCAGCTCCATCGGCGCGCCAACGGGGATGTGCCACTCGTCGCTGCTGGCGATGACGCGCCCGTCCCGGTCGAGCAGGGCGATCACGCTCCAGTCGTCTGCATCCTTTAGGTTGTCGAAAATTCCCGCGGTTTCGTTGCCGAAGCGGAAACACAGGCACAGCACGCCAAGAGGAATGTCATCAGGCTGCGTGCCGTCCTCGGGCGAGGTGACGCGGAAGGAGTAGATCAGGCTGGCCGCATCGCCGGGGACGAGGTCGGAGCGGTGGAAGGTTTCCACGTATTCGCGCGCGGTTTGCAGGGACTCGCGGATCAGCGGGTCGTCCGAACGCTCCACGCGGTTGTCCGGGTCGAGCTGGATCAGGACGTTGCCCTCCGTGTCCAGCAGGATGATGTTGTTGTACACCGAATACTTTTGCACGTATTCGTGGAAACGCGCCTGCAGGCGGCCGGTGAGGGCGTCGAATTCCGCTTGCAGGCGTTCCTTCTCGCTGCCGTAGCCCTGCCTGAGCTTGCGGATATATTCCGGCGCGCGCGCGGCGTAGTCGCGGATGTCGTCGTCGGTGGCGAGAAAGCCGATGTCCGCGGTGCGCTCGAACAGGTTGCGGATCATGATGTCCACTGCCACCTGGGCCTTGGACTCCATCTCCAGCACGACCTTCTTGAGCGTCTCGTTGCCCAGGTTGTCGAGCAGCCCCACCGTCAGCTTGTGGAACGCCTGGCGCGTCGCGCTCATGTCCGCGCCGGTGCCGGACAGCTGGCCCAGCAGGGTGAGGTTGTCCCACACCCCCTGCAAGCCCTGCAGGGTTTCGCGGTATTCCTCGGCGCTGCTCATGTGGCGGATAAGCCGGCACAGCTTGTCGTCCAGCTCGATTCCCTTGTAGACGCCCATGTCAGGTCATCCCGGTTTCAAATTGTGCGAACCGGCGGATGCCAGCTCTTCTTCGAGGCAGCCCACGATCATCATGCCGGGAAACTCCACCATGTAAACCGGGGTGCCGCTTTCGACGTGCTGCCCCACGTTGACGATCTCGCCGACCGTCCCCGCCGCTGCGAGGAGAGCATCCGGGGCGCGTTCCGGGTGGCTGCCGTCGTTGAACAGGTCGATGCTGCAGCTCACGTGCTGCTGCACGCGAAAAATGGGTTGGCGTGTTTCAAGCATGTGATTCCTCCTCGATGGGTTCCAGTTCCTTGGCCTTCATGCCGACGACGTTCCCCTGCTCGTAGAAATCCACGCCGTAGATGTAGAACTGCTGCAGGAAGGTGCCGATGCTGGTGACGTAGCCGATGTCGCCCTTTTTCACCAGAATCTCGCCGATCTCCTTGCCGCGATAGGTGCCGTCGTTGCGGATGTTCTTGCTGGAACGGACTTTCTGCCCGTAGTCGAACACCGGTTCCTTGTCGATTTCGATCACATCGCTGTCGCGGCTGATTTTCATGATTAGGGCCTGTTAATATTGATTTCGCGTCTGCGACGGGGGCGATTTGGGATGCCGCCCGCGAAGCAAGACGCGCGGTTGTGCCGCCCACAACAAGCGGCTTGTGACAAAGGGAGGCGCCCAAATCGCCCCCGTCCCGAAGGGTTGCAAGGAGAAGGCCATGTCTGCGTTGTTACGGCGCTTGCAAATGGAACAACCATTCGCTGTGCTTCGTGCCTAGCATTCATGGCCTTCTCCTTGCAACGCAGACGCGAAATCAGTATTAACAGGCCCTAGTTCCTCGCCCTTGATCCTGGAACGCGCGATTTCGCGCACCAGTTCGTCCTCGTCATCGATCAGCGGCAGCACCCGCTCCGCCTCGCCCCTGCTCGCCACCTCGTAGCGCACGCGCCAGTCGGGGTCGCGCAGCAAGGCCAGCAAGGCTTCCCCGTTAAGGCGGCGCGCCGCTTCCAGCCGCACATCTGCATCGCTGTCGGCGGCCAGTGTTTTCAGCCATTCCATGCCGATGCGCTTGGCCACCATCAGCCTGACTTCGCGGTCCGCGTCGTGCAGCAGCAGGTGCAGCGACTCGAACGGCAGGCGGCGCGCCACCACCAGGCGCACGTAGTAGTCCGGGTCGGCGCGCATCTCCAGCAAATCCGTTCCTTCCAGCCGGTAGGCCACGCGGATGCGCACTTCGCGGTCCGGGTCGTGGCGCATTTTCAGCAAATATTTGCGCGGCAGGCGCAGCAGTGCCGAGAAGCGCACCGTTTCGTCCGCGTCCTGCAGCAGCGGCGGCAGGTGGAACACGTCGGCGAATTTCGCCGCGATGGCGCGCACCTCGAAGTAGGGGTGCGCCAGGTACTGGTTGGCCAGTTCGCGGTTCCAGTAAAAAAACCGGTCGATGCGCCGCGCGTAGCGATCGTGCACGCAGGCGCGCCGCAGCTGGCAGCGGCCTAGCGCCAGCAGTTCCCGGTGCGCGCAGCTATCGCAGCAAACCGGCTGGCCCTGCCAGTCGAGCGCTTCGTCGATGTCAGTCATCGTCTTCCTGCCCCATGCGGTTCAGCACGTCCAGCAGCACCGCCGCGCCCACCCGGTCGGCGGGGTCGAGCTGCATCACTTTTTCCACCGCCAGCCGGCCTTCGTCCAGTTCGCCCAAACGCAGCTTCAGGTAGCCGTAGGCCTTGAGGCTGAAGAGAAAAAAGCGCGGCACGAAAGCGGAAAAATCGCCGAAACAGGCATCCTCGCGCTGAACCTGGCGCCAGTCATGATTCAGTTTCAGTTCCCGTGCCGCGAGACCAAGGCATAGCTCGGCGTAGGGCAAGGCCTGCCGCACGCGGTTGCGGTAAAAATGAAAGCGGTAGAACGCGATGTACACCGCTGCGTGCTGCGGCGCCAGGGCCAGCGCCTGGTGCAGGTGTTTTTCCGCTTCCAGGTCGTCGCCGTAGCTTCTCGCCGCCAGCTGCAGGCAATGTTCGGCCGCAGGCGGCAAGGTCTCTCCATGGCAGTCGCGCTCCAGCCAGGACAGGTCGTCCGCGATGGCGTCCCCGCTTGCCATGGCGACATGGCTCCTAGGAAGAGCGCCGTGCGATGCTGGCAATGTTGACCGTTGCCACCGTCGGGTCGTTCTCGCCCGGTGCGCTCGTGCCGCAACCGCACACGCCGCGCGCGTTGGGGTTGAAGAACTTGAGCCCGGTTTCCATCATGGTGTCGGCGAAATCGATGGTGTAGCCCTCCAGCAGTTCGCGGCTGGATTGCGGCAGGAACACCTTGAGGTCATCCTGCTCGAGCACGTAGTCGCCGAACTGCGGATTCGCTTCGATGGTGAACTCGGAACTCAGGCCGGAACAGCCGCCGGGGCTCACGACCAGGCGGAAACCCGCGTTCCCGCCGGCATGGCCGAAGCGCACCATGCGGCGCATGAAGTTTCCAGCCTTGGTGGTAATGGTCAGATCCATGATGTTTTCCTTGTTGGGTTAGCGGTCAGCCATCAGCTATCAGCAGTCAGCTTTCAGCGGTTTTGTGCGGCTGAGCCGCGTTTTAGCTGATGGCTGATAGCTGAACGCTGAAAGCTAATTACATCACGTAGCGCGGCAGGCTCTTGTCGACCACGACGCAGCCGTCCACCGGGCAGACTTCCACGCATTGCGGGTCTTCGCCCTCGCATTCGGTGCATTTCTTGGGGTCGATGACGTAGGTGCCGTTCTTTTCCTTGATGGCGACGTTGGGGCAGACCGGCTCGCAGGCGGTGCAGGCGGTGCAGGTCGAGGAAATGATTTTGTATGGCATGGTGTTCTCCTGATAAAAAATTTATAAATTCATGCGGCGATGTAAGCGCCTTGGCGCAGGCGGCCTTCGCCGCGTTCGGCATATGTGCCACGGGCGAGGTATTCCTTGAACCAGGCGATCAGCGACTGCTCGATGTATTCGTGGGCGTAGGCGTCTACCGGCTCGATGCCGGCTTTTTCCAGGTCGCCTTTCGGGCAGCGCCCGATCTTGGCGACGAACACGGCGGCGCAGTCGTTGATGGCGGAGATGACGGTTTCCAGCACTTCTTCCTCGCCGTAGCCGCCCTCGCAGTAGTGGTCCACGCGGCGGTGGCCGACGAACTTGGCACCTTGCGCCGACAGCTCGTAAATCTGGAACTCGCTGGCGTGGCCGAAATGCTCGTTGATGCGTCCGCTGCCCTTGGTCGCCACAGCCACCAGCGCCTGGACCTCGCTGCTGCCTAGCCCGGCCAGTTCGCCCTGCAAGGCCGCCTGCTGGTCCTGGCGCTCCTTCTCCACGAAAGCCTGGTAAGCCTGGCGCGCTTCGGCGTCGTAGTTCACTTCCATCTCCGCCACTTTCTCGCTGGTGAATTCCGCGCTGCGGTCCTCGCCCAGCAGGCCCACCGCGTCGGCGCGGCACTGGCGGCAATGGCGCATCAGGTTCATCTCGCCCTCGCAGTCGTCCTGTAGCTTTTTCAGCTCCTGCGGCGAGGGTCCGCGCTGGCCGTTGAGGCCGTAGTAGGTGCCGTGCTCGGCTTCGGAAATCAGCGGCATGATGTTGTGCAGGAAAGCGCCCTTGGACTTGACCATGCGGTTCACTTCCACCAGGTGCTGGTCGTTGACGCCGGGGATCATCACCGAGTTGACCTTGACCAGAATGCCTTTGGAAGTCAGCATTTCGAGCCCTTCCATCTGGCGTTCGGCGAGGATCTTCGCGGCGTCGCGGCCTTTCCAGCGCTTGCGGTTGTAGTAGATCCAGGGGTAGATGGCTTCGCCCACTTCCGGGTCGATCATGTTGATGGTGATGGTGACGTGATCGACGTTGAAGTCCTGGATGGTCTGCACGTGGTCCGGCAGCATCAGGCCGTTGGTCGAGAGGCACAGGCGGATGTCGGGCGCGCCTTTCTGGATCAGCTCGAAAGTCTTGAAAGTCTTTTCCGGGTTGGCCAGCGCGTCGCCCGGCCCGGCGATGCCGACCACGGTGAGCTGCGGCACCTCGGAAGCCACCGCCAGCACTTTCTTGGCCGCCAGTTCGGGTGTCAGCTTCTCGCTCACCACGCCGGGACGGCTCTCGTTGGAGCAGTCGTACTTGCGGTTGCAGTAGTTGCACTGGATGTTGCAGGCCGGTGCCACGGCGACGTGCATGCGCGCGAAGTGGTGGTGCGCCTGTTCGCTGTAGCAGGGATGGTTCTTGACCTTCTCCCAGATCTCAGGCGAGAGATCGCCCTGGCCGGCGCCCGAGCCGCAGCTCGACTTGCCGGAACCGCCTTTGGTCCCGCAGCCGGATGTGGCAGCTGCGGCATGTTCGAATATGGGTATGACTTTCGGTGGCATCGCTTGCTCCCTTCGTTTGGGTTTGCTTTCCCTGGCTGAGTATCTCTTTGCAACAAGCGTGCCACTCGTGTCTAATCTTGTAACGCAATGAAAATAAATGAGTTTATCTGTCTGCTAGGGAGTTGGTGGCGATGTCGCAAACATGACATGGGCGGGAGCCCGGAAACGGATTGTCGCGAATGCAACAATCTGCGGGTGAGGCTATAGGGGAGTACCCCCTATATGCGTTTCATGAAGGTTCTTCGCTTCGGCTTAAATATTCTCGCAACATACAGAACGGAGTATATTTATTCGCAACAAATTGCATTCATGTTGCGTGCGTTACGTTGCCGGCGTCGATAACCGCATCATCCCGGAATGACCGCCTGCCTCATCTGAATTTTCGTCCCGTAGCGCCTACAAATAATAATGTTCAATGGAGACGACCAATGTTCTCAAATCTGACTATCAAATCCCGGCTCATCTTTGTTATCGGCCTGCTTTCCGTGTTGCTTGTCTGCGTCGGTTTGCTCGGGCTGCGCGGTATGAAAGTCACCAGCGAGGGAATGCGCACCATCTACGAGGATAGCCTGATTGCCGCGGTCCGATTGGCGGAGGTCAACTTTCTTCAGGCGGAAAACCAGCGCCAGGTGCACCTCATGCTGATGCACGACCCGCGTCTGCCGGAAAGCAAGCTGCACGACCATCCGTTGTCTTTCCACACCGACAAGATGGCGGAAAACACCAAGAAAAATAACCAGAGCTGGGATGGGTTTGTCGCTACCTCCCAGACCCCGGAGGGGAAAAATCTGGCAGAGGAATTCAAGACCAAACGCAAGGCATACCAGGCGGCACGGAACAAGGCGCTGGACCTGATCAAGGCGGGGAATTATCTCGAAGCCAATTCCGTGGTCGTGAAAGAGGCCGGCCCCGCTTATATGGCAAACACCGGAGCGATGAGCAAGCTTCTCACGCTGCAAGTCGAGAATAGCAAGCAGGAGCATGACAATGCGGTGAAGTCCAATGCCACGACGCGCAATATTGCACTCACGGCGATCGTGTTAGGCGTACTGCTGGCCGCGCTGGTCGGCGTGCTGCTGATCCGCAACATCGGTCGTTCGCTGAACCAGGCAAAGTCCGTGGCGGCCAGGATTGCCCAGGGCGATCTGAACAGCGAAATCCACGTGGAGTCCCGCGACGAAGTCGGCGACTTGCTGGTATCCATGCAGCAAATGCAGGACAACCTGCGCAAGATCGTGGCCGAAATCGAGAAAATCGTCGATGCCGCTGCCAATAAAGGCGACTTCAGCGTCAAGATGGTTATGGACGGCAAGGCGGGCTACACCAAGACGCTGTCCGAGCTTCTCAACCAGCTCTCCAATGTCACCGAAGGCGGTTTGAAAGATGTGACCAGGGTGGCGCAGGCCTTGGCCGACGGCGATCTTTCTCAAACCATCACCAAGGATTACCCGGGCCTGTTCGACCAGACCAAGCAGGGCGTGAACGGAACCGTTGCAGCCCTGAACGGGATCGTCAACGATATACAGTTCCTCGTCCTGTCAGCGGGCCAAGGCGACTTCAGCGCCAAGATGGATATGGCGGGCAAGCAGGGCTACAGCAAGACGCTATCGGAATTACTCAACCTGCTCTCCGACGTCACCGAAGCCGGCCTGCTGGACATCATCCGCGTAGCCAATGCCCTGTCTCAAGGAGACCTGACCAAAACCATCACCAAGGATTACCCGGGCCTGTTCGACCAGACCAAGCAGGGCATCAACACCACTGTGGAAAACCTCAAGAATCTGGTCGGTGAAATCAAGGAAGCGGTTGACGCGATCGGTACCGCCTCCAGGGAAATCGCCGCCGGCAACAGCGACCTCTCGCAGCGCACCGAAGAGCAGGCCTCTTCACTGGAAGAGACCGCTTCCAGCATGGAAGAGCTCACTTCGACGGTGAAGCAGAACGCCGAGAATGCCAAACAAGCCAGTCAGCTTGCCATCAGCGCTTCCGACGTGGCCGGCAAAGGCGGCGCGGTGGTGAACCAGGTGGTCGGCACCATGAGCTCGATCAACGAATCCTCGCGCAAGATCGTGGACATCATTTCGGTGATCGACGGCATTGCCTTCCAGACCAATATCCTGGCCTTGAACGCGGCGGTCGAGGCTGCCCGTGCCGGCGAGCAGGGGCGCGGCTTCGCGGTGGTGGCCGGCGAGGTGCGCAGCCTGGCGCAACGCTCGGCCGCAGCTGCCAAGGAGATCAAGACCCTCATCGGCGACTCGGTGGACAAGGTGGAGAACGGCACCAAGCTGGTGGGCGAGGCCGGGCAGACCATGGAGAAGATCGTCACCAGCATCAAGCGCGTGACCGACATCATGGCGGAAATCTCCGCTGCATCCAGCGAGCAGAGCGCCGGCATCGAGCAGGTCAACCTGGCCATCACGCAGATGGACGAGGTTACCCAGCAAAATGCCGCCCTGGTGGAGGAGGCCGCTGCAGCCGCCGAATCGCTGGAGGAGCAGGCGCAGAACCTGTCCGCTTCGGTGGCCGTGTTCAAGGTCGACAGCGGCGGCATGGGCGCAGGCAAACCCGTCGCGCTGCTTGCCGCTCCGGGCAAGGCGGGAGCATCGCACTTCGACGACGCCATCGCCGCACACGTCAAGTGGAAAATCCGCCTGTCTCAATTCATCGACGGTAGCAGCACGGAACATCTCGACAGCGCGACAGTGTGCAAGGACAACCTGTGCGCCCTGGGCAAATGGATCTATGGCGATGGCGAAAAGCACCGTGATGCGCCGCATTACACCAACCTGCTCACCAAGCACGCCAATTTCCATCGCTGCGCGGGAGATGTGGTCAGAAAAGTCGAATCGCACGACAAGGCGGGAGCCATGTCGATGTTGAAAGGCGAGTTTTCCGCGGCCGCCAAGGAAACGGTAACGGCCATCATGGATTTGAAGAAAGAAATAGAATAACAATGTGCTGCGAGGCGCCAAGTAACGCTGAGTTTCTCAAGTGTGGTGAAAACGGCAGCGACTGCTTGACGCCTCTTTACCGGTGAGGTTCCAGACGTCCGTTTGGCAGCATGAAAAAGGGCGGCATTTGTTAAGAATTGTCAGATGCCCGCCCTTATTAAAGAACTTGTTTTTTTACCAGGTTGAATGTGACTGGCCTGGACGTGGCGATTCAGCTGCATGAAGCGAATGCGCAGCGTTGCCGATATTCACTAGGCTAACTCCATTGCTTGCCTAAGGGGCAGAGGGGGTCGGTTACCGCCATCAACCCAGTCCAGGGTGCTACCGCCTCCATTTCCAGTAAAAACTTCTTCTGTAGCGTCTCTTGGATTTCTTGGCAAATTCATTGGCGCTTCATGACTCGAATAATGATATTTATATGTCATCTGCACAGGGGGCGGTCAAAGTTTTCCTAAAGAAAATGGAACAATGTGTCGATTAAGTTCTTAAGCGATTTAGGTAGATGATGTCATGCGCAATATTCCCGGCTTACCGCTGTACCTGGTCTTGCCCGACAATAGATGGGAAGTGGGGCAGGTCGGCCTCGTTCCGGCTTTCACCCCTGACTCAGAGCGTTTCTTATTCCGCCGCCTCCAAGCTGCCGCGGCCTTCGGCTTTAGCGGCACAGTTGAGAAGTCGCACGTCGAGCGGCGAGTCCATGGCGAGCGTCGCAACTACTGCCGTCGCATCGAGCAAGCCAGGAATAAGTTGCTGGATACGCGAGCGGAGAAAGAGCGCCGTCACTATAACCGCCGTCATGGCGATGTCAGGACTAATATTGAGGAAGACGTTTGAGCCTTGCACCGAAGAAATCGGAGACTGTCATTTAAGGATCGCGGCCATCTGGAGTTCGAAGAATCCAGTGCGAGCGGATTGTCTTGCCCTTAATGAACCTTCTTAGTTCACCATGATTTCGCCGCGCAGGAACAGCACCGCCTGCCCGGCGAGTTCGACCCTGCCGCCTTTCAGTGTGCAATGGATTTCACCGCCGCGCCGGGAAACCTGGCGGGCGAGGAGCGTCGTCTTGCCCAACCGTTCCGCCCAGTAGGGCGTCAGCATGCAATGCGCGGAGCCGGTGACCGGGTCTTCAGGAACGCCGACCTTGGGCGCGAAGAAGCGGGAGACGAAGTCTGCATCGCTGCCCGGCGCGCTGGCGATGATGCCCATCAGGTCCAGGCGTTTCAGAATTTCCATGTCAGGCTTCAGGGAGCGGATTTCCGCTTCCGTGTCGAAAATGGCGAGGTATTTGTCGGCGCGCAACACGCCTCTGGGCCGTTGCCCCAATCCCTGGGTCAGTTCATCGGGGCAGGGGCAGGGCATCGGCGGCTGGGCGGGAAAGTCCATGCGCAGCCAGTCGCCGTCCCGCCGGACGTGCAATTCTCCGCTGCGGGTGTCGAACGTTACTTCGTCCAGTTCAGTTTCCAGAAAGTTGAAAATGACGTAGGCGGCAGCCAGCGTGGCGTGGCCGCACAGGTCCACCTCGGTTGCCGGGGTGAACCAGCGCAGGCCGTAGCGGCCGCTGCCCCCGACCAGGAAGGCGGTTTCCGACAGGTTGTTCTCGGCCGCCACGGCCTGCATCCAGCCGTCCGCTGGCCAGGCCTCCAGCGGGCACACTGCTGCCGGGTTGCCGGAAAATAACCGGTCCGTAAAAGCGTCGACCTGATACAGGGGGGTGGGCATGTTTGTCTCCTGCAGTAATTTCCTGGTTCGGTTTTACGGCTGCAATGCGTCCACGCGCTCTCCGGCGGTTTTATCACGCGCCAGATGCGGCAGATATTCCTCAACCAATTGTTCGACGAGTTCGGCCTGCAATCGGTCTCTATCCACCTTCATGGCTTCCCGGTTCGGTTGATCGGCCATCCATCGTTTGAATTGCGCGAAGACTAAAGGGGATACCGTGTTCATTCTTGCCATGTGGCCGGAGGGCGAAACGATCATGGCGGAAAACGACGGCGAGTTGAGCAATACGCCCGCCCGCTTTGCCTGAACGACGCGAAAATCGTTTTCATTCCCGGTGAGAAGCAAAGGATGGGGATCGCCTTCTGCCGCCTCGCGTCGAATGATATCGACTTCGAAGCCACTGCTGTTTACCGCGGTGTAGCGTTGCTCATCCCTGATCTCGAAGGTTTTGTCCACTTTTTGCAGCATGCCTATCATGGATGAGCCGAGCTTCTCCATTTTGGTAATGAAACGGATGCGTTTGCGGGTGTCCCAGAGCAAATCGACGTCGCGCGTCGCCAGTGCTTCCGTCGATTCGAAGCGAACCCCGGCGGCGGCTTCGTATGCATAGAGCGCATGCGTTCCGATCACCATGAAATGTTCCGCAAGGCCGAATTTCGCCAGCGTGTTGAGGATTTCCACCAGGATCTGCGGCGCGCGCCCCACAAACAAGGCTCGATTCAAGCGCTGGTGCTGGACCAATGCTTTGGAAAGCTGGTCGCGCCGCGCCTCCAGTTCACCCTTTGTGGAGGTGAACTTGGTGAAAATCGCTTCAGTTTCAGCGGATCTTGGGCCAAGGCTTTTCTGCGCGTTTTGTGGGGACGTCCGGATAAGGTATTCGGCCTTGCCCTGCTGCTTCCAGTACATGCCGCCGCGCACTTCAGCCGCACGTTTGGTCGCCTCTTCCCAGGCCGTGAACGTGGCCTGAGCATCAATATATTGGCGTCGGGCATCATTTCCGATGTCGGACAGGCCGGCGGATTTCCGTATGTTTCCCATGTTTTTAATGTTATACGGAAAATCATTATTTATCAAAGATGTTGTCTATGATAATGCAGTCGGGCCACCGAGCTGTGGCGCGATGCGACATCAAAAACGCTTGATGTCGATGTTGTATTTCTTCAGCGCGTAGCCCATCTGGCGCGGGGTCAGGTCCAGCAGGCGGGCCGCCTTGGCCTGGACCCAGCCGCTCTTTTCCATCGCCCACATGAGGCGCTCGCGCTCGCTGAGCGGCTCCGCCTCGTCATGCGGCGTGGCAGCTTCGGCTGCGGCGGCACGCGACGGGATTTCCGGCGGAGGTTCAATTTCGGCATGGATGGGGAAGGAGGGATGGGAGGTGCCGTAATTCTTGAGCGCGGAGGAGAAACACAGCCCCCTCTGGCACAGCAGGTCGCTGCGGCGGATGACGCTGCCCTTGCTCATGGTGGCGAAGCGTTCGACGCAGTTTTCCAGCTCGCGCACGTTGCCTGGCCAGTTGCAATGCAGGATCGCGTCCATGGCTTCCTCGCTGATGCTCAGCTTGCGCTTGTTTTCCTGGTTGAAGCGGTCGAGGAAATGTTCCAGCAGCGGGGGGATGTCGTCGCGCCGTTCACGCAGCGGGGGCAGGAAGATGCTCACCACGTTGATGCGGAAATAGAGGTCGGCGCGGAACTCGCCTTTGGCGACCATTTCTTCCAGGTTGCGGTTGGTGGCGGTGACCATGCGCACGTTCACCTTGATGGTGCGGTTGCCGCCGACGCGCTCGAATTCCTTTTCCTGCAGCACGCGCAGCAGCTTGGCCTGGAAGCCGGGGGAAATGTCGCCGATCTCGTCGAGGAACAAAGTGCCGCCGTGCGCTTGCTCGAAGCGCCCCTTGCGTTCCTGGGTGGCGCCGGTGAAGGAGCCTTTTTCGTGGCCGAACAGCTCGGATTCGAGCAGGGTTTCCGGCAGCGCGGCGCAGTTGAGCTTGACGAAAGGGCCGTCGTGGCGCGGGCTGAGTACGTGGATGGCGCGCGCGATGGCTTCCTTGCCGGTGCCCGATTCGCCGCGGATCAGGATGGTGGCCTTGCCCGGCGCCGCCTGGTGCACCTCGGCGAACACCTGCTGCATGCGCTTGCTTACGCCGATGACCTGGTCGAGGCTGTACTTGCCCTGCAATTCCTTCTGCAGGCGGGAGCGCTCCTGCATGAGTTGGGTGCGCTCCTGTGCCACATTTTGGTGCAGGCGCACCGTCTGGCCGATCAGGTTGGACACCATGGTAAGGAAGCGCACGTCCTGCTGGAAGCCGCGCTCCGGATTGCGTTCGCGGTCCACGCTGAGGACGCCGATGCAGCGGCGTCCGATCTTGACCGGCACGCCGATGAAGGCGATATCCTGGTCGTTCAGCTTGCGCGCGCCGGTGCGGTTGAGGAACAGCGGTTCTTCCGCCACGCTGGGGATGACCGCCGGCATGCAGTTCTGCATGATGCGCCCGATGATGCCTTCGCCGACGAGGAAGCGTCCGCGCTCCATCTCTTCCTGCGACAAGCCGGTGGCGGCCACCACCTGGAGGTCGCCGTCTTCCTGCTGCAGGCTGAGCATGCCGCGGCGCATGTGCAGATGGGTGGAAAGCAGATTCAGCACGCCCTGCAGAGTTTTCTGCAGGTTGAGAGAAGAGCTCAGCACCTTGCTGATTTCGTAAATGGTGACCAGTTCCACCATCGGGCTGTTTTGCGACATGGGCCATTTGCTCCGGAATTTGTACAACGAAAAGCAATTTTCATGCCGCATTCAGAGATGGCGTTTCCAGCCGTCCGTCGCGCATCAATCGTCCACGGCGTATTTTTGACTGGGAAAAAATCTTTGCGTTCTCGCCCCGCGCTGGTACCCATGTCACATGTGCGGTCAAAAGATATGGAGTAAACTTGCGGCATGCGGTCTATCCAAGTGGAAATCATCGATGTTCTCTGACGTAACCATCGAGCGCATCATTCACCCCGAAATCTTGAGCTGTTCTTCCGCGACCCCTTTGTTCCAGGCGGTGCAGCGCATGGTCGATGCGCACTACAGTTCGATCCTGGTGGTCGACGATGGCGCGGCGGTCGGTATCTGGACCGAGCAGGATGCGCTGGCGCTGGATTTTTCCGACCCGACCTTTTTCAGTACGCCGATCTCGTCCGTTATGAGTTCGCCGGTCAAGACCATCTATCACAAGATTTCCATCGGCGAGGCCACGTTGCACTTCCGCGAGGAAGGCGTGCGCCATTTCCTCGTGGTGGACGATGAGGGCGCCCATAAAGGCATCATCACCCAGTCCGACATCGTCCTGAACCAGGGTCTCGAGTATTTCATCTCCATGCGCGAAGTGAAGGCGGTGCTCAATAAAAGTCATCTGTGCCTTTCCGGGCAAACGCCGCTCCATGACGCGGTCAAGGCCATGCGCAACACCCCGGCCGATGCCCTTTTGGTCGAAGGGGAAAACGGCAGCTACGGCATACTCACGGAACGCGACGTGTTACGGTTGATCGGGAGCAACAGGACTTCGCTCCCCATCGGCAAGCTGGCCAATTTTCCGCTGCTCAGCGTGTCTTCCAAATCCAGCCTGTTCCATGCGCGCAAGGTGTTTACGGAGAACCGAGTGCGCCATCTCGGCGTCACCGGCGAAAATGGGGAACTGATCGGCCTGGTGACCTTTTCCGATATCCTGCAAAACATCGAATACGACTACGTGCACAGCCTCCAGATGGCGCTGCGCGAGCGCGAACAAAGCCTGGCGGTTTCCACCCAGAACCTGCGCCTGGCCGAGAAAGTGTTCGAAACCACTTTCGACGGCATCATGATTACCGGTCCGCGCAACGTCATCGAGTCGGTCAACCCGGCCTTCACCGTCATCACCGGCTTTCAGGCCCGCGATGTGATAGGCAGGACGCCTACCATCCTTGCGTCAGGCCGGCACGATTCGGAGTTTTACCGCGCCATGTGGGCGGAAATAGGGGAAAAAGGCTATTGGCAGGGGGAAGTCTGGAATCGCCGCAAGAACGGCGAAATCTATCCGGAATGGCTGGCCATCAACGTGATCAGGGATTCCACCGGGAAAGTTTCCAATTACGTGGCGATCTTTTCCGATATCACCGAACGCAAGGCGGCGGAAAGCCATGTGCGGCATCTCGCCCACCACGATGCGCTCACCGACCTGCCCAACCGCATTTTGTTCGTCGAACGTCTCAACCACGCGATCGTCCATGCGCATCGGGTTGAGCAAAAAGTTGCGGTGATGTTCCTCGATCTCGACCGTTTCAAGCGCATCAACGACACCCTGGGCCACACCATGGGCGACCGGCTGCTGCAGACCGTCGGCCAGCGCCTGGCGGCCTGCATGCGCGAGGACGATACCGTGGCACGGATGGGCGGCGACGAATTCACCGTTCTCATCGAAAATGTCACCGACCCCGGTAGCCTCCCCTCCCTTGCTCAGAAGATCATCGCCGAACTGTCGCGGCCGGTGGTCCTGGACGGGCATGAGCTCGTGGTCACGACCAGCATCGGCATCAGCATTTATCCCGACGACAGCGATCAGTCCGACGCGCTGATCAAGCACGCCGACGCCGCGATGTATCTGGCGAAGGAAAAAGGACGCAACAATTTCCAGTTCTTCACGTCGGAAATGAACGCCCATGCCTTCGAGCGCATGACCATGGAAACATGGCTGCGCAAGGCGCTGGAACGCCAGGAATTCGCGCTTCACTACCAGCCTCAGGTGGACATCGGCTCGCACCGGATTGTCGGCATGGAGGCATTGCTGCGCTGGAATCAGCCCGATGTCGGAATGATTCCGCCTGTGCAGTTCATCCCCGTGGCCGAGGATACCGGTCTCATCGTGCCGATCGGCGAATGGGTACTGCTCGAAGCCTGTTCCCAGAACAAGGCCTGGCAGGACGAGGGGCTGCCGCACTTGCGCGTGGCGGTGAATATGTCGGGCCGCCAGTTCCGGCAAAAAAATCTGGTCGAGGTGATCTCCTCGATTTTGAAGAAAACCGGGCTGGAGCCGGAATGCCTGGAGCTGGAAATCACCGAAAGCATCGCCATGGTCAACGCCGACGAAACCGTGACCAAACTGCACGCGCTCAAGGCGATGGGGATACGCATTTCCATGGACGATTTCGGCACCGGCCATTCTTCGCTCAGTTACCTCAAGCAATTCCCCATCGACACGTTGAAAATCGACAAGTCATTCGTTCAGGATCTGACACGCGATTCCACCGACAACACCATCGCCGCAGCCATTGCCGCGATGGCGCGCGGACTCAAGATGAAAATCATCACCGAGGGCGTGGAAACCGAGGAACAGCTGACATGCCTCAAGGGCATGCAGCAGGGCGATGTGCAGGGCTATTACTTCAGCCATCCGCTTCCCCCAGGCGAGTTCGCCGCGTTGCTGCGGGGCGGACAGCCACTGGGAGAGATGACGCCCGATGCCGGGAAAGCGTGACCCTTACCGTCATTGCGCTCGCAATGACCGCAAGACTCAGCAGTCCTGTTTTAACCCATCCAGGTAGGCGTCGATTACCCACGGTGCATATTCCTCCAAAGGGAACATCTGCGGGTTCATGGTCCAGTTCACGATCAGGCCGTCCAGCAACGCCATCAGGCCGATAGCGGCCTGTTTCGGCAGCAGCTTGGGCGGCAGTTGCCCACGCTCCTGCGCCTTGACCATGGCGCGTTCCATGGTTTCCACGTGGCGGCATCCCGCTTCCATGTGCTTGTCACGCGCCTCCGCCATTTCGTCGACGTACTCGCACTTGTGCCAGACGATTTCGAACACGCGGTGGAAGTGGGGGTCGCCGGCGATGCGGGTGATCGCATCGAGCAGCAGGGTGCGCAGGAACTCGATGGGGTCGTTCATTTCCTCCTGCTCCAGCTCCAGCGAGCGCGCCTCGAGCGGGGCGACGACTCGTTCCACCATGGCGTTGAACAGGTCGCCCTTGTTTTCGAAATGCCAGTAGATGGCGCCGCGCGTGACGCCGGCAGCCGCCGCGATGTCGGCGAGGGAGGTGCGGGAAACGCCTTTGCGCTGAAACAGCTGTTCCGCGGCATCGAGGATGCCGTCGCGGGTTTCGAGTGCCTCTTCCTTGGTTTTTCTGGCCATGCGGTTTCCTGTTGCGGCAGGCTGGAGCCGTGCCGGAAAAATAATGTGTTTGCTACTTTACATACATTCATGGATGTATGTAAGATGCTGGAGATTATCCGGCAGAATAACAGGCCGCGCAAGCACGCCGGAATAGCAAATAGACAAGGAACCGAACATGAAGCGACAAATCCTGTTGATGTTTCTGCTCACCGCCGTGTTGGCGGGGTGCGGTGGCGAAGGCGACAAAAATGCGGCCGGCGGCGCGGGCGGCCCCGGCGGGGCGGCCATGCCGCCGCCGGAAGTCGATGTCATCACCGTTGCCGGCGGAACGGCGACGCTGACCCAGGATTTGCCCGGCCGCTTGCAGGCCTGGCGCACCGCCGAGGTGCGGGCGCGGGTCGAAGGCGTGGTGGAAAAGCGCTTGTTCACGGAAGGCTCCGATGTGAAGGAAGGCGCTACCCTGTTCCAGATTGATGCGCGCACCTACCAGGCAACGCTCGATGCCGCCAAAGCCGATGTCGATGCGGCGCGCCTAGTGGTCGAGCGCTACCGTCCTTTGCTCGCCATCAAGGCCGTTAGCCAGCAGGAATTCGATAGCGCGGAGGCGCGCTACAAGCAGACGCAGGCCGCCCTGTCGCGCGCTGCGCTGGATGTGGAAAACACCCGCGTGCCGGCATCGATCTCCGGCCGCATCGGCCGCGCGCTGGTCACAGAAGGCGCTCTGGTGGGCAGGGGCGAAGCGACGCATTTGGCCACCATCGAACAGATCGACCCGATCTACGTCAACTTCACCCAGCCCGGCGCGGAAATGTTGCGTCTGCAGGCCGCGGTCAAATCCGGCAAGCTCAAGCGCGCCGAATCCGGCAAAGTGGAACTGCTGCTCGAGGACGGCAGCGCCTATCCGCTGCCGGGCAAAATCCTTTTCTCCGACCTGGCGGTCGATCCCAGCACGGGTGCGGTGTCGCTGCGCGCAGAGTTCCCCAACCCGCGGCGTGAACTGTTGCCCGGCATGTTCGTGCGCATCCGTTTCCCATCCGCAGTCATCGAGGGCGCCATCCGCGTGCCGCAACGCGCGGTGCAGGGCGGGCCGCAGGGCCAGTTCGTGATGCTGGTCGCGCCGGATGGCAAGGCCGTACCGCAACCAGTCAAGACCGGCGGCATGGCGGGCGGCGACTTCATCGTCGCCGAAGGGCTCAAAGGCGGCGAACAGGTGATCGTCAACGGTTTGCAGAAGGCCCGCCCCGGCACCGAGGTCAAGCCCGTGCCTTGGCATTCCCAGGACTCCCAGCCCGCCAGCAACAAGCCGAAAGAGGGCTGATCCATGTTCTCCAAATTTTTCATCGATCGCCCGGTGTTCGCCTGGGTGATCGCCATCGCCATCGTGCTGGGTGGCTTGCTGGCGCTCAAGAACCTGCCGGTTTCCCAATATCCTTCAGTGGCGCCGCCCGCGCTCGATATTTCCGTCAACTACCCGGGCGCAGCCGCCCAGGTGGTGGAGGAAAGCGCGGTCGCCCTGATCGAGCAGGAAATGAACGGCATCGAGAATCTACTCTACATGGATTCCGCCTCCCAGATCGGCACCGGCACGGTGACGCTGACCTTCAAGCCGGGCACCGACCTCAACTATGCCTCGGTGGAAGCGCAGAACCGCATCAAGCGCGTTGAAGCACGCCTGCCGGACGATGTGCGCCGTGTCGGCGTGACGGTGACCAAGACGGCGCGCAACTACGTCATGATCGTGGCTTTGACTTCGCCCGACAAAAGCCTGAACAACGTGGACCTCGGCAGCTATGCCGCCACCAGCGTGCTGGAACCGATCCGCCGCGTGCCCGGCGTGGGCGAGGCGCTGCTGTTCGGCACCGAATACTCGATGCGCATCTGGCTCAAGCCGGAAAAGCTGCAGGGCTACAAGCTCTTGCCTGCCGATGTGTCGCGCGCGGTGCGCGCCCAGAACGTCCAGATCGCCAGCGGTGAACTGGGGCAGCTGCCGGCTGCGCCGAACCAGCAAATGAACGCGGTGATCGTGACCAAGAGCCGCCTGTCCACTCCGGAAGAATTCGGCAACATCATCGTGCGCACCAATCCGGACGGCTCCACCCTGCGCGTGAAAGACGTGGCGCGGGTGGAACTGGGCGCCCAGGACTATTCGGTCGCTGCACGCATCGACGGCCAGCCGACCGCGGCCATCGCTATCCGCCTGTCGCCCGGCGCCAACGCGCTCGACACGGTCAAGGCGGTCAACGCGCGGATGACCGCACTGGCGAAGTTCTTCCCCAAGGGCGTGAGCTGGATCGTGCCCTACGACACCTCGAAGTTCGTCGAAATCTCCATCCGGGAAGTGCTCATCACGCTTGGGGAGGCGGTGTTCCTGGTGTTCCTGGTGATGTTCCTGTTCCTCGAAAACCTGCGCGCCACCCTGATACCCACCATCGTCGTGCCGGTGGCGCTGGTGGGCGGCGCCCTGGGGCTTTACCTGTTCGGCTACTCGATCAACGTGCTGACCCTGTTTGCCATGGTGCTGGCCATCGGCATCGTGGTGGACGACGCCATCGTGGTGGTGGAGAACGTCGAGCGCATCATGACCACCGAGGGCCTGTCGCCGCGCGACGCCACGCGCAAGGCCATGGGCCAGATCGTCAACGCCATTATCGCCATCACCCTGGTGCTGGCGGCGGTGTTCGTGCCGATGGCGTTTTTCGGCGGCTCCACCGGGGCGATTTACCGGCAGTTTTCCGTCACGCTGATCCTGACCATCCTGTTCTCGGCGCTGATGGCGCTTACGCTCACGCCAGCCCTATGCGCCACGCTGCTCAAGCATGAGCCGGGCAAGGAAATGATGCCGACGCGCGGCTTTTTCGGCTGGTTCAACCGCTTTTTCGCCCGCACCACGCAGGGCTACACCACGTGGGTGGGGCGCGCCGTGAAGAAGACCGGGCGCTACCTGGTGCTCTACGCGGTCATCCTGGGCGCCACCGGCTGGCTGTTCAGCAAGCTGCCGGGCAGCTTCCTGCCGGAAGAAGACCAGGGTTACTTCCTCAATATCGTCCAGCTGCCGCCGGGCGCCACCCGCGACCGCACGCTGGAGGTGCTCGGCCAGCTGGAACAGCACTATCTCAAGCTGCCGGAGGTGGAACACGTGATCGGCGTCGCCGGCTTCTCCTTCTTCGGGCGCGGCCAGAACGCGGCGATCGCTTTCGTCCGCCTCAAGGACTGGGACGCGCGACCGGGCAAGGAGAGCGGTGCCAAGGCGCTGGTGCAAAAGGCCAACATGACCTTCTCGCGCATCAAGCAGGCCATGGTGTTCGCCATCAATCCGCCGCCGATCCCCGAACTGGCGGCCGCCGGCGGCTTCGACTTCCGCTTGCAGGATAAGAGCGGGATGGGGCGGGAGAAGCTGCTGGAAACGCGCAACATGGCGCTCGGCATGGCCATGCAGGACAAGCGCCTGGTCGGCGTGCGGCCGGAGGGCCAGGAAGCGGCTCCCCAGCTTTTCCTCGACATCGACCGAGTCAAGGCCGAAACCCTGGGGGTGTCCATCGCCGACCTCAACGACACCATGCAATCGGCGCTGGGCGTGGCCTATATCAACGACTTCGTGCGCCAGGGGCGCATCCTGCGCGTGCAGATGCAGGCCGAGGCCGACACCCGCAGGAGCGTCGAGGACATCCTGCGCTTGCCGGTGCGCAACAACAAGGGCGAGATGGTGACGCTGTCCGAGCTCGCCACGCCGCAATGGATCGTCGGCGCGCCCAAACTGGACCGCTACAACGGCCTGCCTTCGATGAAAATCGCCGGCAATCCGGCGCCCGGCCACAGCACCGGCGAAGCGCTGGCCGTGATGGAGGAGATCGCCGCCAAGCTGCCGCCGGGCTTCGGCTTCGAATGGTCGGCCACTTCCTTCGAGGAGCGCATGTCGGGAACGCAGGCGCCGCTGCTGTTCGGGGTTTCGCTGATCGTGGTGTTCCTCGCGCTGGCGGCGCTGTTCGAGAGCTGGGCCATCCCGTTCGCGGTGATGCTGGTCGTGCCGCTGGGCGTGTTCGGCGCCTCGCTGGCGGTTGACCTGCGCAGCCTGCCCAACGACGTCTATTTCAAGGTGGGCCTGATCGCCATCATCGGCTTGTCTTCCAAGAACGCCATCCTGATCATCGAATTCGCCAGAAAGCTGCAGGACGAGGGCATGGGCCTGTTCGAGGCCACGCTGGAAGCCTGCCGCCTGCGTTTCCGGCCGATTCTGATGACTTCCATCGCCTTTGTCGCCGGCGTCTTCCCCCTCGCCATTTCCACCGGTGCCGGCGCCGAAAGCCGCCACGCCATCGGCACCGGCGTTATCGGCGGCATGATCGCCGCCACCGTGCTGGCCGTGTTCCTGGTGCCGGTGTTCTACGTCGTGGTGCGAAAGATATTCCCCGGCCATGCCCGCAGTCATCAGGAGAACGACCATGCATAAGCCCTCGAATAAATTGAGGCTCGCGCAGCGAGCTTTTTTTCTCCCCGGCGGGGAGAAAATCCATTGTCCCTTCCCCTTCAAGGGGAAGGTTGGGATGGGGATGGGTTTGGGGCGAACAGTCACAGTGGGTTTCATGGCTGTGGCGCTGCTGGCCGGTTGCTCGCTGGCACCCGAATACCAGCGGCCCGAAGCGCCGGTAGCCGCGCAATGGTCGCAGACCGCCCAGGCCGATGGTACGCGCCAGGCCGATGCGCTCCAGTGGCACACCTTCTTCCCCGACCCGCGCCTGCAGGAACTGATCGCCGCAGCGCTCGACCACAACCGGGACATGCGCATCGCCGTCGCGCGGGTCGAGGAAGCCCGTGCCCAGTTCGGCATCGTGCGTGCCGACCGTTTCCCCGGCGTGGATGCGGTGGCGAGCGGTTCGTCGGCGCGCACGCCGGGCGACCTTTCCGCCAGCGGCAGCGCCGTCACCAGCCGCCGCTACGACGTGGGGCTGTCGATGCTGTCGTTCGAGCTGGATTTCTGGGGCCGGGTGAAAAGCCTCAACCAGGCGGCGCTGGCCAGCTATCTTGCCAGCGAGGAAGCCCAGCGCGCCCTGCGGCTCTCGCTCATCGCCGATGTCGCCAACGCCTATCTGTCGCTGCTGGAAATGGACGAGCGCACAACGCTGGCGCGCGAAACGCTCAAGACCCGGAAGGAAACCCGCATGATGGTCGACCGCCGGCGCGACGTAGGGTTGGCCGGCGACCTCGACTTCCTGGCGGCGGACGGCGCCCTGCAAACGGCACGGGCGGACCTCGCCAGCCTGGAACGCCAGCGCGCCGCCGCCGTGAATGCGCTGGAATTGCTCGTCGGCCAGCAGCTGGCCGACGAGCCGCCAGGCCGGACGCTGTCGGATCAGGGCATCGTTCCCGATCTCGCCGCGGGCCTGCCGGCGGAAGTGCTGCTCAAACGCCCGGACGTGCTGGCAGCGGAGCAGAACCTGATCGCCGCCAACGCCAATATCGGTGCCGCACGGGCCGCCTTTCTGCCGCGCATTTCCCTGACCGCCGGCCTGGGCACGGCGAGCGGCGCGCTTTCCGGACTGTTCAAGAGCGGCAGCGGCGCCTGGAGTTTCCAGCCGGTACTGCGCCTGCCCTTGTTCGACGCCGGTCGTGCCGCGGCCGGAACGGATCTCGCCGAAGCGCGCAAGGTCATCGCCGTGGCCCAGTACGAGAAAACGATACAGCAGGCTTTCCGCGAAGTGGCCGACCTGCTCGCAGCCCGCACGCACCTGGCTGAGCAACTGCAGGCCCAGCAAGCCGCGGAAAAGGCCCAGGCCGAGCGCCTGCGCCTGGTGGAGGCCCGTTACGGAGCAGGTGTTTCGAGCTATCTCGAGGTGCTGGATGCGCAGCGCGAGTCCTATGCCGCGCAGCAGGGCACGGTGCAGACGCGGCGCGCCTGGCTCAGCGCCGCCGCCCAGCTTTACAAGGCATTGGGCGGCGGGGCGTTGTAAGCGGGAACTGAAGCTAAAACCTGCAACTCATGCCACAGAGAACACAGAGAAGACTGATGTGAAGCGGTTTTCCTCTGTGTTCTCTGTGCGCTCTGTGGCTTATCGATTCTTGTCCGGCTAAGCAAGCGGATTACCGGGGGCAGGGCGGATGCCCTACAGCATCTCGATCACCCACTTCGTGACGGTTCCGGTGGCGTGGGCGCATTTGTTGCCGCGCGCGTCATCGAACGCCTTGTATTCCTCGGTTCGCCACATGTCGTAAGTGCGGCCGGTGAACTGCTTTTGCAGCTCCTCGCAGGTGATGCCGCCGAATTCCGCGCGAAAGCGCTCCACCAGTTCCTTGTTCTTCTTGAAATTGTTGATGTAGCGGCCGCGGTCCAGCTTGTCGCGGTCGCGGCCGAATTTCGCGCTGAGCGCCATCAGCCCGCCGGTCAGGGCGCCGCAGGCACCCAGACCCACCAAGCCGCCACCGCCGGAAAGCCCGTGGCTGGCCTTGATCGTGGCGTCGTCGACAATCCCCACGGTTTCCTGCACGGTGGCGAGAACGCATTGCGGGCAGCAGCCGTAGTCCAGCTCGTACTTCACCGCTTTCTCGTAAGCCTGCTCCGCAAGTGCCTGTTTTTCCTCGTTGCTCATGTGTGTCTCCATGTATTAGAAAACGCTTATGAAGATCATACGCTTCATCGCTGCGAGATACCATGAAAGAAGCTGGAGCTTTTTAGCCCTTGCTGTTCCTGAGGTTTCACTGCTGATTTGCAGTCCTAGGCGGCGGGATCCTGATCGGAGGAGAGTTCCGACATGAAGCGTTTTTGTTTGATTTTGCCTACCCAGAGCGCGTGCCCCGCTGCGGCTGATTCCCAGGAAGTATATCGCTCCGGCTCGTGGTTATGGCCTGCGCCGATGATCATGGTTTCGAACAGGATCGGATGGCGGCCGGCAAAATCCAGGGCGACGCCGAGAAAGACGGTGCTGACCTGAATGTCGCCGACCTTGTCGAACCCGACCTGCCGCTCCGCCTGGTTGAACCAGCTCGACCATTCCTTGATGTCGTCGCACCGAACGGGCGTTTTGCCGTTTTTTCCACCCAATATGAAATGCATGTCGCAGCCGTCCAGAAAAGTGTTCGTTCCGGGATTCCCCGGAGATTATGTGTTTGCCATTTTAATCCAGAAACAAGCCGTGCCAACTTAATTTGGGGTATCCGCTGAGGGCGGAGCCCACGCAGTGGATGGCTAGCTGGTCACGGGGAATTGCCGAGGTTGTGCGCGTCCTCGCGGAATATCCCAAACAGTGATGCCACCACAGGAAATTAGGGTTGGCCAAAATTGCCCACAACAGGAGACAATGAGCGTGTCATGCCACTTAACAATATTCTCATGTTCCAGTCCCTCACCGGCATCCACGAACCCTCCGCCATCCAGCCGTTGCCAGGCGTGGAGAATTTACAGTGAAGCGGGCGTGCGGGTTGCTGTTTCTGCTGCCGTTGCTGGCGATTGGAGCCGATTACGAGAAATGCGCCGTTATCGTTCCTGACGCGCAGCGTCTGGCCTGCTACGATCAAGTCGCCGCACGGCTTGCAACGCCGTCACCGGCGTCTGTTGATACGGGTCGGACGAGTGTGGCGCCGCGTCCTGATGTTGTGGTCGTGGCGGACTCCTTGCTTGGCAGGAGTTGGGAACTTGATGAAGATTCGAAAAAGGGCACCCTCCGTTTCCGCGAACATAAGCCGGTCTATATCCTGCCTGTCCACTATAGCAATAATCCCAATCGGTCGCCGACGTCTCCTGCGCCGGATCGTTCTGCGCTTTCGACCATGCCGGCAGCCAGTAGCGACGTGAAGTATCAACTGAGCTTCAAGACCAAGCTCTGGGAAGATATCCTCGGCGACAATGGCAATCTATGGTTCGCCTATACGCAGCAGTCGCAATGGCTGCTCTATAACCCACAAGTTTCGGCACCGTTCCGCGAAACCAATTACGAACCCGAGCTGATTTTTTCCCTGCGCACGGATATCGACCTGCCGGGAGGGATGCGCTGGCGCGTGCTGAATCTGGGGCTGGTGCATCAGTCGAATGGGCGCGCACTACCGCTTTCGCGCAGTTGGGACCGGGTCTATGCACAGTTTGGATTGGAGCGCGATAATTTTTCCCTGCTCGTGCGTCCTTGGGTGCGTCTGCACGAGAACGGCGAAAATGACGACAACCCGGATATCACCCGTTATCTGGGGCATGGCGATGTGCTGCTTAACTACGCAAGCGGTGAGAATCTCTATTCCGCTCTGGGGCGCTATAGTGCCAGCGGCGGCCATGGCGCCTTGCAATTGAGCTGGAGCTTCCCGATTTCACGCGCCCTCAAGGGGTACGTTCAGGTCTTTAACGGCTATGGCGAGAGTCTGATTGACTACAATCATAACCAGACCAGCATCGGTTTTGGCCTTTCGTTGCAGGAGTGGCGGTGACAGGCCTCGCATGGGATAAATGGCTGCGCCGTTCCCTGATCTGCGGCGTTCTCATGGTGCTGGTATGGTCCGGTTGGCATCCGAAGGATGTTTTTACCTGGTTTCTCGAAGTGGCGCCGGTGCTGGTCGGGCTGCCGCTGCTGGTGCTGACCTTCCGCCGCTTCCCCCTCACGTCCCTGGCTTACGCGCTGCTGGCGCTTCACGCCGTCATCCTGATGGTGGGCGGGCATTACATCTATGCCGAAATGCCCGTGTTCAACTGGCTGCGCGATACCTTCGAGCTGTCGCGCAACCATTACGACCGCGTCGGGCATGTCGCGCAGGGCTTCGTGCCGGCCATCGTGGCGCGCGAAATCCTGCTGCGCCGTTCTCCCTTGCGGCCGGGCAAATGGCTATTTTTCCTGGTGAGCTGCGTGTGCCTGGCGATCAGCGCCTGTTACGAATTCATCGAGTGGTGGGTGGCACTCGCTTCCGGCGACGAGGCGGTGGCCTTCCTCGCCACCCAGGGCGATGTCTGGGATACCCAGTGGGACATGTTCCTCGCGCTGTGCGGCGCGCTGGCTTCGCAATTGCTGCTGGCGCGTCTGCATGACCGGCAGCTGGCCGCATTGGGACAGAAATGCTGAACGTCATCTGGATCGGCTTTTTTCTCGTTGCCTTCGCCATCGGGCTGGTCAAGCTGGTGCTGTTCGGCGAGGCCGACGTGTTCCCGCTGATGATGAAGGCGACCTTCGATTCGGCCAGGACCGGTTTCGAGATCGCGCTGGGGCTGACCGGCGTGATGACGCTGTGGTTGGGTGTGATGAAAATCGGCGAGAAGGCCGGCTTCCTCGCGCTGCTCACGCGTCTGCTGGCGCCCCTGTTCCGCCGCCTCATGCCTGATGTGCCGCCCGACCACCCGGCGCTCGGCGCGATCACCATGAACATGGCGGCCAACATGCTGGGGCTGGACAACGCCGCTACCCCGATGGGACTCAAGGCGATGCGCGAGCTGCAGACCCTCAATCCCACGCCCGACACCGCCAGCAACGCGCAGATCCTGTTTCTGGTGATCAACGCTTCTTCCGTCACCCTGCTGCCGGTGACCATCTTCACCTACCGTGCCCAGCTTGGCGCGGCCGACCCGACCGACGTGTTCATCCCCATCCTGCTGGCGACCTATTGCTCCACCCTGGTGGGGCTGCTGGCGGTGGCTGCGTACCAGAAGATCAATCTGTTCGACCGTGTGGTGCTCGCCTATCTGGGCGGAATTACAGCGGTAGTGGCGGGTCTCGTGGCCTATTTCGCGCGCCTCGATGCGGCGGCGATGCAGGCGCAGTCGGCGTTCCTCAGCAATTTCCTGCTGTTCGGCCTGCTCATCGCCTTCCTGGTCGGCGCCGTGGTGAAAAGGGTCAACGCCTACGAGGCGTTCATCGAAGGGGCGAAGGAGGGCTTTCACATCGCGGTGGGCATCATTCCCTACCTCGTGGCGATGCTGGTGGCGATCGGCGTGTTCCGCGCCAGCGGCGGGCTGGAGGCGGTGATGGGCGGGATTCGCGCGCTGGTGCAGTGGCTCGGCATGGACACGCGCTTCGTCGACGGCCTGCCCACCGCGCTGATGAAGCCGCTCTCCGGCAGCGGATCGCGCGCCATGATGATCGAAACCATGAAGGTTTCCGGTGCCGACTCCTTCGCCGGCCGCCTGGCTTCCATCATCCAGGGCAGCACCGAAACCACGTTCTACGTGCTGGCGGTGTACTTCGGTTCGGTGGGCATCCAGCGCGTGCGTCACGCCGTCACTTGCGGCTTGCTGGCAGACCTGGGTGGCTTCGTCGCTGCCGTGGCCGCGGCCTATTTCTTCTTCGGCTGAAGCTCAGGGTATCCCCGGCCTCAGAACAGTTTGGTCTGCGGCTGCTTGTCGCCCTTTTCCATGAACTGTTCAAGCGCTTCATGCGACAGGGCCGGGGTGCACAGGTATCCCTGGAACTCGTCGCATCCGGCGCTGACCAGGAAATGGCGCTGCAATTCGGTTTCGACCCCTTCGGCAATGACACACAGCTTGAGCGCCTGGGCCAGGTTGATGATAGCTCTGACGATCGCGGTGTCGCTGTCGCTGTCGGGTAGTTCCGAGATGAAGGAACGGTCGATTTTCAGCTTGTGTATGGGGAAGCGTTTCAGGTAGCTGAGGCTGGAATAGCCCGTGCCGAAGTCGTCGATTGCCAGTTTTACCCCCAGTTCGGCAAGCGCGCCGAGACGTTTGAGCGCCTCGTCGGCGTCGCGCACCAGGATCGATTCGGTCAGTTCCAGTTCCAGCCGGTCCGGGGGCAACCCGGCGGCACTTAAAGCATCTGCCACGCTGGCGACGAAATTCGCCTGCTGGAACTGCAGCGCCGAGACGTTGACGGCCATGACCAGTTGCCGGCCTTGCGCATGCCACAGCGCCGCCTGTTGTACGGCATGCGTCAGCACCCAGTTGCCGATCGCGACGATCACGCCGGTTTCTTCGGCCACGGGGATGAACTGCGCCGGGGAAATCTGCCCCAGGTCCTTGTCGTGCCAGCGGATCAGAGCTTCCACGCCGATCACATCGCCGCTGGCAAGGTCGACCTGCGGCTGGTAATGCAGCTGGAAATCGCCGTGTTCCAGGGCAAGGCGCATGGCGTGATCGAGCTTCATGCGCGACAGCAGGTCGATGTTCATCTGGCGCTGGTAGAAACGGAAATCCGAGCGGCCCCGTTCCTTGACGTGGTACATGGCGCTGTCCGAGTTCTTGATCAGGTCGTCGATGGTGACGCCGTCGTCCGGATACAGCGCGATGCCGATGCTGCATGTCACCGTGAAGTTGATTTCGTCCAGCGTGAACGGCCTGGCCAGCGCTTCCAGCACGCGTCGTGCGGTGGATTCTGCGCCGCGCGCATCGGTCTGGGTGAGCAGCAGGACGAATTCGTCGCCTCCCAGGCGGGAGGCCATGTCAACCTGGCGCAGGCAGTTTTTCAGGCGCTCCGCCACTTCGATCAGCACGCGGTCGCCGAACATGTGGCCGAGCGAGTCGTTGATCTGCTTGAAATGGTCCAGATCGAGGAACAATACGGCGAACGAGCTGCCTTCGCGCTTGGCGTAACCGAGCGCGAGTTCCATCCGTTCCGCCAGCATGAGGCGGTTCGGCAGGCCGGTGAGGGTGTCGTTGTAGGCCAACTCTTCGATTCTTTGCTTGGCCGCAAGCGATTCGGTCAGGTCCTTGAAAAAGCCGATGTAGTGCAGCGTGTTGCCGTTCTCGTCCTGCACGCGCACCATCGAAACCAGGCAGGGGTTGGATTTGCCATCCTTGCAGCGGTGCCAGACTTCGCCTTCCCATACGCCCTCCACGCCCAGATGTTCTATCATCTGCTCGGGAAAGGCGTTGTTGCCGAGATCGTAGATGAAATCCCCCGGGGAGTGTCCCAACACTTCCTTCTGCGCATAGCCGGTCAGGCGTTCGCAGCTCGGGTTGGCGGAGATGATGCGATATTCGGCATCGGTGACGAATATCGCGTCCAGGCTGGCTTCGAAGACCTTGGATGCAAGTTGCAGCCGGTTCTCGTCGGCCAGGCGCTGGGTGATGTCGCGATAGGAGAAAACGCGGCCTATCGGCCGGCCGCGCGCGTATTGCGGCAGGGTAACCCGCTCCAGCACGCGCCCGGAACGCAACAGGAGAATGTCGGTCGCTTCGAGCAGGGGCGTGCGGTTGATGATGCCGAGCCGTTCCGCGTAGTACTCGGAGTCGAGCATGTGCTGGTTCATCCAGGCGTAGACGCCCTGGTCGTCGCGCTGCGTCAGCAAGTTGTCCGGCAGGTCCCAGAGCTCGGCAAAACGGTTGTTGTAGCCGCGGATCGCGCCTTCCATGTTGGCCACCAGAATCCCGTCGGCAGTGGATTCCAGGGTGGCGCGCAACTCGGCGATGAGTTCTTCCAGCTCGTTTTCCACACGGCGCTGTTCCGACTTGTCGCGTATAGAGGCGATGTAGAGCGGGCCGTCCTGTCCGAGCTGGACGCGGGTGACACGCCGGTCGACCTGGACGGTCGTGCCATCCCGGCGCAGCAGCAGGGTTTCTGAATAGATATGGTCGGTCAGCCCGGCGGCGACGTCTTCCCAGAAAAACACGTCTTCCGGCGTGGTCGCCAGATCGATCACCGGGGTGCCGATCAGCGAGTCGGGCGCGACGCCGAGGAGGGTTTCCGCCGCGCGGTTTGCAGCTACGATGCGCAAGTCGATGGGGTCGACCAGCCAAACTGCCTCAAGCATGCCTTCGATGAGCGGCAGCCAGCTCGGCTGCTTCATTGTCCGGCGCCCTCCGCGGCGGTCTCGCGCGCCCGCTCGAAGAAATAGCACATGCGTTTGCGCGGCGAAAGATAGTCGAATGCCGCCTTGGTCAGTTGCAGCGGCTTGAGGCTGCGACGTATCCCCACTTCCAGTTCGTTTTCAAGGTCGATGACCAGGGCTTCGTCCGGCGGCACATGGGGGTCATGCACCACCACGCTCGGCTTGAGCGGACGCGCCGAATTCACCGAAACCACCAAGGCGAAGCGGTCGTCCGTCAGCTGCACCACCGAGCCGGGCGGATATACGCCCATCATGCGCACGAACAGCGACATGGTGGCGGAGTGAAAGAGCGGCCTTTTCTGCGCGAACATGAACGAAAGCGCCTCGTGCGGGGTGACTGCCAGCACCGGATTGCCGGGGTTGCACAGGTTGTCGTAATGGTTGACGAGCGAAACGATGCGTGCGGGAACAGACATCTTTTCCGCGTTGATGTGCCGCGGATAGCCGCTGCCGTTGGCGTACTCGTGGTGCTGTCCGATCGCCAGGATCGCCCCGGTGGACAAGCGCATCTTGCGCGCCAGGTCGACGCCGTGGGCGACGTGTTCCTGGTAGATCTGCCGCTCCGCCGCCACGAAGTGCTCGTCGTTCCAGCGCAGCCGGTCGGGCAAATCGATCTTGCCGATGTCGTGCAGCAGCGCGCCCATGCCGAGGTCGAGCAGGTCCTGTTCGCCCAGGCCGCTGGCCTTGCCGAGCAGCAGGGAGATGATGGTGACGTTGATCGAGTGGAGCGAGGTTTTTTCCCCCGCTTTTTCCGATAGCAGGCGGATGCAGGCGTCCTGCTCGCCGAGAATTTCTCCCACGAAGCCCTTGATCATGGCCTCGGACTGTTCGCGCGATACTTCAGGCTTGGAATAGACGGATTCCATCACCTGCTTGTAGGTTTGGGTCGCCTGTGTGAATTGCCGTTCGCAGATTTGCAGGCTCGCGCGCTGGCTGGCGAGGAGCTCGCGGCGCTGGATTTTTGCCGCCAGATCCAGCGACTCCTCGGTCGCGGCAGCCGCTTCGGCCGGTTCGACGCGATCAGGGTGTTCGGCATCACCAGCGTTTCCGGCAGCGCCAGCGTGCCCGGCGCGAGCGGCAGCGCCAGGTGCTGCCGGCGAGGGCTCCAGGCCGGGATCGCTCTTGTCCGGCGAATAGCGGATGCGTTCGAGACCCAGCGAACGAATGGTGTCGATTTGCTCTTGGGAAGTGATCTTGAAGCTGCTCAGGGAAAAAGGGTGATCCATCCATCCCAGGTCGAGATGGATATACAGCCCCACGCGCAAGCGGGAAACTTCAATCAGGAGCGTCTGGCTATCGGCCATTTTTAACTTGATCAGGGTTCATCGGCGCAGTTTACCTCAGGGAATTACTTAACAGGATATGCAATTCTACTTATATTGCCGCTTTACGCAGCCGTTTTTCCACTCCGATTGTCAGGTAGATCATTGCGCTCGTTGCGATGATGCGCCCCCAGGCCCATCCGTCGATGGGTGCGGAGCCGAACCAGTGGTTCATCGCCGGCAGGTAGGTGAACAGCAGTTGCAGCGCGATCATCGCGCTCACCCCGCCTACCACCCACAGGTTGGAAAATACGCCGAGGGTGAGGATGGATTCGCTCATCGAGCGGCAGTTCAAGAGGTAAAAAATCTCGCCGAACACGAACACGTTGGCAGCCACGGTGCGAGCATAGGCAAGCGAGTGGCCATGCTTCAGCTCCCACATGAACAGCCCGAAAGAGCCGGCCAGGAGCAGCGCGCTGACGATGCCGATGCGCCACATGATGGCCGGCGTGAGGAGGGGCAGGGAAGGGGGGCGCGGCGGGCGGTTCATGATGCCTTTTTCGATGGGTTCGAAGGCCAGGGTCAGCCCCAGCAGCACCGCCGTGGTCATGTTGATCCACAAAATCTGCACCGGCAGGATGGGCAGGGCGGTGCCGAGCACGATGGCAGCGGTGATGACCAGGCCCTCGCCGAAGTTGGTGGGCAGGGTCCAGACGATGAATTTGGTGAGGTTGTCGAAAACCCCGCGTCCTTCTTCCACCGCAGCTTCGATGGAGGCGAAATTGTCGTCGGTGAGTACCATCGCGGCGGCTTCCTTGGCCACCTCGGTGCCGGTGATGCCCATCGCCACGCCGATATCCGCCTGTTTCAGTGCCGGGGCGTCGTTGACGCCGTCGCCGGTCATCGCCACCACCTGGCCGCCGGCCTGCAGCGCTTTCACCAGGCGCAGTTTCTGCTCCGGCTCGACGCGGGCGAAGACCTGGGTGTCGCATGCGACCCGGATCAGTTCGGCATCGCCGATGTTCTCCAGTTCGCGCCCGCTCAGCACGGCGATGGGCCTGCCGTCGTTGAGGGCGATGGCATGGGCGATGGCAGAGGCGGTGATGGCATGGTCGCCGGTAATCATTTTCACGGCGATGCCGGCACGGTGACAGGCTTTGATGGCGCTCACCGCTTCGGGGCGAGGCGGGTCGATCATGCCCTGCAGGCCGAGGAATACCATGTTTTCGGCGAGGTGCTCGTGTCCCAGCATGTCCTGCAACCCCTCCGGTGTTTTGTAGGCCAGAGCCAGCACGCGCAGCCCCTGTTCGGCCATGCCGACGGCGCTGAGCTCGATCGCGCCGGTGTCGAGCGGAATGATCTGACCTTGCGGGCCGAGCATGGCAACGCAGCGTTCCAGCACTTTTTCCACTGCCCCCTTGAGGTAGATCGTGCCGTCGCTGTGCAGCGTCGCCATGTACTGGTGGCGCGCTTCGAACGGCACGGCGTCGCGGCGCATGCGCCGGGCATGTTCTTCCTGCGCATTCAGCCCGGCTTTCAGCGCCGCCACGATCAAGGCGCCCTCGGTAGGGTCGCCGCCGACCTGCCAGGCGCCTTGCTTGTGCTCCAGGCTGGCATCGTTGCACAACAGGCCGGCCAGCAGGCATTCGCGCAACGCGCCCACAATCTCGGCAGGCGTGCCGTCGCGCGTGATTTCCCCGTGCGGCGCGTAGCCCACGCCGCTGACCGCAAACGCTTCTCCACCGGCGAAAATCCGCTGCACCGTCATCTGGTTCTGGGTCAGGGTGCCGGTCTTGTCGGAACAGATCACGGTGGTGCTGCCCAGGGTTTCCACCGCTGGCAACTTGCGGATGATGGCGCGGCGGCGGGCCATGCGCGATACGCCGATGGCCAGGGTGACGGTGACCGCCGCCGGCAGCCCTTCCGGGATCGCCCCCACCGCCAGCGCTACCGCCGCCATGAACATGTCGAATGCGGTTTCGCCGCGCGCCAGGCCGAGCGCGACGGTAAATGCCGCCAGGCCGAGGATGGCATAGAGCAGAATTTTGCTGAAGCGCTCGATCTTGCGCGTGAGCGGGGTGGAAAGGACGTCCACTGCCGCGATCAGGCGCGAGATGCGCCCGGTTTCGGTGGCGTCGCCGATCGCCACCACGATACCGCTGCCCTGACCGGTGGTGACCAGCGCGCCGGCATAGGCCATGTTGGCGCGGTCGGCGAGCAGGGTGTCCAGGTCCAATACGTCGGTGTGTTTCGTCGCCGGCAGCGATTCGCCAGTCAGCATGGACTCGTCGACCGTCAGTTCGCGGGTTTTAAGCAGGCGCAGGTCGGCCGGTACCTTGTCGCCCGCCGCCAGCAGCACCATGTCTCCCGGCACCAGTTGTTCAGAGGGGATGCCGAGCCTGCGTCCGTCGCGCCATACCATGGAGTTGGTGGAGATGATCCGGGTCAGGGCGGAGATGGCGTTTTCCGCCTTGCTTTCCTGAATGAAGCCGACCACCGCGTTGACCAGCACCACGCCGAAAATTACGCTGGAATCCACCCACTCCTGCAGGGCGGCAGTGATGGCGGCGGAGGCCAGCAAAATATAGATCAGGGGCTGATGAAATTGCAGCAGGAAGCGCAGCAGCGGGCCCCGGCCGGGCTTGGGCGTTAGGCTGTTGGGACCGAACCGTTCCTGGCGCCTGGAGGCTTCCGCCTGCGACAGGCCGAGCTCGGCATCGCTCTCCAGCAGCGTCGCGGCTTCCTCTCCCGGCACATGGTGCCAGGGTTTTTGCAGCAGGGTTTGCATTTACGATCGCCTCTTAAATGCGCAACGGATTTCATTATAAAGCGAACCACGGATCGGGTTTCATGGCAGATTCAGATTACAGGATTGCGAGCCTATTTGCCCGCTGACCGCCAAACGTGCAAAAATGTTCCATCAACAGCCCCGCAGGGAAAGTTTTCCTTGGTCCCGGCTGTAACCACTGTGGGGTGCTGCATGTCCAAGAAACACCCGATCATCGCTGTCACCGGCTCTTCCGGTGCAGGCGCGGAGCCGGTCATGACCGCCTTCACGCACCTGTTCTGGCGGCAAAAGGTCAAGCCGGTCGTGGTTCAGGGGGATGGTTTCCATCGATACAACCGCGAGGAGATGAAGGCGGCGGTCGCGCTTGCCGCGAGCCGTGGTCATGCGCTAACCCACTACGGGCCGGAAGGCAATCTGCTGGAAAAGCTGGAAGCGACGTTCCGCGAATATGGCGAAAGCGGCTCGGGGGAACACCGGCAATACCTTCACTGCACCGCCGACGCGTCACAATACCACCAGGATCCGGGTACCTTCACGCCTTGGGAGTCTTTTCCGAAGGAAACGGATCTGCTGTTCTACCAGGGCCTGCATGGCGGGTTCGTCTCGCCCGAACTCGACATCGCCCGGCACGTGGACCTGCTGATCGGCGTCACGCCCATCGTCAACCTGGAGTGGATACAGAAAATCAATCGCGACGCCTGCGAACGGGGCTATTCGCGCGAGGCGATCATGCACTCCATCCTGGAACGCATGCCCGACTACGTGAACCACATTACGCCGCAGTTCTCGCGCACCCACATCAATTTCCAGCGCGTGCCGGTGGTGGATACCTCCAACCCGTTCATCGCCCGGGACGTGCCGAATCTCGACGAGAGCTTCATGGTGATCCGCTTCCGCTCACCCAAGGGCGTGGATTTCCCTTACCTGCAGCGCATGATCAAGGATTCCTTCATGTCGCGCCCCAACGCCATCGTCCTGCCGGCCGGCAAGGCCATGCTGGCGATGGAAATCATCTTCCTGCCGATGCTGGACGAGCTGATGAAGAAGCGGCACGGCTGAGCATCAAACCGGGGAAAGCGCAACCGGCTTCCCCCTTGTCCAATACTCATTCCGGGATAAAACCGCTCGCGAGCTTGGCCAACTGATGGCGCAGGCGCGCCACGACTTCCTGTTTGCCGATCAGCGCCAGCACGGCGTCGACAGCAGGGGTTTGCGGCTCGCCCGTGACCAGCACGCGCAGCGGCATCGCCACCTTGGGAAACTTGAGGCCATGCGCGGCGACGGTGGATTTCATCACCTCGTGGATCGCCTCGCGCGTCCATTCGATGGTTTCGAAGCGGTCCGAGAGTTCCGCCATAACCGGCAGGATGTCCGTTGTGACGTGCTGTTCCAGCACCTGTGTTTCCGGGTCGAGCGGACGGTAGAAATACACCGCCGCGTCGGCCAGTTCTTCCACGGTCTTGACGCGCTCGCGGAGCAGTTCCACCACCTGGGCGAAATCCGGCCCGTGCGAGCAGTCGCAGCCATCGCGCAGCATGAAGGGCCTGCTCAGTTCGGCCAGGCGGCTGGCATCGGCCTGCTTGAGATGGTGTGCGCTGACCCAGGCCAGTTTCTCGGCGTCGAAACGCGCGGCTGATTTCGATACCCCGGCGAGATCGAACCATTCCACAAACTGCGCCATGGTGAACAGTTCCTCATCTCCCCTGGCCCAGCCCAGGCGCGCCAGATAGTTCAGCATGGCTTCCGGCAGGAAACCGGCCTTCTCGTAGTCCAGAACGGAAACGGAAGCATGCCGCTTGGACAGCTTTTCTCCATCCGCGCCCAGGATCATGGAGAGATGCGCGTACTGCGGCAAGGGCGCGCCGAGCGCCTTGAGGATGTTGATCTGGCGCGGGGTGTTGTTGATGTGGTCGTCGCCGCGAATGACGTGGGTGATCTGCATGTCCCAGTCGTCCACCACCACGCAGAAATTGTAGGTGGGCGTGCCGTCCGAACGGGCAATGATGAGGTCGTCCAGCTCGCAGTTGTTGACCACGATACGACCCTTGACCAGGTCGTCGATCACTACCGCGCCGTCGAGCGGGTTCTTGAAACGCACCACGGGCGAAACGCCGGCCGGCGGCGTGGCCCTGGAATCGCGCCAGCGCCGGTCGTAGCGCGGTTTCTCGCCGCGCGCGATCTGCTCCTCGCGCATGGCTTCCAGTTCTTCCTTGCTGGCGTAGCAGTAGTACGCCTTGCCTTCCTCGATCAGCTGCTTGAGCACTTCGCGGTAACGGTCCATGCGCTGCATCTGGTAGAACGGGCCTTCGTCGTAGTCCAGCCCGAGCCAAGCCATGGCGTCCAGGATGACCTGGGTGTTTTCCGGCGTGGAGCGCTCCAGGTCGGTGTCCTCGACGCGCAGGATGAACGTGCCCTTGTGGCGCCGGGCAAAGGCCCAGGAAAACAGCGCGGTGCGGGCACCGCCGAGGTGCAGGTAGCCGGTGGGGCTGGGAGCGAAACGGGTACGGACCATGGTCATGGGTAGCTTAGGAAAAAACGCGCATTTTACGCCATGAGCGGATAAGCCGCCATGGCCGGGCTGCGCGAGTCCAGGATTATTCCGGTGGCACCGGACCGAGCTTCGCGACGCGCTCGGTAACCGCTCGCGCAACGCGGAGCAGCGCTGCCACGAGCGCATCGTCGACGTCCAGATCGCCTTCGTATTCAGCAAGGTTGCGCTTGCTGTGCGCCTGATCGAGCACACGCCATTGCACGGCGTCGAGGTCCAGCGTGTGGGGCAAGGTCTGGAATACCAGGTAACGGTTTTCGGAACGGTAACCATGCCAGCGCAGCGCCGCCAGCGACAAGGCATGCGCCGCGTTATAGGCGAGATCGAAGCGACTCTCCAGGGAAAGCGCCGCATTCTCCGCGTCGCGCAGGCGTACCATGCCGGAACGGACCAGCCCGTCGAATTCGGACTGCGCCGGAGGTTCAGCCTTGAGCTTGCCGATGCGGACGAGGTTATCCAGCGAGGAGGTCATCGCGATCTTCCGTCAGCCGGATGGTTTCGCCGCCCAGTACCTTGACGAGAAACGGGGTGCCGTCCGTCCTGCGGCGGCGGAACTCCGCTACGTTATACAAGGTCGGGCTGACGCGGCGACCGAGTTGCTGCTCGACCGGTGTCAGCGCGGAATAAAGTTGCTCCAGCGTCAGCACGTCGGACACGATCAACAGGTCGATGTCGCTATGGGCCGTGTCACTGCGTTTTGCCACGGAGCCGTAAACCAGCGCCAGCCGCACCTGGTCGCCGAGGGGCATCAGCGCTGCGCGCAACACCTCAGCAGGGCCCAGGGTCTTGGTCACGATGCCGCGCAACTCCTCGAAAATCGGCGCTGCCGGGTTGGCCTGGTAATGTTTCTGGCTGCCGATGCGCGTTACCGTCACCAACCCGCTTTCCACCAGGCGTCGAAGCTCGCGTTGCACAGCGCCCGACCCGGCGCCGATCAGGCCGATCAGCTCGTTGGTAAAAAAGCTGCGTTTCGGCTGGCCGAACAGCAACGCCAGCACGCGCTGCTGCGTTGTCGAAAACAGCGCATCGGCGAGCCCCGTGCGCGCCGGAACGGGGGCGCGCCCTGCTGCGGAACTTGGTTCGAGTGGTTCGGTCATGTGGTTTGTACCCATTTCGGGCATGTTAATGCCCTTTTTGGGTACGAGCAAGCCTGCGGTTCATGGGCGTCGCTGGCAGCCGGAAAATCAATCTGCTAAAGTTCGAGCAACTTTTTTGCAAGACTGATAACAATGCTGCTCTGGTTCGTCATCGCTTATTGGGTCATTTCCGTCAGTATCGGCCTGTTCGTCTCCACCCGCGTCCACAACACGCGGGATTTCGCCGTCGCCGGCCGGCATTTGCCGTTCTACATGGTCACGGCGACGGTGTTCGCCACCTGGTTCGGGTCCGAGACGGTGCTCGGCATTCCCGCCACCTTTCTCAAGGATGGCCTGAAAGGCGTGGTGGCCGATCCCTTCGGTTCGGCCATGTGCCTGATCCTGGTGGGGCTGTTCTTCGCTGCGCCGCTCTACCGCATGAACCTGCTGACCATAGGCGACTACTACAAGCAGCGCTTCGGACGCGGCGTCGAGGTGCTGACCAGCATCGCCATCGTGCTGTCTTACCTGGGCTGGGTCGGCGCCCAGATCACCGCGCTGGGACTGGTGTTCAACGTGGTTTCGGCGGGCGAGATCAGCAAGCTCGCTGGCATGTGGATCGGTTCCTTCACCATCCTGATCTATACCTTCTTCGGCGGGATGTGGGCGGTGGCCGTTACCGACTTCATCCAGATGATCATCATCGTGCTCGGCATGCTGTATATCGGCAACGAGGTCAGCGGCATGGTGGGCGGGGTGGGCGTGGTGGTCGACCATGCCATGCAGGCCAACAAGTTCGAATTCTGGCCGGCGCTGGACGCCAAGGAAATGCTCGGTTTCATCGCCGCGTGGGTCACCATGATGTTCGGTTCCATCCCGCAGCAGGACGTGTTCCAGCGCGTGCAGTCGTCGAAAACCGAGAAGATCGCGGTGTGGGGCTCGGTGCTCGGCGGCGTGCTGTATTTCGGTTTCGCCTTCGTGCCGATGTTCCTGGCCTACTCGGCGACCCTGCTCGACCCGGCGATGGTGGCCGGGCTCATCAACACCGATTCGCAACTCATTCTGCCCCGGCTGGTGCTCGACAAGGCGCCGCTTGTCGCGCAGGTGCTGTTCTTCGGCGCGCTGCTCTCTGCGATCAAGAGCTGCGCCTCGGCGACCTTGCTGGCGCCGTCGGTTTCCTTCACCGAAAACATCCTCAAGCCGATGATGGGAAAAATGTCCGATCGCCGGCTGCTGCTCTCCATGCGTATCGTGACCGTGGTTTTCACCGTGCTGGTCACCCTCTACGCCACGCATTCGAAAGCGAGCATTTTCAAGATGGTGGAGAGCGCCTACCAGGTCACCCTGGTGACGGCGTTCATTCCGCTGCTGGCCGGCATCTACTGGAAGCGCGCCACCAACCAGGGCGCGCTGCTGTCGATCTTCTGCGGCCTGGCGGTGTGGCTGCCGCTGCTGGTGTTCGGTCCAGATGATCCCTTCGTGCCGGCCCAGCTCGCCGGGCTCATCGCCAGCGCCGCCGGCATGGTGGCAGGCTCGCTGTTGCCCAACAGGATAGGCAATCCGTTGCCCGAAGAACCCGAGCATATGCTGCTCCATCACCATGCCGCGGCGCAGACCCATCACGTCGCCGAGCATCCTCTCCCGTCGTCTCTTGGCGAAAAATAACGCCGCAGGAGGTTTCATGTCGCTTCAGCTGAGTTACCCGGCGCTCCTCAGGCAGAGCACGGCCTGGCTGGCCGGAGAATGGGTTGGCGCCGATTCGGGGGCGAAAATCGCCGTGACCAATCCCGCAAATGGGGACCTCATCGCCGAAGTGCCGCGCATGGGGCGCGCTGAAACGGAGCGTGCCATCAACGCTGCCGCCGTGGCGCATAAAGAGTGGCGGGCGCTCACCGCCAAGGCGCGCTCGGCAACGCTCAAGCGCTGGTTTGCGCTGATCATGCAGCACCAGGAAGACCTGGCGCGCCTGCTCACCGCAGAGCAGGGCAAGCCGCTGGGCGAAGCGCGCGGCGAAATCGCCTATGGCGCCAGCTTCATCGAGTGGTTTGCCGAGGAGGCCAAGCGGGTTTACGGCGAGGTCATCCCCGCGCCGCTCGGCGACCGTCGCCTGATGGTGCTGAAGCAGCCGATCGGCGTCACGGCGGCGATTACGCCGTGGAATTTCCCCAACGCCATGATTACGCGCAAGGTCGGCCCCGCGCTGGCGGCCGGCTGCGCCATGATCGTCAAGCCCGCCGGGCAGACGCCGCTGTCGGCCCTCGCGCTGGCGGTGCTGGCCGAGGAGGCCGGCATTCCGGGCGGCGTGTTCCAGGTCGTTACCGGTGACGCGCGGGAAATCGGCGACGTGCTGTGCGCGAGCCCGGTGGTCGCCAAGCTGTCGTTCACCGGCTCCACTGCAACGGGGCGCATCCTGATGCGCCAGAGCGCCGACACCGTCAAGAAACTGTCGCTCGAACTGGGCGGCAACGCGCCCTTCATCGTGTTCGACGACGCCGATCTCGACGCCGCCGTGGAGGGCGCCATCGCCAGCAAATACCGCAACGCCGGACAGACCTGCGTGTGCGCCAACCGCCTGTTCGTGCAGGACGGCGTGTTCGACGCCTTTGCGCAAAAGCTGGCGGCCAGGGTCGCGACCTTGCAGGTGGGCGACGGCTTCGGCGAGGGGGTGACGCAGGGGCCGCTGATCGACGAGGCGGCGCTGGCCAAGGTGGAAAGCCACGTGGCGGACGCCGTCGCCAAGGGGGCGAAACTCGTTGTCGGCGGCAAGCGTCACGCGCTGGGCGGGACTTTTTTCGAGCCGACCGTGCTGGCCGACGTCAGCCCGGAGTCGATGATCTTCCGCGAGGAAACCTTCGGCCCGGTGGCGCCGCTGTTCCGCTTCAAGAGCGACGACGAAGTGGTCGAACTGGCCAACCGCACCGAGTTCGGCCTGGCCTCGTATTTCTATAGCCGCGACATCGGCAGAATCTGGCGTGTCGCCGAAGCGCTGGAATACGGCATGGTGGGCGTCAACACCGGCCTGATTTCGAACGAGGTGGCGCCGTTTGGCGGCGTCAAGCAATCCGGCCTGGGGCGCGAGGGCTCGCACCACGGTATCGACGAATATCTGGAGATCAAGTACGTCTGCATGGCCGGCCTGTAGGTTTTCGCCGGCCGACCAATCGGCGATCACGCGCCGGCGTTATTCCCGCGTATCAGCAATACCGGCACGGCTGCGGTGCGCACCACGCCCTCGGCCACGCTGCCCATCAGCAGGCGGTGCATGCCGTGGCGCCCGTGGGTGCCGATGACGATGACGTCCGCAGACCAGGTCTTGGCCTCTTCGGCGATCATTTCCGGAATCCGGTAACCGATGGTGTCGATTTCAAGCAGTTTTCCCTGGCAGCTCACCCCTGCCTGCTTTGCGCGATCAGTTGCATTATGCAATACGCTTTCCGCACTTCGCCGTATGGCGTTCAACCATTCCGGAAGGGAATAAAAATCACCTTCGGTATTGAGTGTGATCGTGTTGAGCACATGCACCAGGTGCAACTCCCCACCGGACTCCTTGGCAATCTTGATCGCCTCGTCCAGCGCGAGATTCGATGTTAGGCTTCCGTCAACTGCAACCAGGATACGCTTGTACATGTTTTCACCACGCCCTATGAAGGTTCAAATGAGGTTAAAAGTCTGAAATAAATGCTATTCCCATGTTTTGGCGATGGATATAGGTAAAAACACGTACTTGCGCCGCGTTACGGTTCGCATTCGCCGTGCCTCGCCGGCTGGCTGTTACAATGATCCATGAACGACAAAATCCGCCACATACTCAGCCAGATCACCGTCCTCGAAGACGAGTTGCGCACCTCGTTGCAGGAACAGGAAGGGCGTCTGCGCTACCAGATCGAGGGCAAGCGCGTCGAGTTCGAACACGTCGTCAAGGATGCACATGTCAAGCTGAAGCGCGGCTTGTTCGCCTGGTTTCTGACTGTCCGTCCGCAGAACTACCTCACCGCCCCGATCATCTACGGCATGGCTGTTCCACTGGCCTCGATCGATCTGTTCGTCTCCTTTTACCAGCTGACTTGTTTCCCGGTTTACGGCATCGCCAGGGCGCGGCGCGCCGACTACATCGTGTTCGACCATCAGCACCTGGCATACCTCAACGTCATCGAGAAATTCCACTGCCTCTATTGCTCATACGCCACCGGGGTGCTGGCCTACGCACGCGAGGTGACGGCCCGCACCGAGCAGTATTTCTGCCCGATCAAGCACGCGCGCAAAATACTCAGCGCCCATCGGCGCTATGCCTATTTCCTGGATTATGGCGAGGCGGACGATTTTCACGTCCGGCTGGAAGAATTCCGTAAGCTGCTTGCGCAGGAACTCGAATGTAGCGCCGCACCTGAAAATGACAGCAACTAGCGTGTAAACACCTCCTTTGCCCTTGACGAGGGATAGGGGTTATTCCGTATATACCGGCATGCAAAAGCCTGACATCATCAAGTTAGGCGGCCAGAACGTACAGAGGAGACCTCGATGAGAAACGAGCAGGCGGCACCTGAGACGAAAGGTGTTACGGTGAAGTTACTAGCAGCGCTTGACCTTGGCCCTGAAATCGAGGGCATGGCAGGGCGCCAACTTCGAATGCGAATGGTGACTATCGAACCTGGAGGGGTCTTCGGCCCGATTCACGACCATAAAGACAGGCCGGGAATGGTCTACATACTGCAAGGATCGATCACTGACCATCGAAATGGGGTGGCTAAGGAGTATGGGCCGGGAGTGGGCTGGCCCGAGGATAAGAACACCACGCACTGGCTTGAGAATAGTGGAACGACGCCGGCGGTGGAGATCTCAGTCGATATAGTCAGGCAACAGTAAGCTCAGGCCCGACTTACCCCGGTTGCCGCTGAGCTTGAATCTTTCGCCATACTGCAAATGGAGGTGTGCCATGAGTACGAGATCGATCCCCCCCGGTTTTCATCCTGTTCGCCACGATCGCCTGTTGCAGGAGCAGGTACATGACGCCTATAAGAGCAAGGGGAAGCTGCACGACCCCACCGTCTGCCCGCAGTGCGGCGCGTATTTTCACGACGGCCGCTGGCAGTGGGGCACGGCGCCGGCCGGCGCGCACCAGGAAACCTGTCCCGCCTGCCATCGCATGCACGACCAGTATCCCGCCGGATTCCTCTATCTGGCCGGGCCGTTTTTCCAGGCCCACCGCGAAGAGATCATGCATCTGGTGCACCACCACGAGCAGCGCGAGCGCGCGGAACACCCGCTGCAGCGCATCATGGCGGTGGAAGAGCGCGACGGCGAGACGCTGGTGACGACGACCGACATCCACCTTGCCCGGGGCATCGGCGAGGCCGTGCACCACGCCTATCAGGGCGAACTGGAGTTTCACTACAACCCCGAGGAAAGCCTGCTGCGCGTCCACTGGACGCATTGACGCACTTCGCCCGGGGCGCGTCATGGAGCATGCCGCAAACGCGGATGGCCGCACGCCCGACCCTCTGGCTTTGGTCGCGGAAAGGGGCGGCGGTTACGCGGCCATGCTCGGCATCGACCTTGCCGGCTTGAGCCCGGATGCCGTGCACCAGTGGTTTCTCGCCGCCGAACTTTACGGCGCGCGCATCCCGGAAAGCGTCGCCACCCGAACCTGGCGCGAGTTCAAGCGGGACGGCGTGCTGCTGCCGCAGCAGCTGGTCGAAGCCGGGTGGGACAGGCTGGTCGCCATTCTCGACCGTGGAGGCTACGTGCGCTACGACTATAAGACCGCAACCAAGCTGCTCGACGTCAGCCGGGCACTGCTCGACGGCTATGGCGGCAGCCTCGCTGCCCTTCATGCCGCGGCAGCGGACGCCGCTGACCTGGAGCGGCGCATCATGGCGCTGGGCAAAGGCATCGGCCGGGTAACGAGCGAGATTTTCCTGCGCGAAATGCGCGGCAAATGGGAGAAAGCCGATCCCCCGCTTGCGCCCCTCGCGCTCATGGCGGCCCAGGCCTTGGGTTATCTGCCGAATGGCATGGGCGACGAGCGCGAAGCCCTGCTTCAGCTGCAGCGCCTATGGGCCGAACGCGGCATGACGGCAGACGGCTTCGCCGATTTCGAATCGGCGCTGGTGCGCGAGGGGTTGATGCGGCGGCGCGGCGAGATGCGCCACCACAGTCATGGCGCTCACGGGTAAACCGCGCTCCGCTTATTTGCGGCGACCGAGCACTGCGCCGATAATTTCGAGCGCGATCGCCAGCGCTACCAGCACCGCGCCGGCCCACTCGTTCGGCGGTGCCAGGAAGAGCATCAGGCCGCCCAGTATCAGGAGGATTAGCGACAGGGTTCGTCGAGTACGAGGGTTCTTGATCATGGCTTCGTCTCCTCACGTCGGTGTATAAAGATGATAAGCCAACGGGCGCGCCTTAGCGAGACGTCTAATACATGGGCAGCATATGCTGATATACCAGCAACAACCCATTGCTTTTCGGGTTTCTGAAGTCCTAAATGAATTAAAACGTTTGTGCATCGCTATTGTTCGAATCGCAACTCGGGGAGGATTGTCATCATGGCCATAGGTGAAATTTGCAATCGTGAAGTGGTCTTCGCGCAGCGGGAAACTACCGTGCTGGAAGCCGCCCGCCTGATGCGCCAGCATCACGTCGGGGATCTGGTGGTGGTCGACGAGGACGGCGGCAAGCGGGTGCCGGTGGGGATCGTCACCGACCGCGACGTGGTGCTGGAAATCGTTTGCATGGAGCTGGACGCATCGGTGCTGACAGCAGGCGACATCATGGGCCTGGAACTCGCGACGGTGCGGGAGAACGAAGGGGTATTCGAGACCATTCGCTACATGCGGGCCAAAGGGGTGCGCCGCATCCCGGTAGTGGATGCCCGGGGGGGACTCGTCGGCATCGTGACCCTGGACGACCTGGTGCAAATCCTGGCGGAAGAAATGAACGAGCTGGCCAAGCTGATCGCCACGGAAGGGCGGCGCGAAAGGCAAACGCGTTACGCTTGAAGCGAGAGCATCGCCAACCGTGCCGCCAGGCCGAAACGAGACCCATGTGTCTTATATAAGACTTATGGACTCGCGGGTGGTTTTCTGTTATAAATTTTCGCCATATGCGAAAAGAAACCGCCACCCCCAGCTTCCTGCCGCTCTATGAGCAAATCAAGCAATTGATCCTGCGCGCGCTGTCGGATGGCGAGTGGCAGCCGGGTGCCGCGATTCCCAGCGAGATGGAGCTGGCGCGCCGTTACCAGGTGAGCCAGGGCACGGTGCGCAAGGCGCTTGACGAACTGGTGATGGACAACATCCTGGTGCGGCGTCAGGGCAAGGGGACCTTCGTCGCCACCCACGCCGACGACGGCACCGCTTACCGCTTTCTGCGCCTGATGAGCCTGAGCGGCGAGCAGGAATACCCGCACAGCGAGTTCATTGTATTCAGCCGCGGCAAGGCCGACGCGCAGGTGGCAAGTCGGCTGGGCGTCTCGCCCGGCAGCGCGCTGGCGATCCTGCGCCGGGTATTGACGTTTTCCGGCGCGCCGGTGGTGTACGACGACATTCGCCTGCCGGCGGCGCTGTTGAAGGGGGTGTCGATCGCGATGATCGAGGACCACGTCAACGCGCACAAGGGAACCCTGTATTCGCTTTACGAAGCCCAGTACCAGATACGCATCATCGCAGCTCACGAGCGCATCCGCGCCACGCTGGCGGATGCCGTCGTCGCGCCCTTGCTCGGCGTGGCGGTCGGCGCGCCGCTGCTGGCCATCGAGCGGGTGGCGTTCACTTACAAGAACCAGCCGGTGGAATGGCGCATGAGCTACGTCAACACCGCGCGACACTATCATTTCGACGAACTGAACTAGGATCAGCATGGACAACCTGAAACAAAACGCCCTCGATTATCACGAGTTTCCCCGGCCGGGCAAACTCTCGGTGGAGTCTTCCAAGCCGTGCGCCACGGCGGCGGAACTGTCGCTCGCCTATACCCCCGGCGTTGCCGCGCCGGTGCGCGAGATCCACGCCGACGCGGAAAACGCCTACCGCTACACCAACAAGGGCAACCTGGTGGCGGTGATCACCGACGGCACGGCGATCCTCGGCCTGGGCAATCTCGGGCCGCTCGCGTCCAAGCCGGTGATGGAAGGCAAGGCGGTGTTGTTCAAGCGCTTCGCCAACGTCGACGTGTTCGACATCGAAGTCAATGCGCCCAGCGTCGAGTCCTTCATCGAGACCGTGGTGAACATAGCCCCCACCTTCGGCGGCATCAACCTGGAAGACATCGCCGCGCCCCATTGCTTCGAAATCGAGAAGGCGCTCAAGGAACGGCTGGACATCCCGGTGTTCCACGATGACCAGCACGGCACCGCCATCATCATCTGCGCCGGCCTGCTCAACGCGCTGGAGCTGCAGGGCAAGACGCTGGCCAAGGCCAAACTGGTGTGTCTCGGCGCCGGTGCCGCCGGGCTGGCGGGCATGCGCCTGCTCATCGCCATGGGCGCGAAGAAGGAAAACATGACCCTGGTGGACTCCAAGGGCGTGATCCACAGCGGCCGTACCGACCTCAACGCCCACAAGCAGGAATTCGCCAAGGAAACGCCGCTGCGCACCCTGGCGGAGGCGATGCAGGACGCGGACGTGTTTATCGGCGTGTCCGGCGCCAACCTAGTGACCGGGGACGATCTCAAGCGCATGGCGCCCAAGCCCATCGTGTTCGCCATGGCCAACCCCGACCCCGAAATCCTGCCCGCCGACGCCCACGCCGCGCGCAGCGACCTGATCATGGCCACCGGACGTTCGGATTTTCCCAACCAGGTGAACAATGTGCTGGGCTTTCCCTACATCTTCCGCGGTGCGCTGGATGCGCGCGCCAAGTCCATCACCCAGGACATGATGATCGCCGCCGTGCGGGCGCTGGCCGACCTGGCCAAGGAAGCGGTGCCGCTGGAAGTGCTCAAGGCCTACAATGCCAAGTCGATGTCCTTCGGCAAGGACTACATCCTGCCCAAGCCCTTCGATCCACGCCTGATCGAGCGCATCCCGCCTGCCGTGGCAGCTGCCGCGCGCGCATCTGGCGCATAGACATATTCCCTCCCCTTGTACTCGGGTGCTTTGGCCGGGTGCTTCAAGGGGAGGGCCAGGGTGGGGATGGGGCGCTTTCGTTGCTAACCCATCCCCCTCCCAACCTCCCCCTTGAAGGGGGAGGGGTAATCAGGAGGTGGCTGTTAATGGATATACCCGGTAAACGCCCGGTTTACCTCAACCTGTTCAAGATCAGGTTGCCGTTGCCGGGGGTGGTGTCCATCATGCACCGCGCCAGCGGGGCGTTGTTGTTCCTGGTGCTGCCGCCGCTGCTTTACGCGCTGCAGCTCAGCCTCGCATCGGAACAGGGGTTCGCCACGGTGCACGAATGGTTGCGGCTGCCGCTGGTGAAGTTGCTGCTGATCGGCACCGTATGGGGCTACCTGCACCACTTCTGCATGGGCTTGCGTTACCTTGCCCTGGATCTGGATATCGGGGTGGACCTGCCCCAGGCGCGCTTCAGTTCCAAGCTGGTGCTGGCGGTCAGCATAGTCGCCACGCTGCTGTTCGGGGTATGGCTATGGTAAAGCGCATCGTCAGCGGCGCTCATTACGGCCTCAAGGACTGGCTGGTGCAGCGCGTCACCGCCGTGGTGATGGCGCTCTATAGCCTGTTCCTGATCGGCTTCTTCCTGACCCAGCCGCTATCATTCGAATCCTGGCAGGGGCTGTTCCATGGTCAGCCGATGCGTCTCGCCAGCCTGGTGTTCCTGTTCAGCGTGTTCATCCACGCCTGGGTGGGGATGCGCGACATTTTCATGGACTATGTCCACCCCACCGTCATCCGCCTCACGCTGCACGTGGCGGTGATCCTGGCCCTGGCGGCCTACGCCTTCTGGGCGGCGCAGATTTTGTGGAGCGTGTGATGACGATTGCCAAACGGACTTTCGATGCAGTGATCGTCGGCGGCGGTGGCGCCGGCCTGCGGGCAGCCTTGCAGCTGGCCCATGCCGACCTCAAGGTGGCGGTGGTGTCCAAGGTGTTTCCCACCCGCTCCCACACCGTGTCCGCCCAGGGCGGCATCGCCGCCAGCCTCGGCAACGTGAGCGACGACAACTGGCACTGGCACATGTACGACACCGTCAAGGGCTCGGACTACCTCGGCGACCAGGATGCCATCGAGTTCATGTGCCGTCAGGCCAACGAGGCGGTGATCGAGCTGGAGCACTACGGCATGCCGTTCGACCGGCTGGAGAACGGCAAGATCTACCAGCGCCCGTTCGGCGGCATGACGCAGGATTATGGCGGCGCGCCGGCGGTGCGCACCTGCGCCGTGGCGGACCGCACCGGCCATGCCATGCTGCACACGCTGTACCAGCGCAACATCGCGGCCAGGACGCACTTCTTCGAGGAATATTTCGCCGTCGACCTGGTCATGGACCCGCATGGTTACGCGCTGGGCGTGGTGGCGCTGGGGATCGAATCCGGCGAACCGATTTTCATCGAGGCGCGCGCCACCATCCTTGCCACCGGCGGGGCAGGGCGCATCTTCTCCGCCACCACCAACGCCCTGATCAACACCGGCGACGGGCTGGGCATGGCGCTCAGGGCCGGCATTCCGCTCGAGGACATGGAGTTCTGGCAGTTCCACCCCACCGGGGTTTACGGCGCCGGGGTGCTGATCACCGAGGGCGTGCGCGGCGAGGGCGGCTACCTGGTGAACAAGAACGGCGAGCGCTTCATGGAACGCTACGCGCCCAACGCCAAGGACCTGGCCAGCCGCGACGTGGTGTCGCGCGCCATGGCGGTGGAGATTTTCGAGGGGCGCGGTTGCGGCAAGAACGGCGACCACGTGCTGCTCAAGCTCGACCACCTCGGCCCCGACGTGATCCAGCAGCGCCTGCCCGGCATCCGCGAACTGGCGCTGAAATTCGCCCATGTCGACCCCGCTGTCGATCCCATCCCGGTGGTGCCCACGGTGCATTACATGATGGGCGGCATCCCCACCAACCTGCAGGGGCAGGTGGTGATGCCGACCGGTACCGGGCCGGAAGAAGCCGTGCCGGGCCTGTACGCCATCGGCGAGTGCGCCTGCGTCTCGGTGCACGGCGCCAACCGCCTGGGCTCCAACTCGCTGCTCGACCTGATCGTGTTCGGCCGCGCCGCCGGCAACGACGTGATCGCGTACTGTCGCGAAAACCCCTTTCCCCGCGCCGTTCCCGCTGAAGCACTGGCGCAGATCATGGCGCGCCTGGCGCGCTGGGAACGCAAGGGCGACGGCATCACCGTGCCGGAACTGCGCGAGGAAATGCGCAAGACCATGCAGCAGCATTGCGGCGTGTTCCGCACGGAGGAAGTGCTGCAGGAAGGCGTGAAAAAGATGATGGAAATCGCCGCCAGGCTCCCCGACGTGGTGCTGCGCGACCACAGCAAGGTCTACAACACCGGGCGCATCGAGGCGCTGGAACTGGAAAACCTCATGGCGGTGGCGCTGGCCACCATGGTGTCCGCCGCGGCGCGCCAGGAAAGCCGCGGCGCGCATGCCCGCGACGACTACCCGGCGCGCGACGACAAGGCGTGGATGAAGCACACGCTCTACCTTGCCGACGGCCACCGCCTCGACTACAAGCCGGTGCGCCTCAAGCCGCTCACGGTGGAGGCGTTCCAGCCCAAGGCAAGGGTTTACTAGGGAGTGAAGAGTGAAGAGTGAAAAGTGAAGGGTGCGCAGTGGATAATTTTACCTTTCACTTTTCACAACTAAGGCATAGCCGAGTGGCTTCACATTTCACCTTCTGACGAAAGGGAAGCAATGAAATTCTCCATCTACCGCTACAACCCCGAAACCGACGCCAAGCCCTACATGCAGGACTACGAGCTGGACATCGAGGCCGAAGGCATGATGCTGCTCGACGCCATCCTGCTGCTCAAGGAACAGGACGAAACCCTGAGCGTGCGCCGTTCCTGCCGCGAGGGCGTGTGCGGCTCGGACGGCATGAACATCAACGGCAAGAACGGCCTGGCCTGCGTCACGCCGCTCAGCGAGCTCAAGCAGCCGATCGAGCTGCGGCCCTTGCCCGGTCTGCCGGTGATCCGCGACCTGGTGGTGGACATGAGCCAGTTTTTCAAGCATTACCGCTCGGTCAAACCCTATATCATCAACATCGACCCGGAACCGGAAATCGAACGCCTGCAGACGCCCGAGGACCGGGCTCAGCTGGACGGGCTGTACGAGTGCATCCTGTGCGCCTGCTGCTCCACTTCCTGCCCCTCGTTCTGGTGGAACCCGGACAAGTTCGTCGGCCCCGCGGGTCTGCTGCAGGCCTACCGCTTCATCGCCGACAGCCGCGACCAGGCGACCAACGAACGCCTCGACGACCTGGAAGACCCATACCGGCTGTTCCGCTGCCACAGCATCATGAACTGCGTCGAAGTGTGTCCCAAGGGGCTCAACCCGACGCGGGCGATCGGCAAGATCAAGGAGTTGCTGGTCAAACGCACGGTTTGATCCAGACCCGACTTTTTTATTACGAGAGAGAAAACATGAGCAATTTACCCAAGTGTCCCAAGTGCAACTCCGAATACACCTATGAAGACGGCGGCATGTACATCTGCCCGGAATGCGCCCATGAGTGGAGCGCGGATGCGCCCGCAGAAAACGTGGAGGAAAAGCGCGTGGTGAAGGATGCCTTCGGCACGGTGCTGAACGACGGCGATAGCGTGACGGTGATCAAGGACCTCAAGATCAAAGGCTCTTCGTCGGTGGTGAAAGGCGGAACGAAAGTGAAGAACATCCGCCTGGTCGAAGGCGACCACGACATCGATTGCAAGATCGACGGCATCGGTGCGATGTCGCTGAAATCCGAATTCGTGAAGAAAGCCTGAATCCCCCAGCGGCTGCGAGATCACGACCCGCATTCGGGGCACATTCACATCGCCCCGGTAGCCATCCTGGCGCGCCTGATCAATTCCTTCGCGCTCGGCGGGGACTGGGCAAGCGAGCCAAGCGGGATATCTCCGGCCGGAACATAGGCGCTCATCACCACGCCGGTGGTTGAAACCTTCGCCAACGTTTTACTCCAACATCCCCTGTGTCAAGACGAAATCGCGCGCACGCATTTCATCGGACCGCTGTGAATCTTTTCGAATGTCAGTTTCATCTGGTCGCAGACGGCGTCCCCTTCAGCGCCGGTAAGTCCCCAAAAAATCACCCGAACGTCTCGTTCAGTACTTCTGGAGTGGTTCAGACTCAAGTAGGTAACGCTGGACGGCGTGTCATCGAAGAACTTGGCGTTCCGGGGCGCCAAGGCGGTCTTGCATTCGACAGATTTCGATACGCAGTACTCACAGTTTGCTGCCAGATTGTTCTTGATTATTCTTGCGCGCTGCTGACAATCGGCTTCGTCCAACGTTTTTCCAAAAACTGCGGCCTCAATCTGGCGCCCGTAAGCATCCAATGTCACCCGGATCTCAACGAAGACCGGGTTGGCAACGTCCGTGGGTTCCGGCTGGTGTCGAAGGCCAAAGAAACCCAGAACACCCAGTACAACAATTACGAACAGTATTTTCATGATTCACCTAGGAGGAGCGAAGAAAACTGGAAAAGGTCGAATAGCGGGAGGAGAAGGAGCAAATCATGGGCCTTGCGGGCAGGCCGCTCCAACGGGGTTGTAAAAGCATCATTTCCGCATCTTGCCTGAACAGGCGGAGCACATCAATATTCATTTATCATGACTCGCCATCGCACCGACGCACATCACCGACGGGGTCACAACCGACGGGGTCAGGTCTTGCAAAATCGCATCAAACCTCGCCGTGTTTTGAGTCATGAGCCCGCACCGCGCGGCTGACGGTAGTGTAATGGACGCCAAAGGCTTCTGCGATAGTCTTCATCGGATAGCCCCCTGACAGATAAGCCAAGGCCATGCCGGTATGCGTGTCATCGGCGAATTCCGCCTGGTAGTGGGCCAATGGCTTTGCCAGCGGGCGGCGCTGCGCGCGGGGAATTTCATCCAGGGATTGGTCGGGGGAAATGCTTGACCGGGCGCGTTGGATGAATGCCTCGCCGCCAAGGAAAATCTGCCCTTCCAGCTTATCCCATATGCTGGGCAAGCCCACGCCGACCCGCACGAAATCCCGATAACCGAGACGAGCCTGATCCCGTTGCCGGGAAAATTGCCCAAGTATCCAGCCAGTCTGCAACCAGGGTGGTGCGGGTACCGCTCCGACCATCGCCGGATAGCTGCTCCACGACCATTCTCCCGCATCACTGACCATCCCGGCACGCACCGGGTTGAGCACCACATAGCGCGCCAGTTCCAGGAGATAGCTGTCCTTCTCCACGAGTATGGCCTTGTACCTGCCCTGGAAAACATGGCCGATCCGCCGATGGGTGCGGTTTATCCACTGCGTGTAGACCCCGTTGAGCTGGCGCATACCTTGCGCGAGATTGCCTTCGGGCGTCTCGACGACCACATGGTAGTGGTTGGTCATCAGGCAATAAGCGTGGCAAATCCAGTTGAAACGCCTGCAGACCTCGCCAAACAGCGTCAGCCAAGCCTCGCGGTCACTATCGGAAAAATAAATATCCTCGCGCCGGTCACCACGGGAAGTTACGTGGTACAGGCCGCCGGACAGTTCAATGCGTAGGGGTCTCGCCATGAGGCAAGTATGAGGGGGTGTGTGTGATTTTGCAAGACCTGACCCCGTTGCCTGTTGGCGCATTTTGGGGGAGTCCATATACGAGATGTTAGGCCCCGATTGCGATTGCATATGGTGATTCGCCAGGATTGTCGTGACGAGACCGGAAATACACACGGTAATTGCGGGACTCCAATTGTCTATGGACAAATGCCCCATCCGTCATGATGCGGTAGCTTGCCGACTCAAGGAGCCTTATGCCTTGGGCCTTCGCAATATCTAGTATTGAACGCCAAGTCGTCGCGCCAGGCGCCAATAGTAGTTCTTGAGGTGGCTCTCCAACCGCATCATCATCGTTATCGACGTCAAACGCGAATGCGCGCTTCAGGGCACCAATAGACGGCGCCCAAATCACCAGAGTGATGATCGGCTCTTTGGCAGGGGAGAGGTCTTGAAAGTGATGTGCCGTCATCAAGTAGGCGCCCTGCACCTGATAGATGTTTTCGGTAACCGAAGTGGCTTCTTCCAAGAGGCTACTCAGCGGCTTCCCAATATGCGATCGCAGTTCGCGCCAAGCCGTCATAGGTCGGGGCCTAACGTAGAGCTAACCGGCGCTGCGCGGCTTTATCGTGCAGCGTCCAGCGACCAAAGGGAGCGCGGTTGAGCGCCGGGTTAGGTATGTCATCGCAGGAACCATGCCACGGCAGTAGCTGCAATTGTGTTTAGCACGAGATAGCAGACCGCTGCATTGAGCAAGCCGATAATTAGCGACAACGGAAGCCTCGCTTGCAGAACAGTTTTGATTGCAAGGACTCCCGCGGCGAGGGCGAATATTGGAAAAACCACGAACAGCGTTGGAGATGAGCGTGCTAGCACTTGGAAAGAAAACACGACGACAAGCCCCATTGCTATCAAAGACGACACACTGACTTTAATAGACTCCGCGATAGATGCGGGTCGTGAAGCGAACGCGCATACAAGCTTTGTTGTCATGGTAGTTGATATGGTAATTGCCGTCACCGCCGTAAAGAAAATGCTTCCGAGTGCTGCCGGCATGGGCAGTACCACAGCCAATAGCATTCCGACAAAAATCATGTAGATCACAAATCTTCCTTTCAACAGTTCAAAATGGACGAATACCTAACGACGCTGTAGAAAAAGTATCATCCCCGCATCTTGCCTCAACTGGCCGGGTGCATCAATATCCATCCATCATGACTTGCCGGATGCACAGGATGGCCCGCTACAAACACATCGACACCAGCCCGCGATTTCTCGCCGTTGACCTGCAACGGCAACTGAACCCCGGCACCTTCGAACACGCCCTGAATCACCTGCTCGATCACGAACTCGACCTGAGCGGCTTCGACAGCCGCTTCTGCAACGACCGCACCGGCGCAGCCGCCTATCCCCCCGCCATGCTGCTCAAAGTAGTCCTCTTCGCCTACAGCCGCGGCATCGTCAGCAGCCGGGCCATCGAAAGGGCATGCCGCGAACAGATCACTTTCATTGCCCTGTCCGGCGACAGCCAGCCGCACTTCACCACCCTCGCCGAATTTGTCTCATCGCTGGGCGACGACATCGCACGCCTCTTCGCCCAGATCCTCTACATCTGCGACCGACAAGGCCTGATCGGCCGGGAGATGTTCGCCATCGACGGCGTCAAGCTGCCCAGCAACGCCTCCAAAGCCAAAAGCGGCACCCGCGCCGACTTCGAACACCAAGCCGCCAAACTGGAAAGCGCCGCCACGGCCATGCTCGAACGGCATCGCCAGGAAGACCTGCGCACCATCGAGCCCGACCTCAACGAGAAAGAAACCCAGCGCATCGCACGCCTGCAAACCGACGCCGCGCAAATCCGGCAGTGGCTCGCCGAGCACCCGGACGACCGCAAAGGAAGCAAAGGCACAACCCGCAAAAGCAACCGCAGCGACAACGAATCCGCCAAGATGGCGACCTCCAAAGGCGTGATACAAGGCTATACCGGCGTCGCCGCCGTCGATGCCCGGCATCAGATCATCGTCGAAGCGCAAGCCCACGGCACGGGCAGCGAGCAGGAACTGCTCATGCCGGTGGTCAAGGCGATGAAGGACATTCTGACAGAGGACACCCTCATCACCGCCGATGCCGGCTACCACAGCGAAGCCAACCTCAAGGCACTGGCCAAGCTGGAAATCGACGCCCTCATCGCCGACAACGGCATGCGGCAGCGCGATGAACGCTTCCAGGGCCAGGGTAAGCACAAACAGCAACCCGACCCCCTCTACGATAAAGCGCACCCGAAGAAGAAAGCCAAGCACTATCGACCGGCGGACTTCACCTACGACGCAGAAACAGGCACTTGCATTTGCCCGGCGGACAAGACGCTCTACCAGAACGGCGCACACTGCATATACAACGGCTACACGGCAGTGAAATTCCAGGGCGCGCAGCGCGACTGTGTTCCGTGCCTCCACCGAGACAAATGTTTACGCACCCCGGACAAGACCAAGACGCGGCAAGTCGCGTTCTTCCAAGGCAAAGCCCCTGGTACGCCCGAGACGTACACCGACAAGATGAAGCAACGGATTGACAGCCCTGAAGGGAAAAGCCGGTATGGCAGACGCTTTGCCACGGTGGAACCGGTGTTCGGCAACCTGCGGCACAACAAACAGCTCAACCGCTTTACGCTCAGAGGGCAAAAGAAGGTGGACGCGCAGTGGAAGCTCTACTGCCTGGTGCACAACATCGAGAAGCTGGCGCATCATGGGTATGCGCAGTAAAAAAGGGGTGGCAGAACCCCCTAACGCCTACTGCTGCGTGCCCTGATTGGGTCAGGGCCTCACGCCAACCTTAGTAAAAATACAACCGACTTGCTTATGCTGAAACGGAAACGTTTCAGATAGGGAAAATTTGCCCTGAAAATGATGGGAAAAAGGGTTTTTCTACAGCGTCAACGTCGAAGTTCAGGGGCAACCGGAAGCAAGCGAAGCTTGCTGTAGGGCGTCTCCTGGAACGCATTGTTGGGCATCTGTTTAGTCACGCCATATACCCTCTACGAGGTCACCTGTTTCGAGAGGATGACCGGCCTTTTTGGCGGCAGCTTTCCACTCTGCCGGTGAGGGGGCGATAGACTTTGGTTCTAAACCTCCCCATAAGCCAACTTTGATAGCGAATACAACGACACCGCCCGATACGGCAACGGGAGGAACTGATCTCGCGGCTGTTAGAACTGTTGTCGTAGTCTGGGGATTAAGCATGGGTTTGAAGTCTAGCCAGACATTCGATTTTTGGCCGGGCTTAACAGCCACGACAATAAAACCGCCTGTGGGTGGAAAATGAGGCTTGGCTTGAAGAGCTCCTGAAACGGAGCTCTCAATTTCCTTTATGTATGTGGAGAGAGCTGTGACGTCTTGCACGCGCTCTTGAAGGACAAAGTCTGGTTGAAGCAAAACAATGTTGAAGGTGTGGAGAGCTTCCTCCGCGTAGGCGCCGCTAGCGGAACATGCGAGAGCGAAATACAGCACCACCTTTCGAAGCATGCGCCCTCCTGATGCCCAACGTGGAGCTAACCGGCGCTGCGCGGCTTTATCGCGCAGCGTCCAGCGACTGAAAGGAGCGAGGTTGAGCGCCGGGTTAGAAGCGTTCTGTGCCCGCACTTTTTGATTCCTTTCTCGGATTATGTGGCCCGCAGTAGCTGTACCCGGAAACAGTATGATTTTTCTTCATGTCGTCTGCAATGTTCACCACGAGCTTGAATAGACTACCCCACGTTGCAATTAGAATGTGTTTTCCGGAAGGGTGCTCAGGCTTGAAATCAAGCTCGATGGTCGCGGAGGCTAACCAGTTTTCCGGAATGCCCTTCGCAGAAAGATGCTTTTTCAGGATTGAGCTGTAGCCGGAAACCAGTTTTGAAAGTTCTGAACTTGCTGGGATTATTGATTTCGCAAGGAGATCAAGGCGAACTATTTGCACGCCACTCTGTTGCGCAAGAAGACAAAGTTTTCCAATACCCCAATAGCCACCTACATCGTTGTTGCGGCTTATGAACGAACCATATAACCCGGATGCGATGTTTTTGAGTTCCTTCCGTCGTGCCATGGCGAGCTTCTAACGTAGAGCTAACCGGCGCTGCGCGGCTTTATCGCGCAGCGTCCAGCGACTGAAAGGAGCGAGGTTGAGCGCCGGGTTGGGCATCACTTCAGCGATGCTTGGCAATCGGGGGATGTGCGGTAAATATTCCCCGTTCTTGGGGAGATGAATACGCCGTAATCTCGATCGTAGTTCTTTGGGTGGGCATGACCGGGAACCACGGCTACACAGCCAAAATATAGAACGGCATACAACTCGCTATTGATATTCGAGTTATGGAAGCCAACTGTTGTGTCAGAACCGCCGACATCCTTAATCCCTATTTGAAGCGCCTTCCCGAATTTATATGTGCAATAGCGCCCGTTGTTGGGAGTTTCCTCGCACTTCGTTGCCTCAATTGCACGTTGAACCAAACGGTCTTGAAGCGACTGTTGTGCGGAGACTGATCCGGTAGCAAGGAGCAATGCTAGTGCAGGGGTAATAACGCGCAGGATGATTTTGATGTGCATTTGCGAGACCTGTTTATTGAGATGCCCAACGTAAAGTAGACACCCTAAAAAGCGCCGGTAAAGGCACCTTCGAGGTGTACAATCTGGAATCTTTCCTGCAATGCCTTGTTTTTATTCGAGGTGAAATTATGGCGCACCCTAATTTTCCAGATAAAAGCACCACGATAAATCCTCCCAAATTACTCGATCAAGTCCGCGATAAGTTGCGTGTGAAGCACTACAGCATTCGTACGGAACAAACTTATGTTGACTGGATTAAACGTTATATTTTCTTTCATGGCAAGCGCCACCCGAAAGATATGGGGGCGCACGATGTTGAGGCGTTTCTAACCCATTTGGCGGTAAACGGCAAGGTTGCCGCTTCAACACAAAATCAAGCGAAGAGCGCGTTGCTGTTCCTTTACCGCGAAGTGTTGGAAATTCAATTGCCATGGCTGGACAACGTCACGCAGGCAAAAGCACCAAAGCGTTTGCCTGTGGTGTTGACGATGAGCGAGGTGCAGTCTGTGTTGTCGCGTTTGAGAGGCACACATGCGCTGATTGCTTCCTTGTTGTATGGAGGGGGAATGCGCTTGATGGAGGCGGTGCGGTTACGGGTGAAGGACGTGGAGTTTGCGCGGCACGAGATCGTGGTGCGTGAGGGCAAGGGGTTCAAGGATCGGGTGACGATGTTGCCTGAGGCAATGGTTGTGCCGCTCAAAGCGTATTTGGCTAGAGTGAAGGCCATGCACGATGAGGATTTGGCGCAGGGTTTCGGCGAGGTGTATCTGCCTTTTGCGTTGGACAAGAAATATCCAAATGCTGGACGTGAATGGGGCTGGCAATATGTTTTTCCTTCCGGAAATTTGTCAGTCGATCCGCTTTCCGGCAAGACCCGCCGACATCATATTGATGAGAAAGGCGTGCAGCGCGCGGTGAAGCAGGCGGTGCGCGATGTGGGCTTGGTCAAACCGGCCACGCCGCACACGTTTCGCCATTCCTTTGCGACACATTTATTGCAAAGCGGCTACGATATACGCACTGTGCAGGAATTGCTGGGGCATTCGGATGTCAGCACGACAATGATCTACACCCATGTTCTTAACCGCGGCGGAAAGGGTGTGCAAAGCCCGCTGGATTCCCTGTGATCGGGGAAGACGCATCTCTCCTTAACCGCCTGCGCTGGCACTGCCGGCGCGGGATGCTGGAACTTGATCTGGTGCTGGCGCGCTTTCTGGAGGAAAATTACGCTGGATTGACGGCGCAGCAGCGGCAGGAGTTCGAAAATCTGCTGCAACTGGAAGACCACGAGTTGTGGCAACGGGTTCGCGGCGAGGCGAGCACGGCATCAGTGGTGGAGCGGCTGTTGCGCGGCTGTCACGATAACTGAGTAAAGAATTTGGAGAAATATATGGCAGAGCAGCGCAAGGCTTATCTCGATCTGGGCGATGGCCGTGGGCCGATAGAGTTACCGGTCTATTCCGGCACCGCTGGTCCGGATGTGGTGGATATCCGCAGCCTGGCCAAACTTGGCGTGTTTACCTACGACCCCGGCTTCATGTCGACGGCGAGCTGCAATTCCGGCATTACCTACATCGACGGGGATGCCGGAATTTTGCTCTACCGCGGCTATCCCATCGAGCAACTGGCCGAGCACGCCGATTTCATCGAGGTCTGCCATCTGCTGTATTACGGCGAACTGCCGGACGCGGCGCAGAAAGAGTCGTTCGACACGATCATCCGCACCCACACCATGGTGCACGACCAGATCAACAACTTCTTCCGCGGTTTCCGCCGCGACGCGCACCCCATGGCGGTGATGGTGGGGGTGGTGGGCGCCTTGTCGGCGTTTTACCAGGATTCGGCCAACGTGGGCGACCCGCGGCACCGCGAAATTTCCGCGCACCGCCTGATCGCCAAGGTGCCGACCATCGCGGCCATGAGCTACAAGTACAACATGGGCCAGCCGTTCGCCTACCCGCGCAACCGCTTGAGCTACGCGGCGAATTTCCTGCACATGATGTTCTCCACGCCGTGCGAGGAATACGAGCCCAACCCGGTGCTGGTGAAGGCGCTGGACCGCATCCTGATCCTGCACGCCGACCACGAGCAGAACGCTTCCACCTCCACGGTGCGTCTGGCCGGATCGAGCGGGGCCAACCCCTTCGCCTGCGTGGCGGCGGGCATCGCCTCCCTGTGGGGACCGGCTCACGGCGGCGCCAACGAGGCGGTGCTGAAAATGCTGGAAGAAATCGAGGATGTTTCCAACATCCCCAAATTCATCGCGCGCGCCAAGGACAAGAGCAATCCCTTCCGCCTCATGGGCTTCGGCCACCGCGTCTACAAGAACTTCGACCCGCGCGCCCGGCTCATGCGCCAGACCTGCCACGAAGTGCTCAACGAACTGGGCATCTACGACGACCGCCTGTTCAAGATCGCACTCGAACTGGAGCGGATTGCGCTGGAAGACGAGTATTTCATCGAGAAAAAGCTCTACCCCAACGTGGATTTCTACTCCGGCATCATCCTGCGCGCCATGAACATCCCGACCAACATGTTCACCGCGATTTTCGCCATCGCGCGCACCATCGGCTGGATCTCGCAGTGGGACGAAATGATCACCGACCCGGAACAGAAAATCGGCCGTCCGCGCCAGCTCTACCGCGGCGCGGCGCAGCGCGAGTTGGTGCCGCTGAGTAAGCGGTGAGCGGTGAGCAGTGAGCAGTGAGCAGTGCGCGCAGTTCACTGCTTACAGCTCGCTGCTCACCCATTTCAGAAAGGACGCACATGACCGTCATGCAGGCCTTCCTCGATAATTCCTACCTCTACGGCGGCAATGCCGAGTTCGTCGAGGGCCTGTACGAGTCCTGGCTGGGCAATCCGGAGAGCGTGGGCGAGGAATGGCGGCGCTATTTCGAGCGCCTGCAGCAGAGCGACAGCGGCCAGACGCGCGACATCCCCCATGCGCCGATTCGCGAATCCTTCATCCAGTGCACCCGCGATCCCGCCGCGGCGAACCACTTGCTGGTGTGTTCTCCTTTCCTCGAACTGGAGCGCAAGCAGGTCAAGGTGCTGCAGCTCATCAACGCCTACCGTTTCCTCGGGGTGCGCCACGCCAACGTCGATCCCATCAAGCGCTTCGAGCGCCCCCGTGTGCCGCAACTGGAACTGGCCTACTACGGTCTGGGCGAAGCCGACCTGGCGACGCTGTTCGACACCGGTTCGCTGGTGGGGCTGGACCGGGCCAGCTTGGCGGAAATTCTGGCGATGCTGCAGGAAACCTACTGCGGTACGTTCGGCGCGGAATACATGTACATCAGTGATATCGCGCAGAAAAGATGGCTGCAGGCGCAGATCGAAGGTTGCCGCGCGCGCCCGAACCTGCCCCCGGCGCAGAAAAAACACGTGCTGGGCCGCGTCACGGCGGCGGAGACGCTGGAAAAATACCTGCATACCCGCTTTGTCGGGCAGAAGCGTTTTTCGCTGGAGGGCAGCGAAAGCCTGATCCCCTTGCTCGATCACCTGGTCGAACTGTCCGGCGCTCGCGGGGTGCAGGAAGTCGTGCTCGGCATGGCCCATCGCGGGCGCCTCAACGTGCTGGTCAACATCATCGGCAAAATGCCGCGCGACCTGTTCAACGAGTTCGAGGGCATCCACAGCCACCACGACCACATCACCACCGGCGACGTGAAATACCACCAGGGATTTTCCTCCGATGTCGCCACGTCGGGCGGGCCGGTGCACGTCACCCTGGCCTTCAACCCCTCGCACCTGGAAATCATCAACCCTGTGGTGGAGGGCTCGGTGCGCGCGCGCCAGCACCGCCGCGGCGACCTCCTCGGCGAGCAGGTGATCCCGGTGCTGATCCACGGCGACGCCGCCTTCGCCGGCCAGGGCGTGGTGATGGAAACGCTCAACATGTCGCAGACGCGCGGCTTCGGGACGGGCGGCACGGTGCACGTGGTGGTCAACAACCAGATCGGCTTCACCACCTCGGATGCGCGCGATACGCGCTCCAGCCTGTATTGCACCGACGTGGCGAAAATGGTCGAGGCGCCGGTGTTCCACGTCAACGGTGACGACCCGGAGGCGGTGTTGCTGGCCGCCCAGATCGCCTTCGATTTCCGCATGACCTTCAAGAAGGATGTGGTGATCGACATGATGTGCATGCGCCGCCTCGGCCACAACGAGCAGGACGAGCCGGCGGTGACGCAGCCGCTGATGTACAAGAAAATCGCCCAGCATCCCGGTACGCGGCGCATCTACGCGGAACGTCTGGCGGCGGAGGGGGTGGTCTCGGCGGAAGAAGCACAGCAGATGATCGTCGATCACACCGAGACGCTGGATGCAGGCGAACAGCTCCGCTGCAAGCCGGTGCTGAGCAACTTCAAGCGTGCGTTTGCCACCGACTGGAAAAAGTTCACCAACGCAAACTGGAACCAGCCCGCCCATACCGCGGTGCCGGTGCCCGACCTGCAACGCCTGGCGGAAAAATTGACCACGGTGCCGGACAATTTCAAGCTCCACCCGCGGGTGGAAAAGATCCTCGCCGACCGCAGGCTGATGGGCGAAGGCAAGCTGCCGCTCGACTGGGGCATGGCGGAAAACCTGGCCTACGCCGCCCTGCTGGAAAACGGCTACGGCGTGCGCATTTCCGGGCAGGACAGCGGGCGCGGCACGTTTTTCCACCGCCATGCCGTGCTGCACGACCAGAAGCGCGAAAAATGGGACGCCGGCGAGTACGTGCCGCTGCAGCATATCGCCGACAAGCAGCCGCCCTTCCTGGTGATCGACTCGGTGCTGTCGGAGGCGGCGGTGCTGGGGTTCGAATACGGCTACTCGACCGCCGAGCCGGAACAGTTGGTGATCTGGGAAGGCCAGTTCGGCGATTTCGCCAACGGCGCCCAGGTAGTGATCGACCAGTTCATCTGCGCCGGCGAAACCAAGTGGGGACGCCTGTGCGGCCTGGTCATGATGCTGCCGCACGGCTACGAGGGCCAGGGGCCGGAGCATTCCTCGGCGCGCCTGGAGCGCTACCTGCAACTGTGCGCCGAATACAACATGCAGGTGTGCGTGCCCTCCACCCCGGCGCAGATGTTCCACATGCTGCGGCGCCAGATGCTGCGCCCCTATCGCAAGCCACTCATCATCATGAGTCCGAAGAGCATGTTGCGCCGCAAGGAGTCGGTATCGAGCCTGGATGATCTCGCCAACGGCGTATTCCAGCCGCTGATTCCCGAGCAGGAAAAACTCAATCCCAAGGCGGTGCGGCGCGTCATCGCCTGCTCCGGCAAGGTCTACTACGACCTGCTCGCGGCGCGGAGCGCGCGTGACATCAAGGACATCGCCATTCTGCGCGTGGAGCAGATTTATCCTTTCCCGCACGAGGAATTTGCGGCCGAGATGAAGCGCTACGCCAAGGCACAGGAAATCATGTGGGTACAGGAAGAGCCGAAAAACCAGGGCGCGTGGTACACCATCGAACACTACCTGCGCCAGCACATGAAGCCGGGCCAGACGCTGAGCTACTCCAGCCGGAAATCCTCGGCCGCGCCGGCGGTTGGCTACATGGCGGAGCACGTGGAACAGCAGGAAGCGCTGGTGGACGCGGCGCTGGGGTAAATTTCAGCCACAGAGATCACAGAGGACACAGAGAAGAACGCTCTGTGATCTCTGTGGCAATAAATTTTGTGAATAGAAGTTGGTAGGGTGGCGGCTCACCCTACGGGCCTTGTGGAGACATCAATGCAAATCGAAATCAAAGTTCCAGCCCTGTCGGAATCGGTTACAGAAGGCACCCTTTTGACGTGGCACAAGCAGGAAGGCGATGCCGTGGCTCAGGGCGAGAACCTGATCGACCTGGAAACGGACAAGGTGGTGCTGGAACTCCCCGCGCCGCAGGCCGGAGTATTGAGCCGCATCGTCAGGCAGAACGGCGAGGTGGTTCGTCCCGGCGATGTGCTGGCCATGCTCGACACCGAAGCAAGGGTGGCGCCTCCGGTGACCAAGGCGGCGCTCGAACCGGCTCTCAGCCCGTCAGTGCGCAAGCTGGTGGCGGAACACGATCTCGACGCGGCACAGATCGCTGGCAGCGGTCGCGGCGGGCGGGTGACCAAGGAAGATGTGCTGGCGCAAGTGGAAAAATCCGCCCAGCCGACCTTCGCCAGCGCTCCCGTGCAAATCCCGGCGCCGGCGTTGAACGGCGAGCGTCCCGAGCAGCGCGTGCCCATGACCCGCCTGCGCGCCCGGGTGGCGGAACGACTGGTGCAGGCGCAGCAGACTGCCGCCATTCTCACCACCTTCAACGAAGTCAACATGCAGCCGGTGATGGAGCTGCGCAATCGGCACAAGGATAAGTTCGAGAAGGAGCACGGCGTCAAGCTGGGTTTCATGTCCTTCTTCGTCAAGGCGGCGGTCGCGGCGCTGAAGAAATTCCCGGCGGTAAACGCCTCCATCGACGGCGGCGACATCATTTACCACGGCTACTTCGATATCGGCATCGCGGTGGGATCGCCGCGCGGCCTGGTGGTCCCGGTGGTGCGCGACGCGGACGCGCTGTCCTTCGCCGACATCGAGAAGAAAATCGCCGATTTCGGCGCGCGCGCGCGCGACGGCAAGCTCACCATCGAAGAACTCACTGGCGGCACCTTCACGATTTCCAACGGCGGCGTGTTCGGCTCCATGATGTCCACCCCCATCCTCAATCCGCCGCAAAGCGGCATCCTCGGCATGCACAAGACCTACGACCGCCCGGTGGCCGAAAACGGCCAGGTGGTGATTCGTCCCATGATGTATCTTGCGCTGTCCTACGATCACCGCATCGTCGACGGCCGCGAGGCGGTGCTGTTCCTGGTGGCGATCAGGGAGGCGCTGGAAGACCCCGCGCGTTTGTTGTTGGGGGTTTGAGCGCGGCAGTGAGCACCGAGATACTCGCCTGCCTGCAAAGCCGGGCGGATGAGCGCGGGGTGGTCCTGGATGCCCCGCAGCGCTCTGCTGCCTGCCAGCTGCAACGGCTCCATGACGATCTGGTTCAGCCTTCGGCAATCCTGGATTCCCGGCTGCTGCGCCACGTCCTCAAGCCCCGTCCGGTGCTGGGGCTCTACCTGTGGGGAGCGGTAGGGCGCGGCAAGAGTTTTTTGATGGATGCGTTTTTTTCCTGCGTGCCGCTGAAACACAAGCGCCGCATGCATTTCCATCACTTCATGCAGGAAGTGCACGACCGTCTTGCCGCCATGAAAGGGCAGTCCGATCCGCTGACTCGCCTGGCGCGGGAATTTTCCCGGCAGGTGCGTCTGCTGTGCCTCGACGAGTTTCACATCAACGACATCACCGATGCCATGCTGATGCGCGGCCTGCTCCAGGGGCTGCTCGATCGCGGCGTGGCGTTGGTGGTCACGAGCAATGCCGAGCCGGACTCACTGTACCGCAACGGCCTGCAACGGGGGCAATTCCTGCCGACCATCGCCTTGATCAAGCAACGCATGGAAGTAGTGCGCCTCGATGGCGGCGCGGATTATCGTCTCGGTGCGCTGGAACAGGCAGGCATCTACCACACGCCGCTGGATGAACGGGCGGATCAGGCGCTGGAGGCTATTTTCCTGGAGCAGGCCGGCAGCGAAGGGGAGAAAGGCTCCAGGCTGGAGGTCGCCGGGCGGATGATCAAGTCTCGGCGGCAAGGCGGGGGGGTGGCGTGGTTCGAGTTCGCCGAGTTATGCGGCGGACCGCGCAGCAAAGCCGACTATATCGAGCTGGCGGGGTGTTTCCATACCCTGCTTCTCTCGGGTGTGCCGCAGTTCGACAGCCAATCACTGGCGCAGGCGAGGCGCTTCCTGTGGCTGGTGGACGAGTTTTACGACCGCCGGGTCAAACTGGTGCTCTCCGCTGCGGTACCGCTGGGGAGACTCGGCCCGTCAAGCCTGTTCGACGGCGAATTCGAGCGCGCTTTAAGCCGCCTCGCAGAGATGCAGTCGCACGCCTACCTGGCAAATATCCATCAGCCGAGCTGAGCGGCGAGAAACTTTTCCATATCGGCATTCATGATTTGAGCGATGGCCTGCGGCTTCTGGAACGGCAGGGCATGGTCGGCGCCGGGGATCAGGTGGCAAGTCCAGTCCATGCGTCGGCGGGAAATATCCTGGCAGAAATCGAATATCTCCCCGCTGGAGCGCTCTCCGACGAAGCTGCTGACGTGTTCCTGGGCAGCGATCAGCTGCGCCCGGTCAAGCTGTCGTGCTGCGCGGATCACCGCTTCGAGTATGGAGGCCAGCCCCTTGGGGCGATGCGCGAGCCGCGTACGGACGATTTCCTCGTTGCGCGAATTGCGGGTGCGCTGAGGTGAAACGGCGTCGAGGAAAGTTTCCAGCCCGAATTCCAGCTCCTCGTCGACGCGCAGTTTTTGCGCGGCCTGCAGCAGGATCTCGCGTCGGCTGTGCGATTCTTCCTCGGTGCCGCCATTCAGCAAGCCGGGTTCGAACAGGTAGGTCTTCTCCACGGCAACGGGGCGCGCCGCCTTGAGCTGCATCGCGACCAAGCCGCCGTAGGAATAGCCGGCGAGGTCGAATTTGTCCCACTGCAGGGAATCGAGCAGGGCAGATAGGTCGGCCACGACTTCGACGGTTTCGAAAGGGTGTTCCGTGCGGTCGGGGAAATGGGTCTTGCCGGTGCCGCGCAGGTCGGGTATCAGGATTTCCGACCAGTGCAGCAAGTGGCCGACGATGGCCTCCCAGGTGAGCTGGCCATCCACCCCGGCGCCGTGGAGCAGCAGCAGACGCCGGTCGGCGAATGCGCTGCAGCGGTAGTGCCGGTAATAAACTGCCTGCTGAGGCAGGTTGAGGTAGCCTTCGGTGTCGGGCTTGAGAAGGATGGAAGTGGCGCAGGCCACTAGGGTTAACCGATACCCAGCTGTTCAACCCAGGCCAGTGCTTCCATATGCGCCTTGTTGACCATGTCAGGGTCCATGGCCATGGAGTCGGCCAGTTCCTCGATGCGTTTGGGATCGGAATTTTCACACGCTTCGCTCAGAGCGAGGAAAGGGCCGTATACGCCCTGCCGTGTGAGCAGCGCATCGCAGATGGTGTCGGGCAGATAGAGCTTTTCCAGGATATCGGCCATGGGCATTTCCAGCATGGCGTCGAGGAGCGAGAAGATGCCGACGATGAAGAGGTTGTCGCGGTCGCTCTTTTCCAGATAGCTCTGGCCCAACAGTTCGGTGAGGCGGCCGCGGGTGATGGCGGTCTTCATTAGGGCCGGCGGTGTGGAGTCGTTGCCGGCGGTGGCGAGCAGCAGGGTGAGCCAGCGGTACAGTTGCTGATAGCCGAGGATGGCCAAGGCATGACGTATCGACTGAATCTCGCATGACAGTCCGAAACCCACCGAATTGATGTAGCGCAGCAGCTTGAAAGAGAGCGCAACGTCGGCCTTGAAGCCGTTCTCTATTTCCTTCACATCTTCATTGTTGCGCACCTTGTTGAGCAGGGTCAGTACGGTGGCGTGGGCCGGGTTGATGATCTTGGCGCTGAGCGTTTCGGGATGGGCGAAGTAATAGCCCTGGAAATAATGAAAGCCCAATTCCTTGCAGAATTTGTGTTCGGTGCGGGTTTCCACTTTTTCCGCGATAAGTTTTGCGGAGACGCCCTGTAATGAACGCACCAGCGTGGCGGTTCGGTCCAGACCGAGCTCGTGAATATCCACCTTGATGAAATCGGCGATCGGCAACAGATCCGTATTGATCGGGCGATGGTCGAAGTCGTCGAGCGCGAAGCGGAAGCCCAGTTGACGCAGGCTCTGGATGCGCGCGATCAACTCCGGGGTCGCTTCCACGGTTTCGATCAATTCCAGCACGACGCGTTTGGCGGGCAGCAACTCGAGGAAATCGCTCTCCAGCATGGGGGCGGCGATATTGATGAAAGCCAGTTTGTCGCCCAGCAGCCAGTTGGCGTCCATGTTGCTGAACGTGTTGACCAGGACATTGGTACCCGCGGACAGGTCATCCGTGATCTGGGCGGTGGAAGCATCGGCGCTATGGCGGAACAGCAGCTCATAGGCAATGATCTTTTGCTGTAGGTCGACAATTGGCTGGCGACCGATGAATGCGTGGTTCTGCATGATTAGCTCGGATTAATGAACAGAATGGCTGAAAAGCGAAGCACGCGTGCTGTCGGGATTCATTCTGAGCAGCTCTTCCATGTCGAGCACCAGGACCACCGAGCCATCTCCGGAAAGCGTGGCGCCGGCAATGCCCTTGGGCTTGATGTCGAGCAGGGGCTTGATGACGACGTCGTCACGCCCGACGAAGCCGTCGATCGCCAGGACGAAAGTGGTATCCGCGCTCTGCATCAAAACACCGAAGGCGGGCGCGTTGTTCTCCGGCCATCCGATCATGCTCGCCAGGGAACGCACCGGTAACACTTCCTCGCGCACCACCATGGTGGCGCGGCCCGAAACCTGCTTCACGTCGCGTGGGTCGATCGGGGTGATTTCACGCACCATGGACAAAGGCACCGCGAAAGGCTGCTCGCCAACGCGCACCAGCAGCACCGGCAGAATGGCCAAGGTGAGCGGCAGGGAGATGGTGATGGTCGTGCCCAGGCCGACCGCGGAACTGATCTCGATGCGGCCATTGAGCTTGCCGATGTTGGTTTTTACCACGTCCATGCCGACGCCGCGTCCGGAGACGTCGGAAATCTGGTCCTTGGTGGAGAAACCCGGCAGGAAGATGAGCTGCAGGCTTTGCCGGTCATCCAGGGTGTTGGCTGTTTCCAGGTCGATCAGGCCTTTTTCGACCGCCTTGTGGCGGATCGTGTCCGGGCGCATGCCCCGTCCGTCGTCGGCAATTTCAATAATGATGTGATCGCCAACCTGGGATGCGGACAAGCGCACGATGCTCTTCAGCGATTTGCCTGCGGCGGCGCGTTCTTCCGGGCTATCCACGCCGTGGTCGACAGCGTTGCGGACCAGGTGGACCAATGGATCGTTGAGGTCTTCGATCATGGTCTTGTCGATTTCGGTGTCTTCTCCGGACAGCAGCAGTTCCACGTCCTTGCCGAGTTGCCGTGCCAGGTCGCGCGCCAGGCGCGGATACTTCTGGAACAGTCGGCCAATGGGCTGCATGCGGGTTTTCATTACTGCGTTCTGCAGGTCGCCCACCAGCAGGTCAAGCTGGCTCACGGCTTCATCCAGCGCCTTGAGCGTGCTGGCGTCCTGTTTCCCGGCAAGGATGTCGGCGCGCAGGCTGGTAAGACGGTTCTTGGTGAGGCCAATTTCGCCCGTGTAGGTCAGCACCTGATCGAGGCGTGTGGTATCGACGCGGATGGTGGTTTCCTTCGCCACCGCGACCTGTTGCTGTGCCGCTGCGGGCTTGGCGGGCGCGGCGACGGCGGGGTGCTGAATTTCCGGATGCGGTGCGGGTTGTGCCGCAGTAAGGGCTGTAGCCGGCGGTATGTGGTGGACGGCGGGCGGAGTCTCGCCAAGCAGGGAGTGATACATGCCGTCCCAGTCAGGCCCGTCGCCGCTGCTGGCTGGGGCTGCAGGTGCGGCCGAAGCGGCCTCTGGCTGTGTCGGGGCGGCGTGCAGGTTGTAATGCCCGCCAGCGATGACGGTATCCAGCGCGTCCAGCAATACTTTCTCGGCTGGAGGCGGTACCTGTGACTGGGAGAGCTGACCGAACATGTCCCGGACCACGCCAGTGGCAGCCATGATGACGTCCATGATGTCAGGGGTCAGGGTGAGTTCCGCGGTGCGCAGTTTGTCGAACAGGTTCTCGGTGCGGTGACACAATTCCACCAGTTCGTTGACATTGAGGAAGCCCGCGCCGCCCTTGATGGTGTGGAAACCGCGAAAAATGTCGTTGAGCAGGGATTTGTCACCCGGCCGCTTTTCCAGTTCCACCAGCTTGTTGTCCACATCGGACAAGAGCTCCCCGGCTTCCGTGAGGAAATCCTGGAGCAGTTCTTCCATTCCGGCGAAGTGACTCATGGCTTCTCCCGTTCTTTTTGTCTATGGGTCCGAGTTGGAAACTCAGAATCCCAGGCTGTCCAGCAGGTCGTCAACCTGCTTCTGGTTGGTAACGATGTCACTTCGGCCCGTGGCGTTGACGACCGGTCCGTTGAGCAAGCCCGTGTTGACCTCGTTACGCTTTTCCGGCGGGGTGGTTTCTATCAGCAGCTGTAGCAACTGTCTTTCCACCTGTTGCGCCAGATCGATCACTTTCTTGATCACCTGGCCGGTGAGGTCCTGAAAATCCTGTGCCATCATGATTTCCATCAACTGGGCATTGGTAGCCTTGGTATGGCTGGGTACTTCGCCAAGGTAGGCACGGGTTTCGGTCACCAATTGCTTGAACTCGTCCATGCTCAATTGCTTGGCGAACATGCGATCCCATTTCCCCGTCAGGCTGATGGCGCCTGCTTCCATTTTTTCCTGCAGCGGCTGCGCCACTTCTGTTGCGCTGAGGGCACGCTCCGCAGCCTTTTCAGTCATCGCGGCGATGTAGTTGAGGCGGTCCCGGGTGTCGGGAATGGCAGCTACTGCCGTTTCGATCGATTTGTCATAACCCAGTTCGCGCAGCGTGTTGTGCAAATTGCGCGTCATATGCCCGAGGGAGGAGAACACGCTGCTGCCGCCTTCTTCCACCGTCGTGCTGGTCGTGGTCACGTCTGCTGATTCCGACGCCGCTTCAACAGCGGGCGCTGCAGCTTCCTTATTGGCCATTACGATACTGTCAAACAGTGCTTCCAGATCTTCGGAATCGCCCTGGTCCTGTGACGTGTTGCTCACTCGACACCTCCCCTTACTTGACTATGCTTAATTGATTTCGGCTGTGCTGTGCACTTAATCTGGCTATGCCAGTGCGTCCGTACAGCGATGATGTGGGGCAATGAACCCGCTCACTTTGCGCCCATCTTTTCAAATACTTTATTGAGTTTCTCTTCAAGAGTGGCTGCCGTGAATGGCTTGACGACATATCCGCTGGCGCCGGCCTGGGCTGCTTCGATGATGTTTTCCTTCTTCGCTTCGGCGGTTACCATCAAAACCGGCAAATGCTTGAGTGCAGCGTCCGCACGAATTGCCTTGAGCAGTTCGAGGCCCGTCATGTTGGGCATGTTCCAGTCGCTTACCACGAACTCGAAATTGCCGCCTTTGAGCTTGCCGAGCGCGGCCACGCCGTCTTCGGCTTCATCCACGTTGGTGAAGCCAAGTTCCTTCAGCAGGTTGCGTACTATTCGTCGCATCGTGGAAAAGTCGTCCACGACCAGGAACTTCATATTCTTATCTGCCATAGCTACTCCAGATTACAGGTGGTTCCACTACTTTGGTTTTATCTCATCAACAACGGACGTAGCGTTTCCGCCAATACCGTCGGGTCGAATTTTGCCACATACGCATCCACCCCTACCGCTTTGCCCATGCTGCGGTTGGCATCTGAAGACAGGGATGAATGCATGACGACCGGAATCCCTTCGAAACGCCGGTCGGATTTGATTTTCTTGGTAAGCACGTAGCCATCCATTTCAGGCATTTCGGCATCGGTCAGAATCAGGCTGACCAGGTTTTTTACCGGGATGCCGTCATGCTGGGCGCGCGCGGCAAGATTCTGCAGCTTTTCCCAGCCTTCCTGTCCGTTATTGGCCTGCTGATATGGAACGCCCAGCTTGTCGAGGGTCATCATGATTTCCTTGCGGGCGATGGCAGAATCGTCCACGAAGAACAGACTTTGATCCGACGACATTTCCACCGGCACCAGTTCGGGGATCGGTTCCATGCCCAGCGCGTTGACCAGGATCTGTTCCACGTCGAGGATGGACACCAGGCGGCCATCGGGCAATTCGGTAATCGCGGTGATCAGCCCTTCGTTGCCGGCCAGCATGGCTTGTGGCGGTTTGATTTTTTCCCAGTCCACACGCACGATCCGATCTACGTCATGCACCAGAAAACCCTGGGTGTGTTTGCTGTATTCGGTGACGATCATGGTCTGGCCGGTGCCTTCCGGCACGTTGTCGAGCATCATGAAATCCGCCAGTGACAGGACCGGGATGATGTTGCCGCGCAACGATATCACCCCCAGCACCCCGCCCGGCATGTTCGGCGTCTTGGTGATGAAGGGGGTTTGCGATACCTCGCGCACCTTGAATACATTGATGCCGAAATATTCTCCTGTTCCCAGCGTGAACAGGAGAATTTCCATTTTGTTGGAGCCGGCCAGCTTGGTGCGGGCATCAACCGATTCGATCAGCGCGGCATGTGCTTGGGTCGTCATGTTGTCGGTCCTGGGAAAGTCAACTCATTAAGCGGCGGGTAAGGATTTCGGACAGCTTGGCAGGTTCGAATTTGGAAACGTATTCGTCCACGCCAACGGAGCGGCCCAGTTCCTGATTGGACGCGCCGCTCAGGGACGAATGCATGATCACCGGTATGCCGGCGAAGCGGGGGTCGCTCTTGATGTTCTTGGTGAGGATGTAGCCATCCATTTCGGGCATTTCGACGTCGGTCAGCACCAGCTGGATGAAATTCTTCACCGGCAGCTTGGCGGCATCGGCGCGGGTGGCGATCTGTTGCAGCTCTTCCCACGCCTGCTTGCCGTTGGTGGCGCTACGGTAACGTATGTGCATGGCGTCCAGCGTGCGCTCGATCTGTTTGCGCGCCACCGGCGAATCGTCGGTGAAGAAGATGGTGCGCTCTTCCTGCAGCGGAATCAGGCTGGAGAAAATGATTTCGTGCTGGTCGAAATGTGTGGTTTCGGCAAGGATCTTCTCCACGTCCATGAGCATGACCAGGCGCCCGTCTTCGAGTTTGGTGACGGCAGTCACCAGTCCGCCCATCTGGGCCATGAGCATGTCGGGCGGCACCTTGATTTCGGACCAGTCGAGACGCAGGATGGTGTCCACGCTTTCCACCAGAAAGCCCTGGGTACGAGAGTTGTATTCGGTAACGATCATGATGTCAGGTTTGATGTCGGTCACGATCCCGGCATATTTGATCAGGTCCACCACCGGTACCAGTACGCCGCGCAGGCTGACCATGCCTTCCACGGTGGGGGGCATGTCCGGTGCCCGGGTGATTTCAGGCACGCGCATGACTTCACGTACCTTGAAAACATTGATGCCGAATGTTTCCTTGCGTCCGCTATTCTGGTCCGTTCCGAGGGTAAACAGCAGGATTTCCAGCTTGTTGGTGCCGGCCAGCTTGGTTCGGGCATCAATCCGTTTTAACAGTTCTGACATCTTATTAAGGCTCCAGTGGGTTCCACTATTTGGAGGTTATCCAATATTCTCGTCGCTGCATTATACCTTGCGGCATGTTGACTGTATTTTCCCGATTATATGCCATATTTCTCAATTTCATCGCGCTTGCGAGCGTTTGTTTTAGTGGCATTCGTGGCGATTTCAGTTGGATAAGCGTTTTTTCTTTGCGGCAGGTTGACGCGATGGATCGTGCTGGATTTCTCATGACATTGTCCGTCGACGTCCGTTGTGTGCACGCTGTTTTTCTTTCTGGTTTAGTGGCGTGAATACCCCCGAATCGGGCAAGCGGCGGATGGGTGGTATACCCATCTTCGGATTGTCGGATTACGAGTTTGAGGGAAGTTAAAGGCAAAAAAGGCTGCGGTCAAGCCTATTTGCAGGCATGCAATGAAGATGAGCCTGTTCGGCAGTCGCCTGTTCAGGCTTTGAAGCGTCCGACAATATGGTTCAGTTTGCCGGCAAGTTGTTCCAGGTGATGTGCGGCAGCCGATGTTTCCTTGCTTGCCAGGCTGTTGGTTTCAGCCATTTGTGCGATTTGTTCCACGTGCTGCGCAATTTCGTTGGCGACGGCGGTTTGTTCCCTGACCGATGAGGTGATGTTGTCCACGCCATTCGTAGCGCTGGACACCGAGCTGTTGGCTTCCGACAGCACCATTGCCACGTTTTCCAGAAAATCCTGGCTCGAGCGTAGCGCACCCTGACCGCGCGCGATGGCGTTTTCGACACCCACCGACTGGGTGTTGAGCGTCTGCGTGACGGCATCGATCTGGCTTGCGGACTTGGCGGATTTCTCGGCCAGCTTCCTGACTTCGTCGGCCACCACGGCAAAGCCGCGGCCCTGCTCGCCGGCCCGTGCCGCCTCGATTGCGGCATTCAGGGCGAGCAGGTTGGTTTGGTCGGCGATATCCCTGACTTGTCTGGTCATGCTGGTGATGGTGTTGGTGCTGTGCATGAATTCTGTCACCGCTCCGGAGATTTCTTCCACCGATGTTTCCACTTCGCTGATCTCGCCGATCAGTTCGGACAGGCTGAGATTGCCTTTTTGGGTTTCCGCCACGCTGGTCTGGGCCATGTGGCGCACTTCCTCGGCATTTTCCGCCACCGAAGCCACGCTCACCGACATTTCCTGCACTGCGGCGGCCGTGCTGGCGGCCGCTTCGCTCTGTTGCAGGGAGCTCTGCGCGACGTTATTCGATGTGGCAGACAGCTGCGTCGATGCTTCAGCCAGCTGTTCCGCGCTGGCGTGCACATCGACAATAATGTCCTGGAAATTGCCGGCCAGTGCGTTGAAAGCTTGCGCGGCCTCGGCGATTTCGTCGCTGCCATAAACGGTCGCGCGCCTGGTCAGGTCATTGTCCTGTTGCATTGAGACCATGGTCGCGCGCAATTCGGATATGGAGCAGGTGATTCCCCTGATAATGAAAAAAGCGACCAGCAGCGCGAGCAGGACGCTGCCTGCAATGCCGGCGACAGTCAGGTTGCGGATGAGCGTATAGCGCTGTTTTGCGCGCTCGTTTCCGTCTTTTGCGGCATCGACCATCAGTTGGAATAATTCGTTGCGTGTGCCGTTGGCTGCTTCGAACGTGGGGTTGATGGCTTGCAGGGTCAGGCGTGTCGCATCGTCGAATTTGCCTGCCAGAATGGCGTCGCGCGTCGGGATGAATCCGGTATCCAGGAGTGTTTTGCGTTGTTCGGCATATTTGTCGGCCAGTTGCGCGGTTTTTCCGTCCCACTGTTTGGCGCGGAACTGCTGCCACAGCTGGTCGATCTCTTGGGCATTCTGCGCCAGCTTGTCGGTGTGCTTGGTAACAGGGTGGTTATGCAGGCTGCTGTTGGGGTTGCTGGGGTCATGCTGCAGCGCAAGCAGAAGCTGGATGCGGTTGTCGACCATGCGTTGGCCTATCTTTACCAGTTGTATGGTCGGTTCCATTTCGTTTTGGTATGAGTCCGACAGCGAGTCCTGGAACATGCTGACGACGAACATGCCTGTCGATCCGCTGCCGATCAAAATGAGCGACATAACGCAGGAGAGGAAAATAAGGCGGGTGCGTATGGTGAAACGGCTGAGCATGGTCTGGAGAGTCCCGAAATAATGATGCGTTCTTTGGTATGCACTTCTCGAAGGTAAGGGTATGCCTGAGGCAATTGTAGTGGAATCCCCGATGGCTTGGAATGGGTTAGCTTATGAATAGGGAAGTATCCTTCCGATATATAATGAAACAATTAAACGATCCGGGATTCAGCCTTGTCCGAAGCCGTAAAGTCCGTCAGTCCTCAGGAGTTGGAACAGGCCTTCAGCCTTTTTAACGAGGCATCGGCGCAACTCACTGGCGCATATCAGGAACTGCAGGGTCAGGTGGAGCATCTGACCGGCGAACTGGCGGTGGCCAACGGCGAATTACGCCGCCAGTATCTTGAGAAGGAGGCGCTATCGCAGCGCCTGGCGATGCTATTGGCGGCATTGCCTGCGGGTGTGGTGGTCGTGGATGGCGCGGGCGAGATCCGCGAAGCGAATGCAGCGGCCGGCCGCATGCTGGGGGATGGCCTGCTGGGCCGGCAGTGGAGCGAGGTTGTTGCTCGCAGCCTGCGTCAGACAGCAACTTCTCACGAATGGGAAATGACGGCGGCGGACGAATCGCTGTGCCGGCTGAATATCTCCGTTAGCCAACTGGAAGGGGGGGGCGGCCAGATCGTTCTGCTGCACGACGTGACCGAGGCCTATCAGATGGAGCAGGCCCTGCAGCGCCATCAGCGTTTGTCCGCGATGGGGGAAATGGCGGCCGGACTGGCGCACCAGTTGCGTACGCCGCTGGCGACAGCGCTGCTTTATGTCGCAAACCTGGCCAAGCCCGGATTGGCGGAGCCGGAGCGCATCCGCTTTTCCGAAAAAGCCTTGGCGCGCCTGCGCCATCTGGAGCAGCTGATCCAGGATATGCTGTCGTTCGTCAGGGGGCAGGGCGGCGAGCGCGAAGCGGTTGCGGTGGCCGATCTGCTGGGCGAGCTGCGCCAGATCATCGAGCCGCAGATGGCTCAGCGGGAGGTGTGTCTGGGCGTGGAAGACCTTAGCGAAGGCTGCGTTTTGCGCGGCGATCGCAAGGCGCTGGTTGGTGCCGTGGTGAATTTGCTGGAGAATGCGTTGCTGGCCAGCAGCGCCGGTGGAGAAGTGGTGTTGCGGGCGGAAGCGACGGCTAAAGGCTGGCTGGCACTGACGGTGCGCGATAACGGGCGAGGCTTCGATGCGGCGCTGGGAGACAGGCTGTTCGAGCCGTTTTTTACGACGCGCATCGAAGGTACCGGGCTCGGTCTGGCTATCGTGCGCAGCGTGGCCGAGGCGCACGGCGGTACGGTAGAGGCGCATTCCGTGCCGGGAGAGGGGAGCGAGTTCGTGTTGCGTCTGCCGACATGCGTTCCGGATATTGAGTTCCAAGGTTCATAAGTGAAAACCCTGCCGATTTTAATTGTTGAAGACGACCGCGACCTGCGCGAGGCGCTGTGCGACACGCTAGCGCTGTCCGGCTACGAGGTCATCGGTGTGGCCGATGGACATGCGGCGCTGACCGAGTTGGAGCGTCGCACGGTGGGGCTGGTGGTAACGGATGTGCAGATGCAGCCGATGGACGGCCACACCCTGCTGCGCGAAATCAAGTCCGCATACCCCTATTTGCCGGTTTTGCTGATGACCGCCTATGGCGTGATCGACAAGGCGGTGGAGGCGATGCGTGCCGGCGCATGCAATTACATCACCAAGCCGTTCGAGCCTGACAAGTTGCTGGCCGAGGTGACGCGTTACATGCTGCCTGCGCCCGCAGAAGAGGCAGGAGAAGCGATTGCCGAGGATTCGCGCTCCCGTGAGCTATTTTCCCTGGCGCAGCGGGTGGCCGGCACGGTTGCCACCGTGATGATTACCGGCGAAAGCGGCACTGGCAAGGAAGTGGTGGCGCGCTATATCCATCGCCACTCGCCACGTGCGGGCGGGCCGTTCGTGGCGATCAATTGCGCCGCCATTCCGGAAAATCTGCTCGAGTCGACGCTGTTCGGTCATGAGAAAGGCGCTTTTACCGGTGCGCAGCAGAGTCAGCCGGGCAAATTCGAACAGGCGCAGGGCGGTACTTTATTGCTGGACGAAGTGTCGGAGATGCCGCTGGCGCTGCAAGCAAAACTGCTGCGCGTGTTGCAGGAACGCGAGGTGGAGCGGGTCGGCGGGCGCAAGAGCATTGCGCTCGACGTCCGCGTGCTGGCCACGTCCAACCGCGATCTCGAGGCCGAGGTGAAGCGTGGCGGGTTCCGCGAGGATCTGTATTACCGGCTCAACGTGTTTCCGCTCGTGATGCCTGCCCTGCGCGAGCGCAAGGAAGACATCGTGCCGCTGGCGCGGCAATTCATCGGCCGGTTCGCCGCCAGCTTCGGACGCAGCGGTATTTCCCTGTCCGATGACGCGGTAAGGCAATTGACGCAATATGGCTGGCCGGGTAACATCAGGGAGCTTGAGAACGTCATACAGCGCGCCTTGATATTGGCGCCGGGCGATACGATAGAGGTTCCTCATCTGCACTTGCCGCAGACGGCAGTGGCTGAACAGAGCCAGGCGGGGAAGATGTTGAAGGCAGGGGCGGCGGATAGCCGGCCGCTGGACATGAAGTCGCTGGAGCGGGCTCATATTCTGGAGGCGCTGGAGGCGGTGAACGGTTCGCGCAAGCTGGCGGCACAACGTTTGGGAATGAGCGAGCGCACCTTGCGTTACAAGATGCAGCAGTACCGGGAAGAAGGCACTGTTTCTGGGCAGTTGAAGGATGATTAAGGTATGGTTTTTGCTTCAATTTTGCGCATAAACTGATGCCGGAGAGATTTTAGACATGAACATACAGGGAATTGACCAACTCCTCAGCCAGATGCAGGCGACCGCCGCCGCTGCAGGCGGAAGCGCGCCGCCGCCGCAAGGCGGAGCAGATTTTTCCGCATTGCTCCAGTCGTCTATCGACCAGGTCAACAGTGCGCAGCAGGAATCGGCCGATATGGCGAAGAATTTCGAACTGGGCAAAACTGACGCCAGCTTGCAGGAAGTCATGATTTCCCTGCAGAAAGCCAACGTTTCCTTCCAGGCCATGGTGCAGGTGCGCAACAAACTGGTTTCCGCGTATCAAGAAGTCATGAACATGCAGGTATGACGCTTCTGAGCGATCCACAGAGTTTCCATTTTTTTTTCTCCCCCCTGCATGTTGCAGGGGTTAATCGACTCAGAGTTCATCAATGGCAGTAGCTGCCCAGGAAAATGCTTTTGGTGGAATGCTGGAGAGACTCGGCCAGTTAAGCAATCAGCGCAAGCTGGGCCTGATGTTCGGCATTGCGGCCATCATCGCCGTGGTGGCCGGTTCCTGGATGTGGTCCCAGACGCCCGATTACAGGGTGCTCTACAGCAATCTCTCCGACCGTGACGGTGGTTCGGTCATCGCCTCCCTGCAGCAAATGAACATTCCCTACAAGATGGCGGAAGGCGGTGGGGCCATTCTGGTGCCTTCCAATCAGGTTTACGAGATGCGTCTGCGCCTTGCCTCGCAGGGCTTGCCCAAGGGCAGCGTGGTGGGTTTCGAGCTGATGGACGGTCAGAAACTCGGCATGAGCCAGTTTCAGGAGCAGGTCAACTACCAGCGCGCTCTGGAGGGGGAAATCACCCGTTCCATCCAGTCGCTTTCTGCCGTGCAGGGGGCGCGCGTGCATCTCGCCATTCCGAAACCCTCGGTATTCGTGCGCGATCAGCAGAAGCCCAGCGCCTCCGTTTTGCTTAGCCTCTACCCGGGTCGAACACTCGATGCGGCACAAGTCAGCGGCATCGTTCACCTTATCGCCAGCAGCGTGCCCGAACTGCCGGTGAAGAATGTGACGCTGGTGGACCAGAACGGCAACCTGCTGGTCGCGGCGGGCGAGGGCGGCGTGGATGCGCATGCCGGGCTGGACCCGACGCAACTGGATTATCTGCACCAGGTGGAGCAGAGCTACGTCAAGCGTATTGAAGCCATTCTGACGCCGTTAGTGGGGACGGATAACGTCAAGGCGCAGGTGGCGGCAGACCTCGATTTCGCCATGGTCGAGCAAACCGCAGAAACTTTCAAACCCAATCCGGTGCCTAACGATGCAGCGATCCGCAGTCAGCAGACCAGCGAAACGGTTGGCGATGCCGGGAAGCCGGCGAGTGGCGTCCCCGGCGCCATGTCGAACCAGCCGCCGGGAGCTGCGAGCGCGCCGATTACGGCAACGGGTTCTCCTGCTGGCGGAGCTGCTGCAGGCGGTGCGGCGAGTGGGGCAGGTGCGCACAAAGAGTCGACCGTAAACTTTGAGGTGGACAAAACCATCCAGCATGTCCGCCAGCCGGTGGGCGGCATCAAGCGCCTCTCGGTGGCGGTGGTGGTTAATAACCGCATGGTCGGTGTCGGCAAGAACGCCAAGGCCAAGCCGCTTACCGCAGCGGAACTTGCCCAATTGCAGAACTTGGTCAAGGAGGCCATGGGCTACAACCAGGCGCGCGGTGATACGCTGAACCTGGTCAATGCCGCATTCACAACCAGCGAGGAGGAAGTCGTTCCTTCCGCGCCGCTGTGGAAGGACCCGGGTAATATTTCCCTGGCCAAGGAAGTCGCCAAAAACCTGCTGATCGCCGCGTTGCTGTTCTATCTGGTCTTCGGCGTGATTCGTCCGATCCTGCGCGACCTTGCGCAACCGGGGCCCGCCCGGCACCATCATGCGGGTGCCGCGGATGAGGAAGTGGCGGAAATCTCGCCGCAGGCCGCAGCCCGTGCGGCGCAGTCGGCTGGCTATGACGAGAATCTCAAAGCCGCCAGGGAGTTGGCAAAGCAGGATCCGCGCGTCGTTGCGAGCGTGGTCAAGGATTGGGTAGGTGGCGGCAATGAGTGAAGAAGGTCTGCTCAAGAGCGCGATTTTGCTCATGTCATTGGGCGAAGAAGAAGCTTCCGAGGTATTCAAGTTCCTTGGCCCCAAGGAAGTGCAAAAGATCGGTTCGGCGATGGCGACGCTGAAAAACGTCAAGCGCGATCAGATCGAGGGCGTGCTCTACGATTTTCGCCAGGAAGCGGAAGAAAAGACCACGTTGGGGATGGCCAACGACGAATATATTCGTTCGGTTCTGACCAAGGCGCTGGGGGGCGAACGCGCGGGACACCTGATCGACCGCATCCTGCAGGGCGGCGATACGGCCGGCATCGAAAGCCTGAAGTGGATGGACGGCGCCGCAGTGGCAGAGCTGATCAAGAACGAGCATCCCCAGATCATCGCCACGATCCTGGTGCACCTGGATCGCGACCAGGCCAGCGAAGTGCTGAGTTTTTTCGTCGAACGTCTGCGCAACGATGTCATCCTGCGCATCGCCACGCTGGACGGTATTCAGCCGACCGCGCTGAAGGAGCTTAACGACGTGTTGACCAAACTGCTCGCCGGCAATACCAATATCAAGAAAACCGCCATGGGCGGGGTGCGTGCGGCGGCAGAGATACTCAACTTCATGGGCACGGTCAACGAAACCTCCGTCATCAACAGCATTCGCGATTACGACCCGGAACTGGCGCAGGGCATCCAGGATGAAATGTTCGTGTTCGATAACCTGATGGATGTCGACGACCGCTCGATCCAGTTGCTGCTGCGCGAAGTGCAGTCGGAATCCCTGATCCTGGCGCTCAAGGGAGCAACGCCGGAACTGCGCGAAAAAATCTTCAAGAACATGTCGTCGCGTGCGGCTGAAATGCTGCGCGACGATCTGGAAGCCAAGGGCCCGGTCCGCCTTTCCGAAGTCGAGGCCGAACAGAAAGAAATTCTCAAGGTCGTGCGTCGTCTGGCGGACGAAGGTCAAATCGTGCTTGGAGGCAAAGGCGATGAGCAAATGGTCTGACCCTTCATGTCGCTTGAGTGTCCATGTCTAATATCGTCCCCAAGGAACAGCTAAGCGCCTACCAGCGCTGGGAGATGGATGCCTTCGACAAGGCCCATGTCGAGCTTCCCACTGCCGAATCCATCCAGCAAATTCAACAGCAGGCGCATCAGGAGGGCTATCAGGAAGGGGTGCAGCAGGGGCGAGAACAGGGTTATCGCGAAGGCCGGGAGCAGGCGCTGCAGGAGGCTCAGCGCATTAGCCGGCTGCTGGTCCAGGTGAATGAAACGCTACAGCGGCTGGATCAGGAGCTGGCGCAGCAAGTACTGGAACTGGTGCTCGGTTTAGCTCGGCAAATGTTGCGTCAGGCTTTGTCCATACACCCCGAACTGGTTTTGCCTGTCGTGCAGGAAGCCATTAACAGCCTGCCTCAGGCCAACCAACAGCCGCAACTGATAGTGCATCCACAGGACGCGGCGTTGCTGCGCTCGCATCTTGAGGCGGAACTCGCCCATGGCCACTGGCGCGTGGTGGAGGACGCTCAGATCACGCCCGGCGGCTGTCGACTTGAAACGGCGCAAAGCGAGATTGATGCCACGCTGGAGAATCGCTGGAAACGCGTGCTGGAGTCGCTGGGTCAAAGCGGAGACTGGCTTGGTCCGTTAAGCCCGAAATGAACCTGATTCAGAACTGGCAAAGCTATTTGCATGGCTGTCAGGAGGCGGTGGAATCGACGCCGCCCTGGGTCGTGACTGGCCGCCTGACGCGAGTCACCGGCCTGGTGATGGAGGCGGTAGGGCTCAAGCTGGCAGTCGGGAGCAGTTGCATCGTATCTCTGCCCGATGGGCATAACGTCGAGGCGGAAGTGGTAGGGTTCGCTGGCGAACGCTTGCTGCTGATGCCTTCCACCGATGTTTACGGCCTTACGCCGGGGGCAAAAGTGACTCCGGTACTCGGCAGCGTGCTGCCAGTGCAGGGTGCGAGCAAGGGCTTCGTTCCGCACCGCCGTGCAGAGGACCGTGCCAAACATGTCGCCGTGGGCGACAAGCTGCTGGGCCGGGTAATCGATGGAGCCGGGCGCCCGCTCGATGATTTGGGGCCGCTGCTGGCAGATCATGCCATGCCCTTGCAGAGCCGGCCCATCAATCCCCTGTCGCGTGCGCCGATTCGTCATGTCCTCGATGTCGGCGTGCGCGCCATCAATTCCCTGCTTACGGTCGGTAGGGGGCAGCGCATGGGCTTGTTTGCCGGCAGCGGTATCGGCAAGAGCGTGCTGCTGGGCATGATGGCGCGTTATACCAGCGCCGACGTGATCGTGGTGGGGCTGATCGGTGAACGCGGCCGCGAGGTCAAGGAATTCATCGAAAACATTCTCGGCGCCGAGGGCCTGGCGCGTTCAGTAGTGGTGGCGGCGCCCGCGGATGCGCCGCCGCTGCTGCGCTTGCATGGCGCAGCTTACGCAACTGCCATCGCGGAGTATTTTCGCGACCAGGGCAAGCATGTCCTGCTGATCATGGATTCGCTCACGCGCTACGCCATGGCGCAGCGCGAAATCGCGCTGGCGATCGGCGAGCCGCCGGCTACCAAGGGCTACCCGCCATCGGTGTTCGCAAAATTGCCGCAGCTGGTGGAACGGGCGGGTAACGGCCGCGAACAGGGTGGTTCGATCACCGCGTTTTATACCGTCCTGACCGAAGGCGACGACCAGCAGGACCCGATTGCGGACAGCGCACGCGCCATTCTCGATGGTCACGTGGTGCTGTCGCGCGCTCTGGCGGATCAGGGGCATTATCCCGCCATAGACATCGAAGCCTCCATCAGCCGCGCCATGACCGAGCTGATCAGCCCGCAGCAGCTGGAGTTGGTGCGGCGCTTCAAAATGCTGTATTCCCGTTACCATCGCAGCCGCGACCTGATCAGCGTGGGTGCTTACGTCAGAGGCGGCGACCCTTTGCTGGATGAGGCGATAGCGATGTATCCGCGCATCGAGGCCTTCCTGCAGCAAAGCATGAAGCAGAAGGTCGATGCACAGGAGAGCGTGGTTCAACTGGCTCAATTGCTGGGTCAGTAGGCTAGGGAACCTCTGGTTAAGTCAAACGCGGATCGCGTTACATCGAAAACAGGCTTGAGCACACCCGCGAGGGGCGTCCCCGCCGAGAGCGGCGGCAAAGCCGCTCGCACTGGCGAGAAGGCGCGCGACGCAGGCCTACGATGCCAAGGAGCGCAACGCAGGGCAAGCCTGTTTTCGATGTAACCCGAAGGGACGGGGTATTGCGGGCGCCATGCGGCGTCAAGAGTCGCTGGTGCAGAATGACTGCACGGCGCGCCTCTTTTCTTGCCTTGCATCCCGCAATGCCCCGTCGCGACCGTGTTTGACTTAATCAGAGGTTCCATAGGACGAAATGGCGCGCAAATTCCCACTGCAGACCCTGCTGGACCTCTCCCAGGACCATGCCGATGCAGCAGCAAAAAAACTGCAGACGCTGAAGTTGCGCTGGCACGAGTCCGAGGAAAAACTCAGGCAGCTTTTCGCTTATCGCGAGAGCTATCGGGACAGGTTGCGCGAAAAAGCGAGCGGTGGAACCTCGGCGACAGCGCTGCGCGATTTCCAGCTCTTCATGGTTAAGCTGGACACGGCGATCAAGTTGCAGCAGGACGAAGTCGCGCGCTGTCAGGCACGCTGGAACGCCGGGCAGCAGGAATGGTTGCGGCAACGCGGCAAGGTCAAGGCCTACGAGGCTTTGTCGGCGCGCCACATACGTGCCGAGGAAAAGCGTGAGGAACGCCAGGAGCAGAAGGAACAGGACGAGTTTGCCAATAAGCAGAATCAGGGGCGCCGCCCTGAGGGCGAGTGAACTCGCTGAAAGTGCCGTTTAGCTTGAAACAGTACACTGGGCATGCATGTTGCTTTAGGATTCGTGAACCGGAACCGAACCAAGAAGAGGTGATGCATGCAAGCCGCTGCTGTTGCGAAAATAATGTCAAAGACGCCTGCCGGACCCGGGCAGGCTGCGAGTGTCGCGAACGATGCGGCAGCGGCCGATGGAGTTGATTTCGCCGCACTAATGGCGGCGCAAATCCAGGGGGCGGATGGTACTGCGTTGCCCGTCGTGGAAGCTGGCGCCGGAGATGCGGCAATACTGCCTGTGGCTGGGGATGGAACTGCAACTGATTTTAAGGCGGATGTCGTGACGGATACCCAGTCCACTGTCCCTGTGGACCCGGCATTGCAGGCAATGGCGCTGCTGCCGGCTTTTGCACCGGCCGTGCCGGCATTGCAGCAGTCCGTGCCCGCGCAGAAATCGGTGCTCTCTGCTTTCTCGCCCGACAAGACATCCGGAGACCAGATGGTTTCCGCGCTTCAGAGTCCGGCCGACGCCGGCTTGGCCTCGATCAGCGATAAAATTCCGGTGCTGGCTAAAGAAGGGGCGGCAGAATTTGCCGCCAACGGCAACTCGTTGCCGTCGGGCGATTTGAAGGATGGCGGCGCGAAGGTCGAAACATTCAAATTGCCGGTTCCGTCTGTCGAGGTCCAGCGCATGCCTGATACCATTCCCGTGGCGATGAACGCTAATACAGCGCAAAATGTCGGCGAAATCAAAGCTCCGGTTGGCGGTGTGCAGACGCCGGTCGGTGCTTCTGGCTGGGGTGATGCATTGGGGCAAAAGGTTGTCTGGATGGCCGGGCAGCACCAGCAGGTGGCTGAATTGCACCTCAATCCTCCGCATCTTGGGCCCATGGAAGTGCGCCTTACCATCAATAACGATCAGGTGTCCGCCCTTTTTGTTTCGCATCAGCCGGCGGTGCGGGAGGCGATTGAAGCCGCCATGCCGCGTCTGCGCGAAATGTTCGCCGATAGCGGGATGATGCTGGGCAATGCCATGGTGAGCTCGGATTCGCTGCCGCAGCAGCAGAATTCCGGGCAGGAGGGGAGGTCCGGGGCGTCGCAATCACGTTCGGATTTTACGCTTGTGGATGGTTATTCATTGCCGGTGACGGCGCGCGGCGTCATGTCGCTGAATAGCGATGGTAGAGGGTTGGTTGATTTGTTTGCCTGAGTATCTTTTCATTGGCCTGTTCGTGCCGGTGCCTTTTTTCACCTCATCCTGTCAGTACGTTGTTTTTTTGCAACATGAATAGGGTGGGCGTGTCTGGTTTATTCGCCATTGTGATGCATTGTTTTTCAAGTTTATTTTTGAATTCCACCTTGGGAACGTGCTAATTAATTGAATATAAATTAATAATTGTCAATCTGGCTGATTGTGCGGATGCACCAATGGTGTTTTTCCAGCTTCTGAAAACCATAGATTGTGATGCCTCGCCCCACTGCAGTTGTTAAAGCACATAAATTATCAACCGAAACCACTTGTTTTTTATATTATTTCGGTTTATAAGTTCGTCCAAAGCTTGAAAACTCCAGCTTTGCAGGAGCAGGGGTAAACCGAACAAGAGGTGTGGCAATGGCTAAGGACAAAGGCAAACCAGCAGAAGAGGCGGTAGAAGCTGCGCCAAAGAAGGGTAAAGGCAAGCTGCTGATTATCATCGTCGCTGCGGTGGTTTTGCTCGGAGGGGGCGGCGGGGCTGCCTGGTATTTCCTGCACGGCAAGAAAGCTGGTAATGAGGAACAGGCCAAACATGCAGAGCCGGCCAAGCCGCCGGTTTTTGTCAAACTTGAGGCATTCACGGTCAATCTCACCGCCGACGGTGAAGATCACTATCTGCAAACTGATATCGAGTTGAAAGTGGCCGATGCCAAGGTGTCCGACGTGATCAAGGAGCATATGCCAGAAATCCGCAATAATGTTTTGTTGCTGCTTTCCAGCAAGACCGCCGGTGCTTTGTCATCCATGGAAGGCAAGCAGAAACTGAGCAATGAGATAAAGGAGCAGGTCAACAAGGTGTTGCATGCCAAGGATGCAGATGGCGTGTCCGGGGTGTTTTTTACGTCTTTCGTGATTCAGTAGCAGGCCGGGCTTAACGTACCGGAATATCGAGAAAATGGCTGACGATATACTCTCACAAGACGAAGTTGACGCGCTGCTCAAGGGCGTCACGGGCGAGCCCGAAGAGGAAGCCGGGGGCGAGGAGACCGCGGGCGTCCGTCCCTATAACATCGCCAAGCAGGAACGTATCGTGCGCGGGCGCATGCCCGGCCTGGAACTCATCAACGAGCGATTTGCACGTCTGCTGCGTATCGGGCTGTTCAACTTCGTCAGGCGCACCGCCGAGATTTCAGTGGGTCCGGTGCGGGTGATGAAATACAGCGAATTCATCCGCAATCTGGTTGTGCCCACCAACCTCAATCTGGTCCATATAAAACCCCTGCGCGGGACGTCGCTGTTTATTTTCGATCCCAACCTGGTATTCCTGATCGTGGACAACCTGTTCGGCGGCGACGGACGCTTTCACATGCGGGTCGAAGGGCGCGATTTCACACCGACCGAGCAGCGCATCATCCAGAACTTGCTCAACGTGGTTTTCGAAGAGATGCAGAAGTGCTGGCATCCGATCTACCCGGTCGAGTTCGAATATGTGCGTTCGGAGATGAATACCCAGTTTGCCAACATTGCCACACCTAGCGAAGTGGTCGTGGTGACGACGTTCAACATCGAACTGGGCTCGGGCGGCGGCGACTTTCACGTGTGTTTGCCCTATGCTATGATCGAGCCGATCAGGGATCTGCTCTACAGCAGCATGCAGGGTGAGCGTCTCGAGGTGGACGAGCGCTGGACCAAATTGCTGACCAAACAGATACAGGTGGCCGAAGTGAACCTGGTTGCGAATTTGGGTGAGACGCCCGTGACACTCGGGCAGATTCTGAACATGCAAGTGGGCGATGTGATCTCCCTCGATATTCCCGAGGCCATCGTGGCTGAAGTGGATGGTGTGCCGGTGCTGGAATGCAAGTACGGCGTGTTAAATGGTCAATATGCCTTGAAAGTGAACAAAATCCTGACTACATCGGAATCCGAATCTTCCCCGGAGCGTCGTAATGGCTGAAGAAGAAGGCCAGGTTAGCGGCGACGACTGGGCTGCCGCGATGGCCGAGCAGGGCGAAACGTCAGCCTCTTCCGCTGAGGACGACTGGGCCGCCGCGATGGCGGAACAGGGCGATGCCGATGCCGCAGCGGCGACCGCGCAGGCAAAGACGGTGACGACGCCGGTCTTCGAGCAGTTCTCCGCTTCCGCCGCATTGCCCGGAATGGCCAACAGTCTGGATATGATCCTGGATATCCCGGTCAATCTGACGGTTGAACTGGGGCGGACCAAGATTGCAATTCGCAGCCTGCTCCAGCTTGCCCAGGGTTCGGTAGTGGAGCTGGATGGTCTGGCCGGCGAACCGATGAATGTGCTGGTCAACGGCTGCCTGATCGCCCAGGGCGAAGTCGTCGTGGTGAACGACAAATTCGGCATCCGCCTTACCGACATTATTTCTCCTGCCGAACGCATCCGTAAGCTCAATCGATGAACGCAATGCGGCTCGTGTCTGCCGGGGCGCTGCTTGTTTTTGTCGCCACCTCCGTTTTTGCCGCGCCGGCTCAAACTCCTCCTGCCTTACCTGTTTCCCCGGTTTCCATCGGTGGCGTGCTGCAGGTATTGTTCGGCCTTATAGTGGTGCTGGGTACGGTGGCTGGGGCAGCATGGCTACTGAAGCGCCTTGCGCCCGGGCAGGTCTCTGCCGGAGGAGCCATCAAGCTGATCGGCGGTATCGCAGTCGGCCCCAAGGAGCGGGTCGTGGTAGTGGAAGTGGGCGATACCTGGCTGGTGGTTGGTGTTGCACCGGGCCAGGTGACTGCATTGCACAACATGCCGCGACTTGACACCTTTCCGCGTGGCGACAAGCCTGCAGCGGATGATCGATTTGCCACTTGGCTCAAAGACGTCATGAAACGGCGCGGCATGGGGACGGAGAAGTAGCGATGAGCGCCTTGCATCGCCCCATGCGCAAGTCGTTCTTTGTCGTTGCATGGCTGGCCCTGTCGTTGTTTCCATATGCCGTGTTTGCGGCCGATGCCGGCTTTCCGGCGATTACCAGTTCGCCTTCGCCAGGAGGTGGTCAGACCTACACCCTCAGCATCCAGACCCTGCTATTCCTTACTGCGCTGACTTTCCTGCCGGCGATTTTGCTGATGATGACCGCGTTCACCCGCATCATCATCGTTCTCTCGCTGCTGCGTCAGGCATTGGGAACAATGCAGTCGCCACCCAATCAGGTCGTCGTGGGGATGTCGCTGTTTCTGACCTTCTTCGTCATGGCGCCGGTGTTCGACAAGATTTATACCGATGCCTACCTGCCGTACGACCAAAAGAAGATCGAGCTCACCACTGCGCTTGAGAAAGGCGCCGAACCCCTCAAGGCATTCATGCTGCGACAGACGCGGCAGGAAGATCTGGCGCTGTTTGTGAAACTGTCGAACAGCAAGCCGTTAAGCGGGCCTGAGGCGGTACCTTTGAAAATCCTGGTGCCGGCATATGTCACCAGCGAACTCAAGACTGCCTTCCAGATCGGCTTCATGGTGTTTATTCCATTTCTTATCATCGACATGGTGGTGGCGAGCGTACTGATGTCGATGGGTATGATGATGCTGTCGCCGGTGATGATTTCCCTTCCTTTCAAGCTGATGCTGTTCGTGCTGGTGGACGGCTGGGCGCTCATCATGGCTTCGCTGGTGCAGAGTTTCTATATATGACCCCTGAAACCGTCATGACTATCGGCCGCCAGGCGCTGGAGTTGACCGTTCTGGTTTCGGCGCCGATGCTTTTAGCTGCGCTGGCAACCGGTTTGCTGGTGAGCATTTTTCAAGCGGCGACACAAATCAACGAAATGACGCTTTCCTTCATTCCCAAGCTGCTGGTGATGTTCCTGGTGATGGTCCTGGCTGGCCCCTGGATGATTAGCATGTTGGTCGATTACATGCGCCAGCTTTTTACCAGTATCCCCAGCCTGATCAGTTAGAGCGGCCCCGGGCATGTTGACCGTTACATCTGCCCAACTCAGCGCCTGGCTGGCCGCTTTCCTGTGGCCCTTGGTCCGCATCGGTGCGCTGATCGCCAGTTCGCCTGTTCTCGGAAATCCAACTTTTCCGCACCGTGCCAAAATCGGCCTGGCCGTGGCCATTACGCTGGTAATTGCGCCGACATTGGGCGACATGCCGCAGGTGGAGCCCGGCTCTGCCGCTGGCCTGCTGATCCTGGCGCAGCAAATAGTGATCGGTGTGGCCATGGGGTTGACGGTACGGGTTGTTTTTGTTGCCGTGGAGATGGCGGGCAATCTTGTCGGCCTGCAAATGGGCCTCGGATTCGCGACTTTCTTCGATCCGGTAAACTCGGCCCAGGTGCCGGTAGTGGCGCAGTTTTTAGGGCTGCTTTTTACGCTGGTATTTCTGACGCTGAACGGCCACTTGCTGATGATCGAAATCCTGGCGGATAGCTTCAAGGTCTTCCCCCTTTCCGCCCAGCCGCCGTCTGTCCAGGCCTGGAAGATGGTAACGGATTGGGGAAGCGAGATATTCCGCTCGGGTTTGCTGCTGGCCCTGCCTATGATCGCCGCCTTGCTGATTGCCAACCTTTCGATCGGCATCATGACCCGTGCGGCGCCGCAGCTGAATATTTTTGCCGTTGGTTTCCCGATTACGCTGGCAGCCGGTTTCATCGTGTTATTCGTCACGCTGCCTTACATGACGCCCTTGTTTGAAAGGCTGACGCACGACAGTCTGCAAATGATGATGCAGGTGGCGCGGGCGGCGCGCCCTGCGGTTCCTTGATGCCGTATGACTGAGTACCTGAGCGAGCCCATTGCCAGGAGGGTCTGGGAAGAAAAATACCGTTACCGTGCGGACGGGGTGATTCACGATGCCGCCATTGAGGACACCTGGCGCCGTGTCGCCCACGCTTTGGCAACAGTGGAAAAGCCGCAGCACGTCGAGTGCTGGGAAGAGCAGTTTTACGCGCTGCTGCAGGATTTCAAATTTCTCCCCGGTGGACGTATCCAGGCCGGCGCGGGAACCCGGCATCACATCACCCTGTTCAACTGCTTCGTGATGGGGGCGATCGAAGATTCCATCGCGGGAATTTTCGAATCGCTCAAGGAGAGCGCACTCACCATGCAACAGGGTGGCGGCATCGGGCTGGATTTTTCCACCCTGCGGCCGCAGGGGGTGACGGCGCGTGGTGTCGGCGTCGCGGCAAGCGGGCCGCTGTCCTTCATGCATATCTGGGACAGCATGTGCGCCACTATTCTTTCTACCGGCGCGCGGCGCGGCGCCATGATGGCGACGTTGCGCTGCGATCATCCCGATATCGAAGCATTTATTGAGGCCAAACGTGATCCCCTTGCGTTGCGTCACTTCAATTTGTCCGTGCTGGTAAGCGACGATCTGATGGAGGCCGTGGCGCGCGACGCGGAATGGCCGCTGCTCTTCCCTCTGGGGCAGGACGAGGAAATTTCCGGCGAGATCGTCGTGCGTCGCTGGTCGGGCATGGCAACGCCACAGCCCTGTCGTGTGGTAAGGAAAGTCGGGGCACGCGCGCTATGGCAGAAAATCACGGCTGCTGCATACGATTGCGTCGAGCCGGGCGTGATTTTCATTGATCGCGTCAACCGCGCCAACAATCTCTGGTACTGCGAACACATCAGCGCCACCAATCCCTGCGGCGAAATTCCCCTGCCGGCTTATGGCGCCTGTGACCTGGGGGCGCTCAACCTGACACGCTTCGTGCGCGAGCCATTTTCATCACTCGCAGTACTGGATCTGGATGGCGTTGGCGCTGCGGCGAGCATCGCCACGCGCATGCTCGACAACGTCTACGAGGCTTCGGGTTTTCCGTTGCAAAATCAGGCTGAGGCTGCCCGTGCCTCTCGACGTCTTGGCCTTGGCCTCACCGGCTTGGCCGACGCGTTGATCATGCTGGGCATTCCCTACGGCAGCGCGGAATCGTTTCGCCTCGCAGGGGAAATAATGGCGCGTATCGCGCATGCTGCCTATCGTGCTTCCATAGAACTGGCGCGAGAAAAGGGCACGTTTCCCCTGTTCGACAGGGAAAAATATTTGCAGGGCGAATTTGTGCGCTCCCTGCCTGAAGACATCCTGCAAGGTATCAGCCGCCACGGCATACGCAACAGCCATCTCACCGCCATTGCGCCGACTGGAACGATCAGCCTGCTGGCAGGGAATGTCTCCAGCGGGCTGGAGCCGGTGTATGGCTGGCGCTATAAGCGCAGCATACGAGCTGCAGACGGCAGCCTTTCCGCGCTCGAAACGCAGGATCATGCTTATGCGCTTTATCGATCCCTCCATGGCGAACAGGCGCCTTTGACACCGGCTTTCGTGACCGCCGCCGAGCTGCCGCCAGCGGCCCATCTCGGCATGCAGGCGGCACTGCAGGCCCATGTGGATAGCGCCATCTCCAAGACCATTAACGTTGCGGAAGAATTGAGCTATTCCGACTTCAGCGGGCTATACCGGCGGGCGTACGAGAGCGGCTTGAAGGGGTGTACCGTGTTTCGCCCCAATGCAGTCACGGGGCAAGTTCTGACGGCCGGTGACGAGCATATGCCGGATCGCCAATGCTGTTCGATCGAACGCGAGGCAGACTAGTAGTCGTTCTGTTTCGCAAGCCCCGATAATCGGTTAAACTGCAGTTTTTTTGCGGGAATTGGCTTCATGCTAAAAGGCAGTCTGGTAGCGATTGTGACGCCCATGCAGGACGATGGCAGCCTGGATCTGGAACGCTTGCGCACGCTGATTGATTTCCACGTGGGCGAAGGCACCGATGGCATCGTGATTGTCGGCACTACGGGTGAGTCGCCAACCGTGAACTACGACGAACATTGCCAGCTGATCCGTGTGGCAGTAGAGCAGGCGGCGGGGCGCATTCCCGTTATCGCCGGAACCGGCGCCAATTCGACCAGCGAAGCTATCGAGCTGACCCGCTGCGCCAAAGAGTCGGGCGCCTCGGCATGCCTGTTGGTCACGCCCTACTACAACAAACCCACCCAGGAGGGCTTGTACCGCCATTTCAAGGCGGTGGCCGAAGCGGTGGACATCCCCCAGATACTCTACAACGTCCCCGGCCGCACCGCCTGCGATCTGTCCAACGATACGGTACTGCGCTTGGCGCAGATTCCCAACATCATCGGCATCAAGGATGCGACCGGCAACCTGGAACGGGGAACCGATCTGATCCTGCGTGCTCCGGCTGACTTCGCTCTGTATTCCGGCGACGACGCCAGCGCCCTGGCTTTCATGCTGCTCGGTGGGCACGGCGTGATTTCGGTCACCGCAAATGTCGCGCCGCGCAAAATGCATGAAATGTGCGTCGCGGCATTCCGTGGCGATCTGGCTGCGGCGCGCGCCATCAATGCCAAGCTGTTCGGGCTGCACCAGAGACTGTTCGTCGAAGCCAACCCCATTCCGGTGAAATGGGTGGCGGCTCATATGGGTCTGATCGGTGACGGAATCCGCCTGCCTCTGACCCCCCTTTCCTCCGCATTCCATGACACGCTGAAAGCGGCAATGCATCAAGCTGAATTAATTTGAAGGTCTCGAATTCCATGAAGTTTCGCAAACTCGTTCTACCCCTGACCCTGCTGGCACTTTTGGGCGGTTGCGGTTCCATGTCCTTCCTCGAAGGAAAGAAAATCGATTACAAGTCGGCCGGCAAGGTTCCGCCGCTCGAAGTGCCGCCGGATCTGACTGCTCCTGCAGCGGATAGCAGGTATGTGGTGCCTGACGTAAGCCCGCAAGGTAGCGCTACCTTCTCTGCCTACAATAGCGAGCGCGTAAATCAGCCCCAGTCGGGTAGCAGCGACCTGCTGCCGGAACAGGCAAAAGTGAAGGTGGAACGTTCCGGCAACCAGCGCTGGCTGGTCGTGAATGCTACGCCGGAACAGGTTTGGCCGGTGGTCAAGGAGTTTTGGCAAGAGCTGGGCTTCATCATCAAGGAAGAAAGGCCGGAATCCGGCGTGATGGAAACAGACTGGGCGGAAGACCGCGCCAAAATTCCTCAAGACGCAATCCGAAGCGTCTTGGGTAAAGTGGTCGATGGCCTGTATTCCACTGCCGAGCGGGACAAATTCCGCACCCGCCTGGAGCGTGGTGCTACTGCCGGCATGACTGAGATTTATATCAGCCATCGCGGTATGTATGAAGTCATTCAGGGTGGCGATGGCGGAAAGTCGACGATTTGGGAGCCGCGGCCTGCTGATCCCGAGCTGGAAGCTGAAATGCTGCGCCGCCTGATGGTGCGCTTCGGCGTTGAGGAATCTCGGGCCAAGACGCTGGTGGCCGATGCCGCTGCTGTGGAACGTGCCAAACTCAGCCGTTCCGCGGATGGGGTGCAACTGCTGACCGTGCTTGATCCGTTTGATCGTGCCTGGCGCCGGGTGGGTTTGGCACTCGACCGTGTCGGATTTACCGTGGTCGACCGCGATCGTTCCAAGGGCGAATATTTCGTGCGCTACGTAGACCCGGATAGCGATGGCAAGAAAGCTGAGAAGGGCTGGTTCTCCAAGCTCGCTTTCTGGAGCAGCGACGATAGCAAGAAAATGCGTCAGGAGCAGTATCGCGTTCTGGTAAAAGAGAGTGGCGATTCCTGCCAGGTTCTGGTGCAAAACAAGGACGGGCAAAAAGCGTCTGCCGATACTGCTGACAAGATTCTCAAGCTGCTGCATGAACAGCTGAAGTAATGCGTTTTGCCTCTCTCGGGAGCGGCAGTCGCGGCAACGCGCTGGTTGTCGAGGCGGGTCAAACGCGAGTCATGCTGGACTGCGGTTTCGCCATACGCGAAACCGTGTTGCGCCTGGCCCGGCTGGACCTGACGCCAGCGCATTTGAGCGCAATTGTGGTTACGCACGAACACGCCGACCACATAGGTGGAGTGGTGCCGTTCGCGCGTAAATTCAACATCCCCGTATGGTTAACGCATGGTACCTACAGCCATGCCGCCGCGATGTTCAAGGACAGCCAGCCGCTTCATCTTTTCGACAGCCATGATCGTTTCGTCATCGGTGATCTGGAAATCGAACCCTTTCCTGTGCCGCACGATGCCCGCGAGCCGGCGCAGTTCGTATTCGGCGATGGTGCGCGCAGGCTTGGGGTGCTCACGGATGTGGGCAGTTCCACTCCCCATATCGAGGCGACTCTGAGTCGCTGCCATGCGCTGGTGCTGGAGTGCAACCACGATGTCGAGATGTTGCGCAACGGACCGTATCCGCCCGGTTTGAAGCAGAGGGTCGCGGGGCGTTTCGGCCACCTCGATAACGGCGCGGCCGCCGAGTTTTTGAGCAAACTCGATACGACGGTGCTGCAGCACATCGTAGCTGCCCATTTGAGCGAGAAAAATAACCTTCCCAGTCTGGCGCAAGAGGCGCTAAGTCGGGTATTGAAGTGCGAAAAAGGGTGGATTGGAATCGCTGAGCAGGAGAAGGGGTTTGCCTGGCGCCAGATTGCCTGACTGAAGGTGAAAAAAAACCGGCCAGATGGCCGGTTTTTTTATGCTCTTGAGCCCGGAATTACTTGGCAGCAGGAGCGGCAGGAGCAGCAGCGTCAGCAGCAGGAGCGGCAGGAGCAGCAGCGTCAGCAGCAGGAGCGGCAGGAGCAGCAGCGTCAGCGGCAGGAGCGGCAGGAGCAGCAGGTGCTTCAGCAGCAGGAGCGGCAGCAGCAGGAGCTTCAACAGCAGGTGCAGGAGCGGCTTCTTCTTTTTTGCCGCAAGCGGACAGGGACAGGGCCAACAGAGCAGCGATCAGTACGGAGTGTTTCATTATTAATTCCTTTTTTGAAAATTTTCAGATAAACAGTAAGAAATCGGTTATTCCAAGTTGGGGCGCCAACCGACTGCAGCATTCTACCAAGTTTTTTAGACTTTGCTAGCCCTTTACCTTGAAATAACCCATAGTTCGTGTGCGTTGCGATGAGCTATTTACTGCTTTTATGCCATCGGCTCATAACTTGTTTAAAGCCCCAGCGTAGTTGGCGGTGCCGCTGGCTCGGAGGCATCCACAATTTCGTTGAAGCGCCGTATCAGCTCCAGCGCGCCTTCCTTGTCGTTCAGGGCCAGTGCCGCGCGCGGGTGGTCATAATGAAAACGGTGCAAATAATGTTCATTATCGGCGATGATGAACGGGTCGCTGACGCCACGTGCTTCGTCGCTGGTCTGGTATACGGCGATAGCATGACTGAAGTGCGTGAGCAAATTCATCATGCGTGGGCATTCCCGCGTCAGGTAGTCGGTGTCGTGCAATACGATCGTGAGCCGGTTGGCGCGGCTCATGAGGAGGAAATTTTGCAGCGACTCGAATCTGGCAAGGCTGTTGTAACCTTCGTCGCGCAGGTTGTAGCTGAAGATGCGCAGGTTGTGGCGCGCCTGCCCGACGACGAAATCGATAGCCTGCTCGTAATCCTGTTGACCTTCTATTCTGCGGTGTTCGGGCGATGGGCTGCTTAAGGTATCCGTCATGGTGCTTGCTCCAGTACCAGATACCCGGCACGGTACCATTGATAAAAGAGCTTTTCCAGACTCTCGTTCAGTCGGGTCCCCGCTGCCAAATTGCCGCGGTCGGCGAGCGCGATCAGGGTGGGTAGATCCTCTGCGGTCGCTTCAACGGCTTCGCCGTTGAGATAGACCGTGTTGTCATGAAACAACATCAGGCTTTTCAGATCGAGGCGAATGCCGCCCTGGGTCAGCTGTTGATGGAACTTCTCAGGGGGCATGGGGCGTGCCGGCGGCTCGAAATACACGCTGGATTTGGGCTCGGTCAGGTACGTGCCTAGAAAGCGCTGTACCGTATCTTGATCCCAGCGTATTTGACGCAGCATGGCGCCGACCTTGCGGATCATGGCGGGGCTGATTTCGGCCGGGTGAGATTGGGTTTTCAGTTCCGGGTCCTGGTACATGCCTTCCAGCTTGATTTCGTCCTGGAGATAAACCAGGAACTGGGTGGCGAGTTCCTGGGTATAGGGCGCCTTGAAGCCGACCGAATAGGTCATGCAGTGGTCCTGGGCGAGGCCGTAATGCCCGCATTGCGGCGGCAGGTAGAGCAGGTCGCCGGGGCCGGTGATCCATTCCTGTTCCGGCTGGAAATTCTGCAGAATGCGCAGCGGCGCACCCGGCAGAAGGGTCTGGTCGCTCTGGGTGCTGATCTGCCAGCGACGATGCCCCATGCCCTGGATCAGGAAAACGTCGTATGGATCGAAGTGCGGGCCGACGCTTCCGCCCTTGGGGGCGTAGCTGACCATCAGGTCATCGAGACGTGAGCGCGGAATGAAATTGAATTGCTCCAGCAGTTGCGCGCCTTCCTGCAGGAACAGGTTGACGCCCTGCACCAGCAGAGTCCAGCGGGTTTGCGGCAGGCGCTGGAAATCTTCCTCGGCAAAGGGCCCGCGCCGCAACAGCCATTTATCGCCCTTGTTCTGCACTAGGCGTGCTTCCGCCTCTTCGAGGCAGGCAAGTCCGGCCAGTTCGTCGGGGGTCAGCAGGCCGGTGAAGCCGGGAAACGCGTTGCGCACCAGCAGCGGTTTCTTTTGCCAGTATTCGCGCAGGAACTGCTGCGCTGTGAGTCCGCCGAGAAAGGATAATCGCATGCTTGTGGCCATTCGCTAGTGATGATTCGGGGAGTATAGCAGTTTGCCGAAATCGGTTAGAATGTGCGGTCTTTTTTCTATCATATCAACGAGGCGTCGCTTCACGCCCCTCGTGCAAACCCTGGAGCAAGCATGAAAATTGCAAAAAATACTGTCGTGACCATCAGCTACGAACTGCGCGATAGCGCGGGTGAAGTGCTGGAGCAGAGCGATGAGCCGGTCAGCTATCTGCATGGTGGTTATGACGGCATTTTCCCGACCGTGGAAGAGGCGCTGCAGGGCAAAGGCGTGGGCGAAACCTGCGAGATGACCCTGGAGCCCGATGACGCCTTCGGCGAGTATGACGCCGACTTGGTGCGCATCGAGCCGCGCGCCCAGTTTCCCGAAGGGCAGGTGGAAGTCGGGATGCAGTTCGAAGGCGCTGCGGATGGCGACGACGACGAATGGATTCTTTACACCGTGACCGACGTGACCGACGACAAGGTTGTCGTCGACGGCAACCATCCCCTGGCCGGTCAGCGCCTGCTGTTCAAATGCACCGTCAGCGAAGTGCGCCCCGCGACTGACGATGAAATTGCCCACGAGCATGCCCACGGCGCGCACGGGCATCACCACTGAGGATGCGTGAGGGGTGAGGCGTTAGGGGGTGAGGCGTAAAACCGGTCCGGAGCGGGCTTTTTGACTTTCCCCCTAACGCCTCACCCCTCACTCCTCACCCCTATTTCATTACCCCTCGCTCATCTTCTTCAGCTGGTAAATCAATTCCAGCGCAGCCTTCGGGCTGAGATCGTCCGGCGTAGTCTGTCGCAGCGCTTCCAGAGCCGGGTGTTCCTCCGCCGCCGCTGCAATCGGCGCCGCGAACAAATCGCCTTGCGGGCTTGCCGTCATTCCCTGTTGTTCCAGCTGCAATAGTCTTTTCTTCGCCTGCTGAATCACTGTTGCGGGCACACCCGCCAGCTGAGCCACCTGCAGCCCATAGCTCTGGCTGGCTGGGCCTTCTTCCACGCTATGCAGGAAAACGATGTGGTCGCGGTGCTCCACGGCGTCGAGGTGCACGTTGACGACCTGCCTGAATTCCTGGGCGAGTTGGGTGAGCTCGAAGTAATGCGTGGCGAACAGGGTGTGGCACTGGGTCTTGGCTATCAGCTGGCGGGCGATCGCCCAAGCCAGGGCAAGGCCGTCGAAGGTGGACGTGCCGCGTCCGATTTCGTCCAGCAGCACCAAGCTGTTTTCCGTGGCGTTGTGCAGGATGTTGGCGGTTTCCGTCATCTCCACCATGAAGGTGGAGCGGCCGCCGGCCAGGTCGTCGGATGCGCCGATGCGGGTGAAAATCTGGTCGATCGGGCCGATGCGCGCGCTGCTCGCCGGCACGAAGCTGCCGCAGTGGGCCAGCAGCACGATGAGCGCGGTTTGCCGCATGTAGGTGGATTTGCCGCCCATGTTCGGGCCGGTGATGAGCAGCATCTGGCGCGTGCGCGAGAGACGGGTGTCGTTGGGAATGAAGTTCTCGGTCTGGTTTTCCACCACCGGGTGGCGTCCGCCGCTGATCTCGATCGTCGCTTCGCTGCAGAATTCCGGTGCGGTCAGGTTGAGTGCCTGGGCGCGCTCGGCCAGCGTTGCCAGCACGTCCAGTTCGGCCACGGCAGCGGCGATGGCCTGGAGTGTGGCGATATGCGGCTGGAGAAAATCCAGCAACCCCTCGTACAGCAGCTTTTCGCGCGCCAGCGCACGATCGGAGGCGGACAGCGCCTTGTCCTCGAAAGCTTTCAGTTCCGGGGTGATATAGCGCTCGGCATTTTTCAGCGTCTGGCGGCGGCGGTAATCGTCCGGCACATTGTCAGCCTGGGCGCGGCTGACCTCGATGTAGAAGCCGTGCACCCGGTTGTATTCCACTTTCAGGTTGCCGATGCCGCTGCGCTCGCGCTCGCGGGCTTCGAGGGCGAGGAGGAACTCGCCGCAGTTGTCCTGGATGGCGCGCAGCTCGTCCAGTTCAGCATCGTAACCGGTGGCGATGACGCCGCCTTCGCGCAGCACGGTGCTGGGCTCGGGCATGAGGGCGCGCTGCAGTTCTCCCGCCATGCCAGCGGGTATGTCCGTCGCCATGTGCAGTTGATTCAGTCGCGGGCTGTCGAGGCCGGCCAGGGCCGCGTGTACTTGCGGCAGCAGGGCGAGGCTGTCGCGCAGACCGGACAGGTCGCGTGGCCGCGCGCTTCTGAGCGCAATGCGCCCGGTGATGCGCTCGATGTCGGCGCCCTGTCTGAGAATTTTGTGAACGCCGACAAAGGGCGCGGCACCGCCTGCGCCGAGCAGGGCCGAAATGGCGTCCTGGCGGGCGCGCAGCGTGGCGTAATCGCGTAGCGGATGATGCAGCCAGTGATGCAGCAGGCGGCTGCCCATGCTGCCGGCGCAGGTGTCGAGCAGGGAGAGCAGGGTGGGCGCCGCTTCGCCGCGCAGCGTTTCGCTGATTTCGAGATTGCGCCGCGCTGCGGCGTCGAGCAATACCAGCTCGCTTTCATGCTCCACGCGCAGGCTCTGGATGTGGGGCAGTTTGCCGCATTGCGTGGCCTGGGCGTATTGCAGCAGCGCGCCGGCCGCGGCGATCGCGGCGTGCAGCCCGGCGCAGCCGAAGCCGTCGAGGTCGCGCGTGGCGAACTGCCCGGTCAGCTTGTGCATGGCTGAGTCATGGTCGAACTGCCACGGCGCAACAGCCTTGGCCGCGCATTTCGCCGCGTCCAGCGCGGGGTGCGTCCAGCCCTCGGGAAACAGGATTTCCGACGGCTTGATGCGTTCCAGCGTCGCGGCAAGACGCTCCGGTGCCATTTCCGCCACCGTGAATTGACCGCTGACCAGGTTCAGCCAGGCCAGCCCGAGCAGGTTTTTGTTCGCCGCCACGGCGAGCAGCAGGCTGTCGCGCTTGTCGTCCAGCAGTGCGGCGTCGGTGAGCGTGCCGGGCGTGATGATGCGCGCGACCTTGCGCTCCACCGGCCCTTTGGAAGTGGCCGGGTCGCCCACCTGTTCGCAGATGGCGACCGCCTCGCCGAGCTTGACCAGCTTGGCGAGGTATTGCTCGGCGGCATGGTAGGGTACGCCGGCCATCCTGATCGGCTGGCCGGCAGTGGCGCCGCGCGTGGTGAGGGTGATGCCGAGCAGCTGCGCAGCACGCTCGGCGTCGTCGAAGAACAGCTCGTAAAAATCCCCCATGCGGTAAAACAGCAGCATGTCGGGGTGCTCGGCCTTGATGCGCAGGTATTGCTGCATCATGGGCGTGTGTTTCGCAAAATCCTTGCCTGGTTCCATCGCCTGATCGTTCTTGTGGGTTTTTCAGTAAAGGCGGATTTTAACCGCATAGCTTGGCATGAGGGATGAAAAACGCGCAGCGAGCGGTCTTTGTGCTTTATTCCTTAATCCACCAGCAGGTAGAATGCCGCTTTCTCCCGACCTTTCCTGATTTGATGACGCTCATCGATGGCATCCCGGCGGATGTCGTTTCCGCCAATGACCGCGGCCTGCTCTATGGCGACGGCGTGTTCCGCACCCTGAAGCGGGTCGGGGGCGTTACCCTGTGTTGGGCGCGGCAATACCGCAAGCTGGCTGCGGACTGCGCGGCATTGCGCCTGGGCTGCCCCGCGGCAGCCGATCTGGAAGCCGATCTGGCGCGCCTGCCGCGGGATTGCGTGGCCAAGATCATCGTCACGCGCGGCCGCGCCGAGCGGGGCTATGCCGTGGTGCCGGATGCTTCTCCCACCCGCATCGTCACTTCCAGCCCCCTGCCGACCTATCCGCAAAGCCACGCGGCGCTGGGCGTCAAGGTGCATTTGTGCGGCTTGCGTCTCGCATCTCAGCCGCGCCTGGCGGGGATCAAACATCTCAACCGGCTGGAGAACGTGCTGGCGCGCATGGAATGGGATGATCCGGCTGTTGCCGAAGGTATACTGCTGGATACGGAGGGCGGTGTTATCGAAGGAACCATGAGCAATGTGTTCTGCTACCGCGCTGGCGTGCTGCACACCCCCGACTTGAGCGGCTGCGGCGTGGCCGGGGTGCAGCGCGAGCGCATCCTGGATTTCGCCGCGCAATCGGGCATGGCGATGAAGGTCGGGACGCTGCCGCTGGATGCGCTGATGGAGGCAGAGGAAGTGATGCTGTGCAACAGCGTGATCGGCCTCTGGCCGGTGCGCGAGTTCAATGGCCGCATTTGGGAAATGGGGGGCGTGGCAGCGCAATTGAGGCAGTTGATGGAAGAGCGAGATGATTAAGACCCTGTGGCGCCTCGCGTTGCTGTCGGCGATCGCGGTCGCCGGCTGGATGGCTTATTTTGCCACCACGCCGCTGCACCTGCCGCAGACGCCTTACGAGTTCACCCTCAAACACGGCAGCAGTTTGCGTAGCGTGGCGCGCCAGCTGGTGGAAGCGAAGATCCTCTCCGAGCCATGGAGTTTCACGGTTTTGGTGCGCATAAACGGCAAGGAAGGGGAAATCAAGGCGGGCAATTATTACCTCGAAAAAGATCCCACCCCCCTGCAACTGTTCCGCATGATCACGCGCGGCGACGTGAGCCAGAGCGAGATCGCCTTCATCGAGGGCTGGAATTTCCGCCGCATGCGCCAGACTCTGGACGAGCATCAGGCGGTGCGGCACGACACGGCGCAAATGACGGAACGGGAAATCATGGAGAAGATCGGTGCGCCGGAAGCAGCCGCCGAAGGGCTGTTCTTTCCTGACACCTATTACTTCAGCAGCGGTATGAGCGATCTTTCCATCCTCAAGCGTGCCTACCAGGCCATGCAGACCCACCTCGCCGACGCTTGGGCGGAGCGCGATCCGCTGCTGCCTTACCAGACCCCCTATGAAGCCTTGATCATGGCCTCCATCGTCGAGAAGGAAACGGGCCGGGCAAGCGAGCGGCCGCTGATCGCCGGCGTGTTCATCAACCGCCTGCGCATCAACATGCGCCTGCAGACCGATCCGACGGTGATCTATGGCCTGGGCGAGAACTTCGACGGCAATCTGCGCCGTGCCGACCTCACCCGCGATACGCCTTATAATACCTACACCCGCTCCGGCCTCCCGCCGACGCCGATCGCCATACCGGGTTCGGGCGCGCTGCAGGCGGCCGTGCATCCGGCGGCGACCAAGGCGCTGTATTTCGTCGGCAAGGGAGATGGCTCGCACAAGTTTTCCGCCAGCCTGGCCGAGCATAATCTGGCCGTGTCGCGTTACCAACTGCATAAATAGGTGAGAGAAATTACAGGCAAATTCATTACGCTAGAAGGTATCGACGGTGCAGGCAAGAGCACCCATCTCGAGTGGCTGCGCGAAACCCTGGTGCAACGCGGCCACGGGGTGGTCGTGACGCGCGAGCCGGGCGGCACCCCCCTGGGCGAAACGCTGCGCGGGCTCTTGCTCAACCATCACATGCACCTTGAAACCGAAGCCTTGCTGATGTTCGCCAGCCGGCGCGAGCACCTGGCAGAAGTCATCGTGCCCGCCCTGCAACAGGGAAAATGGGTGATCTCGGACCGTTTCACCGATGCCAGCTTCGCCTACCAGGGCGGCGGGCGCGGCATAGACGAGGGCCGCCTGCGCATCCTGGAAGACTGGGTGCAGCAGGGGCTGCAGCCCGATCTCACCCTGCTCTTCGATGTGCCGCTGGAAGTGGCGCGCCAGCGCCTTTCCGCCAATGCGTCGCTGGACCGCTTCGAGCAGGAGCAGCAGGATTTCTTCCAGCGCGTGCGCGACGCTTACCTGCGCCGCGCCGCGCAATTTCCCTCACGCATCCGGGTGATCGACTCGGCACGTTCGCTCCCGGCGATCCGCGCCGAGCTCGACACCCTCATTGCGGGATTGTAGGGCGATGACTTTCCTTCCCTGGCAAGCGGAAACTTGGCGTCGACTGATTGCCGCCGGGGAGAATCTGCCCCACGCGCTGCTGCTGCAGGGGCGCAAGGGGGTGGGGAAACTGGATTTTGCGCGCGCCCTGGCCCAGGGACTGCTGTGTGAAACGCCGCTGCCATCCGGCGTGGGGTGTGGCCGATGCCTCGCCTGCGGCTGGCTTGCGCAAGGTAACCACCCCGATTTCCGCAGCGTCGAGCCGGAGGCGCTGGCGGACAACGGCGACGAAGGCGAGAGCAAGGGCAAGAAGCCCAGCCGCCAGATATTGATCGAGCAGGTGCGCGAGCTGGCGGGACTGGTGAACCTGTCCACCCACCGCAACGGCATGCGCGTCGTGCTCATCCACCCCGCCGAAGCGATGAACGTCAACGCCGCCAACGCGTTGCTGAAAACCTTGGAGGAACCGCCGCCGCACACGCTCATCATTCTCATCAGCCATCACGCGCAATCCTTGCTGCCCACCGTGCGCAGCCGCTGCCGCAAGATCGACTTCGGGGTGCCGCCGCTCGAGCTGTCCATGAGCTGGCTGCGCGATCACGGGGTGGCAGACCCGGCGCCGCTGCTGGCGCAGGCGGGTAATGCGCCGCTGGCTGCGCTGGCCCTCGCCGCCGACGAATCGCAGGAGGTGCGGCGCGGCTTCCTGACCCAACTTGCGCGTCCCCGGGAGCTGGACCCGCTCGGTCTGGCGGAAAAGAACGAGAAGATGGAGTTGGCCAAACTGGTGCGCTGGCTGCAGCAGTGGATGTACGACCTGCTCGGCTGCCGGCTGGGCGGGCAGATCCGCTACCAGCCGGATTTTGCCGCCGAGATCCGCAATCTTGCGCCGCGCCTCAGACTGCCGCAGGCGCTGGACTATCAAAAAGAACTGCTGGAGGCGCAAAAAAATGTGCACCACCCGCTCAATGCCCAGTTGCTCCTCGAGCAATTGTTGCTATCCTATATGCAATCGATGAACCTGACCGAGCTGGAACATGGCCGAAGCTGAAAAGAAACCCTCCCTCGCGCGCCCCGGGGTCCTGTCCCTGAGCATCAAGGAAAAACCGGCGCTGTACGCCGCCTATATGCCCTTCATCAAGGGCGGCGGCATTTTCATCCCGACCACCAAATCCTACCGTCTGGGCGACGAGGTGTTCATGCTGCTGACCCTGATGGACGATCCCAACAAGCTGCCGGTGGCCGGCAAAGTGGCGTGGATCACCCCGGCCGAAGCGCAGGGCAACAAGTCGCAGGGCATCGGCGTGCAGTTCAGCGACAACGAGAGCGGCATCGCCGCGCGCAACAAGATCGAAGGCTTGCTGGGCGGCAATCTGACTTCCACGCGTCCGACTCATACCATGTAACAGGTGAGGAGCGAGGAGTAAGGAGTAAGGAGTGAATACCTGGTCACTGACGCTTTTGACTTTCCTCTTCACCCCTCACTCCTTACTCCTCACCTGATTTCGAAACCATGTTCATCGACTCTCACTGTCACATCAATTTCCCCGATCTGGCCGCGCGTATGCCGGACCTGCTCGAAAACATGCAGCACAACCAGGTCAGCCACGCCCTGTGCGTGAGCGTGGATTTGCCGGACTTCCCCGCAATCCGCAAGCTGGCGGAGGAACATCGCAACGTGTTCGCCTCGGTCGGCGTGCATCCCGATCATGAGGCCACCGAAGAGCCCGGCATCGAGCAGCTTGCCGCCCTGGCGCAACATCCCAAAGTCGTCGCCATCGGTGAAACCGGGCTCGACTATTTCCGTCTCCAGGGCGACCTGGAGTGGCAGCGGGAACGTTTCCGCACCCATATCCGCGCCGCCCTCGCCGTCGGCAAGCCGCTCATCATCCATACCCGTGGCGCGGCGGCGGACACGCTGCGCATCATGCGCGAGGAGGGTGCGCAGCGCGCCGGCGGGGTGATGCACTGCTTCACCGAAACGGAAGAAGTCGCGGACCAGGCCATGGCGCTGGGTTTCTACATTTCCTTCTCCGGCATCGTGACTTTCAAGAAAGCGCTGGAACTGAAGGCAGTGGCCAGGCACGTGCCGCTCGAGCGCATGCTGATCGAGACCGATTCCCCTTACCTCGCGCCGGTTCCCTATCGCGGCAAGACCAACGAGCCGGCCTATGTGCGTCACGTGGCGGAGGAGATTGCCAGCCTGCGCGGCATCGATGTGGCGGAAGTGGGTGCGGCGACGACGCGCAATTTCTTCGAGCTGTTCCGGGCGGCGCAGGCATGGAGATAGTTTTTCTCGGCGTCGGCTCCAGCGCCGGTACGCCGGTGATCGGCTGCGGCTGCCCGACCTGCCTTTCCGACGACCCGAGGAACCGGCGCACGCGCTGCTCCATCGCCGTCACCATGGAGAACGGCGCGGTACTGTTGGTCGATACCGGCCCCGACCTGCGCCATCAGGCCCTGCGCGAGAAAATCGTGCGCGTGGACGGGGTGCTGTACACCCACTACCACGCCGACCATCTCAACGGTCTGGACGACCTGCGCAGCTTCTGTCATTTGCAGCGCAAGCCGGTCCCGGTCTATGGCAATGAGGTCACCATGCAGGGCATCGTGCAGCGCTTCGCCTATGCCTTCCCCAGCCACGAGCAGCACCACTGGGACAAGCCGGTGCTGTGTGCCCACCAGGTTGCGGAGCCGTTCGAAATAGCCGGGACCGAAGTTATGCCGGTACCGGTCATGCACGGCAAATATGAAATTCTCGGCTACCGCATCGGCAACATGGCTTATCTTACCGACGTGTCGGATATTTCCCCCGCCAGCCTGGACAAGCTGCAGGGGCTGGATGTGTTGCTGCTGGACTGCTTGCGCTACCGTTTTCACCCCACCCATTTGAGCGTGGAGCAGGCGATAGTCTGGGCGGAAAAAATCGGCGCGCGGGAAACGTACCTGATCCACATGACCCACGAACTGGAATTCTCTGCGCTGAGCGCCCAGCTTCCCGCCGGAATGCGCGTGGCCTACGACGGTTTGCGCCTTCAATGTTGAACCCTGAAACGCGCAAGCTCATTGCTTGCTGCCTGCTATTGCCTGGCTTGCTGTTCTCTTCGCTCGCGATCGCCGCCTTGCCGCAAATGCTGGAAGCCATGTTCAACGACATCAATCTGGGCGACACGGGTTCCGTCGAGGACTTGCTGCAGCACGGGGTGGATCCCGATGTGCAGGACGAGCAAGGCTACAGCGCCCTGATGGTCGCCGCGCGCGAGGGTCAGTTGAAAGTGGCCAAGGTGCTGCTGGCCCACGGCGCCAAGGTGTACAAAAGAAACCAGTTCGGCGAAACCGCGCTGATGCTCGCCGCCTACAACGGCCATAATGTCCTGATCGACCTGCTCATCGCTCATGGTGCGGACCTCCATGCCAACCGCAATGGCTGGACGCCTTTGATGTACGCATCCTATGCGGGGCATACTGCAACGGTGAAGCAACTCCTGGCCTATGGCGAGCCGGTCGATGCGCGCACCAGTGCCGGTCTGACTGCGCTGATGCTGGCTTGCAGGCAGGGTTACATCGAAGTCGTCGAGTTGCTGCTGCGGCTGGGGGCCGACCCCAACCTGAAAAGCAAAAACGGTCAAAGCGCGACGCAAATGGCCCTCGCCAACGGCAATACCGACATCGCCGACCTGCTCCTGCAAGCCGGCGCGCAAGAGAAAGACAGTCGTGGAGATTGAATAGTGCGGCCGGACTGTGCTATCATCGCGGCCCAATTTGGCTGGTTCTGAACCGGTCGAATCCAGTGCTGCCGAAAGGCGGCGAATACGCACATCTGTCCCGTTAAGGGTGCTCGACCGGGTTTGTTTCCGGGGAGTCGCAAGCGGACGGATGGAGGCTTAACCCTTAAGGAGTTTTATCATGTCAGTAACTATGCGCCAGATGCTTGAGGCGGGTGTCCACTTCGGCCACCAGACCCGTTATTGGAACCCCAAGATGGCACCGTTCATCTTCGGCGACCGCAACAAAATTCATATCGTGAACCTGGAAAAGACGCTTCCGATGTACGAAGAAGCGATCAAGTTCGTGCGCAAGATGGCGTCCAACAAGGGCACCATCCTGTTCGTCGGCACCAAGCGCCAGGCACGCGAAATCGTCAAGGAAGAAGCCGCACGCTGCGGCGCGTCCTACGTCGATTACCGCTGGTTGGGCGGTATGCTCACCAACTTCAAGACGGTGAAGCAGTCCATCAAGCGTCTCAAGGACATGGAAACCATGATGCAGGACGGCAGCATGGAGAAAATTTCCAAGAAGGAAGCGCTGGGCTTTCAGCGTGAAATGGTCAAGCTCGAGCGCAGCCTGGGCGGCATCAAGGATATGGGCGGCTTGCCTGACGCGATCTTCGTGATCGACGTGGGTTACGAAAGCGGCGCCATTACCGAAGCCAACAAACTGCGCATCCCGGTAATCGGTATCGTCGACACCAACAACTCCCCCGCCGGCGTGGATTACGTGGTCCCCGGCAACGATGACTCGAGCAAGGCGATTCGCCTCTACGCTCAGGGCGTGGCAGACGCCATCCTGGAAGGCCGTAGCCAGGTCGTTTCGGAAATCATCAAGGGTGACGAGTTCGTCGAGGTCAGCGACGCGGAACAAACAGCGGCTTAACTCTCCGCAGAAAAGGGGCGGAAGCCCCTTTTTTAACGTAAAACTCGCGCAGCGAGCCCGCGTACTCCTCTCCCGCGAGCGGGGGAGGGCAGGGGTGGGGGAAACGGTCATGGCGAAACTCGCCATGACCGTTAGCTTTGGATATTCAGGAAATTTAGGAGTTTGACATGGCGGAAATCACCGCAGGTATGGTTAAAGAACTGCGCGAGCTGACAGGCTTGGGCATGATGGAATGCAAGAAGGCGCTGACCGAGACGGCCGGCGACATGAAGGCGGCGGAAGAACTGCTGCGCATCAAGAGCGGCGCCAAGGCCAACAAGGCCGCCAGCCGCGTGGCTGCAGAAGGTATCGTGGGCAGCTTCATCAGCGCCGACGGCCACAAGGGCGCACTGGTGGAAATCAACTGCGAAACCGACTTCGTTTCCAAGAACGAAGATTTCGTGGCGTTTGCCAAGGCTGTCGCACAACTGGTTGCCGAGCAGAACATTCAGGACATCGATGCGCTGTCCGCTGCCAAGCTGCCCTCCGGCCAGTCCGTGGAAGAAGTACGCCAGGCCCTGATCATGAAGCTGGGCGAAAACATCTCCCCGCGCCGCCTGGTGCGCGCCGAAACTTCCGGCAAGCTGACCACCTACCTGCACGGCACCCGCATAGGCGTGATGGTCGACAGCACCGGTGGCGACGAGCAGATGGGCAAGGACATCGCCATGCACATCGCTGCCAGCAAGCCGGTCTGCGTGTCCAAGGACCAGGTGCCCGCCGATCTGCTGGAAAACGAGCGCAAGATCTTCTCCGCCCAGGCAGCCGAATCCGGCAAGCCGGCTGACATCGTCGCGAAGATGGTGGAAGGCCGCATCGCCAAGTACCTGGCGGAAGTCACCCTGATGGGCCAGCCTTTCGTCAAGGACCCGGACCAGACCGTGGAAAAGCTGCTGGCTTCCAAAAAAGCCAGCGTCAGCGCTTTCACCATGTACGTGGTGGGCGAGGGCATCGAGAAGAAAGTGGTGGATTACGCCGCTGAAGTCGCTGCAGCAGCAAAGGTATAAGGACCTCAAGCCATGACCGCTCCCGCCTACAAACGCATCATGCTTAAACTTTCCGGCGAAGCCCTGATGGGCGACGACAGTTACGGCATCAACCGCGCCACCATCGAGCGCATCGTCGCGGAAGTGGCGGAAGTGGTGCGCATGGGTGTGCAGGTGGGGGTGGTGATCGGCGGCGGTAACATTTTTCGTGGCGTGGCGCCCGGCGCTGTCGGCATGGACCGCGCCACCGCAGATTACATGGGCATGCTGGCAACGGTGATGAACGCCCTGGCTCTGCAGGATGCCATGCGCTGTATCGGGCTGCAAAGCCGGGTGCAAACCGCACTGGCGATCGAGGCGGTGGCCGAACCCTACATCCGGGGCAAGGCGATCCGTTACCTCGAGGAAGGCAAGGTGGTGATTTTCGGTGCCGGCACCGGCAATCCGTTCTTCACCACCGATACCGCAGCGGCACTGCGCGGCATGGAAGTGGGCGCCGAGATCGTGCTCAAGGCGACCAAGGTCGACGGCGTTTATACCGACGATCCGAAGACCAACCCGGATGCCATGCGTTACCAGCAGCTCAGCTTCGACGAAGCCATCATGCGCAACCTGAAAGTGATGGACGCCACCGCACTGGCCTTGTGCCGCGATCAGAAGATGCCGCTCGCCGTATTCAGCATTTTCAAGGCGGGCGCGCTCAAGCGCGTCGTGATGGGCGAGGACGAAGGCACCAAGGTTTATTGCTAACAACCCCGCCGCCCTCATGCCCGGGGGTTAGGGTTAAAAGGAAGCCAGAACATGATTGCAGACCTTAAAAAATCCGCCGAACAGAAGATGCAGAAGTCCCTGGAAGCGCTCAAGGCCGATCTGGCCAAGGTGCGCACCGGGCGGGCCCATACCGGCATTCTGGATCACGTAACGGTCGACTATTACGGCAGTCCGACGGCGATCAGCCAAGTCGCCAACCTCACGCTTATCGATTCGCGCACCATCGGTGTGGCGCCGTGGGAAAAGAAATTGGTGGGTGCAATCGAAAGGGCTATCCGTGATTCCGACCTGGGGCTAAACCCCTCTTCCCAGGGCGACCTGATCCGCGTGCCGATGCCGGCACTGACGGAAGAACGGCGCAAGGAGCTGATCAAGGTGGTCAAGCACGAAGGCGAGGGCGCCAAGGTGGCGATCCGCAACATTCGCCGCGATGCCAATGCACACCTCAAGGATCTGCTCAAGGACAAGGAGATCAGCGAGGATGACGATCGTCGTGCCCAGGACGACATTCAGAAAATCACTGACCGTTACGTGACGGAAGTGGACAAGATGTTGCAGGTCAAAGAAACCGAACTGATGGCCATTTGAGCCAGATCTAGTGTCCCTGTCAAAAAGTTCGACACGCGAAATTCCTGCCGTGTCGCATATCCCGCGCCACGTCGCCATCATCATGGACGGCAATGGACGGTGGGCGAAAAAACGTCATTTCCCGCGCGTCATGGGGCACAAGCGCGGCCTCGAAACCGTGCGCGAAATGGTCAAGTCCTGCATCGAACGCGGCGTCGAATTCCTTACCCTGTTTGCCTTCAGCAGCGAAAACTGGCGCCGGCCGGAGGAAGAGGTTTCCTTCCTCATGCAGCTTTTCGTGCTGGCGCTGGAAAAGGAAGTCGGCAAGCTGCACCAGAACGAGGTATGCCTTAAAGTCATCGGCGACCTGTCCCGCTTCGAGCCACGCCTGGTCGAACTGGTGCGAAAATCCGAAGCGCTCACGGCCAGCAATTCCAAACTCACGCTGACCATTGCCGCCAACTACGGGGGGCGCTGGGACATCATGCAGGCCGTGCAGGCCATGCTGAAAGCACGCCCCGAGCTGGCTGCCGGTTTTGAAGAGGCCGATTTGCAGCCTTACCTTTCCATGCCTTACGCGCCTGAACCCGACCTGTTTATCCGCACCGGTGGCGAGGAGCGCATCAGCAACTTCCTGCTGTGGCAGCTGGCTTACAGCGAATTCTATTTTACCGATGTGCTGTGGCCGGATTTCAATACAGCCGAACTGGACAAGGCATTTCTTTCCTACCGGCAGCGCGAGCGCCGTTTCGGACGCACCAGCGAGCAATTGAAAAGTCATGCTTAGAACCCGCGTCATCACCGCCTTCGCCTTGCTGTTCGTCCTGCTGGGCGGATTGTTTTATTTGCCCAGCCTGTTTTGGGGCTGCCTCACCCTTGGCGTGATCGCTATCGGTTCCTGGGAGTGGGGCGCCTTGGCTCGTTTTCCCAGGCCAGCTCGCTGGGCGTATCTGATGCTGACCATATTATGGGGCACCGCTTTTTTTGTGCTCAATATCAGGGTTGAGCAGATTTACCTGCTCGCGGTGGTGTTCTGGCTGCTGGTGGCGATACCCTGGTTTTCCTGGGGCTGGCAGGTGCGCAACCCGGTTGGTCTGGCGGCTACCGGCTGGATGGTGCTGTTTCCCACCTGGTTCGCCCTGATGGACTTGCATGCCATGCGGCCTGCCTTGTTGCTCGGCCTGATCGCCGTGGTGTCGGTGGCCGATATCGGCGCCTATTTTGCCGGACGGGCTTTCGGCAAGCATAAACTGGCGCCTTCGGTGAGCCCGGGAAAAACCTGGGAAGGCGTAGCTGGCGGCTTGCTGGCTGTGGCATGTTATGGCGCCTTGTGGAAAACTTTTGTCGCAACCGTGGGCGTGCCTTTCCCCGGGTTCGTTCTGCTGCTCGCCATGGCGGCATTGAGCGTGGGAGGGGACTTGTTCGAATCCTGGCTCAAGCGCCAGGCGGGTTTGAAGGATAGCGGCAACATGCTGCCCGGCCATGGCGGCGTGCTGGATCGCATCGATGGCATGACGCCCGCGCTGCCGCTGGCTGCGGCTTATTACATTTACGGTTTCCCGGGTTTTTAGAATCATGTCGAATACACAAAATATTACCGTGCTTGGCTCGACGGGTTCCATCGGCGTTAGCACGCTGGACGTCATCGCACGCCATCCGGAACGCTTTCGTGTAGTGGCGCTGACGGCGAACTCGCAGGTGGACAAGCTATTCCTGCAGTGCCAGCAGTTCGAGCCGGAGTTCGCCGTGTTGCTGGATGCTGACGCGGCCCAATCATTGCAGCAAAAGATTCGCGCCAGCGGCCTGGCGACGCGGGTCCTGCATGGGGTCGAGGCGCTGGAACAGGTTTCATCCCTGCCCCAGGTGGACAGCGTGATGGCCGCCATCGTCGGCGCTGCAGGCTTGCGCCCATCCATGGCTGCCGCGCGGGCCGGCAAGCGCATCCTGCTGGCCAACAAAGAGACCCTGGTGATGTCCGGCAGCATCTTCATGGACGCGGTGCAGGATAGCGGTTCCGAACTGCTGCCGATCGACAGCGAGCACAATGCCATTTTCCAGTCCCTGCCGCGCGATTTCGGGCGCGGCCTGGGACAGGTCGGCGTGACGCGCATTCTGCTCACGGCTTCCGGCGGTCCGTTCCGCACCAAGCCTCTTTCGGCACTGGAAAACATCACGCCCGACCAGGCCTGCGCTCACCCGAACTGGTCCATGGGGCGCAAGATCTCGGTGGACTCGGCGTCGATGATGAACAAGGGGCTGGAAGTCATCGAGGCGCACTGGCTGTTCGCCGCGTCCGCCGAGCAGATCCAGGTGGTGGTGCACCCGCAGAGCGTCATACATTCCATGGTGGAGTACGCCGATGGCTCGGTACTGGCGCAGCTCGGCAACCCCGACATGCGCACCCCGATTGCCTACGCGCTGGGTTTTCCGGAGCGCATCGCGGCGGGCGTGTCGCCGCTCGACCTGTTCAAGATTGCCCGACTCGACTTCCAAGAGCCCGACATGCAGCGCTTCCGCTGCCTCGACCTGGCCTATCAGGCGCTGCGCCAGGGCGGTACCGCGCCGGCCATTCTGAATGCGGCCAACGAAGTGGCGGTGGCCGCCTTCCTCGATGAACGGCTGCCCTTCCTCGGGATTCCGTCCGTGATCGAGCACGCGCTGGAGCAGATCAGCTCTGTTCCGGTGACACGTCTGGAAGATGTCCAGCAAGCGGACCAGATGGCGCGAGAAATCGCCATCGAACGCATAGGGCGTGCGGGAGTTGGTGCTTTTGCCCCTCACGCCTCACGCCTCACTCCTCACCAACTCACATGAACCTGCTCTTTACCCTCGCCGCCTTCGCCCTGGCCCTGGGCATCCTGATCGTGGTGCACGAACTGGGACACTTCTGGGTTGCGCGCTGGTGTGGCGTCAAGGTGCTGCGTTTTTCCATCGGCTTCGGCAAACCTTTGGCCGTCTGGAAATCCGCACCGAACGGGACGGAATGGGTGCTCTCTGCATTCCCTCTGGGCGGTTACGTGAAAATGCTCGACGAACGCGAGGGCGAAGTCGCGCCGCACGAGCTGCCGCTGGCCTTCAACCGGCAAGCGGTATGGCGGCGCATCCTCATCGTCGCCGCCGGACCGGTGGCGAATTTTATCCTGGCGATCGCCTTGTACTGGGTGTTGTTCATGCATGGCATGCCGGGCGTGCGGCCCATGGTGGGGGAAGCCCCATCTTCCAGTCCGGCTGCCGCGGCAGGATTCAAGGCGGGTGAGCTCATGACCAGGATAGGCGGCGAGGACGTGGCGACCTGGCAGGACGTGCGCTGGCTGTTGTTGAAGAAAATCATGAAAAAGCACGCGGTAGAAATCGAAAGCCGCGGTGCCGGCGGCGAAATACAGTTCCATACGCTGGATACCAGTAGCCTCGGCCCTGACGATCTGGACAGTGATTTTCTCGGTAAACTGGGATTGACACTTTTTCGCCCCAAATTGCCGCCGGTGATCGGTAAACTGCTGCCGGGCGGGATTGGAGAGCGGGCTGGGCTGTTGGCAGGGGACGAAATCGTGAGCGTCAACGGCAAGCCGGCTGCGCTATGGGAAGATCTGGTGCAGATGGTGCGCGATAACCCTGAACGTCCGTTGCGTCTCGAGGTGAGACGCAATGGCACTTCGCTGGGCTTGACGTTGACACCTGCATCCGAGATGGAGCAAGGCAAGGCTGTCGGGAAAATCGGAGCCGGTCCGAAGGTGGACGAAGCCTGGATTGACCGTCTCATGGTAGAAGTACGCTACCCGCCGCTGCGTGCCTTGGGCGAGGCGCTCGATAAAACCTGGGATACGTCGCTGTTCAGTCTGCAGATGCTGGGAAAAATGGTGGTCGGCGAGGTGCCGCTGAAAAATATCAGCGGCCCGATTACCATCGCCGATTATGCCAGCCAGTCCGCGCATATGGGGTGGGTGCCTTACCTCAGCTTTCTTGCCCTGATCAGCATCAGCCTGGGCGTGCTCAATTTGTTGCCGGTGCCCTTATTGGATGGCGGTCATTTGATGTATTATATGGCCGAAATCGTGAAGGGAAGCCCGGTTTCGGAACGCGCCATGGAAATCGGCCAGCAGGTCGGCATGGCGTTTCTCATGGTGCTGATGGCTTTCGCTTTTTACAACGACATTAACCGCTTGTTGACCGGCCAATAATGAAAAAACTAATCCCGTTCCTGATTTCCAGCCTTTATGCGACCACAGCCCTGGCGCTTGATCCCTTTGTCGTAAAAGACATTCGCGTGGAGGGCATTCAGCGCACCGAAGCCGGAACCGTGTTCAGTTACCTGCCGGTGAAAGTGGGCGAAACCCTGGACGACGAGAAAGCCGCTGCCGCGGTCAAGGCACTTTATGCCACCGGTTTTTTCAAGGACGTACGTCTGGAAACAGAAAACGGCGTGCTGGTGGTGACAGTGCAGGAGCGGCCGGCGATTGCCCAGGTGGACGTGAGCGGTGCCAAGGAATTCACCAAGGAGCAACTCAAGGACGGCCTGAAGGCTGCGGGCTTGTCAGAATCCAAGATATTCGACAAGGCGCTGCTGGACCGCGCCGAGCAGGAACTCAAGCGGCAATATTTCAGCCGCGGTAAATATGCGGTCACCATCACCACTACCGTGACGCCGTTGGAACGCAATCGCGTCGGCATCAACTTCGATATTTCCGAGGGCGAAGTCGCCAAGATCAAGCAAATCAATATCGTCGGCAACCAAGCCATGTCGGAAAAGGACTTGCTCAGCCAGTTAGTGCTATCCACCTCGGGCTGGATGACCTGGTACAGCAAGAATGACCAGTATTCGAAGCAGAAGCTGGCTGCCGACCTGGAATCGCTGCGCTCTTATTACCTGAACAGTGGCTACCTCGAATTCAATATCGAATCCACCCAGGTTTCGATATCGCCCGACAAGCAGGGTATCTACATCACCATCAACCTCCATGAAGGCCCTAAATACACCATTTCCGACGTCAAACTGGCAGGCGAGATGCTGTTGCCGGAAGAAGAGCTGCGCAAGCTGGTGAAGGTCAAGCCGGGCGATACGTTCTCGCGCGAGAAGCTGAATGAGTCGAGCAAGGCCATCAGCGACCGCCTGGGCAACGACGGTTATGCTTTTGCCAACGTCAATGCGGTGCCTGAAATCGACAAGGAAAAGAGCACGGTCGCCTTTACCTTTTTCCTCGATCCCGGCCGCCGTGTCTACGTGCGCCGCATCAACGTGGCCGGCAACACCAAGACGCGTGACGAAGTACTGCGCCGGGAAATGCGCCAGGCCGAAGGCGCCTGGTACGCGGCGGACAAAATCAATCGTTCGCGCGAGCGCCTGCAGCGCCTGGGTTACTTCACCGACGTGAACGTGGAGACCCCGGCAGTTCCGGGCACCACCGACCAGGTCGACCTGAATTACTCGGTAACCGAAAAGCCCACTGGCAGCATCATGGCCGGCGCCGGATTTTCCAGTTCCGAAGGCTTGATCCTGAGCGGTTCCATATCGCAGCAGAACGTGTTTGGCAGCGGCAACTTTGTGTCGGCACAGATCAACAGCGGCAGTGTCAACAAGGTCTATTCCCTGTCGTTCACCGATCCCTATTTCACCGATGACGGGGTGAGCAGGGGCTTCGACGTTTACAAGCGCACGGTGAACACGACGAGTCTCAACACCATTTCGACCTATTCGACTTCGACCCTCGGCGGCGGTATCCGCTTCGGCATCCCGCTGAACGAGAAGGACAGCGTCAGCCTGGGGCTCGCGCTGGAAAAAACCGATATTTCATTGACCGATAGTGCTTCGCTGCCCCTGAAAAATTATGTCGCACAGTTCGGCAATTCCGCCAGCACTGCCCGCGCCGATCTGGGCTGGGCGCGCGATTCACGCGACAGCCTGACATACCCCACCGCCGGCGGCTTGCAGCGGATTTTCGGTGAAGTCGGTCTGCCCGGCATGGATATCCAGTATTACAAGCTATCCTACCAGCAGCAATACCTGCGCACCTTTGCCAAGAACTATACCCTCCTGCTCAACGGTGAGGCGGGCATCGCCGCTGGCCTGGGCAACAAGCCACTGCCTTTCTTCAAGAATTTCTACGCCGGCGGCATTACCTCGGTACGCGGCTATCGCACCAGTTCCCTCGGTCCTCAGGACGTGGATGGTAACTCCCTGGGCGGTTCGAAGCGGCTCGTGGGTTCGGCGGAATTGATGTTCCCCTTCCCCGGGTTGACTACCGATAAATCGGTTCGTCTGGGCGTATTCGTCGATGGCGGCGCAGTATTCGGTCCGGATGATTATCAAGGCCGGTATTCGAAAGTGAATTTTACTGATATGAGATTTTCCAGCGGTGTGTCCATAAGTTGGTTCTCCCCCATCGGTCCTTTGAAATTCAGTTTGGCCAAACCCCTGAACAAGAAAGAAGGGGACCATACCGAGTCATTCCAGTTCCAGATGGGAACCATGTTTTAGAAGATGTTAGAAGTCAGGAGAAATAAATTGAAAAGATTTGCTCTATCGATCATCGCCATATCCTTGCTGCAGATTTCCGGCATGGCGGCGGCGGCAGAATATAAAATCGGTTTCGTGAACACCGAGCGCGTGTTCCGCGAGGCGGCGCCGGCGCAGAAAGCGCAGAAGAAACTGGAAAAGGAGTTCGCTGCCCGGGATCAGGACCTGCAGAAAATGGCCAAACAGGCCAAGGATCTCCAGGCTTATCTGGAGCGTGAAGGCGTGACTATCAGCGATACCGAACGTCGCAACAAGGAGCGTGACCTGGCTAACCTCAACCGCGACTTCCAGCGCTTGCAGCGCGAATTCCGCGAAGACCTCAACCTGCGCCGCAACGAGGAGTTGTCCGCAGTGCAGGAACGCGCCAACAAGGCCATCATCGCCATTGCCGAAAGCGAAAAATTCGACCTGATTCTGCAGGAAGCCGTGTACGCCAGCCATCGCATCGATGTGACCGAAAAGGTGCTGAAAGCGCTGTCCGAGAAATAATTTCAAGGCCAGCCGCGCTGGCTTTTTTTGCAGGAACAGTACGTGAGCTTCGCTAACGAGCAGACATATACTCTGGGCGACATCGTGGCGCGCTTCGGTGGTGAAGTATTGGGCGACGCCCAGGTCCGGGTAAGTCAGGTGGCGTCGCTGGAAAATGCACAGGCGTGCCATATCAGCTTCTTTACCGCCAGCCGCTTCCAGAAACAGCTCGATGCCACTGCCGCAGGCGCCGTGATCGTCGGCGTTGATGCGCGCGATGCGACCCCAAAACCGCGTATCGTCAGCAGCAATCCCTATGCCTATTTCGCCAAGGTTTCGACGCTGCTCAACCCGGTTCCGGCGATTGCGGCGGGGATACACCCGACTGCGCATGTGGAGGAGGGCGCAGTTGTCGCATCATCGGCTTCCATCGGACCCTTTGTCAGCATCGGGCGCGGTGCGAAGATCGGCGAACGGGCGGTGATCGGTGCCGGTTGCGCGGTTGGCGAGAACACCGAAATCGGCGCCGACACCTGGCTCTATCCGCGCGTGGTGATTTACCACCGTTGCGTTATCGGCGAGCGCGTGATTATTCATTCGGGCGCGGTAATCGGCGCGGATGGTTTCGGTTTGGCCCGGGAAGAAGGGCGCTGGCTGAAAATCCCCCAGATCGGCGGGGTGGTGATCGGAGACGATGTGGAGATCGGTGCCAATACGACCATCGATCGCGGCGCAATGGAGGACACGATCATCGAGGAAGGGGTGAAGCTGGACAACCTGATCCAGGTCGCCCATAACGTCCAGATCGGCGCTCACAGCGCGATGGCGGGCTGCGTCGGCATTGCAGGGAGCGCCAAGATCGGACGCAATTGTACCGTCGGTGGTGCAGGCATGATCCTTGGCCATTTGCAGATCGCGGACAATGTTTCAGTGTCATCCGGGACCTTGATTACCAAGTCGATCACCAAGGCCGGCACCTATACCTCGGCGATGCCGTTCTCGGCACACGAGCAGTGGCTCAGGAATGCGGCGCATTTGCGCCACCTCGACAGCATGGCGGAAAAACTCCGCGCGCTGGAGCAAAAAATCAATGAATTGGAAAGGAAGCAATCGTGAGCAGCATGGACATTCATGAAGTACTGGAGCACCTTCCCCACCGCTACCCCTTCCTGCTGGTGGACCGCGTGCTGACTTGCGAGCCGGGAAAAAGTATCGAGGCAATCAAGAACGTCACCATCAACGAGCCGTTCTTTCAGGGGCACTTCCCCCACCACCCGGTGATGCCGGGCGTCTTGATCATGGAAGCGCTGGCCCAGGCGGCCGGCATCCTGTCGTTCAAGACCATGGGTACCAAGCCGGATGAGAATTCCGTGTTCTACTTCGTCGGCATCGACAACGCGCGCTTCAAGAAGCCGGTTACCGCCGGCGATCAGCTCCACCTGCACATCGAGATCATGCGCCAGATGCGCGGCATCTGGAAATTCAAGGCCGAGGCCAAGGTGGACGGTGAAGTCGTCGCGGAAGCCGAACTGATGTGTGCCAAGCGCGATATCGTCTGAAGGACCGTCGATGATTCACCCTACAGCGATCGTTCATCCCGGCGCCAGGCTGGGCGAGGGCGTCTCGGTCGGCGCCTATTCGATTATCGGCGAGCACGTGGAGATCGGCGACAACACCTGGGTCGGGCCGCATGCGGTGATTTCCGGCCACACCCGGATCGGACGCGATAACAGGATATTCCAGTTCTCCAGCCTGGGTGAAGTGCCGCAGGACAAGAAGTACGCCGGCGAACCGACACGGCTCGAAATCGGCGACCGCAACACTATCCGCGAATTCTGCACGCTGAATTTGGGCACGTCGCAGGATGTCGGCGTGACGCGCATCGGCAACGACAACTGGGTGATGGCTTACGTGCATGTGGCGCACGACTGCCAGATCGGCAACCAGACCATTTTCGCCAACAACGCCACGCTGGCCGGTCACGTGACCGTGGACGACTACGCCATCCTTGGCGGCTTCACCGGGGTGCACCAGTTCTGCCATATCGGCGCGCACTGCATTACCGGCATCAGTTCGGTGATTACCATGGATGTGCCGCCCTATATGACCGTGGGCGGCAACCCCACTGCACCCCACGGCATCAATTCGGAGGGACTGAAGCGGCGCGGTTTTTCATCCGACGCGATTCTGGCGTTGCGGCGTGCCTACAAGACCTTGTACAAATCCGGCCTGAGCCTGGCCGACGCCAAGCTGGCGCTGCAGGAGCAGAGCTTGGCCTTTCCCGAGATCGCCTTGTTACTCGAGTTTCTGGATAAATCAACGCGCGGCATCATCCGCTAAATTCGAGGTGTAGTTTGGCGCAGCAAAATGTGACAGGGCGGGGCGTGCGGATCGGTATCGTGGCGGGAGAAGCTTCCGGGGACCTGCTCGGCAGCCACCTGATCGCGGCTCTGCGAAAAAAACTGCCGCACGCTGAATTCGTCGGTATCGCCGGCCCGAAAATGCAGTCGGCCGGCGCCCAGACCCTGTTTCCCATGGAAAAGCTGGCGGTGCGGGGGTACCTGGAAGTGCTGTGGCATTTCCGTGAAATTTTCTCTATTCGCCGCAAGCTGAAACGCCATTTTCTGCAGAATCCGCCCGACCTGTTCATCGGTGTCGATGCGCCGGATTTCAATCTCGGCCTGGAAAAATCCCTCAAGGCGCACGGCATCCCGACTATTCACTATGTCAGCCCTTCGGTTTGGGCGTGGCGGCGCGAGCGGGTGAAAAAAATCGCACAATCGGTGACGCATATTCTGGCGCTGTTTCCCTTCGAACCGCAGATTTACCAGGATGCCGGCGTGCCGGTGAGCTATGTCGGCCATCCCATGGCCGATGTGATAGCGGATCAGCCGGACCGTGCGGGGATGCGCACGCAGTTCAAGCTGCCGCAGGAGGCGACCGTCATTGCCTTGCTTCCCGGCAGCCGACAAAGCGAATTGCACTATATGGCCGAGCTGTTCATCCGCACTGCGCAGACCATAGCGTCCACAAAACCCGATACGATTTTCCTGGTTCCCCTGGTGAGCCGCGAAACACGGGACTTGTTCGAAGCTGCGCTGTATCGTCTGGGTGCCGAGAATCTTCATCTGAATATCCTGTTCGGTCACGCTCATGCCGCGCTGACCGCCGCCGATGTGGCGCTCGTGGCGTCCGGCACCGCCACGCTGGAAACCGCGCTGCTCAAGCGGCCCATGGTGATCACCTACAAACTGTCGAAATTGTCCGCCTTCCTCATGCGGCGCAAGGGCTATCTACCTTACGTCGGTTTGCCCAACGTGATGGCCGGACGTTTTATCGTGCCGGAATTGTTGCAGGAAGATGCCACGCCGGAAAATCTTGCCCAGGCCATGCTCAATCTGCTGCAAGACGAGCAGGTGCAGGCCGGCCTTCTGGCCGAGTTCGGGCGCATCCACCAGCAGTTGCGGCAAAACACCGCCGAGCGGGCATGCGAGGCGGTCATGCGCTACCTGCCCGACTGGGCCAAGGCGTGAGCCATCTGCTCTGCGGGGTCGACGAAGCCGGGCGTGGGCCGCTGGCCGGGGCGGTGTTCGCCGCTGCGGTGATTCTCGACCCGTCTCGTCCGATCGCCGGCCTGGCTGACTCCAAGAAGCTGAGCGAGAAAAAACGCGACTATCTGGCGCTGCAGATCAAGGAGCATGCCCTGGCTTGGGCCATCGCCAGCGCTTCGGCGCAAGAGATCGATTGCATCAATATTCTCCAGGCCAGCCTGCTGGCCATGCGGCGTGCGGTAGAGGCGCTGACGCTGGTGCCCCACGAAGTGGCGGTGGATGGGCTGCATTGTCCGCCGCTGGCCATGCCTGCGCGTGCCGTGGTCAAGGGCGACAGCCTGGTGGCGGAAATCTCGGCAGCCTCGATTCTCGCCAAAACCGCACGCGATGCTGAAATGCTGGAACTGCACCAACTTTACCCGGACTACGGTTTCGACCGACATAAGGGTTACCCCACGGCGGATCATCTCGCGGCGATCGCCCGGCATGGGGTGATTTCCATCCACCGGCGCAGTTTCGCGCCGGTCAGGCTTGCTCTGGGGTACGAATAACGCCTTACGGCTTTTTCTGCTCCCTTTCCCCCCCCGCCAACTCAGGTCTTCGCTGTAGCGAAATACGGTCTATGCGGCACTGCTTTTATCTGACCGGTCTTTAAAATGGTGTCATGAACCTCAGCTCGCAATCCGGCTATTGGCGCTATAACGGGGGCAATCATGCGCATTCCAGCATTCGCTTTAATTCCTCTCCTGCTCATCTCTCTTTCAGGACAATCCGTGTGGGCAGATGAAGCCTACGCCCGGATCAAATTTCCGTCCGATGGTGCAAAACTCGATGCCATGGCACAAAACCGGATCGACTACGAGGTAAATCCGGGGCCGCGGGGCGATCACATCCATCTCTACGTGGACAACCACGAGGCGGCCATCCTGCGCAAGCTGGTCGGCAGTCACCAACTGGACACCATGGCGCCGGGTCCCCACACGCTGTGCATCAAGGTGGTAAACAAGGCGCATGTGCCGATCGGCGTGGAGCAGTGTGTCAAGGTTGTCGTGGAATAGGGTATGGATCTGCAAAATCTGGGGTATGCGCTGACCCAGGTGGTGCATAACTTCGGTGCTGCCGCCGTGTTGGGCGGCTCAGTTGGCGCGTTGTGGCAGGCGCCCCAATTTGAATTCGAGCGCAAGTTGGCGTGGCTGGTGTGCCTTGGCTGGGCAACGCAAATTGCGAGCGGTTCGTTGTTTGGGGCTATCAGCTTCCATTATTACGGAAGCTTTCCGGATATATCCGGCGTTGCCGTCGTGGCCCTGATCCTCAAGGCGATCTGCGCCACCGGCGGATTTTTTCTGGCGGCATTCTACCTTTGGCGTGCCGCCGCCTGGCCGGACACGCGGCGCCATCGTGTCTGGCTGACGATGTCGGGGTTGAGCGCCACCGCACTGACGGCAGCAGCGTTCCTGCGCTGGTTTTCATGAATCCGGTTTGAGCGAGGGAGAGATGCCATGAAACACATTCAAATGCGTATGCTGCAATTGGGATTGCTGACGTTGTTCCTGGCCTGTTACGCGCACCTGGCAGCGGCGCAGGGAGGTGACTGGAACAGGGTTGTGGACGGCATCAATATCCATCTCGGGGTACAGCCGGCCGAAATGGTGCAGGGCGCGGCAAAAACTCCGCAAGGAAAATCGGCCGCCGCCAGCGATCGCTACCACTTGGTGGTGGTGCTTTTCGACGCGTCCAGCGGCAAGCCGGTGGACGGCGCGCAAGTCAAGACTTCGGTGGCGCAAATCGGCTTGTCCAGTGAACGCAGAACGATGGAGCCGTTGCACGCCAAGAACAGTGCCAACTATTACGGCAATTTCTTTACCATGCTGCCCGGTATGGGGCCATATCGCATCGTGGTGGAAATCAGTGGCGTCAAGGACCACGGCCGGATGGAGACCACGTTCGAATACAACCCCTGAAATGCGGTCGATGTTCAGGAGACGAGCATGAAAATCCAGGTCGTTTTTTATAGCATGTACGGACATATCCATCGCATGGCGCAAGCCGTCGCGCAAGGTGTCGCTTCTGTGGAAGGCGCCGAGGCAAGCCTGTGGCGGGTGCCCGAACTCGTGCCGGACAAGGCGCTCGAAGCCAGTGGCGCGAAAGCGGCACAGGCCGCTTTCGCCGATGTGCCGATCATTGCACCCGCCCAGTTGGCGGAGGCCGATGCGATCATTTTCGGTACGCCTACACGCTTCGGCAACATGGCTGCGCAAATGCGCAATTTTCTCGACCAGACAGGCAAGCTGTGGCTCGCCGGCAGCCTGATCGGCAAGGTGGGTAGCGTCTTCGCCAGCAGCGCCACCCAGCATGGCGGGCAGGAAAGCACCATCCTCAGCTTTCACACCACGCTGCTGCACCAGGGCATGATCATCGTCGGGCTGCCCTACAGCGAGCAGCGCCAGATGACCATCAGCGAAATCAGCGGCGGTTCTCCCTATGGCGCAAGCACGATTGCCGGCCCGGACGGGAGCCGTCTGCCGAGCGAAAACGAACTGGCAATGGCGCGCTTCCAGGGGCGGCATGTCGCCGAAATTACTGCCGCCCTGACGCGGGGACGTTCAGCCATGGTCTGACTACCCGCCGGGGGGCGCCCACCCCGGTTCGCGTGTATTTTTCCTCAATTTCCCCAGCCCTGCTAAAATTCCTCGCCCGTACCCTGAGGAATATTCAATGAAATTCATGATCATGTTGCATGTGTTGGGAATCGTAATCTGGGTGGGCGGCATGTTTTTTGCCCACCAGGTACTGCGCCCGGTAGCCGCCGACCGGCTCGAACCGCCGCTGCGCCTGCCGCTGTGGGTGGGCGTGTTCAAACGCTTTTTCCCCTGGGTATGGGCAAGTATTGCCGTGATCCTCGCTTCCGGACTGTTCATGATCGGGTTCCTGGGCGGCATGAGCAGCGTGCCCTTGCACGTCCACGCCATGCTCGGCACCGGCACCATCATGATGGCGATTTTCGCCTATGTCTTCTTTATTCCCTTTGCCCGCCTGCAGCGAGCGGTCCTGAACCAGAACTGGAAAGCGGGCGGCGCATCCCTGGCAAACATCCGCCAACTGGTTGGAATAAATCTCTCTCTGGGACTGATAACTATCGCTATAGCCACGGCTGGCGCCATGTTTGCATAGCGCCGGGCGGCAGAACTTGTTAAAGTTGGCGAAATTATTCCATCGGCCTGATGCTCAGGCCGGCAGCGGAGGGAGTGTTTAGCATGTTGGTGATTGTTGGTTACCTCGTCGTCTTGGGGTCGGTGTTCGGCGGTTTCGTCATGGCTGGCGGACATCTCGCCGCCTTGCTTCAACCGATTGAGTTGCTGATGATCGGGGGGGCGGCTGCCGGAGCGTTCCTGGTAGGCAGTGGCCCCAAGGTGATGAAGGCGACATTCAAGGCTTTGCCCGGCATCGTGAAGGGGTCCAAGTACAACAAGGCGCTGTACATGGAATTGCTGGCGCTGCTGTTCGAAATCCTGGCCAAAGTGCGCAAGGAAGGGCTGATGTCCATCGAGTCAGACGTGGAAGAGCCGGACAAGAGCCCCCTGTTCAGCAAGTATCCCGGCGTTTCCTCCGATCATCACATCGTAGAGTTCATCACCGATTACCTGCGCCTGATGGTGGGTGGCAACCTCAATGCCATGGAAATCGAAAACCTGATGGACAATGAAATCGAAACCCATCACAACGAGGGCCACGTGCCGGTGGCCGCCTTCGCCAAGCTGGCGGACGGCATGCCGGCGTTCGGTATCGTGGCCGCGGTGATGGGTGTGGTGCATACCATGGAATCGGTGGGCATTCCGCCGGCCGAACTGGGCATGCTGATTGCCCACGCGCTGGTGGGGACCTTCCTCGGTATCCTGCTTTCCTACGGTTTCGTCGCGCCGATTTCTACCCTGCTGGAAAACAAGCTGATCGAATCGAGCAAGGTATTTGATTGCGTCAAGGTGACACTTCTTGCCAGCCTGAACGGCTATGCCCCCCAGGTGGCCGTCGAGTTCGGCCGCAAGGTGCTTTATTCCACCGAACGACCGGGATTCCTCGAGCTGGAAGAGCATGTCAAACAGACCAAAAACAAACCCGGTTAAGCGCCGATAGCCGACATGAGCGACGACTCCCAACGCCCCATAGTCATCAAGCGCATCAAGAAGGGCGGCCATGGCGCCCACGGCGGGGCATGGAAAATTGCCTACGCCGACTTCGTGACGGCGATGATGGCTTTCTTCCTGCTGATGTGGCTGCTGGGTTCGACAGCCAAAGGCGATTTGCAGGGGATCGCCGAATATTTCGCCACCCCGCTCAAGGTGGCGATGCAGGGAGGCTCCGGCAGCGGTGACGCATCCAGCGTGATCAAGGGCGGCGGAACGGATATCAGCCGCAAGCAGGGTCAGGTAAAAAAAGGTGCGCCCGACCCAGTCGTCAAGAAAAAAACCATCAATCTGGAAGCCGCCAAGGCCGAACTGAAGCGCCAGGAAACAGCCAAGCTTGCCAGCCTGAAGGAAAAGCTGGAAAAAACCATTGACGCCAATCCCCTGCTCAAACAGTTCAAGAAACAGTTGATGCTGGACATCACCAAGGAAGGATTGCGCATCCAGATCCTGGACGAGCAGAACCGGCCCATGTTCGATAGCGGAAGCGCCCACCTGAAGCCTTACACCCAGGTGATTCTGCGCGAAATCGGCAAGGTCCTGAACGAAGTGGAAAATCGCGTGACGCTTTCCGGGAATACCGATGCCACGCCATATTCGGGCGGCGAAAAAGGCTACAGCAACTGGGAACTGTCCGCCGACCGCGCCAACGCCTCGCGCCGCGAACTGGTCGCCGGCGGCATGGGCGAAGGAAAGATGCTGCGCGTGGTGGGACTCGCTTCGGCCGTGCCGTTCGACCCGCAAAACCCATTCAGCCCGGTCAACCGGCGCATCAGCATCCTGATCATGAACAAGGAGGCGGAGGAAGCCGTCACCGAGGCAAACAAGGCTGATATCGCGGCACAAAGCAAGGCGGACGTGGCCGGGGCATTGCAGGGCGCTAGTGCCGATACGCCTGCCAAGCCCGGGGTTCCGCCTGTTCTTGCAAGCCCGGAAAAAGAGGTGGCAGGTGCTGTCCCGGCCAAACACTGAGCCGCTGGCGCCTTTGCCAAGCGCCTTGTCCATATGCCGGACGTTACCGCCGGGCGTAAAATTGCTGCTGCTGCAGTTGGCTGCCGCCGCACTGTGGCTGCTCCTGGCCATGCCGCTGCTGCGCTGGTCCGGCGTGCTTATGTCGTTTTGGCAGCACGCCCTGGGCGCTGGCGCGGTGGCCGTATTCCTGGGGCTGGCCTGGCGCTTGCCGGGTTGGTGGCTGCCGATCAATCTGCTCTTCATTCCCGGCTTGCTGGTGATGCAGGGTCTCGGCCTCGCTTCCTCCTGGTACCTGGCGGCATTCGCCGTGCTGTTGCTGGTGTATGGCGGTGTCGCACGTAGCCAGGTTCCGCTCTATCTTTCCAGCCGGAAAGCATGGCATGCGGTGGCCGGTCTCGTGCCGGCACATGCCGCCGTGGTCGATCTGGGTTCTGGTCTGGGCGGGATGCTGGCGTTTCTTGCGCGTCAGCGTCCGGAAGGCAGGTATGTCGGCGTCGAAACCGCACCTTTGCCTTTTCTGCTGGCCTGGATTCGCGCGCAGCTCGGCGGTGCCCGCTACACCATTCGCTGGAACAGTTTGTGGAAAGTCGATCTGAGCGCGTTCGACGTGGTTTATGCCTACCTTTCGCCGGTACCCATGGCTGCACTATGGCGCAAGGTTCAGGCCGAGATGCGGCCCGGTACGCTGTTCATCAGCAACACGTTTGCGGTTCCCGGGGTTGAGCCTTGCACGGTGGTGCAGTTGGACGACTTGCACCAATCCAAACTGTATTTGTACCGCTTGTGAACCGGGCCAGCGTCAAGCAGTCATGACAGACACCCTGCCCAACACCATCCACGAGTGGGTCACCTTCCTGGAAGCTCAGGATGTGCCGGTGTTGCGCCGCACCGCCCTGGAGTTGGAGAAGCTGCGGCCCAGCGCGGAACGCATCTCCGCGTCCAAGCTCGCCGTGATTATCCTGCGCGATCCCCTGATGACGCTGAAACTGCTGCGTCTTGCCAATTCATCCCGGCGCGGCAGGCTGAGCAACGAGATTACCAGCGTCGAGCACGCCATCATGATGCTGGGGGTCGTGCCGCTGTTCAAGCATTTTTCCACCCTGGCCGTGCTCGAGGATATGCTGGCGCAACAGGAGCTGGTCCTCCATAGCGTGCTCCAGGTTTTCAGCCGCGCCCTGCATGCCGCATATCAGGCGCGGCAATGGGCGCTCCAGCACCAGGATATCCGGGTGGAAGAGGTCTATATTTCGGCCCTGCTGCACGATATGACCAACATGATGCTGTGGATCTATGCGCCGGAACGGGCGCAGGAAATTCGTGCCACGGTGCAGCGCGAACGCGTGTACTACGGCCTGGCGCATGAAAAGGTGATGGGTTTTTCGGTTGCGGATTTTCGCACGGCACTGGCCGCGGCCTGGCGTTTTCCCGACATGCTGGCCGACCTGGTAGATTGCCGCAATGCCGGTCAGTCGCGCGCTCAAGGCGTGCTGCTGGCCGTTTCCATTGCCCATCTGGCGGAAAGAGGCTGGTATGGCACGCAAATCGACGCCACGCTGGAAGCCATGGCGGACCTCCTGAACCTGCCGTTGGAGGAGACCGTCCTGCGGGTACACCAGACCGCAGTGGCCGCTGCGCGCCACTGGGAATGGTACGGTGTGACCCCGGCGGCAGCCTGGTTGCCCATGCTCCCCGGTGCATGGGAGGAAGAGCCGGTCGCCCCCGTTGCCGAAAGCTCGGAGGAAGCGGTGCACGATGATACGGTTTGCCTGATGCCGGACCACGCCGGGTTGCAGTCGATCATGGATGAAATCAACGCCCACCTCGACGGTTCGCTCGATCTCAACGGGATGATGAGCCTGATTCTGCGTGGAATGCATGAAGGGATTGGTTTGAATCGCATCGTGTTCATGCTTCTCACGCGCGACCATGAGCACCTCAAGGCCAAGTACGTCCATGGCGCCCAGCCGGGGTCGCCGTTACAGCAACTGGATGTGAGCTTGCGCATTCCCAACCTGTTTTCCCGTCTGCTGGAAAAAATGCAGGGGGTGTGGTTCGGCCCTGCCAATGCGAAGACGCTGGCGCCGCTGATTCCGCCGGACGTACGTCAGGTGATAGGAGAGGGGGAGTTCTTCGCCATGTCGCTGTTCGTGCACGGAAAGCCGGTGGGTTTGTTCTATGCCGACCGCAAGCATGGCGAGTGTTCCCTGGACGAGCGCAGCTATCTGGAATTCAAGAAACTTTGCGTGCGCGCCGCGGACGGCTTGGCGCATCTGGCGCGGAAGTAATTAAAGTTCTGCCAGCAAACTGGCCAATCCTGCACGCTCCCGCTCCGGTGTGAACAGCGGACGACGCGCAGCGCATTGCGCCTGGAGTTGGGCGTAGAACACGGCATCCGATTCGGCGCGCCACAACAGTTTTTCCAGTGCCTGCTCGTCCCCGCAAGGGTAATAGCCGACATAATCGGTGCCCAGCATGCCGATATTGCCGGCAATGTCCGACGCGATCACCGGCACGCCGGCCGCCAGTGCTTCGCAAATCACGTTGGCGCCGCCTTCCATCAGTGAACTGATGACCATGACGTGGCTGCTCGCCAGCTTTTTTGTCGCCTGCCAGTGCGGCTGGTTGCCCAGCCAGCGATAACGCTGGTCTTTCTGCATCAGGGCCTGCGCTTCTTCGGCCATCAGCGGACTCAGTGCGCCGCCTAGATGGATTACGCGGATTTTCGAACCGCTGGGCAAGTAACGCAGGGCATGGGCGCAACGGAAAGGGTCCTTTTCTTCGCGCAGGTGGCCGATCACACAGGCTTGAAAGCGAGTCTTGAGCCTGGGCTCTGGCGGGGTGGCGGGTGCCGATTGATAGATTACCCGGGTCTTTTCCCGCAGTGCGGGTTCGAGTTCCATCAGCCCCTTCTCCTGCAATACAATCATGCGCGTCGCCAGTTGCATGGAGCGCCGAGCGGCTGCGTCATGGCGGATGTCGCGGTAAAGGTCGGTGCCGGTCAATGCCAGGATCAAAGGGCAGCCAGGATAGGTTTCAGCGAAGCGCCGAATCGAGTCGTGACTGCGCCGGGCATGCAGGGCGAGCATCAAATCGGCCGCTGCGCCATTCCATTCCACCTGGATGTCGACCCGGTGGCCGAGCCGGCGCAGGAAGCCCGCCCAGCGGCAGGCGGTGTTGCGGTTGCCGGTGCGGGAGCGGCCGGCGCTGGGGGTGACGAGGACAATTTTCATCGCAGGTGATTCAGGCTAGACTTGCGCAATTCATGACGATAGTAAATACGATGATTATAAGAAAATGACCATGACGAGCCACCGCCAACTTTGGTACGTACGGCGCGGAGACAATGTGAGCGGGCCGTTTCCCACGCAGGTCGTGGCCAATAATACCTTGTTGAGCAGATTTCTGCCCACCGACGAGGTAAGCCTGGACCAGTTGGAATGGAAGCCGCTGGCGACGGTGGCTGAACTGCTGCCGCGGGAATTGCTGGAGTTGCGCGACGAAACCGATCCCGAGCATCGCCAATGGCTGGAGGAACGCCTCAAGGCGGCGCGCCGCTGGGCTGACCAGCGCACGCATGACGATCGTCGCCACGCAGAAGAAGCTGCCGGACGGGGCGTGCCGGATGATGGCTTGCGGGGCGAGGAGCGCCGCAAAGCCGATACGGATGACGAAGTCCTGGCCTTGCCGCATCATCACGCGGCATTGCCGCAGGAATCGGCTTTGCGGCGCTATCTTGGCGTGTACCTGGGTATTGGGGCTGCAGTGCTGCTCGTGGCGCTGGGTGTGATCTATTACCAGCCGGTCAATCCGGTCAAGGTGGGGGTCATGCCAGTCCAGCCCTTGTGCAGCAAAGCGGCTGCGTCCGGGGTTAACTGGAGCGGCTGCGACAAACAGGGGGCGCTACTGCGCGGCGTTGATCTGGCCGGCGGCAATCTGGATTATGCGGATCTATCGCACGCCGTTTTGTCTGGCTCCCGACTCGACCATGCTTCACTGGTGGGGACCAATCTCAGTGCCGCCGATCTTACCAATGTCAGCATGCGCAACGCCGACCTGAGCAATGCCGACCTGAGTGCGGCCAATATGGAGTCGGTGAATCTGACCGGAACCGTGCTGGACCATGCGATCTGGGTCGATGGCCGGGTGTGTGCCGAGGGCTCCTTGGGGCAATGCCGGTGAAGCTGATCAGCTCGCGCGACAACAGCCTGTACAAATCCCTCAAGAAGCTGGCCCAATCCGCCCGCGAACGCCGGAAATCCGGCAAGGCGCTGCTTGACGGTGTGCACCTGATCGTTGCCCACACAGAGCGCATCGGGCCTCCGGAGATGCTGGTCGTGGCGCACGCCGCGCAAGACAAGCCGGAAGTCCGCGGGCTGCTGGAACGTTTGCCGGACGTGGCCTTGATTGTCCTGAGCGATGCCTTGTTTGGCGAATTGACGCCGGTGGATACCCCGAGCGGCGTGTTGGCGCAGGTCGCGCTGCCCGAACTGCCGCTACCGCAGGCGCTGCAGTGCGTCGTGCTGCTCGAAGCATTGCAGGATCCGGGTAACCTGGGGTCGATCCTGCGTTCCGCAGCCGCAGCCGGCGTGGATGCGGCCTATCTGTCGCCCGGCTGTGCCGATGCCTGGTCGCCCAAGGTGCTGCGCGGCGGAATGGGTGCGCATTTTGCCCTGGCGATCCGGGAGGACGTGGACCTCGTCGCGGCAGCGCAAGCGTTTGCCGGGGAAGTGGTGGTTACCAGTCTGCAGGGAGAAATAAGCCTTTTCGACCTGGATCTTTCCGGTACGGTCGCTTTCGTCATCGGCAACGAGGGGGCCGGCGTGTCGCAAACCCTGCAGCAGGCCGCGACCAGGCGTGTGCGCATCCCCATGCCGGGGGAGGTGGAGTCGCTCAATGCTGCCGCCGCTGCCGCCGTCTGCTTCTTTGAGCGGGTGAGACAGCGACAGTCGACATTAGCCCCTTAATTCGCTTGTGAATTTCACCGGTTCACGGGTAAAATGCACGATTTCAGTTTTTGGAGAGAAGTAATGGCTGTAACCACCCCACAGAAAGCACAGATCGTGCAAGATTATCAAACCGCAGCGGCCGACACCGGATCCCCGGAAGTGCAAGTTGCCCTGATGACCGCACGCATCAACGACCTGACCGGTCACTTCAAGGAACACGCCAAAGACCACCACTCCCGCCGTGGCCTGCTCAAGCTGGTGAGCAAGCGCCGCAAGCTGCTGGACTACCTCAAGGGCAAGAGCGGCGATCGCTACCGTACCCTGATCGAGCGCCTGGGCCTGCGTAAGTAATTCAGTCTGCACAGGTAATTAATCGGCAGCAAGCGTGAGTAACAAGAAAAAGGATCTGGCATTGAAGCACATCAAAAAAAGCTTTTCGTACGGGCGTCATGAAGTAACGCTGGAAACTGGCGAAATCGCACGCCAGGCACATGGCGCCGTGATGGTGGACATGGACGGCACGACCGTGCTGGTCACCGTGGTGGGCAACAAGGACGTCAAGCCCGGGCAGGATTTCTTCCCGCTGACGGTGGATTATCAGGAACGTACCTATGCCGCGGGCAAGATCCCTGGCGGTTTCTTCAAGCGCGAAGGCCGTCCTTCCGAGAAAGAAATCCTGACGTCGCGCCTGATTGACCGTCCGCTGCGTCCGCTGTTCCCGGAAGGCTTTTACAATGAGGTGCAGATCGTCGCCACGGTGATGTCCTCCAATTCCGAAATCGACGCCGATATCCCGGCCATGCTGGGCGCTTCCGCCGCCCTGGCGATTTCCGGCATTCCCTTCGATGGCCCCATCGGTGCGGCGCGCGTCGGTTATATCGACGGCAACTACGTGCTCAACCCGACCGCGACCGAACTGAAATCCACGCAACTGGACCTGGTGGTCGCCGGTACCGACACCGCCGTGCTGATGGTCGAGTCCGAAGCGAACCAGCTGTCCGAGGAAGTGATGCTGGGTGCCGTGGTGTTCGGTCACGACCAGATGCTCGCCGCCATCAACGCCATCAACGAACTGGCTGAAGAAGTGGCACCGGAAGCATGGGAATGGACTGCTCCCGAGAAGGACGCTGCGCTGGTGGCGAAGATTGCCGCACTGGCCGAAGCCGATGTGCGCAAGGCCTACCAGATCAAGCAAAAGCAGGCGCGTTATGCCCAAGTAGACGAAATCCGCAGTCGCGTGGTTGCAGCCGTTGCCGGCGACGATGCCGATGCGACGCGCATCAACCACATCAAGAACCTGTTCCAGGACCTCGAAGCCAAGGTCGTGCGCGGCCAGATCCTCGACGGCGAACCGCGTATCGACGGTCGCGACACCCGTACCGTGCGTCCGATCACCATCCGTACCGGCGTGCTGCCGCGCACCCATGGCTCGGCGCTGTTTACCCGTGGCGAAACCCAGGCACTGGTGGTTTCGACGCTCGGCACCGCACGCGACGAACAGAAAATCGACGCGCTGCAAGGCGAGTATTCCGACCGCTTCATGCTGCACTACAACTTCCCCCCGTACTCCACCGGAGAAACCGGCCGCGTCGGTACGCCCAAGCGCCGCGAAATCGGCCACGGCCGTCTCGCCAAGCGCGCCCTGGTGGCAGTGCTGCCGGATGCGGCGGACTTCGCCTACTCCATGCGCGTGGTTTCCGAGATCACCGAATCCAACGGCTCAAGCTCGATGGCCTCAGTGTGCGGCGGCTGTCTCTCCCTGATGGACGCCGGCGTGCCGCTCAAGGATCACGTGGCCGGTATCGCCATGGGCCTGATCAAGGAAGGCAACCGCTTTGCGGTGCTGACCGACATCCTGGGCGACGAAGATCACCTCGGCGACATGGACTTCAAGGTGGCGGGTACCGAAAACGGTGTGACCGCGCTGCAGATGGACATCAAGATCAACGGCATCACCAAGGACATCATGAAGGCCGCGCTGACGCAAGCCAAGGAAGGCCGTCTGCATATCCTCGGCATCATGAAGGAAGCCGTGGGCAAGCCGCGCGAAGAGTTGTCCAGCTTCGCGCCGCGCATGATCACCATGAAGATCAATCCGGAAAAAATCCGCGACGTGATCGGCAAGGGTGGCGCAGTGATCCGCGCACTGACCGAAGAAACCGGCACTAGTATCGATATCGCCGAAGACGGTACCGTGACGATCGCGTGCATGAGTTCCGAGGCCGGTGACCTGGCCAAGAAGCGTATCGCCGACATCACCGCCGAAGTCGAAGTGGGCAAGACCTACGACGGCACGGTGCTCAAGCTGCTGGATTTTGGCGCCATCGTCAGCGTGTTGCCTGGCAAGGATGGCCTGCTGCACATTTCACAGATCGCCCACGAGCGCGTCAATGCCGTGGCCGACCACCTCAAGGAAGGTCAGGCGGTCAAGGTGAAGGTGCTGGAAGCCGACGAAAAAGGCCGTCTGCGCCTGTCGATGAAAGCCCTGCTGGAAGCGCCTGCACCTGCGGCGCCTCATACCACCGCCGAGTAATTTCAGGCGCGTGTCAGAAAAAAGCCCCACGATATTTCGTGGGGCTTTTTTTATGGGGAGAATGCATGGAGTTCGTTAGTATCCGGCGCCTCTTCGTGCGCAGTTCCGGAAATTAAATCCTGAACTGACTGACCGAACTTTGCAGTGAGGCGGCGAGTTGCTCCAGATGCTCAGCGGTACGGGCGATTTCCTGGACTTCAGCGCTGTTTTGTTCAGTCATGCGTGCGATCTGCTCAACGCTGCCAGCGACCTGCCCGCTTGCCGTGCTCTGTTCGCGCAGCGCTTCCATGATTTCGCTCACCGAGGCGATGACCTGATCGGCACCGGAGCGGATTTTCTGCATCGATTCGCCGGCCTGACGTGCCTTGTCCACACCTTCTTTGACGCGGGCGGTGCCTTCTTCCATGCTGCTAACCGCGCCAGCAGTGCCGCTCTGGATACTGCCGATCATGGTGCTGATTTCCTCGGTTGATTTGCTGGTACGCTCGGCCAGTTTTCTTACTTCGTCTGCTACCACGGCGAAACCACGACCCTGTTCACCGGCACGTGCCGCTTCGATTGCAGCATTGAGGGCGAGGAGGTTGGTCTGGTCGGCGATTTCCTTGATCACGTTAACGATGGCTGATATCTGGTTGGAATGCTCGCCCAGTGTTTGAATCATCTGGGTGGAGTGTTGCACCGAAACGGCGATTTTGGTCATCTCGGTAGCGGCGTCCTGCACGATTTCACCACCTTTGGCGGATAGCGTGCCGGCCTGCTGGGCGATGTTGTACGTGTCGCTGGAGTTGTTTGCAACGTGATCGATGCTCACCGACATTTCCTCCACTGCGGCCGCCATCGAGGCCGCAGCATCGTTCTGCTGGCTGGAACTGGCGGCAACGTGCTGTGAGGATTCGGACAGATGGGCCGCGCTGCTCATGACGTCACGCACCCCGGCCACCACCTGGTGAATGATGGCCTGGAAGCTGTTGACCATTTCGTTGAATGAGTGTCCGATCTCGCCGATTTCATTGTTGGTACGGATAGTGACGCGGCGGGAAAGGTCTTGCGTGGTCTGTATCGCTTTCATCGCATCGCGTAGTTCCCCTAGCGGGCGGGTGATGCTCCTGATAATTACCAGCATCGAAGCGCTGATCAGGACGGTGACCAGCAGCACGATGGAAATCAGCCAGACCGCGCGCTGCCAGAAAATGCTTTCCAAGTCGTCGATGTAAATGCCGGAGCCCACCAGCCAGTTCCAGCCCTCGAATTTCTTGACAGCTTGGTGTAAAGCTCCGTCGTGGTGCCGCCGCCCGCCTTGGGCTTGGGCCAGTTGTAGGTGACGAAGCCTTGCCCGGCCCGGTTTGCGACTTCGTTGAAAGCCACGAAGAGGTTTTTCTTGCCATCGGTTTTCTCTATCGGACCGTCGAGGCCGGCTTGCAGGCTGGTGGCGCAGTCGAATTTTTTCGCGTCCAGTACCTTGCCATCAAGCGCAGGGACCGTCGGGTGCATGATCATTTTTGGCACTGGCGCGGTAAAGTCGTTGAGCCAGAAGTATTCCTTGCCTTCGTAGCGCATGCCTTTGAGTTCCGCGACCGCGGCCTTTTTGGCGGCCTCTTCGCTGAGCAATCCGCTTTTCTGCTGCTCGTAGTAGTGTGCCAACACGCCATGAGCGACTTCGACCAGGTGTCGGGTTTTGACCTTGCGGTCCTCGAGCAGGGTGGATTTCTCCGAAATGAGCGCGAAGATGGAAACAGTCAGCATGCCCGCCAGCGCCAGCACGATCACCAGAAGTAAGCGGCTTTTGATGCTAATGGTTGGTGCGGCCTGGCTCATCTCGTTTTACCCCCGTCTGATATTGTCCGGAACGATTAGTGATTCATCGCTTACCAGCGGGAAGTATATGCCAGGTTCATGATTTTTCCATCACTGCAGCAAAGAAACCGTCGGTAGCGTTGAGATGGGGCAGAAGCTGCAGGTATTTCCCGGTGTTGAGCGGGATGTTATGCGCAGCCAGAATGTCACCGGCATCGAGCAGTTTGTATTCCGGATGCTGAGCAAGAAAGGCTTCGACGATCTGCTGATTTTCCTCCGGCAGGAAGCTGCAGGTGGCATAAACCAGGCGTCCGCCGCTTTTCAGCAGGCGCGATGCCGCCAGCAGGATGGCGGCCTGCTTTTGTGTCAGTTCGGCGATGCCTTCCGGGGTCTGGCGCCACTTCAGGTCGGGGTTGCGGCGCAAGGTGCCGAGTCCGCTGCACGGCGCATCCACCAGTACGCGGTCGATTTTCCCGGCCAGGCGCTTGATCTTGAGGTCGTTTTCGTTGGCGATGAGCTGCGGGTGCAGGTTGGACAGGCCCGAGCGTTTCAGGCGCGGTTTGAGGTTGTTGAGGCGTTTTTCCGACACGTCGAAGGCGTAAACGCGACCCTGGTTCTGCATCAGCATGCCCAGCAGCAGCGTCTTGCCGCCGGCGCCGGCGCAAAAATCCACTACCATTTCGCGACGCTGCGGCGCAAGCAGGTAGCCGATCAGCTGGCTGCCTTCGTCCTGTACCTCGATCTTGCCCTTGATGAACAGCGGGTTCTTGTTGAGCGCGGGCTTTTCCTTGAGGCGCAGGCCAAGCGGGGAGTAGGGCGTGGGTTCGGCGGCGATGCCGTCATTCTTGACCAGGGTATGTAGCACGTCGTCGCGCTTGTCCAGCATGGAATTGACGCGCAAGTCCAGCGGGGCGGGCTGCTGCATGCCGCGCGCCAGGGTCAGGATGTCCGCGTCGGACATGAAGGCGCGCATTTTCTCCATCAGCCAGTCCGGGAAATCGGCCTGCACGGCGAGCGGCAGGTCGCTGGTGGGAATGGCCTTGAGCTGTTTCAGCCACTCGGCTTCGCCTTCCTGCAGCAGCGGTTCCAGTTCGCGTGCGTTGATGCCCTGCAGTTTCATCAGCGTGGCCAGCGCCAGTTGGCGCGGGGTGGCGTCGGGGCCGATCAGGTGTTCGAGCAGGCGCTTGCGGCGCAGGGCGGCGTAGATGTTGTCGGCGATGAAGGCGCGATCCTGGCCGCCCAGTTCGCGGTTGACGCGGAAGTAGTAATGCAGATTGGCGTCGGCGGGCTCGCGCAGCGTCATGACGTTTTTCATGGCGTGGACGAGGTGGCCGAAGCGGGAAACCGGGATGGACGCGGCGGTTCTGGGAGCGGGAGTGGACATGATTATTGAACTTTGATGGCGGTGACGGTTTGTTCCATCACACCGCCTTGTTTGTCGGTGTAACGGATCTTGACGGGGAGGTAATGATACTCTGTTGCCAGCCAGATTTCCGTGTTTTCTTTCCCCTGCTGGCGGGCCTGGCCGATATGTAACGTCTTGATCGGACCCAGGCCGGTATCCAGGGTTTCCTCGCCGAGCGATTGATAGCCGTAGTTGTCCAGCTTGCGCCCGGTAGTAATGTGGAGGCGGGTACTGACACCCTGCTGCGGCGGGTTGTAGGCGAGCTGGTACAGAAAGCTGAGCAAGTCCTGCGTGCCGTCCGGAAGCTTCACGGTGCGCGTGTCATCGCCCGTCCCGAAACTCAGCTGCGAACTCTCCCAGTCGAAGCGGGCGCTGTCGGTCTTGTCCGCAGCCTGGCCGCGCTGCACCCAGTAGGACGTAGGTTTCAACCCTTGCGGCGTGATCTCTCCCTGGCTGATCTGCACATGCCGGCCGCTGACGAAAATCGACACGATTCCGCTGGCCTCGGCGACCTGGTCGATCGCGTAATGGGTACCGTCGCGTTTCCAGGTCTGTTGCACTTTGCCCACCACGAAGCCTTCCCGGCCCTTTATGAGCGCATAGCGGATTGTCGCTTGCACGGGCAGGGGGATGGCGTTATCCGCCGGCGTTTCGGTTGCAGCGGGTTCCGCTGCCGGCGGTGCCGTGTTTTCTGCCTTGGCGGGGGCGGTTACAGGCGCAGGCTCGGGCGCTGGCGCTGGCGCTGGCGCTGGCGGCGCGGCCGGTGGCGGAGGCACGGAAGGTGGCGGCGATGTGTGCTTGCGGGAGGGTTTGTGCGCCTTGCTTGCGTGGCTGGGGACTGGTAGCGGCGCGGGCGGTCCGCTCGTGATGCTGGCCTCAAGCACGACCGAGTCGGGGCGATAGTCAGGGACGTGGACGGCCGGGCCGAAGGTGACGATGAGGTGGGCCAGCAGCGACAGTCCAAGCGCCCACGAAAAGCGTTTGACTGTTATGCGTGGGATGGCCACCGCCGCTAGTCCATCTTAAACGACAGGCTTTCCAGTTGCTGTTCCAGCCTGCTGCCGTTCTTTTCGTCGAATACGATGCGCACCGGGAAATAGTGGCTCGATTTTGCCAGCCACAGTTCGATGCCATCCTCGTCGGCAGTGCGTTCCTTGCTCAGGTGTATTGTCTGAAAAGTGCCGGCGGACACGGCAGTGGTTTCTTCCTTGACGAAGCGGTAATGGTAGGGCGTGAGCTTGCGGCCGGTGCTGATATTGAAGTCCACATCGCGCTTTCCTGGCGCCTGGAACATGAACTGGTAGAGCTGGCTGAGGCGGTCCTGGGTGCCCGGAAGCAAAGGGGCGGTTTCGACCTTGCCGTCGTATTTGTGGCTGACGACGAGTTTTCCCCAGTCGAAGTCGGCGACGATCAGCTTGGCCGGATCGGCGCCGCGATGGTGCTCGAAATGCAGGGGGCGCAGGCCGTCTTTGGTGATTTCGCCGCTACTCTGGAGGCGGATGGCTCCCCTGGCAAACAGGGCGAAGATGCCCGTTGCGCTGGTGGTGCTTTCAATGCGGTACTGCTGGCCATTGCGTTCGAAGCGCTCGTTTACCTCGCCTACCAGTTGGCCGCTCTTGATGACGCGGTACTTGGCCGTAACCTGTTGTGGTGGCGCGGCCAGCGCGACGCTGGTCAAAAATACCGAGAGCAGGAGGAGCAGGCGCATCACGCGTCCCAGGGCGAGCGCAGGGCGGCTGTGTTCGCTCTGCTCGTGCGCACGGTGACTTTGCCCTGATCCAGCGAAATGCGGTCTTCGGCGAACCAGCGGATGGTCTGGGGGTAAACCAGGTGTTCCTGCTCCAGCACCCGTGCCGCGAGCGTGTCCGGCGTGTCGTCGTCCAGTACCGGAACGGCGGCCTGAACGATGATCGGTCCGTGGTCCACGGTGGGGGTGACGAAGTGGACCGTGCAGCCGTGAATCTTGACGCCTTCCTGCAGGGCTTTTTCGTGCGTGTTGAGACCGGGAAAAGCCGGCAGCAGGGCGGGATGAATATTGATCAGGCGGCCCTGGTAGCGGGTAACGAATTCCGGCGTGAGGATGCGCATGAAGCCGGCCAGCACGACCAGATCGGGAGAAAATTCGTCGATCTTCGCCGCCAACGCGGTGTCGAAGTCGGCGCGGCTGGAGTATTGCTTGTGGTATACCACGGCGGTGTTGACACCGTGGCTGGCAGCAGTTTCGAGTCCCTTGGCATCGGCCTTGTTGCTGATGACTGCCGCGATCTCGACCGGCAGCTTGGCTTCCAGGATCGCCTGCATGTTGCTGCCGCGACCTGAAATTAAGATGACGATACGCTTCACTGCACGACCGTCTGGGGCTGCCCGTCCGCCTTGGTTTCGATGCGCCCGATGCGCCAGACCTGCTCGCCGCTGGCGCTGAGCGAGGCTATGGCCGCGTCCGCGTGCTCGGCGGCGACGATGACTACCATGCCGATGCCGCAGTTGAAGGTGCGGTGCATTTCCTTCTCCGCGACGTTGCCTTCCTGCTGCATCCACGAAAACAGCGGCGGCATGGGCCAGCTGGCCTTGTCCAGCACCGCGGTGAGGTGCGGCTGCAGCACGCGCGGGATGTTTTCCAGCAGGCCGCCGCCGGTGATGTGGGCCATGCCCTTGACCGGCAGCTCGCCCATCAGCTTGAGCAGCGGCTTGACGTAAATGCGCGTCGGCGCCAGCACCACGTCGCGCAAGGGGCGGCCGTGGAAATCGCTGTCGAGGTCGATGCCGCTACGCTCGATGATCTTGCGCACCAGGGAGTAGCCGTTGGAGTGGGCTCCGCTGGAAGCCAGTCCCAGCACCACGTCGCCGGCTACGATGGTTTTGCCGGTAATGATCTTGTCCTTCTCCACCGCGCCCACGGCGAAGCCGGCCAGGTCGTATTCGCCCGCCGGGTACATGCCGGGCATTTCCGCTGTTTCGCCGCCGATCAGCGCGCAGCCGGCCTGTTCGCAGCCCGCCGCGATACCTTTGATGACGTCGGTGGCGGTCGCCACGTCGAGCTTGCCGCAGGCGAAATAGTCGAGGAAGAACAGCGGTTCGGCGCCCTGCACCAGGATGTCGTTGACGCTCATGGCTACCAGGTCGATGCCCACGGTGTCGTGTTTGCCGGTCATGAAAGCCAGCTTCAGCTTGGTACCCACGCCGTCGGTGCCGGAAACCAGCACCGGGTTCTGGTATTTTTTACCGATTTCGAACATCGCGCCGAAACCGCCCAGGCCGCCCAGAACCTCGGGGCGCATGGTACGTTTGGCGAAGGGCTTGATGTTTTCCACCAAGGCGTCACCGGCGTCGATGTCCACCCCGGCGTCGCGGTAGCTGAGAGAAGTAGGCTGGCTCAAGTTATAATCTCGCTTTCTGGAAGATAAAGTATCTGCTTTTTCAAGCTGCCATTTTACTTGAAATAGCCGCAAAACGCCCCTAATGAAACAGAACTGATGAAACAGCTCCTGCTCGATATCGCCGCCGACGTGCCCCCAACGCTGGATAATTTCCTCCCAGGGCGCAACGCCGAACTGCTGCACACGCTGCAAACCATCCTGCAGGGCGGGGTGGGAGAGCGTTTCGTCTATATCTGGGGCGAGCCCGGCAGCGGCAGATCGCACCTGTTGCGCGCCTGGATTCACGCCGCGCTGCAGCAGGGGCAGCAAGCTGCCTATGTGCCGGGTGAAATCCCGGAACAATGGGAGGGCGGCGGGCTGGTGGCGGTGGACGACGTGGCGCGTCTCGGCCAGGATGGACAGATTGCACTTTTTCACCTCTACAACCGTCTAAGAGAGACTGGCGGCGCGCTCCTCGTCAGCGGGCCGGTGGCACCGGCGGGGCTTGATGCGCGCCCCGACCTGTTGACCCGGCTGGGCTGGGGGCTGGTCTACCAGGTGCATGGCCTTAACGACGCGGAAAAGGCCGTGGCCCTGCAGGCGCACGCGCGGGAGCGGGGTTTTTCGCTGCCGCAGGAAGTACTGGATTACCTGTTGCGCCACTGGCGGCGCGACCTGCCGTCCCTGATGGCGGTGCTGGACGCGCTCGATCGCTATACCCTGGAACAGCAGCGCCCGGTGACGCTGCCGCTGTTGCGCCAACTGCTGCAACTGGAGCTGTGATGGATAGAATTATTCCCGATGCCCTGATGCTGCTCGCGCCCGGCTGTCCGCATTGCCCGGCGGTGCTGGAAGGCTTAAGCGCGTTGGTGAAGGATGGCGGGCTCGGCACGCTCGAGGTGGTGAACATCGCCGTCCACCCCGAACGGGCGGAACAACTCGGCGTGCGCTCGGTGCCGTGGGTGAGGATCGGCGAATTCGATCTGGATGGCGCGCAGACCCCAGCCGAGTTGCGCCGCTGGGCCGAGCTCGCCGGTTCACCTCAGGGTATGCCGGCTTATTTCCTCTATCTGCTCAAAAACGGACGCCGCGCCAAGGTGGAAGAAATGGCGCGCCAGGACCCGCAGCGCCTGCTCTCGCTGGTCGACCTGCTGGCGGACGAGGAATCCAGCATGGCGGTGCGCCTGGGCATCGGCGCGGTGCTGGAAGAGCTGCAGGGGAGCGGCATCGCCTCGGCCATGGTGCCTGGCCTGGGCGAACTGACCCGCCATGCCGACCCGCTGGTCCGTGCCGACGCCTGTCATTACCTTTCCCTGGTCGGCGGCGAGGAAATCGCCCCCTACCTGCGTGCCTGCGTGGACGATCCGGATGCCGCTGTGCGCGAGATGGTGGCGGAGATTCTGGCCGAAATGGACGAGATTCAGGAAGATGGCTGACGACTCAAGCCAGGTCGAGCGATTGCTCAAGGATATCGATTGGGAAAGCGCGCAATGCCGTTCCTGGATCGGCAAGGAGAGGCTCGACCCCCGCGTGCTGGAAGCGCTTAAGGAGGTGCCGCGCCACGCCTTCGTGCCGGCATGGCAAGTACCCTATGCCTACGACAACGGCCCGCTTCCCATCGGGTACGGCCAGACCATTTCCCAGCCCTTCATCGTCGCGTTGATGAGCGACATGCTGCGCACCGAAGCGCATCACGTGGTGCTCGAAGTGGGCTGCGGCTCGGGCTACCAGAGCGCGGTGCTGTCGCAGCTGGTGCGGCACGTCTATAGCGTCGAGATCGTGGCCGAACTGGCAAAAGCGGCGCAGGAACGCCTGGCGCGGCTGGGATACGCCAACGTGACGATACGTCACGGCGACGGCTATCACGGCTGGCCGGAACACGCGCCATTCGACGGCATTATCGTCACCGCCGCCGCGCCCGATGTTCCTCCGTCCCTGATCGCGCAGCTCAAGCCCGGCGGCAGACTGGTGATCCCGGTGGGGCAGCCGCATGGGCAGCAGGATTTGATGCTGGTGGAAAAAAACGCAGCGGGCGAAGTGTCCTCGCAGAATATGCTGCCGGTGGCATTCGTGCCGCTGACCGGCGACCACGGAGCAGAGCATGAGTAAAGCCTTTACCAGGGAGAGCGATGATGACGACGAGGACCTCGACGCTGCGCCCAAGCTGCCCCAAGGGACGAAAAACTACATCACGCCGGGCGGCTATCGACGCCTGCTGGAGGAGTTCGACCAGCTATGGAAAGGGGAGCGCCCGGAACTGGTGAAAGTGATCCACTGGGCCGCCTCCAACGGCGACCGCTCGGAAAACGGCGATTACATCTACGGCAAGAAGCGCCTGCGCGAAATCGACCGGCGCATTCGTTTTCTCTCCAAGCGGCTGGAATATTCCGAAGTCATCGACCCGGCGCAGCGCGGGGATTGTGACCAGGTGTTCTTCGGCGCCACGGTGACGGTGAGCAACCAGCGCGGCGAAGAGAATACCTACAGCATCGTCGGCATGGACGAGGTCGATCTCGGCCGCGGTCATATCAGCTGGATTTCGCCCCTCGCCATGGCGCTGCTCAAGGCGCGGGAAGGCGACGTGGTGACGCTGCGCACACCGGGCGGAGTGGAAGAGCTGGACGTGGTGGAAATCCGCTACCAGGCGCTTGATGCCTAGGCGGGACCAGACCTCTGCAGCGATTGATTTCACTGATAAATAGGCTGGCCTCGTGCCGGCCCAAATTGTTTTTATGCCCGGTTCATTTCCTGGATTTGAGGCGTATGATTATATTAGTGGATGCTAATGAAGCGGGGGCTTTCATGAGCAACCAACTTAATCGAGTAATTGTCATAAGGCAGTAGTAGAACGAACAATCAAGACCATGCAGGTGAAGCATGCGGGGGTCCGGTTCTATTCCAGTGGTATCCGGGCTTTTATAACAACAATAAGCGAACTGGAATTGCCATGAACTCCGAAAAACAGACTGTGCTTTACATCCGCCTGCCGTGCTGGAAGATTTATCCGGGCGGCGTCATCTATGTGGCCGATTACATCCACAAACAGCGCCCCGACATCCAGCAGCACCTGCTGGATATGGCCCTGATTGCGCCCGCCGACCGCAAGCGCGTGCTCCGGGAGCATCTTGACTCGCTCCGGCCGGATATCGTGGCTTTTTCCTGGCGCAACATGCAGTCCTTCGGCCCGCACCCGGAAGACGACGCGCTCGGCGTGGTGATGAATTTCGACTATTCGCCCAACTGGAAGCGCAAACTGAAAGCGGCCAGAAGCGCGTTTTCCATCATTTACGACTACACCACCAGCAGGCTCAACAACTTCGGCTACATGAAGCTGGTGCGCAAGCTGCTGCCCGCGACGCGCATCGTGGTAGGCGGCACGGCGGTCTCCATCTTCGGCAAATACGTTGCCGAGAAATGCCCCACCGACACGGTGATCGTGATCGGCGAAGGCGAGGACGCCATGCTTTCCATTGTCGACGGCTTTAGTCAGCCTGTCGGCGAGATTTATTACAAGGATCGTGCCGGACATGTCGAACATCGCCCGCGCGAGGAAACCTTCGACCTGCACACGCTCACGGCAGTGGACTTCCCTTACGTCGAGTCGATTTTCCCCGAATTCCACAGCTACCTGAACGACGACATCGGCGTGCACACCAAGCGCGGCTGCCCATTTCAGTGCCATTTCTGCCTCTACAACAAGATCGAGGGCGCGCATCAGCGCTACCGCGATCCGCTCGAAATCGCCAAGGAAATCGAAGCGCTCAACCGGAACTACGGCGTCAAGCGGATCTGGTTTACCGACGCGCAATTCTGCTCGACCAAGAAGAGCACCGAACACGTCGGCCTGATCCTCGACGAATTGCTGCCGCGCAAGCTGGACATCACCTGGTCCGGCTATCTGCGCCTCAACCACCTGACGCCGGAGCTGGCGCAGAAGATGCTGGCAACCGGCCTCGGCAGCGTCGACCTGTCCTTCACCGGTTCGCAGGAAATCATCGACACGCTGACCCTGGGATATTCGTTGGAGCAGCAGATGGACGCATTCCGCATGTTCAGGACCAGCGCCTACACGGACCAGAAAATCAAGCTCTACATGCCGCTCAACGCGCCGGGAGAAACCGTCCATACCCTGCGCATGACCATCGAAAAAATCAAGGAACTGTATGAACTGTTCGGTCGCGACAACGTGCTGCCGTTCATCTTCTTCATCGGCATCCAGCCCAACACGCCGGTGGAACGCCTGCTGATCAGCCAGGGATACCTGAAGCCGGACTACAACCCGCTGTCGCTCAATCCGTTCCTGATCAAGAAGCTGCTCTACAACCCGCAGCCGCTGGGACGCCTGATCGGCCGTGCGTACCTCGAAGCGGTCGATTCGCTCGATGCCAGCAGCGAGTACATCGGGCGCCTGACCATGGAAATCATCGAGCGCGAGCTGAACCGCATGCCCAGCGGCAACAAGAGTCGCCGCATCGGCAAGGCCACCATCCCGATTCTGAAGACCCACGAGTAAGGCGGCGCGCGCGCCTCGGATGCGCGCCGTTTTTCAGTCCGGCAGCACAGCGAACTGCGCCTCGGCGCTCGCCTTGTCGATGCTGACCAGCATTTCGCAATAGGCGTTCTGCGGCATCGGTTCCGCGCCGCAGCCGCAGCTGGCGACGATCTCGGTGAAAAAGACGCCGACCCGGGCGTGGATGGTGCGTTCGTCGTCGGTAACGCGCAACACCGTGCAAGTGAGATTGCTGTCGTCCACATATCCACCCTGGGAAACGCCCTTCTGCAGCGGCAACGTGCCCGATTCCAGTGCGCCGATTTCGTCTTTTAGCGTCTGGGTGAAGGCGGCCGATGGCCAGTTACGCAGGGAATTCGCGAGTTTCGGCATATCTATCTTATGGAATCAGGGTGTTGGGCGTTGCCAAAGCATATCAGGCACGGATCGTGCTCGTACAAAAATAAGGTGAAACGGTGGATGTGCAGTCTCAACCTTTTGCGCCTGGTGACGTTAAGATGTTATAGGCAGTGCAATTCGAATGGAGGTGCACCATGATCAGCACGATGGAAATGGCGACTGGCCAATGGGAGCGTGGCGACACGGTCCCTGATGCCCCGGTATTGGGGAATTCCACTGCATACGCGGTGCCCCCACAGGTGCAAGCCGGACTCTGTGAACATGAGGCTGCCTGGCCGCTTCATGCCGGCATGCCGGCAGATCTGGCAACGCAGGACCTGGAAGATTTTCTTTCCCGCATGGCTGGCCCGGCGCACTGAACCCGAGCGTGAGCTCCACATGAAGGCAGTGCGGCCTCAGTGCTGCAACTGCCCGTACAACCTGCTGTACAGCCCGTTGCTCTTGAGCAATTCCTCGTGGGCGCCTTCTTCGATGATGCGCCCGTCCTCGAACACGTAAACCCGGTCGGCCTGTTTGACCGCCGAGAGGCGGTGCGCCACGATGATCGTGGTGCGGTCCTTGAGAAACGCCCCTAGCGCTTCGTGCAGCCGAGCCTCGGTTTCCGCGTCCAGGGCGGAAGTGGCTTCGTCGAGTATCACCACCTGCGGCTTGGCCAGGATCATGCGCGCGATGGCGAGGCGCTGGCGCTGGCCGCCGGAGATGCGCACGCCCTGCAGGCCGACGACGGTGTCAAGTCCCTTGGGCAGCTGTTCCACCAGGTCTTTGAGTTGCGCCACCTCCAGCGCCTGCCACAGGTCCGCGTCGTTGCAGTCGCAGCCCATGGTGAGGTTGGCGCGCACCGTGTCGTTGAAAATGGCGGGGTGCTGCAGGACGGTCGCCACGTGCTGGCGCACCACTTCCATGCCGATCTGCGTGACCGGGACGTTGTCGAAATAAAGCGTGCCGGACTCGGTGGGGTAGAGTCCGAGGATGACCTGCACCAGCGTGGATTTTCCCCCGCCAGACGCCCCCACCAGGGCGATCTTTTCCCCGGCCTTGATGTCGAGGTCGACGCCGTTGAGCACCAGCGGGCCGTCGCCGTAGCGGAACGAGATGTTTTCCATGCGCACGCCGACGGTGTGCTTGCCGCTGAAGGGGTCGCGCAGGGCGGGGTAGTGCGGCTCCTCGTCCAGTTGCATGAGGCGGTTGAGGCGTCCCAGCGCGGCCTTGGCGCTGAAATAGGCGTACTGGATGCCGAGGATTTCCTGCACCGGCGCCATCATGAACCACAGGTAGCCGAACACCGCCATCATCTCGCCCACCGTGAGGTTGGAGAACACCACCATCAGCATGCTGATGGCGCGGAACACGTCGAAGCCGATGAGGAAGACCATGAACGACAGGCGGCTGGCGGCGTCGCTTTTCCACGAGAACGCGGCGGCGTGGGTGCGGATGCCGCGCGCCCGTTCCAGCACGCGGCTGATGTAATGCTCCTCGCGGTTGGCGGCGCGGATCTGCTGGATGGCGTCGAGGGTTTCGGTGAGCGCCTGCTGGAACAGCTCGAAGGCGCTGTTTTCCTTCTTCTTGAGGGTTTTGACTTTCTTGCCCAGCACCGTGGTGAAGTAGATCACCACCGGGTTCATGAGCAGGATGAACAGCGCCAGCTGCCAGTGCATCCACAGCAGGATGGCGGCGGTGCCGATGATGGAGAGCAGGGCGACGAGGAACTTGCTGATGGTGGCGCCGATGAAGTCGTCCACGGCGTTGAGGTCGGTGACGAAATGGGAGGCCACCGCGCCGCTGCCCAGGGTTTCGTATTCCGACATGGCGATACGCTTGAGGCGCTGCAGCAGGCCTTCGCGCAGGCGGTAGGAGACATCCTTGGCGATGAGGGTGAAATTGCGCGTCTGCCACACTCCCATCATCGCGGCGAACAGGCGCAGCACTATCGTGAGGGCGAGGATGGCGCTGATATACAGCAGCGGGCTGTGCCAGTGAGTGGGAAAGCGGCTATCGATCCAGCCGACCATGACGCCGGGCTTGTGCAGCAGCACTTCGTCCACCAGCAAGGGCATGAGGAGCGGAATGGGGACGCTCGCCAGTGCCGCGAAAACGGCGATGACGTGGGCGGCGATTAGTTCTTTCTTGTGCTCCCTGGCGATGCCCAGGATGTAGGGCCAGGTGTAGACCGGGGGTAACGGATTCGGCATTTGAATTCGAGCGTTATTTCAGCCCCAGAATTTGAAGCTGCTTCTTTCCAGCACGCGGATGCAGCTGTCCACCACATCCTGGTCGTAAAGCTTGCTCCGATTTTTCTGGATTTCGTCCATGGCGGCTTCAATCCCCAGCGATGGGCGGTACGGCCGGAAAGAGGTCATCGCTTCGACCACATCGGCCACTGCGATGATGCGCGCTTCCATGCATATCTCCTCGCCCTTGAGGCCCTTCGGGTAACCCGATCCGTCCATGCGCTCGTGGTGTTCCACCACCATGCGTGCCACGGGCCAGGGGAAGGATGCGCCGGCCAGGATGTCGTAGCCGGCCTGGAGGTGGGTCTTGATGATGTCCATCTCGATGGTGGACAGCTTTCTCGGGCAGCTCAGGATCTCGGCGGGGACGCGGATCTTGCCCACGTCGTGAACCAGGCTGCCGAGACGGATGCCGGTGATGGTGTCGGAGGGCATGCCCATATCCTCTGCGATGGCCGTCGCCAGCAGGGAAACCCGCTTCTGGTGGCCGTCGGTGTAGGGGTCGCGCAGCTCGATGGCCCGCGAAAGCACGCCTATGGTCTGTTCCAGTGAGTCGATGATGAGCTTTTCAGCCTTGTCCATCTCCCGTTTGTGGAAGCGGTTCTTGGCGCTCTTGAATATGGCCTGGAGCAGGGTGTCGGTGTTGACCGGCTTGGTGACGTACTGGTCCACCCCGATTTCGATGGCCCGGATGAAGTAGTCGCGCTCGCTGTAGGCCGTGATCACGATGATGGGGACTTCATGGACCGACGCTTTGATGATCGAAGCCATTTCCAGGCCGTCCATTACCGGCATTTTGATGTCGGTCACCACCACGTCAGGCTGGTGTTCGCGAAAGGCCTGAATGCCTTCCTGGCCATTAATGGCAGTATGTAGCGCGCCGACCCGGCGGCGCAGGAAACGGGTCAGAAGATCCCGAATTTCATCGTCGTCTTCGACATATAGAATGGACAGCGTCTTCAGGAAGTCGAAGTCGACCTGGGCTGTGGTGTTGTCGGGTTTCATAAAAATGGCTTAATTTTAAGAGGCTTTTTCCAATGGTATGCTCAACGTAAACCGGGCGCCGTTTTCAATGTTGGCCGCGCCGATTTTACCTTCCATGTTACGCTCAATTATCATTTTGACCATGTATAGCCCGATTCCGCTTCCTTGATCCTTGGTGGTGAAATAAGGGTCGAACAGCCGCGGCAAGATATCCTGCGCGATGCCGCCGCCGTTGTCATCCACGGTAAGAACGGCTTCCTTTCCCTCTTTTCTGAGCGCGACGCGGATTTGTCCGTTGGCGGTCTCGCTCTCCAGGATCGCTTCCTTGGCGTTAACCAGCAGATTGAGCACGGCCTGTGCATACTGGCTGGGGAAACCGGTTGCGGTCAAATCAGGGGGTACATCCACGGCGATTTCGATGCTGTTGTTCTTGAGCGCGGCCATGACGATGAAAACCGCTTCCCTGACGGCCTCTGCTACGTCGAAACTGGATTTCTCGCGGTCGGGGCGGAAGAAGTCGCGGAAATCGTCGATCGTGGTGGACATTTTTTCGATCAGGCGCCTGGCGTCGGAAACGTCGCGCGCCAGGGTTTCCTCCGTGATGGCCTTGAACTTGAAATCGTCCTGTATGTTGCTGATGATCAGGCCCAGGGAATTGAGCGGTTGCCGCCACTGGTGTGCGATGTTGTGCACCATCTCGCCCATGGCGGCCAGGCGCGACTGCTGGATGAGCATGTGATCCTTTTCGCGGTTTGCCGCGACTTCATCGCTGACGCGTTGTTCCAGGGTTTCATTCAACTGTCTGAGCGCTTCCTCGGCATCCTTGCGTTCGGCAATTTCATGCAGCAGGCTCGAATTGTAGTTTTGCAGTTCGTTGCGCATGGATGCAAAACTGCTAACCAGTTTGCCGACTTCATCCGGCCCAGCCTTGGGCAACGGCGTGTCGAAATCCATCCTGGCGAGCCGGACGGATGCTTTGGCCAATTGGCGCAACGGCCTTCCCACTGTGATTTCCGTGGTGGCGATGATCGTTACCATGAGAGCGGCCATCACGCCGAGCAGAGTCAGGGACAATTCCCTGATCTCCTGGCGTGTGTTTGCCAGCGATGGCGCCAGATCCACTCTTGCCACCAGGGTGCCCAGGTCGGTGTCGAGATAACGAATTTTCTTTTCCAGCGTGCGTACGCCCGGTGAGGTTAATTGGCCAGATTGTTTTGCTGAGGAGGCCAGCGGGTAGAGCTGCTTGCCTTCGGCATTGACCAGTCTGATGTCGACCCACGCCGGATTCTTTGCCTTCAATGCGTTGAGATTTTCGTGCACGATGTCCAGCTGGCTTCCCAGTAGGAGCGGAATCATGGCCTCCACCACACTGTCCAGATGCTGATCCACAGCCCTGAAATGCGCGGCCTCGTCGTTGGCAAGCGTCCTGGGAACCCAGATGGCGTAGAGGTAAATCCCGATCAGCAGCCCGATCAGCAGCAGTGGATACAGGAGTTTTGCACGCAGGGACACTGAGGAACCTCTGATTAAGTCAAATGCGGTCGCGACGTGGTTTTGCGGGTGCCAGGCAAGAAGTGAGGCGCGCCGTGCAGTCATTCTGCACCAGCGCCTCGCGACGCCGCATGGCGCCCGCAAAACCACGTCCCTCCGGGTTACATCGAAAACGGGCTTGCGCCGCGTTGCGCTCCTCGGCGTCGTAGGCTCGGCTACGACCTTCGTCGCGCGCCTTGCTCAAGCCCGTTTTCGATGTAACGCGATCCGCGTTTGACTTAATCAGAGGTTCCTTAGCCGGAAAAAACGCGAGAATACCACAGGGCGCCCATGCCGGGCTTTGTGCCATAATTCCGCCATCTTGATGAGTCGGGCAAGGCCATGGATTGGAAAGCAGTCGGTACGTTTCAGGACATTCTCTATCACCGGGCGGAGGGCATCGCCCGCATCACGATCAACCGCCCCGAGGTGCGCAACGCCTTCCGGCCGCAGACCGTGAACGAACTGATGCAGGCCTTCCAGCAGGCCCATCTCGACCCGGAAATCGGCGTCGTCATCCTCACCGGCGCGGGCGACAAGGCGTTCTGCTCCGGCGGCGACCAGAAAGTACGCGGCGACGACGGCGGCTACCACGACGCGCAGGGTACGCCGCACCTCAACGTGCTCGACCTGCAGATGCAGATCCGCCGCCTGCCCAAGCCGGTGGTGGCGATGGTGGCGGGCTACGCCATCGGCGGCGGGCACGTGCTGCACCTGGTGTGCGACCTGACCATCGCCGCGGACAACGCCCGCTTCGGCCAGACCGGGCCGCGCGTCGGCAGCTTCGACGCGGGCCTCGGCGCCGGGCTGCTGGCGCGCGCCGTCGGTCTGAAAAAAGCCAAGGAAATCTGGTTCCTGTGCCGCCAGTACGACGCGCAGGAAGCGCTGAGCATGGGGCTGGTCAATACCGTGGTGCCGCTGGCGCAACTGGAACAGGAAACGCTGCAGTGGTGCCACGAAATGCTGCAGCACTCGCCCACCGCGCTGCGCGTGCTCAAGGCCGCCTTCAACGCCGACACCGACGGCCTGGCGGGGATACAGGAACTGGCGGGCAACGCCACCGCGCTCTACTACATGACTCCAGAAGGCCAGGAAGGACGCAATGCCTGGCTGGAAAAACGCGCGCCGGATTTCGGCAAGTTTCCGCGTCGTCCGTGATCGTTGCCACATTGGGGAGGACTTGTGACAATCAGCACCGTTTTTAAGCACAAACACAGTCAGGCTGTCTGCTTGCCTGATGACGTGCGTTTCCCGGATTCGGTCAAAAAAGTAGATGTGCGCGTGGTAGGTGAGGAGCGGATTATCGTGCCCGTGGGATTAGACTGGAACAGTTTTTTTCTAAGCGCAAAATGCGCCACCGATGATTTTATGGCCGAGCGCTCCAGCCAGTTCCAGATTGAACGCGAGAACTAAATGCCCCTAAGCTGGAACGAAATCAAAAGCCGCGCACTGGGTTTTTCCCGGGAATGGCAAAACGAATCCTCCGAAGATGCCGAAGCCAAATCCTTCTGGGACGGATTTTTCAACATCTTCGGCATCAGCCGCAAGCGTATCGCCTCATTTGAAGAGCCGGTAAAAAAGCTGGGCGACAAGCAGGGGTTCATCGACCTGTTCTGGAAGGGCGTATTGCTGGTCGAACACAAATCGCGCGGCAAAAACCTCGACAAAGCCTATACCCAGGCGCTGGACTACTTCCCCGGAATTTCGGAACGTGACTTGCCCAAATACGTCTTGGTCTCCGACTTCGCCCGCTTTCGCCTCTACGATCTGGAAACCAACGAACAGCACGAATTCGAGCTGCATGACCTGCACAAAAACGTGTCGCTGTTCGGTTTTATCGCCGGGTATCAAACCCACAAGATACAAGAGCAGGACCCGGTCAACATCAAGGCTGCCGAACGCATGGGCAGGCTGCACGACCAGATGCGGGAAACCGGCTTTGAAGGCCACCCGCTGGAGCTATATCTGGTGCGCCTGCTGTTCTGCCTGTTTGCCGAAGATACCGGCATCTTCGAGCGCCAGCAGTTTCAGGACTACATCGAACAGCGCACCTGCGGCGACGGTACCGACCTTGCTTACCACATCAGCGCCCTGTTTCAGGTTCTCAACACCCCGGAACAAAAACGTCTGAAAAATCTTGACCAACAGCTCGCCGCCTTTCCCTACGTTAACGGCAAGCTGTTTGAAGAAGCGCTGCCCATGGCCGGCTTCGACGGAGCCATGCGCCAATCTCTGCTCGACTGCTGCGCGCTGGACTGGAGCCGTATCTCCCCCGCCATTTTTGGCAGCCTGTTTCAGTCCATCATGGACAAACAGGCACGCCGCAACCTTGGTGCGCATTACACCAGCGAAAAGAACATCCTCAAACTCATCAAGCCCTTGTTTCTCGATGCCCTGTGGGCCGAATTCAACAAAGTCAAAAGCAACAAAAACCGGCTGTTCGAATTCCACAAAAAACTGCGCAGCCTGAATTTTTTCGACCCCGCCTGCGGCTGCGGCAACTTCCTCGTCATCGCCTACCGCGAACTGCGCCTGCTGGAGCTCGAAGTCCTGCGCGCCTCGCGTTCCAGCGAACAGCTTACGCTGGACGTGCACAGCCTCATCAACCTGGACGTGGACCAGTTCTACGGCATCGAAATCGAAGAATTTCCCGCCCAGATCGCCCAGGTCGCAATGTGGCTGATGGATCACCAGATGAACCTGCTGGTGTCGGAAGAATTCGGCATGTACTTCGCTCGTATTCCTCTCAAAGCCAGCGCCAATATCGTGTGCGGCAATGCCTTGCTGCTGGACTGGAACGAGGTGGTCGTTGCAGAGAAATGCAGTTTTATGATGGGGAATCCGCCGTTTGTTGGGAAACACTATCAGGACAAACAGCAGAAGATGGAACTGGTGGCTGTTTTTGCTGGCTTGAAGGCAGCCTCCGACCTCGATTTTGTCGCCGCATGGTATCGCAAGGCAGCCGATTACATGGTCGCGAATCGGTCAATCCGGGCCGCTCTGGTTTCCACCAACAGCATTACCCAGGGCGAACAGGTTGGCATTCTCTGGCCCGATCTCTATCGACGTGGTGTCAAAATCCATTTCGCGCATCGCACCTTCCAATGGAATAACGAGGCACGCGGCAAGGCTGCGGTGCACTGCGTCATCATCGGTTTCGCGCTGCACGATACCGGCGAGAAATGGTTGTTCGAATATGAAGCCTTGCGCGGCGAACCTCACGCCGTCAAGGTTCCCAATATCAGCCCCTATCTCGTCAGCGGGCCGGATATCATTGCAGGGAAGCGACAGCAACCCCTTGGCGCTGTGCCGGACATGCGGTGCGGCAACAAACCGAGCGATGGTGGTAATTTGCTGCTTTCCGACGCGGAGCGGGACGCACTGCTTGCCGACGAACCGGCTGCCGCGCCCTGGGTGAGGCGCTTTGTCGGCTCCGAGGAGTTCATCAATAACATCCCTCGCTGGTGCCTCTGGCTTGATGGCATTCCACCCGAAACACTGCGCAAATTGCCCAAGGTGCTGGCCCGAGTAGAGGCGGTGCGGGCGTTCCGCTCCGCCAGCAGCGCGGAACCGACACGCCGCGCAGCGGAAATGCCCACCCGATTTTTCTACGTCTCGCAGCCGGACAAACCCTATATTCTGATCCCGGAAGTCTCATCCGAGCGTCGCCGCTATGTGCCCATCGGCTTCATGACCCCGGACGTGATTTCGAGCAACACCAATTATCTGATAGCCGAGCCCAGCCTGTATCTGTTTGGCGTGTTGCAATCAGCCATGCATATGGCCTGGCTGGGAACCGTTGGCGGGCATCTCAAGAGCGATTTTCGATACTCCGGCTCGATGGTTTACAACACCTTCCCCTGGCCGGATCTTCCCTCTCCCCCTGCCCCTCTCCCGCCAGCGGGCGAGGGGAGTAAAAGCCCCTCCCCCGTAGGCGGGGGAGGGGTTGGGGAGAGGGGGCGCATCGAAACCGCAGCCCAGGCCGTTCTCGATGCCCGCGCCCAATTCCCGGACGCCTCCCTGGCCGATCTCTACGACCCGCTCACCATGCCGCCCGCGCTGCTCAAGGCGCATCAGGCGCTGGATAAAGCCGTGGATGCCGCCTACGGCAAAACCGGCTTTAAATCCGAAGCCGAACGCGTGGCGTTTTTGTTCGAGCGCTATCAGAAAATCACTTCCCTGCTCCCGTCAGCGTCCAGCGAAAAAACCAGAAAGACGCGCCGGAAGGGAGAAAACGCATGAGCGATATCGTCATTTACGAAGCCGAAAATGGAGCCGTGTCTGTCAGGCTGGATAGTGAAACTGTCTGGCTGAGCCTGCAACAAATGACAGAGCTGTTTGCCCGTGATAAATCCGTCATTTCACGACATCTTCGCAATATATTCATGGAGGGCGAATTGGACCGGGAGGCAGTTGTTGCAAAAAATGCAACAACTGCTGCTGATGGCAAAACCTATCAAGTCGAGCACTTCAATCTAGATGCGATTTTGTCCGTTGGCTACCGGGTCAATTCCAAACAAGGCACCCGCTTCCGCCAATGGGCGACCCACTTACTCAAAGAGCACCTCACCCGTGGTTACACCCTCAGCCGTGAACGCTTCGAGGCCAACGCCCGCGAGCTTGAAGCCGCGCTGGAACTGGTGCGCAAAGCCGCACGCACCCCTGAATTGGCCGCCGACAGCGGACGCGGTCTGGTGGAAATCGTCAGCCGCTATACCCAGACTTTTCTCTGGCTGCAACGCTACGATGAAGGCCTGCTGACTGAGCCCGCAGGCAGCCCCGGCGGCTTGCTGCCCAGCCTGGAACAAGCCCGTTCAGCCCTAACACAGCTCAAAAACCAACTGCTGGCGCGTCATGAAGCCACCGATCTGTTTGCCCGTGAGCGTGGCGACAGCCTGGCGGCCCTGCTGGGCAACCTGGATCAAACCGTGTTTGGCGAACCCGCTTATCCCACCATTGAAGCCAAGGCCGCCCATCTGCTGTATTTTATGGTGAAGAACCACCCTTTCACCGATGGCAACAAACGCAGCGGGGCTTTTATGTTTGTGGATTTCCTGCACCGTAATGGCCGCCTGCTGAACGCGCGTGGCGACCCCCTCATCAACGATACCGGGCTGGCCGCGCTCACCCTGCTGGTGGCCGAATCCGACCCCGCGCAGAAAGAGGTGTTGATCCGCCTAATCATGAACATGCTGGCGCCGGAGACAAGTGCATGAGTACAACCTGCCAGCTGTCGCCGTTCCACATCTGGCTGCTGGCCGCCCGCCCCAAAACCCTGACGGTTTCGCTCACCCCGGTGATGGTGGGCGTCGCCTTGGCGTGGTTCGAAAGCAACGTAGTGGCGTGGCTGCCGGCGCTGGCGGCATTGCTGGGCGCGGTCCTGATCCAGATCGGTACCAACCTGCACAACGACGCGGCGGATTTCGCGCGCGGCGCGGATGGCGGGGAACGCCTCGGCCCGGCGCGGGCGGTGGCGTCCGGCTGGCTGACGGCACGCCAGGTGGAGCGCGCGGCCTTTGTCTGTTTCGCCCTGGCCATGCTGTGCGGGGCGTATCTGGCGTGGCTCGGCGGCTGGCCCATCGTGGTGCTGGGGCTGGCTTCCCTGCTGTCCGGCTGGGCCTATACCGGCGGGCCGCGCCCCCTGGCTTACACCGGCCTGGGCGAGTTGTTCGTGTGGCTGTTTTTCGGCCTCGCGGCGGTGATGGGGAGCTTCTACCTGCAGACTTTCCGCCTCGACTGGGGCGTGTTCGTCGCCGCCTCGATGGTGGGCCTGCTGGCGGCGGCGGTGATCGTGGTCAACAATTACCGCGACCTCGACGGCGACCGCGCGATCGGCAAGAACACCATGGCAGTGCGCCTGGGACGCCAGGGCAGCCAGGTGGAATACGGCCTGCTGCTGTTCGTGCCCTACCTGCTGTTGCCGGTGCTGTCCGGTCTGACCGGGGTGAAGCTGGGCGCGGTATTGCCCTTCCTTTCCCTGCCCTGGGCCATGAATTTGCTGCGCCGTTTCGCGTCCGAGCCGGTGGGGCCGGCGTTCAACGTCATCCTCGCCCAGACCGCGCAGTTGCAACTGGCGTTCGGAGCCTTGCTGGTGCTCGGGATCATCCTGTGAACCCCGATGCAGATAGAAACTAGCCGGGTTTTCTCTTACCGCCTGCCGCTCAAGGCGGAATGGCATAGCGCGCAGGGCGATTTTTCCACACGTTCTGGCTGCCTGCTTTGTCTTGAAACGGACACCGGCCTGCGCGGCTGGGGCGATTGCGCGTCGCTGACCGGGGACGCTGCGCCGGACGCCCTGTCGCAATGGCACAAGGATTTGCCCGGCCTCGACCTGGCGCAGGCGCGGCGGCATCTTGAACAGTCCACCCTGGCGCCGGCCGCACGCTGTGCCGTGGATACCGCCCTGGCCGACCTGGCGGCGCAGCAGGCCGGACTGCCCCTGGCATGCTGGCTCAATCCGCAGGCAGCGCTGAACGTGCAGTGCAACGCCGCCCTGGGCGCGCTCGACGAAACGGCTGCGGCACGCGCAGCGGCCGCGCTGGCGGAAGGCTTCACCGTGCTCAAGCTGAAGGTCGGGCTGGCCGGCGTGGCGCAGGAACTGGCCTGGCTGCGCCAGCTGGCGGATGCGCTGCCGGCGGGAATCCTGCTCCGGCTCGACGCCAACCAGGCGTGGAGCGAGGGCGATGCGCAGCGCTTTATCGCCGGGCTGGACGGTCTGCCGGTCGAAATGCTCGAAGAACCGCTGGCGCGGCCCGACCTGCCCCGCCTCGCCGCCTTGCAGCAGCGCACGGCGATCGCCCTGGCGCTGGACGAGTCGCTGCCCGGGCTGGACCCGGCGCAAGTGTGCGCCTCCCGCGCGGTGCGGCGCCTGGTGCTCAAGCCGGCGCTGCTGGGCGGGCTGTACGCCTGCATGGACTGGGCGCGCCAGGCGCAGGCGACGCAAGGCATGGCGTGCGTGGCGACGACGACGCTGGACTGTGCCGTGGGGACCCTGGCCGCAGCCCACCTCGCCGCCGCGCTCGGCAACGGGCTGCATCACGGGCTGGCGACTTCTGCCTGGCTGGCGCGGGACGTGGGCCGTGCGCCGCCGGTCAGCGGCGGGATAATGCGCCTCGGCACGCAGCCGGGGCTTGGCTTTGAACCTGATTGGGACGAGTTGTCATGATGGAATACGAATACCGCTTCCAGGTGCGCCTGCACGACACCGATCATGCCGGGGTGGTGTTTTTCGCGCACCTGTTCACCCATGCCCACGATGCCTACGAAGCCTTCATGGCCAGCGTCGGCTTGGGGTTGGGCGCCCTGATCGCGGACGGGGTGCGCCTGCCGGTCGCGCATGCCGACGCCGATTACCTGCTGCCGCTGCATCACGGCGAGGAGGTCGCGGTGACGCTGGCTATTGCAGAACTGGGACGGACTTCCTTCACCGTGGCATACGAATTCCGCTGCGACGGCGAACTGCGCGCCAGGCTGCGCACCGTTCACGTCTTCCTCGATACGCAGAGCGGGCGCCCGGCAGACCTGCCGCAGGACATGCGCGCGCAGCTTGGCCCATTCGGTCTGGAAGACGATTGACTTGAGTCAAGGCCGGTGTGTGAATAGAATGATTTAATGACTGTGAATGAGGAATGGCAATGAAGCTGAACTTGGCGCTGGCGTTGGTACTGGCTCTGACTTCGACGTGGGCGCTGGCGGACGTGCCGGTGCCGACGAAAGCAGGGATCGAGTCCAAGGGCTATGTGTGGAACGATGCGTCCGAAACCGAGAAGATCGAGGCGCTCAAGCTCAAGGGAGACGTCAAACGCGGCAGGGAGATTTTCGAGGTTTGCAGCGCATGCCACCTTTCCTCCGGCGCCGGGAAGCCGGACGGCTCCATCCCGCAGTTGGCGGGGCAGCATGCCTCGGTGATCATCAAGCAGATCGCGGACATCCGCGCCGGATTGCGCGACAACCCGCCCATGTTTCCCTTCGCCATCACCCTGAGCGATGCGCAGGAACTGGCCGACGTGGCAGCCTACATCCAGACGCTGTGCATCCCGCCCGAGCACGGCACGAGCGCAGGCGGCGCCGCTTTGCTGGCCAGGGGCAAGGCGCTGTACATGAAGGAATGCACCACGTGCCATGGCGCCAACGGCCAGGGCGACGCAGCGAAGTTCTACCCGGTTCTGGCCGGGCAGCACTACAGCTACCTGCTGCGCCAGGTGACCGCGATCCGCGACGGCAAGCGCCGCAACGCCGACCCGGCCATGGTCGCGGTGGTGAAGAAATATTCCGACCAGGACCTGGATGCGGTGGTGGAGTACATGGCCAGCCTCACCATGCCCGGTTCGATGTGCAAGCCGAGCGGCATTAAACAGTAGCGATCAGCTATCAGCGGTCAGCAACCACGGTGGTCTGGCTGAAAGCCGGCCGCTGAAAACCGGGAGCTATACACCATGACCGACCTGTCCCGCACCTTCGGCTACCAGAGCGTCGCCGAGGACGAACGCACGCGCCGCATCCGGCGCGTGTTCTCCAGCGTGGCGCCGCGCTACGACCTGATGAACGACCTCATGAGCATGGGTATCCACCGCCTGTGGAAGCGCAGCCTGGCGCGTCAGGCCGCCGCGCTGCCGGGCCAGGTCGTCGTGGACCTGGCCGGCGGTACGGGTGACGTGGCTGCGCTCATGGCCGGTAAAGGCGCGCAGGTGATGGTGTGCGACCCCAGCCTGGCGATGATGAACGCCGGCCGCGCGGACAAGCCTTCCGCCGTTATGTGGCTGGCCGGGACCGGCGAGCGCATCCCGCTCGCGGCGGGCTCGGTGGACACTGTGACCATCGCCTTCGGCATCCGCAACGTCACCAGCCTGGAAAACGCCATGAAGGAAGTGCTGCGCGTGCTGAAGCCGGGTGGACGTTTCCTGTGCCTGGAATTTTCCCGTCCCTGGGCGCCCATCAAGCCGTTCTACGACGTTTTTTCCTTCACCGTGATACCCCGCCTGGGCGCCTGGATCGCGCGCGACCCGGAGGCCTACACCTACCTGGTGGAATCCATCCGGCGCTTCCCCGACCAGGAGGAAATGCGCGGCATCATGGAGCAGGCCGGGTTCGCGCAGGTGCGCTACCGCAACCTGTCGTTCGGCATCGCCTGCCTGCACAGCGGCGTCAAGCCCCTTTAAACAATGGGTCAGGGAAAAGCAGTTAACCACGGAGTACACGGAGAACACGGAGTAAAAAACCATGGATCGCATGTTTCTTGGTATTCACCTGTTTGTGAAAGCATAAAGACCTCAAATGGCCCTTCTCCGTGTACTCCGTGGTTAAAGCGTTCTTAATATGAAGACCCTGCTCACTCGCTGGCTGGAACGCGCCGCTCAGAGCCATCCCGACGCCCCCGCGCTGATGGCAGAAGGCGAAATTGTCAGCTACGCCGCCCTGCGCTCGGCCGTTCCGGACTGGCTGCCGGAGCGCGTGGCGAATCTGCTGAAACAGCCGGAACTGCCCGGCCACGCCGAGCTGCTCATCGCCACCAGCGGCAGCACCGGCGCACCCAAGACCGTGATGTTGAGCGAAGCCAACCTGGAAGCCGCGGTGCTGACCAGTCGCAGCCGCATTCCGCTGGCGCCGGGCGACGTCTGGCTGGCCTGTCTGCCGCTGCAGCATATCGGCGGTATGGCCATTTTTTACCGCTGCGCCGAGGCGGGCGCCGCCGTGCTGCTGCATCGCGGGTTCGATGCGGCGCGGGTGCGCGAGGACATGGAGCGCCATGGCGTGACCCATATTTCCCTGGTGCCGGCGATGCTGGCGCGCCTGCTGGAGGCCGGAGCGCCGCCCGCCGGTCTGAAACATGCCCTGATCGGCGGCGGCCCGTTGTCGCTAGGTCTGGCGCAGAGGGCGCACCAGGCCGGCTGGCCGATCTGTCCCACTTACGGCATGAGCGAGGCCGCCTCGCAAGTGGCGACGCTGGCGGCGTTTCCGCCCGACTGGCGCGAGGGCATGGTCGGGCTGCCGCTGCCGGGCGTCAGCGTGGAAATCGTCGACGACGACAACCGGCCGGTGCAGGGAGAAGGGCGCATCCGCGTGCGCGGCCCCAACGTGATGGCGGGCTACGCCAATGCGGCCCATGAGCCCGGCCATGGCTTGCGCGACGGGTGGTTCGTCAGCGGCGACCGTGGTTATTTCGACGCGCGCGGCAACCTGGTGGTGCTGGGGCGTCACGACGACGTGCTGGTGAGCGGCGGCGTCAATGTCCATCCCGCCGAGGTGGAGAGCCTGCTGCTGGCCTGCCCTGGCGTGAGCGACGTGGCGGTGACCGGCGTGAGCGACGCGGTGTGGGGCGACCGCATCGCTGCCCTGGTGGTGGGGAGCGTGGACGACCTGCAGGAGTGGTGCCGCGATCGCCTCCCCAGCCATTTGCGTCCGCGTCTGTTCGTTGCCGTCGCCGCGTTGCCGCGCAATGCGCTGGGCAAACTGGAACGCAAGCGCCTGCCTGCGCTGGCCCGCGCCATGGAAAAGCCATGCTGAAACGCTTCCGCCCGGACGATCCGGTCTTTCTCGGCCAGCTGGAAGCCCGCCTCGCGGCCGCGCTGCGCCATGCTGGAAACCTTGAGGCCGGTCTGTTGAGCGTCACCCTGGCGGTGCCGGAAATCCCGCTGGAATTCATGCCTGCCGGGCTGGACGAGGCGTTTTACTGGTCGCGCCCGAGCGCCGGCCGCAGCCTGCTCGGCCTAGGCGCTGCAGCCGAGATACAGGCCGACGGCGTGGAACGCTGGTGCCTGCTCAAGGATGCCTTCGCTGCGTGGCAGGCGCGCTGGCAGCACGAGGATATCGACGCCACCGGCTTGCAACCGCTGGCCCTGGGCGGCTTCGGCTTTGCCCCGCAGGCCGCGGATGCGGATTTTCCCGCTGCCCGCCTCAGGGTGCCGGCCTTGCTGTTGCGGCGCGAGGGTGACATATCCGCGCTGACGTTCACTTTTGCTGCCGGCGCCGTCGCGCTGGAGCCGGCCATGCAGCGCATGCGCCGGCTGGCCTCGGCCATGGCGCAGCCCCCTTGCGAGAAGCAGGACCAGGTTTCGCGGCGCGATGCCGGCGATGGGGAAGACTCGGCGTGGCTGGCGCGGGTCGCCGACGCCGTGGCCGACATTCAGTCCGGCCGCCTCGACAAGGTGGTGCTGACGCGGAGCGTCAGGCTGAGCGCGGCGCAGCCGTTCGATCCCGCTTGCGTCATGGCGAACCTGGCCAAGCGCCATCAGCGCTGTACCCTGTTCGGCGTGGCGATGCCTGCAGGCGGCATGTTCATGGGCGCCAGCCCGGAATTGCTGGCCGGGCTGAGAAACGGCGAAACCTATTGCGACGCGCTGGCGGGCACGGCATGGGATCGCGGCGGCGCAAGCGCGCGCAATCTGCTCGCTGACATGAAAAACGGCCGCGAACACCGCCTGGTGGTGCAGTCCATCGCCGAAGCGCTGCGCCCCGTGTGCGCCCGGCTCGAAGTGCCGGCCGCGCCGGTGGCGCTGCACCTGGGGCATCTGCATCATCTGTGGAGCGGTTTGCGCGGCCGGGTGAAGCCGGGCATCGGCTTGCTCGACCTGCTCGAACGTCTCCACCCCACCCCCGCGGTGGGCGGGTATCCCCCACGGGCGGCGCTGGAGTGGCTGGCGCAGCACGGGGAAAACCGCAGCGGCTGGTACACCGGCGCGGTCGGCTGGATGGACGCGGCCGGGGAGGGCGAGTTCGCGGTGGCGCTGCGCTGCGCCCAGGTCCGCGGCACGCAGGCGGAACTGTATGCCGGCGCCGGCATCGTGGCGGGCTCCGAGCCGCACCACGAGCTGGCGGAAACCGAGGCCAAGCTGCTGCCCATGCTCCACGCGCTGGGCCATTTCCGGGAAGAACATGACTGACACGGCGCGCGACAACGTGCTGTGGGCCTGGACTCTGATCGACGCCCTGGCGGCAAGCGGCGTGGTCCACGCGGTGATTTCGCCCGGCTCTCGCTCCACCCCGCTGGCGCTGGCCTGCCTGCGCCATCCTGGAATAATAGCCTCGATCCAGGTGGACGAACGCAGCGCCGCATTTTTTGCCCTCGGGCTGGCCAAGGCCCGGCATCAGCCGGTCGTGCTGGTGTGCACCTCGGGCTCGGCGCCGGCGCACTGGTATCCGGCGGTGATCGAGGCGGACATGGGCGGCACGCCGCTTATCCTGCTCAGCGCCGACCGTCCGCCGGAGTTGCGCGGCTGCGGCGCCAACCAGGCCACCGATCAGAACAACTTGTTCGGCAGCCACGTGCGCGCTTTTCACGAATTGCCATGCGCCGACGGCGACCCCGACATGCTGCGCTGGCTGCGCGCACTTGCGGCGCAGGCGGTCGACCAGGGCTGCTGGCCGCTGGCCGGGCCGGTGCACCTCAACGTCCCGCTGCGCGAACCCTTGCTGCCCGACAGGCCGTGGCCGGCTCTGCAGGCCGCGCCGGTCGCCGCCGTTTGCTACCCCGTCATGACTCTGTCGCCAGACGCTGCGCACAGCCTGGCCGGCGAACTGTCCGGCGGGCGCGGGCTGATCGTGTGCGGCGCGGGCGTTTTTAGCTCCGAATTCCCTGCCGCGCTGATGGATCTGGCGCACAGGCTGGCCTGCCCGGTGCTGGCTGATCCGCTCGCCAACCTGCGCTTCGGCGCGCATCGAAACAATACGGTTCTGTCGCGTTACGATGCCTTCCTGCGCGCTGCCGATGCGCCGCGCCCGGACTGGGTGCTGCGCTTCGGCGCCATGCCGGTGTCGAAATCCCTGCAACGTTTCCTCGACGGGCTGGCCGGCGTGCCGCAACTGCTGGTGGATTGCGGCGGGCGCTGGCTCGATCCGCTGCACCGCGCGAGCCGCCTGCTGCGGGCCGATCCCGCCGCGCTGTGCCGGCAATTGTCCGAGCTGGTGGAGCGTGCCGCGCCGCCCTCATGGCTGGCGGCATTCAAGGCCGCCGAGCACCGCGCTGCGCAACTGGCCGAGCCGGAGCCGCCGCCGGAAGCGGAGGTGGTGCGCACGCTGATCGACTTGTTGCCTGCCGGCGCCACCCTGTTCTGCGGCAACTCCATGGCCATCCGCGACCTCGATGCCTATTCCGGCTGCGGCGACAAGGCGCTACGCATTGCCGGCAACCGCGGCGCCAGCGGCATCGACGGCAACGTGTCCACCGCACTCGGGCTGGCAGCAGCCGGCGCCACGCCGCTGGTGGCGCTGCTCGGCGACCTGGCCTTTTATCACGACATGAACGGCCTGGCCGCCGCGCGCGGGCTGGATGCGGTGTTCGTGGTGCTCAACAACGGCGGCGGCGGCATCTTCGAGTACCTGCCCCAGGCGGGGCTGGAGGAATTCGAACGCGGCTGGCTGACGCCGCTGGAACTGGATTTTTCCCACGCGGCGGCGCTGTACGGGCTGAGCTATGCCAAGGTCGATCATGGCGCCGGGTTCTGCGCCGCGCTGGCCGTCGCCCTCAAGGGCGGGGCGCACCTGGTCGAGGTGAGCATCGACCGGGCGAACAGCGTGGCGCGCCATCGCGCTTACTGGGAGGCGGCGGGCGAAAATATGTTTTGAGTATCCGGTGGGGCGGGCATAGGATTATGCTGTTGGTAACAGGCTTCTCTCCCCGGTAGCAGCATCAAAGCATAAGGAGGTCACCATGCCGTCCGCAAGCATGCATTATCTGGAAAATGTGGCTGAAAACGCTCTGCGCGAAATTTTGCAGGCATGGCGTGCCGACAGGCCGAAAATGGGCGTGTTCGCCATGTTGCCCGAGGCCGAGCGCGAGCAGATTCCCTTGCTGCAGAAGATATGCGCGCAGGAAGGCGCTCCCCTGGTCGGGGCGATGTTCCCCGCACTGGTGGAGAACGGAGAGTTCCGCAGCCGCGGCCTGTGGCTGTTGCGCTTCGATGAAATGCCCCGTTTCGCCCTGCTCGGCGGCCTGAAAGATCCGGGCGCCGATGCCGCCGCAAGCATCGCCGCGGCCGTCAGCCCGCACCTGGGCACGGAGCGCGACACGTTGCTGTTCATGGTGTTCGACGGCATGATCCCGAACATTTCCACCATTCTCGACGGGCTTTACCTGCTGCTGGCCGACCGGGTGCGCTACGCCGGCGTGAACGCGGGCAGCGAGACCTTCCAGCCCATGCCCTGCCTGTTCGACGGCACGCAAACCATCGGGGACGGTGTGCTGCTGCTGGTGCTGGAGCACCACGCCGGGGCGATCCTGGAGCACGGTTACAAGGCGCCGGAGCACCTCATCACCGCCACCTCCACCGAGGGCAACCGCATTTTCAGCATCGACTGGCGGCCGGCGTTCGAGGTCTACCAGGAGGTCATCCAGGAACAGTTCGGGGTGGAGGTCACGCCGGAGAATTTCTACCAGTACGCCAGCCATTTCCCCTTCGGCATCGTGCGCGCCGACAACGAGGTGGTGGTACGCATCCCGGTGGCGGTGGAAAAGGACGGCTCGGTGTTCTGCGTCGGAGAAGTGCCGGCGAACGCCATGCTGACCCTGCTGCGCGCGCCGGAAGTCGATTCCGGCGGCACGGTCGAGGCGCTGGTGAATGGACTCAACCAGGCCAACGGCGCCTTGCGAGGGCGCGACCTGCTGCTGTTCTATTGTGCCGGCCGGCGTCTTTGCCTGGGCGAGCAGGCGTCCAAGGAACTGGCGGAAGTGGCGCGCCGCACCTGCGCGGGTGAAATTGCCGGCGCCTTGTCACTGGGCGAAATCGGCAGTTCGATGAGCGGCGGCTATCCGCTGTTCCACAACGCCACACTGGTGGGCACCTGCTGGAGATGAACCGGGAAAGAATACTAGCCGTTCTCTACGACCTGGCCATGGTGATCGGCGGGGAGGTCAACCTGCGCCCGCTGCTCACCAAAACGCTGCAAAGGCTGCTCTACCACACCTCCTTCCCGGCAGGCGCGGTGTTTCTGGACGTGTCCCCGCAAAACGGCAGCGGCAAGGTCACGGCGACCATCGAACTGGCGATCGGCGACTACGAACTGGCCGGGCATGCCGGAGAAACGCTGGTCCTGCCAGCCGCGCTTTTTTCCGGCGCGATCAGCCTGGAACAGGACCGCAGCCTGATCGACGCACTGCCATGCCACAGGGGCGCTTATTCCGTGCTGCTGAAATTGCCCATCGACGGCAACGGTGTGGTCGTTCTGCTGTCGCCTGCCGAGCCGCTCTCCGATCTGCCGCTGACCCAGGTTTTTCAGCCGGTCATGGCGAACCTGGCCAAGGCCATCCTGCTGTGCCGGCGCAACGAAGCCTACACCAAGGCCATCATTTCCGACCGCGACCGAGCCGAGAGCGGGCTCAAGCGCTTTCATGCGGCGCTGAACGCCACCGCCGACAGCGTGTTTCTGATCGATCCCTTCCTCATGCATTTCGTCGACTTCAACCTGAGCGCCGAAACATCGAGCGGCTACGCGCGCGCCGAGCTGCTCAGCCTGGGGCTCCAGGACCTGCTGCCGGCCTACCCGCGCGACCAGTTGGAGCACCTGTTCGGCACCTTGTTGCGCGGGGAAAGCTCCATATTCGATCTCGACACCACCCTGCGCCGCAAGGACGGGAGCGAGTATCAGGCTGCCCTGCGCTTCAACCTCTTTTCCCACGCTGCGGAGCAGCTGGTGATCACCATGGTGCGCGATGTGAGCGAATACAAGCGCCTCGAAAATGAACTGCGCCTGCTCAACGAGAACCTCGAACGGCGCGTCGAGGAGGAGGTCGCCAAGAACCGCGAAAAAGACCATCTCCTGATCCAGCAATCGCGCCTGGCGGCGATGGGCGAAATGGTGCACAACATCGCCCACCAGTGGCGCCAGCCCCTCAACGCCCTGTCCCTGATTCTCACCAACATCAAGGACGATTTCGATTACCAGCAGATCACGCCGGAAACGCTCGACCGCGATGTCAGGAAGGCGCGTTCCCTGTTGCAGGGCATGTCTACGACCATCGACGATTTTCGCGACTTTTTCCGCCCCGATCGCGAGCCGGGCGACTTCGAGCTGGGCCACGCGGTCGAGGATGCCCTGTTCGTGATGGCAGCCTCGCTCAAAAACAACGACATCGAGGTGGTGAGGGATTTGCCTGGCGGCATGCTGATCAACGGTTTTTCCAACCAGCTGGCACAAGTGGTGCTGAATGTCCTCGCCAACGCCAAGGAGGCGATTCAGCTCGGCAACGTCCCGGCCGGGCGGATCGGCATTACCCTGGTGCGTGACGGGAGCAATGGCGTCCTCAGCATAGAGGACAACGCGGGCGGCATCCCTGGGGATGTTCTGCCGAGGATATTCGACCCCTATTTCACCACCAAGGAACAGGGCAGCGGGATCGGGTTATACATGTCGAAGATGATCATCGAACGCAATTTCAAGGGCAGAATCAAGGCGGCCAACACGGCAGACGGCGCCCTGATCACGATCACCATCCCCCTGCTGGAAACGGCATCCCCGAGCACGAAGGAACAACAGCCATGAACGATACCGCGACCGAACTGGACCTCGGTTTTCTTGCCACACTCTCCGTGCTCTACGTCGAGGACGAGGACGAAGTGCGCGAGGCGCTGGCGCGCTACCTGCGCCGGCGCTGCCCCAAGCTGGAGCTGGCGCGTAACGGCAAGGAAGGGCTGGAGATGTTCCGGGCCAAGCACTACGACGTGGTGGTGACGGACGTCAAAATGCCGATCATGGACGGGCTGGAAATGGCCAGGAACATCAAGTCCATCAAGGAGGAGGTGCCGGTCATCATCGTCACCGCCTACAACGAGGTCGATTACTTCCTGCGCGCCATCGAGGTCGGGGTCAACCGCTACGTCAAGAAGCCCCTCGACCCGGATGAATTACTCCTGGCGATCTACAAGAGCACCATCATCCACTTCCATCAGCGCGAACTGGAGCACAAGCGCCAGTCCAGTTACGACTCCGTCAACGACGCCCTGATCGCGCTGGGGCACGCGATCATGAAGCGCAACCCCTATACCGAGACGCACGAAGCCCGCGTCGCCAAGCTGGCGGTGGCGATTGCCGAGGATCTCTGCCTTCCCCTCGATCAGATCGAGGGCATCAGGCTGGCGGCGGAAATTCACGATATCGGCAATCTCGACGTGCTGGAGGACGTGCTGCGCTCTCCCCACAAGCTGACCGCGCAAGAGTTCGAAGAAGTCAGCCGCCACCCGCAGTCCGGCTTCGAGATCCTGGGCGACATAGCATTCCCCTGGCCGATCGCCCAGATCATCGTTCAGCATCACGAGCGCATGGACGGCTCGGGCTATCCCAAGGGACTCAAGGGTGACGAAATCCTGCTGGAAGCCCGAATCGTCGGCGTGGCCGATGCGCTGGAGGCGATGACCTCCGCCCGCCCGCATCGCCCCGCCTACGGCGTTGAAACCGCGCTGGCGGAGATCAAGGCCAAACGCGGCACCCTGTTCGACCCGGCGGTGGTGGACAGCTGCGTGCGCGTGCTGGAACAAGCCAACCTGGATTTCTGGGGAGTTAAACCCTAGCCTTCCAAGGGCTTGCAGCAAGTCAGCCCCGCGATGAATTCCGGGCCGAACATCTTCACCAGCTCGCTCGGGTCGTCGATGTTGTACTCGTCCAGCACCGACTGGGGGATGGATTCATTCTTCTTGATGGCGCACAGCAGCGCCTGGAGATGCGCCGTGGTGTGCGCCAGCAGTCCGGCAGGCGAATAGTTCTGCGCTTCCGCGCCGTCCGTCAGCACGCTTCCGCCGCGCAATCGCGCCGCCATGAGGATGAGCGGAATGGCCAGGCCCTGGCGCCGGTAGTCGGGGTGCACCCACAGGTTCAGCCCTTCGTAAAAGCCGACCATCTTGCCGTCATGGAACAGGCCGACGTTGGCGCCCTCGCTCCAGGCGCCGTGCTGGCGCAGGGTGAATTCGCCGAACTGGCACAGCGGGTCGGACCAGTCCACTTCCCCCAGGATTTCCAGCGTGAATTCCGCCTCGTCGTCGCTCATGGCGAATTCGGGCGAGGCATCGCTGAGGGAAAATTTCGAGCCGATAAACTTGCTGAGAGGAAGAATTTTTTCCGGGACCATGTTCAACGCCTCCTGTGGGCCATGATTTGCCGAAGCATCATAGCATTCAGACCCCTCTTGAAATAGGGTCAATGCGCTCCCATCTAGCCTGCAGATTTTGTTCAACAAACCGGAGAACGAGCACCATGACCGTAGAAGCACACAAAGAAACGCTGGGCTTTCAGGCCGAAGTCAAACAACTGCTGAAGCTGATGATCCACTCCTTGTACAGCAACAAGGAGATTTTCCTGCGCGAACTGATTTCCAACGCCTCGGATGCGGCGGACAAACTGCGCTTCGAGGCGCTGTCCGACGACGCGCTGTGGGAAAGCGACCCCGAACTGAAAATCCGCATCGCCTTCGACAAGGCTGCGCGCACCGTCACCATCTCCGACAACGGCATCGGCATGAACCGCCAGGAAGTGATCGAGCACATCGGCACCATCGCCAAATCCGGCACGCGCCAGTTCTTCGAGGCGCTTTCCGGCGACCAGGCCAGGGACGCGCACCTGATCGGCCAGTTCGGCGTGGGCTTCTATTCCGCCTTCATCGTCGCCGACAAGGTCACCCTGGTCACCCGCCGTGCCGGTCTGGGCGCCGAGCACGCGGTGAAGTGGGAATCCGCGGGCGAGGGCGACTACACGCTGGAAACGGTGGAGAAGGCCGGCCGCGGCACCGATGTGATCCTGCACCTGCGCGAAGGCGAGGACGAGCTGCTCTCCAGCTGGCAGCTGAAAACCATCATCCGCAAATATTCCGACCACATCACCCTGCCCATCGTGATGAACAAGGAAGAGTGGGACGCCGAGAAGAAGGAAACCGTGGTCAAGGACGAGGACGAAGCCGTCAACCAGGCTTCCGCCCTGTGGGCGCGCCCCAAGAGCGAGGTCACACCGGAGCAGTACGAGGAATTCTACAAGCACGTGGCGCACGACTTCGAGGCCCCGCTGGCCTACGTTCACGCCAAGGTGGAAGGCAAGCAGGAATACACCCAGCTGCTGTACGTGCCCGCCCACGCGCCGTTCGACCTGTGGGACCGCGAGCAGCGCCACGGCATCAAGCTCTACGTGCGCCGCGTGTTCATCATGGACGACGCCAAGCAGCTCATGCCCTACTACCTGCGCTTCATCCGCGGGGTGATCGACTCCAACGACCTGCCGCTCAACGTGTCGCGCGAAATCCTGCAGGAAAGCAAGGATATCGAAGCCATCCGCGGCGGATCGGTGAAGAAAGTGCTGGGCATGCTGGAAGACCTGGCCGAGAACCAGGCGGAAAAATACGCCACGTTCTGGAAGGAATTCGGCCGCGCCATCAAGGAAGGCGTGGGCGAGGACTTCGCCAACAAGGAGCGCATCGCCAAGCTGATCCGTTTTTCCTCCACCAAGACCGACAGCGAAGAGCAGAGCGTCTCCCTGGCGGACTATATCGGGCGCATGCAGGAAGGCCAGGACAAGATCTATTACGTCACGGCCGACACTTTCGCCGCGGCCAAAAGCAGCCCGCACCTCGAAATCTTCCGCGCCAAGGGCGTGGAAGTGCTGCTGCTGGCCGAGCGCGTGGACGAGTGGATGGTCTCCCACCTCACCGAGTTCGACGGCAGGAAGCTGCAGTCCGTGGCCAAGGGCGACCTCGACCTGGGCAAGATGGCGGATGAGGAAGAGAAGAAGGAACAGGAGCAGGAAGCCGACGCCTTCAAGGGCCTCACCGACAAGATCAAGGACAGCCTGGGCGAGCAGGTCAAGGAAGTGCGCATTTCGCACCGCCTGACCTCGTCCCCGGCCTGCCTGGTGGCGGGCGAGCACGACATGAGCGGTAACCTGGAGCGTCTGCTGAAGGCGGCGGGCCAGAACGTGCCGACCACCAAGCCGATCCTCGAAATCAACCCCAAGCACGCGCTGGTGCAGCGCCTCAAGGACCAGGCCGACAGCGACAAGTTCAGCGACTGGAGCCACATCCTGTTCGACCAGGCGCTGCTGGCCGAAGGCGGGCAGCTGGAAGACCCGGCGACCTTCGTGCGCCGGCTCAACGAGTTGTGGCTGACGATGTAACCAATTGGACTGAAACGAAAAAGGGCGCCGCGGCGCCCTTTTTTACGCTAAGTGGCAATGTGGGTGTGCATGAGCACATTTGTTCGCGATCGCTGAACTTGCTTTTGAATGTATATTTTCATAGTATACAAAAATGATAGATCTGGCCAAAATCACCGGCTTCGACTGGGATGACGGAAACGCCCGCAAGAACGACAAACACGATGTTTCAACGGCAGAAGCAGAGCAGATTTTTTTCAATGATCCTCTCCTGCTGCTTGCCGATGGCAAGCACAGTCAGGGTGAATCCCGTTTCCACGCTTTGGGCAAGACGGACGAAGGACGAACATTGCACATCACGTTCACTCTGCGCAAAGCCGGCGAAAAGATTCGCGTAATTTCGGCCAGAGACATGCACCGCAAGGAGCGCAAGATTTATGAGCAAACAACTTAAAGCCGTCCCCCAGTTCGCAAATGAGGCAGAAGAGCGCGCCTTTTGGGAAAAACACGACTCCACGGAATATCTCGACTGGACGAAAGCCCAGCGGGCTGTGTTGCCCAACCTGAAACCCACCACGAAAACCATTTCCCTGCGTCTGCCGCAGCACCTTCTGGATTCGATCAAGGCTGCCGCCAATTCTCGCGATGTGCCGTATCAATCGCTCATCAAAGTGTGGCTACAGGAAAAGCTGCATAACCACTGAGCCTTGCAACGACGGGAACGAACAGGTTCGGTGCGAAGCTGACTCCTTCGAGTCACTACTCCTGCGGCTGGATCGAAGTGAGGTAAGCCAGGATGTCGCGGATATCGGTGTCTTTCAGCTCGGCAAGGATGCCGCGTGAGTCTTCTTCATCGTGCGCACGCTCGCCCTTGAGGTAACTGTTGACCTGCTTCCTGAGATAATTCGAGTATTGTCCCACCAGCATGGGAAACGAGCCCCGGCCCCGCCCGTCTTTGGCGTGGCAGGTATAGCACTCCTTCTGGTAAATCTTGCCGCCGTTGGCGATATCGCCCTCGACACGGGGGACGATCATGACTTTTTCCATCATCTGCAGACGGGTCAGCGCGTCCTCGTCGCCCTTGAATTTGGGTTGTGCGGTCGGCAAGGTGATGCCCGACAGATAGCCGGAAATGGCGCGGATGTCCTCGTCGGACAGTTCGCGTTCCTCGGTATAGGGGAACATCGGGATGTTGATGCGTTTGCGCGCGCGGAAGCTTTTCAGCTGACTCTCGATGTACTTCGCCGGCAGCCCGGCCAGACGCGGGTATTCGCCGCGCGCCCCGCCCTGGCCGAAGTCGCCGTGGCAGGTGGCGCAGACGCCCATCAGTTCCGGGGCGCTTTCGCTGCCGGCGGCGCGTGCGCCGGGGCTCAACAGGTAGAGCGCGAGGGCGATGAAAATCACGGAAAAACCGACGCCGGCACGGCGTGCCATTTCGGCGCTAGGGGATTGGGCTGACAGGGCGACGGGGATTTTCATGCAACACCATCTCGGAATTGAAGCGACTGGACGCTGCAATTCTAATCGTCTTTGGTGGTGTCGAAAATTGATTTAGGTCAGGAATTTACAACAAAGTGAGTCCCGGGAAGGCCCTACCACGCCATCCGATAAATCCGCCGGTACAGTCCGCGCATGGTTTCCAGCCGTGCCGCATCGGGCTGCTCCCTGCCGTAGCGGGCGTCCTCGAACAGGCGCGTCAGTTCTCCCAGTTCCGGGCGCAGGTCGCCGTGCAGGGCGCACAGCTGGGCGAGGTATTCGCGCGTGTTGTCGGAGCGGGCGCGGGCCAGGTCGTTGAGGGAGAAAATGCGCTCCACCGCGCCATACAGTTGCCGCGCGCCCCGTTCGCCGCCGGCGTGGTAACCGAGGACGCCATAACGCAGGTAATCGAGGCGGGTGCGCAGCCAGGTGCCCGCCCTGGCCTCGCGCAGCAGGCGCCACAGCGCGAACAGGATGGCGAGCAGGGCGAGCGCGACCAGGCCGGCCAGCACCGCGTCCTGATGCGCCTTGAGCCATTTCTTCAGCGCGTCCCACAGGTCGGCCAGCTTCTTCATCACCGGGGCCATGATTTTGCCGACCTGTTCGGAAAGGTCCGCTATGGCGTTGATGGCGCCCGCCTGCCAGTGGGGCATGCCGGCGCGGCTGGCCGCCTTGCGCATGTCGCCGGGCGAGGGCCAGCCGCTGCCCATGCCGCTGCCGCCGAGGCCGCTCCCGGCTGGCCCCGTGCCGCCGGACCCCATGCCGTCGCCACTCCCGCCCTGGCCCATCTGGACCAGATGTCCGCCCGGCCCGACCGGGGCCGCCTGGCCATAGCGCCATTGCAGGGTTTCCCAGGTGGCTTGGGGCGTGACGGCATAAAGCAGGGCGCCGATCAGGAGGATGGTCGCCGTCGCTGCGGCAATGGCGACGCCCTGGCCGCCGGCGACGCCCTGTCCCAGGCTCTGTTCGCGCAGGGCGAGGGTGCGGCGGTTGATCTGCTCGGCCACCAGCGTGAACACCACAGCCGTCACGAACGGCACCAGGTAGAACAGCAGGGTCCAGTCGGCGCGGTAGTGGCTGGCGGCGAACATCACCATCACCACCGCGATCACCAGGCTCATGTGCAGCTGGCGCCGGCTGACCAGGACGCAGTTGTAGGCCGCCTGCAGCGCCGCCAGCATGTACAGCCCGGCGCGCGGGAAGCCCCACATCGGGATGAAGAGGAACACGGACAGCAGCAGCCCGCCGATCAGCGCGGTTTTCTGCGCCTTGCGCCCGCTCTCTTCGAGCTGTCCCTGCTGGCGCCAGCCGATGCGCAGGGTGAAGCCGAAAGCGAGCGTCCAGATCAGCACTTCGGTGCCGAAACCGCCGTACTGGATGTCGAGAAAGGCGTTGCAGGTCAGCGCCAGCACCTGCGCGGCGAACAGGCCGAGGTAGGCGGGGAAATAGGTGAGGGGCGGGCTCATTGGTTGAACAGGGTGACCAGGTCGTCGCCGCAGCGCACCGGGAGGCAATGCGCGCCGAGTTCGAGCAGGCTTCCTGAGGCAAGGGGACTGGCCGCCGTCGGCTTGCTGCTCGAGAGGAAGGACGCCCGGTCGAAATCGACCGCCAGCAGGTGGGCGTCGCGTGCCTGCAGCAATGCCAGCGCCTGCAGGGTTGGCGCGGACTGCGCTTCGGGATGGGATAGAAAGACCAGCACCGTCTCGCCCGGCTGACAGTCCAGCGCGACGTTCTCCAACACCCGGGCGTAGGGCGTCGCGCCGTCCGCGTCCACCACGGCGAGCTCGTCCAGCATGGCGCGGTAGTGCTGGTCGCCGGTGCCGGCGGGCAGGTAGAGCGGGCGCGCGCCCTGGCCGATCAGGCGCGTGGGGATGCTGTTGGCGCAGGCGTATTTCGCCACCGAGGCGGCGATCCTGACCGCGTATTCCAGCGTGGCGTGCTTGCCCTTGCCGAGATTCGCGCCGAGCGCGAGGTCCAGGGCGATATACAGGCAGGCGGAAGCCAGCGGTTCGAATTCCTTGACCATCAGTTCGTTGCGCCGCGCCGTGGTCGGCCAGTGCACGTGGCGCGGGTTGTCGCCGCGGCGGTATTCGCGCAGGCCGCTGAACTCGGCCGCTCCCGCGCCCTCCGGCAGCAGAAAGCCGCCGCGGTGGATCTGGCTGGGTGCGCCGCGCAGCGGCAGGGCGACGATGGGAAACACTTCGGGATAGATGGTCAGGGTCTGCACGCCGTCCTGGCGGCTCTGGCGCGCCTCGGCCAGCCCGAGGGGAAAGCTGGAGGCCAGGCCGACCGGACCGAGGCGGTAGAAGCCGCGCTTCTCGCACAGCAGCGGCACGTCGAAGCGCCGCTTGCCGCCGCCCGGCACATAAGCCGCCACGCCGAGCATCTTTTCGCCCTGGCTGGCCGTGCCGTCCGCCGCGCCGACGAAGGGCAGGCGGTCCACCAGCTCCACCATGAAGCGCGGCAGCCAGCCGTGGTTCTCCACTTCGACATGGAAGGTGACGGTGTCGCCCTCGCCCGCCCTTTGCGGCCCGCTGCGCGTCACCGAGAGCCGCTTCACCAGCCAGTGCGGCCAGGAAACCCCGGTAATCAGGGTGGCGGAAAGCAGCGCGGCAATTGCCCAGGGTAAGGCCTGGTCGCGGTTGAGCGCCGCCATGTAGGCCACCAGGATGAGGAAGAGCAGCACCAGTGGCTTGAAATAGCGCGATGGCCAGGTGGGGAGAGGCTGATGAGTTTTTTTCATTTTTTGCGGGTCGGGGAGTTCTGTTTCTGATGCCAAGCCCCTATCTGTTCGGCGGCATTGTTCAACAGGAGCCACAATGATAATGGTCCGGCAAAAAAGAAGAATGGGATCATCAGGAAGAAACCGTGATCTACCAACGGTGTGATATCGACACCTCCCACCCAACAAGAGTGAAGGTTTTTCATCCCACCTTGGCAGCCAAGAGGGGTGTACGCAAAGACAGCAAACTGCCAGCCCAAGCCGGTATACATGGCAGGGAGGATTGCCAGCAGGTAGCGGATCGGCCACTGGATGGACAGAGACTTTTGTCGGAGAATCCAGATTGGCGCAAACACAACCATTGCCAGTAAGGTATTTAAAGCGACGTTCAACTCGGGTACTCCAACTTAAACTGGTGGCGGCAGTTGTTCGAGGATGCTTTGCAGGATGCCGTGCACGTTCTGGCCCATGGCGGCCGCCTGGGGGCGGAGGATGAGGCGGTGCTCCAGCACCGGGCCGGCCATGGCTTTTACCACGTCCGGCGTGACATAGGACTGTCCGCGCAGGAAGGCCAGTCCTTGCGCGCCGCGCGCCAGGGCGAGCGTGCCGCGCGGGCTGGCGCCGAGGCGCAGGTCGGCGTGGCTGCGCGTGGCGGCGGCGATGCGCACGGCGTATTCGGCCACTTCCGGCGACAGGTGCACGGCCTTGACCGCTTCGCGCGCGGCCAGCACTTCGGTCTCGCTGGTCACCGGCTGCAGCGTCTCGATGGGGTGAACCTGGGCCTGGTCGCTGAGGATGCGCAGTTCCTCCCGCAGCGTCGGGTAGCCGACCGAGAGGCGCACCAGGAAGCGGTCGAGCTGGGCTTCGGGCAGGGTGTGGGTGCCGGCCATGTCGATGGGGTTCTGCGTCGCCAGCACCATGAAGGTCTTGGGCAGGTCGTAGGTGATGCCGTCCACGCTGACGCGGAACTCTTCCATGCATTCCAGCAGCGCCGACTGGGCGCGCGGCGTGGCGCGGTTGATCTCGTCGGCGAGCAGGATGTGGGTGAACACCGGGCCGGGGCGGAACTCGAAATCGCCGCTCTTCTGGTTGTAGATCGGCACGCCGGTGATGTCGGAGGGCAGCAGGTCGGGCGTGCATTGCAGGCGCTTCATGTCGACCGCCACCGAGCGCGCCAGGGCGCGGGCCAGCATGGTCTTGCCGGTGCCCGGCACGTCTTCCAGCAAAACGTGCCCGCGGCACAGCAGGGAAACGACGGCCAGTTCGATCACCGGCCGCTTGCCGACGATGACCTTCTCGACGTTGTCGATCAAATTCTGAATTGCTTGCATGGCAGCCTTGCGCAAATAGCCGCATGCTGACGCAGCGTCTTCGAAAAATCAACCGGTTTCTATTCTCCTGGCATGGCGCCGCGACGAGTCATGCCTGGATACGATTCATCCGCAGGCATCGGCGCACGAAAGGCCTGTGTAAGCTGCGTGCTGTATCGTTTGACGGTTTCGACGCCTTGCCCTTTATTTCGGAACAACCTTAGATAACTGCCGCCATGGAAAAATATTTTCTTATCCTGATCGGCACGGTCTTCGTCAATAACATCGCGCTGGCGAAAATCCTCGGCATGTGCCCGTTTTTTGGTGTGACCAAAAGGCTGGAAGTGGCGACCGGCATGGGCTTTGCGACGGCGTTCGTGCTCACGGTGGGGTCGGGCACCAGCTATCTCATCGACACCTACCTGCTCGGCCCGGATCTGGCCTATCTGCGTACTTTTTCGTTCATCGTGGCAATCGCTTCGGTGGTGCAGCTGACCGAGATGTACGTCAAGAAATCCAGCCCCTTGCTGTACCAGACGCTGGGCATCTACCTGCCCCTGATTACGACCAATTGCGCCGTGCTGGGCATTCCCCTGCTCAACGCCCAGGAAAATCACAATTTCATCGAGTCCCTGTTGTTCGGTTTCGGCGGCGCCACCGGATTCAGCCTGGTGCTGGTGTTGTTCGCTTCCATGCGCGAACGCCTGGAAGGCGCCTCGGTCCCGGAAATATTCAAGGGCGGCCCGATCGCCATGGCGACGGCCAGCCTGCTGAGCCTGGCGTTCATGGGGTTCGCCGGCCTGGTCAAAGTGTAGGAGGGCGTATGAGTTACAAAGAAATCGTCTGGAACGGCTTGTGGAAAAACAACGTCGGCCTCGTCCAGTTGCTGGGCCTGTGCCCCTTGCTGGCCGTGACCACTTCGGTGGTCAATGGCGTCGGCCTCGGGCTGGCGACGACTTTCGTGATGACCATGAGCAACGGCATCGTCTCGCTGGCGCGCAAAGTGGTTCCCGGCGAGGTCCGTATCCCGGTGTTCATCCTCATTATCGCGGCGCTCGTCACGCTGACCGATTTGGCCATGAACGCTTATGTTCATCATCTCTATCTGGTGCTGGGAATCTACATCCCGCTCATCGTCGCGAACTGCAGCGTGCTCGGGCGGACGGAAGTGTTCGCCGCCAAGAACCCCGTTCTGCCTTCCCTCGTGGACGGGCTGATGATGGGCATCGGGGCGACCATCGTCCTCGGCGTGTTGGGAGGTATTCGCGAGGTATTCGGCCAAGGCACGCTGTTTTCCGGCATCAACATGGTGTTCGGCGAAGCGGCGAAGAGCTGGGTGATTACGGTGGTGCCGGACTACGAGGGCATGCTGTATGCCGTTCTGCCGCCCGGCGCTTTCCTCGGGCTGGGGGCGATGCTAGCCATCAAGAACTGGATTTCCCTGCGTGGCAGCAGCAAGGCGGTGCCGGCCGGGGATCAAACGGTCAATGGGTTGGATTCCGCAGCAGTCCTTCCCTGAACGCGCGGATGGCCTCATCCGCCGAGAGTGATCCATCACAAACGCCGGGTTCAGGGTAGCGCGTTTGTCTTGTCAATGCAGGAAAACACATGAGATTCACCATCCTGAAAGAACTCTTCGCGGGTTTCGTGCGCACCCGCGGTATCGGCCGTCATTTCCGCCGCCTGCTGCTGCTCGACAGCCTGGCAGGAACCGGCGTCAGCCGCGAGGTGCCGCCGACACTGTCCCAGACACTGATCGCCGCCGCCAAAAGCGATCCCGACGCGCTGCTCAAGCAGCTGGATTCGCACCCGCACGGCCTGAGCGAGGCGCAGGCCGAGGCCGCACGCGAGCGCTTCGGCCTGAACGAGATCGAGCAGGAAAAGCCGCTGCCTTGGTGGCTGCACCTCTGGCATTGCTACAAGACGCCCTTCGACCTGCTGCTCACCCTGCTGGCGGTGATCTCCTATGTCACCGAAGACCTCAAGGCGACCATCGTCATTGGTTCGATGGTGGCGATATCGGTGTTCATCCGCTTCTGGCAGGAAAGCAAGTCCAACCGGGCTGCCGACAAGCTGAAGGCGATGGTGAGCAATACCGCTACCGTCATCCGGCATGACCTGGCCGAAGACGCGATGGAAGACGCGCGACGCTATTTCGACGTCAGGCTGCACCCCAAGGAGCCGCGCAAGGTGGAGGTGCCGATCAGGCAGCTCGTGCCCGGCGACCTGGTGGTGCTGTGCGCCGGCGACATGATTCCCGGCGACTGCCGCGTGCATTCGGCCAAGGACCTGTTTGTCAGCCAGGCGGCCATGACCGGTGAATCGCTGCCGGTGGAGAAGTTCGTGCGGCTGCGGGACGGTGCCATGAGCAACCCGCTGGAACTGGAAAACATCCTGTTCATGGGCACCAACGTCGTCTCCGGTTCGGCCACTGCCGTCGTGGTCAGCACCGGCAACCGCACCTATTTCGGCGCGCTGGCGCAACGCGTCACCAGCACGGACCGGACGCCTACCCAGTTCCAGTCGGGCGTCAACAAGGTGGCCTGGCTGCTCATCCGCTTCATGATGGTGATGTCGCCGCTGGTGCTGTTCATCAACGGCTTCACCAAGGGCGACTGGACGGAGGCATTCCTGTTCGCCATGTCCATCGCCGTCGGGCTGACACCGGAAATGCTGCCGATGATCGTCACCTCGACCCTGGCCAAGGGCGCCGTGATCCTGTCCCGCCAGAAAGTGATCGTCAAGCGCCTGGACGCGATCCAGAACTTCGGCGCCATGGACGTGCTGTGCACCGACAAGACCGGAACGCTCACCCAGGACAAGATTTTCCTGGCCAACCATACCGATGTCTGGGGCAAGGAATCCGACGACGTGCTGGAATCCGCCTACCTCAACAGCTACTATCAGACCGGCCTGAAGAACCTGCTGGACGTGGCGGTGCTGGAACATGTCGAAGTGCATCGCGAACTGGAAGTGGCGACGGCCTTCCGCAAAGTGGACGAAATTCCGTTCGATTTCACCCGCCGGCGCATGTCGGTGGTGGTCGCCGAGCACGACCGGCATCACCTGCTCATCTGCAAGGGCGCGGTGGAGGAGATTCTCAGCGTCTGCAGCCGGGTCCGCCACGGCGAGGCCGACGAGCCCCTGACGGCGGAATTGCTGGCGCGCGTTCGCGCCGTCACCGCTGATCTCAACGAGGACGGCCTGCGCGTGGTGGCGGTGGCCTCCAGGGAAATGCCGCCCGACAAGGACACTTATGCGGTCGCCGATGAAAGCGACCTGACCCTGATCGGCTACGTGGCGTTCCTTGATCCACCAAAGGAATCCACGGCCCCGGCGCTCAAGGCATTGGCCGCGCACGGCGTCGCGGTCAAGGTGCTGACCGGCGACAACGAACTGGTGACGGCCAAAATCTGCCGCGGGGTGGGGCTGCCGGCGGATACGGTCCTGCTCGGCGCCGACGTGGAGCGGATGAGCGATGCCGAACTGTCGCGCGCAGTGGAAACGCACAACATCTTCGCCAAGCTGACGCCGTCCCACAAGGAGCGCATCGTCCGGCTCCTCAAGGCCAACGGCCACGTGGTGGGCTTCATGGGCGACGGCATCAACGACGCGCCGGCGTTGCGCACCGCCGACATCGGCATCTCGGTGGACACGGCGGTGGATATCGCCAAGGAAGCGGCCGACATCATCCTGCTGGAAAAGAGCCTGATGGTGCTGGAGGAGGGCGTGATCGAAGGCCGCAAGACCTTCGCCAACATGCTCAAATACATCAAGATGACGGCCAGCTCCAACTTCGGCAACGTGTTCTCGGTGCTGGTGGCGAGCGCTTTCATCCCGTTTCTGCCGATGTTGCCGATGCACCTGCTTACCCAGAATCTGCTTTACGACATCTCGCAGATCGCGATCCCCTTTGACAGCGTGGACGATGAGCTCGTGAAAAATCCGCAGCGCTGGAACCCGGGGGACATCGGCAGATTCATGCTGTTCTTCGGGCCGGTCAGCTCGGTCTTCGACATCGCGACCTATTGCATCATGTGGTTCGTTTTCGGCGCAAACTCGCCGGCGCACCAGACCTTGTTCCAGTCCGGCTGGTTCGTCGAAGGGCTGATGACCCAAACCCTGGTGGTGCACATGATTCGCACGCAGAAAATTCCCTTCATCCAGAGCCGCCCGGGCACCGCCCTGCTGGTGACGACCGGACTGATCATGGCGGTCGGCATCTTCATTCCGATGGGACCTTTCGCCCACTACTTCAAGCTACAGGCGCTGCCGCTGGCCTACTTCCCGGTTCTGATAGTCGTGCTGGCCGGCTACATGGTGCTGACGCAGGGGATGAAGCGCTATTACACCAGGCGCTTTGGCTGGCAGTAGCGGGCGCGACGGACTGTGTGCCCGTGCGCTTTCAGGTTCAGTCCGGCGTCTTGCTGACTGCTGTCGAAGTGTTGCGCAGCTTGCGGTTTTCAAAGAAGCGCAGCAGCAGATAGGTGATCCAGGCGACGATGCCTAGTCCGATGGTGAAGGCGCCGTAGGAGATGGGCCAGGGGATGCCTTGGGTCATCATCGAGAATTCCGACATGCCGCCGACCCCGGCAATGATGTTGAGCGGCATGAACACCACGCTGAGCACCGTCAGCTGCTTGATCACCTTGTTCTGGTTGATGTTGATGAAACCGACCGTGGCATCCATCAGGAAGTTGATCTTGCCGAACAGGAAGGTGGTGTGCCCGTCGAGCGACTCGATGTCGCGCAGGATTTGCTGCGCGTCGTCCAGTTGCTGCTTGACCAGAAAGCGGCTGCGCATCAGGAATGAAACCGCGCGGCGCGTATCCAGCACATTGCGGCGAATCAGCCCGTTGAGAACCTCTTCATGGGCGATCGCCGTCAGCATGGTGGCCGCGTCTTCGTCGCTCATTTTCTTGCTGAGCACCTGTTTGCCCACGGTTTCCAGTCCGCGGTACACGTCCTCCAGCGCCTCGGCGGAATATTCCGCGTCCGCGGCGTAGAGGTCCAGCAGCACGTCGCGCGCATCGGTCACGTAGTTGGGTTGCGACAGCGCGCGCAGGCGCTGCAAACGGAACACCGGCAGTTCTTCCTTGCGCACCGAGAACAGGATGTCCTTGTAGAGGATGAAGGCCACGCCCACGTTGCGGGAGATGTCCTCGCGGTCGAGCAGGAAGTCCGAGTGCAGGTGAATTTCGCCGTTTTCTTCCACGTAGAAGCGCGCGCTCGATTCCAGGTCGCCCAGGCGGTCCGGGTCGGGCAAATCGATGCCGAAAAAATCGCCCACCCACACGCGTTCCTCGAACGAGGGGTCGACCAGGTCGACCCAGATCGGTTTGGTCTCGACCAGTCCTTCCCGCGTATTGATAGCAATTTCACGCAGGCGCCCCTCGTTCAGTTCAAAGGCCTTGATGCCGGAGCGCTCTTTCTTGAACTCGCGGTGTCCCAGCACTTGCAGCACGTCGAGCGTCATTTCCCGCAGCACGGCTTCCTTCCGGTCTTCGGCTACCTGATCCCAGATGAACAACTGGTCTTCCGGCGGCAGGTCTTCCAGCAGGTGAGCGATCTCTACCGGGTCTATCTTTTCCAGCGTCTGGTGCAGTTGCACCAGGTTCTGCTTGCGCACCAGCGACTCGACCAGTTCATGGCGCGGCATGTCCTGCTTGTGCAGCATGTCGCTGACCAGCTTGTGCTTCTGCAAGAGCTGAAGCAGGGTTTCCTGGCTGGGCGGGTGGTCGGTAGTCGTTTCAGTTGGCATGTCGGTATTCTCCTGCCACCAGGGTCTGGGCAATTTTTACCTATTATGCCTTATTGACCTTTCATTTTTCTGACGCGCCGTGCAGGCTCCGGCTTTAAATCTCGGCTGCGCCAGTGCCGTGGGCTGATCCGCCCCGGTGACGAAATGGCTATGTTTGCATTCTGCTTCACGCCAGTAGTCAGTAGAGGCACCTTTTTTATCGTCTTGTCATTGCCTTGCATCGGGGTAAAATGATTTTTCATTTTTTCCATCCACGGTCGCGCCATGACCTCAGTAAAAGGCACCAGTAGCCCATCTTCTGTCAATGCGGTGCGTGTCGCGTTGCTGTATCTGGTTTTCGCTTCGCTGTGGATCCTCGCTTCCGACCATTTGCTGAACCCCACAGTCAACGATCCTGCCCTGCTGATCTGGATCAGCCAGGCGAAGGGCATACTTTTTGTCGTTGTGACCGCCTTGTTGCTCTACCTGCTGCTGCGGGGCAGGAGCGCCGGTTTCGAGGAATTGCCCCGGCCCGCGCCCAAGGTGCGCTACCTGGTCGGCGTATTCCTTGGCCTGGCGCTGATCGTGATGTCGGTCGCATACGGCGTTGTACGGATGCAGGCGCTGCGCATTCAGGCAGCCGCGCAAGCCGATCTGGCCGCCATTGCCGAAATGAAGACCGGGCAGATCGAGGCCTGGATGGGTGAGCGGCGGGCCGATGCCGAGGTGCTTGCAGAGAGCACGTCTTTCATCGAATGCGTCGAGCGCTGGCGGCTAACCGGCGACGCCAGATCCGGCAGGAACTTCAGGAACCGCCTGGATACGCTGAGGCGCGTGGAGCACTACGACATCGAGCTTCTGGACACGCAGGGGCGCCGCATGCTGGCAGGCGATGCACGTCCCGACACGCTGGACCTGACGCGCACCAAACTGTTGCCGGAAGCCCTGCTCACGGGGAAAATTCAAGTGAGCGAGCTGTACCGGGACCGGCTCGGCAGCGTTCGCCTCGATTATGTCGTGCCCCTCATCCTCTCCGATGCGGGCGTGCAACGGCGGATAGGCGCGGTGGTGCTGCGCGCGCCGGTCGAGGGCTTCCTCTTTCCCCTGGTGCAAAGCTGGCCGACGCCCAGCCCCAGTGCAGAATCCATACTGGCGCGCCGCGATGGCGATTCCGTCCTGTTTCTCAACGATTTGCGCCACCGCAAAATCACCGCGCTTTCCTACCGCCTCCCGCTAGATATCGCCGCCCTGCCTGCTGCCATGGCCATTCGTTCCGGCAAGGCGCAAACCCTGGAAGGCGTTGATTACCGTGGCGTCCCCGTGCTTGCGGCGGTGCGTCCGGTAAATGGCACGTCCTGGTTCCTGGTGGCGAAAGTGGACCGCGATGAAATGCTGGCGCCGCTCAACAAGCTGGGGCTTGCCATCAGCCTGGTGGCGCTGGTCGCAGTCGGTGCCGTGGCGGCGGCGGTGATGATGCTGTGGCGCCAGCAACTGCGCACCCATGGCCTGGAACTGGCGGCCCAGGCGGCGGAAAAGGACCAGCAGATCAAGCTTTTTTACGATCTGCCCTTCATCGGCATGTCCATTACTTCTCCGCCCAGCAAGCGTTTTCTGCATGTCAACGACTGCCTGTGCGAGATGTTGGGCTATTCGCGCGATGAACTCCTGGGCCTGACCTGGTCGGAACTGACCCATCCCGACGACCTTGCGGCAAACATAACCCAGTTCGAACGCATGCTCGCCGGCGAGATCAATGGTTTCCAGCTGGAAAAGCGCTTCATCCGCAAGGATGGTGCTGTCATCAATGCCAGCCTGGATGGCCGTGCCGTGCGTCGTGCCGACGGTACGGTGGAACTGATGGTCGCCACTGTGCAGGACATCACCGAACGCAAGCGCGCCGAGGAAAAAATCCGTCAGCTCAACGCCGAACTGGAGCAGCGGGTGGCGGAACGCACCGCGCAGCTGGAAGCGCTGGCGCGCGAGCAGGTAGCCTTGCAAAAGAGCAAGCGCAGGTACGACGGACTGGCGGCGCATATCCCGGTGGGCGTTTACCGTCTGTGCATGCCGCGCGATGGAGGGCAGCGCTTCGAATATGTCAGCCCGCGCTTTTGCGAGATGAGCGGCGTGGACATGGAGGCTGCGCTGGCCGACACCGGCGCGGTCTTCGAACGTATTTATCCGGACGATCTGCCCGGCTTTCTCGCTAGTGTGGAAAATGCCCGGCACGATGTGCAGCCCTACCACTGGGAGGGACGCGTGGTGGTGAGGGGCGAGGTTCGCTGGATGAAGGTCGAAGCCATGCCCGAGGTGCTGCACGATGGGGATATCGTGTGGGATGGGGTACAGGTCGACATCACCGAGCGCAAGCAGGCCGAGGCCCAGTTGCGCTTGCTGAGCGCGGCCCTGGAAGCCGCTGCCAACGCCATCGTGATCACCGATACCGATGCCGTGGTGCAGTGGGCCAATCCGGCCTTCATGGCGCTGACAGGTTATCGCCTGGAAGAAATCATCGGCAAAAACCCCAAGGATCTCACCCGGTCGGGCAAGCAAGGCCCGGCGTTTTACCAGTCCCTGTGGCAGACCATACTGGCGGGCAATGTCTGGCGCGGCGAACTGGTCAACCGGCGCGGGGATGGCAGCCTGTACCACGAGGAAATGACCATCACACCGGTGCCGGACGATGCCGGCGTGATCCGTCATTTCATCGCCGTCAAGCAGGACATCTCGGCGCGCAAGCTGGTCGAGGACAAGCTGCGCCAGTCCGCCATGGTGTTCGAAAGCACGCGCGACGGGGTGGTCATCACCGATCCGGACGCCAATATCGTGGCAGTCAACCGCGCCTATCGCGAGATCACGGGTTACAGCGACGAAGAAGTCCTGGGCCAGAAGCCCAGCATTCTCCGCTCCGGCCGGCACGATCGCACCTTTTACCAGGCGATGTGGACCGGCGTGAGCGAAAACGGCTACTGGCAGGGGGAAATCTGGAACCGCCGCAAGAACGGCGAGGTTTACCCGGAATGGATCACCATCAGCGCGGTGCGCGACGGCAGCGGGACGGTCACCCATTACGTCGGCGTTTCCACCGACATCAGCCAGCTCAGGCGCTCCGAGGAAAGCCTGGCGCACCTCGTCCACTACGACCCCCTGACCGATCTGCCGAACCGGCTGCTGTTCCAGTCGCGCCTGGAACACGCGCTGCAGGGCGCGGCCCAGTTCGGCCGTCGCGTGGCGGTGCTGCTGCTCGATCTCGACGGCTTCAAGGACATCAACGACAGCCTGGGCCACCCGGCCGGGGACGCGCTGTTGCAACTGGTGGCCGAACGCGTGCGGCAACGTCTGCACGAGGATGAAACCATGGCACGGCTGGGCGGAGACGAGTTCGGTCTGCTGCTGGAACACTTGGCTGACCCCCAGGATGCGGCGGTCCTGGCGCAGGACGTGGTGAGCCTGCTGGCCATGCCGTTCAGGCTGGACGGCGGGCGCGAGGTCTACCTCGGCGGCAGCATCGGCATCAGCCTGTTCCCCAGCGACGGGACGACGGCCACCGAACTGGTGCGCAATGCCGATACGGCGCTGTATCAGGCCAAGGGGAACGGGCGCAACCAATTCTGTTTCTACACCGGCAACATGAACGCCGACACCCTCGACCGGCTGGAACTGGAAAACGCGCTGCGAAGTGCCGCGGAGCGCGGCGAACTGCTGCTTCATTACCAGCCCAAGGTCGACCTGCACACCGGGCAGGTGTGCGGCGCGGAAGCCCTGCTGCGCTGGCAGCGCAATGGCCACGGCCTGGTGTTCCCGCTGATGTTCATTCCGGCAGCAGAAAGAACCGGACTCATCATCCCGATCGGCGCGTGGGTGATCGACGACGCCTGTCGCCAGATCCGGGCCTGGTCCGACGAGGGTTTAGGCGATATCTGCATGTCGGTCAACGTTTCGGCCCGGCAGTTCTTTTCCGGCGACCTGGAAAGTGTCGTGACCCGAGCGCTGGAAAAGCACGGCGTGGCGGCGAAATACCTGGATCTGGAGCTGACCGAGAGCATGCTCATGGCGCGGCCCGACGAAGCCGTGGCGCAGCTGCGGAATCTGAAGGCCATCGGCGTGACGCTCTCGCTCGACGATTTCGGCACCGGTTACTCCAGCCTGGCCTACCTGAGCCGTTTCCCCATCGACACGCTGAAAATCGACCAGTCGTTCGTGCGCGACATCGTGACGGAGCCGACCTCCGCGGCCATCGCCGTCTCCACCATCGCGCTGGCGCACCGCCTGCAGCTGCGGGTGGTGGCCGAGGGTGTGGAAACCGAGACCCAGCTGGGCTACCTGAGCATGAATCATTGCGATGAAATGCAGGGGTATCATTTCAGCAAGCCGCTCCCGGCGAGCGAATTCGCCGACCTGTTGCGGGCCGGGAAATCCATATCCATCTCCGACAAGGTGTCCGGCGAGAGGACCATCCTGTTCGTCGACGACGACGCCAATATTCTCGCCGCCCTCAAGCGTTCCTTGCGCCGCAGCGGGTACCGCATCCTCACCGCCGGCAGCGGTCGGGAAGGGCTCGACCTGCTGGCCACCAACCCGGTGCAGGTGGTCGTTACCGACCAGCGCATGCCGGAAATGAGCGGCGCCGAGTTCATCGCGCGGGTCAAGGAACTCTACCCCGACACGGTGCGCATCGTGCTGTCGGGATACACCGACCTGGAATCGATCACCCGCCTGATCAACGCCGGCGCAGTCTACAAATTCCTCACCAAGCCGTGGGAGGACGACCAACTGCGCGAGAACATGCAGGACGCCTTCCGCTACCACGAGGCGGTGATCAAGCCGCGGTTTACCTAGCGGGATTTACACCGAGTCGGCTTCTCAGTGTGTCGAAACTTTCGCGGTACAGCCGGCTCAGGTGCCCGGCTTGTGCGGCGAGCGAGGTTTTGTCCTGTGCCAGCGCCGCTGTGATGCCTTGCCATATTCCCGTTACGCCGACCACCTGCGGCGCGTCAGCGGCTTCCCAGGTCCGCGCGTAGGCGGCCTGCTTGCTCGCCTTGCCCTCCTGGTCTGGATGCAGCAGGCTGACGCGCGGCTGGGCGAACGCCGTGGCGACGATCCGGCCGTGCAGGCTGCTGCCGCAATAGGCGCGGCTGTGGGCGATCAGCGCGCAGATGTCCCACAGGTCGAGCGAGGAGAAAATTTTTACCCCGGATTGCATGCGTGCCGCGACACGCTCGAAACATGCCAGGTCGTCATGCCACGGCGCGGCGCCGGCACGAAAAAAGACTACACCGCAACAGCTGGAAAGGGCTGTGCGGTCAAGCTGGGCGGCGATTTCCGCCAGGGTGGCATCGTCGCCGAAGTCGGCGCTGAACTGCACCGCGATATATCCCTGGGGGAATGCGTCCACTATCCCGGCAGCGGCGCCCTGCAAAGCCTGACGGCGAATTCTTGCGCCGAACAGTTCGGCCACCATCGCGGCGGGGTCGGGTACCAGGCCGGCCGTGACGCCGGCTGCGGAAAGTGGTGCCAGCGTCAGTTCGTCGCGTACGCTCACGGTATCCGCGGCTTTCAGCTTGGCCAATACTTCATGGCGCAGCGCCGGCTCGCGTTGCGCCAGGTCGACGCCGCCGACTCCGTGGTAGATGACCCTGGCCGCACGGGGGAACAGTTGCCGCGACAGGGCATAGGGCGCCAGGTCGGGGATGCCGAGCTGAGCGTGCGCCCACTCCAGCCTGTCCCGCGGGTGGCGGTCGAGGCGGGCGATGGTGCCTTGGGCCTGTTCGGACGGCAGCAGCATGACCGCGGCCTGCCAGGCATCGCAGCTCAGGATCTCGCCGCCCACGTGGATGATGTTCACCGGCCGCTCACCCCAGGCGGCTGCCAGCCGTGCCAGCGCCCGGACCTGATGTCCGCCGTGGCTGCGCAAGTCCCGCTCCGCTAGTCCGGCGAAGATCAGGTTTTCATTTTCCAGCAAGGCCGCGGCGATATGCGGAAACAGCAGGTCGCCGAAGTTGTGGCGGTCGAAGGCGCCGAACAGGATGGTGGGGGTGCCTGCAGCTGAATCGTGTTTCATGATGTGAATCATAAACCGGAATCAGGAGACGTTCGGTGCCGCGGTGTTTTGTGGGAGAATTAAGCCCTTATGTTTTCCGTCCATATTCTCCCCGGTTTTCTCGTTGACCGGGATGTCGCCGGCGTCGCGATATGAAGAGCGAAATCCTCGCTATCGCGCGCGGCATGTGGCTTCTGGCCCTTTCCTTGCCGGCGCTGGCCGCGCCCGGCTTGCAGCCGCTGATCGATGCCACGCCGCCCGGCGGCACCCTGCGCCCCCCGCCGGGCGTGTACGCCGGGCCGGCGCTGATCAACCGCCCGATGGTGCTGGACGGTGGCGGCAAGGTCACCCTGGATGGCGGCGGCCGGGGCACGGTGCTGACGCTCCAGACCGGCGGCGCGGTGGTGCGCGGCATGCGCATCGTGCGCTCGGGCGATTCCCACGACCAGATCGACGCCGCCATCCTGGTGCAGGGGGACGGCAACCTGATCGAGCACAACACGATCGAAGACGTGCTGTTCGGCGTATTTCTGAAGCAGTCCAACGACAACCGTCTGAGCAAAAACCGCATCCGTTCCCGCGATGCCGAACTGGCCGGGCGCGGCGACGCGGTGCGCCTGTGGTACAGCCGGTGGAACGTGATCGAGGGCAACGATATCGCCCATGTGCGCGACCTGACCGTGGCCAATTCCGCGCATAACCGCATTATCGCCAACACCATCCGCGATGCTCGTTACGCCGTGCATTTCATTTTCTCGCCGCGCAACCTGGTGCAGGGAAACCGCATCAGCCATACCGCAACCGGGGTGGTCGTCATCAACTCCGAGGGCGTGACGGTGCGGCGCAACAGCATCATGCACGTGCAGGACGGCGGTGGCGCCGCCGTGGTATTCAAGGAGAGCAGCAGCGGCCTGGTGGACGGCAACGACATCGCGCATTGCAGCACCGCCATCATGGCCGATTCCCCCTCCGACCCCATCAACCGCATCACCCTATACGGCAATAATATCGCCCACAACATCATCGGCATCAATTTTTACGGCGAGAAGGGCGGGCACACCATCCATCGCAATCATTTCGAGAACAACCTCATCCAGGCCATGCTGACGCCGGGCGGAAACCCCCTGGCCAACGACTGGTTCGGCAATTACTGGGACGATTACCAGGGCTTCGACCGCGATCACGACGGGGTCGGCGACAATCCCTACGAGCTGTATGTTTACGCCGACCGGCTGTGGATGGAATTTCCCATGGCGCGCTTTTTCCTCAATTCGCCGGCGCTGGAACTGCTCGATTTTCTCGAGCGCCTGGCGCCGTTCTCCCTGCCTGAGCTGGCCTTGCGCGACCCGGCGCCGCAGGCGCATGGCAAGGTAAAATAGCCGGTCAAGCCTGTGCGATAATAGCGGCCTCATGTCTTCCATCCATCTCCTTTCCGACCTCCTCATCAACCAGATCGCCGCGGGCGAGGTGGTCGAGCGCCCGGCTTCCGCGCTCAAGGAATTGATGGAAAACAGCCTCGACGCCGGCAGCGGCGAAATTTCCGTCGCTTTGCAGCAGGGCGGGGTGAAGTCCCTGCGCGTGGCGGACAACGGCGCCGGCATCGACCGCGATCAATTGCAACTGGCCCTGTCGCGCCACGCCACCAGCAAGATCGCTTCGCTGGACGACCTGGAGAGCGTGCGCAGCCTGGGGTTTCGCGGCGAAGCGCTGGCCAGCATCGCCGCCGTGTCGCGCCTGGCGCTGACCAGCCGCAAACAGGGCGAGCGCCACGCCTGGCGCATGGAGGCTGCCGGCGGGGATATTTCCGGCCTGCAGCCGGCGGCGCTGGAAGCCGGGACGGTGGCGGAGATGCAGGACCTCTATTTCAACACCCCGGCGCGGCGCAAGTTCCTCAAGACCGAAGCCACCGAGTACGGTCACTGCGAGGAAACCTTCCGCCGCATGGCCCTGAGCCGCGCCGACGTGAGTTTCGGCCTGCAGCACAACGGGCGCCGCATCTGGCAACTGCCCGCGGCCAGCCTGGCGCAGCGCGCGACGGCCTTGCTCGGCGAGGAGTTCGCCGCGGCGGCGGTGCCGGTGGAGGAGGGCGCGGGCGGACTGCGCCTGCACGGCCTCGCCGGTCTGCCGGGATTTTCGCGCGGCAGCCGCGACGCCCAGTACGTCTACGTCAACGGCCGCTTCGTGCGCGACAAGCTGATCGCCCACGCCGTCCGCGAAGCCTACCGCGACATCATCCACCACGACCGCCACCCGGCTTTCGTGCTGTTCATCGAACTACCGCCCGAGATGGTCGACGTCAACGTCCATCCCACCAAGATCGAGGTGCGCTTCCGCGAATCGCGCGCCGTGCACCAGCTGATCTACCATGCGCTCAACAAGTCGCTGGCGGCGCCGATCGCCACGCGCCGCAGCGAGCCGCCACAGCAGCAGGCGCCCCATGCGTCCGCGCCGGTTTACGCCACCCAGACGCGCATGCCGCTGGGGGTGGAAGAGCGCAGCAACCTTTACCACTCGCTGTTCGGCCAGATCGCCTGGCCCGAGCCGTCCTTCAGCGCGCCCGCGCCCCAGCCGGAAACCGAAGCGCCGCCTCTCGGCTACGCCATGGCCCAGTTGCACGGCGTGTACATCCTGGCGCAGAGCGCGCGCGGCATGATCGTGGTGGACATGCATGCCGCCCACGAGCGGGTCACTTACGAGCGGCTCAAGACGGCGATGGAAAGCCACAACGTCAGCGCCCAGCCGCTGCTGATCCCAGTGTCGTTCCACGCCACCCAGCTGGAAGTGGCCGCTGCCGCGGAGTGCGGCGAAGTGCTGGGGGAACTGGGCTTCGAGCTGGCGGTGCTCTCGCCCACCACGCTGGCGGTACGCGCCGTGCCGGTGCTGCTGCAGGATTCCGACCCGGTGCTGCTGGCGCGCGACGTGCTCAAGGAAATCCGCGAATTCGGCGCCACCCGGGCGGTGACGGAACGGCGCAACCAGCTGCTCGCCACCATGGCCTGCCACGCCTCGGTGCGCGCCAACCGCAAGCTGGCGATCCCGGAAATGAACGCCCTGCTGCGCGAGATGGAAGCCACCGAGCGCGCCGACCAGTGCAACCACGGCCGGCCCACCTGGCGCGAAATCTCCATGGCCGAGCTGGACCAGCTGTTCATGCGCGGAAAATGAGGCTGGAAAAGCAGTTGGCCACAGAGAACACAGAGGCCACAGAGATAAACCAGGCAACCCTGCGAGCTCTCTGTGAACTCTGTGTTCTCTGTGGCTGAATTGTGGTCAGTATGAATACATTCCCTCCCGCCATCTTTCTCATGGGCCCCACCGCGAGCGGCAAGACCGGCGTGGCGGTGGAGCTGGTGCAGCACCTGCCGGTGGAAATCGTCAGCGTGGACTCGGCCCTGGTGTACCGCGACATGGACATCGGCACCGCCAAGCCGGACGCCGCGACCCTGGCGGCGGCGCCGCACCATCTCATCGACCTGATCGACCCGACAAACAGCTATTCGGCGGCGCAATTCCGCAGCGACGCCCTGCGCCTGATGGGCGAAATCACCGCGCGCGGCAACATTCCCCTGCTGGTGGGCGGCACCATGCTGTACTTCATGGCGCTGCAGCACGGCCTGAACGATTTGCCGCAGGCCGACCCCGAGCTGCGCGCGGAACTCGACGCGCGGGCGCGGCGCAGCGGCTGGCCGGCGCTGCACGAGGAACTTGCGCGGCTCGATCCGGTCACGGCGGCGCGCCTCGACCCGGCCGATGCGCAGCGCATCCAGCGCGCGCTGGAAGTGTGCCTGCTGAGCGGACGGCCCATGTCCGAACTGCTGGCCCAGGAAAAGACCGGCGACCTGCCCTACCGGCTGGTGCAACTGGCGCTCGTGCCGAGCGATCGCGCGGTGCTGCACCAGCGCATCGAGGCGCGTTTCGATGCCATGCTGGAACAGGGGCTGGTGGCGGAAGTCGAGGCCTTGCGCGCGCGCTATGCGCTGACGCCGAACCTGCCGTCCATGCGCTGCGTCGGTTATCGCCAGGCGTGGCAATATCTCGACGGGGAAATGGATTTTGCCACGCTGCGCGACAAGGGCATTTTCGCCACCCGCCAGCTGGCCAAACGCCAGCTCACCTGGCTGCGCGGCATGGGAAACGTGAGCGAGTTCGACTGCCTGGCGGACGACCTGGCTGCCCAGGTGCAGGCGCATATCGACGCAGCGCTCGCTTAGGGAATCGTCAGCCGCGCTTCCGTACCGCCGCCTTCACGCGGCAGCAGTTCGATTTTCCAGCCGTTGGCGTCCGCCAGCTGGCGGGCGATCGCCAGACCCAGCCCGCTCCCCCCGGTCGCGCTGCTGCGCGAGGATTCGAGGCGGAAAAACGGCCGGAACACGCTTTCCACCTGATCGGGCGGAATGCCCGGGCCGCGGTCGAGCACCCGGATAACGACATTCACTTTTCCGCACGCGCATTCGATGGCGACCGGCAGGCCCGCGCCATAGCGTACCGCGTTGCCGATCAGGTTGGCGAGAATGCGCCGCAGCGCCATGGGCCCGACCGGACGCACGCAGGGCTCCTGCCCTGGCCATTCGATTTGCGCGCCGCCGTTTCTGGCGTCGTCGACCAGCTCCCGCAGCAATTCGGTGAGATCGATTTCCTGAGCGGCTTCCTTTTCCAGGCCGCGACTGAGTTCGATGAACTCGCCGATGAGGCGGTTCATTTCGTCCAGGTCGTGCTGCAGACGGTCGACCAGCTTCGGGTCGGCTTCCCTGGGCAGCATTTCCACCGCCAGACGCATGCGCGCCAGCGGGGTGCGCAGGTCGTGGGAAATGCCGGCCAGCAGGGTGGTGCGATTGGCGAGCAGCTCCTGCACCTGCAGCGCCATGCGATTGAAGGTGTGCGCCAGGCGGGCCAGTTCGTCGGGGCCGCTTTCCGGCAGGGTTTCCGGCGCGTTGCCCTGGCCGACGCGCTCGGCCGCCGCGGAGAGTTTCGCCAGCGGCCGGCTGATGCGCCGCGCCAGGATGACCGACGACAGCAGGGTGAGCGCGACGGTGGTGGACAGCACCAGCAGCAAGGCCGCCGTGGGGTTCACGCCGAGGTGCTCGCGGGGGAAGCCGATGCGCAATTGATGGACCCCGACGGGGAACTCGACCCACAGCCAGGGCTGCTCCCACTGCGTGACCTTGATCTCGATGGGCCGGCCGAGACGCTTCTCGAGGGCGCTTTCCAGCATGAAGAGATAAGGCATGAACAAGTGGTTGTGGTCGGGCAGCAGCGTGGTGGCCTGGAACAGCCACAGGTTGTGCTTTTCGGCCAGTTCCAGCTCGAAATCCGGGCGCGTTTGCGGCGGCAGCTCGGCCCAGGTCTGGGCGGAAAGGACGATCAGCGCGGCGAGGTCGTCCGCCGAACGTTTTGCCATGGGCTGCATGACGAAATACACCGTCACCGAAAGCGTGATGGCCTGGAAAAGAAACAGTGCCACGGCGAGCGTTGTGGCGGTACTGCGAAACAGCGAATGGCGGCGTGCGGGCAGCGTCATGTTGTCCTGCCCTGCGGGGCGAACAGGTAGCCTTCGCCCCACACGGTGCGGATATAGACCGGTGCGGTCGGGTCGTCTTCGATCTTGCGCCGCAAACGCGTCACGCGCACGTCGATGCTGCGGTCGAAAGGCGTGCGCTCGTAGCCCTTGATCAGGTCCATGAGGCTGTCGCGGCTCAGCACGCGGTTGGGGTGTTCGGCGAAGATGCGCAGCAGGTTGAATTCGCCGGCGGTCAGCGTCACTTCCACGCCGTCCCGGTCCAGGCGATGGGCATTGCCGTTCAGGCTGAACGGGCCGAAGCGGAAGAGCCCGCTTGTTGTTTCTTCCGGCACGGATTTTGCGCTTTCCCTGCGTCGCAGGACGGCGCGGATGCGCGCCAGCAGTTCGCGCGGGTTGAAGGGCTTGGCGAGATAGTCGTCCGCGCCCACTTCGAGGCCGATGATGCGGTCGATGTCCTCGCCCCGCGCCGATAGCATGATGATGGGCTGGCCGCCCCGTGCCCGCAATTTGCGCGCCAGCGTCAGGCCGTCTTCCCCCGGCAGCATCAGGTCCAGGATCACCAGGTCTGCGGGGTGTTCCGCCAGGCGGCGCTCCATCGCGCCACCGTCGGCGACGGTTTCGACTGCGTAGCCCTGCTCCACCAGGTAGCGTTCGAGCAATTCGCGCAGTCCGGGGTCGTCATCCACCACCAATATGTGTTCTTTTCGGCTGTCCATGACACAACTATACGAATTCCCGGAGCGCTGTCCATAGACGAACGCAATCGGTAACACATTGTTACATTTTGCCGTTTTCGGGAAATTATTCTGAAACCCTCGCGGCTCATGATGCACACCATGCAAGACGGTGCTGTATCGGATGTGATCGGCAAAACAGTGGCGGGAAAAATATGGATATCCACACCATGCGGTTATTGCGCACCAGCGTGATCGTTCTTGGGCTGCTGTTCGCCGGGAATGTGCTGGCGCAGGACCGGACCCTGATGACCGGGCAGGGCAGGGCTCAAATGGACCCGCAAGACTCAAGCAGCGCCGCTGCGGAACAAAATGCCTTCCGCAGCGCGCTACAGAAGCGCATGCGTGCCATGAGCCAGGAAGAACAGTCCCTGATGCGCGATCTCAGCGTCAACGGGCGCGAACGCATGACCCGGGAGAATGCCGTACCAGGCGAACCGGCGCATGAGGGCGCGCGCTACGGGCGCGGTTTTGAGGCGCGTCAGATGCAATCGAATACGCCCGCCATGGGCAACCCTTCGATCAATGCGCCAGGCAGCAATGGGGCGGCGACGGGAGCGCAGGGCGGTGGTTACGGCGGTGGACGGGGCAGAGGCCGCTAACAACCCCTTTTTATTTGTATTTCAAGGAGTAGGGACATGCGTAAATCTTCACTAATGGTGATCTTGTTGGCGGCGGCGCTGGGTTCCAGTACGGCGGCCTTCGCCCGGGGCGGCGGCGGTGGCGGTGGCGGCGGTGGCGGTATGGGTGGCGGCCAGGGTTCCATGATGGGCGGCCAGGCTTCCTCCGGTGGCCAGCAGCAACAGGATCAGGTAAAGGAGCAAACCCGCGAGCAGGTGCGAGAGCACAACCGCGTCCAGGAAAAAGGCATGGGCGAGGGCAAGACCCAAACTCAGACCCGGCAGCAAACCCGTGACCAGGTCCGCGAACAGGTCGAAACCCGCTAACGGCGACAGGTAAGCAGAGTTTCCGCCTTCCCCGCGTCAGGGGAGGGCGGTTGCGTTTTCGGGCAGGAGCGGTTCCGGCCGGTGTATGGCGTAGCCTTGCGCGTAATTGACGCCGATGGCAGTGAGTTTTTGCAGGATTGCCTCGGTCTCGACGAACTCGGCCACGGTGCTGATGCCCATCACTTGCCCGATGTGGTGGATGGCTTCCACCATGGCGTGGTCCATTTTGTCTTCCACCATGTCGCGCACGAAGGCGCCGTCAATTTTCAGGTAATCGACGCGGAAGTTTTTCAGGTAAGCGAAGGAGGACAGGCCGCTGCCGAAATCGTCCAGGGAGAAACGGCAGCCGAGCGCCTTCATCTCGTCGATGAACTCTATGACGCGGCTCATGTTGGCGATCGCCGCGGTTTCGGTGATTTCGAAGCAGATGGCTTGCGGCGGCACGGCGCACTGGTGCAGCGTTTCGCGGATGAACCTGAGCAGGCTGTCCTCGCCGAAGGACGCGCCCGAGAGGTTGATGGAGAAGGTGTCGTGCCAGTCCGGGCTGGCGGCACGCAGATCGCGGAACGCTTCCAGCGCATGCTGCACCACCCAGCGGTCGACGGCGGGCATCAGGTTGTAGCGCTCCGCGGCGGGGATGAAGACGCCGGGGGCGATGATGTTGCCGTCCTCGTCCACCATGCGCAGCAAAATTTCCCAGTGCCGGCTGCCGTTGCTGTCCGCGCCGACGGGCTGGATCAGCTGTTTGTAGAGGCGGAAACGATTTTTTTCGATGGCGCGGGTGATGCGCGATACCCAGTGCATCTGGCCACTGCGGTTGGTGAGTTCGGCGTCTTCGTGGCGGAATATCTGCACGCGGTTGCGACCCATGTCCTTCGCCAGGTAGCAGGCGGTGTCGGCGGCGATCAGCGCGCTGTCGACGGTGTCGTGGTTTTCCTTGCTCAAGGCCACCAGGCCGACGCTGACGCCGAGCACGAAAAACTGGTCCTGCCATACGAAGCGGAAATTCTTGATCGCCTCCATCAGGACGTTGGCTTGCTCCAGTGCCTGCTCCTGCGTGGTGTCCTGCAGCAGTACGCCGAATTCGTCGCCGCCCAGCCGCGCCAGGGTATTCGGCTCCTGGATGCAGGTTTGCAGCAACTGGGTCAGCTGCCCCAGCAGCTTGTCTCCCGCGGCGTGGCCGCAAGTGTCGTTTACCACCTTGAACTGGTCGAGGTCGAGGTACAGCAGGGCATGCTGGCGTTCGTCTTTTTCGGCGCTGGCGAGCAGGTTGCTCAGGCGATGTTCGAACTCGCGCCGGTTGATCAGGCCGGTAAGCGCGTCGTGGGTGGCTTGGAACAGAATCTGCCGGGTCATATCGCGTGCCCGGCTGACGTCGTGGAATACCAGCACCGCCCCGATGATGTGGCCTTCACGGTCGCGAATCGGTGCCGCCGAATCTTCGATGGCGTACTCGGTGCTGTCGCGCGCGATGAGCAGGGTATGGTTGGCCAGGCCGATCACGCGATCCTCGCGCAGCGCCTTCTCCACCGGATTTTCCACTGTCGCACGTGTTATTTCGTTGAGAATGACGAACACCTCGGTCAAGGCCTGTCCAGCCGCATCGGCATTGGTCCAGCCGGTGAGTTGTTCCGCGATCGGGTTGAGGTAGGCGACATGGCCGTCCTGGTCGGTGGTAATCACCGCGTCGCCGATGGATTGCAGGGTGATCTGGGCCAGTTCCTTTTCCTTGAACAGGGCGGTTTCCATGCGTTTCTGCTCGCTCACGTCGAGGCCGATGGAGCAGAGCAGGGTGGTGCGGCCGCTCTCGTCGCTGGCGATGGGGAAGCGCGTCAGCAGGTAGGTGTGCTCCTTCCCGCCGAATTCGACGCGGATTTCGTCACGCAGGGTTTCCCCGTGCGCAAATATTCTTCCATCCGTCTCGCGGATGAGTTGCGCCGCAGCTGGCGGCAGCAATTGGGTAACGGATTGTTGCCGCAGATCATCGGGACTCAACCCGTAGCGCTCGCGGAACATCACGCTGGAGGAATGTACGCGGCCGTTTATGTCGCGGATCGCGATGAGCAGCGGTGCGTGTTCGAGGATGCCTTGCAGTTGCGCGGCCAGGCGTTTGACGGGGCGGCCGAAGTTGGCGCTCAGCTTCAGGGTGATGCCTGCGCCGATGGCCATGAGCACCAGCACCAGCGCGGCCAGGTAAAACAGCCCTTGCGCCAGCGCCGCATGTCCCTCGCGATCCGCAATGCCGACGCGAATGACGCCGGCCACCTTGTGCTCGAAACCGGCATGGTAAGGCAGGGTGATGTCCCTGATCGGCTCCCCGGCAACAGTCAGATTCCTGATTGCGCGCTCCCCGCTCTGCAGGACCTGCGCGGCGGCACGCATGGCGTCAGCGTCCAGCTTGCTGTCGTTCAGCGCCGGGTCGCTGTGGGCCAGTACCGCGCCCTCCTTGTCAGCCACCATCACGTAGGCGATACCGGATTGTTGCGCCTTGATCTCCTCCAGCAACAGGCGGGCGTGGTACTTGCCCGAGAAACTGATGCGGTTCACCGAATTGGCGAGAATCTGGGTGACCAGCGTGGACAGCTTGTCCTGCTCGCGTTGCATCACTTTCTGGTAATAAAGCCCGCCAACCACCAGTATTACACTCATGAGCGTAAGGATGAGTGCACCGAAAGACAGGGCGAGGCGGCGGTCGATGTGGGAGAAGGGAAGGTGTTCGTAATCTGCTTGCGGCATGTCGTGGTTCAAGTTTTATCCGGATTTATTGTTTTTATGAATTACTTGGCGGGCCTTACCGTTCCTTCCCAGTATGGTACACGCGCCTGCCAGGGCTTGGCGAAACGAGGCGGGATCGGTCCCCCCCAGCCGGGGTAAAGCTGAAGTGTTTCGCTGGTGATGGGAAACACCGGCACCAGGTGGTGAGGCGCCACTTTTTTCCCGGTGGCGAGCGCGTAGGCGATTTTCATGGCCTCGGCGCCGAGCGGGCCGCAAAATTGCGCTGCATCGATATGGGTAAGGCGTTTGGCGCGGATGTTGTCCACCGACTTGGGATCGCCGTCGATGCTGGCGACGACGATTTCCGTGCGCCCGGCGTTGGCGAGTGCTTCCACGATATTCAGTCCGCCGCCGTCGTTGACGGAAAAAACCGCATCCACGCTGCCTGTGGCGGGGAAGTCCCGCAGCATTTGCGCCCCGGCGCGTGCGCCGCTGTTCGGTTCCACTGCCTCGTAGGTCTTGAGGATGCGGAACGGCTGGCGGTAATCGCGCAGCGCATCGAGCAGGCCGTTGGCGCGCTCCACCGTGGACGAAACATGGGGGTATTCGACCAGGATCAGCTTGAGTTCCTTGCTGTCGGGAAAGTGTGCGGCGAGGTATTCGCCGTCGAGGTAGCCCGCCTGGTAGTTGTCGGATGTGACGAAGGCGGCCAGCGTGCCGCCGCTGATGTACTGGTCGTAAGCCACCACCGGGATGCCGGCCTGGTTGGCGGCGCGCAGCGGGGCGGCGAGGGCGGCATTGTCGGTGGGCTGGACGATGATGATGTCGGGCTTGCGTTTCACCGCTTCGAACATCTGGGCGATCTGGCGTTCGATGCCGGCACTACCGTCTCCGGCGATATAAGGCGTCAGTTCGATGCGCGGCTGGTTTTTTTTGTCCGCGTCGCGGTTGATGGCGGCTGCTTCCTGCTCCAGGCCCTTGCGCATGGCAACCTGGCCGGGGATGTTCATTGACCAGTAGAGCACGTCGACACGCAAGGTTTTCACTGTGGGGCCGGCGCTGGCGGCGGTGGCGAAAATGAACGCGCACGCCGCGATTATGCGAGTGAAGTTAGTGCGCCTGACCAACGTCTTTCCATCCATGCAATTTAACCTTCCTACGCGGTGGCGACAGGCTACCACGAGGCATCAGGGTGATGCAAAACGAAAACGGGGTCCTCCTTCATGGGGCAGTCTTGCGAGGTTTCCGTCCCTCGGATTCGGCGTTCATTTCCTCGATGGCTTGCTTCAGCGCCGCCGCGCTCGCCTTGGTGTCCTTGCCGCTGAACAGTAAAACATCTCCGCCGGCTGTCTTGGCCGCCCCGTCTTCCTTGCCGGCCGCCGCCGGCGTTTCGTCCTGGCCGGTTTTCTTCATTGCCTCGAGTTCGCTGAGCATTTTCGCGTTCTGCTGCTTGAGTGCTTCGATCTGCGCCTGCATTGCCGCGCTGCCCGTGGCTTTGGCCGCGGTAGTCGCGGTGTTGTGGGCTGCTGCTGGCGAATTGTTCTGTTCCGCATGCTTCGGCGCGAGCAGTGTCCATGCGGTGAGCCCGATGCCGGCCAATAACAGCACCACGGCGCCGAGCATGCCGCCGATAATCAAGCGTTTCTTCAGATTGCGTACCGGGACAACCAGGGGTTCTTCAGCGTCCCCGCGGTCGGCTGCGGCGGGCTTGTCTCTGCCGTGCGTTTCCGCTTCGCCGTCACCGGCTTCGGTGCTCGAGTCACGGGGTTTGCGCAAAGCGAACAGGGCGTTGCGCACACGTGCCAGCAGACCGGGGCGAACGCTCTCTTCTTCAGACGCTTCCGCCTCGCGCGGGATGGCCACGGTCTTGTCGCCGTCGGTGTCGCCTTCTTCCGCGTCGGCCGGCGCTTTCTTTTTCCAGAACTTCAGATTCATGTCGCTTCCTCCTTGCGTGTCACACTGGCATTCGCACTTCCGTGGGCAAAGGTGATGGAAAGCTCCTCGTGCAGGGCTATATCGGCACTGCTGCGTACAAGTTTACCGCTGGCCGAGCGTACCATGCTGAAGCCGCGCTCCAGCACGGCCTCCGGGTTGAGGTGCTGCAGGCTTGCAGCCAGGCGTTGCAGCGTGGCCTGGCGGTGCTGCAATAGTTGCCCCATGGCGAGTTCCAGGCGTTGGCCGAGCTGCTGTTGCTGGGCCTGCAGCAGCTGCGGCGCGGGCGCGCTCCTCGCCAGGCGGCTGGCCAGGCGCTGAACGCGCCATTCCTGTTGCTCCAGTGCGCGACTAGCCGCCTGCTGCTGGCGCTGGCGCAGATGGTTGAGGTGCTGCAGTTGCGCCTCGATGCGCGTGCCGGGATGCACCAGGCGGCGCGCCAGATAGTCCAGCTGCTGCATGCGCTGCTCGAGGCTGCGTGAGGTCTGGCGCGACAGGCGGGCGTGCAGCGCGTCGAGCCGCTGATGCAGGTCGGCGCGGTGCGGCGTGGCCAGCTCCGCCGCCGCGGTGGGGGTCGGTGCGCGCCGGTCGGCGACGAAATCGGCGATGGTGATATCGGTTTCATGGCCGACGCCGCTGATGACCGGGATCGAGCTCGCGGCAATGGCGCGTGCCACGACTTCCTCGTTGAACGCCCACAAGTCCTCGATGCTGCCCCCGCCGCGGCACAGGATCAGGACGTCGCATTCGTTGCGGCTGTCGGCCAGCTGCAGCGCCTGGGCAATTTTCTGCCCGGCGCCTTCGCCCTGCACCGGGGTGGGGTAGAGCACCACCGGGATGTTCGGCATGCGCCGGCGCAGCGTGGTCAGCACGTCGCGCAGCGCAGCGGCGGCAGGGGACGTGACGATGCCGATGCAGCGCGGAAAGACCGGCAGGGCTTGCTTGCGCGTCTCCTCGAACAGCCCTTCCGCGGCAAGTTTCGCCTTGAGTTTTTCGAACGCCTCGAACAGCGCACCCAGGCCGGCGCGGCGCATGGATTCCACGCTGAGCTGGTACTCGCCGCGCGCTTCATACAGGGTGACCAGCGCACGTACTTCCACGTGCATGCCGTTTTCCGGTCTGAAATCGACGTACTGGCTTTTGTGGCGGAACATGGCGCAGCGCACTTGGGCCTGGCCATCCTTGAGAGTGAAGTACCAGTGGCCGGATGTGGCGCGCGTGAAGTTGGAGATTTCGCCGCCCACCCACAAAAGCGGAAAGGTCTGTTCCAGTACTGCCTTGGCGTGGCGGTTGAGTTCGCTGACCGAGAGAACCGTCGGCGTCTTGGGGAGGAATAAAGACATGGACGGATTCTAAACTAATCCACAGTTGTTAAAAAACTTTCATATTCACGGAACTCTTGTCAACACGTTGTTTTTGATTTAATAACTACATGATTATTAGTGATAAAAATAGTAGCGCAATTTTTGTGCGAAGCAAGAAATATGTTGTGGGGAAGGGGTTTATGAGCACTTTTGACAATCCATGCACAAAGTTATCCACAGAAACTGTGGACAATAGGGGAAAATACCTATTCCGACATGGAGTTATGACACGCGAAACCAGCGCCCTTGCTCAAAACAGAGCGGCAGGCTAAAGTTACGCGGTCAAAAAATTTTAGGAGGAAGCGCGTGCTATCCATCATTCAGGCAGCAGGCTGGCCAATCTGGCCGTTGATTATCGCGTCGATCATTTCTGTCGGGATTATCGGCGAGCGTCTGTGGTCCCTGAGCAGCAGCCAGGTGGCGCCGCGCAGTCTGTTGCCGAAAGTCCAGGAGTGGTTGCAGCAGGGTGGTGTGAACGACGAGGTGCTGGCCAACCTGGAACGCCATTCCCCCCTCGGGCAGCTGTTCGCCGCCGGCTTGCGCAACGTCAGCAGCTCGCGCGAAATGATGCAGGAAGCCATCGAGGATACGGGGCGTGCCGTTACGCACGAACTGGAGCGCTTTCTCACCACGCTGGGCACCATCGCCTCGGTCAGCCCCCTGTTGGGCCTGCTCGGGACGGTGATCGGCATGGTCGAAATCTTCGGCGCGCTGACCCCCACCGGCGGCAGCCCGGCGCTGCTCGCGCACGGCATTTCGGTGGCGCTCTACAATACCGCCATGGGCCTGATCGTGGCGATTCCCAGCATGATCTTCTACCGCTTTTTCCGTGCCAAGGTCGACGCCCTGGTGATGGAGATGGAACAGCAGTCCATCAAGCTGGTGGACATGGTTCACGGCGATAGAAAGTAGCGTATGAACTTCCAGCGCGGCAGGTCCAAGGAAGAGCCGGAAATCAATCTGATCCCGATGATTGATGTGCTGCTGGTGATCCTGATTTTCATGATGGTGACAACCACCTTTTCCCAGATCGCCGAGTTGCAGATCAATCTGCCATCGGCCGATGCGGAAAAACAGCTGCAGAAGCCGAGCGAGATCGTCGTTGGCGTCGACGCGTCCGGCCATTACGTCATCAACCGCGTGCAGCTGGCCAATCCCGATGTGGACGCCCTGAGCGCCGCATTGCGCCGTGCCGCGGGCGATCAGCCCGACCCGGTGATCGTGATCAATGCAGACGCGCAGGCCACCCACCAGTCTGTGATCAATGTCATGGAAGCCTCGCGTATGGCGGGCTACAGCCGCATCAGTTTCGCCACCCAATCGAAGAACAGTAAGTGACCGTGGCATCCGGCTCGAATTTCGTGCCCGGTTCCTGGCTGGAAAAACAATGGTACCGAAGCAGCCCATGGCTGCTCATATTGTTGCCGTTAAGCGTTTTGTTCTGGGCGCTTTCCGCGCTGCGTCGCATGGCTTATCGCAGCGGCTGGCTGCGCGAGCAGCGCCTTCCGGTGCCGGTGATCGTGGTGGGCAACATCAGCGTTGGCGGTACCGGCAAAACGCCCCTGGTGCTGTGGCTGGCGGACTGGTTGAGACGGCATGATTTTCGTCCCGGCATCGTGAGCCGCGGTTATGGCGGGCGTTCCGCAGAATCGCGGCCGGTCGAACCTGACGGCAGCGCAGCACTGAGCGGAGACGAACCCTTGTTGCTGGCACGCCAGTCGCATTGCCCGGTATGGATCGGGCGCGACCGTGTCGCGGCGGGACAGGGGCTGCTTGAGGCGCACCCGGAATGCAACGTGCTTATCAGCGACGACGGGCTGCAGCATTACCGTCTGGCGCGCGACGTGGAAATTGCGGTGGTTGACGGGCAGCGCCTTTTCGGCAACGGTTTTTTGCTGCCGGCCGGCCCCCTGCGCGAAGGAGTGGGGCGCCTGCGGCAGGTTGACGCCGTGGTGGTGAACGGTGACGCCGAGTTCGCTGGCGGCGGGCATTTCAACATGAGCCTGAAGGGGGTCATGTTGCGCAATCTGTGCTCCGGCGCAATGGTGCCGGCGCTCGAGTTGGCGGACAAAAAGCTTCATGCCGTAGCCGGGATCGGCAATCCGCAGCGTTTTTTCGCGCACCTGCAGGGACTCGGGCTGACGTTCGAGCGCCATCCTTTCCCCGACCATCATGCTTATCGGGCCGAAGACCTGGCTTGGCCTGACGCTGATGCCATAATGATGACGGAAAAGGACGCGGTCAAATGCGCAGCCTTCGCGGATGAACGTTACTGGGTTCTGCCGGTGCGAGCCGAGCTGGACCCGTCCTTCGGACAAAGAATTCTGGATACTTTAAGGAAACGCAATGGACGCAAAACTGCTTGAAATCCTGGTGTGCCCCCTGTGCAAGGGGCCGCTGGTGTACAAGAAGGCCGCTCAGGAACTGATCTGCAAACCCTGCCGTCTGGCCTACCCGGTGCGCGACGACATTCCGGTGATGCTGGAAGAAGAGGCGCGCAAGTTGCCGGCTGAGGAAGAAGTGTAATGAGTGAGGAGTTAGGGGTGAGGAGTGAGGAGGAAAACAGCGGCGCGGGCGTGAGATCGCCTCACCCCTCACCCCTTCGCGCCGGAGCGAGAGCCTCCGGCTCCGCTCCCGGTGGTGATGCCCCTTGCGGGTACACCCCTCACTTCAAGGTCGTCATCCCGGCCCGCTACGCTTCCACGCGCCTGCCCGGCAAACCGCTCGCCGACATCGCTGGCAAGCCCATGGTGGTGCGGGTAGCGGAACAGGCGCAGCAAAGCGGTGCATCCGAGGTGTGGATCGCTACCGACCATGCCGGCGTGGCCGATGCGGGGCGAGCACATGGAATCGATGTGTGCATGACCTCGCCCCACCATGCTTCGGGCACGGACCGCCTTGCCGAAGTGGCGCTGCAGCGCGGTTGGGGCGAAGACGAAATCGTTGTCAACGTGCAGGGCGACGAGCCGCTGATCGATCCCGGGTTGATTGGCATGGTGGCGCGGCATTTGCACGATCACCCGGCGGCGGCCATTTCGACTGCCTGCCATGCCCTGCAGGACCATGCCGAGTTGTTCAATCCGAACGTGGTGAAGGTGGTGCTGGACCGGGAGGGCTACGCGCTTTATTTCAGTCGCGCGCCCATCCCCTGGGCGCGGGATGCGTGGGGGAATGCTCAAACACTGGCTTCCCGCATTTCTCTCCCGGAAGATTTTCCCGCTTTCCGCCACATCGGCATCTACGCCTACCGTGCCGCTTTCCTGAAAATCTATGGCTTGCTCAGTCCCGCGGCCGTCGAACAATATGAGGCGCTGGAACAGTTGCGTGCTTTGTGGCACGGGTACAGAATCAGCGTCGCGCTTACGGCTGCCGTCCCTGCTGCCGGGGTGGATACCATGGAAGACCTGGAGCGGGTTCGCAGCCTGTTTGGGCGTTAATTCAGTTGGTTAGGGCGTGTTAACACTAATTTCGCGTCTGCCGACGGGGGCGATTTGGGATGCCGCCCGCGAAGCAAGACGCGCGGTTGTACCGCCCACAACAAGCGGCTTGCGACAAAGGGAGGCGCCCAAATCGCCCCCGTCCCGAAGGGTTGTAACGAGAAGGCCATGCCTGCGTCGTTGCGGCGCTGGCGAATGGAACAACCATTCGCTGCGCCCCGCGCCTAGCATCCATGGCCTTCTCGTTACAACGCAGGCGTGAAATTAGTGTTAACACGCCCTAGCAGCAAGAGAATGCGTTTATAACTTTATAAAAATAATTAAATGTGCAGGGCTGGGCAATTGCAATACCCTTGTTGCCATTAGGTAAAACAAGATAGTTTTATCCACAATCTTTCTACACTCAAATAAACGGAGAATGACAATGCGAATGATTCTGCTGGGCGGCCCTGGAGCCGGCAAGGGCACACAAGCCAACTACATCAAGGAAAAATTCGGGATTCCGCAAATTTCCACTGGTGACATGCTGCGCGCCCACGTCAAGGCCGGCAGCGAATTGGGCGTGGCCGCCAAGAAGATCATGGATGCGGGTGGTCTGGTATCGGACGACATCATCATCGGTATGGTGAAAGAGCGTCTCACCCAGGACGACTGCAAGAACGGCTACCTGTTCGACGGCTTCCCGCGCACCATTCCCCAGGCTGAAGCGATGAAGGCCGCCGGCGTGCCGATCGACTACGTGGTCGAAATCGACGTGGCCGACGAGGAAATCGTCAAGCGCATGTCCGGTCGCCGCGTGCACGTGGCTTCCGGCCGCACTTACCATGTGGTGTTCAATGCGCCCAAGGTTGCCGGCAAGGACGACGTGACCGGTGAAGAACTGATCCAGCGCGACGACGACAAGGAAGAAACCGTCAAGAAGCGCCTCGACATCTATCACGCGCAAACCGAACCGCTGGTGAAGTATTACGCCGACTGGGCCGCATCCGGCGTGGCTGGTGCACCCAAGTGCGTGAAAATCGCCGGCGTCGGCAAAGTGGAACAAATCCGCGATGCCGTTTTTGCTGCATTGAAATAAATCAAGTTGGCTGCGATGAAAAGGGCAAGCGTTCCGGATGTCACCAGCACAGAGCTCTGGGTCGTGGAGACCGCGATCAAGGAGCGCTGGGGCGCCGGCGTGGTCGAAGTGCAAGTGGCGGATTCCGATATCCGTCTCGAGCCCACCGACCGCGAAATGACTTCCTGCCCGACCCTGTACTGGACCGACGACACGGCGCACTTCGTGATTTTCAAAGTGGGCGATGGCCTTTACCGCAGCCAGTTTTTCTATTCGAAGAGGGAACAATACGGCACCGGCCGCCGCGAGTATGACGATCTGGCCGAGTGTGTGTCCCTGTTGCTGAAAATGGAAGCGGACCACCGCAGCACGCGGCCCGCCGACAACTAAAAATAATTTGGAGGATGTAATGGCGAAGAAGAATGCCTTTTATGCTCAATCCGGCGGCGTCACCGCTGTCATCAACGCTTCCGCCTGCGGCGTGATCGAAACCGCGCGCAAGAACAAGGATGTGATCGGCAAGGTGTATGCCGGCCGCAACGGCATTATCGGTGCGCTGACCGAAGACCTGATCGATACCAGCAAGGAATCTGCTGCGGCGATTGCGGCCCTGCGCCACACCCCTTCCGGCGCCTTCGGCTCCTGCCGCTTCAAGATGAAAAGCCTGGAAGACAACAAGCTGCAATATGAGCGTCTGATCGAAGTGTTCAAGGCGCATAACATCGGCTACTTCTTCTACAACGGTGGCGGCGACTCCGCCGACACCTGCTTCAAGGTTTCCCAGCTGTCGGAAGCCATGGGCTATCCGATCCAGGCGATCCATGTGCCCAAGACCGTGGACAACGATCTGCCGATCACCGACTGCTGCCCCGGTTTCGGTTCGGTGGCCAAATACATCGCCGTGTCCACTCTCGAGGCATCGTTCGACGTCAAATCCATGGCAAAAACCTCCACCAAGGTGTTCGTGATCGAGGTGATGGGGCGCCATGCCGGCTGGATCGCCGCTGCCGGCGGCCTGGTTGCCGATCAGGGAATTCCGGTGGTGATCCTGTTCCCGGAAGTGGAATTCGACCAGGTGAAATTCCTCGCCAAGGTGGACGAAAACGTCAAGAAACACGGCTTCTGCACCATCGTGGTGTCGGAAGGCTGCCATTATCCTGACGGCAAGTTCCTCGCCGAGCAGGGCACGCGCGACGCGTTCGGTCATGCCCAGCTGGGCGGCGCCGCACCGGTGGTCGCCAACATGATCAAGGATGCGCTGGGCTACAAGTTCCACTGGGCAGTCGCGGATTACCTGCAACGCGCCGCGCGCCACATCGCGTCCAAGACCGACGTGAAACAGGCCTACCAGCTCGGCAAGGCGGCGGTGGAACTGGCCGTCAAGGGACGCAACTCGGTCATGCCGACGGTGCACCGCATTTCCGACGAGCCTTACAAGTACAAGATCGGCGTCGCCGACCTCAAGGATGTGGCCAACGTCGAGAAATTCATGCCCAAGGACTTTATCACCAAGGACGGTTTCGGCATCACGGAAAAATGCCGTCGCTATTTGGCGCCGTTGATTCAGGGTGAGGACTATCCGCCTTACAAGAACGGCCTGCCCGACTATGTGACGCTGAAGAACGTGGCAGTGGAGAAGAAGCTGCCCGAGTTCAAGCTGTAACGATAGTCCATGACGCTTGACCGGGCACGGGAGCTGTTGGCGGTGCAGGTGAGTTTTGGCAGCGGTTATAACGCCAATTCCGCCAAGCTGCTGTTGTCCGAAGTGCAAAAGGAATACGGTCAGGCGGCGGTGGATCAACTGATAAAAGAGATGCAATTGGAGCAGGTGTTCGGGTTCGAACCGGGCACCCGCTTCGAAAACGGAATTGCACTGAAAAACTGAGAACTGAAACTGAAATTTGTTCGGAATATTGAACGCATCACTTGCATGAATAATAAGAGCACGGTTTTACCGCGGCGGAAAAAGCCGGGGGCTTCAACGGGGGCGTAGGGCCAGCCCGGATTGGCCTGGTATAACAGCAAGAAGGGATGGTGTCATCATGTCAGTCGGTCTTTTGTTTGCGCTAATTTGCGCGGGTGTGGCGCTCCTGTATGGAGCATTCTCGATTAAATGGATTCTCGGTCTGCCGACCGGCAACGACCGCATGCGGGAAATTGCCGCGGCGGTGCAGGAGGGCGCACAGGCCTACCTGAACCGGCAGTACACGACGATCGGTATCGTTGGCGTGATTTTGCTGGTGGCCATTTTTGTGGCGCTCGGCTGGCAAACTGCCGTCGGTTTTGCGCTCGGTGCGTTTCTTTCGGGCCTGACCGGTTATATCGGCATGAACGTCTCGGTGCGCGCCAACGTGCGTACCGCTGAAGCAGCCAAGGACGGCATCAATGCCGCTCTGAACGTGGCCTTCAAGGGCGGCGCGATCACCGGCTTGCTGGTGGTGGGCCTGGGTCTGCTGGGCGTGGCGGGTTACTACGCTTTCCTGACCATCGGCATCGGCGCCAGCGCCACTGAGGCTACCCACTCACTGGTGGGGCTGGCCTTCGGTAGCTCGCTGATCTCCATTTTCGCCCGTCTTGGCGGCGGTATCTTCACCAAGGGTGCCGACGTCGGCGCCGACCTGGTGGGTAAAGTCGAAGCTGGCATCCCTGAAGATGATCCGCGTAACCCTGCTGTGATCGCCGACAACGTGGGCGACAACGTGGGCGACTGCGCAGGTATGGCTGCCGACCTGTTCGAGACCTACGCTGTGACCATCATCGCCACCATGGTGCTGGGCGGCCTGATGATTACCGGCTCATCCGAAGCGGTTATCTATCCGTTGGTGCTGGGCGGGGTTTCCATCATTGCTTCCATTATCGGTACCTTCTTCGTCAAGACGCAGCCCGGTGCCAAGATCATGAACGCCCTGTACAAGGGGCTGATCGTTTCCGGCGTGCTGGCAGTGATTGCGTTCTACCCGGTGACCACCTGGATTCTGGGTGAGGGCGTGATGATTGATGGCAAGCTGGTGACGTCCATGAATCTGTACCTGGCTTCCCTGATTGGCCTGGCGTTGACTGCCGCGCTGGTGTGGATCACCGAGTACTACACGGCGACCGAGTTCGCTCCGGTGCGCCACATCGCGCAAGCTTCCACCACCGGTCACGGCACCAACGTGATTGCCGGTCTGGGCGTTTCCATGAAGTCCACCGCCGCTCCTGTGCTGGCCGTATGCGCCGCCATCGGTGGCGCCTATGCCTTGGGTGGCCTCTACGGCATCGCGATCGCTGCAACTTCCATGCTGTCCATGGCCGGTATCATCGTGGCGCTCGACGCTTACGGCCCGATCACCGACAACGCCGGTGGTATCGCGGAAATGGCCGGCTTGCCGGACGAGATTCGCAATATCACCGATCCGCTGGACGCCGTGGGCAACACCACCAAGGCAGTGACCAAGGGCTACGCCATCGGCTCCGCCGGTCTGGCCGCGCTGGTGCTGTTCGCCGACTACACCCATGCCCTGGGTGCCAAGGCGCTTGGGCTTGATGCCAGTGCGATTCCCATGACCTTCGACTTGTCGAACCACATGGTGATCATCGGCCTGTTCATCGGCGGCATGGTGCCTTACCTGTTCGCTGCCATGGGCATGGAAGCGGTGGGTCGCGCTGCCGGTTCCGTGGTGGTCGAAGTGCGCCGCCAGTTCAAGGAAATCCCAGGCATCATGGAAGGTACCGCCAAGCCGCAATACGGCACCTGCGTGGATATGCTGACCAAGGCCGCAATCAAGGAAATGATCGTTCCTTCCCTGCTGCCTGTCGCGGTTCCGCTGCTGGTCGGCGTGATCCTCGGCCCGCAGGCGCTCGGTGGCGTGCTGATCGGTACCATCGTGACCGGCCTGTTCGTGGCGATTTCCATGACCACCGGCGGTGGCGCATGGGACAATGCCAAGAAGTACATCGAGGAAGGCAACTACGGCGGCAAGGGTTCGGAAACCCACAAGGCCGCAGTGACCGGCGACACCGTCGGCGATCCTTACAAGGATACCGCCGGTCCTGCCGTCAACCCGCTGATCAAGATCATCAACATCGTGGCGCTGATGATCGTGCCGCTGATCTGATTTAGCGTTTTTTGCCAGCGAGAGGGCAGGTTATCCTGCCCTCTTTTTTTGCCTGCGCGCTTTGCGCGTATAATGTCGTCCATTCTCAATAATCTCAGAAAGACCGCAAAGTGAATCTGGATCGCGTAACTTCCGGCAAAGACCTGCCCAACGATTTCAACGTCATCATCGAAATTCCGATGCACGGCGACCCCATCAAGTACGAAGTGGACAAGGCTACCGGTGCCATGTTCGTGGACCGCTTCATGTCGACCGCCATGCACTATCCCTGCAATTATGGTTATATCCCGCATACCCTTTCAGAGGACGGCGACCCGGTGGACGTGCTGGTAATCACCCCGGTGCCGCTGATTACCGGCGTGGTGGTGCGTTGCCGCCCGGTCGGCATGCTGAAGATGGAAGACGAGGCCGGCGTGGATGCCAAGCTGCTGGCCGTGCCGATCGACAAGCTGAGCACGATTTACCGCAATATCGAATCGCCACGTGACCTGCCGGAACAGACTACCGCCCAGATCACCCATTTCTTCGAGCACTACAAGGACCTGGAAGCAGGCAAGTGGGTCAAGGTGCAGGGCTGGGTTGGAGCGGACGAGGCGAAGCAGGAAATCATGGATGGCGTCAGCCGCTATGTGAATGCCGCCGAAAAGCCGATGTTTTGATTATAGCGGTCAGCAGTCAGCAGTCAGCGGTCAGAAAAATCGACAAGGCTGAAAGCTGATGGCTGAAAGCTGAAAGCTATTAAAAAATGAAAATTTGCGTAATTTCTGATAGCCACGACAACCGGCATTTGATGGCGGCTGCGGTGGAAGCGGCCATGGAAAAAGGGGCCGAGGCGGTGATTCACTGCGGCGATGTGGTGGCGCCGACCACCTTGAAGTGCCTGCTGAAATTCGGTCTGCCGGTGCACGTGATTTACGGCAACAATACCGGCGACCTTTTTGCCATGTCCAAGCTCGCAACCGAATCCGGCAGCCTGATCCGTTTCTACGGTCAGGATGCCGGCATCAACCTGTGCGGGCGCAATATCTTCATCGTCCATTACCCCCACTATGCCCGAGCGCTTGCCACTACCGGCGACTGGGACCTGGTGTGCTGCGGACATGACCATAACGCGTCCATCCAGACCGTCCACAACATCAAGGGCGGCCATACCTGGTACGTCAATCCGGGCACCGTGGGCGGGGTGGGCGCGCCGGCTACCTTTGTGCTGGGCGATCTGACGACCATGCAGTTCGAAATTTTCGATGTGCCGCCGGAAGAGTCGGATAATAGTTCGCGCCTGACGGTTGCGAGCTGAAACTGGTTACATCTCCAGCTTCAGGTTAAGCCAGGCGCTCCGCCCGGGCAGTTCGTTGTCGTGGCGGTACTCGAAGTAGTGGGCGTCGGCGAGGTTCTGCACGATGAGGGCAAGTTCCCCGTTGCCCCTTCCCGCCTTGAAACGATAGGCCAGCCGAGCATCCCAGCGACGGTTGAAATCGATGAAATACTGCGGGTTGTCGCCGGATCCGGCATCGCTGCCGGGAAAGTGAGTGGCGCCGACCTGGTAGTTCATCAGGCTGGCGCTCCAGTTCTGGTTAAAGCGATGCGTCAGCATCGCGCTCTGGCTGTTCCTCGGCGCCGCCGTGGTATAGGTCATATTGTCCAGATTGCTGCTGTCGATCTCGATGTGAGAAAAGCTGTAGATCAAGCGGGTTTGCGCGCCGACATCCCATTGCAGCTGGCCTTCCAATCCCTTTACCCGGGCTTTGCCGGAATTGAGGTTGTTGTGCAGGACGGCAGAAACCGTTTGCGCGATGAGCCCGGAAAGCTCGTCGGAGAATAAACGCAGATCGATGTTAAGCCCCGGAAATTTCCCGAGGTAGCCGATTTCGCTGGACTTGATTTGTTCGCGGTCCATTTCCTTGCTGAGATATGTTCCCAGGTATGCCACTTCGCGATTTTTTTCGTACATGGTCGGGGTGCGCGTGGCTTCGGAATAACTGGCGCGCAGGGTGTGATTCGGTACGACGTGCCAGTTCACCGCGATGCGCGGAGTGACGTCGTTGCCGGTGTAGCTGTTGTTTTCGCTCATCGCGCCGAGGTTGAATATCAGGTCCGGCCGGGCGCGCCATTCGAGGTTGCCGAAGAGCCGCGATAGAAAGAAAGATTGCTCCTGATATTGCGGTGCATTGGTGATGCTGTTCTTGAAATAGATCGGCGCATAGACGTAGTCCGAACGCACGCTTCCTCCCCACACGATGCGTGTGCTGCTGGTGGGCAGAAAGGTGTGCTGAAGTTCCAGGTCATAACGATCGGCTTTGGTGTCGCCGTTCATTGTATTGCCGTGCTGCATGTCGAACAGGGTGGCCGTGCTGCTTTCGTTCGCGTGGTAGAACTGGACAGAAAGGCCGCCGCCATCCTCGTGAGCCCGGCTCCACTTGAGCAATTCGAACTGGTTGCTGACACTGCGTCCGTCGAGCGCGATTATGCTGTCTGACCACCCCTCCTGGCGTGTGCCGCCGTTATAGCCGAACTGAAATTCCATTTCGTCCGTGGCGTTGATGCGGTAGTCGGAACGGAAGGTAAGCAAATGAATTTGCTTGTCGTCGAGTTTGTTGTTGTCCCAGTTATCAAGGGTGCTTAGTGGGCGGGTTATTTTTGCGTTCTCCCCCCGGTCGTTTCGTGTCCCGGCTGTGAGCCTGTAGGTTAGATCGCCATTTTGGCCGCCGAAGCGCGCAACGGCTTCGTCGCGGTGACGCCCGGTCGAAAGCGACAACATGCCGCCCTGGCTTTCGGCGGAATGGCGCGTGATGATGTTGATCACGCCCATGAAGGAGTTGGCGCCATAGCTGGCGGAATCCGGGCCACGGATGACTTCGATGCGTTCTATGTCGTCCAGGGCCAGAGGGATGTCGCTCCACAAGGTGCCGCCAAATATCGGCGAATAGACCGAACGGCCATCCACCAGCACTTGCATGCGGTGGGAGTAGGCATCGGAAAGGCCGTGGTAGCTTACGGTGCTGTCGGTCGTGTAGGTATCGGTGGCGTGGTAGGCCACATACATGCCTGGCACGAGACGGAAAACCTCGGACAGGTCCCATGCGCCGGAATCCCGGATCATCTGGCGGTCGATGATGGTCACGGCTGCAGGCGCTTCGTCGATGGGCTGCGAAAGTCGCGATGCGGTCAGCACGATGGGCATGTCGGCCAGAAAGCTGTCCTCGGACTGGGCGTTCCGGTCCGAACCAAGAGCCATAGCTGCATGCAGTAGCAAGGAGCTGACCGCTAAGGTGCGCAGAAAAGGAAATTTGATGAAATTTTTTTGTTTTTTCATGGCGCCATTTTAACATCTAAGGTGTCGAATCCATTGACAAATTCATTTGGAGTTCGCTCTTTCCTGATTTTGTGGATTGGGTTTTAATACCCGACTCAATGTATTGGATATAGGGTTTCTATCAGGGAATAAGAAGATTCGATTGTTTCCGGGCTAGATGGCTGTGGATTGACGCTTCAATTGAGTGGTAAAATGCATCAGGATAAGGGGGTCGGATTTAGTCCGGCTTCTCTGACGTGTTTATTGAAGTGCAGGTTTATAGCCTTTTGCCGGTTCGCCGGCGAAGCAAGCAGGTAGTCCGGTCGAGCCAAGTTCCGCCGGGCTGTCTTAATCCGTGGTGGAGGAGATCTGATGACGGAAGTCGTTGCAACCAACCAGACCATTCTGGTCGTAGGCGGTGGCATCAGCGGCATGACGGCGGCGCTTGAAGCGGCCGAGTGCGGCAAGGAAGTGGTGCTGATCGAGAAAAATGCCGCATTGGGCGGACGCGTGTCCCAGTTGTACCGCTATTTCCCCAAGCTGTGTCATCCGACCTGCGGTCTGGAAATCAACCAGCGCCGCGTCAAGCAGAACAAGCGCATCCGCATTCTTACCCTGGCGGAAGTGACCGGCATCACCGGTTCGCCGGGTGATTACACGGCCAGCGTCAAGATTTCGCCGCGTTATGTGAACGAAAACTGTACTGCCTGCGGTGACTGCAGCAATGCGGTGGAAGCCATGGTGGACGATGCGTTCAACTACAACCTGTGCAAGGTCAAGGCGGCTTACCTGCCGAGCAAGATGGCCTATCCCCAGCGCTACGTGATCGATCCTTCCATCATCGGCACGCCCGATGCGGACAAGGCCAAGGCCGCGTGCAAGTACGACGCCGTCGACCTCGGCATGCAGGAAGAAACCGTACAGATCAAGGCGGGCGCGGTAGTGTGGGCAACCGGCTGGAAGCCCTACGATGCCAACAAGATTCAGCCTTACGGCTACGATCGCTTCGATAACGTGATCACCAGCGTCGAGTTCGAGCGCCTGTCCGACCCACACGGCCCGACCGGCGGCAAGATCCTGCGCAAGGACGGCAAGGAAGCGAAGAACATCGCCTTTATCCAGTGCGCCGGTTCGCGTGACGAAAACCATCTGCGTCATTGCTCGCGCATCTGCTGCATGGCCTCGCTCAAGCAGACGAATTATGTCCGTGAAGCTTTCGGCGACGAAGGCAAGTCGACCATTTACTACATCGACATCCGCGCCATCGACCGCTTCGAGGATTTCTACCAGAAAGTTCAGGCTGATCCGACCGTTTCCTTCATCAAGTCCAAGGTTGCGAAGATCGTCGAGGACAAGGAAGGCAATCCGGTGCTGCACGGCGTGAACACCGAGGGTTACCACCGCTACGCCAACACCCACGACCTCGTGGTGCTGGCCGTGGGCATGGAGCCTTCCGTCATGGCGGCCAACATCCCGGCAGAAATCGTTTCCGATTCGAGCGGCTTCATCGAGCAGGATCAGGCCAACGGCGCCATCTTCGGTGCCGGCTGCGCGGCCAACCCGCTGGATGTGAACCGTGCAGTGCAAAGCGCCACAGCAGGCGCCTTGCGCGCGATTCAAGTAATTAACCGTGTTGCCAGAGCGGAGGGTTAAACAATGGCGGACATGAAAGTAGCAGCCTACATTTGTCAGGGCTGTGGACTGGGTGAGCGACTCGATACAGCCAATCTGGCCAAAGTTGCGCAGAAAGAAGGTAAGGCTCAGGTAGTGAAGGAACATCCTTTCCTGTGTAATGCAGAAGGGGTGGCGATGATTCGCAACGACATCGACAACGATGCCGTGACCCACGTAATGATCGCGGCCTGCTCGCGCCGCGCCAAGACCGAGGCCTTCGGTTTCACCGATGTGGCACTGTCACGTGCCAACCTGCGCGAGGGCGTGATCTGGATTCGTCCGGACGATGAGGCATCGCGTGAAACCACGCAGGAAATGGCGGAAGACTATGTCCGCATGGGCTGCGCCGAAGTCAAGAAAATGAAGCTGCCGGAAATCGACCCGGCCGCCGTGACCGAGCGTCGCATGCTCGTCGTCGGTGGCGGTATTTCCGGTATGACCGCCGCGCTGGAGGCTTCCAAGGCCGGTTACCAGGTGGTGCTGGTAGAGAAGACCGGCGCACTGGGCGGCTGGGGCGCCAAGCTGTACAAGCGTTCCCCCTCCAAATCGCCTTATGCAGACCCTCAGTCGACCGGCGTCGATGAGATGGTTGCAGCGATCAACAGCGACAGCAACATCAAGGTTTACACCAACGCCATCACCAGCAAGATCGAGGGCGCACCGGGCCGTTTCATCGCGGAAATAAGCACAGAATCCGGTCCAACTGCTACTGAAACCGTCGGTTCCATCGTCCAGGCCACCGGCTTCACGCTTTACGACGCCAACAACCTGCCAGAACTGGGCTACGGCAAATCCGCCAACGTGGTGGACCAGGCCGGCCTGGAAGCGCTTGCCAAGGCAGCCAACGGCGGCGCGATCAAGCGCCCATCCGACGGTGGCGAAGTGAAAACCGTGGTGTTCGTGCAGTGCGCCGGTCAGCGTGACGAAACCGGCAAGCACCTGCCGTACTGCTCCGGTTCCTGCTGCCTGACCTCGGTCAAGCAGGCGATGTATTTCAAGGACCAGAACCCGGACGTGGATACCGTGGTGATCTACACCGATCTGCGCATGCCCGGCAACGGCGAGGATTTCTACCGCAGCGGCCAGACCAAGGGCGTGACCTTCACCAAGGGCAAGGTGTCCAGCGTGGAAGCCACCGGCAACACCTGCAAGGTGAATTTCCAGGACCTGATCCTCGACGACCAGACGGCGATCGAAAATGCCGACCTGGTGGTGCTGGCGACCGGCCAGGTGGCCAATTCCGGTGTGGACGTCGATGCCAAGCTGAAGGCGGAAATTGCCGCAGCGGCAGGCGACAACACGCTGCTGGATGCTTACAATGCCTCCCAGACAGAAGGCGCGGTCAAGCCGATTTCCGTGCTCAACCTGACCTACCGTCAGGGTCCGGATCTGCCGCAGTTGAAGTATGGCTTCACCGATTCGCACTTCATCTGTTTCCCCTATGAAACCCGCCGTACCGGTATTTACTCCGCCGGCCCGGTGCGCCGTCCGATGGACATCGTTCAAGCCATGGAAGACTCCACCGGCGCAGCGATGAAGGCTATCCAGGCGATCGAGAACGCTGCCCTGGGCCGCGCTGCTCATCCCCGTTCGGGTGATTTGTCCTTCCCCAAGGTGCGTATCGAAGGCTGTACCCAGTGCAAGCGCTGCACGGTGGAATGCCCGTTCGGCGCCATCGACGAGGACGAGAAACGCTACCCGCTGTTCAACCAGGCACGTTGCCGCCGTTGCGGCACCTGCATGGGCGCCTGCCCGGTGCGCGTGATCTCCTTCGAGAACTATTCGGTGGATACCGTGGGTTCCCAGCTCAAGGCCGTCGATGTACCGGACGAGTTCTCCGAGAAGCCGCGTATCCTGATCCTGGCCTGCGAAAACGACGCCTACCCCGCGCTCGACATGGCGGCCATGAACCGTGAAGTCTATTCCGCATGGGTGCGCGTGATTCCGGTGCGTTGCCTGGGTTCGGTCAACACCATCTGGATTACCGACGCGCTCAACAGCGGCTACGACGGCGTGATGATGCTGGGTTGCAAGCATGGCGACGATTACCAGTGCCACTTCGTCAAGGGTTCGGAACTGGCCAGCTACCGCATGAGCAAGGTGGGCGACACGCTTCAGGGCATGGGACTTGAACCCGAGCGCGTTCAAGTCTTTGAAGCGGCTATCACCGACATCGAACGCCTGCCGAGACTCATCAACGAGTATTCGGACCAAATCGCCGCATTGCCGCCCAGCCCGTTCAAAGGCTTCTAGGAGGAAACAGGAATGAGTATTGAAAAGTACCGCAGAAACTTCCTCAAGGAAGTCGAAGAGCGCGTGGAAGAAGGCCACTGGGTAAAGATGTGCATGCAGTGCGGCGTTTGCGCCGGCTCCTGCCCACTCGGCCCGCACTGGGAACACACGCCGCAGAAAATCTTCATGATGATCCGTGCCGGCAAGCGCGAGGAAGTGCTGACCTCCGACTCCATGTGGATGTGCACCTCCTGCTACAACTGCATCGTGCGCTGCCCGCGCAAGCTGCCGATCACCCACATCATGCACGGCCTGGCCTACCTGGCGAAGCGCGAAGGCCTAGTGCCGAAGAACCAGCCTACGGCGCAATTCGGCCAGATGTTCTGGGACAACCTGGTCAAGACCGGCCGCGTCAACGAGCTGAAGTTGAGCTTGGGCATGTACTTCAAGGACGGTTTCGGTCAGGGCATCAAGAACGCCATGGCGATGCAGAGCGTCGGTCTGGGCATGATGAAGGCCAAGCGCCTGAACCCGATGGAAATCATGGGTGGGCACGGGATCAAGGACAAGAGTGGTTTCTCCGCTATGTTGAAGAAAGCGCGGGAACTTGAAGACGCCCGCAGGAAACTTGCGTAAGGAGCGAGATACATGGCCAAGAAACAATATTCTTTTTATCCCGGCTGCTCTTCGCAGTCCGGTGCATCGTCCAGCAACTACCTGACCTCGACCCAGTCGATGGTCAAGCTGCTGGATGTACAGTTGAATGAAATCCCTGACTGGAACTGCTGCGGCGCATCCATCGGCTATGCCGGCGGTGGCGAATTGCCGCGTGTGGCGCTGTCCGCGCGCAATATTGCGCTGTCCGAACAGCATAACCCGGGTCAGGAAATCGTCGCTACCTGTGCCGCCTGCTGGCTCGCCACGCGTGAAGCCAAGGAGCGCCTCGATCACAGCGCCACCTTGCTGGCCGAGACCAACGAAGCGCTCAAGGAAGCCGGCCTGGTTTTCAAGAACGAAGCGCCTGCGGCACGCCACATGGTGGAAGTGCTGATCGACGATATCGGTTACGAGACCCTGAAAAGCGGCGTGAAGAAACCGCTCGAGGGCATCAAGATCGCCGGTTACGTGGGTTGCCAGACCAATCGCCCGTTCGGCATCGACGGCGAGTCCTTCGAGAACCCGATGTACCTCGACAAGCTGGTCGAGTCCATGGGTGGCGAAGCAATCACTGGCTACGACCAGAAAGTGACTTGCTGCGGCGGCGCGCTGGCTTTTTCCGAGCCGGAAAAGAGCCAGAAACAGATCAAGGACATCATCGAATCGGCCTACGACCACGGCGCCGACATGATCGTCACGCCTTGCCCGCTGTGCCAGGCCAACACCGAGATTTACCAGGGTGAAGTGAACAAGCGCTACGGCACCAAGTTCAATATCCCGGTGACCTACTATAGCCAGCTGATCACGGTGGCTTACGGTGGCAGCGCCAAGGATGCCGCACTGGATGGCCAGATTATTCGCGCCACCAAGCTGGAAGAAATCGCCGGCAAGTAAGGCTTCGACATAGTGGTATCGACTAGGGGTGGCTACGTGCCGCCCCTCGTTTTTTGGAGGTAGCGATGAAACGCCCAAAGACTGCAGATGAATACGTGGACCTGATGCATCAGGCGGTATACGAAGTGGACGAGATCCGTTCCATCATGGAAGAGGACTCGGACGAGTTCGCCCCGTTCAAACCCTATATCGAGGAGCTCGACAGCCAGTTGCGCAAGATGTATGACGACATGGTGAGCGGCCAGTACAAGTTTGACCCCAACGGGCCGGAATTGCCGTTCATGCCCATCGTGCGCAAGCTGGGCTCGCGCCTGCCCTTCGGACTGCTGCTCAAGGTGGTTGACCAGACGCACCGCGAGGGTCTGGACATCGAGCGCAAATAGGAGAGCACGGCTTTACTCGAACACGATCTCGTCCTCCTTGAGCGAGAACGTGCCACTGCTGCGCTGCAAATCCACCCAGTGGACCTTGCCGCCGATTTCGATCTGAACGTTACCAAACAGGGTTTTCTCTACGATCACCTTGGCGTCGACGGACAATTCGAGTTGCTTGGTGAGTTCATCTTTATCCTGCCGTGCCAGCTCGATCACATCAAGCAACGCCTGGAAGGTATTTTCCGCCTTGAGCTTGATTTCCGGCTTGATGCGATCAGGATGATCCTCGATGAACTTTATCAGCTTGACCACCTCATCGAGTTCCTTGCTCTTGGCCTCCAGAAGTTTGCCTGCCTGTCTCAGTTTCTCGTGCAGGTAGGGGTTGGTGCCCACTATCACCCGCGTTTTGACGCCAGATGGCGACCCGATGGTCGCGGCCTGCACCAGTAAGGTGGCTTCGGCCACGCCACCCATGATGCGCCCTTGCCCCGAGCCTGGTTTGCCGACCACAATCTGGTTTACCGCTGCCAGTTCGCTTTGCATGACCAGTTCGTCAACCATGATGCTATCGCCGACTTCGATGCTGGCATTTTCGACGAAACGCGCGGAGAAAGAAGTGCCGCAGTGTACGCGCGCGATCATGGACCTATTCTTGTCGTCGGGATGCGTGTGGATTTCGCCGTGGCCGATTATGCCGCCCTTGATCACCACGTCGCCGCCCGCGTCCAGAATCGCGGCCTCGACCGTGCCGCCAACGTGAATGTCTCCCGTGGTGCGAATGCTCATGCCGGCGTGCACGTCGCCGCTGATGTTGACCGTGCCCTCGAAATCGATATTTCCGGTGGTGAGGTCGACAGTGGCAAGGTTGATAGTGGGCTCAACCGCCATGCCGTTGTTGACCAGCAGAGGCTGGCCTGGAATCTCGGCAATCAGGAAGGCGGGGTCTTGCGGATCGACCAGCGCTCCTTTTAACTGTGCCGCAAACGCGGCTTCCTTGCCGGGTTTGGCGGGAATCGTCTGCCCCAGCACGTTCTCTCCCGGCTCGCCCAGAGTGGCGGGAATTTTCTGCATCAGGCGTTCGCCCTGGTGCACCGTAACGATGCCGCCCAGGTCGCGGTAATCCGCGACACCCTGTTCATCGAAATGAGGATGGCGCTGTTTCACCATTTCGATCAGGCACTGTAGTTTCCCATCTTCGCCGTTGACGACTGCGCGGCCCTGGGCAACAGGTTGGCGGGTTGCTTCTCCCGTCGCTACGATCTGCTCGATGGCTTCGTCAAGGAAGCCAAAAGTCACCTGTTTTTCCACCAGGGCGCTGCGAATCTGCTCTGTCGTCACCGCCGTGCCGCCGTACGGTGGGGTAACGCTGATCCAGGCAGTCATTTTGTCCGGCGCAAGCTCGACCTTCACGCCGGCATCGCGCACCTCGCCGATTTCCAGCGTAAAGGGCGCGCTGGCCGAGGCGTATTGCTTGACCAGCTGATTCAGCGCCGCGTCTATCAGGAACAGCTGGCCGTAACCTTGCGCGTCGATTTCCTGCTTGAGGGTGGCAAGATCGAACGGCGTCTTGACGCTGCCTGGGCTGACGCTCGCCAGCAGCTTCCTGCCGTCCTCGCTGAGCGCAAGGGTCAGCTGCTGTTCTTGAGCGGGTGATTCTTCAGTCGGTGATTCGACTACGGCTGCTGATTCTTCTGCCATATCCTCTCCGTGCCCAGGTTTTCGAACGGCTGTTAAAACGGTAGCGGCAAATCCGGCGAATCCATTAGCAACACGGAACGGAATTCTTCCTGAATGCGTTTCAACGCCGCCGCGTTATCGCCCTCGAAGCGTAACACGATCACCGGCGTGGTATTGGATGCACGCATCAGGCCGAAGCCGTCCGGATACTCCACGCGCAGACCATCGATGTCGATGACTTCCTGCGCATGGGGAAAGCTGGCGTTCTTTTGCAGCCGCTCGATCAGCGCATAATGCGCGCCTTCTTCCATCTGTATGTGCAGTTCCGGCGTGTTCACCGTGTCCGGCAGGCTGTGCAGGGTGGCGTCGATATCCGGCTGACGTGACAGGTATTCCAGCAGCCGCGCCCCGGCATACAGGCCGTCGTCGAAACCGTACCAGCGTTCCTTGAAGAACACATGGCCGGACATCTCGCCCGCAAGCAGGGCGCCCGTTTCCTTCATCTTGGCCTTGACCAGCGAGTGGCCGGTTTTCCACAGCAGCGGCTTGCCGCCACGCTCGCGGATCCAGGCGAACAGCTTGCGCGTGGATTTGACATCGAAAATGATATCCGCGCCGGGGTTGCGGCTCAGGACGTCGGCGGCGAACAGCATCAACTGGCGGTCGGGATAGATGATGCGGCCGTCCTTGGCCACCACACCGAGACGGTCGCCATCGCCATCGAAAGCCAGGCCGATTTCCGCGTCTGATGTCTTCAGCCGTGCGATCAGGTCCTGCAGGTTTTTCGGCACCGATGGGTCGGGGTGATGGTTGGGGAAGTTGCCGTCAACTTCACAGAACATTTCCTCGACCTCACATCCCATGTCGCGGTAGAGCTTGGGGGCGAACGCGCCGGCCACGCCGTTGCCGCAGTCCACGATAATCTTCATGGGACGTGCCAGCTTCACGTCGCCGACGATGCGTTCGATATAGTCTTGCGCGATGTCGTACTGGCGATAGCTGCCGGTGCCGTCGACCAGGTCGCCTTGCTCGATGCGCAGGCGCAGTTTCTGGATCGTGTCGCCGGACAGGGTTTCTCCGTCCAGCACCATTTTCAGGCCGTTGTAGTCGGGCGGGTTGTGGCTGCCGGTGAGCATCACCGCGCAATTGGCGCGCAGCTGATAGGCGCCGAAATAGGTCATGGGGGTGGCGACCAGCCCCAGGTCGATCACGTTGATGCCGCTTTTGCGGATGCCGCGCGCCAGCGCCGCAGCCAGCTCCGGGCCGGACAGACGGCCGTCTCTGCCGATGACGATGTCGCTTTGCTTGCGCGCCACGGCTTCGGAACCGATGGCGTGGCCGATGGCCTCGACGATCTCCGGGGTGAGCGTTTTGCCGACGATGCCGCGGATGTCATAGGCCTTGAAAATTTCTTTGGGAAGGATATGTGTCATGTGTATTTACAATAAAGTGAAATCATTAAAATGATTATGCGTTGTTTCAACAGGTTGAGCCAGCTGAGCATAAAATCAGGGGATAAAGTTGCATGACGCGGACACATGATGGTGCGGGGACGGATGGATATCGTCGACATGAAAGTTGAAGACGCCATTTCTCCGTTCTGCGAAATATAGCTGCAGCGTGCGCCGCACGCTGGCAAAGGCGATTCTGTCCCACGGTATGTCCTGTTCCGAGAAAAGCCGCACTTCCAGGCTTTCATGCCCGGCCCCGAAGTTGGGCTGCAGCATGCGGGCGTGGAAAAACAAATGCACCTGGCTGATGTGCGGCACATTGAACAGAGTATAGAGCGCGCCGATTTCGACCTCGGCCAGTGCTTCCTCCATCGTTTCGCGCGCGGCGGCCTGGGGCGTGGTTTCGCAGTTTTCCATGAAGCCTGCGGGCAACGTCCAGAAGCCGTGGCGCGGTTCGATGGCGCGGCGGCAGAGGAGAATCCTGTCTCCCCATTGCGGTATGCTGCCGACCACCAGTTTCGGGTTCTGGTAATGAATGGTGTGGCAATGGTCGCAAACATAGCGCGGCAGGCTGTCGCCTTCCGGAATGCGCAGGCTGACTTTTGCGCCGCAATGACTGCAGTAGTTCATGTCGCTGCCCTGAAATATGGTGTCTGGATTATAACAAGTTGCATTGTGTTGGCTTGGCTTGGGCGGCAAAATGCTTGCTCGCGCCTTGGCGAACTTCTAAAGCGCACGGCTCGATCTGCCTATACAATCTTCGTGCAGGGCGGAAATGGTGGTTGCGTACTCAGTCCTGATGTCAGCATGGGGGTAAGACAGTGGCTTTAGATCGCATGACCAAGCTGTCCTGGATTTACGACTTGTACCGTATGGGGCAGTCTCCGCTATTGTTGCAGGCCCCGGATAAAATCTACCAGCAATTGCTGCTGCATATCGTCGCCGGATTCGATGCTCGCAGCGGTTCCCTGGCCATGCTGGGGGATGATGCACAGACCCTTGTCATCGTTGCCGGAATCGATTTGCCGGCGGGGGTGATAGGCAGCACAGTCGCACTCGGCAGCGGGGTGATGGGCTGGGTGGCGCAAAACGGCAAGCCGCTCCTCATCAACGGCGATTTCGACGCTGCCAGGTTTCCCGGCATCCAGCGCCGGCGCGAGCAGGCGGCGCCCAGTTCGGCGCTGTGCTGGCCGCTCAAGTTGCAGGAGCGGGTCATCGGCGCCTTGAGCGTCAACCGGCCGGCAAATCAGAACGACTTCAGCGAAAACGACCGCGAGCAGGGAACTGCATTGCTCAACCTCGCCAGCCTGGCGCTGGAGAACATCAATCTGCAACTCGACCAGCAACAGCGCATCGCGGAATTGCAGGCGGCCAACCACAAGCTCGCGGAAGCACAGGACCAGCTGCTGCAGGCGGAAAAAATGGCCTCCATCGGCCAGCTTGCCGCCGGGGTGGCGCACGAGATCAACAATCCCGTGGGCTATGTGGCCTCCAACCTCAGCGCCCTGGAGCGTAACCTGAACGATCTCCTGTCGGTGCTCGATGCCGGTGAGCGGCTGGCGGACAGCATGACAGGCGAATCTCCCGAGTTGCTGGCGCTGCGCGCCCTGAAAGAGAAGGTCAACCTCGCCTACCTGCGCGAAGATTTGCGCGACATCCTGGCGGAATCGAAAGAAGGACTGGATCGCGTCAAGAAAATCGTGCTCGACCTGAAAACCTTCTCCCACGTGGACCAGGCGGAGTGGACGGTGGCCGACCTGCACGCCGGCCTGGAAAGCACACTCAACATCGTGTGGAACGAGCTCAAGTACAAGGCTGACGTGGTCAAGGAGTACGGCCAGTTACCGGAAATAGAATGCCTGCCGACCCAGCTCAACCAGGTATTCATGAACTTGCTGGTGAATGCCGCGCAGGCCATCGAGAGCCACGGCACCATCACCTTGCGCACCGGCCAGGAAGGGGGGCGGGTATGGCTGGCTGTGTCCGACACTGGCAAGGGCATCGCACCAGAGAACATCGGCCGCGTGTTCGATCCCTTCTTCACCACCAAGCCGGTGGGCAAGGGGACCGGCCTGGGATTGTCGCTTTCCTACGGCATCGTCAAGAAGCACCACGGGCAAATCGAGGTGGAAAGCACACTCGGGCAGGGTACGACTTTCCGCGTCTGGCTACCGGTGAAACAGGTAGATCGGATATGATGGCTGATATGCCAAACGACGATGATCTCCAATCGGCCGCCAGCCCCGCCAGCCTGCTGTTCGTGGATGACGAACCGAACATCCTGAGCGCCTTGCGGCGACTGTTCCGTCCTCTCGGATACAAGATATTCACTGCCGAAGGCGGCGCAGAAGGACTGGCGCTGCTGGAGCAGGAACCGGTCGATCTGGTGATATCCGACATGCGCATGCCGCAAATGGACGGTGCCCAGTTCCTCGAACAGGTGCGGCAAAAATGGCCCGACACCATGCGCATCCTGCTCACCGGCTATGCCGACGTGAGCTCGACCATTGCCGCCATCAACAAGGGCGAGATTTTTCGCTACGTGGCCAAGCCCTGGGAAGACAACGATATCGTCCTGGTCGTGAAGCAGGCTCTGGAGCTCAAGAACCTGGCGCTGGAAAAGCGTCGCCTGGAAGAACTGACGCTGCGCCAGAACGAGGAGCTCAAGGAACTCAATGCCAGTCTGGAAAGCCGTGTGCTGGCGCGCACCGAGGAAGTGCGCCAGACCATGGGTTTCCTCGAGATCGCCAACAAGAAGCTGAAGGAAAGCTTCCTCACTTCGATCAAGGTATTCGCCAACCTGATCGAGCTGCGGGAACGCAGTCTCGCCGGGCACTCGCGCCGCGTCGCGGACCTGGCGCGCACGCTGGCGAAACGCCTCGCGCTGCCCGATTCCGAGGTGCAGGACATTTTTATCGCCGCCCTGCTGCACGACATCGGCAAGATCGGCCTGCCCGACAAGCTGCTGACCAAACCGTTCGCCATCCTGGCCGGGGAGGAGCGGGACCTGGTGCTGCGCCATCCCATCACCGGTCAGGCCGCGCTGATGGGGCTGGAACAGATCCACGGCGCGGCCAAACTGATACGCAGTCATCACGAACGCTGGGACGGCATGGGCTTCCCCGACGGTCTGGTCGGACTGGCGATCCCTTTCGGCGCGCGCATCCTGGCCGTGGCCAACGATTTCGACGCGGTCCAGATCGGCACGCAACTCAGCAAGCAGCTCAATCAGAGCGAGGCTGTGGCTTATATTCTGGAAGGCCGCGCCAAGCGCTACGATCCGCAGGTGGTGGACGCCTTCTCCCTCGCCATGGGAGGGCAGGGGGGCAGCACCGAGCTGCAGGAAGTGGCGCTCAAGACCCCGCAGATCAAGGCCAGGATGACGCTTGCGCGCGACCTGGTCAGCCCAGAGGGCATCATGCTGCTGTCCAGGGATTATGTGCTGACCGACGAGATCATCGAGCAGATCCGCAACTTCGAACGTTCATCCGGCCGGCACATGACGGTTCATGTCAAGGTCAAGAGCAAGATATAGATAGGAGCCAGGCTTATGTACCGCATCATGCTGGTGGACGACGAGGAAAACATTCTCAAGGCCTTGCGACGCGTGCTTGTTTCCACTCCCTGCGTCTATGATGGGGTCGAATACAAGATCAAGGTGGATATTTTTACTTCTCCCGCCGAGGCATTGCAGCACGCTCGTCACAATGCCGTCGATCTGGTGCTTTCGGATTACCGCATGCCGGGCATGGATGGCGTGGCCTTCTTGAAGGAGTTCAAGCAGATACAGCCCAACGCCGCGCGCCTGATCCTGTCCGGATATGCCGATCTCAACGCCGTGATCGGCGCGATCAACGAGGCGCAGATATATCGCTTTCTCAACAAGCCGTGGAACGATTATGAGCTGGTGTCGAGTGTTGCCCAGGCATTGGCCTATCGCAACCTGATGCTGGAAAATCAGTATCTGGCGGATAAAGCGCGCGTCGAAAAAGGCAAGATGACACCCCAGGAACTGGAGCGTAAACGGCTCGAAGAACAGGAGCCTGGTATCACCAAGGTCACATGGGGGCCGGACGGCTCGGTGATTCTGGATGAGAGTGAGGAGTGAGGGGGGGCAAACTCCTCACTCTTTACCCCTAACGCCTCACCTGAAAAAATGGCCGAATTCGACCCCCAGTCCAATAAACTGACGTTGAAGCTGGTCTACTACGGACCGGCCCAGAGCGGCAAGACCACCAATTTGATGCGTTTGCACGATCTGGTGGCGCCGGACATGAAGGGCGAGATCATGACCCTGGAAACGCAGAACGACCGCACCCTGTTCTTCGATCTCCTGCCGCTCGGCTTTCGCGCACCCTCCGGCCTGCTGGTCAAGTTCCGGCTCTTCACCGTGCCCGGCCAGGTGGCCCATGACGGCACGCGCAAGGCGGTGCTGTCGCGCGCCGACGGGGTGGTGTTCGTGGCCGATTCGCAGCAGAACCAGAGCGTCAACAACGGCGAGTCGTTCCAGAACCTGGCCGAGAACGCAGCGCGGGTGGGACTCGATTTCGACCAGCTGCCGCTGGTGGTGCAGTTCAACAAGCGCGACCTGCCGCACATCCTGAGCGAGGACGAAGTCAAGGCGCGCTGGCAGTCCGCCCCCTGGCCGCTGGTTTTCTCCTCCGCCCTGGACGGGAGCGGCGTGCGCGAAACCTTTGCCGCCCTGCTGCGCCAGGTATATCGCGCACTCAACCAGGAATACCGCTTGCAGGAACAGCACGGCCTGGACGAGGAGGGTTTCGTGAAGGGGGCGCTGGGATGAACAACATGGAGCCCAGCACGCTGGCGGCCTTCGACCGCGAGTTCGGCCTGGCCGAATTGCTGGCCGGGATTCCGCGCGAGAAGCTGCAAAAGACGCTGGTGCTGTTGCTGGGCGGGGCGTTTCGCCTGGTCGATGCCAATGGCGCGGCCCTGATCGGCGCCGCCGCGCCGATGTCGGGCGCGCGGCGCGCGCCGCTGGCGCTGGAACTGGAACCCATCGGCTATCTGGAATGTGCCTGCGCTGACGAGTCGCGCCTGCAAAGCGGCTCCCTCATGCTGGAACTGCTGCTGCGCGGCGTGGCGCGTTACAAGATGGCTTCCGGTCTGCACCTGGAAGCGGTGCAGGCGGATTTCGAGAAGCTCGGCCGCAAGCACGCCGCGCTGGAGGAATCGGAGGCGCGCTACAAGGCGCTTTCGGAACAGCTGGAACAACGGGTGCGGGAACAGATCGGGGTGATCGAGGATACCAGCCGCCAGCTTTATCAGGCGGAGAAGCTGGCTTCGGTGGGGCGGCTCGCGGCAGGCGTGGCGCACGAGATCAACAACCCCATCGGCTTCGTGCGCAGCAACCTCTCCACTTCGCTGTCCTACGTCGCCAAGTTTGCCGCACTGGGCGCGGCACTCAAGGCTGGCCAGCCCGGACGGGCAGCCTGGAATGAACTCGACCTGGATTTCGTACTCGAAGATTTCGGCGAGCTGTTGCAGGAAAGCGTGACCGGCGCCGACCGCGTGGCGCACATCGTCGCCGACCTCAAGGGCTTCTCCAACGTGGACCGCGGCGAGGAGGAAATGGCCGACCTCAACGACAGCCTGCGCCAGGCGTGCAGCGTGATCGAAGGCCAGTTGCCCCGGGGCGTGACGCTGGTGCGGGCGCTGGGAGAGATTCCGCGCATCCTGTGTCTGCCCGGCTATCTCAACCAGGCTTTCCTCAACCTGCTGGAGAACGCGGTGCAGGCGGTGGCGGACGGAGGCGAGGTGAAGGTGCAGTCGCAGTGTGCGGACAACGAGATTCTGATCCGCATCAGCGACAACGGCTGTGGCATCCCGGACGACGTGCTGCCGCGAATTTTCGAGCCTTTCTTCACCACCCGCGACGTCGGCCAGGGCACCGGCCTCGGCCTGCCCGTGGTGCGCGACATCGTGCAGGTGCACGGCGGGCGGGTTGAGGTGGAGAGTCATGCCGGCGCAGGTACCTCGTTCACCATTCATTTGCCGATAAATTAAAGCATTCATGTCCAGCTACGCTTCCCTCTTCACCGGCGCACCCGCCGACGCTTCGGCTCCGCCACCGCAGCCGCGGCAGCAATACCGCCTGCTGCTGGTGGACGACGAGCCGAATGTGTTGAAGGCCCTGCAGCGGGTGTTCCGCCAGGAGAATTACCTGGTTGCCACCGCGCCCAACGCCGGCGAGGCCCTGGCATTGATGCGCCAGGGTGAGTTCCATCTGGTGGTCAGCGACTACGTGATGCCCGGCATGAACGGCGCCGAGTTTCTCAAGCAGGTCAAGGCGCTCTACCCGGAAACCATCCGCATCATGCTTACCGGGCATGCCGATACCGGCGCGGTGATGGGGGCCGTCAACGAGGGGGCGGTCTACAAGTTCATCCTCAAGCCGTGGAACGACGACGACCTGCGCGTCACCGCGGCGCTGGCGCTGGAACAGCACGACCTGATCCGGAAGAACCATGCCCTGCAGCAGGAGAACAGCAAGAAATCGCAGGAAATCAGCGCACTGTCCAAGCTCGCGGTGAGCAATCGCAGCCACCTGGCGATCATGCTCAACAAGCATGGCCTGCTCAACGGCAACCAGGTGCAGGAACTGCATCGCCTGCAGCAAAAAAACCGCGAACCGGTGGTCAAGTTGCTGCTCGACAAGGGCTGGGTCGAAGAACGGCAGATTCGCGACCTGCTGCGCAAGGAGTTGTTGTTCGAGGAAGTCGCGCTGGCCGAGTTCAGCATCGACCCGGCGGTCGCGGCGCTCATCCCGCGCAGCTTCTGCGAGCGCCAGCTGGTGGTGCCGCTCAAGCTCGAAGGCCGGCGCATGACGCTGGCGGTGGCCGATCCGCTCGATGCGGGCCTGATGGACGATCTGCGCTTCACTTCCGGCTTGGAAATCCAGGCGGTGATGGCCGGCATCGCCGCGATCAAAGCCAAAATCGGAGAAGTATACGGCGGCGGCGAGGCAGTCGATTTCGCCGAGCTGGAAACGCTGGTCTCCGATACGGATCCCTACGAAGGCATCGAGGTAGTCATCGAGGACGACGAAGAAGCGCCCTCGCTGGAAGAACTGCTGCGCGGCACGGAAGAGCCGCCGGCGATCCGCCTGGTCAACGCCGTCATTCTCGAAGCCATCCGCCTCGGCGCCTCGGACATCCACATCCAGCCGCGCACCAAGAGCGTGGTGGTGCGCCTCAGGATAGACGGGGTGCTGGTGGACAAGATCCATATCCCGCACCAGATGCACCAGTCGCTGGTGTCGCGCCTCAAGGTCATGTCCGAGCTGGACATTTCCGAGCGCCGCCGTCCCCAGGACGGGCGTCTGATGGTGAAAACCCCGCTGCGCGTGGTGGACCTGCGCATTTCCACCCTGCCCACCATCAACGGCGAAAAGGTGGTGATGCGCATCCTCGACCGCAACGCCGCAGTACACAGCCTGGACGGGCTGGGCTTCGGGCAGCAGGCGCTGCGCCAGATCCGCGACATGGTGGACAAGCCGCAGGGCATCATCCTGGCCACCGGGCCGACCGGCTCGGGCAAGACCACCACGCTGTATTCCCTGCTGCAGCACAATGCCACGCCGTCCAAGAATTACGTCACCATCGAGGACCCGGTCGAGTATTACCTCGACATGGCGGGTCAGGTGCTGGTGAAGGAAAAAATCGGCCTGACTTTCCCCCTCATCCTGCGCTCCATCCTGCGCCAGGACCCGGACGTGATCCTGCTGGGCGAGATCCGCGATTTCGAGACCGCCGAGGTGGCCTTTCATGCGGCACTTACCGGCCACCAGGTGTTTTCCACCCTGCACACCAATTCCGCCGTGGCGACCATTTCCCGCCTGCTCGACCTCGGCCTCAAGCCTTTCGTCATCGCCTCCGCGCTGCAGGGCATCATCGCGCAGCGCCTGGTGCGCAAGATTTGCGAGGGCTGCCGCGAGCCGGCTGTGCCCGACCTTCAGCTCCTGGAACGCCTGGGCGAGCCGTTCCGGCGCGCGGGACTGCGGGTGTTTCGCGGCAAAGGCTGTGCGGAGTGCCACGACAGCGGTTACAAGGGGCGGCTCGGCCTCTACGAGGTGCTGACCCTGGACGAACAGTTGTGCCACCTGATCGGAACCGGCGCCAGCGTGCTGGAAGTGAACCAGGCGGTGCGGCTGAGCGGCATGGTTTCCCTGATCGAGGATGCGCGCGACAAGGTGGACCAGGGATTGACGACGCCGGAAGAGATTTTGCGGGTGCTGGGACCGCAGTGAATAGTGACCCGGCAAAGGAGCGAAAAATGGACATGACTGCAAGCGCGGAAAAATTCGAGGCTTTTGCCTGGAATGACAAATTCAGGACAGGCATCGAGGTGGTGGATAGCCAGCACCACAAGCTGGTCGACCTGATCAACCGCCTCGGCGCGATTTCCATGCGTCAGGCCGGCACCGAGGAACTGGGCGGGATTTTGACCGAACTGGCCAATTACACCGTCTACCACTTCGATACCGAAGAAAAACTGATGCTGGAGCGCCACGTCAGCGCCACGCATCGGGAAGGCCATGTCAAGGCACACCAGCATTTCACCGCCCAGGTCGGCGTGGCGGCGCAGATCCTGTTGCGTGCCACCGATGTCACCCAGCAGCTGGTGGCGCCGCTGCTGGAATACCTGACGCGCTGGCTGGTGCACCACATCCTCGGCCAGGACACGCGCATGGCGCAGGAAATCATGGCGCTGGAAGCGGGGGCGAACCCCGACGAGGCGGTACGCAAGGCGAACGAGCACATGACGCAGTCGGCCAACGTGCTGATGGAAGCGCTCAACGAGATGTACGGCAAACTCGGCGACAAGACGCTGGAGGTGATGCAGAAAAACCAGGAACTGGAAGCGGAGCGGGTCGCCCTCGAGGAGCGCGTCAGGCAGCGCACGGAAGACTTCCAGCGGCTCAACGAACAGCTTCTCTCCTACAGCCTCGAACAGCAGGAACTTAACGAAAAGCTGGAAACCGCCCATACCCAACTGCTGCAGTCGGAGAAGATGGCTTCCATCGGCCAGCTCGCCGCCGGCGTGGCGCACGAGATCAACAACCCGGTGGGCTTCGTCAATTCCAATCTCGGAACGCTGGAAAAATACATGGCTGACCTGTTCACGATGATTGCCGCTTACGAGCAGGCCGAAACCAGGGTAGGCGGGAAGCACTGCCCCGAAGTCGAACAAGTCAGGAAAAACGTCGATTTGTCCTACCTCAAGGAAGACATTCCCAACCTGGTCAGGGAGTCGCGCGAGGGTCTGACGCGGGTCAAGCAGATCATCCTGGACCTCAAGGATTTCTCCCACGTGGACGAATCGACCTGGCAGCGGGCCGACCTGGAGAAGGGCATGGACAGCACGCTCAACGTCGTGACCAATGAAATCAAGTACAAGGCGGAAGTGGTCAAGGACTATGCCGGCTTGCCGGAAGTGGAATGCATGCCGTCGCAGATCAACCAGGTGTTCATGAATCTGCTGGTCAATGCCGCCCAGGCAATCGAGGAGCGCGGCGTCATCACCATCCGCAGCGGCAGCAGCGGCGCCGAAGTGTGGATGGAAGTGGCCGATACCGGCAAAGGCATCACGCCGGAGCATATCCACCGCATCTTCGACCCGTTTTTTACCACCAAGCCGGTGGGCAAGGGCACCGGTCTGGGTCTGTCGCTGTCATACGGCATCGTGCAGAAGCATGGCGGCCGCATCGAGGTGAAGAGCGAGGTGGGGAAGGGTACGGCGATGCGGGTGTGGCTGCCGGTGAGACAGGAAAGCAAAACTACGGCCTGAAACGCCGTACCGCTCGGCGCAATTCCGGCAGGCGCGTGGAATGGCGGCGGCCATAGCGCAGCTCGATGTAACGCTGCGTGATGAAACCGATCTGCTGCGCCAGATCGGGCCGCATGCGCGTGGCGCGCGCCGCGAAATCCGCCGGCCCTTCGTTGGTAGCGCGTGCGATGCCGCGGCGCGCCAGCCGGGCGCAGAATTTCTCATAGGCTGCGTGCACCGGGTCCTTGCCGCGCCGCGGCGTATGCCACAACATCCATGACGCGATCCCCAGCAACAGCGCGGCAATGCCCGTTACCATGGCGAGCGCCATGCCCTGCCACGACGCCAGCGCGCGGTTGAAGCGCGACAGGAAACGCGTCTGACGCTGCTGGTCGTAACCCAGCACCCATTGGTTCCAGTTGTTGTTGAGCAGGTCCCACGACAGGCGCGCGCGCCGCAGCCAGGCTGCGTCGAGCTGGAGCAGCGCGGGCGGCAGTTCGGCGCCGGGCAGGGCGGCGGCGATGCCGGATTCGATGCGGTTGGGCGAGACCGCCGCGGTGGGGTCGATGCGCACCCAGCCTTCCTTTTCCAGCCAGACCTCGGCCCAGGCATGGGCGTCGGACTGGCGCACGATCATGTAGTCGCCCAGCGGGTTCAACTCCCCGCCCTGGTAACCTGTCACCACCCGCGCCGGGACACCGGCGGCGCGCATGAGGAAGACTAAGGCGCCGGCATAGTGCTCGCAGAAGCCGCGCCGGGTCGCGAACAGGAAATCGTCCACCGCCTGCGGCCCGGTCAGGGGCGGATTGAGCGTGTAAACAAAAGCTTCGTTGCGGAACATCCCCAGCGCCTGCGCGACGACGGCCCGCGGGTTTTTCAGCGTGCTGCGCCAGCGCCCGGCCAGTTCCCGCGCTTGCGGGTTGCCCCTCGCCGGCAGGCGTAGCGCGCGTTCCATTTCCCCGGCGTCGGGGTCGACGTCGAAGCGATAGCGGGTGGCGGAGCTGAGGCTGTAACGCAGGCGTTGCTGCACCGGCGCCTGGGCCAGAATCGTCAAATCCCTGCCGGCTCTGCTGCCGGGCGGGAGGGTTTCCGGCAGATCGAGCGCGAACAGCCAGCGCCGGTTATGCGGCTCGAGCGTGACGGTGTAGCTCAACGCCTTGTCCAGCGGCAGCAGTTGCGCAGGCGCACGGTCACGTGGCTGGCGGGTGGACCAGGTGCCGTTGTCGTAATCCCACAGCACCGGCCCGCGCCAGTAGCGCAAGTTCCTGTGCGGCGGCGGCCCGTCGAATTTGACGCGGAAGGCGATGGCGTCGGAGCGGATCAGCTGGCTGATGGTGCCCGGCGACATGCTGTCCGAGAGCCCGGTCACGGCGCTGAAGGCGTCCTTGGGCAGGCCCCACAGCGGGCCGACGCGGGGGAAGAGCACGAACAGCAGCAGCATCAGCGGCACGGCCTGGGCCAGCAGGATGCCGGCCAGGCGCAGGCGCGGGCGGACACTCAGGCCGTCGTTGACGTCGTTGTAGCCGATCATGGTGGCGGTGTTGATGAGCACCACGAGCAGCAGGTACAGCGCGGTGGGGATGGTCTGGGAATAGAGGAAGCCGGTGATGACCAGGAAATAGCCGAGGAAAAGCACCACCATGGTGTCGCGCAGCGCCTTGAGTTCCATCAGTTTGAGGAAGCTCATGACGACCAGCAGCGCCACGCCCGCATCGCGGCCGAACAGGGTGTGGTAATGGCTGGCGATGCCGGCGGTGGCGGCGCCGGCGAGCAGGAGCAGCAGCCATTTCTGCGGCAGCGGCCGGTTATCACGCTCGATGGCCAGCCGCCACAGCCCCAGTGCCAGGCACAGCGGCCCCACCCACAGCGGCATGCGCGCCAGGTGCGGCGCGATGGCCAGGGCGATGGACGCCAGCAGCCAGGCGAGCTTGGTCATAGGCCGAATAGCGCCAAAGTTTCCAGGCACTGGCGGCGGTGCTCCGCGCCTGACGCGGGGGACAGGACGCGGCCCGGCAGGCGCAAGCCGTAGCGTTGCGCCGCGGTGTCGGCGTCCAGGACCCAGCGCGTAAGGCGCGATAACCTGGTTTCGACGTCCATTCCGGGCAGCAAATCCCAGTCCAGCCAGAGTTCCTGCTGCGTCGCGCCGTCGAACTGCTTGGTGAGCATGCCCTGTTCGCGCGCTACTGCTTTCCATGCCACATGGCGCAGCGAATCGCCATTACGGTAGGTGCGCAGGCCGCTGAAATCCTCCTGCCCTGCGCCGTGCCTGGAGCCCTGCCCGGTTTGTGCCTGGAACGCGGGCAGGGGAAGCGCTTCCGCTGCGGGACGGGGATAGACCAGGCAGTTTATGTCCAGGTCGAGATGGGTCCAGGTGCGGAACAGGCCGAGCGGGAAAGTGCTGAACAGGTTGAAACTAGGGGCGCGCAGCAGGCCGCGCCGCTGCGCAGGGAGGCCGAATGCCAGGGCGGCGGCATGATTGGGCGCGACGTCCGTGAAACCGGCCACGTCCTTCCCCGCACGCAAACCGATGGCGTAGCGCGGAATGTTGCCGGTATTGCTCGCGCTTAGGTGGAAGCGCGCCTCCTGCCCGACGAACACCGGCGCGCTCTTGCCGGCGCTGATCGTGAGCTGCGCCAGGTTGCGGTAGGTATGCAGGATGGATACCACGGCCAGGCTGCCGAGCAGGAAAGTCAGCACGAAGCCCATGCTGTTGGCGTAGTTGATGGAGCCCAGCAGCATCACCAGGAGCATCAGCGCGAAGATCAGCCCGTGGCGGGTGGGCAGGATGTAGAGGCGGCGCTGGGTCAGGGTGACCGGTGCGGCTTCCGGCGCAGGGTGCAGGAGCTGTTTCAGGAATGGGGATTGCAGAAATTCGAAAGCACTCTGGCGCAGCGGGTTGAACCGCGCCGACCAGGCAGCCAATCGGTGCGTCAGGCCCGTCATGTCACGGGATAGGCACGGCGGAGAGCAGGTGCTCGACCAGCGCGGCGCTGCTTTCGCCGCTGAACTCGCCGCTGCCGTGCAGGCGGTGTCCCGCGACCGCCGGCAGTATCGCCTGCACGTCTTCCGGCAGCACGGCATCGCGCCCCGCGATCAGCGCCCAGGCGCGGGATGCGTGCAACACGGCCAGCGCGGCGCGCGGCGACAGGCCGGTGAGGTAGCGCGGGGAGTGGCGGGTGTAGGCCAGCAGTGCCTGGATGTAATCGAGCAGGGCGTCGGAGGCGAACACTTCGCCGGCAGTCGTTTGCAGGGCATCGAGTTCCTCCGGACGGAGACAGGCTTGCAGGTCTGCCAGCAATTCGCGCCGCTCCTTGCCGCGCAGCAGGGCGCGCTCCGCCCGGGTGTCCGGGTAGCCCAGCTCGATGCGCATGAGGAAGCGGTCGAGCTGCGATTCGGGGAGCGGAAAGGTGCCGATCTGGTAGGTCGGGTTTTGCGTGGCGATGACGAAGAATGGTTCAGGCAGGGGGCGTGTTTCGCCTTCCACCGTCACCTGGTGCTCTTCCATCGCTTCCAGCAGCGCGCTTTGCGCCTTGGGCGTGGCGCGGTTGATCTCGTCGGCGAGAATCAGCTGGGCGAACACCGGGCCGGGATGAAACAGGAAGGTGGCGCTGTCGCGGTCGTACACCGAGACCCCGAGGATATCCGCCGGCAGGAGATCGCTGGTGAACTGGATGCGGTGGAAGTCGAGGCCGAGCGTTTTCGCCAGCACGTGGGCCAGCGTGGTTTTCCCTACGCCGGGCAGGTCTTCGATCAACAGGTGACCGCGCGCCAGCAGGCAGGCCAGGGCGAGGCGGATCTGGTGCTCCTTGCCGAGAATGATGCTGCCTGCTTGCTCGATGACGCGCTGGATGAGGAGATTCATGAGGGCTTGCGGCTGGTTTGTAACGGGATTATTGTACCCGATAGTATTCCAACTGATTTGGAGACCCACCGTGAAGAAACTGCTCCTCCTGCCTGCCTTGTTCGCCGTTTCGCAGGCCTACGCCGAACCCAACATGCAGGACGGCATGTGGGAAATTACCAGCAAGACCGAAATACAGGGGCTGCCGCCTGGCAGCATGCCGCCCAACATGACCCATACCATGAAGCAATGCATGACCAAACAGGAGGCCGTGCCGCGCGAGCAGGTGAAAAACCCGAACTGCAAGATGATCAACACCAAGGTGGACGGCAATACCGTGACCTGGAACATGCAGTGCCGCAACCCGGATGGCACGGTGGACAGCAGCGGCAGGATCACCTACAGCGGCACGACCTTCAGCGGCGAATCGCGGGTCAACAGCACGGGCGGCGGGATGAAAATGAATATGGTGCAGAAGATGAGCGGGCGCCGCATCGGCGACTGCAAGAAATAGGCGGCGTTCTTCACTTTTCCTATATTGCATGCGTTCAATGGGAGATCCAACATGAATCAGCATTGCCTCAAATTGTCCCTGGCCACCCTCTTCGCCGGCGGTCTTTCCTGCGCGCATGCCGCGCCGGTGAATTACGAAATGAATTTGCGCACCTATTCCGGCATGGGAGCCGGGGGTGCCATGGGTATGATGGGCGCGATGTTCGGCGGCAAGAGCAGCGTCAACAAGCAGATGGACTTGCGCCTCACCAATCCTTCCGATATTCCCGGCGATTACAGCGCCGAGCATATCGTGCCCGATGGCATGCGCATCGGGCCTGCGCTGCCCCTGAAGGGCGAGCGGCGCGGCAAGGGGGGCGAAGGCGACAGCGGGACGGAACAGCCCGAGGGAAAAGTGCTCATTTACTGGGGCTGCAGTCCCACCGTTGGCAAAGGGCAGCCGGAAGTCATCGATTTCCGCAACATGTCCGGCCGGGTACCGCCGGAAGTGGCGGCCATGGCGCGGCAGAGCCGCACGAAGAAGGGAGGCGGCAGCGTGGAATCCCTTCCGCCGCGCACCCTGTGGTGGCCGCACGGCGATGATGGATTCAAAGGTATTCCCGAGGATGCTTCCGCAGTCGGCGATCATGCGGTGAAGGCCAACTTCATGCAGCGCGACATCTCCTATACGCTGGACAAGGAAATGGATTTCCTCGAGCCGATGAATCTCAAGGCGACCAGTTCCGACCTCAAGGCGGCCATCCCGCTCGAGTGGGACAAACTCACTCGTGCAAAGGGGTACAACCTCAATGCCGCAGGGGCGACGGGCGACAAGGAAGTGACGATCTGGATGGCAGCCAAGAACAAGAACCCCATGCTTCCCGGCAGCCAGAACACTTGCACCATTCCGATTGGTATTTTCGAGAAGGCGCAAGGCGCCATGGTCATGGGCGAAGCCATCGGGCCGACCAGAGGTTTCGCCTATCCGCCGCAGAAACCCGGCGAGAAAAAACCCCTGATCTGGAGCGCCAGGGTGCGGGTGTCAGCTTTCGACAACGTGATGCTGGGGATGGGGAACGTCGCCAAGGATGCCGCCGGCGATGCAGCTGCGGATTCGGTGGTGCCGGGCGGAGGAGGCCTGATCAAGTCCCTCAAGGGCTTGTTCGGGAACTGAAGCGGGCACCAGCTTCCGCAGCCGGCGGGGGGCGTCGACCTACCAGGCCGCGCCCCCGGCGCTGAGGTGCGCGCCGGCCTGGAGTAATTTGACGGCCGCTTCACGGCTCACCACGGGAATGTTGTTCGGGCAGAAGAAGTCGTCATGAAGCATATGGTGCTGCCGGTTCACATCTTTGTAGCTGATCGTCTCCCATTTGGCGCTGCGTGCCTTGGCCCAGCTGCCATCTGCTCGCCCGAAAGCGTAGCGCTTCACTTCCGACGGGTCGCAGCGTATACCCTCGTAGGAAATATTCACCGCGCCGGCGGAAGACTTGATGATCAGGGTGTAGCGCACCACGCCGTCCTTGCCCGGCGTAATGGATGGAGCGTCGATGTAAAAACGGTTGTCGGTGGTGGCGCTGACAAAGAAGGGCAGGAGGTTTTCAGGCTTGGGGGCCGGCGGCAGTTGCGCCTCGAGTTCTGCCCAGGGTTTCTCATCGTCTTCAAATTCGGATTTTCCCCAATTGGGCTTGCCGAAATCAAAAGCGTGGGCCGCAAGCGGCAGGTAGCACAACAGCAGCAGTAGTTTTTTCATTTTTAAGCCCAATAAAAAACCCCGCACGCCTCGCGGCGCCGGGGATTCTTCACGATCGCGCGGCCAGCATGATACCGGCGCAGCGGTCATTACTTGAGTTTGATTTCCTTGTATTCCACATGCTTGCGCACCTTGGGATCATATTTCATGATCGCCATTTTTTCCGGCATGGTGCGCTTGTTCTTGGTCGTGGTGTAGAAATGACCGGTACCCGCAGTGGATTCCAGCTTGATTTTTTCGCGTCCGCCTTTAGCCATGATCTACTCCTTAAACCGATTCGCCACTGGCGCGAAGATCGGCCAGCACGGCATCGATGCCATTCTTGTCAATAGTGCGCAGCGCAGCGCAGCTCACGCGCAGGCGCACCCAGCGGTTTTCGCTTTCAACCCAGAACCGGCGGTATTGCAGGTTGGGAAGGAAACGACGCTTGGTTCTGTTGTTGGCGTGGGAAACATTATTCCCGGTCATCGGGCGCTTGCCGGTGACTTTACATACGCGTGCCATTTTGGGTACTCCGGAATTCGAAAAACGCGATTTATACCATGTTTTCGTGGTTGGACTCAAGCAAAAAATCGCATGCCGTTCTCGAAAGCGCGTTCGAGATGGCTGCGCAACGAGGCTGGATCGGCTCCGGCGTAAACGCCCCAGTTGGCCTGAGTGGGCAGGATTTCCATGCCGCAATAGCTCAGTACGCCGAGCATCGGTTCCAGGTAAAGGGTGGCGAGATCCACGTCTTCGCGCTGGCGGCTGCCGACGTTGACCAGCATTTGTGCGCGCAGCTTGAGCTGGCCCACGGTACGGCCGTCGATGTGCTGGAACGCAAAGCCCTGGGTCAACACCCGCTGCAGCCAGCCGCTGAGGATGGCGGGCGGTGTGCTCCACCATACCGGGTAGGCCAGCACCAGGCCGTCGCTGCGCTTGATGCGCTCCTGCCAGGCGCGGATTTCCGGCGAGACTTGCCCTGTTTTCCAGCTCTCCAGTTCCTGGATGGAAACCACCGGGTCGAAGCCTTCGCTATAAAGGTCGGCGATTTCCACTTCGTGGCCGCTGCTGGTCACGCCGTCGGCAAAGCGCTGTGCCAGGGCCTGGGTGAAGCTGTCCTGCTGCGGGTGGGCGGTGACAATCAATACTTTCAAATTAAACCCCGTTCTGCGAACGACAACACGGTGTCGCCGCCGACTATAAAATGATCAAGAACACGTGTATCTATGAGCGCCAGGGCGTTTTTCAAGGCCTGGGTGAGAATCTGGTCGGCATTGCTCGGCTCGGACGTTCCCGAAGGATGGTTGTGGGCCAGGATCACGCTCGCGGCATTATGGTGCAGCGAGCGCTTGACCACTTCGCGCGGGTAAACCGATGTCTGGGTAAGCGTTCCCCTGAACAGTTCCTCGATCACGATCGGTCGATTCTGCGCATCGAGGAACAGCACAGCGAACACTTCGTAGCCCTTGCGGCCCAGGGTCAGGCGCAGGTAGTCCTTGACCGCCGCCGGCGAGTTCAGGGCGTCGCTGGCGCGCATTTTTTCCTGCATCGCGCGCCGCGCCATTTCCAGCACCGCCTGCAGTTGCGCATATTTGGCCGGGCCGAGTCCGGGAATGCTGCAGAATTCCTGCTGGCTGGCATCGAACAGTCGGGCCAGGTCGCCGAAATGATTGGCCATTTCGCGCGCCAGGTCCACCGCGCTTTTGCCCGCCACGCCGACGCGCAGGAAAATGGCCAGCAGCTCAGCATCCGACAGGCTGGCGGCGCCCTGTTTCAGCAGGCGCTCCCTGGGGCGTTCGTCTTCGGGCCAGTCGGTAATCGCCATCAGCTATCGGGAACCCGTCTTTTTAACGTAAAATGAAGCGCATTATGACCGATTTGGCGAAAAAGCGCCTGCTGCTGGGCGTAACTGGTGGGGTGGCCGCTTATAAGGCGGCGGAACTGGTGCGCCTGCTGGTGCAGCAGAACGCCGAAGTGCAGGTGGTGATGACGCAGGCCGCGTGCCAGTTCATCACCCCGGTGACCATGCAGGCGCTTTCCGGGCGCCCGGTGTTCACCGACCTGTGGGACAACCGCATCGACAACGGCATGGCGCACATCGACTTCACCCGCGACGTCGATGCCGTGGTGGTGGCGCCGGCCAGCGCAGACTTCATCTCCAAGCTGGCGCATGGCACGGCCGACGACCTTCTTTCCACCCTGTGCCTGGCGCGCATGTGCCCGCTGCTGGTGGCGCCCGCCATGAACAAGCAGATGTGGGAAAACCCCGCCACCCAGCGCAACGTGGCCCAGATCAGGGCTGACGGCATCAATATCCTGGGCCCCGACAGCGGCGTGCAGGCGTGCGGCGAAACGGGAATGGGACGGATGCTGGAGGCGCGGGACCTGCTGGCCGGCATCGAAGCTTTTTTCCAGCCCAAGCTGCTGCAAGGCAAGCACGTCCTGGTCACCGCCGGGCCGACTTTCGAAGCCATCGACGCGGTACGCGGCATCACCAATTCGAGTTCGGGCAAGATGGGCTATGCCGTGGCGCGCGCGGCGCTCGAAGCCGGGGCGGCAGTGAAGCTAATCAGCGGGCCGAGTTGCCTCAAGCCGCCCCTGGGTGCGGAGGTGGTCAATGTCGTCAGCGCCCAGCAAATGCTCAAGGCGGTGAACGAGGCGGTGAACTGGGCGGACATTTTCATCGGCGTGGCGGCGGTGGCCGACTATTACGTGCTCAACCCCTCCGAGCAGAAGATCAAGAAGGACGCGCACATCCTGACGCTGGAACTGGCGCCCAACCCGGACATCGTGTCGAACGTGGTGAACCTGCCCGACCCGCCGTTCTGCGTCGGTTTCGCGGCGGAGAGCGAGAATCTCTACGAATACGCCGAGATGAAACGGCGCCGCAAGAACCTGCCGCTGCTGGCCGCGAACCTGGTGCAGACCGCCGTCGGTGGCGATGAAAACGAGCTGGTGCTGTTCGACGATGTTGGCGCCCACCCGCTGCCGCGCGCGCCGAAAATCACCCTGGCACGCCAGTTGATTGCCCACATTGCGAACTTGTACCAAAAAACATTGACCATGAAAAAACAGAATGGATAAAGCAGCATGAAAATCGACGTAAAAATCCTCGACCCGCGTATGCACGAGCAACTCCCTGCCTATGCCACGCCCGGTGCGGCCGGCCTGGACCTGCGTGCCTGTCTGGCGGAAGCGCTGGTGCTGAATCCAGGGCAGACCGAGCTGATTCCTACCGGCATCGCCATCCATCTGGCCGATCCCGGTTACGCCGCGCTGATCCTGCCGCGCTCCGGCCTGGGCCACAAGCACGGCATCGTGCTGGGCAACCTGGTCGGCCTGATCGATTCCGACTACCAGGGGCAATTGTTCGTCTCCTGCTGGAACCGCGGCCAGACGGCCTTCACCATCAATCCGCTGGAGCGCATCGCCCAGCTGGTGGTGGTGCCGGTGCTGCAGGCGCAGTTCAATATCGTCGACGAATTCGCCGGCAGCGAGCGCGGCGCCGGCGGCTTCGGCAGCACCGGCAAGCATTGATATTCATAACCACGGAGAGCAAGGAGCACGGCTGTTCTCCGTGCGCTCCATGCCCTCCGTGGTTAATTTGTTTTTAATTCATTTTTAGAGTAACCGACCATGCTACAAACCTATCGTGATCACGCCGCCGAACGCGCGGCGCAAGGGCTGCCCCCGCTGCCGCTTTCACCCGAACAGACCGCCGCCCTGGTGGAATTGATGAAAGCGCCGCCAGCCGGCGAAGAGGATTTCCTGCTCGACCTGTTCGAGAACCGCATCCCGGCCGGGGTGGATCAGGCTGCTTACGTCAAGGCGGCGTTCCTCGCCGACCTGGCGCATGGCAAGGTGGAGTCGCCGCTGGTGTGCAGGCAGCACGCGGTGCAACTGCTGGGCACCATGCTCGGCGGCTATAACGTCGGCACTCTGATTTCGCTGCTGGACGACGCTACGCTGGCACCGGACGCGGTGCAGGCGCTGTCTCACACGACGCTCATTTTCGACGCGTTCCATGACGTGGCTGAGAAAGTGAAGGCCGGCAATGCTCACGCCAGGCAGCTGATGCAGTCCTGGGCAGTTGCCGAGTGGTTCACCAGCAAGCCGGCGCTGGCGGAAAGCATTCAGTGCGTGGTGTTCAAGGTGGACGGCGAAACCAATACCGACGACCTTTCCCCCGCGCAAGCCGCGTGGTCGCGTCCCGACATTCCGCTGCACGCCACGGAAATGCTGGTCAACAAGATGCCGGACGGCCTGGCGACGATCGATAAGCTGAAACAGAAAGGCCTGCCGCTGGCCTACGTGGGCGACGTGGTCGGTACCGGTTCCTCGCGCAAGTCCGCCATCAACTCGGTGCAGTGGTTCATGGGCGCCGATATCCCGCACATCCCCGGCAAGCGCACCGGCGGCATTGTGCTCGGCACCAAGATCGCGCCGATCTTCTTCAACACGGCCGAGGATTCCGGCGCGCTGCCGATCCAGTGCGACGTGTCCGCCATGAAAATGGGCGACGTCATCACGATTTACCCCTTCAAGGGCGAAGTGCACGACGCGGCAGGTAAAGTTATCGCCACCTTCAAGCTGGAGCCGGTCACGCTGGCGGACGAAGTGCGCGCCGGCGGCCGCATTCCCCTGATCATCGGACGCGGGCTGACCGCAAAGGCGCGCGAGGCGCTGGGCATGCCGCATTCCGACCTGTTCATCCAGCCGCTGCCGGTGAAGGACAGCGGCAAGGGCTACACCCTGGCGCAGAAAATGGTAGGCCGCGCCTGCGGCGTGCCCGGCGTGCGCCCCGGCACCTATTGCGAGCCCGCAATGGCCTCGGTCGGTTCGCAGGACACCACCGGCGGTATGACCCGCGACGAGCTGAAGGAACTGGCCTGCCTGGGCTTCTCCGCCGACCTGGTGATGCAGAGCTTCTGCCATACCGCGGCCTATCCGAAGCCAGTGGACATCAAGCTGCACCATACCCTGCCGGAGTTCATCTCCTCGCGCGGCGGCGTGTCTTTGCGCCCGGGCGACGGCGTGATTCACTCCTGGCTCAACCGCATGCTGCTGCCCGACACCGTGGGCACCGGCGGCGATTCGCACACCCGTTTCCCCATCGGTATTTCCTTCCCCGCCGGCTCCGGGCTGGTGGCTTTTGCCGCCGCCATGGGCGCGATGCCGCTCGACATGCCGGAATCGGTGCTGGTGCGCTTCAAGGGCGAAATGCAGCCGGGCATCACGCTGCGCGACCTGGTCAACGCCATCCCCTACGCCGCCATCCAGAAGGGCGACCTGACGGTCGGCAAGCAGGGCAAGAAGAACGTATTCTCCGGCCGCATCCTGGAAATCGAGGGCCTGCCCCAGCTCAAGGTCGAACAGGCGTTCGAACTGGCGGACGCCTCCGCCGAGCGCTCCGCCGCCGCCTGTACGGTGCGCCTCGACACGGCACCGGTGACCGAGTACCTCAATTCCAACGTGGTGCTGCTGGAAAACATGATCGAAAACGGCTACCAGGACGCGCGCACCCTGCAGCGCCGCATCGACGCCATGAAGGACTGGCTGGCCAAGCCCGAACTGCTGCAGCCCGATAGCGATGCGGAATACGCCTACGTGCTGGAGATCGACCTCGCCCAGATCAAGGAGCCGCTGGTGGCCTGCCCCAACGACCCGGACGACATCAAGCCGCTGTCCGCCGTGGCCGGCGACAAGATCGACGAGGTGTTCATCGGCAGTTGCATGACCAATATCGGCCACTACCGCGCCGCTTCCAAAATACTGGAAGACGCCGGCATGATCCCGACCAAGCTATGGGTGGCGCCGCCCACCCGCATGGACGAAGCCCAGTTGCGCGAAGAGGGTGTGTACGGCATCTTCGGCCGCGCCGGCGCGCGCATGGAAATGCCCGGCTGTTCCCTGTGCATGGGCAACCAGGCGCGGGTAGCCGACCGTGCCACGGTGTTTTCCACCAGTACGCGCAACTTCGACAACCGCATGGGCAAGGATGCGCGCTGCTACCTCGGCTCGGCGGAACTGGCCGCAGTGTGCGCGCGGCTGGGAAGGATTCCCGGCGTGGAAGAATATCTGGCCATGGTGCAGGACAAGATTGCGCCCTTGGCGGACAATATCTACCGCTACCTCAACTTCAACCAGATGGAAAGCTATGCCCACAAAGGCAAGGTAATTCCCGTGGCACAGGTTTGATTTTAAGCGGTCAGCAGTCAGCTTTCAGTAGAACCCGGTTTTGCCGATGGCTGAAAGCTGACCGCCGATAGCTAACAAAGAGAAAAATTATGAAACTCCTCATATCCCTGACCAGCCCCTTCGCACGCAAAGTGCGCGTGGTGATGGCGGAAAAACGCATCGATTACGAACCTGTGGTGGACATCCCATGGGAGCCGACTACGCGCGTGCCGGAGTACAACCCGCTGGGCAAAGTGCCGGTGCTGGTGATGGACGACGGCAGTACTCTGTTCGATTCGCGCGTGATCGTGGAATACCTGGACCAACTCACCCCGGTGTCGCCCCTGCTGCCCAAGGAAAACCGGCCGCGCATCGCGGTGCGGCGCTGGGAGGCGCTGGCGGACGGCGTGACCGAGTCCGCCGCCACCATTTTCCTGGAAAAGAAGCGTCCGGAAATCAAGCAGGACGCGGAATGGATCGTGCGCCAGGAAGGCCAGGTTTTCCGTGGCCTGGAAGCCATGTCGGAGGAGTTGGGCGAAAAAACCTGGTGCACCGGTGATTTCTTCACCCTGGCGGATATCGCTGTGGGCTGCACCCTGGGTTACCTGGATTTCCGCTTTCCCCACATCCAGTGGCGCGAGTCGCACCCGAACCTCGGCAAGCTGGCAGAGAAACTGGCCCAGCGCCAGTCCTTCAAGGACACCGTGCCGGTGGCGTGATGCCGCCCAGGCCCGGTCTTGCGGTTGCCGGAGGGAATATGCGCTTTCTCCTCGCCACCCTGGCTGCAATTTGGCTCATGCCATGTGCTGGAGCCGAAACCGTTCACAAATGTTTCGACGCCAATGGCCGGGTCACCTACCAGTCGCAATCCTGCGCCAGCTCCCATCTGAAGGAAGGCGGGCGGATCGAGCCGGCGGCCGAGATCTCTCCGGAGGAGGCCGCGCGGGTCAAGGCGCAGACCGAAAAAACGCGAGCGCGTCTGGAAGCGGATACCAAAGCCAAGAGAGAAGCCGAGGCGAAGGCGCAGCAGCAGGAACAGGAAGAGCGCCGAATTCAGGCCCTGGAACGCCAGGCGCGCGCCGCGGAAGAACAGGCTCGCGCTGCCGAGCGCGAGGCCGAAGCGGCGGAAGCCGCTGCCCGGGCGCCCTTCGTCATCGTTCCCCCGCGCCGTTTTCCTCCAGGGAAACGCCCATCGGAACACAAGCCGTCGCCGCAGCAACGCTGCGCGCCGGGTGACCGGAATTGCAGGTAGAGACCTGTAATTCCGCCCACGGCGCTATGCCTGGATGATGCCCCCCCCGAGGCACACTTCGCTTTCATAGATCACCACCGACTGTCCCGGCGTGATCGCCCATTGCGGGGCGGGGAATTCGACTTCGCAACTGTCGGCGTCCACCCGGCTGAGGGCGCAGGCGGCGTCGGCCTGGCGGTAGCGGGTTTTGGCGCCGTACACCCACTGCGGATGCGGTGCCGCGCCGCTTACCCACGAGAGATCGGCGGCGGTCAGGGTGTTTTTCAGCAACAGGGGATGGGCGTGGCCCTGCACCACGAGCAGGGTGTTGCTGGCCATGTCCTTCCCGGCCACGAACCACGGCTCGCCCTGGCCGCCGATGCCCAAGCCCTGGCGCTGACCGATGGTGTAGTAGGCCAGGCCCTGGTGTTCGCCGACAATTTTGCCTTCCGGGGTTTGCATCGGCCCGGGCTGCCTGGGGAGGTAGCGCTGCAGGAATTCGCGGAACGGGCGTTCGCCGATGAAGCAGATGCCGGTGGAGTCCTTTTTGGCGAAGACCGGCAGGCCGGCCTGCTCGGCGATCTTCCGCACGTCCCGCTTGTACAGGTCGCCCAAGGGGAACAGGGTTTTCGAGAACTGGGCCTGGTTGAGGCGGTAGAGGAAATAGCTCTGGTCCTTGGTGCCGTCTTCCGCTTTCAGTAGTTCGAACTTGCCGAAGCGTTCCCGCACCCGCGCGTAATGACCGGTGGCGATCTTGTCCGCGCCCAGGTTCAGGGCGTGGTCGAGGAAGGCCTTGAACTTGATTTCCGAATTGCACAGCACGTCCGGGTTGGGCGTGCGGCCTGCCTGGTATTCCTGCAGGAACAGCGCGAATACCCGTTCCTTGTATTCCTTGGCGAAATTGACGGCCTCCACCTCGATGCCGATCTTGTCGGCGACCGCCAGCACGTCCATGAAATCCTGCTTGGCCGGGCAGTAGCCGTCCTCGCCGTCGTCGTCTTCCCAGTTCTTCATGAACAGGCCGACCACTTCATGGCCCTGCTGCTTGAGGAGCAAGGCGGCAACGGCCGAGTCCACTCCGCCCGACATGCCGACGACTATCTTACTCATCCTGTAAACCTCGGTTGGACGTGGTGGAGTGTGCGATTTTTGGGGTGCAGGGCAAGGCGCAACGACGCGGAATGGTTGTTCCATTCCACGGAGTTGCAACGCCGCCATGCGCCCCAAAAACCGTGCAATCCACCACGTAGCGGACTCGCCAAATTGGCAATTCCATGAATCAAGAAGAAATTTATTAAATTCATTGCATTCTGCACTCAATGGAGCGGTCAACCGAGGTTTGCAGGATCAAGGTTCTGCTCCGCTTTTCCATTCGTCCAGGGTAAAAATCGCCGCTGGGTGGCCAGGGTCGAAGAACCACGAATCTACCACGAATTCCTGCCCGGTTTCCTGTTCGACAATGTGTGCGGCCCAGTGGTCGTTGACCAGCAGCGGCGCGCGTTTCACCGGTTCGAGCACCTTGTGAAACCGCAGCCAGCCGTGCTCTTCCATCAAACTCAGATAAAGCGTCGCGTTGTGGGCATGGTCGATGCAATCCATGCGCCCGTCCACCCCGTCGTCCGAGACGTTGCCGCCATGGTCGTTGGAAGTGGGTGTTTGCTGTCCGGCAAAGCTAATAAATAAGCCGATCGCCTGTGCGATGGCATCGCGTTCTGCCGCGGCGTTTTGCACCCAGGTAAAGAGCATGCGGATGCGCGACAACTGTGCGCCGCGCAGGTTCGCCGTGCCATGGGCCGAGCAGCCATAGTTGTAGCAGATGGACAGCTCGTCGCCGTAGGAAGCGGGCACGCAGCACAGCAGCAGAAAGATGAAACTTCCCAGCCGCATCAATAATGGGAAATCAGGTCGAGCGGAAAGCGTCGTCCGGCGAGATAGTCTTCCACGCATTGCAGCACCAGCGGGCTGCGGTGGCGTGACCGGGTGGCACGCATTTCATCAAGGGTAAGCCACACGGCGCGAATGATGCCGGTGTCCAGGCTTTGCTGCGTATCGTGAGCGCCGACCGAGCCCGTGAAGGCGAAGCGAAGGTAGGTGATGTCCTTGCGCGGGTGGTGCCAGCTGTATATGCCGAGCAGCGACTGCGGCGTGAAGGTGTAGGCCGTTTCTTCCTGCGCTTCGCGGATGACGCCGTCGGTCAGGGTTTCGCCCGGTTCCCAGTGGCCGGCCGGCTGGTTGAACAGCGGGCCGTCGTCGGTTTCTTCTTCCACCAGGAGGAATTTTCCGTCCTGCTCGATAACGGCGGCGACGGTTACATGGGGTTTCCAGATCATGGTTTGCTCTATAAAAAACGATCCAGCAGCTTGCGGCTGGCATTATCCAGCGCTTGTATGTCGCGGATCAAGAAGTGGATGCCGTTGCTGTCGGCGATCAGCAGGGTGGAGTGAGAAAGCCGGCGGATGTCGTCTTCCCCCTTGAGGATGAAAGTGGCTTCGCCGCGGTCGGTTTCGACCTGCCACGAACTGGGTGTGGCAAAGCTGGAGACGTGGCGGATGCGCTGCACTTCCGGGATGAATTCCCGGCTCGCCAGCTCCTCTTGCAGCAGGACGCGCGAAGCGTCCGGCAGGTCGCTCAGACGCTCGATCCAGGCCAGTTCGTGGCCGTCGCTGGTGACCAGGGAGATACCCTCGTGCGGCGCGCTGATGGGAAAGGCGTGGACCGGGATGACGCCCTCGTGAACCTCGCCGCCGCTGCCGGTGAAAACCAGCTTGCCGAAGGCGTTGCGTGTCAGCTGGAAGTCATGCATCCGCGTCATCCTTGTCATTGCCGTTGTTCGTTTCGATCACATCGTCCATGTCGGTGTCCACGTTGCGCGCCTGAGCCTGATAGAGGCGGTAGTAAGCGCCTTCGCGGGCCATCAGCTCGTCGTGGTTGCCGACTTCGACCACCTGGCCGCGATCGAGCACCACCAGCCGGTCGGCTTTCCGCAGGGTGGAAAGGCGGTGCGCGATGGCGATGGTGGTGCGCCCCTGCACCAAGTTATCCAGGGCTTTCTGGATTTCCTTCTCGGTGGTCGAATCGACCGAGGAGGTGGCCTCGTCGAGGATCAGGATGCGCGGGTCGATAAGCAGGGCGCGGGCGATGGAAATGCGCTGGCGCTCGCCGCCCGAAAGCGCCTGGCCGCGTTCGCCGACCAGCGAGTCGTAGCCTTGCGGCAGGCGCAGGATGAATTCGTGGGCGTGTGCCGCGCGCGCGGCGGCGACGATTTCCGCCCGGCTGGCAGTGGGTTTGCCATAGGCGATGTTGTCGGCGATGGTGCCGAAAAACAGGAAAGGCTCCTGCAGCACCAGGCCGATGTTGCTGCGGTAATCGGACACCGGCAGCGAGCGGATATCCACGCCATCGATGCGGATCGCGCCCTCGGAGACGTCGTAGAAGCGGCAGATCAGGTTGACCAGCGTGCTCTTGCCCGAGCCGCTGTGGCCCACCAGGCCGATCATCTCGCCGGGGGCGATGGCCAGGTCGACGCCGCGGATGACCGAGCGGTTGCCATAGCGGAAGCCGGCGTTCTGGATGTCGATCCGGCCTTTGACCTGTTCGAGACGCACCGGATTGGCCGGCTCCGGCACGCTGGAGACGTGGTCGAGGATGTCGAAGATGCGTTTCGCGCCGGCGGCGGCTTTCTGCGTCACCGAAACGATGCGGCTCATGGAGTCGAGCCGCGCATAGAAGCGGCTGATGTAGGCCAGGAAGGCGGTCAGCACGCCCACCGTGATTTCGTTGCGCGACACCTGCCAGATGCCGAAGGCCCATACCACCAGCAGGCCGATTTCGGTCAGCAGCGAGACGGTCGGTGTGAACAGCGACCAGATCTTGTTGAGCCGGTCGTTGACGGCGAGGTTGTGCTGGTTGGCTTCGCGGAAGCGCGTCGCTTCGCGTTTCTCCTGGGCGAAGGCCTTGACCACGCGGATGCCGGGGATGGTGTCGGCCAGCACGTTGGTGACTTCGGACCAGACCCGGTCGATTTTCTCGAAACCGGTGCGCAGCTTGTCGCGCACCACGTGGATCATCCAGGCGATGAACGGCAGCGGCAGCAGCGTGACCAGCGCCAGCCAGGGGTTGATGGAGAACAGGATCGCCGCGGTGAGGATGATCATCAGCACGTCGGTGGCGAAGTCCAGCAGGTGCAGCGAAAGGAAGACGCAGATGCGGTCCGATTCGGAGCCGATGCGCGCCATCAGGTCGCCGGTGCGTTTGCCGCCGAAATATTCCAGCGAAAGCCGCAGCAGGTGCTCGTAGGTGGTGGTGCGCAGGTCGGCGCCGATGCGCTCGCTCACCAGCGCCAGGATGTAGGTGCGCGCCCAGCCCAGGCTCCATGCCAGCAGGGCGGAACCGAGCAGTCCCGCGAGCAGCAGCCCGACGATGCCGACGTCGATGGGCGTGCCGTTCTGGTAGGGAATCAGCACCTTGTCCATGAGCGGCATGGTGAGGTAGGGCGGCACCAGGGTGGCGGCGGTGGAGGCCAGCATGAGCAGGAAACCGGCCAGCAGTTGTCCGCTGTAGGGCTTGGCGAAACGCCACAGGCGGAACAGCGTCCAGGTCGAGGGCGGGGTATGGATTTCCCGCGTGCAAATGGGGCATTCTTCCTGTCCCGGTTCGAGCGGTGCCTTGCAGTTGGGGCAGAGCGCCTCGTTTTCGCGGGAGATGGGGCGGCCGGAAACGTGGCTTTCCAGTTGCTCTTCGAACTGGTCGAGCAGGCGCATGGCCGCGGTGTTGTGCGTCAGGGTGTAGCGCCAGCAGGCGAGGCGCGAGGTTTCGTCATGCAACTCCAGGCTGCCCACGCCGGCATGGTCGTGGCGCAGCAGGGCGAGTCCCTTGCGGTAGGGCCAGTCCTGCCATGTCGATTCTGCGCTGTCCTTGGCCAGCAGGCGGCGTTGGGTGATGGCTACCAGACCCTGCGTGAAATGCAGACGCCCGTCGAGATCCATCTCCAGCCAAGCCAGGATTTCTTCTCCGTCGGCCAGCTGCGCTGCTGCTTCGGCGCGCCAGGCATCGGGCAGGGAACTGCCTGTTGGGTTGGGAAGGAGCGGTTGGGTTTTCACGGATCTATACCTTGATTCTTCGCTGAATATGCAGAGGCGCAGTTTACTTGCCTTGGAAGCGGGCGTACAGCATCGGCCAATTGTGACGATATTTTTACCGCTGGAAGTAAACCGATAGCTGCTACTAGCGTTAAAATGGCTCTAAAGTCGTTTTGTGTTTTAATTGCCTGCGACATCCTCAATCTTAAAATAATTATGGAAAAGAATGGCATGAAGTTCCTCAGGATCATGTCTCTGCGCGGGCCGAACATCTGGACGTATCGCCCGGTTCTGGAAGTGTGGGTCGATATCGGCGCCTTGGAAGATTCCCCTTCCAACACCATTCCCGGTTTTTACGAACGTCTGTCGTCATGGCTGCCGGCGCTGAGCGAGCACCGTTGCGGCGTAGGTGAAAAAGGCGGGTTCCTGCTGCGTTTGCGCGAGGGGACCTGGGCCGGCCACATCCTCGAACATGTCACCATCGAGTTGCAGAATCAGGCCGGCATGCAGACCGGTTTCGGCAAGGCGCGCGAGACTTCCACGCGCGGCGTGTACAAGGTCGTGGTGCGGGCACGGCACGAAGAAGTCAGCCGTGCCTGCCTGCACGCCGCACGCGACCTGGTGATGGCGGCGATCGAGGATCGCCCTTTCGACGTGCCCGCCACCATCGCGCATCTGCGCGACCTGGCCGATGATTGCCTGCTGGGGCCGAGCACGGCGTGCATCGTCGATGCGGCCACGGAACGTAAAATCCCGTCGATCCGTCTCACCGAAGGCAACCTGGTGCAGCTGGGCTATGGCGCCCGCCAGCGCCGCATCTGGACGGCGGAGACCGATCAGACCAGCGCCATTGCCGAGGGCATCGCGAGCGACAAGGATCTGACCAAGAGTCTGCTGCAGTCCTGCGGCGTGCCGGTGCCCGAGGGGCGCGTGGCTGACAGCCCGGCGGATGCCTGGGAAGCCGCTGAAGACATTGGCGTTCCGGTAGTCGTCAAGCCGAGCGACGGCAACCACGGGCGCGGCGTGTCGACCGAGCTGATGACGCGCGAGGAGGTCGAGGCCGCCTACGTGCTGGCCGACGCCGAGGGTAGCGAAGTGATCGTCGAGCGTTTCATCCATGGCAACGAGCACCGTCTGCTGGTCGTGGCCGGGCGGGTGGCAGCTGCAGCGCGCGGCGAGTCGGCGACCGTGCTGGGCGACGGGCGCTCGACCATCGTCGAGCTGATCGACAGCCAGATCAACACCGACCCGCGGCGCGGCACCACCGAGGACTACCCGCTCAACGTGGTGCGCGTCGAAGACGATGCCGCGGTCCGGCTGGAAATTACGCGCCAAGGCTATACGCCCGACTCGGTTCCGCCGCAGGGCAAGGATGTGCTGATCCAGCGCAACGGCAACGTCGCCTTCGACGTCACCGACCTGGTCCATCCCAGCGTCGCCGCAACCGTCTCGCTTGCCGCCCGGATCATCGGGCTGGATATCGCGGGAGTCGACCTGGTCGCCGAAGATATTACGCGCCCGCTGGCAGAGCAGGGCGGCGCGATCGTCGAGATCAATGCCGGACCTGGCCTGCTCATGCATCTCAAGCCTGCTTCCGGAGAGCCGCGTCCGATCGGCCGCGCGATCGTCGACAGCCTTTTCGCTGCGGATGAGAACGGTCGTTTCCCCATCGTCGGCGTCACTGGCACACATGGAAAAACCATGGTCGCGCGGCTTGTGGCGCGGCTGCTCAACTTGAGCGGACGACATGTCGGGCTCGCCAGCAGCGACGGGCTTTATCTCGACCAACGCCTGGTCGAGCAAGGCGATCGCGCCACCTGGGGCGCGGCGCACAAGATACTCATTAACCGCGCGGTCGATGCCGCGGTTTTCGAGAGCGGCAGCCGCACCATCCTGAGCGAGGGGCTTGCCTACGACCGCTGTCAGGTGGCGGTGGTCACCAACCTCGACCCGGCCGCCCAGTTGCGCGAGTTCTACATCGAAACCGCCGAGCAGATGTTCAACGTGCTGCGCACGCTGGTCGACGTGGTGCTCCCCGACGGAGCCGCAGTGCTCAACGCCGACGATCCCATGGTGGCGAAAATGGCGCCTTTATGCGATGGCGACGTGATTTTCTTCGGTTCGGATGCGCAAGTTCCCGCTATCGTCGAACACCGCGCATCGGGCAAACGTGCGGTATTCGTGCGCGATGGGCGCATGGTGCTGGCCACGGGTCGGGACGAATTTGCGCTGGCCGAGCTGGCGGCCATTCCCCTCGCGAGTGCCGGGCAGGATGTCGGGAATATTCTGGCTGCGGTCGGGGCGGCATGGGCGTTGGGCATATCCCATGATCTGATTCGTGCCGGCATCCAGACTTACGGGCTGGACCAGGCTGGCGCCGCAGGCAAGGAAATCATTAGCACGGCCGCGTAGACGGCCGGGTTATAACGGGGAACAATTCATGCAAGTATCACGTATCCGGGCGCTGCGCGGCCCCAATCTGTGGAGTCGGCGCACCGCCATCGAGGCGATTGTGTCCTGCACCGAGGAAGAATGCTCGATCGGCGGCATACCCGGCTTCGAATCCAGGCTACGCGCGCGCTTCCCGGAGATCGGCGCACTGCAGACAGCAGGACACGAGGAAGCGGTCTCCATGGCGCATGCGCTCGAGCTCGCGGCGCTCGGTCTTCAGGCGCATGCGGGATGCCCGGTGACATTCAGCCGTACGGCAAGGACGCTCGAAAAGGGCGTGTATCAGGCCGTCGTCGAATACAGTGAAGAAGAAGTCGGCCGGCTCGCGCTCGAACTCGCCGAAGCGCTTTGCAATGCTGCAGCGGAGGATAAGCCGTTCGATCTGGTCGACGCGCTGGCGCGTTTGCGCGAGCTCGACGAGGATGTGCGCCTGGGTCCCAGCACGGGCGCTATCGTCCAGGCCGCGGTGGCGCGCGCGATACCCTGTCGGCGCCTGACCAAGGGCAGCCTGGTGCAGTTCGGCTGGGGTAGCCGGCAGCGCCGCATCCAGGCCGCCGAGACGGCGCGCACCAGTGCGATTGCCGAGGCGATCGCCCAGGATAAAGAGTTGACGAAAAAGTTGCTCGATGCGGCAGGCGTGCCGGTGCCGCGCGGTCGGCCGGTGGCGGATGTCGACGACGCCTGGGCTGCTGCTCAGGAAATCGGCGGCGCGGTGGTGGTGAAGCCCCGGGCCGGCAACCAGGGGAAGGGAGTCGCCGTGAACATCGCGACCCGCGACCAGGTCATGGCCGCTTATGCGGCTTCCGCCGAGTACAGTTCGTCGGTCATCGTCGAGCAATATGTTCCGGGCAACGATTTTCGCCTGCTGGTGGTGGGGGGGCAGGTCATCGCAGCAGCGCGCCGCGATCCGCCCCAGGTCATCGGCGACGGCGTTCATACCATCCGCGAGCTGGTCGAGCAGGTAAACAGAGACCCACACCGCAGCGAGGGACATGCAACCTCCCTGACCAAGATACGCTTCGACGACATCGCACTCGCGACCCTTGCCAAGCAGTCCTATAAGGCCGACTCGGTGCCCGCCGCCGGTGAACTGGTGATCCTGCGCAACAATGCGAACCTGAGCACCGGCGGTTCGGCGACCGATGTCACCGACGACGTGCACCCGGAGATGGCGGCGAGTGCGGTGGCCGCCGCGCGCATGATCGGGCTCGATATCTGCGGCGTCGACATGGTGTGCGACTGCGTGCACCAGTCGCTCGAAGAGCAGGGCGGGGTGGTCGTAGAAGTCAACGCCGCGCCCGGCTTGCGCATGCATCTGGCCCCTTCGTTCGGCAAGGCGCGCGCGGTGGGTGAGGCGATCGTTTCCTCGATGTTCGCCCCAAGCGACGACGGCCGCATTCCTGTGGTGGCTGTGGCCGGAACCAACGGCAAAACCACGACCGTCCGGCTGATTGCCCACCTGCTCGGCCAGAGCGGCCTGCGCGTCGGGATGACCAATTCCGACGGGGTTTACATCGAAGGCGGTCGCATCGATACCGGCGACTGCAGTGGACCCAAGAGCGCTCGCACCGTGCTGCTTCATCCCGACGTCGATGCGGCCGTGCTGGAAACCGCGCGTGGCGGCGTGCTGCGCGAGGGGCTCGCGTTCGATCGCTGCGATGTGGCAGTGGTCACGAATATCGGCACGGGAGACCACCTGGGTCTCAGCTACATCAGCACGGTCGAAGATCTCGCCGTGGTGAAGCGCGTCATCGTCGAGAACGTCGCTCCCGGCGGTGTTGCCGTGCTCAATGCGGCCGACCCGATGGCCGCTGGCATGGCCAGTGCCTGCCCGGGCTCGGTGACGTTCTTTGCGCTCGACCGCCAGCACCCGGTCATAGCCACGCACCGCGCCCGCGGACAGCGCGTGGCTTATGCCGAGGGCGATGCGATCGTGCTGGCGGAAGGCGATTTCGAACAGCGCCTCCCCTTGTCTGGCATTCCCCTTACACGCAACGGCACCATCGCGTTCCAGGTCGAGAATGCCATGGCTGCCATCGCTGCCGTCTGGGCTCTGGGCCTTGACTGGGATGTTGTCCGCGCCGGGCTCGCGACCTTCGTCAACGATGCGCAGACCGCGCCGGGTCGCTTCAACGTTTTTGCGTATCGCGGTGCCACCCTGATCGCTGATTATGGACATAACCCGGATGCCATTCTTGCGCTGGTACGCGCCATCGACCAGATGCCGGCGAAGCGCCGGATCGTCGTGATCAGCGGCGCTGGCGATCGTCGTGACATCGATATCCGTCATCAGACGCAGATACTGGGCAATGCTTTCGATGAGGTCATCTTGTACCAGGATCAATGCCAGCGCGGTCGTGCCGACGGCGAGGTGTTGGCGCTGCTGCAGGAGGGCTTGGCACAGGCGTCGCGCACCAAGGTGATCGAGGAGATCCGTGGCGAGTTCCTGGCTACCGATACGGCGCTTGCTCATCTCGAAGCAGGGGATCTGTGCTTGATTCTTGTCGACCAGGTTGACGAAGCGCTGGCCCACATCGCGAAGCGGATCGCCGAGGGCTGATTGATATTCTGAAGGTGGCGCTATCTTGAACTAGCGCGAAATGGAAATAAAAAAGGCGGGATAGCATCCCGCCTTTTTTACGCTAGTGCCTGATTACTTGGCAGCAGGTGCTTCAGCGGCAGGAGCAGCAGCTTCTGCTTTTTTGGCAGCCTTTTTGGCTTTCTTGTGCTTCTTGACGGCTTTCTTGGCAGGAGCAGCAGCTTCAGCCTTAGGTGCTTCAGCAGCAGGAGCGGCTGCAGGAGCAGCAGCGTCAGCAGCAACAGCGGAGAAGGTAACAGCAGCGAAAGCGGCGGCGATCAGGGCGGACAAAAGTTTGCTCATGGTTTTTCCTTGTTGATTAAAGTTAAATTTGCGCAGCACTTTTGATTGGTGCTGAATCCTTAACGCGATCGATTTGGCGTCGGTTGACAGGTTCGCTTTATTATTTTGCCGTTGTCATCTCTCGCCACGTGCCCGGTGCCAGTCCTTCAACGCTCCACTCGCCGATGCGAGAGCGGATCAGGCGCAGGGTGGGGAAGCCGACCTTGGCCGTCATGCGCCGTACCTGACGATTTTTGCCCTCACGGATAATCAGCTCGATCCAGCTGGTGGGGATTTCCTTGCGGAAGCGGACTGGCGGATTGCGCGGCCACAGGCCGGGCGGTTCGGGGATTATTTTTGCTTTGGCGGGCTGGCTGACAAAGTCGCCCAGATTCACGCCGCGGCGCAGCTGCGCCAGCGCTTCCGGCGTGGGGTTGCCCTCTACCTGCACCCAGTAAGTCTTGGCCTGCTTGTGGCGGGGGTGGCTGATTTTGTGTTGCAGGGCGCCATCATCAGTTAAAATCAGCAGTCCCTCGCTGTCGGTGTCCAGCCTGCCGGCGGGGTAGACGCCGGGGATTTGCACGTAGTCCTTGAGCGTGGGGTGCATGCCATCGCTGCTGAACTGGCAGATCACGCCGTAGGGTTTGTTGAACAGGATGAGCATGTTTTCAAGAATGGGCAGGATTGACGAGATTATAGGGGCGTTTCCTTTTCCCCGTTCATCGAGTTAATCCTGTCTGTTTTTTCGATTAGGAGCAATACATGTATCAGCACATCAAAGTGCCTGCCACAGGCGAAAAAATCCGGGTCAACAGCGACTTTTCCCTGAATGTCCCGGATTGCCCCATCGTTCCCTTCATCGAGGGCGACGGCACCGGCGTGGACATTACCCCGGTCATGATCAAGGTGGTGGACGCCGCCGTGGACAAGGCCTACGGCGGCAAGCGCAAGATTGCCTGGATGGAAGTCTATGCCGGCGAGAAGGCCACCAAGGTCTATGACGCCGACACCTGGCTGCCGGAAGAAACGGTGGCGGCGGTGCGCGAATACGTGGTGTCGATCAAGGGCCCGCTGACCACGCCGGTTTCCGGTGGCATCCGCTCGCTCAATGTGGCCTTGCGCCAGATGCTCGATCTGTACGTCTGTCTGCGCCCGGTGCGCTATTTCCAGGGCGTGCCCAGCCCGGTCAAGCACCCGGAACGGGTGGAAATGGTGATTTTCCGCGAAAACACCGAAGACATCTACGCCGGCGTGGAGTGGGAGGCAGGCTCTGCCGAAGTGAAGAAAGTGATCGCGTTCCTGCAGCAGGAAATGGGCGTCAAGAAGATCCGCTTCCCCGAGAGTTCGTCCATCGGCATCAAGCCGGTATCCGTCGAGGGTAGCGAACGCCTGATCCGCCGGGCGATCCAGTATGCGATCGACAACCAGCGCAAGTCGGTGACCCTGGTGCACAAGGGCAATATCATGAAGTTCACCGAGGGCGGCTTCAAGAAATGGGGCTACGAACTGGCTGCGCGCGAGTTCGGCGCGGAACTGATCGATGGCGGGCCGTGGATGAAACTGGGTGATAAATTTGGGGGCATCGTCATCAAGGACGTGATCGCCGATGCTTTCCTGCAACAGATTCTGTTGCGTCCGGAAGAATACGATGTGATCGCCACCCTGAATCTCAACGGCGATTATATTTCCGACGCGCTGGCCGCCGAGGTGGGCGGCATCGGCATTGCGCCGGGGGCAAACCTGTCGGACTCGATCGCGATGTTCGAGGCCACGCACGGCACGGCGCCGAAGTATGCCGGCAAGGATTACGTCAATCCCGGTTCGATTATTCTGTCGGCCGAAATGATGTTGCGCCACATGGGCTGGATCGAAGCGGCAGACCTGATTATCAAGGGCATGGACGGCGCGATTGCCGGCAAGAAAGTTACCTACGATTTCGCGCGTCTGATGGAAGGTGCGACGCAGGTTTCCTGTTCTGCTTTCGGCGACGTGATGATTCAGAATATGTAAATCAAGTATTGCTGAGTGCGCCCCCTGGTTTCAGGGGGCGTAAAAAAGCCCGTGGTGAAAACCACGGGCTTCGATCATTCTGAAGCTGTATTAGGCAGCTTGAATGTTAGAGGCTTGTTTGCCCTTAGGACCTTGGGTCACTTCGAATTGGACCTTTTGGCCTTCTTTCAGGGTCTTGAAACCACCCATCTGGATGGCGGAGAAATGCGCAAACAAATCTTCGCTGCCATCATCAGGAGTGATAAAGCCAAAACCTTTAGCGTCGTTAAACCATTTTACGGTACCAGTTGCCATTACATGCTTCCTTAAAAAATTACGGGCTCAAACCCAATGAATATGCTTGAAATTCAAGACCGCAAACGGCAAAACCGGTACTGCAGAAAACTTGAAGCCAAACATAGCCGTCTTTTTACGTCCAATATGACAGCAAGTCAAGCATTATTCGACGGTGTGTCAAATATAAGTTCTTGCCCTTGAAAAATTCGTCATTAGCGTCACAATTGGTACTATTAATCGAGTGTGATGAATATGCCCGGCAAGTATCGTGAAAGCACAGTATTGGAGGGGCAGCGCGCCAAGCTGAAGCCGCCTTCGCTGTTCAAGGTGATCCTGCTTAACGATGATTACACGCCAATGGAATTCGTGGTGATCGTGCTGCAGCGCTTTTTTGCCAAGGACCGTGAACAGGCGACGCAAATCATGCTCAAAGTTCATAGGGAGGGGCGCGGTTTATGCGGCGTCTATCCCCGCGATATAGCAGCAACCAAGGTGGAACAGGTGTTGGCATTTGCCAACGAGCATCAGCATCCGCTGCAATGCGTGATGGAGGAAACGTGAAATGATTGCCCAGGAACTGGAAGTATCTTTACATATGGCGTTCATCGAGGCGCGCCAGAAGCGCCACGAGTTCATTTCCGTGGAACACCTGCTGCTGGCCATGCTCGACAACCCGACTGCGGCCCAGGTGCTGCGTGCCTGTGCTGCGAACATCGACGAGTTGCGCAAGCAACTGTCCGATTTCGTGGCCGAGCATACGCCCACCGTGGCGGGTACGGACGACGTGGACACTCAGCCTACCCTGGGTTTTCAGCGCGTGATTCAGCGCGCCATTCTGCACGTGCAATCCTCCGGCAAGAAAGAAGTGACCGGCGCCAACGTGCTGGTGGCGCTGTTCGGCGAAAAGGACTCCCATGCCGTGTATTTCCTGCAGCAGCAGGGAGTGAACCGCCTCGACGTGGTCAATTACATTTCCCACGGTATCAGCAAGGTGCAGGAAGGCGCCGTTCCGCGCCAGGAGCCGGAACAGGAAAACGAACAGGAGCCGACGCCGGCCTCGGCGCTCGACAGTTTTACCCAGAACCTCAACCACCAGGCTTTGGCCGGCAAGATCGACCCGCTGATCGGTCGCGATCTCGAGCTGGAGCGCGTGGTGCAGACCCTGTGCCGCCGGCGCAAGAACAATCCGTTGCTGGTGGGCGAGGCGGGCGTGGGCAAGACCGCCATTGCCGAAGGATTGGCGCGCCGCGTCGTGGAAGGCGAGGTGCCGGAGGTGCTGGCGAAAAGCACGGTCTATGCGCTCGACATGGGGGCCTTGCTGGCCGGTACCAAGTATCGCGGTGATTTCGAGCAGCGCCTCAAAGCGGTGCTCAAGCAACTGACCGACGATCCGAATGCGATCCTGTTCATCGACGAAATTCACACCCTGATCGGTGCTGGCGCAGCCTCCGGCGGCACGCTGGATGCGTCCAACCTGCTCAAGCCGGCTTTGAGCTCCGGCCAGTTGAAGTGCATCGGCGCGACGACCTACAACGAATACCGCGGCATTTTCGAGAAGGACCACGCCCTGTCGAGGCGCTTCCAGAAAATTGACGTGCCCGAGCCGTCGGTGGAAGAGACGGTGGAAATCCTGCGCGGCCTCAAGTCGCGTTTCGAGGCCCATCACGGCGTGAAATACACGGCGGCAGCCCTGACCACCGCGGCGGAGCTTTCTGCGCGTTACATCAACGACCGCCATCTGCCCGACAAAGCGATCGATGTCATCGACGAAGCGGGCGCAGCGCAGCGCGTGCTGCCCAAGTCGAAGCAGAAGAAAACCATTTCCATCAAGGAGATAGAGGACATTATCGCCAAGATTGCGCGCATCCCGCCCAAGAGCGTTTCCAGCGACGACCGTTCGGCGCTGAAGACACTGGAACGCGATCTCAAGGCGGTGGTGTTCGGCCAGGACAATGCGATCGAAGCCCTGGCGTCGGCGATCAAGATGGCGCGCAGCGGGCTCGGCAGTCCCAACAAGCCGATCGGCTCGTTCCTCTTTTCCGGCCCGACCGGCGTGGGCAAGACCGAAGTGGCGCGGCAGCTGGCTTATGTGATGGGCATCGAACTGATCCGTTTCGACATGTCCGAATACATGGAGCGCCATGCGGTGTCGCGCCTGATCGGCGCGCCGCCGGGATATGTGGGTTTCGAGCAGGGCGGCCTGATGACCGAGCAGATCACCAAGCACCCCTACAGCGTGCTGCTGCTGGACGAGATCGAGAAGGCGCACCCGGATATCTACAACATCCTGCTGCAGGTCATGGACCACGGCACGCTCACCGACAACAACGGCCGCAAGGCGGATTTCCGCAACGTCATCATCATCATGACGACCAATGCCGGCGCCGAGAATCTGTCCAAGGGCAGCATCGGCTTCGCGCAGAGCCAGAAAGCCGGCGACGAAATGGCCGAGATCAAGCGGTTGTTCACGCCGGAGTTCCGCAACCGCCTGGATGCGACGATTTCCTTCCGCGCCCTGGACCATGAAGTCATCCTGCGCGTGGTGGACAAGTTCCTCATGCAACTGGAGGAGCAACTGCACGAGAAGAAAGTTGAAGCGACTTTCACAGATGCACTCAAGGACTATCTCGCCAAGCGCGGATTCGACCCGCTCATGGGTGCGCGCCCGATGGCTCGCCTGATCCAGGACACCATCCGCCGCGCGCTGGCGGACGAACTGCTGTTCGGGCGGCTCGCCAACGGCGGCCATGTCACGGTGGACATGGACGGCGATGCCGTGCATCTGGCGTTTGACGAAGAGCTGGAAAAAGCTATTTGACCCAGCACGGCCGGAAATGGGACATTTTCTGTGCCGTGGTGGACAACTTTGGCGATATCGGCGTGTGCTGGCGCCTCGCACGCCAGCTTGCCGCCGAACATGATATTGAAGTGCGTCTGTGGGTGGACGACCTTGCCAGCCTGCAAACCATCTGTCCTGAAATCAATCCCGACCTGAGTGAGCAGACTGCGCGCCGCGTTGTGGTGCGGCGCTGGGAAGCGTCATTTCCCGCCGTGGCGCCCGCCGATGTGGTGATCGAGGCTTTCGGCTGCGAGCTTCCCGCAGGCTATGTCGCGGCGATGGCGGATGCGGCGTGCAGGCCGGTGTGGGTCAACCTGGAATATCTCAGTGCGGAGATCTGGGTCGAGGGCTGCCATGGTTTGCCCTCGCCCCATCCCCGCCTGCCGTTGACCAAATACTTCTTTTTCCCCGGATTTTCATCCGCTACCGGCGGATTGCTGGCGGAAAGCGGGCTGCTGGAGCGACGTCAGGCATTCCAGAGCGATCCCGAGCAGCTTGCCCGGTTCTGGCAATCCATCGGCTTGCCGCAGCCTGAAGCCACGGAGTGTCGCGTGTCCCTGTTCGGCTACGAAAATCCTGCCCTGCAGGGACTGCTCGAGGCCTGGGCCAGTGGCGTTTTCCCCGTGACCTGCCTGGTGCCGGAGGGCCGCATGGTGGCCGGTGTGGCCGCTTATTTCGGGCGACGCGAACTGGCCCGGGGCGAGTTGTTGCAGCGCGGCAGTCTCGCCGTGCACGTGCTGCCGTTCCTGGAGCAGGAGCGTTACGACTACCTGCTGTGGGCGTGCGACTGCAATTTCGTGCGCGGCGAGGACTCCTTCGTGCGCGGCCAGTGGGCGGTGCGGCCTTTCGTCTGGCACATCTACCCGCAGAACGAAGGGGCGCACTGGGTCAAATTGAATGCCTTTCTGGACCGCTATTGCGCCGCTTTGCCGGGCGATGCGGCCGCCGCCTTGCGCGGTCTGTGGGAGGCCTGGAGCCGCGGCGACGGGGCGGGCGAAGCGTGGCCTGCTTTCTGGCAATGGCGCGAGGTGCTGGAGCAGCATGCACAACGCTGGGCGGATGCACAGATAATGCATGGCGATCTTGCGGCAAATCTGGTGCAATTTTGTTGGAAAAAGATATAATTACGGATTTTTCCGCATCACCATTTTTAGCGTAGGACGAAAGTATTATGAAAACCGCACAGGAACTTCGCGCAGGCAACGTCTTCATGATCGGAAGCGACCCCATGGTCGTGCTGAAGGCCGAATACACAAAATCCGGCCGCAATGCGTCCGTGGTCAAGATGAAATACAAGAACCTGCTTTCCGGTTCTCCCGGCGAGAGCGTGTTCCGCGCGGACGATAAGTTCGAGGTGGTGTCGCTGGAGCGCAAGGAAGTGACCTATTCCTATTTCGCCGACCCGATGTACGTGTTCATGGACGCCGACTACAACCAGTACGAAGTTGAAGCCGAAAACATGGGCGACTCGCTCAACTACCTGGAAGACGGCATGCAGTGCGAGGTGGTGTTCTACAACGGCAAGGCCATTTCCGTGGAACTGCCCACCACCGTGGTTCGCGAAGTGATCTACACCGAACCGGTGGCACGCGGCGACACTTCCGGCAAGGTAATGAAGACGGCCAAGATCGGCACCGGCTTTGAACTGCCGGTCGCGGCTTTCGTCGAAATTGGCGACAAGATCGAGATCGATACCCGTACCGCGGAATATAAGCGGCGCATTACCGGCTAAGGTTAGGGTAAACGTAAAAAAAGGCGCCTCGGCGCCTTTTTTTACGCCTGTGTCTTGATCGCCAGCAGCGCCTGATTGCGCAGCACGCGCAATAGTCCCAGTTCCTGCTCCGGCAGCTTGATGTCCCCGGCTTTGGGTTTGTCGGCGTAAATCAGCGCAACCGGGTTGTTCTTGAGCACGATCGGGAACAGCACGAAAGTATGTGCCGGGACAGATTGGCGATACCAGGCCGGGATGCGGGTCTGGATTTTTGGGTCGTCGATGTCTTCGATGATGATGTCGACGTTGTTTTTCATGCTGACATGAAAAACATCCGGCGAGAACGCCATGGAGAACTTGAAGTGTTTAATGACCTCCGTGGTGTCCGGCCCGAAGCCGGAGCGTGCCGACATCATGTTCTGGCGCGCGTCCTTGATGCACAGCAGCACGCGGGAGAAACCGATGCTGGTGTACATGGTTTCCATGATCATGCGCATGATGTCGTTGAGCGAGCGTCCTTCCACCAGCGAATTGCTGATGTCCTGAATGCCCTGGGTAAGGATGCCCTGGGCATTCTCGTGCATTCTTCCCGGGGGGAGCTCGATCGTGCGCGTCTGGTCGTCGTCTCCGATTAGCGTGCCGTCCTCGCCGAGGATGGCATCCGTCATGCCGCTGGCTGTTGCCATCGTCGCAGGAGCGGCTTCTGCACGGGTGGTGCCCTTGATTAGTTGTTTCCCGAGCTTGCTCTGGCGCAGATCGAGCTGCAGCGTGCTGACGAACTTGGCGAAATCCAGCGCGGCACTTTCCGCAGTGGCGAGGATGGCTTTTTCGCCGATTTCCAGCGCGGAGCCGAAGCGTTGCGTGAGGCGCAACAGTTCCTTGGTTCTTTCGCTGCTCTCTTCGTGAGTGGCCATGCGGCAGATTTCATGCGAAAAAGCCGATAGCGTGTTGAGGCGATCAAGGTCCGTAGCCGGCCTTTTGACCCTGTCGCCAGGCGGCAGGCTGCGCATGCTGTGGGAAATCTGCTCGGGAAAATTCCACGCCTTGGCAACGCCGATCCCTATATCCTGGTACGACATGCCGAGGACCGTGATCGAGGCATTTTCTTCGCTCATCTTTTTTTGCTGAGCGAGCTTGTTTACTTCTTCCACCTCTTCCAGCAGGTAGAACATGCACAGCAATTTGCCAAGATTGTGGAAAAGTGCGCAGATGAAGCCTTCTTCGGAGTTGCGGATGCCGACTTTATTGGCCAGTCCCTTGGCGATGATGCCGCTGTACAGCGAGCGCACGAACTCGTCCTTGAGCTGGGCGGCGTGCTCCTTGTTCTGCAGGTGGTCGAACAGCATCAGGGTAAGCGCGAGGTTGCGCACCGCGTCGAAACCCAAGATCACCACCGAGCGCGACACCGTGCTGATGGCGCCGCCGCCGCACTGCGAATAATAGGCGGCGTTGACCACTTTCAGCAGTTTGCTGGTGAGCGCCACGTCCTTGAGGATGGCATTGGAAAGCTGCGTGACGCTTTCCATCTCCGAGGAGGTGATGCGGTTGATGGCGCTGATGGACTCCGCCAGCGCGGGGAAATCGCTCTTGTGGCGCATGCGGCGCAACAGGAAATCCAACGTTCCCTGGTTGGTGGTGGCGGCAATGGGATCGGTTTCTGGATTGAGGTAAGTCTGTAGCGCCGCTTTCATTTCCTGTGCCGAGTCGTAACGGCTCATGGGGTCTTTGGCCAGCGCCTTGAGCACGATATCGTCGAGCTTTTCGTCCACCTGGCTGTTGCGTGCCGATGGCGGGGCGATCGGTTCATCGACGATGAGGCGCAGCGTGTCGCGCGGATCGCGGCCTTGTACCGCAGGCTTGCCGGTCAGCATCTGGTGCAGAATCATGCCGCTGGCGAATATATCCAGCTTGGGGCCGATTTCCTTGTCGGTAATGTATTCCGGCGCCATGTAGCCCGGGGTGCCGAACAGCATCAGCTCCTGCTCCGCGCCGGCCTTTTCGGAAATGCGCGTGGCGATGCCGAAATCCATTACGCGCGGCACGCCTTCGGCGTTGATCAGGATGTTGGACGGCTTGAGGTCGCGGTGGATGATGTTGTGCTGGTGCGCGTAGGCCACGGCATCGAGAATCTGGATGGCCAGTTCCACGGCGCGTTGCGAGGCCAAGGCACCTTCGCGTTTGATGAGGAGGGAGAGGTCGCTGCCCTGAACATATTCGAACACCAGGTAGGGGTTGCCCTCGTGTTCGCCGGCCTCGAAAATCGGCACGATATTGGGGTGCTGCAGCTTGCTCACGGTGCGTGCTTCGTCGATCAGCGCCCGCGTGCGTTTGAGATGGTCTTCCCCGCCGGCGAGGTGCACCGTCTTGATCGCCACTTCGCGTTGCAGGTGCGGGTCTTCGGCGAGATAGACCACGCTCTGGGCGCCTTCGCCGAGTACTCTTAATACCTTGAAACGTCCGATGGTGGACGGGATTGCAGCATTGCTCATGCGTTTGATTCAGGAGTTGATAATCGTCGGATGAGTGTAACTCAAGCCCGGGTGTTTTTTCATCAAAATCCGGCCGGAAGCGTATAATCTCCCAACGTTATTTGGTGCTTCTATTCATGGAACTCGCAATCTCCCTTCTCGAAAAATACAGCAAGGCCGGGCCACGCTATACCTCTTATCCTACTGCCCCCTATTTCACCGAAGCCTTCGGCGAAAAGGAATGGCTGGGCGAGATCAACACCACTCAGGGGCTCGGCCGCGATTTGTCGCTTTACGTCCATGTGCCATTTTGCGATACCTTGTGCTACTACTGCGGCTGCAACATGGTGGCGACGCATGATTACAGCAAGGCCGACACCTACCTCGGCTACCTGTTCCAGGAAATCGACCGGGTCGCGGCGCTGACTGCGCCCGATCGCCAGGCGAAGCAGGTGCATTGGGGCGGCGGCACGCCAACTTTCCTCAAGCCGGCCGACATCCGGCGCCTGTTCCAACACCTCGCTTCGCGTTTCAACATTGCCCCGGACGCCGAGATCAGCTGCGAACTCGACCCGCGCGAGTTGAGCCGGGAACATATCGCCGCGCTGGCCGAGTCGGGCTTCAACCGCGTCAGCATGGGGGTGCAGGATCTCGATGAAACGGTGCAAAAGGCCGTTAACCGCGTGCAGCCCGAGGCGCTGATTCGCCAGGTTTTTAACTGGCTGCGCGAAGCCGGTTTCGAGAGCATCAATATCGACCTGATGGTCGGCCTGCCGCACCAGAGCGTGGAAAGCTTCACGCCCACCCTGGACAAGATCGTCGAACTCGGACCCGACCGCCTGGCCGTGTTCAACTACGCGCACGTGCCGTGGATGAAGAAACACCAGAAATTGATCCTGGAAAGCGATCTGCCCGATCTGACCACCAAGCTCGCACTGCAGAAGCTCATCATGGAGCGGCTGGCGGCAGAAGGCTATGTCTACATCGGCATGGACCATTTCGCCAAGGCCGACGACGAGATCGTCAAGGCCCAGAAAGCCAAGACCCTCTACCGTAACTTCCAGGGCTACACCACCAACCGGAATTGCGATATCTACGCCTTTGGCGTTTCGGCCATCAGCCAGACGGAAGACGTTTACGTGCAGAACGCCAAGAACCTCGCTGAGTACCAGCGCCGCATCGGTAGCGGTGGACTCGCCACGGAACGCGGCTTGCGCATTTCACGCGACGACAAAATCCGGCGCGAGGCCATCAGCAATATCATGTGCGATCTGGAGCTTGACAAGGCCAAATTTGGTGTAGAGTGGGAAATTGATTTCGACACTTTCTTCGCCGACGCTCTGCCGGAGCTTCAGGAACTGGCTGCCGATGGCCTAGTGTGCCTGGAACCAGGCGTAATCAAGGTGACTGAAACCGGGCGCATTTTCCTGCGCAATATCGCCATGCCCTTCGATGCATATTTGCGCCAGCAATCGGTTGAAATCAAGCCGCGTTACTCGAAAACTTTATAAAAGGAGTCCGCACATGAAAGCCAATACGATTCGTTTCGGTGAGCTGGAAGTCAATCCGGAAACCATTCTGACATTTCCCCGCGGTTTGCTCGGATTGGAAAACTGCACCCGCTTCAAGTTGCTGCACAACGTGGAAAAAGACGCTCCCGTGGTTTTTTTTCTGCAATCCCTCGATGACCCCGCAGTCACTTTTTCCGTTGTTAACCCCGCCCAATTCGGCATCAACTACGAGTTTGTCCTGTCGGACGAAGAAACCGACCTGTTGCAGTCAGTGGAGCCAAGCGACTTGGCAGTGGCGCTGATGGTCTATATGCCCATGGGAGCAAATACAGCTAAGGATGAGGCCGGTGGCGGTATCTCAGCAAATATAAATGGCCCGCTGGTGCTGAATCTGGGCAAGAAATTAGGCTTGCAGAAAGTTCTGGTTGGGCCGCAGTTCGACATCACCCTGCGCGACCAAGGCAGCTAAGTTCGGCGCCTCCCGGAGTCGAAAAAAGGCGCTGCGGCGCCTTTTTTTCGCTCTGGATAAAGGTTGCGCAGGATGACGGCATGAAATATGCTCGACAACACGTTCATTTATTCAATTGGTTCACATGTTCGATCTGCTTGCCCTGTTCCGCACCAAACCTTCGGGCTTTCTCACCAGCGCGAAGACCGCGGACGCGTGGCTGCAGGACCTGCGCGGGCACGACGAATACGAGGCGCAGAAGCAAGTCATCGATGCGCTTTCCGGCTTCCTGAAAAGTCAGGAACCCCTGACTCGGGAGCGTCTCAAGGTGCTGAGGCACGTCGACGAAACCAGTCAGGCATTCCAGAAAAAGCTCGGCGAAACGTATTTTCAGCACCAGAACGAGCTCAAGCGTGGCGAGGACGTCCTGTGGAAGAGCATGACGACCCTGTTTTCCCGGCTCGCCCACAGCTACCAGCTCTTTATCCACGAAATCGTGGCGCAACGCGGCAAGAGCGAATTCACCCGTTACCTCCCCACCATCGCCGCCCGCACGCTGCATTACTACGCCCAGGGCATCAAGTGGGGCTACTTTCACCAGGAGCCGGTGCAGCCTGTGATGTGGAAGCGCCTGCACAAGTACTACCTGATGTGCGAAAACGCCCGTCTGGCCACCACCGAAGTGGAACTCAACAGCAAGCGGCTCACCACCTGCTGCAACGAATACATGCAGATCCTGCTGCTCGACATGATCAAGCCCATGACCCTGCCGCCCGACCAGATCGAAATGGTGGACCACTGGCTCGATCACTGGTCGCATCTGGTCCCGCTGGAGCAGGATTGCGACCCGGAAACGCACATGCACTGCGTCGACCTTTCTACCGGGGTAGGCGCGCGCAAGCTGCTGGAGGAAATGCACGGTCCCGACCTGCGTTGCTGGAGCATGGTCGATCTCTACCTGCAAATCCGCAAATCGCGCACCGGCCTGACGGATGGGAACTGGAGCGAGCATGTGGAACTGGGCGACGAATGCGTTTTGCCCGACTGCATCGACCTGCTGGATTACGTCGCGCGCTACTGGATACGCCCCGAGGCGGCACGGCGCCAATGCCGCGCCCCGGTGGAGGACCGCATGGTGGAAATGGCCTGCGGCGTCGGTGCCATCTATTCCTGCCTGCAACCGGAAGAAGCGCGCCCGGGGCATAAAATCCCCTTCGAACACTGGTCGGTTCAGGACGAAAGTGAGGGCGGCTACGGCCTGGTGGAGGCGCGTCCGACGGAACGGGCGCAGGAAGGCAAGCTGGTCCTGGTCAAGCCTTCCGGCCATGACGGGGCGTGGGAAATCGGCGTGGTGCGCTGGAAAAGGGATTCCGAGTCAGGCATGCCGGCACTGGGGGTCGAGCGTCTGAGCGACGCCCCCAAGCAGGTGGAGCTGACCGAAGCGGACGGCGGCGAGGGCGTCATCAAGGCGCTCTTTCTACCCAAGCTGTATCAACGTGACATCAACAGCAGCCTGATCCTGCAGAGCGCGGATTTCCGCGAAGGACGCCTGCTGGACATGCACTACCGCAACAACGTCTTCCACGTGCGCCTAGCCGAAGTCGTGGACAGCAGCGAGGAATGGGTGAGGGTGCACTTTACCGTGCTGGGCAATCGCACGCCGGGCGCCAAGGCGGCGTGATGCCCAGAAATGAGGCGGCTTAGCCTCTGCGCATCGAGTCGAAGAAGTCCGCGTTGCTCTTGGTGGCCTTGATCTTGTCGAGCAGGAATTCCATCGCGTCCAGGTCGTCCATCGGGTAGAGCAATTTGCGCAGGACCCAGATTTTCTGCAGCACGTCGGCCTTGATGAGCAGTTCTTCGCGGCGGGTGCCGGAGCGGTTGACGTTGATCGCCGGGTAGAGGCGTTTTTCCGCCATCTTGCGATCAAGGTGGATTTCCATGTTGCCGGTGCCCTTGAACTCTTCGTAGATCACGTCGTCCATGCGCGAGCCGGTGTCCACCAGAGCGGTGGCGATGATGGTCAGGCTGCCGCCTTCCTCGATATTGCGCGCTGCGCCGAAGAAGCGCTTGGGGCGCTGCAGGGCGTTGGCGTCGACGCCGCCGGTGAGGACCTTGCCGGAGGCGGGGACCACGGTGTTGTAGGCGCGCGCCAGGCGAGTGATGGAGTCGAGCAGGATGACCACGTCCTTCTTGTGCTCCACCAGGCGTTTGGCTTTTTCCAGCACCATTTCGGCGACCTGGACGTGGCGCGTGGCAGGTTCGTCGAAGGTGGAAGCGACTACTTCGCCGCGCACGGTACGCGTCATTTCCGTCACTTCCTCGGGGCGCTCGTCGATGAGCAGCACGATCATGATGACGTCGGGGTGATTGGTGGCGATGGCGTGGGCAATGTGCTGCAGCATCACGGTCTTGCCGCTCTTCGGGCTGGCTACCAGCAGGCCGCGCTGGCCCTTGCCGATGGGCGCGACCATGTCGATGACGCGGCCGGTGATGTTTTCTTCCGCCTTGATGTCGCGTTCCAGGATCAGCGGCTGGGTGGGGAACAGCGGAGTCAGGTTCTCGAACAGGATCTTGTGCTTGGAATTTTCCGGCGGCTCGCTGTTGACCTTGTCCACCTTGACCAGCGCGAAGTAGCGTTCGCCTTCCTTGGGGGTGCGGATCTCGCCCTGGATGGTATCGCCGGTGTGCAGGTTGAAGCGGCGAATCTGCGAGGGGCTGACGTAGATGTCGTCCGGTCCAGCCAGGTACGAGGTGTCGGGCGAGCGCAGGAAGCCGAAGCCGTCCTGCAGTACTTCCAGCGTGCCATCACCGAAGATGCTTTCGCCTTTTTTTGCCTGATTCTTGAGCAGGGCGAAGATCAGGTCCTGCTTGCGCAGTCGGCTGGCGCCATCGATTTCATTGGCGATGGCCATCTCGACCAGTTCGGAGACGTGTTGTTGCTTTAACTCGGATAAATGCATGGCAATAGAGCGCTTCTAGGATGACTTGCGGGAAAGAAAGATAGAGACTGGTGAAACCTGAGCTGGCAAGCTAAGCGCTTGCCAGTCGAAAGGAGTTATTAAGATTGAGCGTAACGGCTTTAGATGTTGCTGTCAATAAAAGCGGTGAGCTGTGACTTGGACAGCGCGCCCACCTTGGTGGCTTCCACGTTGCCGTTCTTGAAAATCATCAGGGTCGGGATGCCGCGGATGCCGAACTTGGGCGGCGTGGCCTGGTTTTCGTCGATGTTGAGCTTGGCGATCTTGATCTTGCCTGCGTATTCCTGCGCCACTTCATCCAGAATCGGGGCAATCATCTTGCATGGTCCGCACCAGTCCGCCCAGTAGTCGACCAGCACGGGAATCTGCGATTGCAGAACTTCCTGCTCGAAAGAGTCGTCACTGATGTAATGGATATGTTCGCTCATGGATTGCCTCTTAACATTCGGAATTGAAAGGGATTTTTGTTGATGCCTGATTGGGATGGCGTCTGTTGTTCGGTGGTCAAGAACAGGGATAAACGCTATGCTAACCAAAAATACCAAGTAAGGGAAGCATTGATGCTGGTGCTAAAAATATTAATCAGCGTAGCGGTTCTATTAGCGGCGGCGGAAGCGGCGAAGCGCTCTCCCTTCTGGGGTGCGGTGATCGTTTCGCTGCCGCTGACGTCGATGCTGGCCATGGCATGGCTGTATTGGGACACGCGCGACGCGGCGCGGGTGAGTGCCTTCGCGCGCGACATTTTCTACTTGGTTCCGCCGTCGCTGCTGTTCTTCCTGCCCTTCCTGTTCGAATCCCGCAGCCATTGGCCGTTCTGGCTGAATTTTGCTGTCGGCGCGGCGCTTGCCGCGAGCGGCATGTTAGGCATGCGATTCGTGCTGAAATGAGCGGCAACGCGCTTCGTCCTTCCGCTGCGGACCCGTTGCTCAGCGCCGCTGCGCGCGAAATCGTCGCCCTCGAGCGCGCCCGCCTGCCCAACCTGAGCGGCGTGACCGTGCTGCTGCCCAATCTCCATGCCGCCGCGGAATTCGGCCGCATATTGCGCGACACGGCCGGGGTGGACACCTTGCTCCTGCCGCGCTTCGCCACCCTGCGGAGCCTCGCGGAGCAACAGGACACGGGCCGGGCACGCCTGCCCGTCAGCCGCCGTCAGGCGATGATCTACCGGGCCTTGCGCGACAAGGACTGGTTTCGCGAGGGTGATTTGTGGCACGTCAGCGCCGAGCTGTTGCGCCTGTTCGACGAAATCACCTTGAGCCAGGTAGCGCTTCCATCCACTTATGAAGCGTTCGTACATCTGCTGGAACAGGCCTACCGGGCGCGCAGCGGGCTCCCGCTGCAATTCGAGGCCCGGCTGGTGCATGAGCTGTGGCACGCCATGTCCGCCAGGGGGGAGGGGGCGCTGGACGATGCCACGCTCTATCACCTGCAGCTGGCGCAGTTGGCCGATATGGCAGCTGCGCCGCTGTACACCGTGGGGCTCAACGACCTCGTCCCGATGGAGTCGGCCTTTTTCGCGCTTTATGCCCGTTCTTGCCCGGTGCGCCATTTTTCGGTCGCTGCGATTGAAGCCGATCCCGCCGGTTTGACGGGCCTGCTGTCTGCCGCCTGGGGCGAGTCGGGGCAAAGTGAACACTTGCACGACCGCGCGAGCGCTTTCCGCGATATTGCCTCAACCAGTCCCTTGTCCGGACGGCATGAACGGCTTTGCCTGTGCGGCGCCAACAGCCTGGAACAGGAAGCCGAGACAGTCGCCTTCCGCGTCGGCCAGTGGCTGGCGCAAGGCAAGACGGCCATCGCCGTGGTGGTCCAGGACCGGCTCGTGGCGCGGCGCGCGCGTGCCCTGCTGGAGCGGGCGGCGGTGCTGGTGACCGACGAAACCGGCTGGACCCTTTCCACCACCAGCGCCAGCACGGTGGTGATGCGCTGGCTGGACAACCTGGACAGCCGCTTCCATTACCAGGATTTGCTCGATCTGCTCAAATCCCCGTTCATCTTCACCGCCTGGGAACCGGCACGGCGGCGCCATGGGGTGTACCGCCTGGAACAGCTGATCCGCAAGCACAGCGTGGTGTCGCACCTGATGCGCTACCGCGCGCTGGCCGGGGACGAGGCGGAAGTCGTCGAGTTGCTCGATGCCCTGGGCGAGGCGCAAAAGCTGCTCGAAAAACGCAAAAGGCGCTCGCTGGCCGAGTGGCAGCAAGGCTTGCTGGCGAGCCTGGATGTCTTGCAGATTCGTGGGGGGCTGCAGCGCGACCTGGCCGGGGACCAGTTGCTCCAGTTGCTCGAGCGCCTGCATCTCGAACTGGCCCAGGACGCCACTGCATTCAGCTATTCCGAATGGCGGCAATGGCTGAACCAGCAACTGGAAGAGGCGGTTTTTCGCGACGCCAGCATCACCAGCCCGGTGGTGTTCACCCACCTCGCGGCCTGTCGCCTGCGCCGCTTCGACGGAGTGGTCATCGCCGGCGCCGATGCGGCCCATTTGCCGGGGCGGGGGCGCGAGAGCGTATTCTTCAACCAGGCCGTCAGAGCACAGCTCGGCTTGCCCGATCGTCGCGCCGCATTGGAAACCGAGCGGCAGAATCTGGCGTCGCTGCTGGTTGCCTGCCCGGAGGTGTGGGTGACCTGGCAGGCGCGCAAGAACGGCGAGCCCAATCCGCTCAGCCCGTGGTTCGAGCGCCTGGAAATTTTCCATGTGCTGGCTTATGGAGAAGGCTTGAAGGATTCTGGCTTTCAGCCTCCAGCCATCAGCTTTCAGCCTGCAGTTCTCGCTGCGCACCCTGCCCCGGTGCTGCCTGAGCAGCTTGTTCCTGCCACCATTTCCGCCAGCGGTTACAACAGCCTGGTGGCTTGTCCCTACCAGTTCTACGCGCGTCACGCCCTGCGCCTGAACGAACTGGACGAGGTGTCCACCGCGCTGGAAAAGCGCGATTACGGCGAGTACGTGCACGACATCCTGCACCGTTTCCACCTCGTCTATCCGATTCTGAGTGGCCAGGATACCGCCGTGTTGCAGCAGGTGTTGCGCGACATCAGCAAGGAAGTATTCACCCGCGCCATCGAGGCGGATTTCGTCAGCCATGCTTGGGCCTTGCGCTGGGACGCGTCCATACCCGGCTATATCGCCTGGCAGCTGGCGCGGGAGCTGGAAGGGTGGCGCTGGCAGGAAGGGGAAGTGGAGCGCACGCTGGACATTCCCCTGGCTGGCGAACGGCAGCTCAGGCTGCGCGGTCGGCTGGACCGGGTGGACAGTAAAGGCGCCGCGCTCGCGGTGCTCGACTACAAGACGCAGAACGCCGAGGGGCTGAAGAAAAAGCTCAAGCAAGCCGGCGAGGACGTTCAGCTGCCCTGTTACGCCCTGTTGCTGGGAGAAATGCCGCAGCAGGCCGCGTTCGTGGCGGTGGACGAGGAGGACGTGGGTCAGGTCGAGGCGGCCGAGGACATCGCCGTGCTGGCGCAGGCCAACCGCGTGCGTCTGCGCGACATGTTCGATGCGCTGTACCGCGGCGCTTCGCTCCCTGCCCAGGGCATATCCCAGGCCTGCGAATACTGCGAAATGCGCGGCCTGTGCCGCAAGGACTACTGGAATGCATGAATTCGACTACCACACCGCACTGAATCCCGAGCGCTCGGTGGTGATCGAAGCCTGCGCCGGCAGCGGCAAGACCTGGCTGCTGGTGTCGCGCATCCTGCGCCTGCTGCTGGCGGGTGCCGAGCCGGGCGAAATCCTCGCCATCACTTTCACGCGCAAGGCCGCCCAGGAGATGCAGGCGCGCCTGCTGGAGTGGCTGCGCCTGCTGGCCCTGCAGCCGGAAGATGAGGCACGCGAATTTCTGCGCCAGCGTGCCTTGTCGGACAGCGAAATCGAACAATTGCTGCCGCACGCGCGCAACCTGCTGGAACGCGTGCTGACTGCCGAGCCGACACTCACCATCAACACTTTCCACGGCTGGTTCCTGCAGCTGCTGCAAAAGGCGCCGCTCGAAGGCGGCGCGGTGGGCAATTTTTCCCTGCTCGACCAGACCTCGGCCTTGCTGGAAGAGGCGTGGCAGAGTTTTGCCGAGGACCTCGCCGAGCAAGAGGAAGACCCGACCGCCAGCGCTCTGCAGGAGCTGTTCCGCGGCCATGGGCTGTTCAATACCCGCGCCCTGCTGCTGGGGTTCGTCGCCAAGCGCGCGGAGTGGTGGGCTTACACCGCAGGGCAGGCCGATCCCCTGGCCTATGCCCTGGAACGCTTGCGCCGCGAACTGGACGTCGATCCGGAACAGGACGTGCTGGCGGAAATGCAGCAGGACCCCGTGTTGGCCGAATGGCACAGCGAATACGCGCAGCTCCTGGGGAAGAACACCGCGACCGACCAGAAACTCGCGGCCCAACTGGTGGATGCGCTGGCGTTGAAGGATCTTGACCAGCGTTTCGCCACGCTGTGCCCGGTGTACTTCACCAAGAGCGGTACGCCGCGCGTTCGCGCCTCTTCGCCAACCCAGGCCAAGCGGCTGGGCGCGCATGGCGAAGCGCGCCTGATCGAATTGCACCAGATGATGTGCGACCTGCTGTATGAAGCCCGCGACCGCCTCACCGCCCAGGCCGTGTACCGCTTCAATTGCATCGGCCTGCGCTGCGGCGCGGCGCTGCTCGACGCCTACCAGCGTCTCAAGGAAGCGCGCCAGATGCTGGATTTCGCCGATGTCGAATGGCGCGTGTTCCAGCTGCTGAGCCGCAGCGATTACGCCGAGTACATGCAGTACAAGCTGGACAGCCGCTACAGCCATATCCTGCTGGACGAGTTCCAGGACACCAACCCCCTGCAGTGGCAGGTGATGCAGGCCTGGCTGGGCGCTTACGGCGCGGTGGGCAGCCGCCCCAGCGTGTTCCTCGTGGGCGACCCCAAGCAGTCGATCTACCGCTTCCGCCGCGCCGAACCGCGCCTGTTCCAGATCGCCGCCGCGAGCCTGATGCGCGATTTCGCTGCCGCCCGGCTGGAACAGGACCGCTCGCGGCGCAGCGCGCCGGCGGTCATCCAGGCGGTGAACCGGGTGTTCGCCGCGCAGCCGGACTTCGCGGGTTTTCGCGAGCATGGCTGGCACCACGACACGCAGGAGGGCGCCGTCGCGCTGCTGCCGCTGGCGGAGAAACCAGCCCAGGCCGAAGAAGAGGGCGCCGACGACACCGTGCCGATGTTGCGCAATCCGCTCCAGCAGGCGCGTCAGGAAGACGAGGACGTGCGCCACGAGCAGGAGGCGGCCCAGCTCGCGGAGAAAATCACCGCCATCGTCGGCCGCTGGCAGGTGGATGACGAGAAGCGCGGGCCGCGCCCCGCGGACTACCGCGACATCATGCTGCTGGTCCGGAGCCGGACCTGGCTCGCCACTTACGAACGCGCTCTGCGCGCGGCGCGCATCCCCTATCTCAGCTCGCGCCAGGGCGGCCTGCTGGACACGCTGGAATGCAGCGATCTGGCGGCCTTGCTGGAGTTTCTCGTGACGCCTTTTGCCGACCTTAAGCTGGCCCAGGTGCTGCGCTCGCCCGTGTTCGGCTGCGACGATAGCGACCTGATGCGGCTGGCGCGCGGAGAGGAGAGCAGCTGGTGGCAGCGCCTGAAGGCCCTGCCCGAGGAACTGCTCACTGCGCCCTTGAAGCTGGCGCTCGAACGCCTCGCAGCCTGGCAGGAAATCGCGGACCGCCTGCCGGTGCACGACCTGCTCGACCGCATCTACTTCGAAGGCGAGGTGCTGCAGCGCTATCGCATGGCCGTGCCGCAAGCCATGGTCGCCGCGGTGCAGGCCAATTTGCATGCCTTCATCGAGCTGGCGCTCAACATGGACAGCGGTCGTTATCCCAGTCTGGCGCGTTTCATCGACGAGGTGGCGGCCCTGCGCCGCGCGCCGGAGCAGGAGTCGCCGGACGAGGGCCTGATCGGCGACGGCGGCAACGCGCTGCGCATACTCACCGTGCACGGCGCCAAGGGGCTGGAAGCGCCCATCGTGTGGCTGCTGGACGCCAACGCCGCGCCGCGCAACGAAAGCGGGTACCGGATTTTGGTCGACTGGCCGCCGGAAGATGTGGCGCCGCGCCACTTCTCCCTGGTAAGCCGCAAGGCGGAGCTGGCACGGGCGCGCGAACATTACGTGGAAGCGGAAGCGGCGCACGCCCGGCGCGAGAACCTCAACCTGCTCTACGTCGCCATGACGCGCGCCAAGCAGGCGCTGATCGTGAGCGGCAGCACGAGCGGCAAGGGCGGGGAAAGCTGGTACCAGAAAATCCAGGCCGGTCTGCAGGACAGCGGACTCGGCGTTGGACTTTCGCCCGCCGCCGTGCCGCCTGCCTTCGATATGGAGGAGAAGCCAAGCGTTGCCCTCGAGCAAAACAACCTGCCGGTGCCGCCGACCGGGCGGCGGGAGCCTTTCTCCCGGCTCGACCCCGCGCGCCATCATGGTATCCAGTTGCATGCGCTGCTGGAATGGGTGGACATGGGGCGTGACCTGCCGGAACAGAAAGAGCCGCTACAGGCCCGGCTCGGACTCGAAGAAGCGGAGTTTGCGCCGCTCTGGGCCGAAGCGCTCGAACTGCTGCGGGCGCCGGTGCTGCAGCGGTTTTTCGATCGGGCGCAGTATCAGGCGGCCTGGAACGAACTCGGCTACCAAGGCGGGGACGGGGAAGTGCGCCGCATCGATCGCCTGGTCGAGTTCGCCGACTGCGTGTGGGTGCTCGACTACAAGACCGGCGGCGGGGCGGTGGATGACCCGGATGTGCTTGCCGCACCCTATCGCGGGCAAATGAACGAATACCGGCGCGCCATGGAAAGCGTGTTTCCGGGCAAGCCGGTGCGTTGCGCCCTGGTTTTTCCCGGGCCAACGCTCGTCGAGGTCTAGTCGCCTTTCCGTCCCAGGCCGCCCAACAGTGCCGCCACCTGCCGCTGCGGGCGCTTGCCGTGAGAGGCGGCGTGGCCCATGGGTTGCTTGAGGTGATGGTTGTTGGCCGCCGGTTTGGGTACGCCTTCGCTCGGCGCGCGCTGGGCATGGTGTTCCGCGGCGGGCGGCAATTCAGGACGGCGCGGGGGAGTACGTTCACGACCGCGTTCCCGCGACGGCGCTTCGCTCCTGGGCGTGCTGCCCGGTTCGAAACCCGCCACGACCACCTTGGGGATCTCGCGCTTGATGAGGCGTTCGATTTCGCCCAGCATGCGCATTTCCTCTTCGCTCACCAGTGAAATCGCGTCGCCCTGGCTGCCGGCGCGGCCGGTGCGCCCGATGCGGTGCACGTAGTCTTCCGGCGAATTGGGCATTTCGAAATTGAATACGTGGGGCAGCTGGTCGATGTCGATGCCGCGCGCCGCCACGTCGGTCGCCACCAGCACCCGTACCGCGCCTTCCTTGAAGTCGGACAATGCCTTGGTGCGTTGCGGCTGGCTCTTGTCGCCGTGAATCGCCACCGCCAGTATGCCGTCGCGCTCCAGCTGGTGGGCAAGGCGGTCGGCGCCGTGCTTGGTGCGGGCAAATACCAGCACTTGGCGCAAATCCTGGGTTTTGATCAGGTGGGACAGCAGTTCGCGCTTGCGCGCCTGTTCCACCGGATGCGCCACCTGGGTGACGTTTTCGGCGGCGGTATTGCGGGCCGCCACTTCGATCAGCACCGGGTCGCGCAGCAGGGAATCGGACAGGCGCTTGATTTCCTCGGCGAAGGTGGCCGAGAACAGCAAACTCTGGCGCTGCGCCGGTAGCAGGCTCATGATGCGGCGCAAGTCGGGCAGGAAGCCCATGTCCAGCATGCGGTCGGCTTCGTCCAGCACGAGGAATTCGACTTTGGAGAGGTTGATGCTCTTTTGCTGCACGTGGTCCAGCAGGCGGCCGGGCGTGGCCACCACGATGTCCACGCCGGCGCGCAAGGCATCAATCTGCGGATTCATGTTGACGCCGCCGTAAATCACGGTGGCCTTGAGCGGCAGGTATTTGCCATAGGTGCGCACGCTTTCCTCGACCTGGGCCGCGAGTTCGCGCGTGGGGGTGAGGATCAGGGCGCGAATCGGGTGCTTGGCGGGCGAGGTGCTGGTGCTGGCATGCGTGGCCAGGCGGTGCAGCAGCGGCAGGGTGAAACCGGCGGTCTTGCCGGTGCCGGTCTGGGCGCCGGCCATGATGTCGCGGCCTTGCAGGACCACGGGGATGGCCTGTGCCTGGATCGGGGTCGGTTCGGTGTAGCCCTGGTCGGAGACGGCGCGCAGAATTTCGGGGCGTAGCCCAAGATCTTCAAAGGTCATGTGTTTTTATTGCTCCTGGATCAGCCTGTCGTAGGTACGCCAACGAGCCGGTCCAGGCGTGGAATTTTCTGAAGGAAAGATGGGTTGATAAACGCTGTGGTTCGCGACCGGATTGCGTCCCACGTGAAAAGGATTTTACTGGATATTCAATCCCTTGAACAGGGATCGTCATACTTCGGGCGGTACCGCCTTGCGTACCCGGCGCTGCCTGATGCGCTGCCATGCCCAGGCGCTGTAGCCGGACAGGGCATACAGGACGAATCCGGCGAACAGGACATGTGCCGATCCGAGGTAGATCAGGATGAAAAAGAGCACGATCGCCAGCACCATGGTGAAGGGGACGGTGCGGCGCAGGTTGATGTCCTTGCCGCTGTAGTAGCGGATGTTGCTCACCATGGTGAGGCCGGCGAACAGGGTGACGCCCCAGACCACCCAGCGGATATCGGTTCCCTTGATGCCGTAGTCGTTCATGATCCATACCAGTCCGGCGATAAGAGCCGCGGCAGCGGGGCTGGGAAGCCCCTGGAAGTAGCGCTTGTCCGCCACTTCGAGCTGGGTGTTGAAGCGTGCCAGACGCAAGGCGGCGCAGGCGCAATAGACGAAAGCGGCGATCCAGCCGAGCTTGCCCATGCCTTTCAGCGCCCAGACGTAAACCACTAGGGCCGGCGCGACGCCGAAGGAAACCATATCGGAAAGCGAGTCGTATTCCGCGCCGAAAGCGCTCTGGGTCCGCGTCAGGCGTGCCACGCGGCCGTCCAGCCCATCCATCACCATGGCAATGAAAATCGCCATGGCGGCGGCTTCGTAGCTGCCGTTCATGGCCTGGACGATGGAATAAAATCCGGCGAACAGCGCCGCGGTGGTGAACAGGTTGGGCAGCAGGTAGATGCCGCGGCGGCGCAGCTTGGGGTCGAGCAGGGGCTTGTGGTTGGTCTGCTGCATCAGGGTCTAGGCGAGCTCGGCCAGCACGGTTTCCGCCGCGTAGACCTTGTCACCCAGGCTGACCTTGGGCTGTGCGGTCAATGGCAGGTAGACGTCCACGCGCGAGCCGAAGCGGATGAAGCCGTAGCGCTGGCCGCGCGCCAGCACGTCGCTGGGCACCACGTAGCACAGGATGCGGCGTGCGATCAGACCGGCGACTTGCACCGAGGTGACGTCCGCGCCGTCCTTGGTTTGCAGCCACACCGCGTTGCGCTCGTTTTCCAGCGAGGCCTTGGCGAGGTCGGCATTGAAGAACTTGCCGGGGTGGTACCACACTTCCTTCACCGTGCCGTCAACCGGGCTGCGGTTGGAGTGCACGTTGAACACGTTCATGAAGACGCTGATCTTCAGGGCGTCGCGTTGCAGGTAATGGTCATGGGTACGTTCCACGGCGACGATCCTGCCATCGGCAGGGGACAGCACGATATTGGGCGCCTGCGGCACGGTGCGTGCCGGGTCGCGGAAAAACTGCAGTACGAACAGGCTGATGATCCACAGCGGCAAGGCCCACAGCCAGCCATAGAGGATCGTCACGAAGAGGGAGGCAATGACAGACGCGGCCAGGAAGGGCCAGCCTTCACGCGCAATAATAGGGTGAGGATAGTTGTTCAATTTTGGAGGGGCTACGCCGATGCACATGATTTTAGTGAGGAGTGAAGAGTAAGGAGTGAGGAGAGAAGGTTCTACCCCTCACTCCTCACCCCTAACTACTTACTAGTTTTTAGACTGGTCAACCAGCTTGTTCTTGGCGATCCACGGCATCATGGAACGCAGTTGCGCGCCCACGATTTCGATCGGGTGCTCGGCGTTGAGACGGCGACGCGCGGTCATTTCCGGATAGTTGGTCTTGCCTTCCAGGATGAAGCGCTTGGCGTAATCGCCAGTCTGGATGTTTTTCAGCGCTTCTTTCATCGCGGCACGCGCCTGGTCACCAATCACGCGCTGACCGGTGACATATTCGCCGTATTCAGCGTTGTTGGAGATGGAGTAGTTCATGTTGGCGATGCCGCCTTCGTACATCAGGTCGACGATCAGCTTGAGTTCGTGCAGGCATTCGAAGTAGGCCATTTCCGGGGCGTAGCCGGCTTCGGTCAGGGTTTCGAAGCCTGCCTTCACCAGTTCCACCGCGCCGCCGCACAGCACGGCTTGCTCGCCGAACAGGTCGGTTTCCGTCTCTTCACGGAAGTTGGTTTCGATCACGCCGCCCTTGGTGCCGCCGTTGGCTGCTGCGTAGGACAGAGCGATGTCCTTGGCTTTGCCGGACTTGTCCTGGTATACCGCGATCAGGGAGGGCACGCCGCCGCCCTTGAGGTATTCGGAGCGCACGGTATGGCCGGGGCCCTTGGGGGCGACCATGATCACGTCCAGGTCGGCGCGCGGCACGATCTGGTTGTAGTGGATGTTGAAGCCGTGGGCGAAAGCCAGGGCTGCGCCTTTCTTGATGTTCGGCTCGACGTCGCCGTAGTAGGCGCTGGGCTGCTGCTCGTCCGGTACCAGGATCATGACGACATCGGCGCCCTTGACTGCCTTGGCGACTTCTTCCACCTTGTGGCCGGCCTTTTCAGCCTTGTCCCACGAGGCGCCGCCCTTGCGCAGGCCGATCGTGACTTTGCAGCCGGAATCCTTCAGGTTGTTGGCGTGGGCGTGGCCCTGCGAGCCGTAGCCGACGATGGTCACTTTCTTGCCTTTGATCAGGGAGAGGTCGGCGTCTTTGTCGTAATAAACTTTCATGGTTTTCCTTTCATTGCTTAGTGAGGAGTGAGGAGAAAGGAGTAAGGAGCAGGGTTTTTCCCTCACGCCTCACTCCTCACCCCTCACGATTTAAGTATTCTGTCGCCGCGACCGATACCGGAAGCACCGGTGCGCACTGTTTCCAGAATGGCGCTCTTGTCCAGCGCTTCGAGAAAGGCGTCGAGCTTCGATCCGGCACCGGTCATTTCGATGGTGTAGGTTTTGTCGGTGACGTCGATGATGCGTCCGCGGAAGATATCCGCCATGCGCTTCATTTCCTCGCGCCATTCGCCTTCGGCGCGCACTTTGACCAGCATCAGTTCGCGTTCGATATGGCCGGCTTCGGAGAGGTCCACCACCTTGACCACGTCGATCAGCTTGTTGAGTTGTTTGGTGATCTGTTCGATGACTTCATCCGAGCCGCGCGTGACGATGGTCATGCGCGACAGGGTGGCGTCCTCGGTGGGGGCCACGGTGAGCGATTCGATATTGTAGCCACGTGCCGAAAACAGGCCTGCCACGCGGGACAGGGCACCAGCTTCATTTTCCATCAGGAGGGAGATGATATGTCTCATGTTTACACCAGAATCATTTCGGACAGGCCTTTGCCGCCGGGAATCATGGGATAGACGTTCTCGGTCTGGTCGGTGCGGAAGTCGAGGAATACCAGTTTCTCTTTCATCTCGTCGGAGAAAGCCCATTTGAGTGCGTCTTCGACTTCGGCGGGATTGTCGATGCGTCGCCCGTGATGGCCGTAAGCCTCTGCCAGTTTGACGAAATCCGGCAGGGTGTCCATATAGGATTCTGCGTAGCGTTCACCGTAGAAAAATTCCTGCCACTGTCTCACCATGCCCAGATAACGGTTGTTGAGCAGGATGATTTTGAGCGGAATATTGAACTGCTTGCAGGTCGCCAGTTCCTGGATGTTCATCTGGATGCTGCCTTCGCCGGTGACGCACGCCACCATTGCACCAGGATGGGCTAGCTGCACGCCCATCGCAGCGGGCAGGCCAAAGCCCATCGTGCCCAGGCCGCCGGAATTGATCCAGCGCCGCGGTTTGTCGAACTTGTAGAATTGCGCCGCCCACATCTGGTGCTGGCCTACATCGGAAGTCACGAAGGCATCGCCCCTGGTGATTTCGTGCAGCTTTTCCAGTACGAACTGGGGCTTGATGATGTCGCTGTGACGGTCATATTTGAGGCAGTCGCGCGAGCGCCACAACTCGATCTGCGTGAGCCAGGTCTTGAGTGCGGTCTGATCGGGCTTTTCCTTGCTGGCCTTGATCAGCTTGATCATTTCCGTCAGCACTTCAGGCACGTTGCCGACGATGGGCACGTCCACCCTGACGCGCTTGGAAATGGAAGAAGGATCGATGTCGATGTGGATGATCTTGCGCTCTTCCTGGTAGAAGTGCTCAGGGCTGCCGATCACGCGGTCGTCGAAGCGCGCGCCGATGGCCACCAGCACGTCGCTGTGCTGCACTGCCATGTTGGCTTCATAAGTGCCGTGCATGCCGAGCATGCCGACCGACAGCGGGTCGCTGGCGGGGAAGCCACCCAGGCCCATCAGGGTATTGGTGCAGGGGAAGCCGAGCAGACGCGCCAGTTCAGTCAGTTGTTCCGCCGCATCGGACAGGATCACGCCGCCGCCGGCATAGATCATCGGCCGTTTGGCTTCCAGCAGCATCTGCACCGCGCGCTTGATCTGCCCGCCGTGGCCCTTGGTCACGGGGTTGTAGGAGCGCATGCTGACATTTTTTGGATAGGAGAATTCGGTCTTGAACTGGGTGACATCCTTGGGAATGTCCACCAGCACCGGCCCCGGTCGTCCCGTGGAGGCGATGTAAAAGGCTTTCTTGATGGTGCTGGCGAGATCCCGGATGTCCTTCACCAGGAAATTGTGTTTGACGCAGGGACGGGTGATGCCGACCGTGTCCACTTCCTGGAAGGCATCCATGCCGATGGCGGGCGTCGGCACCTGGCCGCTGATCACCACCATCGGGATCGAGTCCATGTATGCCGTGGCGATGCCGGTGACTGCATTGGTCGCGCCCGGGCCGGAGGTGACCAGCGCCACGCCGGTGCGCCCGGTAGCGCGGGCGTAGCCGTCGGCGGCATGCACTGCCGCCTGCTCGTGCCGCACCAGGACATGCTTGAACTTGTCCTGTTGATAAATTGCGTCGTAGATGTTGAGCACCGCGCCGCCAGGGTAGCCGAACACATATTCGACGCCTTCTTCCGCCAGGCAGCGTACGGTGATTTCTGCGCCCGTTAATTCCATGTAAAACCCTTGCCAGACAAACTAACAAAAAGACCTCGAACAGTAACGGTTGTGGCAGATTTGGTCAAGTGCGCGAATGCTTTGTGGATGATGGGCCGCAAGGATTTTTGTTATGATGCGGGTTGAGCGAAATATTTGGGGAAGATAAAACTGGCTACCGAGCGGGAGCTTTCGGATTTTCTGGTTCAAGTGGAGCGACGCGCCTTCAAGCAGGCCGCGTTCGCCGTGCGCGACGACCACGCAGCGCTGGACGTCGTGCAGGATGCCATGATGAAACTGGCGGAAAAGTACGGCGATCGGCCGGCGGATGAGCTGCCCCTGCTGTTCCAGCGCATTCTGCAGAACGCCATCCGCGACTACTTCCGGCGCCACAAGGTGCGGGCCATGTGGACCACCCTGATGTCGTCGTTTTCGACCAATCACGATGGCGACGAGCAGGACCCGCTGGAAACGCTCGAGGTCGAAAGCGACTCTAATTATTTCGAAAACCCTTCGAAGCAGCTGGATCGGCAGCAAACCCTCGCCGTTATTGAAGATGCATTGAAAGAATTGCCGGCACGTCAACGGGAAGCCTTCCTGCTGCGTTACTGGGAGGATATGGATGTCGCCGAGACGGCCGAGGCAATGGGGTGTTCGGAAGGCAGCGTAAAGACCCATTGTTCCCGGGCGACGCATGCGCTGGCCGCGATACTGAAGAAAAAAGGAGTTCAGCTATGAACGAGCGGGACATAGCGAAAAAGATTTCGCAACATTTGAATTACGGGACGAACCAGCTGGATCGTTCGGTCTTGGCGCGCCTGCAAGCTGCGCGTCAGCAGGCCCTGGAGCTTCACGCCAAACCGCGTCATGCGTTCGGCCTGAGCTTGGCCGGCGCTGCCGGCAGCGGCCATCATCATGGCGAGGGACGGCATTTTTCCCTCCGCTTCTGGCTGTCCCTGGCGGCCCTGCTGGTCGGGTTGCTCATCGCCGTCAACTGGCAGACCATGAACGGCGATCTTGCTGATGACGTCGACGCAACCCTGCTGGCGGCTGACTTGCCGGTGCACGCTTACCTGGACTCAGACTTCGACGCATGGCTAGAACAATCCTCGCAGGACTAGCTTTCTGGCTGTTGCTGCTTTCCCCCGCGGCAAACGCCCTGGATTCGGCCGCCAAGCCGCCGCAATGGACTGAACTGTCGCCGCTGCAGCAGCAAGTCCTCGCGCCTGTCGCGCAGAACTGGAATGGCATGACGTCAAAGCAGCGCTCCAAGTTGCTGGGAGTGGCCAAGCATTATCCGAAAATGATGCCCGGCGAGCAGCAACGAGTGCAGGCCCGCCTCAAGGACTGGGAGTCGCTCACGCCCGAGCAGAGAGAGCAGGCGCGCAAGAAATATCAGCAGTTCAAACAGTTGCCACCCGAAAAGCGCCAGGAACTGAAGCGCAAATGGCAGCTCAAGACGCAGCAGGAGGGCGCTCCACAGCCGCTTCCGCAGCCAGTGCCCCTTGCGCCGCTTCAGCCGGTTGCACCCGCACCTGCGGTTCCCTCCGCCAAATAATTCTCCGCCTGATACCTTGACGCCGTCTCCTGCAAACTGCACCCCTCCTGGAATCATGCGGCGTCTTGCCAGCATGCTTTATGAAAGCCTGTTGTTGCTGGCAGTCTTGTTTCTGGCCGGCTTCATCTTTGTCGGACTGACTCATGGCGCCAGTTCGGGCCCGGTTAAACTGGCGTTCCAGCTTTACCTGACGGGTGTGGTGGCAGCCTATTTCATCTGGTTCTGGTTGCACGGCGGCCAGACTCTGGCGATGAAAACCTGGCATCTGCGCCTGGTCGGGGCCGCCGATCAACCTGTAAGCCTGCGTCAGGCGATATTGCGTTTCGTTGTCGCCGTGCCCGGGGTGTTGTCGGGCATCAGCGTGCTGTGGGCCTTGTTCGATCGGGACAAGCAGTTCCTCCACGACAGACTGGCCAAGACAAAGATCATCCTGACTGATAAACGATAGCCGATAGCTATCGTCTTTCCATCCACCAGATCATCCCCAGCGCAATGCTGAGGAAGGCGATGGCGGGGAAGGATGCGCTGAATAGCGGCGGCCAGTCGTTGAGCAAGCCGAGGTGGGCGAATACCCGATTCAACAGGTGGAAAGACAGGCCCACCATGATCCCCAAAAATATCTTGCCGCCGATGCCGCCACTGCGGGTTTGATGATAGGCGAAGGGCAGGGCGAAAATCATCATCACCAGCGTGGCAAACGGGTAAGCCAGTTTCGACCACAGCGCAATTTCATAGCGGATGGTTTTCTGCTTGTTTTCGCGCAAGTGCACCACGTACTGGTACAGGTTCCAGGCGGACATCTGTTCCGGCACGACCAGCAGCACCGAAAGAATGTCGGGATTCAGCACCGATTTCCAGGCCAGTTGCGGCAGTTTTTCCACCGTGGTGCGATCCCCTTCGAAGTGGGTTTGCGTCACGTCTTCCAGTAACCATCGGCCCTCTGTCTCATAGTGGCCGCGATCGGAATAGCTGACCATTTTCAAGTGATAGCCACTGTCGTACTGGAAAATTTTCACGCCCAGCAGGGTGGTGTCCGGCAGAATTTCGCGCACATTGACGAAGCTCCTGTCGTCCTTCAGCCACAGGCCGGAGCGAAATTCCTGCGCCACCACCGAACTGGTGGCTTTCAGCCGCAGCTGTTCCGCCATGCGCTCGGCTCCCGGTGTGATCAGTTCGCCAAACAGCAGGGTCAGCAGCACAAACACCATGCCGGTTTGCATCAACGACAGCGCGAAGCGTTGTGTAGATAATCCGGAAACCCGCATCACGGTGAATTCGGAATGGGCGGAAAGCTGTGCCAGGGCGAACAGCGTGCCGATCAGGGCGGCAATCGGAAAAAGCTCGTAGACGTGGCCGGGCAGGTTGAGCGCGACGAAGCCCATGATTTGCGGCAGGCGGTAGTTGCCTTTGCCCAGGTCGCCCAGTTCGTGAATCAGGTCGAAGAAGGCGAACAGGGAGAGCAGCGCGGCAAAAACGAATGCCGTGCTGGCATAAATTTCTCGCGCCAGGTAGCGATGCAGAATTCTCATGTTTTCCGCCGCAACAGGTTGAACAGCGAGGGTGCCAGCAACAGGCGGCGGTAGAACAGTGCGCCGATCAGCAAAACCAGAATGCCGTGTACCAGCCATACGCCCAGTGCCGGATGCAGCTTCCCCTGCGCCACCCAGGCTTGGGCGATGCTGATGCAGTTGTTGTAGATGAGGTATGTCACCAGGGCCATGATCAGATTCATGGAGCGTCCGGCGCGCGGGTTGACGAAGCTCAGGGGGATGGCCATCAGCGCCAGCAAGACGGCGCTCAGCGGCAGTGACAGGCGCCATTGCAATTCGGCGATGTTGGTGAGGGTCTTGTTGCGTATCAGTTCGAGAATGGAGAGGGCTTTTGCCGACGGCGCTTCCAGGTGCGCTTCATAGGGGTCGATGCGTACTGCATAACGTTCGAATTCGACGATCTTGTATTCCGGCGATCCGGGCAATCCTTCGTAGCGTCGACCGTCGAGCAGCATCAGGTAACGGTCGCCGTTGCTGGCTTGGCTCTGGTAGCCGTGCTCGGCGAACATCACGCCCTGTTTCTGGTTCTCGGTGGATTGCATGAAAATGTTGTGCACCGTATTTTTTGTTCCGGCAAAACTTTCCACGAAAAACACGCGATCGGCATGCTTGGACTCCTTGAAAACCCCGGGAGCTACTGCGGCCACGTCGTCTCGGCTGTCGATTTGCGCGCGGTATTGATTCTGTTTCTCTAGTGCCCAGGGCGAGAGGAGCAGGCTTAATACCGCCACGATCAGCGCTACCGGCATGGCAAAGGCCATGACCGGCCTGATGAACGCCGTCAGGCTCAGTCCGGAGCAGAACCAAACCACCATTTCGTTGTCACGATAGCTGCGGGTCAGGGTCAGCAGGACGGCGATGAACAGCGTGAGCGACAGCAGGACCGGCAGGTAATTGAGCGCGCTGAAGCCCAGAAAGGCCACCACCGCCTCGCTTGCCAGCGAGCCGCTTGCAGCCTGGCCGAGAAGCCGGATCACCAGGGTGGTGATGCTGATTGCCAGGAGGACGATAAATACGGCGGTTGCATTGCCAAACAGTTCATGCAACAAAGCGCGGCGAAAAATCATATTTTGGGTTTTCTTTGACTTTCCTGCTTGGGTCTGAGGATAATTGAACCCAATTCAAATTTGGTCAATGTGGGACGAATAAGGAGCAGCACGTGGAATTTAGCATAAAAAGCGGCAGCCCGGAAAAACAGCGTACCGCCTGTGTGGTGGTAGGGGTGTTCGAACACCGCAAGCTTTCCCTCGCGGCCGATCTCATGGATCGCGTTTCCGGCTTTTATATCAGCGACATCCTGCGGCGCGGCGATATGGACGGCAAGCTGGGCAGCACGGTGCTTTTGCATAATGTTCCCAACGCGCTGTGCGACCGGTTGCTGCTGGTGGGGCTGGGCAAGGAGCGCGAATTCAAGGACAAGGAATACCGTGAAGCCGTGGGGGCCGCGGTCAAGGCATTGAATGCCACCGGCGCGACCGAGGCCGCCATGTACCTGACCGAAGTGCCGGTGAAGAAGCGCGAACTGTCGTGGAAAGTGGAGCAGGCGGTCATGGTGGCGATGGAAAGCGTGTATCGCTTCGATCGTCTCAAAAGCAAGCAGGACGAGCAGCGCCGCCCATTGCGCAAAATGGTGCTGAGCGTGCCGCGCCGCAACGAGCTGTCAATCGGCGAAGCAGCCCTGAATCAGGGACTGGCCATCGCCCAGGGCATGAACCTGGCCAAGGACCTCGCCAACCTGCCCGGCAATATCTGCACCCCGACCTACATCGCCGAGCAGGCGCAGGAACTGGCCAAAACGCACCAGCTGAAAATCGAGGTGCTGGAGCAGAAGGATATGGAGGCGCTCAAGATGGGCTCGTTCCTGTCCGTCGCCAAGGGCAGCCGCCAGCCACCCAAGCTCATCGTGCTGCAGTATGCCGGAGCGGCCAAAAACCAGAAGCCGGTGGTGCTGGTGGGCAAAGGCATCACATTCGATGCTGGTGGCATTTCGCTCAAGCCCGCTGCCGAGATGGACGAAATGAAGTACGACATGTGCGGCGCGGCAAGCGTGCTGGGCGTGTTCCGGGCGATCGCGGAAATGAAGCTGCCGCTCAACGTGGTCGGCATCATTCCCACCTGCGAGAACCTGCCGGACGGCAATGCCAACAAACCGGGCGATGTCGTCACTTCGATGTCGGGCCAGACAATTGAAATCCTCAATACCGATGCGGAAGGACGCCTGATTCTGTGCGATGCGTTGACTTACGCTGCGAAGTTCGAACCCGCGGCGGTGGTGGATATCGCCACGCTTACCGGTGCCTGCGTCATCGCGCTCGGTCACCAGGCCAGCGGACTGCTCGCCAACCACGACCCGCTGGCGCGAGAACTGCTGCACGCCGGCGAATACACCTACGATCGCGCCTGGCACATGCCGTTGTGGGATGAGTACCAGGAGCAGTTGAAAAGCAACTTTGCCGACATCGCCAACATCGGCGGGCGTGCCGGCGGCGCCATCACGGCGGCCTGCTTCCTGTCGCGTTTCACCAAGGACTACGAGTGGGCGCACCTGGATATCGCCGGCACGGCCTGGAAGTCGGGCAAGGAGAAGGGCGCCACCGGCCGGCCGGTGCCGCTACTGGTGCATTTCCTGCTCAACCGCACGACAGGCTGAGCGCTGACGGCTGATAGCTGCCTTTAATGACCCAAATCGACTTCTATACCCACGTCCAGGACAAGCGGCTGCTCGCCTGCAAGCTCAGTGCCAAGGCGCTGGAGCAGGACTTGCGCGTGCTGGTGCTGACGGCGGACGAAGGTGAAGCGGCCAGGATGGACCAGATGCTGTGGACGACTCCCGCTACCGCCTTTGTGCCGCATTGCCGTGCGCGTGATCCGCTGGCGGCCGTGACGCCGGTGATCGTGGATTGCGATCCGGGCGAGTTGACGCATGACCAGGTATTGCTGAACCTGGGCAGTGAACGGCCGGCCTTTTTCAGTCGGTTCCAGCGCCTCATCGAGATCGTGACGGAGGACGAGACGGACCGCCAGGCGGCGCGCGAGCGCTTCCGCTTCTACCGCGACAGGGGTTACGAGATACGCTCCCACGACATGAGCCAGTCCGGCAAAGCCGCATCATGAGCCAGCAAAGCGGGAACCTGGTCCACGACGACGTCCTCGCCAAGATGGATGCGCTGCTGAAGAAACATCATGATGCGCTTGCCCGGGGCTCTGTTGCGGAGGACTTCCCTGTCCTGACGGAGGTGGTGAAAGAACCGGTGGATGCCATCCCGGTGCTGACCGAGGTGGTTGAGGTTGCGCTGGAGGCCGTACCAATTGCCGATTTCGAGGCTGACAGTCAGGGGCCATATGCTTCCCCGGCGCCCGCGAGCTTGCAGGAATATTCCCCGTGGTCGTATACGGATGAAGCGGAACAATACGCGGGAGGGGATGTCCCCCCCAGCGTTGACGACATGTCAGCTGCCATGGCGGCGGATGTTCCGTCCAGTGAGGTTTGCCATCCTGAATCTTCGCAACCGGAAGAGAAGGCGTTGCCGCTCAGCAGTGAAGCGCTGAACCAGTTGGATCGCCGGATACTTGAAATGCTCGAGCAACGGCTTCCTGCTCACATCGTCGAGGCCGTGGACAAAGCGCTTCCGGTGGTGCTCGAGGAATTCGCCATGGAACTCGAAAGCATGGTGCGCGACGCGGTGGCGCAAGAGTTGCGGCAGCAATTGGCGGAATTGCTACGGCAAGGCCAGCACGGCGACGTCCCGGAATAAACTTACCCGGTTGGGTTATAATTCCGCCCTTTCCCTGCTCGGTTTTATCCATGGAACTCGCCAAAAGTTTTGAACCCGCCGCCATCGAGGCGCACTGGTACCCATTGTGGGAGTCGAACGGCTACTTCAAGGCCGCGATGCAAGCCGACCGGCCTGCCTACTGCATCATGCTGCCGCCGCCCAACGTCACCGGCACTCTGCACATGGGGCACGCGTTCCAGGACACCCTGATGGATACCCTGGTGCGCTATCACCGCATGAAGGGCGAGAATACCCTGTGGCAACCGGGTACCGACCACGCCGGCATCGCCACCCAGATCGTGGTGGAGCGCCAGCTGGATGCAAAAGGCATTTCGCGCCACGACCTCGGGCGCGACGAGTTCCTCAAGCGGGTGTGGACGTGGAAGGAAGAGTCCGGCTCGACCATCACCCGCCAGATGCGCCGCCTCGGTGCTTCCGCCGACTGGTCGCGCGAGCGCTTCACCATGGACGAGGGGCTGTCGAAATCGGTGACCGAAGTCTTCGTCAAACTCCACGAGCAAGGCCTGATCTATCGCGGCAAGCGCCTGGTCAACTGGGACCCAGTGCTGATGACCGCGGTGTCCGACCTGGAAGTCATCTCCGAAGAGGAAGACGGCTTCATGTGGCATATCCGTTACCCGGTCGAGGGCGGCAGCGAAGCGCTGATCGTCGCCACCACCCGGCCGGAAACGTTATTGGGCGACATGGCAGTCGCCGTGCATCCCGAAGACGAGCGCTACAAGCACCTGGTCGGCAAGCACGTGCGCCTGCCGCTGTGCGAACGCAGCATCCCGATCATCGCCGACGATTACGTCGATCCGGCGTTCGGCACGGGCTGCGTCAAGATCACGCCGGCGCACGATTTCAACGACTACCAGGTCGGCCTGCGCCACCATCTCGAGCCTTTGAGCATTCTTACCCTCGACGCCAAAATAAACGATCTGGCGCCAGCCGAATACCAGGGCATGGACCGCTATGAGGCGCGCAAGAAAATCGTCGCCGATCTCGAAGCCCAAGGCCTGCTGGTGGAGACCAAGCCGCACAAGCTGATGGTGCCGCGCGGCGACCGCACCCACGTGGTGATCGAGCCGATGCTCACCGACCAGTGGTATGTGGCCATGGACGGGCTGGCGAAACGCGGCCTGGAGCTGGTGGCAAAAGGCGAAGTGAAGTTCGTGCCGGACAACTGGACCCACGTCTACAACCAGTGGCTGGAAAACATCCAGGACTGGTGCATCTCGCGCCAGCTGTGGTGGGGGCACCGTATCCCGGCGTGGTACGACGAGGACGGCAATGCCTACGTGGCGCGCAACCTGGAAGACGCGCAGAAACAGGCGGGACCCGGCAAAACGCTGAGCCAGGACGAGGATGTGCTCGATACCTGGTTTTCCTCGGCCTTGTGGCCGTTTTCCACGCTGGGCTGGCCGGACAAGACGCCCGAACTTGCCACCTTCCTGCCATCGAGCGTGCTGGTCACCGGCTTCGACATCATTTTCTTCTGGGTCGCCCGCATGATCATGATGTCGGAGCACTTCACCGGCCAGGTGCCGTTCAAGGAAGTCTACGTGCACGGCCTGGTGCGCGACATGCACGGCCACAAGATGTCCAAATCCAAGGGCAACGTGATCGACCCGATCGACCTGATTGACGGCATCGAGCTGGAAGCCCTGGTCGCCAAACGTACCACCGGCCTGATGAACCCCAAACAGGCGGAGTCCATCGCCAAGCAGACGCGCAAGGACTTTCCGGACGGCTTTCCCTCTTTCGGTACCGACGCCATCCGCTTCACTTTCGCCAGCCTCGCGTCCCATGGCCGCGACATCAAGTTCGACCTGCAGCGCTGCGACGGCTACCGCAATTTCTGCAACAAGCTGTGGAACGCTACGCGCTTCGTGCTGATGAACACCGAAGGCAAGGACTGCGGCCAGGACGAAGCGCTGCCGCTGCAATATTCCGATGTCGACCAATGGATCATCGGCCGCCTGCAGCAGGCGGAAAAGGAAGTGGCCGACGGATTCGATTCCTACCGTTTCGACATGGCAGCGCGTGCCGTTTACGAATTCGTCTGGGACGAATACTGCGACTGGTACGTGGAACTGGCCAAGGTGCAGATCGCCAATGGCGACGAAGCGCAGCAGCGGGCGACGCGCCGCACCCTGGTGCGGGTGCTGGAAAGCACGCTGCGCATGGCGCACCCGATCATTCCCTTCATCACCGAAGAGCTGTGGCAGAAAATGGCTCCCCTGGCCGGAAAAAGCGGCGCCAGCATCATGCTGCAGGCTTACCCTGCTGCCGACATGGCCAGCGTCAGCGAGGCCGCCAGCAGCCAGGTCGCCCTGCTCAAAGAGTTGGTCAACGCCTGTCGTGGCTTGCGCGGCGAAATGAACCTTTCTCCCGCGCTCAAGGTGCCGCTGATCGCGCTGGGCGATATCGCTGCGCTGGTGCCTTACCTGCAGGCGCTGGCGAGAATTTCCGAGGTTGAAATCGTGTCAGGGGAACTGCCTGCGGCCGATGCACCGGTGGCGGTGGTGGGCGATGTGCGCCTGATGCTCAAGATCGAGGTGGACAAGGAGGCCGAACAGGCGCGTCTGTCCAAGGAAATCGCGCGTCTGGAAGGGGAAATCGCCAAGGCCAACGCCAAGCTCGGCAACGAAAGCTTCGTCGCCCGCGCCCCGGCTGCGGTGGTGGAGCAGGAAAAGGAAAGGCTGGCGAACTTTGGCGCGACGCTGGAAAAACTCAGGGCGCAGCTCGCAAAACTGGGTTAATTCAGTGAGGTAAACCCCCGGCTATGCCGGGGGACTCAAAAAGTTTGACTTACGCGGCGGTCATGCAAACTTGGCGATGACTGCTGTAGCTCCCTCCCTTTCAAGGGGAGGGCTGGGGTGGGGATGGGTTTGAGTGGTAGTGAAAATGCGCAAAGTGCAACCCACCCCCATCCCAACCTTCCCCCTGAAGGGGAAGGAGTAACCCCAGCCGCCATAGGCGGCTCGCGGTTTTATCGGCCATTTTGAGGGGCTCACCCAATAAGCCTCGACTTTGCCGGGGGTAATTTAACTCTCGCTGCTGATGCGCCAGGAATTCTCGTCGCGGGCGACCTCGTAGCGTGCCCAGCGTGAGAACTCATCCGCGCTGCAGATGAAATTGCGGCGCCGCTGCGGCCCCACCAACACCTTGTATTTAACGCATTCCGGCTGGTTTTCGTGCTCGCAGGGCACGCCCTGAGCCAGCACCTGGCGCACTTCCCAGTGGCCGTGAAAATATCCGTTGCTGTAAGTGGCGCCCAGTTTGATCGGGGTGTTCTTCATGCGGGTACTACTTCCTGATAAAGCGGCAAAACGTGTACGACTGCTTGCCTTGAGAAGGCGTGATATGCAGGGCGCCAAAGGATTCTTCAAGAGCGAAGCCAGTGCCGATCTCATGTGACAGGGATTCCGGGCTGTAGCGCACCACGTCCAGGCCGCTGCACTGGGCAGGGCCGTCCAGCGCGAAGGTGGCGATGATCAAATGGCCGCCGGGAGGCAGGGCGGATCGGGCTGCCTCGATATATAGCCGGCGGTCTGCGGCGTCGGTGAGGAAGTGGAAAACGGCGCGGTCGTGCCAGAGGGCATATTGCTGCCCTGGCACGAATCGGGTGATGTCCGCGACCAGCCAGGTCACCTGGTTCGACGCCGCGCCCAGGCGGGCTTGGGTAGCCTCCAGCGCGGCGGCGGAAAGATCGAGCACCGTCACGTTGCTGTAGCCGTTCTCCAGCAGTGCGTCCACCAGGTTCGAGGCGCCGCCGCCCACGTCGATGATCGCCTCGCTTTTGCCCATGCCCGTGGCGGCGATGAGGCGTAGCGGAATTTCCGGATAAGCCTGAAACCAGCCGACCTCATGCGGTTTGCGAGTGGCGTAGACCTGTTCCCAGTGCGCCTTGGTGTCGACCATTGTGGTTCCTATATTCAAATGATGATGTGAATATAGTTTATTTTTGCGCAACAGGCCAGCGATAAGGTGCGATGTCGAGCGTTTGCGGGCGTTCCAGAATCAGATTGGCCATGATCTCGGCGCTGGCGGGCGCCATGGTGACGCCGTAGCGGAAGTGGCCGCTGTTGATATAGAGATTTTCCAGTTGCGGGTGGCGATCGATGGTGGGGATGTTGTCCGGGGATCCCGGGCGCAGTCCCGCCCAGTGCTTAACCACTGGCGCATGTTTCAGCAAGGGCAAAATTTCTGTGGCCTGGGCATAAAGCATTGCTTTGGCCTGTTCCGTTGTGGTTTTGTCGAAGCCCACGTCTTCCAGCGTGCTGCCAGCCAGGATATGTCCATCGAGGCGCGGGATCAGGTAAAACCCTTCGCGCAGGATAATGGTGCGCAAGGCTCCCGGTTCCGCCTTGAACAGCAGCATCTGTCCGCGGATGGGGCGGATATCCAGATTCAGCGCGTGCTCGCCCAACAGCTTTTTGCTCCACGCGCCAGAAGCGACGATGTAACGCCCGGCTTTCAACTCGCCGCGGCTGGTCTCGATGCTGGTGATTCTGGCGCCGTCGCTGTTCCATCTGGTGACTTCAGTATGCTCGGAGATTTCGACGCCAAGCAGTTCCAGCCTGCGTCGCAGGGCTTTTAGCAATCTAGGATTGCGCGCCTGAGCGACATCCGGGAGCCATAAAGCCTCTTCGTCAGCCGCCAGTTCGGGAACGATCTCCCGTGCTCCCGCACTTTCCAGCCGAGTGCCATGAGTGTCGCACCATATTCGTGCTTTGGACGTGGAAACAGGCGGCAGCACCAGCATGCCGCAGCACCGGTATTCAGGATCTATGCCGGTCGCGGTTTGCAGTTCCTCGGCCCATCCTGGGAACAGCGCGATGCTCCGTTGCACCAGTTGGTTGACGGCATCGGTGTAATCCCATGGCAGGAGTGGGAATAGAATGCCGCCGCCTGCCCAGGAAGACTCCTGGCCGGGCTGATTCCGTTCCAGCAATCTAACCGACGCGCCAGTGTTTGCCAGCTGAAGGGCAGTGCTGCAGCCGATGATGCCGCTGCCGACAATGATGTAATCGGGATTGAACAAAGATGGACCGGACCTGGGAGAATCGGAAAATTCGGGAGGGTATTATATCTGCGAACGAGAACGCTTTGTCGTCCGCAAAATCGCAGTTGCTTCCAGGCTTGGGGTGAAAGCCTGGGTCAAGGCGAGTACGGGCTTGCCCGCCCCGCCCGGTGTCTTGGTCTCAGAACAAGGCAATTGCGACGACGGTATTCAAGGTGCTCAAAGAATTCATGTCGTAGCGGTATCGTATAAAGCTAGAACCCGTCCTGCGTCCTGGTGCGGCTCAGCAGACTACTTGTTCCAGCATTCGGCCACGCTCGCGGTTCCTGTGACGCCTTTTACGCCGAGGCTGGTCAGCGTCAGGGAGCCGCATGCATCACCGTCCATCAGTCCGCCACCCACAGGGATGGCTCTCAGGGTATAGGCAGTTGCAGTTTGCACCGGCAAATCTATGTTGTAAACCGCAGTACCTTCCTTCGGGGAATTCACGAATTGAACAACACAGGTAGCACAATTGTACTTGTTGTCCTCGGTGAATTTTCGTTCTAGAAACTGCGCGTCTTCGAGCAGCACGCTTCTGGCTTGCGAACGCTGCGCGCGCTTGGTATATGACTGGTAGGAGGGATAGGCAATGGCTGACAGTATTCCTATGACCGCTACGACTATCATCAGTTCGAGCAGGCTAAAGCCGCGCATTTGCTTGAATTTCATGTTCTTCTCCAAAATCGTTTTTCAGGAAAGCGCTGATTGCCCCCCTCAGCTTGGGGGGGCAATCAGGAAGTGCTTATTGAATCTGCCGCCAGAAAATGCGGGTCGGGAGCGTCACGGGGGGCGGCGTGGGGTTCGCATTCAGCGTTGTGCCAATTGCCGCACTGGAGGCGCTGGTCAATTTGAAAATTGGTATGCCGGCAGGCCCAATGATCACGACGGGGACGGTGGGAATGCCTCCCCCAGGGGTGACGCCCGATGCAGATGCATCGCTGCTGTCTACCGTGCCGTCGCCGTTGGTGTCAAATATGGGATCCGTAGCCATTGCACCACCCGTCAGGCTGAGCTCCATCAGCCAACCAGTGCCCCCTGAAGTGCACTTGTCGGTCGAGGGTATCAGCGTCACAAAAAGCACCCGGCCGTTTAGCACCTGCGATCGGTAAATCACCCGCTCGCCACGGTGCGTGCCGGATGGCGGCAGCAAGTCCATGTACCACCCACGCTGGGTTCCCGCGTAATCCACCGCGTTGGCGCTGGTCGTGCGCCAGTATGGACCGGGGGGTACGGGTGTGGGTGGCGTCACATCGTCCGTTTGGGTGAGGATGGTTTGTTGCTGCAACATACTTCTGGTTATTGCCACGCCAGTGTCCCAGATGGCGTAGTAGCTTTGTACATCCGTATTGACGCTGTCGGTCGTGGTGATGAAACTTCCTGTGCCGAAATACACCATCACCCCGCCGCTGGCCGGTACGGGGCTGGGCCCCAACAAGGGCTGCGAGGTGATGGGCTGTACCTGGCCGCTGGTATTGGTGGCGGTGAACAATGTTGTGGCCGTCCAGCTAGAGGGCGTGCTGCTGGATAAGTCGAACTTCCACAATCTGCCCTGCAAATCGCCGGCATAAACCGCGTCAATAATCTTGTCGTTGTTGGAGTCATATAGAGCCGGCGTGGACAGCCCGTTGGCCGCGGTGCTGTCGGTCGGGATCTTGCTGATCAGTGCACCGGTCTCCAGATTCACGATATAGAGATATGCCTTGTCCGCAGTGCTGTTGTAGCCATTGCCGAAAATCGCGGCCCAGGAGCCATCGTGCAGGCGGCCGATTTGCGGCTGTCCGTAGGTCAGTCCCAAGTCGGTGGCATCAGAAAACTCCCATAGCACTTTGGTTGCATCGAAAGTATCGGGGTGGGACACGTCCAGGGCATAAACGGATTTTCCGCCAGCGCCCAGACTGCCTACCAACACGGTCTTCCAGCTGCCTCCCAGGTAGGCGTCGCTGGCGTTGGCCGGCCCGTCCACCAAGTACTTGTGCGTATACGCCGGGTCGGTGATGGCGCTCAGCTTGTCGTAAACGCCAGCCGGCACATAAGCGAGCAACTCCTTGCCTGAGTCGGCGTTGCCGATGTCCGAGCGGAAACCGTGCAACATGCCGTCGTTCGCGCCGACATACACCATCGGCGGGCGGGCACTCTTGGTTGCCACGTAGCTTGCATAAGTGCTCTGGCCGGTAGTGCCGCTCGGCAAGGAGGTGAAGCCATAATCCTCGTTATAGGAAAATATCGGATCGGAGTTGACGATGTCGCCCAGCACATTGGTACAGGTGGCGGGCGAGGGGCATGCCGGCCGGTTTCTGAAAATGCCAGGAGGGAAACGCTCTTCCTGGGTGGTGTCTCCACGCAGCCAGGCAAGCCTGTCTGCACATTTGCCGTCAACCACCCCGAAGGAGTCCTTGTTCAGGGCGGTGGCCAGGCTGCTGGTGCAGGTGCTGAACGCCTGTGCCGTACCGCCATTCATGGTGAAAATATTACGCGAGGCCGGGACCGGAATCAGCGTCGCTGCATCCCAGTTGGCATCGACGCCATCCAGCCTCCCGTCATTGTTTATGTCCAGCACTTTCCCGGCGTTGACCCCGCTGCTGACCACGGTAAAGTCATAGAAGTGGCCGCTCCAGTTCGTGCTGTCGAACTGTGCCTGATACACCACCGTGCCGGTGTTGAGACTGGTCGAGTTGGCTGCCAGTGCGGCGGAAGACGCATTGGTCGTCGTGATGGTCGACACGATCGAACTGAAAGCGTCGACCACATTCTGCGGGTTTTCCGCACTGAAAAACTGCCCGCGACTATTGATTGCGGCATGCCACAGGTCCGCGACATAAGCGTAGCCATATGGCGGGTTGGTGCCGACAGGCGATTCGTCGGTGAACGGCCAGAATTTGGTGCCTGCAGCCAGGGCGGAATAATCACCGGCATAGGTGCTGCCACCCCAGGCCGGATCAACCAGAATAGTGCCCAATCCCAGACCGATGGTGAAGTTGACCATGTGCTGCCAATTCGCCGGGTCATTCTTGGCGTTCCAGTACTGCGTGGTTGGATTCGTGGAAGTTTCGGCGATGTGGGGGTGAACGTTGTTGGCCAGGGTCGTGTTCAGGTCGGTCGACCAGTATTTGAACGCGATGTCAGACAGCGTGTTGCTGTAGCTGTATGCGGAGGTCGGGATGCTCCATGAAAGCGTGACGCCGTTTACCGGGTTGGCGCTGTCGCTGCCCCAAGCGTCGCCGACGGTGATGCGAGTGTTGCTCGAATAAGTAGCGGTATAGGTCCCGTTGTAGGTTGCGCCGGCGCCGGCCACGGTCACCTGTACTCCGCTGGTACCGCTGAGGCTGGCAAAGGGATCGGTACACCCGGTGCTGTTTACAATGTTGATCCGGTCTGGGCCGGGGCTTCCCCTGTCATCAAAAAACACTCTGCAGGTGTAGGTGTAATTGGTCGAGGGGAGAGTCGTGGTGTTCTTGTAAGGGTAAATAGGCGTGTAAGCCGTTCCGTCCGGCAGGGTCTTGGCCGTGGAATCCACGTTGCCGCCGAAATTGACGTTGTCGTCTCCATTCCATAAGCCGTCGGTGAACATGATGTGGTAATTTTGCCGGCAGGTATAGTTGGTGCCATCAGTGACAGTCGGGTCTTCGGCATAGGCGCTGTTGACGCCGGTGGCCTTGTAATATTCACCAGCCCGTTGCATGGTGCTGCGCATCGGTGTTCCACCGCTGGCGGGGAGGCGGGCTGCCCAGCTGAAGAAATCGGACTTGTGGGTGCCGCTGAAGGTCTTGATGCGGTTGTCGTAATTCGTCGCAGTCCAGCCGTGGCAGGTGGCGGAAAAGGGGCTGGCGGTGGACAGACTGGTACAGGTGTGCAGGTTCTGCCAGGCCACGCGCACGTTGTTGCCGAGCCCGGCGAATGCCCGCAAGGTGCCGCTGACAGTGGCCAGGTTGCGGGTGCGGTAATAAGAGTACCAGTTGGCGAAATTCTGCTTTTTCTGTGTCGCCGTGCCGGAAGCGATGTCATTCGTGGCGCCGACCGTGCGCAGCACGTAGCAATCGTCATCGGCTTTCTGGTCGGCCACGGTCGCGGTGCAGTTGGTGGGCAGAGTCACGCCAGCTTGCGTCCAGAAAAGATAATAATAGGCCGACGTCGCGGTCGAGTCGGCAAATGTCTGGGAGGTGCTGCTCGGGTTGTATTCCCGCACCGCCCTGTAGTTGGTTGACAGGTTTACCGTGCCCCGCGTTGCGTCGTATCCATTGATGGGAGCGGCGGTGAATGTTGCATTGGCATAGCAGGTGGCGGGGTTGGTGGCGGGGTCGATGGTGCAGCCCCCGCCATTGTATTGTGGTGGCGGCGTGTAGACGATGGTGGGGTCGTAATACATGGGATTGTAATAGGCCGATTTGAAGCGCTTGGTCGCGGCGTCCGCCAAAAGTCCATCCGGAACATAGGCCCACGCCATACTCCCCGAGTCGTCCAGGGTGAGCACGATATTCGGTTCAACCGAGCCGGTCAGGAACAGCGGGTAATCCGATAAAGTCAGCGTTGCCCCGGCAGGTGCAACCGACCAGACCGGGCTGCCGAGCAATACTGCCACTAGGGCAAATTTTAGCAGTCGTGATGTTTGCATGATGTACTCCTTGGAGTGAGTTCCGGGCAAATCAGGAGGGGTATTTGTAAATCGCTTGCAGGATGACCACCGCGTTAGGGTCAATTCCCTGGCCGCGTACGGTCACGCGATAAAAACATGAGGTTACCGGGGGGGGGCCGGCGGCAGCCGAATTAGGAAGTTGTTCCACCACGTAGCTAGGCCAGTTCGCCAGCGGGATTACGGTGAGTCCCAGAGTTGATGGGGCTGTGATGCTTTGAGCGGCCCAGTTGTAGCTGCTCCAGTATGCCGCATCGTTGTCGCGTGTAGGGTCCCAGGCAAGGAAGCCAGTGACGGCGGTGCTAAACTTTGTAGGGAGGGGCGCTGGGCAGGCGGTGATGTTTAGGATGGCGCTCAGGTTTGCTCCCACATAACTGAGAGTCGCATCCGCTGCCTGGAAAGCCAGATCACGCTGGCGCGTGTTGCCGGCCATGCGTTCTTCCTGGCCGCTGTTCTGCGCGGCTGTGACGGCGATCAAGGTCAGCATGACGAGGAAAATCAGCGCGATGACCAGGGTGACGCCGCGCTCGCGTCGCGGCGTCCTGCCTGATGCTAAAAAGCCGTGGTTGTGCGGGATCATAGACGGTTCCTCACCGCAATGGTGGTGGTGAATGCCCTGCGCAGGCGCCTGTCGGCGGGGGTTGTGGCGGCACTGTCGGGGTCGGGATAGTGATAGTCCTGGGGTGCGCTTATGATGCCGTCCTCGGTGGAGCGCATGAGTAGGTTGACTTTGACGCTGAGCACCCGCTGCCATTTTTCCGCGGTTGTCGCTCCTGGAACACCAGCGCCTGCCACATCATTCGCGTTGAGATAAGTATCGATGACATGGTCCGCTGTCGGGGTGGTGTCCACGCCGTACATGATCTGCATGTCCTCGACGCCTTCCACCAGTTCCTGGGCGACGGTGGCGGGTGCGCCGCCGGACTGGGTCAGGTGCTGCCGGTACAAGGTGGGTTCGCCCGCGGTATTGACGCCGATGTAGAAAAGGTTGCCGGTTACCCCGAAAATACTGGAACCTGGACCGTATGCAGCAGTTGCTCCGGTGGTGGTTATGACATTGCCTGCGACGGTCGCAACGCTCAGGAGCGGAGTCTGGCAGTTGGTCGCCACCACGAGTTCGCCCGAAGTCAGTGCGGTAGGCGCTGGTGTTACCGTGAAATTATTGGGGGTGTAGGCTGTCACGCGGTATTCGCGATTGCCCCCCATGATTATCCCGCCTCCGCCTTCCGCCAGTACCACGGCGAGTGCGTCGCTGGCTGCGTGGCCGCTCAGGGTGGATACGCTGGTCCGGACGTTCTGCGGGGTGGTTGGCGCAGTGGCGGTCGCATTTTCGTAACCGGTCAGAGGCTGGTTGAAAAGGTCGCTGAACCAATAGGCTGTACCATATGAGTTGACTGTGGTGGGTGCGGGGGGAAGTGGGACAATACTGCAGCCTGCTGCGCCTGCCATGCGGATATCGAGTGCCATGGTCTCGAAAGCAAAACGCGCCCCTTCCTGCATGCGCGCCAGGCTTGCCTGCATGCGCGAGGTTTGCTTGGTGCCCAGGTAGGCGTAGCTCACGCCGATGACCAGGAGCATGCCCAGCGTGATGGCGATCAACATCTCGACCAGGGTGAAACCGCGCGTTCGGGACGGTCGCGCGGCTACGTATTTGAGTTTGCGTGCCATGATCAGAGATCCGTCTGGGTTACGAATGTGGTGGTGTTGCTGCCTTCCACCCACTGGATGGTGATGGTAGCTACGGTACCGTTCACAGAGTTGGCGGCGTCGCCACTCGGCAGGTTCGCCGCGAGGCTTTTCTTCCACTCGCTCAAGTCGGTACTTGCCACGTCAGCGGGGGTGGGTGCTGCAACACCAATGGCGGTGGCATAACTGCCACCCAGTGCGGCTGTACGGTTGGCGCGCATGCGTTCGGTTACATCGTGGGCCATCATGGTGGCTACGCTGCGATAATAGGCGTGATTGTTGTTTTTCATCGAAACGGCTTGCAAACCAGCCAGCCCCAGCAAGCCGAAGGCGATGACCACGATAGTGATCAAGACCTCCAGCATGGTGGTGCCGTGCTGGCGCCGGGAAGCAAGGAAGGAACGCGGTCTAAGAAATACTGAGCGGTTCATCAGCAGGTCCCCGAGGTGGTTTGAATGCGGCCCGTCGCACTAATCCGGATGGTCCGGGAAAGGCCCCCGAGGCAAACGACCATGTTGCCGCTCGAATTGCTGGCGCCACGGCCATCGTAGCTTATGAAGTTGGTGAAAACGGCGTCAGGAGTGATGGACGCGTCGCTGCCGTTACTTGAAGGTTGTCCTACCGCTATGCGCGTATCCGTGCCATCGAAGGTGCCGGCTGTACTGCCGTCCACGAATACCTGCCAGCCGGTTTGCCAGTTGGCGCTGGTACTGCAGGCGGGGGTGTTGGTGTTCGGGTCGGCAACTTTGCATAACGTAACCCTGGTGCCGCGCTTGATCGCTTCCGATCTGGCCAGATTGAGGCCGGAAACCAGATCATTGGTCAGGTTGGCGATCCGGTTGGCGCGAATGAGCGATTGAAAGCTGGGTGCAGCCAAGGCCACCAGGATTCCCAGCACCGATACTGTGACCAGCAGTTCAATCAGGGAAAATCCGGTGAAGCGGCGGTGTGTCATGTTCGATTCAGCCCCATAATGATTGAATGCATCATAAACGAAATCGTTTGCGGGATGTTAGCGCGAAATGACAAGTGGTTGCTCCGGGGGGATGAGCGGTTGCCCCGGTTCCAGATTTCCTAAACGCTCCGCGTCAACGGCAAAACACAATCTACTCGGCAGTCCCAATCAGCCAGTAATGATGCGCCAAAAGAAGCCGCAACGCCGCATCAAGATGAAATGGGCTTGCCGTTATGCCACGAGTCACATATTCGTCTGAAATGTGTTCTGCTAGCCCTGTCTCACGCAATCCACGTAATAGCGCTTCTTGCCATCCACTTCTTCCTGCACCAGGCCATGGATGTCGGTCTCGAAGCCGGGGAAGCGTTCGTTGAAGTCGCGCGCGAATTTCAGGTAGCGGACGATGGTTTCGTTGAAGCGCTCGCCGGGGATGAGGAGCGGGATGCCGGGGGGGTAGGGCGTCAACAACACGCTGGTGACCCGCCCCATGAGGTCGTCGATCTCGACCCGGTCGATTTCGCGGTGCGCCATTTTGGCGAAGGCGTCTGTCGGTTTCATGGCCGGCACCATGTCGGAGAGGTACATTTCGGTGGTGAGCCGCGCCACGTCGTTGGCCTTGTAGATGCCGTGGATGCTGTCGCTGAGATCCTTCAGACCCATGCGCTCGTAGCGCGGGTGCTTGGCGACGAATTCCGGCAGCACGCGCCATAGCGGCTGGTTGCGGTCGTATTCGTCCTTGAACTGCTGCAGCGCGGTGAGCATGGTGTTCCAGCGGCCCTTGGTGATGCCGATGGTGAACATGATGAAGAACGAGTACAGGCTGGTCTTTTCGACGATCACGCCATGCTCGGACAGGTATTTGGTGACGATGGCGGCGGGAATGCCGGAATCCGCAAAGTCGCCGTCCACATCCAGTCCCGGGGTGATGACGGTGGATTTGATCGGGTCGAGCATGTTGAAGCCCGGGGCAAGGTTGCCGAAGCCGTGCCAGCGCTCGCCGGCACGCAGCATCCAGTCGTCGCGCTCGCCAATGCCTTCCTCGGCGAGATGCTCCGGCCCCCAGATCTTGAACCACCAGGAATCGCCGAATTCTTCATCCACCTTGCGCATGGCGCGGCGGAAATCCAGGGCTTCGAGGATGGATTCTTCCACCAGCGCCGTGCCGCCGGGCGGCTCCATCATTGCCGCGGCCACGTCGCACGAGGCGATGATGGCGTACTGCGGGCTGGTGGAGGTGTGCATCAGGTAGGCTTCGTTGAAAATATCGCGGTCCAGTTTGCGCGTTTCCGATTCCTGAATCAGGATCTGCGATGCCTGCGACAGGCCGGCCAGCAGCTTGTGCGTGGACTGGGTGGAAAACAGCATCGAGTTCTTGCAGCGCGGGCGGTCCTTGCCGATGGCGTGCATGCCGGAGTAGAAATCGTGGAAAGTGGCGTGCGGCAGCCAGGCTTCGTCGAAGTGCAGCGTGTCGATCTCGCCGTCCAGCAAGGTCTTGAGGGTTTCAACGTTGTAGAGAATGCCGTCGTAGGTGCTCTGGGTGAGGGTGAGCACGCGCGGCTTGGTTTTGACGCCGCGGGCAAACGGGTTGGCCTCGATTTTCTTGCGGATGTTCTCCGGCGCGAATTCCTCCAGCGGGATCGGGCCGATGATGCCGTAATGATTGCGGGTCGGCGTCAGGAACACCGGCACCGCGCCGGTCATGATGATGGCGTGGAGAATGGACTTGTGGCAGTTGCGGTCCACTACCACCACGTCGCCGGGCGCGACCGTGGAGTGCCACACCATCTTGTTCGAGGTGGAGGTGCCGTTGGTGACGAAAAACAGGTGGTCGGCGTTGAAAATCCGCGCGGCGTTGCGTTCGCTGGCTGCGACCGGGCCGGTGTGGTCGAGCAACTGGCCCAGTTCGTCCACCGCGTTGCACACGTCGGCGCGCAGCATGTTCTCGCCGAAGAACTGGTGGAACATCTGACCCACCGGGCTCTTGAGAAAGGCGACGCCGCCGGAATGGCCGGGGCAGTGCCACGAATAGGAGCCATCGGCAGCGTAATGCGTGAGGGCGCGGAAGAAAGGCGGCGCCAGGGTGTCCAGGTAGTCGCGCGCTTCACGTGCCACGTAGCGGGCGATGAACTCCGGGGTGTCCTCGAACATGTGGATGAAACCGTGCAGTTCTTTCAGCACGTCATTGGGGATGTGGCGCGAGGTGCGGGTTTCGCCGTAAAGGAAAATCGGGATTTCGGCGTTGCGGCGGCGGATTTCCACGACAAAGGCGCGTATCTGTTCAACTGCATGCTCGGCCAGATCGGGTGTGGAGAATTCTTCGTCGTCGATGGACAGGATGAACGTGGAAGCCCGGCTCTGCTGCTGGGCGAACGAGGACAGGTCGCCGTAACTGGTGGCGCCCAGCACCTCCAGGCCTTCTTCCTCGATGGCTTTGACCAGCACGCGGATGCCGATGCCGCTGGCGTTTTCGGAACGGAAATCTTCGTCAATGATGACGACGGGGAAACGGAATCGCACAATATCTCCTTGGAATCTTCTCTCCCTCCCTATCAAGGGGAGGGCCGGGGTGGGGATGGTTTGCAAATCACGGGGATACCCACCCCCAGCCTACCTTCCCCCTGGAAAGGGAAGGGATGAAAATTAACGCAAACTTAAATTGCTGAGCGAAAGCGGGGCCAGCCAGCTTTTTGCCGTGGCAGCGCCGAAGCGCTTGGCAACGCGTTCGGCCAACCCTTCCTGTGGCGTGTAATCCACCATGTCTTCAGCCTTGACGATTTCGCGCGCCACATATTCGGCACTGCCGAGACCGTCTGCCAGGCCCAGCTGGATGCTCTTCTCGCCGCTCCATACCAGGCCGCTGAACATTTCCGGCGTTTCCTTGAGGCGCTTGCCGCGCCCCTGGCGTACGACCTGGATAAATTGCTGATGGATTTCTTCCAGCATTGTCTTGGCGAATTCTTCCTGTTTGGGGTTGGCAGGCGAGAATGGGTCGAGGAAAGCCTTGTTTTCGCCCGCCGTCAGCACGCGGCGCTCGACTCCCAGTTTTGCCATCGTGCCGGTGAAACCGAAGCTGTCCATGATGACGCCGATCGAGCCGACGATGCTGGCCTTGTCTACGTAGATTTTATCTGCGGCGGCCGCGACGTAGTAACCGCCGGAGGCGCAGATGTCTTCCACCACCGCGTAGAGCGGGATGTTGGGGTATTTGACTTTGAGGCGGCGCATTTCGTCGTTGATGTAACCCGCCTGAACCGGGCTGCCGCCGGGGCTGTTGATATGCAGGATGACGCCCTTGGTGTTCTTGTCCTTGAATGCGGCCTGCAATCCGCTTATCACGCGTTCTGCGTCGGTATCCGCGCCGCTGCCGATCACGCCGCGCATTTCCACGATGGCGGTATGCTTGCCGCTGCTTGTCATTTCGCCGTGGTCCAGCCAGCCCATGGCGATCACCAGCAGTGCAAACAGGTAGATGAAGGTCAGCAGTTTGAAGAAGATACTCCAATGACGCCCGCGGCGTTGTTCCTGCAGCGCGGAAAAGGCCAGTTTCTCCAGGGTCTTGCGTTCCCAGTTGTCGGGTTCGGACATCGTTTCGTATTCTCTCGGGGCGGGATTTTTAAGGGAGCTTATTTTACCTGAGTTGCATTGATATGAATGCAGCCTTTTTTACACTCAGGCATGTTCGCGCAGCCATGTTCGCAATTCGGTGAAACTGTCGGCGCAGGCGAGCGGGGAGAATTCCAGCAATCCTTCCCTGGGGTGCGCGCCGTAACCGGCTCCCAGGCTGGGTACGCCGGCATTTTGCGCCATCTGCAGGTCGTGACTAGTGTCGCCTATCATGAGGGTTTTATCAGGCGTGGCGCCCAGGCGTTCCATCAATTCGAGCAGCATTTGCGGGTGGGGTTTGGAGAAACTCTCGTCAGCGCAGCGCGTGGCGTGAAAATAAGGTCGCAGACCGGTGTGGTCGAGTACCCGGTCGAGGCCGCGGCGGCCTTTCCCGGTGGCGACCGCCAGCAGGAACCCGGCCTCGTGCAATTCGCGTATCGTCTCGTCGGCACCCGCGAACAGCGGAATTTCGGCATCCTGGGCCATGAAGTGGACGCGGTAGCGTTCCGCCAGCCTGAGGTAATCGGCCTGCGCCAGATCGGGAAACAGGGCGGCGATCGCCTCGTTCAGCCCCAGGCCGATGATATGGCGCGCTGCTGCATCGCTGGGTTCGTCCACGCCGATGTCGCGGCTGGCGGCCTGGATCGAGGCCACGATGGCAGCCGCCGAGTCCATCAGCGTGCCGTCCCAGTCGAACACCAGGAGATCAAATTGTTTGGGCATTTTCAGGTTTTTCCAGTGAATGCAGGAAGCGCTCCAGTTCCGGCGGCAGCGGCGCGACCAGGGTCAGCGTTTCGCCTGTCGCCGGGTGCCGGATAACGGCCTTATGTGCATGCAGAAACATGCGTTTCAAGCCCCGCCGCTGCAATTCCTTGTTCCAGGGGAAGTCGCCGTATTTGTCGTCGCCGGCGATGGGAAACCCGAGGTGCGAGAGGTGGACGCGGATCTGGTGAGTGCGCCCGGTTTTGAGCTCGGCTTCGAGCAGGGTGAACCCGTCCCACTTCTGTTTCAGCGAAAATATGGTGTGCGATGCCTGGCCGTCTTCGCGCACGCTGACGCGGCGCTCACCTTCAGCGGTCAAGTACTTGAACAAGGGGAGCTTCACATGGCGCCGCTCGTCGGGCCAGTTGCCCTTCACCAAGGCGAAATAGAACTTGTCCATTCCCCCTTCGCTGGTGCGGCCGCCTTCACGCATGGCTTCATGCAGTTTGACCAGCGCGCTGCGCTTCTTTGCCAGCAGCAGCACGCCCGAAGTTTCGCGGTCGAGGCGGTGGGCCAGTTCGAGGAATTTCAGCTCGGGCCGTTCCAGGCGCAGTTGCTCGATCACACCGCGGCTGATGCCGCTGCCGCCGTGCACCGCCATGCCCGAGGGCTTGTTGATGACCAGCAGGGCATTGTCTTCGAAAATGGTGCAGTGCGACAGTTTCGCGGTGACCGGCTGGACATTGACGGGCTCGCGCCGGGCGGTCTGCACTGGGGGGACGCGCACGATATCACCCAGCACCAGACGGTAAGTGGCATCGACGCGCTTCTTGTTGGCACGGACTTCGCCCTTGCGCAGAATGCGGTAAATATGGCTCTTGGGGACGCCTTTTAGCAGCTTCAGCAGGTAGTTGTCGATGCGCTGTCCTTCGCTGCCCTCGTCGATGGTGAGCATGGCGACGGAATTTTTGCCCAATTCATTCATTTTGCTTATACTAGCCGGGTTGTGCTGCGATGGGAACTCCTATCGTTCGGCAACAACACGGTTTCAGTTACAAAACGGCCAGTGTTTCAATCACTAGGAAGCCTGGCTGGCACTGGTTATAACGCTCACCATTTATAAGTAGCGATAGTCGTATTTGCGCGCTCTTAACAGGCGATATTTTCAAGTTCTGCCCGAACGATACGCCCCGCATAGGACGCTCCGTATGGCTTGTTCAGCAAGCCAGGGCGCAGTGGGGATGGAGTCCGATTTTACTTGGGCTCCTGAATGTATTTGGTTTAAGGCCCGGCATTCGATGGCGTAAGAAACGCGTCGTGCCGGTGCTCAGGTTCTGGTGCAGAACGACAAAATTTAATGAACAACCCGATTTTGAAGTTGACTGAAAATCATAAACAGATGATTCGATAGAAATAACTTTGCAGCCCTGCGCGCTTCAACAAAGTGGGCAGGGTGGGTTGTTTTGCCCCGTGGAGAGCGCGGGGGAAATAAACAATGAAACGTATGCTGTTCAACGCAACTCAGGCTGAGGAGTTGCGCGTAGCGATTGTCGACGGTCAGAAACTGATCGACCTCGACATCGAATCAGCCGGTAAGGAACAACGCAAGAGCAACATCTACAAGGGTGTCATCACCCGCATCGAACCTTCCCTGGAAGCGGCTTTCATCGACTATGGCACGGACCGTCACGGTTTCTTGCCGTTCAAGGAAGTCGCGCGCAGTTTCTTCAACCTGCCGGAAGGCGTCGAAGTTTCCAAGGCGCGCATCCAGGATGCGCTGAAGGAAGGCCAGGAACTCATCGTCCAGGTGGAGAAGGACGAACGCGGCAACAAAGGTGCCGCGCTCACCACCTTCATCAGTCTGGCCGGCCGCTATCTCGTCCTGATGCCTAACAACCCGCGCGGCGGCGGCGTTTCGCGCCGCATCGAAGGCGAAGACCGCGACGAACTGCGCGAAACCATGGCGCAACTCGACGTGCCAGCCGGCATGAGCATCATCGCCCGTACCGCCGGCATCGGCCGCACCCTCGAAGAACTGCAGTGGGACCTCAACTACCTGCTGCAACTGTGGCGCGCCATCGAAAGCGCTTCCACCCTGCAGAGCGGCGCTTTCCTCATTTATCAGGAAGGCAGCCTGGTGATCCGAGCCATCCGCGACTATTTCCAGCCCGATATCGGCGAGATTCTCATCGATACCACGGAAGTTTACGAACAGGCCATGCAGTTCATGAGCCACGTCATGCCCAACAACGTGGGCAAGGTGAAGCTTTACACCGACGACGTGCCGCTGTTTTCGCGCTTCCAGATCGAGCACCAGATCGAAACCGCGTTCTCGCGCGAAGTCTCCCTGCCCTCCGGCGGCGCCATCGTGATCGACCATACCGAGGCGCTGGTGTCGGTCGACGTCAACTCCGCCCGCGCCACGCGCGGTTCGGACATCGAACAGACTGCATTCAACACCAACCTTGAAGCCTCCGACGAAATCGGCCGCCAGCTGCGCTTGCGCGATCTGGGCGGCCTGGTGGTGATCGACTTCATCGACATGGAGAGCCAGAAGAATCAGCGCGAAGTGGAAAACCGCTTGCGCGACGCCTTGCGCCATGACCGTGCGCGCGTCCAGATGGGCAAGATTTCCCGTTTTGGCCTGCTCGAACTTTCGCGCCAACGCTTGCAGCCGTCGCTCGGCGAGACCAGCCACATTCCCTGCCCGCGTTGCCACGGCACCGGGCACATCCGTGGCACCGAATCGTCGGCACTGCACATCCTGCGCATCCTGCAGGAAGAGGCGATGAAGGAGAACAGTTCCGCCATTCACGCCCAGGTGCCGGTGGATGTTGCCACTTTCCTGTTGAACGAGAAGCGCGCCGATATTTACGGCATCGAATCGCGCCACAAGGTCAGCGTGGTACTGATCCCCAATGTCCATCTCGAAACCCCGCACTACACCATCGTGCGCCTGCGCCACGAAGATATCACCGAAAGTGCGCTACCCAGCTACCAGATGGTGGAGTCGCCTGCAGAAGCCGCGGAAGCTGCAACTCCTGCACAGGAAGCCAAGGCGCCACGCCAGCAGGCCGCAGTGCGTGGCATCACGCCGGGTGCGCCTGCACCGATGCGCGCCGAACCGGTGGTGGAAACGCCTTCCATTTTCGGCAAGATCAAGGGGTGGCTGCAGAAACTAGGGACCGCCAAGGAAGAAGAAGTAAAGCCCGTGGCAAAACCCAAGCCGCAGGGCCAGCAGCGCGAACGCGAGCGGCGCCCGGAGCGTCAGCAACGCGAACCGCGCGAGCCGCGTGAAGCACGCGAGCCACGTCAGGGCCAAGGCCAAGGCGGTCGCGGCGGCCAGCAGCGTCGCGGTGGCGGCGAAGGCAGGGGCGGCGAAGGCAGGGGCGGCGAGAGAGGTAACGAAGAACGCGGTGAAGGCCGTGGCGACCTGAGGAAAGAACTGGCTGCCAAAGCCGAACGCGAACGCTCCGCACCGCAACAGGCTGTCGCAGTAGCGGAGAAGGGTGCGGCGATCACGGCCGGTGAAGGCGGAGCAGAGCCGCGTGCCAAACGTAACCGCCGCGGCGGCAAGCGCGAACGCGAGCGTCGTGAAGAGAATCGCCCGGAAAACGCGGTACCGGCAGAAGCATCAGAAAATGTCGAGGCAACCGCAGCACCGCTGGTGGAACAGATAGTCGAGCAACAGGCCGCCCCTGCTGCGGTAGTCGAGGCAGTTGCAGTTACCGCAGCTCCTGCGGTGGAGGTCATGAGCGAAGTGGTTGCGCCAATCGCGCCCGTTGCCGCTGATGTTGCCGCACCCGTGGTCGAACCGGCAGCCGTGGTCGAAGTTCCTGAGCCGAAGGCTGAGGTAATGGCGGCCCTTGTCGCCGTGGCGGAAGAAGCGCCCCGTCCGCAAGTTCAGGCGGAAATTCAGGCCGCGCCAGTAGTTGCCGAAAGCCCAGCTCTGCAACAGGTGGAAACAGCAGAAACGCCTGCTGCGCCCGAAGCTGAAGAAGGCGCGACGGAACCGGCGCGTACACGTGCGCCACGCCGCCGCCGACCGGCAGCAAAGGCTGCGGTAACCGAAAGCGCGGAAGGCCTGGTGCAGGTCGAAACCAAGGCGGAGCGTCTGCAACGCCTGGAAGCCGCCGCTGCTGAAGAAGCGGTTGCTGCAGCGAAGCCGCGTGCGCCGCGCCCGAGAGCGTCAAAGGTGGAGGCGGCCGAGCCGCTGATGCAGGTGGAAACGCGCAAGTCAGAGTAGGCTATATCTGACGGGTGTGACGAAAAAGGGTGGCCACGAGCCACCCTTTTTCGTTCTATGCGGCGAAGCCTTGTTTCTCGAACAGGGCGATCGACTCCACGTGGGCGGTATGCGGGAACATGTTGGCCACGCCGGCGGCCTTGAGCGTGTAGCCCTGTTCATGCACCAGCAGGGCGGCATCCCGGGCGAGGGTGGAGGGGTTGCAGGAAATATAAACGATGCGTCGCGGGCCCCGGCCTGCGAGCGCCTTGATCACTTCCGCCGCGCCGTCGCGAGGCGGGTCGATCAGCATTTTGTCGAAGTGGCCCAGCGCGGCCAGGCTATGCGCTGTCGCCTGAAACAGGTCGGCCTGGCGATATTCGGTACGCTCGGCTAGGCCGTTGTATGCGGCGTTGGCTATGGCGCGCGCCACCAGGGCGGCGCTGCCTTCCACGCCGACCACGTGGGCTCCGCGGTGCGCGATGGGCAGGGTAAAATTTCCCAGGCCGCAGAACAGGTCGGCGATGCGTTCGCCGGGCTGCGGGTCGAGCAGGCCGATGGCGCGGCGTACCAGCAGGCGGTTGATGACCGGGTTGACCTGGGTGAATTCGGTCGGTTTGAACGGCATGGTGATGCCGAACTCCGGCAGGGTGTAATTCAGCGCCGGCGCATCGAGGGGATAGAACGGATGCACCGTGTCCGGCCCCTTGGTCTGGGTCCAGAACTGCACCTCATGCCGGTCGGCGAAATCCTTCAGCAGGGTTTCGTCGGCGGGCGAAAGAGGATCCAGAATGCGCAGCACCAGCACGTTCACGTCCTGACCCAGGGCGATCTCGATCTGCGGCACGCGTTCGCGGATGGACAGCTTGCCAATCAGTTCGCCGAGCGGTTCGATCAGGGCGGAAATGTGCGGCGGCAGCACTTCGCAGCGGTGCATGTCGACCACGAAGCTGCTGCGCTTCTCGTGGAAGCCCACCAGCACCTTGCCTTTCCGGCGCGACATGTCCTTTACCGAGATTCTGGCGCGCTGGCGGTAGCCCCAGGCTTCGCCGTGGATGGCGGGGAGGATTTCCTCCGCCCTGACCTTGCCTATATGCCACAGGTCGTCCTCGAGCACGCGCTGCTTCGCCGCCATCTGGGCGGATTCTTCCAGGTGCTGCAGGCTGCAGCCGCCGCACACGCCGAAGTGAGGACATTTCGGGCTGACGCGCATGAAGCTGGCAAGGACGACCTCCTTCATGGTGGCCATTTCGTAACTGGGCTTTTTCTTGAATACGGAATAGGTGACTTTTTCGCCGGGCAGCGCGCCCTCGATAAAGATCACCTTGCCTTCGACGTGCGCAATGCCACGTCCTTCGTGATCCAGGGATTCAATGCTGGCGTACGGTACGCTATCGGTCATGGAGTGATGTCAATCTTGCGTCAAAACGGGTCAATAGGAATTGCAGGGAAGTGGTGTTAAGCAGCCAGCCGAGCGCGACGCCCAGGCTGTCGGCAAGCAAGTCCAGCCATTCGGCGGAACGGTAGCCGCTCCAGCCTTGCAGCAGCTCGATGGCCCCGCCGTAGGCAATCGCGGCGAGCGCGAGATAGAGGCGCTGCCGGCGCACGGGATAAATCTGGCAGAACCAGCCCGTCAGCGCGGCATAGGCGACCAGGTGTTCCAGTTTGTCGGCATGGGGAAAGCTCAGGGGCGTGGGCGGCGAGGGCATGAGCGACAAATAGCCGATCAGGACGACCAGAAGCCAGCCGGCAAAAAGCCATGTGGTGCGGTAATTCATTGCATTCAGGCTGGTTGCTTCCAGGCATCCAGAAACTCGCGCCAGTGGGTCGCGTCGATCTTGCCCAACTGGCTGCGCACCAGGTCGCATTCGTCCTGGTACTGTGCCGGCGTCAGCACGCCGCGCATCAGCTGGAAACGCAGGAATACCAGGTAGGTGTTGGCTACATCGGTTTCGCAGTAGTTGCGGATGGCAACGATCTCGCCGCCCTGGAACGCGTCCCACACCTTGGAGCCGTCCATGCCCAGCTTGCCGGGGAAGCCGCACAGCTGCGCGATCTGGTCGAGCGGGGCGTTGGCGCGCGGCTGGTAGAGCGCGATCAGGTCCATCAGGTCGAGGTGGCGTGTGTGGTAGCGGCTGATGTAGTTGTTCCACTTGAATTCGCGGTCGTCCTCGCCCATGTCCCAGTAGCGCGGCGCCTGGATGCCGTGGATCATGGCGCGGTAGTGCAGCACCGGCAGGTCGAAACCGCCGCCGTTCCACGATACCAGCTGCGGGGTGTATTTCTCGATACCTTCGAAGAAGCGCCGGATGATCTCGGCTTCGCTGTCTTCCGGGTTGCCGAGCGTCCAGGTGCGGAAGCTGTCGCGCTCGCGCAGGGCGCAGGAGATGGCGACCACGCGTTGCAGGTGAAGCTGCAGGAAATCGCTGCCGGTGGACTGGCGGCGCTGCTGGAAGGCCATTTCGGCGACCTGGGTGTCGGTCATGTCCTCGCTCAGGCCGTGAAGCGTGCGTAGCCCGGCAACGTCAGGTACGGTTTCGATGTCGAAAACGAGGGTAGGGGTCATTTGAGAAAATTTTCGTAGGGTGGGTTAGGCCGCAGGCCGTAACCCACCGAATGCCGAAGTGGTGCAGTGTGTTACGCCTTTACCTGTATTGGGTTGGGCTTACTTCTTGGTCCAGGCGCCGCCCGGGCCCTGGTACCACCATCCCGGCGCCGCCTTGCTGATCCAGCGCTGGGCGAAGGTGGAGCGCACTTCGCTTTCCCATTCCGGGTGGCCGTTGGCGCGGGAAATTTCGCGATACAGCGCCTGACGATCCTGGTTCTCAGCAGCCACCAGCGAATTCATCGCCTGCCGTTGCGCCAGGGGCGCGGCAGCCGGGTCGCGCACCGCGACCAGCCCGTCCTGCGTCAGGCCGACCGCGCCGCTGGCGTAAAATCCGGCCAGATCGCCATGGCGCTGCTGCATGCCCTGTTTCAGGCTGGAGATGGCGGGCGTGTTGATTTCCAGGTCGGCCGCGGCATGTGCCAGCGGCGCCCAGGACAAAGCGGCGAGAAATAACAATGAAAAAAAGCGCAGGATGACGTTCATTTGGTTTCTCCTTGGGGCTGGTTCGCCTGGGGCTTGGTTCCCTGTTTCAGTTGCCAGACTTCGTCGATGATCTTGTCCGCGGCTTTTTCCGCGGCAGCAGCAGGGAAGTAGATGTTGATGGTGACGCATCCTGTCGCCACGCTGCCCAGCAGCAGGGCTAGAGCCAAAGTTGTCGTTTTCATGGTTTCCTCGCTATTGCACCACCGGTGTGGAATTGCCTTGTGTCACCCGTTGCAGGCGGGTGATCAGCTCGTCCCAACTGACGCTGGGATTGTAACCGATTACCGTAATCGCCGGTATGCCGCCGCCCTTGACGATGATGTAGCCGTTGGGCGCAGGGGCGATGCCGCCCATATGGCAGACGCCGTTTTTCAGGACGCAGGACAGGCCGAGCTGGCTGTAGCCGAACTGCTCGAAAATGCCCAGGAAGCTGCGCTGAATCGCTGCCGCCGCCCCCGCCCCGCCGAGCGAGGAAATGTTCTGCACCGCCCGCTGCGAGATCTTGCGCGGGTAGTCGCCGGGACTGCTGCGTACCGAGCCATCGAACGCCACCGGTTTCCAGTTGGACAGCTCCAGGCCCTTGACCGAAACGTCGATGCGGCCCTGCATGCTGCCGAAGGAGAAAGTGCGCGTGAGCAGGTCGAGATCGAGATTGCGCATGTCGATATTCGCCTGCAGGCGCGGCGCGGGGCCCAGCGCGTCGAGCAGCGCCAGGTCCTGGATGACTGCCGTGCCGTCGAAAGCCTTGATCAGTAACGCGCCGTCCAGTGTCAGTTTGCCCGCGTCGTAGCGTACGCGTGGCACCACCCCGGCCAGCGTGCCGTGCATCTTCGGCCAGTGCAGGGCGGCGGAAAGCTGTTCCATGGAAACGGGCGTGAGTCCGCCTTCGAATTCCCACCGCCAGCCCTGTGGCGACGAGGTGGCCTGGAAATTTTCGATACCCAGCGCGCCGCCCAGCAGCGGGATGTCCAGCCGGGGGGTGCTGAATTTCTTGTCCTGCATCTGAATGGCGGCGGTGAAGCCGCCCAGCGGCAGAGACAGGACCTGGCCGCCGCCTACGCCGAAATCGGCGGAGGTGGCCGCCTGTGCGCGCCACGGTAGTTTGAGATGAACGTCGCGCAAGGCGAAGCGGCCGTCCTTGTCCTGCAGCGCGGCGTGGTCGAGGGTCAAATCGAGCGACTGAATTTTCCCTTCGGCGAAGCGGCCGGCAATATCCATCTTGCCGCTTGCGGCAGACTTGGCCAGAGCGGTTTTCCCCAGGAAGGGCAGCGCGAAACTGCGATATAACGGGTCGAGCGCCAGTTGTGTACCCTGGAAACTTGAGGCGCTCAGCGAACGACTGGTCCTGTCCCAGCTGCCGCTGGCGCTGATATCGCCGATGGCGGGCCAGTGCAGGGAGGCTTGTGCCAGCGTGACCCGCTGCGGGTCGAGACGCCCGCGCGCCGAAAGGCGAGCCCCGCCGGTCAGGTAGAGCGGGTCCCAGTAGATTTCGCCCTGATCCCAAAGCGCTTCCCCCTGCCAAACGAGTTCCCGGTTTACTGGATGGGCTGTGAGTCGGACTTTTCCGCTGATTTTCTCGCCGGCATGAAGGCCACTGGTGTCGCTGAAAGCAATACCGGCCAGGCGCAAATCCATATCGGCGGCGAGCAAATTCGTATCGCTGCCGGAAAAGTTCAGCTTGCCGTTGATGACTCCGGCGCTCGGGGCGGGCATGTCCTGCGGCAGCCAGGTTCTGAAATGGGCGGCCTTGCCGTTGTCGATGTTGGCCGCGATGTCCCAGCGCTTTCCCCAGCGTGCCTCGACATGCCAATGTTCCCTGGCGGGGAGGGAAAGATCCAGCATCAGCTGTTTTGCGCCGGGCGCGTAACTAAAACGCACCGGCCAGCTCTGCTCCTCGGTCAGGGTGCCTTGCGTGCAGGCGATGGTGTCGCGTTCGAGGATGATTGCGGGGCAGGTCAGGCGTACGTTTTTCCAGTCATGCCCCTGGACAGATAGCTGCTTGATCGTCGCGGTAAAACGGCTGCTTTCCAGCTCGGCGGATATGCCGCTTGCCTGGAAGGTGGGCGCGGCGATGTCCTCGATATGCAAGGCAATTTGCTGCGCAAAAGCGGGCGCGGCAAGCGTGAGCATCAGGATGCCGCTTGCCGCCCTCGGTAACTGCGCCAATGGATTGCGCGGGTTAAATGGCGTAAGTCCGGTTATAAGCAGCCAGTGCCTGCGCGACCAGGCCGGTGGCCTTGGGCGCGTCGCCGGAACCGAACTCCGCCTGCAGGGACGATTCGTTGTCGGCAATGTAGTGGATGGCCCTGTTGAGGTTGTCGAGCTGGTTAGGGATAAAATTGCCGCCCGAGTTGAGCAAATTTGCCGATTTGGCAAAATTTGCACTGAATTCCTGCAGTGCGTCCACGGCACCCTGTTTGTTGCCCGCCAGGATCGCATCAAGCTTGGCGGTGTCCAGCGTGGCCAGCCCGGTATTGCGGTCGATGCTGACGCCCAGGTCTCGCAGGCCGTGCACGCCGTCCTTGGCGCCATTGAAAATATTCGCGATGCTCTGCCCCAGCTCGTAGCGGGAAACCTGTGCCGCCTGGGTGCCGGCGAGTATTCCGCCATTCTGCATGTCGGGGTCGAAACGCTGAACCCAGCCGTTGTACTGCGCGACGAAGCCCTGCAACTGGGACGCGATGCTGTCGTTGCCGGTGGCTGGCGTGATGTTGCCCAGGCTCTGGCCGGCATCCTGCATCTGCGCGACGTAGGCTTTCATCTCGCTCAGTTCCGCGAACCGGGCCTTGTAGTCGACATCGGCCTGGTTGATGACGCTCATCATCCGGAAGGCCGATTCCGGGTCGACCAGCGCCATGTTACGGCCCGGCGCCGCGACCCCGGCCACGCTGCCGTTCGCGGCCAGCCAGGACAAGGGGTCGGTCGAAACATCGTTTGCGGTTGAAAATTGGTTCATCAGCGCAGCAAAGGCGTCCTTTCCGGAATCGGGGGCCGAGCTCATGAGCGTGCCCAGGGCTTGCGAACGGAAGGTCGCGAGGTTTAAAGCGATAGAGGCGGGAGAGATGTTCATGCTACTTGCTCCATTCGGTTACGAGGCATCTGGCGATGCCTTGCCCCTGGAGGGGATGCTTGATTAGCAAGCAATAAACGCGCCCGAAACGGGGGCGTTAAAGTCTGGGGGCTTCGCGGGTGCAACCGGGCTGCGCGGCGTATTCGCTGCCATCTATGCCCGTCACGTGCATGCTGAAAGTCGTGGAGCCGTTGTCGGTGAAATAGATTCTGCGCTTCCCATCCTGGAGGATGAAGGTGCCGTAACTGGTTTTCTTCATGCGGTAGCGCTTGACGATGTCTTGTTCCAGTTTCCTGGCGACATCCTGGGCGAGCGGCGGGTTGAAGCGGATACGGATGGATTGCACGCGGTAATACCGTTCAGCCTTGGCATCCAGGTTGGCCGGGTCGTTCTGAATGATGAATTCCCCCAGCGAGCCGTCCGGAAAGGTGTAGAGCGGGGCGGAAAAGGTCGAGCTGTAGCAGGTGGGGATCGAAACCTGTTTGATGTCGGCAAAGATGGCTTTGGCGTTCAGTTCGGGGTGATCGGCGGCCGGATCGCCCAGGCAGATTTTTCCCAGGCAGTATTTTTGCGACAAGCCGAAGCCGATTGTGCTTGCGGCGAAAACGCCGGTGGTCCAAATCGCGCAGAAGAAAACAAGACTGAATCTGATTGCTCGCATCGTTAGTCGTTTCGTTATTCGATGTCCGGAGTTTTACGCATACGGTCAAACGAAGCAAGCCTTATCCGAGGGCGCGCCAATCCCGTCCGGGCAGCTCAGTGCAGGATCTTCTGGCCGCCGCAGCACTGCTTGAATTTCTTCCCGCTGCCGCAGGGGCAGAGTTCGTTGCGGCCGACCTTGGGCGTTTCCCGCTTAACCGGTGCGGGAGCGGGGTTTCGCCGGGACAGGAAGAAATTGTAGATTGACGCAACCGCGCCGGGGAGGGTGTCGGCGCATTCCTGCTGCATCTTCAGGTCTTCTTCGTCGGCGATGTAGGTTTTCCCCTTGGATTGAACGTCTTCGCGGAAGGCCCCGGAGAGGAACAGGATGGGAAAGGTCAGTTTCTTCAGCGCTTCGTTCCCGGGGCGCAGCCACTCCTGCGTCGAGAGCGCCCAGCCCAGAATGTAACCTTCGCACCAGGCCTGGTAGTCCGGCTGCGAGTCGGTAGCGGAACGCGGCTTCAAAATCAGCTTGAGGGGCTGCCCGGCAAAAAGCGCATTTGCCACGTCGTTATAAAACCGTATCAGCAAGCCCATGATTTCCTGCGCCTGTTCCGTGGACGCATATTCCGGCTTGGTGCCGATTGCATCCGGAAGCCATTTGCCGGGCGAAATGGTGTCGGGAGAACTCACCACGGCGCAGAGAAATCCCTGTAGACGGTCTAGCGAAAGCGCCTTACCCTTGAAAACAGGAGACGCCAGCGCGCTTTCAAGCTGCTTGAGTTCGACGTCGGTGATCGCGGTGGAAGATGGCATGAACGGGTACCTTAATGCTGGGTGGGACTGATTAAGAGATGAAGTTCGAAATGATAAACCCGAGTCATCGTTCCGGTGGAAATTTTGCCGTGAAATCGATAGCGGATGGCTTGGCATGAACCTGAGTTTTCGCTTCTTCCAGCTGCCGTCCCCGCTATGGCAGCCCGCCATAGGCCTGCGATATGAGGTCTTCGTGGTGGAGCAAAAGGTGCCGGAGGACCTGGAAGTCGATGCGCTCGACGATACGGCTCACCACCTGCTGGTGCAGGACGGCGATCGGAACTGTGTCGGGGTCATGCGGATTGTCGTCAAGGGCAACGTCGGAAAAATTGGCCGCGTCGCAGTGGCGCGCGAATACCGGCGCCAGGGCGTCGGCGCCGCGATGATGGAAAAGGCGCTGGCGTATTGCCGTTCCCTGGAACTGGAGTCCGTGGCCCTCGATTCACAAACCTACATCACGGCGTTTTACGAGCGCCTGGGCTTTGTTCGGGAGGGAGAAGAGTTCATGGATGCGGGTATCCCGCACGTCCACATGTCCCTCTCACTCGCGTCATAGGGCGGATGTCATGGTGTTCGTGTTGCGAAGTGGAGGAAATACGCTCCGGTGGTATAGGCTGTGGCGCTCTCAGGAAAGGGATGCCGCTTCATCGATGAGCGCGTCAAAAACATCACCCTGTTCCTCGAGCCAGTCGTGGTCGATTCCCAGGCGCTCCGCCAAATCCGGCGGCAGTGTGTTCAGCATTTCGCTGAAGGTTGAACCCATCTGGATGCCATGGGCAATTTTTACGCCGGCGTGAACGATCTGTGCCGGCAGCTCGTCATTGGCCGCTTCGTCATAGTGACCGATAGCAAACTGGATGCTCTCGGGGAAATTCCATCGCCGCGCGAGTTCCATGCCTACTTCGAAATGATTCATTCCGAAATGGTGTTGCTCGATGGCGCGTAGCTCTTTCAGGGGCTTCCCCTTGCAGGCTTCCGCCAAATTCCTCGCTGAATCCGGTAAACAAAGGTAGATCAGCAACTGGCCGATCCCGTGCATCAAACCGGCCGAGAAAAGCGTTGCGCGGTCGACATCCAGATCGCGCCCAATAATGTGAGCCAGGTTGGCCACAAGCATGCTGCTGCGCCAGAAGGCCGGCAAATCGAATCCTTCGACCTTGGGGAAGGCTCCAATCAAGGAGCTTGCGATTACCAGATTGCGAAAGGCGTTCAGGCCGATCAGTTGCACGGCATCGCCGATGCTTGCGACATTGTGTCGGGCACCGTAATAGCTGGAGTTGGCGAGGCGCAGTACCTTGGCGGCAATAACCTGGTCTTTTCCCACCAGGTCGGCCAATTGCGACACGGAAATATCCTCATTTCGCAAGCTGTTGACGACTTCCTGCATGACCTGCGGGACTTGTGGCAGCCGTATGGCGTGGGAGAAAATCTGTTCAGTGGCAGGGGTCATGCAAGCACTCCATCTTCGCCGTTCAAAATGGTCTATATGCGGATAAAGAAAAGGGCCTGCATTTCTGCAAGCCCTTGTTTCTGCTGGTGCCGATGACCGGAATCGAACTGGTGACCTTCGCATTACGAATCAGTTCCGATGGGTAGAGGGCAACGATCCAGGATACTCCCGGATCAATGAAATCAACAACTTCCAGCTTCTGCGAAGAAATTTTGTATCCTCGATTATCGCAGAATTTCATAGTCGCTGTGCCATCAGTGTGCCACGGGGCTACGCGGCAGATCAATCGGTAGACGAGATGTGCATGTTTGTGCAGCTCAGGCGAAGTCCGCGAGGTTGACGACCGGGCTCTCGTCAAGGAAGGTGTCGCGGAGCAGCGTCAACTTTTCTCGACCAAGGATCATTCGCAGTTCTGGTACTTCATGGTGTCTGTAGATCGAGCGGCAACGCTCTGCCCATCTGTGCATGATCTGGCGATAGCTGCCCTGGTTAAGAGGCTGCTCGTTGAACCACCGGCAGGCAGTCTTCCATTCAATGGCGACTGCCGCATCAAGGTACAGCGTGTCGAGTACTTGGTCAAGTTCGGCGTTGCGTGTGTTGTCCATGTGTCCTCCATCGGTTTGACTAAACGAACAGCACAAAATAGCCGTGAGACCTCGCCCAACATGCGAAATTTTCGGGGTGGGCGATGCTGAGGATGATGCGACAGGCAAGCGTGCAGCGCCGATTCCACCGCCCAAAGAAAAAGAGGCTTCCAGTGAACTGGAAGCCTCTTTTAGAGTTGGTGCCGATGACCGGAATCGAACTGGTGACCTACTCGTTACGAGTGAGTTGCTCTACCAACTGAGCTACATCGGCGTTGCATCAGCGTCATTTCTGAAGCAGTTTTCGATTGTAGCAAGGAACTCAGGATGAAGGGAAGCCCTTCGGGGCAAAGTCGCGTGTTTTCAGCGTTGCGGCCAGACCATCTCACCAACCCGACAGCACACGAACTGGTAGCGTTCCGCCACCAGTAAACCGGGGTCGTCTGCATCTTGTGTGCCGACGAAGAACAGCCATGCCTTTTCAGGCTGGTCAGACTTCCCCTTGACCTCGTCTTGGGCGATCTCGATTTCGTGCCGCAAAGTCTCGCGTTGATGCTCAGTCCAGCTCGCCCAAGCAATGCGCACGCGGTAGAACTGGCTCGGCCGCTTCTCTCCCTTCGTCCAAGTCCCCGCATCAAGCTGCCATTCGATGTGGTCCTCGTTGTTGCTCGGAGTGTTCCACCGCAGTGCGGCGTAGAACAGTCGTGTTGGCACGGACAAGGGGCGGATGCCGAAATAGCTGAGTTTGCTGAAAACAGTGGAGTAGGTCGCGCCGGGACAGCCAGGGATTCCGAGTTCCAGATGGTCTCGGTCATGCGGGTATTCCATGAAGACACGACAGATTGGCCTGATCGTCTTGACCGTGTGGCCGTGATAGCTGTCGTTGCGGGCACTGTTTGGGCGTGTGCTAGGGCGTGGGTCGGTTGCAGCACCAAGCGGCCCAGCGGTGGTTGCTGTGACCGGCCGCGTGTCTGTCAGGACAAGTTTGTTCGGAAAAGGCACGGGGAAACCGTCAGGTCTTCCAATGCGTTCGTGCTTGGCTTTGCGCACCAGTTTTTCGAGGCCATCAACGCCGCACGGCTGGACATGCTTATTGTCCATGGGCGTGAAGTACGGCCTGCGCTTGTTGATGTGCCTCTTGAACGATGCGGGGAAAACCTGAATGCCGCAGCCGGGGCATTCGTAGCCCTCCTTGTCCACGACTTCCATGTCCCAAAGCTGTTCGGCGTCGATGATTTCCCGAGAGTACTTGTCGCGTGCGCTGTCCATCAGATCCATTTCAGGTATGTGCTGAACCGATGGTAGCGAATCGGAGTTTGTCTGTCAGACCTTCCTCGCATTTCTGAGTCAAGCCGCGCTCTGGATCGACTGTCCGCCAAAGTTATATGGCGCTTGATCCGTTGGCTCAAAGACGAATAACGTGAAAAAGCGCGAACGGCCGTGCCGATCAGGCTGCGCCGATTCGTGAACCGTCGCAGCACCCTGCTGCATCACCAACCCCTTCGCTCACTTCTGTGCCAGTCGCCAGTCGGACAAATCGACTAGCGAAGCGGAGCTTTGCCATGGAGATCACATGCCTCTCAAACTCGTCACCCAAGCCAACCTCACCGACTGCGGGCTCGCCTGCGTTGCCATCGTGGCGGGCAAGTCGCTCGATGCCGTGCTGCGCGTAGCCATCAAGGAATGCGGCTATCCGAAAGACGGCCCTCACACGACCAGCGACGAAAACTTGTTCAAGCTGCTCGATCACTTCGGCATCAAGTACGGCAAGAAGCAAAAAGTTCGTACTGTCGAAGCCTTGCCGCCAGTGGCGATCTTGGAAACGCGCAAGATGCCATCAACCGGCAACTCGCATCTCGTGGTGTTCGAGCGTGCCGCAGATGGCGACGAACGTGCGCTTGACCCTGGCTGGTGGCTTAAGCAACAGGTGCGCCGTGACTGGAATCGCATCAAGCTCGACACGTTCATACCGATCCTGCTGGGCAACGAATCGGCGAGCAAGAAGGGGTCAAAGGCCACTAAGGCACCTGCTGCAGAGGTCGCCGCTGTCGAAACACAACCAGAAGTTCTCGTTGCCAGTAAATCCAAGAAGGTAAGCAAACCGAAAAAACAACCGGCAAAGACCGCTGCGAAGAAGGTCACTCCGGCCACCGACGACAGGCCAGCAAACGCCGAGGCCGTTGCCGAACCGCCATCGAACGGCCCGGCCACTGGGCTTGCCGAAGAATGGGGTGAAAACGTGGCGGCATCGGAAATCGGCGAAACCGCCATTGTGGCAGCCACCAGCGAGGACGGGAGCAATGATGCAGCTTGAGTCGTTGCTCGGCTTGCGGCTGACGAGAATCGAGGTCTGCGAGGCTTGGGGAAAGGCCTTGCCGAAACGCGATACACCTTCGTGGGGGCTGTCCGCTGCGCTTGCGATGGATTTTGGAGAAGGTGGCAATGCTGTGTCGTTGATCTGCACTTCGCCGCTGCGCTACCTGAGCCACCAGCAAGGCACCATGTTCGGCTTGGCATCGGGCACTTCCGTTTCGCTGGGGTACCGGGTTACGGTGTGCGAAAGCGCGGACGCATTGACCTTGAAGTACCTCACGACAAGCACGCAAGCTGGTGTTCCGCACTGGTCTCCATGGAGAAAGGTTGTTCAGCCCGCCATCGGCCAAATTCTCATCAATGTCGGTGTTACTGCCAACCAGAGGATGGCTCAAGGACAAGGCTGGGGTATTGAGCTGAACTTTGCGTCCGGTCAGAACCTCCGACTCAGCTATCGCGCTGATCTTGACGGTAACATTGAACTGGCCGCGCCCGGTGAAAACTTCCGCCTTGAGCAAATCACGGTTCAGCACCCAGATCAAGATTTTGGCTGGCTACATCCCGCTGCGCCGCTGAATTTCATATTGGACGATCAGGTGTGGCCCAGTGCTCAGGTTGCACATTGGCCGCACACCTTACGCAAGGCGCTGCAAAGTCATCACGAACCAGATTCGGTTTACCGCCAAACGATGCTCAGGGCATTGTTGGCGAGGTTCCGGCAGCGGCCATTGCACCTACTGCGGCTTCTGGCACTGCGCTATCCGGTACAGGTCAAAGATGTGCCGGACGGCCTGATTCAAGAGGTGGCGACTGCTCTTCGGAAAGATTCACTCGCGGGGCTTGTTCGGTGAGTGCTTCAACGGCGCTTCCGCTGGCAAACCGGGAACGTCCTCCAGCAGCTTCTTGATGCTTTTCCGCACGGAGGCCGAGGCCCGTTCATGCCGATAGATCAAGTCGGCAAGTTCGTCGCTCTCCGCGTAAAAGTACGCAACTGGCACACCCAGTTCCCTTGCGATGTTCCGCACCGTCAGCAAGTCAGGCCGATGAATGCCCGTTTCATATCGGTTGATCCGTGCATTCGCAGCGGACTCGTCAAGACCAATGCCGACACCGAGTTTTCTTTGAGAAAGGGCAGCCGCAAGCCGGGCTCTTCTGAGCCTTGCTCCCCACTGCTGATCCAACTCGGACGGTTCTCGTTTCATGTGCTACGAGATTCGTCTATATTCCATTCGTGTACTAGTTCGACTTTCGTATCAGTTAATCAGCCAACTCCCAGAAAGAGGCAATTGCAAATGCATTCCAAACGGAAAAATAAATCGCTTACCCACGTGGCCGTCATTGCGGCAACCGCCTGCCTATTGGCTGCGTGTTCATCCAAGCCTGAAACGGCGGATATTCAGAAAGACCTCGCCGAGGTCTATGCCTGCCCCATCATTGAGTTGTCCGACGTGAAGAAGGTTGACGGCGCGGATGTCGGCGGCAAGCTCTACGACGTGGCATTTACGCACACGGTGTCGATCAAAGGCGGCAAGGAGGCTGCGGCCAAGCTGTTTGCCGAATGGTCATTCCTGCTCAGCCAGGTTAAGCCTGCGCAACTGGAATACGAGCACATCGAGGACGAGGTTGCCCGTCGCAACTCAGCCTTGCGCTACAACTCCGGCGTGGTCACTGGTGAGACCAAGGACGATCCCGCCGTGAAGGCGGCATTTGAGCGCGTGCAGCAGATGCGCAGTCGAATGGTCGCCATCATGCCCTGCGAAAACATGGAGGTCGTCACCCGCCTGCACAGCATGCGCGGCACTGCAGAGGAGGCCGTCAACTCAGGGCAGCAGCAAATCCCCGTACCCATTGCCATCAAGATCAGCGGCAGTGGTCGCATGGGCAAGGCCGAGAGTGGCTGGCACTTCACCGGCATGCCAAACCTGACCATGGTGGAAATCGTCAGCAGTGAACCGATGACCTACCCCAGCTTCAAGCCGCTGATTGCTCCCCCGCAAGCGCCGACCGCAGCCGAACTTGACCCACCTCCGGCGAAGTTGGCGGCAGTCGATGCCACGCCCAGCGATGCCGCATCGGCCCCAGTGCCACAAGGCCCCAGCTTTGACTGTGCCAAGGCCACCACACAGATCGAAAAGATGATCTGCGCCGACCCCAAACTTGCGCAGGCGGATGCCGCCACGGTGGCGCTGTACAAGACCGCCCTTGCCGCATCCGTCAATCCTGATGGTTTCAAACAAGGTCAGACCAATTGGCGCAAGAACGTCCGTGATGCGTGCGCCGATGCAGCGTGCCTGAGCCGGGCCTATCAAGAGCGCCAGAGGGAACTCAAATGAGCATGGGCCTTCGCAGTTTGCTTATAAGCATCGTGCTGGCCTTGGTCAGCCTGACTGGCCATGCAGAAGGCACGTTGTTCAAGGTGCCAACCCGACCAGACGTGAAGACCACGCTGTTTTGGGAGCCGGTGGCGGGAGCCAAAGCCACCGTGTTCTTGTTTCCGGGCGGCGGCGGTGGGTTCGGCAAGGTTGAAGATGGCAAGCCGACCAGCAACAACTTCCTGGTGCGGTCTGCTCCGTACTTCACTGCCAATGGGTTCAACGTGGCGATTTTTGGCAGGCCCAGCGATTCGGAAGACCTGGATTACGCCGACCGCATCAGCGATACCCACATGGCCGACGTGCGCAAGGTGCTGGACTTCGTGAAAACCCAGAGCGGCGCGGCGCTCTGGATTGTCGGCACCAGCCGGGGCACGATCTCCGCCGCCGCGACCGCCATCCATGCACAGGGTGACATTGCCGGACTGGTGTTGACTTCCAGCGTGGTCAACTACAAGAAAGCCGGTGCGGTGCCAAAGCAAGACTTGGCGGCGATTAAGGTTCCGGTGCTGGTGTTCCACCACAGCAAGGATGCCTGCATTCATTGCCGACCGGACGAGGTGCCTGCCGCCTTCAAGGGGTTCCGCAATGCACCGGTCAAGAAATTAATCTTTGTTGATGGCGGGGCAAACCCAACTGGCGACGTGTGCGCTGGGCAACACTGGCACGGGTTCATCGGAATGGAGAAAGAGGCTGTCGCTACGATCTCTGACTGGATCAACAACCCCGCAAACTGAGCCCGCTGCGAGCCGAAACGCCCTCCCATCAAGGGAGGCGTTTCGGCTCTGCCTTTTTTGGGTATATGTTTCACAAGCACATCGGCTGATTCCGGTCATAATCAATCCTATTCGCCACTATTCGTCTCTAACCGGATTCCTTTGTGTTTCGGCATGTGAGATCATTAGCGTAACCCAGTTGCATAACAAGTAGATGGAAAAGCCCGCCATGACAGACCGTTGGTTGTCGGTTGAAGAAATCGCTGAATACCTCGGCGTGAGCAAAGACACCGTCTACGCATGGATTGCGAAGAAGGGCATGCCTGCACATCGCGTCGGCCGCCCATGGAAGTTTCAGCGGGACGAAGTTGATGCTTGGGTGAAGGCAGGTGGTGCCAATGACAACAAGACGGGAGGCGAGGTTTGACGCCACCGATTCAGCCAGATCAGGACACTGCGCCAGCGTATAGCTCTCACCAGCTCGCCTACTTTGCACACCAACTCACCCGCCGCGCCGCTTCGGATTCCATGGATCGCATGGCTGGGGCATTGTTGGATGCGCAAGTTGATCTGAACCCACACCAGATCGACGCGGCACTGTTCGCCACGAGCAACCCACTGTCGAAGGGTTCGATCCTTGCCGACGAAGTTGGTCTTGGTAAGACCATTGAGGCGGGGCTTCTCATTGCCCAACGCTGGGCAGAGCGCAAGCGCCGCATCCTCGTGATTGCTCCGGCCAATCTCCGCAAACAGTGGCACCAAGAGTTGGCCGATAAATTCGGAATCTCAGCAGCAGTGCTTGAAGCCAAGTCTTACAAGCAGTCCGTCAAGGATGGTGCCAGCAACCCCTTTGAGGCGCCTTGCGTGCTCATTACTTCTTACCAGTTCGCTTGCGGCAAAGCCAAAGAGGTTCAGGCGGTGCCATGGGACTTGGTGGTTATCGACGAAGCACACCGCCTGCGCAATGTCTACAAGCCAGATAACAAGATGGCTCGCACGCTGAAGGATGCATTGATCTCCGCACCCAAAGTGCTGCTGACTGCCACGCCGCTGCAAAACTCACTGCTGGAGTTGTATGGCCTCGTGAGCTTTGTCGATGAAAAGGTCTTTGGTGATCTGGACAGCTTCCGCAGCCAATTCGGTTCGGTCAAAGATGCCGCTAGCTTCGATGCCCTCAAGCGTCGTATCGAACCGGTCTGCAAACGCACTTTGCGGCGTCAGGTCGAGGCCTATGTCAAATACACCAAGCGGATTCCGTTACTCCAAGAATTCGTGCCCGGTGCGGATGAAACCGACCTCTATAACCTTGTTTCCGATTACCTCCAGCGTGACTCTTTGTTCGCGTTGCCCAACAGCCAGCGGCAACTGATTACTCTGGTGCTACGCAAGCTGCTGGCCTCCAGCACGTTTGCCATTGCCGGGGCGTTGGAATCACTCGCCAAACGCCTGCGGCAAACACTGGACGAAAAGTCGGCTAGTCTCGATCTGACCGAAGAGCTTGACCAGGACTTTGAAGGCTTGGACGAACTGGCTGAAGAAATCGACCGTTTGGAAGAGCAAGAAGCTCAAGCGGGAAAGAAGTCCAAGACCGAACAGGAAATTCTGGCCATCAAGGCGGAAATCATCGAACTTGAATCGTTTCGAGACCTTGCTGTTTCGATCACCGAAAACGCCAAGGGCTTGGCCTTGTTGCAGGCTCTCAAAGTTGCATTCGAGAAGTTGCATGAACTTGGTGCTGCTCAGAAGGCCATCATCTTCACCGAGTCCCGTCGCACGCAAGACTACCTGCTGTCCTTGCTGGCCAAGACGCCTTTCGCTCCGGGTGTCGTGTTGTTCAACGGCACCAACAACGATGCTCGATCCAAGGAGGTGTACGCCGACTGGATGAAGAAACATGCGGGCACCGACCGTACATCTCGTTGACCGACATGGTGAGGAACTTCGATGGCGGCAGCGCCCTGATTGAGCAATGGCTCAAGAACAAGGACACCGTGCTGTTCTTGGGCGTGTGGGAGCAACTCAACAACTCCGGGTTTAATTCCCTCGAATTCGAGGGAATTAAAAACGAGGCGGGGCGAAATAGCTTCTTCCTGTCGGCCAAGAAGTGGATCGAGGCCACCGGTGCCATCGGCCTGCATGCCAAGGCAGGGCGGTACGGCGGAACCTTTGCCCACAAGGACATCGCTTTCGAGTTCGGTTCATGGCTCAGCCCGGAATTCAAGCTCTACCTCATCAAGGAATTCCAGCGCCTCAAGGATGAAGAATCCCGCGCCACTTCCTTAGAGTGGAGTTTTCAGCGTACCTTGGCGAAGGTCAATTACAAGATTCACACCGATGCCATCAAGGAGCGGCTGATCCCGCCGCTTCTCACGCCTACGCAGACCGGCATCATCTACGCCAGCGAAGCCGACTTGCTCAATGTCGCCTTGTTCGGCATCACGGCGGCCCAGTGGCGGCAGGCCAATGCAGACCAGAGCGGCAACATGCGGGACGCTGCCACCCTTGAACAACTGGTGGTGTTGTCAAATCTCGAAAGCATCAATGCGGTGCTGATTCATCAAGGGCTGGCCCCGCCGGAGCGGCTGGCGCAGTTGAACGCCATTGCCATCACGCAGATGCGTTCGCTGGTGGGCTTCAGTGAAATCAAGCAACTGAGTGGCCCCAAGGCCGGCAAGGGGCGTGCTTGATGCCTGCGCTCGCCACCAACTTCCTGAATATTCTCAAAGACAAACTTGAGAAGGACTTCATCCCGCACTTGCCTGAACTTCTCAACAAGGAGCGGCCGAAAGCAGACCAGGACAAGAAGCAGCTTTCCCGAGCCTTCAGTGGTTTCGTCCTGCACAAGATGTTGAACGTTGGCATTACCGACGCGGCAAAGTCCGTGGTCGATGACTTCGATGACAACGGCCTTGATGCCATCCACTACGAGGCCACGAGCAAGACGCTCTATCTTGTGCAGACCAAGTTCCGTGAACGAGAGCAGTTCGACGAGGGCGATGCCATCCGTTTCCGCAGCGGTGCCGACCTGTTGCTGGGTCAGCGTTACGACAGATTCAACGCCAACGTCCAGTGCCGTAAGGATGAATTGGATGATGCCTTCGATGAAGCTGAGCGCATTCAATTGGTTGTGGCCTACATCGGCACCGGCTTTTCGGTGCATGCCAATGCTGCGCTCAAGGAGCTGGGTGCGTACCTCCTTGGGCTTGAGCGGGATCAGTACCCGGTCGCGGTATTCCTCAAGCATCTCGCGCACGGTATGGCGCTGAGCAATTGCATGGGGCATGTAGCGCCCAGCACGCAGCTCTGTTTCAACCTGCTGCGCCCACTGCTTTGCGAGCGTTTTAGTGTCAAACGACTTGGTCTGAGGCGGGAAGCCCTTGAGGCGAATTTGGACGTGATATGCCTTCTTGCCGTTGGCGTCGATGCGTTCTCGAATGCTGGCCATATGTTCCTCCCTTCACGCTTGCGGCTTCGGGATGGCACATGGCGCATCGAATTCGACTGTCCTGGCGTGGCGTTGTGTTTCGTGGTGACTGTGCCACGAGTGTGCCAGAAATAAAAAATCACGTCGATTGACGTGCTTAAGTGCTTGATTTTGCTTGTGTTTTTCAGATTTGGCGAGCAACATTACGAATGCGCTGCTCTACCAACTGAGCTACATCGGCAACGCTGCGCATTATATAACGAAAAATTTTGCCGCGGCTATTTCCCGCCCAGATGCGGCTCCAGATGGCGGCGCATGAACTCGTGGAAATGCACCATGCCGTCTTCCATGGGCGACTGGTAGGGGCCCATTTCGTTGATGCCCTGGCGGTGCAGCTCGCGTCGGCCGTCGTCCATGCGCTGGCAGATGTCCTCGTCCTCGACGGCGGTTTCCTTGTAGGCGGCTTGTTCCGCCTCGACGAATTCGCGCTCGAATAGCGCGATGTCTTCCGGGTAATAGAATTCGACCACGTTGGTGCAGGTCAGGGGGCCGGTCGGGACGATGAAGCTGATCACCAGCACGTGGGGGTACCACTCGATCATGATGTTGGGGTAGTACACCAGCCAGATCGCGCCTTTGGTGGGGGCCTTGCCCGCGCCGTATTTGAGCACCTGTTCCTGCCAGCGCTGGTACACCGGGCTGCCCGAGTGGGTCAGGGCATCCTTGATGCCTACAGTCTGCACGCTGTAGCGCTCGCCGAATTCCCATTTCAGTTCGTCGCAGTTGACGAAGCTGCCGAGGCCGGGATGGAACGGCACCACATGGTAGTCTTCCAGGTAGACTTCGATGAAGGTTTTCCAGTTGAAGTTGTAGTGGTCCACCATCACCCGGTCCAGCATGTAGCCGGAAAAATCCAGGTCCTGCATCACGCCCATGTTTTTCAGGTCTTGCGCCACGTCGCGTTCGCCGGTGAACAGCATGCCGTTCCAGTTCTGCAGCGGTGTCTTGCCCAGATCGAGGCAGGGGTTGCCGGGGAAATGAGGCGCACCGATGAGCTTTCCGCCCATGTCGTAAGTCCAGCGGTGCAGCGGACAGACGATGTTCTTGGCCTGGCCGCGCCCTTTCAGCATGATGGCCTGGCGGTGGCGGCAGATGTTGGAAAGCAATTCCACGCCTTGTTCGGTGCGCACCAGTGCCTTGGCATTGTTCATCCATTCCAGCGACTGGAAATCGCCCACGTTGGGCACCATCAACTCGTGGCCGACATAGTTCGCGCCACCGGCGAAAAAGAGTTGCTGCTCGATATCGTAAATCCGCTGGTCGATGTACCAGTCGACCGGCAGTTGCGGCGAGGTCTTGAGCAGCGCGGAGGTGTTGGCCAAATCAGTCATACAACGACCCTGTGACGAAATAAGTTTGAGCCTTGTCAGGCTTCGCATGAGGCGTCGCCAGAACGTTCAAAAAAGTCGATCATTTTGTGCCAATTTGGCCTCCGGCGCAATATTCCGGTAAAATCGTCAGATTCAGTCAATTGACTATCTTTCCCTCCCCAGGGTTAGACTTTTTTACTATTTTCACAACCTGACTCCCAATGACCAAGCCTGCAAAAACGGCCTCACCAAAGAGCTTCGAAAGTGCCCTGACCGAACTGGAGCAGGTCGTCGCTGCCATGGAGGCGGGCCAGATGCCGCTGGAGCAGTCGCTCACTGCCTATCAGCGCGGCATGGAACTGCTCAAATACTGTCAGGTGGCCCTGCAGGATGCGCAGCAACAGGTGAAAGTTCTCGAGGCGGGTTCCTTGATTGATTTTAATGCGGACGGTGGCGATTCCAGTGCAAGCGAATAACGATTTTCAGGATTGGATGCGGCAGCGCCAGATGCGCATGGAAGCCGTGCTGGAACAGCTGTTGCCGGCGCCGGAACTGGCGCCGCAGCGCCTCCATCAGGCGATGCGCTATGCGGCCCTGGGCGGCGGCAAGCGGGTGCGTCCGCTGCTGGCTTATGCCGCCGGCGAGTTGGGCGGCGCGCCGGTAGAACGGGTGGAAACCGTGGCGGCGGCGGTGGAACTGATCCACGTTTATTCCCTGGTGCACGACGACCTGCCGTGCATGGACGATGACGACCTGCGGCGCGGCAAGCCGACCTGCCACGTGCAGTTCGACGAGGCCACCGCCCTGCTGGTAGGCGACAGCCTGCAAAGTCTCGCCTTTCAGCTTGTCGCGGAACGTACCATCGCCCACAGCGCGGCATTGCAGCTGGAGTTGGTCAGGATGCTGGCGCTCGCCGCCGGTTCGCGCGGCATGGCCGGCGGGCAGGCGATCGACCTCGACTCGGTCGGCAAGAGCCTGACGCAGACCGAGCTCGAGTTCATGCACATGCACAAGACCGGCGCCCTGATTCGCGCTGCCGTGCTGCTCGGGGCGCATTGCGGCGATGGCTTGGAGGCCGAACACCTGGATGCGATCAATCATTACGCCAAGTGCGTCGGCCTGGCATTCCAGGTGGTGGACGACATTCTCGATGTGGAAGCCAGTACCGCGACCCTGGGTAAGACCGCCGGCAAGGATGCGGAGAATAACAAGCCGACCTATGTCAGCATTCTCGGGCTGAGCGATGCGCGCAACCTGGCGCAAGAACTGCACCAGAATGCACTTTCTGCACTGACCGGTTTCGGCGATAAGGCGCGCAGGCTGGTGCAACTCGCCGATTTCATCGTGCGGCGCCAGTCCTGATGTACCAGTTGCTCGATGCGATAGACAACCCGGAACAGTTGCGCGCGCTGGACCGCAGGCAGTTGCCGCAGCTCGCTGCAGAGTTACGTGCTTTCCTGATCGAAAGCGTGTCTCGTACCGGCGGTCATCTTTCTTCCAACCTGGGAACGGTGGAACTGACCATCGCGCTGCATTACGTGTTCAATACGCCCTCCGACCGTCTGGTATGGGATGTCGGGCATCAGACCTACCCGCACAAGATTCTCACCGGCCGGCGCGCAGCCATGGCCAACCTGCGCCAGCTGGGCGGCATCGCCGGCTTTCCGCGCCGCGACGAGAGTCCCTTCGACGCGTTCGGCGCCGGGCATTCCAGCACTTCCATCAGCGCCGCGCTGGGCATGGCCGTGGCGGCCAAGCAGCAGGGCACCGACCGGCGCGCCGTGGCCATCATCGGCGACGGCGCCATGACCGCCGGCATGGCGTTCGAGGCGCTCAACAACGCCGGGACCATGGACGCCAACTTGCTGGTCATTCTCAACGACAACGACATGTCGATTTCGCCCAACGTGGGCGCGCTCAACAACTACCTCGCCAAGCTCATGTCGGGACGTTTCTACGCGGCCGCCCGGCGCGCCAGCAAAAAAGTGCTGGGCGGCGTTGCTCCGCCGATCTGGGAGCTGGCCAAACGCGCCGAGGAACACATGAAGGGCATGGTGATTCCCGGTACCTTGTTCGAGGAATTCGGCTTCAATTACATCGGACCGATCGACGGTCACGATCTCGACGTGCTGATCCCCACGTTGAGCAATATCCAGCAGCTGGAGGGGCCGCAGTTCCTGCACGTGGTGACGCAGAAGGGCAAGGGCTTCAAGTTCGCTGAAGAGGATCCGTGCCTCTATCACGGCGTGGCCAAATTCGACCCGGAAGATGGCGTGCTGGGCAGCAAACCGGGCAGCCGCAAGACCTATACCCAGGTTTTCGGCGACTGGTTGTGCGACATGGCCGCAGCGGATTCGCGCCTGGTGGGCATCACCCCCGCGATGCGCGAGGGCTCGGGCATGGTGAAATTCTCCGAGGATTTCCCCGCGCGCTATTTCGATGTCGGGATCGCCGAGCAGCACGCCGTGACTTTCGCCGCCGGGCTGGCCTGCGAAGGGCTGAAGCCGGTGGTGGCGATTTATTCTACTTTCCTGCAGCGCGCCTACGACCAGCTGGTTCACGATGTGGCGCTGCAGAACCTGCCCGTTCTCTTCGCCATCGACCGCGCCGGGCTGGTGGGGGCGGATGGCCCGACCCATGCCGGCAGCTTCGACCTTTCATTTTTGCGCTGCATCCCCAATATGGTGGTGATGGCGCCGAGCGACGAAAACGAATGCCGCCAGATGCTCTACACCGCTTTTCAGCTCGATCAGCCCACTGCGGTGCGCTACCCGCGCGGCAGCGGCGACGGCGTGGCAATTGCCGAGGAAATGACCGCCCTGCCGGTGGGGCGGGGCGAGATGCGCCGTCAGGGCGAGAAAATCGCCATCCTGGCGTTCGGCAGCATGCTGACGCCGGCGCTGCAGGCGGCCGAAGAACTGAACGCCAGCGTGGCCAACATGCGCTTCGTCAAGCCGCTGGACGATGCGCTGGTCAAGGAGCTCGCGGCCAGCCATCGGCTGCTGGTGACGGTCGAGGAAAACGCCGTCATGGGCGGAGCCGGCAGCGCAGTGGCCGAGAGCCTGGACCAGCAGGGGATTACCATTTCCTTGTTGCAGCTCGGCTTGCCCGACCAGTTCGTCGAACAGGGCGATCACGCCGTATTGCTGAAGATGTGCGGCCTCGACAAGGATGGACTGGTGCGATCCATCAGAAAATTATTACCCGAGTAGTTTACTCGGATATTGGAAGCGGTTATACTGGCGCAACTCAACCAGCCGATGTTAAGGAATTGAATTCATGAGCAACTGCACTGTCCCCTGTGACGGAACCACCGCCGCCTGCGAGATCGAGGACGTTCAAGCCAGGCACGATACCCGCCAGCTGGCGATCGACAAGGTGGGCATCAAGTCCATCCGCCACCCGATCAAGGTGGCCGACAAGAGCGAGGGCGTTCAGCACACCGTAGCCGTGTTCAACATGTACGTGCATCTGCCCCACAACTTCAAGGGCACCCACATGTCGCGTTTCGTCGAAATCCTCAACGGATACGAGCGTGAGATTTCGGTGGAAAACTTCGAAACTATGCTGCGCGAAATGGTCGTGCGCCTGGAAGCCGAATCCGGCCACGTGGAAATGTCTTTCCCCTATTTCATCAACAAGAAGGCGCCGATTTCAGGCGTGCAGAGCCTGCTGGACTACGAAGTGACCTTCATCGGCGAAATCGACAAGGGCCAGTATCGCCAGACCATGAAAGTCATCGTCCCGGTCACCAGCCTGTGCCCTTGCTCGAAGAAGATTTCCGATTACGGCGCACACAACCAGCGCTCCCACGTCACGGTGACGGCGCGCACCAACGAAATGGTGTGGATCGAGGATATCGTGCGCATGGTGGAGGAACAGGCTTCATGCGAACTGTTCGGCCTGCTCAAGCGGCCCGACGAGAAATATGTCACCGAACGTGCCTACGACAACCCGAAGTTCGTCGAAGACATGGTGCGCGACGTGGCGGCGGTGTTCAACGCCGACAAGCGCATCGATGCCTACATCGTCGAATCGGAGAACTTCGAGTCGATTCATAACCACTCCGCCTACGCCCTCATCGAAAAGGACAAGACCGCGGTCTGAGTGGGCGCTGAGGTTAATAGCGTTTGGTCAGTACCATGCTGTCTCCCTCGCGTTTCATGTTGACGCGGTTGAGGAAGCTCATGCCGAGCAACACCACCGGCATGGGGCTTTCATGCACCGAGGCCGACACGCCGTTGAGGCTGATGTCGCCTACTTTTACGTTATTCAGACTGATACGGTAGACCGGTACGATCCCGTTGGCGGTCGAGGAATAGCCGCGTTCCCCGTTCTGGTATGAAAGACCGAGGCGCTTGGCTTCGGCGCTGCTCATGGCAATCGTCGTGGCGCCGGTGTCCACGAGAAAGCGCGTGGAATTACCGTTGATGCTGCCCGTAGTGATGAAATGTCCCTGGGAATCTGCGGTCAGGATCACCTTGGCCGCTCCCCCGGATTCCTGCGCGCCTCCCGTCGAGGTGCCTTGTCCCAGTCCCAGCGTCATCCGCTTGCCGTCAACCTCCAGTATCGCCTGATTCGAATTCGCACCGATCAGCTTCACGCCTTCCGGTGTTTTTTCGCCCACCCTGAGCAGTTTCTGCGTCCCGCCGTTGATGGTGACCAGCGCTCTGTCGCTGAACAGGCCGGCTACGCTGATATCGGTGGCGAAGGAGGTGGCCGGGAATAGCAGCACGCCGACGAGAGTCAGGCTAGAATAAATCTTTTGCACGAATTAGGAGCCTCAGAAATGAAACCGGTTGCGATTTTTCGCCACGCTCGGAGCGAAGGTCCGGGCTATTTTGCCACATTCCTGAGCGAAAGAAATATTCCATGGGTCCTGATCAAAATAGACGAGGGTGCGCACCCACCTCAGGACGTGAATGCATTTTCCGGCCTGGTGTTCATGGGTGGCCCGATGAGTGTAAACGACGATCTGCCCTGGATACCTCCTGTTCTGGAACTGATCCGTCAGGCCGTGGCTGGCGGTATTCCTGTGTTAGGACACTGTCTTGGCGGGCAGTTGATGGCCAAGGCGTTGGGTGGCGTGGTGTCGGTCAATCCAATCAAGGAGATCGGGTGGGGCGAGGTGAACGCAGCAAGCAACCCGGTCGCCGAGGCGTGGCTTGGGGAAGTCAAAGGGTTCGAAGCTTTTCACTGGCACGGCGAGACATTTTCCATTCCGCCCGATGCTACCATCATCTTGGCGAACGCCAATTGTGCCCACCAGGGGTTTGCCCAGGACAAGCACCTGGCGCTGCAATGTCACGTCGAAATGACGGAGGAGATGGTAAAGGAATGGTGCGATGTCGGTGCGACCGAGGTGCAGTCATCTCTGAGCAGTCCTGCCGTGCAGTCCGCCGAGGAAATAGTGCGATGTTTGCCGGAGCGTATCCAGAAACTCAACGTAAACGCGTCTGCCATCTATAGCCGCTGGATACAGGGGCTGAAACATCACTGATCGGCCGATTTTGACTGTGTGCGTATTGTAATTGTTCGCAATAAGGCGATTGTGCAATAATTTACCTTTTCTCCCGAATTTTTTGCAATGATCGCACTAACGCTGTATGAGAAGTTGTGGCAGTCCCACGTGGTGCACACCGAACCGGATGGCACCGCGCTGCTTTATATCGACCGCCATCTGCTGCATGAGGTGACCAGTCCGCAGGCCTTCGAAGGTCTGCGCCTGGCGGGCCGCAAGCCGTGGCGCTTGTCCGCCAACCTCGCGGTGGCGGACCATAACGTTCCGACCACCGACCGCAAGAGCGGAATCGCCGACCCGGTTTCGCGTCTTCAGGTGGATACGCTCGACCAGAATTGCGAGGCATTCGGCATCACCGAATTCAAAATGAACGATGTGCGTCAGGGTATCGTCCACGTCATCGGCCCCGAGCAGGGCGCCACGCTGCCGGGCATGACCGTGGTGTGCGGCGATTCCCACACCAGTACCCATGGCGCTTTTGCGGCGCTGGCGCACGGCATCGGCACCTCCGAAGTGGAACACGTGCTGGCCACGCAATGCCTGCTGCAAAAGAAATCGAAGACCATGCTGGTCAAGGTGGGCGGCGCGCTCGCCAAGGGTGTGACGGCCAAGGACATCGCCCTGGCGGTGATCGGCAGGATCGGTACCGCCGGCGGCAACGGCTACGCCATCGAATTCGCCGGCACGACGATACGCGCGCTTTCCATGGAAGGCCGCATGACGCTGTGCAACATGGCGATCGAGGCCGGCGCCCGTGCCGGCATGGTGGCGGCGGACGACACCACCATCAATTACGTCAAGGGCCGTCCTTTCGCGCCCACGGGTGAGCAGTGGGACAAGGCCGTGGCTTACTGGCGCACATTGCACAGCGACGAAGGCGCCCACTTCGACAAGCTAGTGGAGATCGACGGCTCGGCGATCAAACCCCAGGTAACCTGGGGCACTTCGCCGGAAATGGTGGCGACGATAGACGATTGCGTGCCCGACCCTGCCCGCGAGGCCGACCCGGTCAAGCGGGGCGGCATGGAGCGGGCACTGGCCTACATGGGCTTGCAGGCCAATACGCCGATCGACCAGATTGCGGTGGACAAGGTCTTCATCGGTTCCTGCACTAATTCCCGCATTGAAGACTTGCGCGCTGCGGCGGCGGTCGCCAAGGGGCGGCATGTCGCTCCCAACATCAAGTTGGCGTTGGTGGTTCCTGGTTCCGGCTTGGTGAAGAAGCAGGCGGAGCAGGAAGGCCTGGACCGGATTTTCCGCGAGGCCGGTTTCGAATGGCGCGACCCGGGTTGTTCCATGTGTCTGGCGATGAATGCCGACCGCCTGGAGCCGGGCGAGCGCTGCGCTTCCACCTCCAACCGCAATTTCGAGGGGCGGCAGGGACCGGGTGGACGCACCCATCTGGTGAGCCCGGAAATGGCCGCGGCAGCCGCGATTGCAGGGCATTTCACGGATGTGCGTAAATTGGGCGGCCGGTGATTATCATGCGTACTCTGAAAATATTTCTAGTGACTTTGGGTTTGCTGTTATTGGCAGCCTGCAATACGGTTCAAGGCGTGGGCAAGAGCACGGCCAACCTGGGCAACAAGATCGAGCACAAAGGCGAAGAAAAGAATAGTCCCGTGCTGAAGGGGGTAGGGAAGGACATGTCCGTAGTGGGTGAAAAGATCGAGCAATCTGCTGAAGGAAAAAAATAAGAAAAAATGGAAAAATTTACCCACCTGAATGGCCTCGTGGCACCCTTGGATCGTGCCAATGTGGATACCGATGCCATCATTCCGAAGCAATTCCTGAAATCCATCAAGCGCAGCGGCTTCGGTCCCAACGCGTTCGACGAATGGCGCTATCTCGACCACGGTGAGCCGGGCATGGACAATTCCGTGCGTCCGCTCAACCCTGATTTCGTCCTTAACCAGGCACGTTACCAGGGCGCGCAAATTCTCCTCGCGCGCGAAAATTTCGGTTGCGGGTCGAGCCGGGAGCATGCCCCCTGGGCGCTGCTGGACTATGGCTTCCGCGCCATCATCGCCCCTAGTTTTGCCGATATCTTTTTCAACAACTGCTTCAAAAACGGCATCTTGCCGATCGTGCTGGATGCCGCCGACGTGGATCGACTGTTCAACGAGGTGGCGGCGCAGGAGGGCTATCGCCTGACGGTCGACCTGGAAGCGCAGACTGTCGCCACCCCCGGCGGACATGTTTTCAGCTTTGAAGTGGATAGCTTCCGCAAATACTGTCTGCTGCACGGCCTGGACGATATCGGCCTGACTTTGCAGCATGCCGAAAGGATAACTGCTTACGAAGAGCGGCGCCGCCAGTCGGAGCCGTGGGTGTTTGAATAAACGTGAGGCGTGAGGGTGAGGGGTGAGGCGTCAGCGCTTTTTCCCCTCACTCCTCACCCCTCACCCCTAACGGAATTTACCAATGAAAATCGCAGTCTTGCCCGGTGACGGCATCGGCCCGGAAATCGTGGCTCAAGCAGTAAAAGTACTAAAAGCGTTGGCCAGCGACGGTCTGAAGGTCGAGCTGGAACAGGCGCATATCGGCGGTGCGGGTTACGACGCGGCGGGCGATCCCTTGCCGGACGCCACCATGAAGCTGGCGCAGGATTCCGATGCCGTGTTGCTCGGCGCCGTGGGCGGCTGGCAATACGACACCCTGCCGCGGCCGATGCGCCCGGAGCAGGGTTTGCTGCGCATTCGCAAGGGCATGGGCGTGTTCGCCAATCTGCGTCCGGCGCTGCTCTATCCCGAACTGGCGAGCGCTTCCACGCTCAAGCCAGAAGTGGTGTCCGGCCTGGATATCATGATCGTGCGCGAGCTCACGGGGGATATTTATTTCGGCCAGCCGCGCGGCATCCAGGTTAATGATAAAGGCGAGCGCGAAGGCATCAATACCATGCGTTATTGCGAATCCGAAATCCGCCGCATCGCCAAGGTGGGCTACGAAATCGCCATGAAGCGCAGCCGCAAGCTGTGTTCCGTGGACAAGGCCAACGTGCTGGAAACCACGGAACTGTGGCGCGAGATCGTGACCGGCATGAACAAGGACTACCCCGAGGTCGAACTTTCGCACATGTACGTGGACAACGCCGCGATGCAACTGGTGCGCGCGCCCAAACAGTTCGACGTGATGATCACCGGCAACATCTTCGGCGATATTCTGTCCGACGAGGCTTCCATGCTGACGGGTTCCATTGGCATGCTGCCTTCGGCATCGCTGGACGCCAACAACAAGGGCTTGTACGAGCCGAGCCACGGCTCCGCGCCGGACATCGCCGGCAAGGATATCGCCAACCCGCTGGCGACCATTCTCTCGGTGGCGATGATGCTGCGCTATACCTTCAACAACGAGGAAGCGGCGGGTCGCATCGAAAATGCGGTGAAAAACGTGCTGGCCCAGGGCTATCGTACCGCGGATATCTATACCGAAGGCACGAGGAAGGCATCGTGCAGTGAAATGGGCGCCGCAGTCGTGGCGGCCCTGTAACGAATTTGACGAATCGAGGTTATTAAAATGATGCAAGTAGGTCTGGTTGGCTGGCGTGGCATGGTGGGTTCGGTGTTGATGCAGCGCATGCGCGAGGAGCGCGATTTCGACGTTATCGACCCGGTGTTCTTTACTACCTCCAACCCCGGCGGCAAGGGGCCGGACATCGGCAAGGACGTGCCGCCGCTCAAGGATGCGAAAGACATCAATGAACTAAAGGCGATGGACGCCATCATTTCCTGCCAGGGGGGAGACTACACCAAGGAAGTGTACGGTGAACTGCGTGCCGCCGGCTGGCAGGGCTACTGGATCGACGCCGCTTCCACGCTGCGCATGAAGGACGACGCCATCATCATCCTCGATCCGGTCAACCAGAACGTGATCAAGGACGGCCTGGCCAAGGGCATCAAGACCTACGTCGGCGGCAACTGCACCGTCAGCCTGATGCTGATGGCTATCGGCGGCCTGTTCGAGAAAGGGCTGGTCGAGTGGATCAGCCCCATGACCTACCAGGCAGCGTCCGGTGCCGGCGCGCGCAACATGCGCGAACTGATCCAGCAGATGGGCGCAGTCAACGGCGAGGTCAAGGGCTTGCTGGACGACCCCGCTTCGGCGATCCTGGAGATCGACAAAAAAGTGGCGGACTTCATCCGCTCGGACAAGTATCCTCTTGATGCATGGCCCGTGCCGCTGGCCGGCTCCCTGATTCCGTGGATCGACGTCCAGCTGGAATCCGGCCAGAGCAAGGAAGAATGGAAAGCGCAGGTGGAGTGCAACAAGATCCTGGGCCGCAGCGGCAACCAGGTTCCCATCGACGGTTTGTGCGTACGCGTCGGCGCCATGCGCTGCCACAGCCAGGCGCTGACCATCAAGATGACCAAGGATGTGCCGCTGGACGAAATTCACGGCATCATTGCCGCGCACAACGCCTGGGTCAAGGTCGTGCCGAACGACCGCGAGATCACCATGAAAGAGCTCACCCCGGCTGCAGTGACCGGAACGCTGACGGTGCCGGTAGGCCGCATGCGCAAGCTCACCATGGGACCGCAGTATTTGTCAGCCTTCACCGTGGGCGACCAGCTATTGTGGGGTGCGGCCGAGCCGCTGCGCCGCATGCTGCGTATGTTGGTTGAGTCTTGAAAACGGGTATTTTCGAAAAAATGCCCGTTGTTCCTGCGCTGGGTTTTATTGATTAATGTTGGTTAATAAATTCAGAAGGTGTTGTTTTTAAGTCGACTTTTTACCATACTTGACACACAAGTTTAGCTTGCATCACTAACTATATGATGTTAAGTTAAATACCCTAGCAAAAATATCATGAGGGTGGCATGGCGCGCGCATTCAAATTAAAACCATGGGTATATGCAGGCTTGTTAGCGCTGTCCCCGCTGGCTGCCGACGCAGCTGGGCTGGGCAAGCTGACTGTCACATCTGCACTGGGACAACCTTTGCGGGCAGAGATCGAGCTGGTGTCGGTCCAGAAAGACGAGCTGAGTTCCATCGCGGCGCGCCTCGCCTCTGCCGATGCATTCAAGGAAGCCAGCATCGAGCGCAGCGGTGCGCTGATGGACATCAAATTCAATGTCGATCAGAAAAAAGACGGCTCCCCGGTTCTCAAGCTCTCAACCGTTCAGCCGCTCAACGAGCCCTTCCTGGATATGTTGATCGAACTCAACTGGGCGGCTGGCCGCCTGTTGCGCGAATACACCGTACTGCTTGATCCGCCAGGGTACGCCGCCCCCCAGTCGGTGGCACCGGTGGCTGTGTCTACCGTCAAGTCAGCCGTGACCGCAGCGCCAGCACCACGCCAGGAATCCAGTCCAATACCGAGCGGAAAAGCGGCGGAAGCCAAGCCTGCAAATGCGCCCACACCGGCTACCCAGACTGCAGCACCTGAAAAGCAAAATGGTGAAATCAAGAGTTACGGTCCGGTCAAAAAGGGTGAAACCCTCAATGGAATCGCATCCCAGTTGAAACCAGAGGGCTACAACCTCGAACAAATGCTGGTGGCTTTGTATCAAAACAACAAAAATGCTTTTTCCGGCAATAACATGAACCGGCTCAAAGCTGGTCAGATACTGCGTGTCCCCGAGGAGCAGCAGCTTGCTTCCGTCAACCGTTCAGAAGCTTCCCACGAAGTTAAAGCCCATACGTCCGACTGGAATGCATACCGCCAAAAACTTGCAGCCGCGGTAACCGAGGCGCCAGCCCCCAAAGTAGAGGCGCCCAGGCAGGAAGCCAAGGGCAAGATCACCACAGCGGTGGAGGATAAAGCTGCGCTTCCGGCTCCATCAAAGGATGTACTCAAGGTAACCAAGGGCGAAGCGCCAGCCAATGCCAAAGACATGCAATCCTTGCAAAGCAAGGTGCAGTCTCTGCAGGAAGAAACCACTGCGCGGGAAAAATCGCTCAAGGAAGCCAACGATCGCATTGCGGCGCTGGAAAAGAACATCAAGGAAATGCAGCAGCTCATCGAGCTGAAGAACAAAAACCTGGCGGACTTGCAGAAACAAGCCACAGCCAAGCCGGAACCGGTGGCGCCACCCCCGCCCCCGCCTGTCGCTGCAACGGTCAAGCCTGCAGAGCCCGTTGCCAAGCCTGCAGAGCCGGTAACATCGCCTGTCGAACCACCCAAGCCGGTCGTCGAAAAGCCGGCTCAACCCAAGCCCGAAGTCAAGCCTCAGGCTGCACCCGGCCTGCTGGACAGCATTACCGGCAATCCGCTCTATCTTGCCGGGGCTGTCGGCGCGCTGGCGTTGCTGGGCGGGGGGGCGCTTATCGCTATCAACCGCCGGCGCAGAAAGAGTTTGTCGAGCTTTGAGGACAGTATTCTTACGGGTGGCGACCTCAAGGCCAACACGGTATTCGGTGAGACCGCCGGTGGCGTTGTGGACACCGGTGACACATCTTTCCTGACAGATTTCAGCCAGGCCGGACTAGGCACAATCGACACCAATGATGTCGACCCGATCGCAGAGGCCGAGGTTTACATGGCTTATGGGCGCGATGCTCAGGCTGAAGAAATTCTCAAGGAGGCGATGGTCAAGGATCCCAATCGTCATGAAATCCATTTGAAGCTGCTGGAAATCTATGCCGCACGCAAAAACCTGATTGCTTTCGAAACGCTTGCTGGTGAACTGTACGCAGCCATCGGCGGCCAATCCAGTCCGCTGTGGGATAAAGTGGCGGAAATGGGACGTGCGCTGGACCCCAATAACCCCCTCTACGGTAAGCAGGAAGGCGGCAGAGGCGTGGCCGAATCTGCTGCGGTGGCTGCGGTTGCCGCGGTAGCCGTCGATCTGGCCGCACCGACCCAGGGTTTGGTCGAAGAAGAGGTCGAGGCAGCAGCACCCGAGGAGGATTTGACTTCGGATCTTGATTTTGGATTGGACGAGGAGCCTGCCGCAGCAGCAGAAGTAGAAGAAGAAACGCATGTGACAGAAGCGGCCCCCGTAGAAATGCCAGTGGCCGAGCCCGGCGAGGAGGAATTCGGTGCACTTGAGTTCGATCTGGGATCGTTTGCAGAACAGCCCGCAGCAGTTTCTCCTGTCGCTGAAGAGAGCACGGCAAGCGAGGTTGAACCCGAGATGGAGTTCGATCTCGGTGAATTGACATCGCTTCAAACAGAAGTTCAACCTGAAGTTACTTTGCCGCCAGAAACAGAAACAGAAACAGAAGCAAATCAAGAGATTCCTGCTGAAGAAGTCGGTGGTATGGAGCTTGATCTGGATGCCCTGATGGCGCCATCCGAAGAGGTGCCTGCGACGGTTTCGGTGGCTCACACGGCAGAAGAAGAACTCAATCTGGACTTCTCGCTGGCGTTGCCGGAGAGTGAGTACGCGGAGAACATCGAAGCTGAAGCCACACCGGCCCAGGAAGAGGAGTCAATCGTTCTCGAATCAGCACCTGTTCAGGAAGAAGAGGCTCATCTGGATTTCGACTTCGATCTGGGTGAAGAGACAAAAGTTGTCACTCCGGAAGAGAAAATGCCTGCGGCAATGCCGGAACTCGACTTGTCCGGTATCAGCCTGGACATGGGCGAGCCGACCGAAGTGGCGGCTGCCTCCTTGGCGCCTTCTGGAGAGGAACTGGGCGATTCGACAGAAGCTGCAACCAAGCTGGATCTGGCGCGCGCCTATGTTGAAATGGGCGATACCGATGGGGCGAGGGAGATTCTGGAAGAAGTGCTGAAGGAAGGTAGTGCCCAGCAGCAGGGCGATGCCAAGCAATTGCTGGCATCCCTAGACGCGTAACGCGCAGCTCTCCAGCGAAGATGCCCTCCATGGCTGTGCCGTGGGGGGCTTTTCATTTCCCGAGTATGATTGATTTGTCGATTCACCCTACAACAAAAATCCTGCTCTGGCTGGTCTTCGCCATTGCCGTTCAGCGCTTTGATTTTGCCGTGCTCGCGCTGTTTAGCGTGATCGCCATCTTGTGGATGGCGCTGGCTGGAGGCTTATCCGAAGGGGTGCTAATGCTGCGCCGCGCACGCTGGTTGCTGCTGTCGCTGTTGCTGATTTATGCGTTTGCTACTCCCGGGGACCCGGTTTTGCCATTGCTGGGAGCCTTCAGTCCTTCGCTTCAAGGTTTGCGCGGCGGAGCGCTGCAGGCGTGGCGACTGGCGCTGTTGCTGGTTGCGCTTGCGCTTTTACTGCGTTCTTGTCCACGAGAGAACTTGTTGAGCGGCCTTTACGTGCTATTACGCCCATTTCGCAAGGTAGGTATGAATCCTGAGCGTGTTGCGGTGCGACTCTGGCTCACTTTGCACTATGCCGAGCAGCAAACCCGGCAGAAAATGCAAGCCTGGCGGGAAGAGCTGCGCAGCGCACTCGATCCTGCTCCGAATGTCGCGCTTCATGTTTCTCTCGAACTGCCTGCTTTTACCTGGCGCGATGCCATAGTGCTGGTGCTGGCAACGCTCTTGCTGGGATTGGCATTATGGTAAGAATCGCGTTGGGGCTGGAGTACGATGGCAGGCGTTTTTGCGGCTGGCAAAGCCAGTCTTCCGCTTGCGGTGTGCAGGATGCGCTGGAACAGGCATTGTCTGAAATCGCCGGCGAGCGTATCCGGGTTCACGCCGCAGGACGCACCGACACCGGGGTGCACGCGCTCGCTCAGGTGATCCATTTCGACACCTCGGCCATTCGGCCGGATGGCGCGTGGGTGCGCGGTACCAATGCCTTGCTGCCGGATAGCGTCAGCGTGCTGTGGGCGTGCCCGGTGGGGGAGGGGTTTCACGCGCGTTTTTCCGCGCAGGAACGGCGCTACCGTTACATTCTGCTCAACCACCCGGTCCGCCCCGGTTTGTTCAGCGGCAAAATCGGCTGGTTCCATGTGCCGCTCGACATCGAATTGATGCGCCAGGGTGCGGATTTTCTGGTCGGGGAGCATGATTTTTCCGCTTTTCGTGCGTCTGGTTGTCAGGCCAAATCGCCGGTCAAGCATCTGCGCGAACTGGCCATAACACGCCAGGGCGACACCCTGATTTTTGACCTCGCCGCCAATGGCTTTCTGCATCACATGGTGCGCAATATCGTGGGCTGCCTGGTATACGTCGGCAAGAAAAGGTACCCGCCGGAATGGATCGGAGAATTGCTCGCGAGCGCTGATCGTACCCGTGCCGCACCAACTTTCGCGCCGGACGGATTGTATTTTTCCGGCGTCACGTATGACCCCAAATGGGATTTGCCGAGGCCATCGCGCGTCCTGCATTTCGAGTTTTGAATGGCTGGTGGCCATGCACCGCATTTCGACATGAACCGATGCTCCAAAAAATCGCGTGATAATCGCCAGGATTTATGAACCATCCGGGTTAAAATTCAGGATTCGATACCAGAATTGCTTCTATGACACGCGCCAAGATCTGCGGTATTACCACCATCGAGGACGGCAGGACGGCCGCGCGACATGGCGCCGACGCCATCGGTTTGGTCTTTTACCCGCCCAGTCCGCGCCTCGTCTCCGTGACGCAGGCTGCGGAAATTGCCGCTGCGCTGCCGCCTTTCGTCACGACAGTGGGTTTGTTCGTGAATCCGCAAGCGGGGGAGGTTGAGGCGGTGCTGCGCGAGTTGCGCCTGGATATGCTGCAGTTCCACGGCGACGAAACGCCCGAGTTCTGCGCCAGCTTCGGTGTGCCCTGGTTGAAAGCGGTACGCGTCAAACCCAGGGTGGATTTGGTACAATGCGCAATTCGTTATCGCGACGCCAGGGGCCTGCTGCTGGATGCCTTCGTTGCCGGCACGCCGGGCGGAACCGGACTATCCTTCGACTGGGGGCTGATCCCCGCCGAATTGCCTTTACCGGTGATTCTGTCCGGCGGACTCGACCCGGCAAATGTGCGCACGGCCATCGAGCAGGTCAAGCCTTGGGCGGTTGACGTCTCCAGTGGCGTCGAGGCAAGCAAGGGAATCAAGGATGCAGCGAAAATCGCCGCATTCATGCGAGGAGTACACAGTGCAAATGTATGATCTACCCGACCAGTACGGTCATTTCGGCCCCTACGGCGGAATATTCATGGCGGAAACGCTGATCGCGGCGGTTGACGAACTGCGCCGGCAGTATGAACGCTTCCGCGACGATCCCGAGTTCAAGGCTGAATTCGCGTACGAGATGAAGCACTACGTCGGCCGCCCCAGCCCCATCTACCATGCCAAGAACTGGACTGAGCGTCTGGGCGGGGCGCAGGTTTACCTCAAGCGCGAAGACCTCAACCACACCGGCGCGCACAAGATCAACAATGCCATCGGCCAGGCGCTGCTGGCGCGGCGCATGGGCAAGAAACGGGTGATCGCCGAAACCGGCGCCGGCATGCACGGCGTGGCGACTGCCACGGTGGCGGCGCGTTACGGCCTGGAGTGCGTGGTCTACATGGGGGCGGAGGACGTCAAGCGTCAGGCGCCCAACGTCTATCGCATGAAACTGCTCGGCGCCACCGTGGTGCCCGTCGAAAGTGGCTCGAAGACACTCAAGGACGCCTGCAACGAGGCGATACGCGACTGGGTGACCAACGTCGAAAATACCTTCTATGTTTTCGGTACGGCAGCCGGCCCCCATCCCTATCCGATGATGGTGCGCGATTTCCAGTGTGTGATCGGCAACGAGGCCAAGGTGCAGATGCCGGAAATGATCGGGCGCCAGCCTGACGCGGTGATCGCCTGCGTGGGCGGCGGCTCCAACGCCATCGGCCTGTTCCACCCCTACATCTCGGACGAAAGCGTCAAGCTGATCGGCGTGGAAGCAGCCGGCCTCGGCCTCGAAACCGGCAAGCATGCGGCGCCGCTGAATGCAGGCAAACCGGGCATCTTGCATGGAAACCGGGTTTACCTGATGCAGGACGAGAATGGCCAGATCATTGAAACCCATTCCATTTCCGCAGGCCTCGACTACCCCGGCGTCGGTCCGGAACACTGCTGGCTCAAGGACAGCGGCCGCGCCGAATATGTGGCGATAACCGATGCGGAAGCATTGCAGGCGTTCCACGACCTGTGCCGTTTCGAAGGTATCATCCCGGCACTGGAATCGAGCCATGCCCTGGCTTATGCCGCCAAACTGGCGCCAACGCTGCCGCAGGACAAAGTGCTGCTGGTCAATCTGTCAGGACGCGGCGACAAGGATATGAACACGGTGGCGGAATTGTCGGGACTCAAGTTTTAGGAATATTCATGTCACGTATTGCAGGCACCTTCAGCACTCTCAAACAGCAGGGCAAAACGGCCCTGATCCCTTTCGTCACCGCCGGCGACCCGTCGCCTGCCCAGACCGTGCCGCTGATGCACAAGCTGGTGGAAGCGGGCGCCAACATCATCGAACTCGGCGTGCCGTTTTCCGACCCGATGGCGGACGGACCCACTATCCAGCGTGCCAGCGAGCGGGCGCTGAAACACGGCACCGGGCTGAAAGACGTTCTGGCGCTGGTGGCCGAGTTCCGCAAGACGGATCAGTCTACCCCGGTGGTGCTGATGGGCTACGCCAACCCGATCGAGGCGATGGGCTACGAAAAATTTTCCCAGTCGGCCGCAAACGCGGGTGTGGACGGCGTGCTGACGGTGGACTATCCGCCCGAGGAAAGTGCCGGCCTGGCCGAGCAACTGAGAAAGCATGAAATCGACATGATTTTCCTGCTTTCACCAACCACCCCGGACCGGCGTTTTCAGCAGGTGGCGGAACTGGCGAGCGGCTTCATTTATTACGTTTCGCTCAAGGGCGTGACGGGCGCAGCCAATCTGGATTTGCAGGAAGTCAGCCAGAAAATCCCCGCCATTCACGCTGCCACCAGCCTGCCGGTGGGCGTCGGCTTTGGCATCCGCGATGCCGACACCGCGAAAGCGGTCGCGCAGTTCGCCGACGCGGTGGTGATCGGCAGCCGCATCGTGCAGGAAATCGAAAACGCTCCGCAGGGCGCGGTGTTGTCGAATGTGTATGCCCTGGTGAAGGGTTTTCGTACCGCAATGGACAGCAAGTAAAAAGCCATCGGTTTTCAGCTATCAGCTGTCAGCAAATGCGGGGTAAGACCGCTTCTCAATTGCTGGCGCTGAAAGCTGATTGCTGTCAGCTAATTTAAGGATAAATCATGAGCTGGTTTCAGAAACTTCTTCCGCCAAAAATCAAACGCAAGATCAGCAGCGACACCAAGAAGTCCGTTCCGGAAGGATTGTGGAGCAAGTGTCCGACCTGCGAATCCGTGTTGTACCGCACCGACCTGGAAAAGAACCTGGAGGTATGCCCGAAGTGCGGCCATCACCACCGGATTTCGGCGCGAACCCGCCTGCATGTTCTGCTCGATGCAGAGCCGCGGGTCGAGATCGGCGCCGAGGTGCTGCCGGTCGACAGCCTGAAGTTCAAAGACAGCAAACGTTATCCCGACCGTCTGGTCGATGCGAGCCGCGATACCGGCGAGACCGATGCGCTGGTGGTGATGAGAGGGGCTGTCAAGGGTATTCCCCTGGTGGCCGCGGCATTCGAATTCAAGTTCATGGGCGGTTCGATGGGTTCAGTGGTGGGCGAACGCTTCGTGCGCGGTATCAATGTCTGCCTTGAACACAACCTACCTTTCGTCTGCTTCGCCGCCAGCGGCGGGGCGCGCATGCAGGAAGGGCTGCTTTCCCTGATGCAGATGGCCAAGACCAGTGCGGCGCTGGCCAAACTGGCCGAAGCGCGTTTGCCGTTCATTTCTGTGCTGACCGATCCGACCATGGGCGGCGTTTCCGCCAGCTTCGCCATGCTCGGCGACGTCATCGTGGCAGAGCCCAATGCGCTGATCGGTTTTGCCGGGCCGCGCGTGATCGAGCAGACGGTGCGTGAAACCTTGCCCGAAGGATTCCAGCGCGCTGAATTCCTGGTCGATCACGGTGCTGTTGACCTGATCATCGACCGTCGTGAGATGCGTGACCGCTTCGCCAATATGCTCACCATGATGACGCGGATGCCGGCGGCGCATGCCTGAGTCTTTAGGGGAGTGGCTGGCTCATCTGGAGCAGTTGCACCCCAGCACCATCGAACTGGGCCTGGCGCGGGTCGCCACCGTCAAGGAACGACTGCAGTTCAGGCCCGATTTCCCCATCCTGACCGTCGCTGGCACCAACGGCAAAGGCTCAACCTGCGCCATGCTGGAGGCCATTCTCGGCGCGGCCGGCTACCGTGTCGGCTGTTACACCTCGCCTCACTTGCTGCGCTACAACGAGCGCGTGCGCGTCGCCGGGTATGAGGTCGACGACGCGGCACTATGCCGTGCCTTTGCCGCCGTGGAAGCTGCGCGCGGCGATGTCTCCCTGACTTATTTCGAATTCGGCACGCTTGCGGCGATGTGGCTGTTCGTCCAGCAACAGGTCGAGGTGGCGATTCTGGAGGTGGGCCTGGGTGGGCGCCTCGATGCGGTGAATGTGTTCGATGCGGATTGTTCAGTGGTGACCAGCGTGGATATCGATCACACGGATTATCTGGGTGACGACCGCGAATCCATCGGGCGCGAAAAAGCCGGCATCTTTCGCGCCACCAGGCCGGCCATATGTGCTGATCATAATCCGCCACACAGCCTGCTGCAGCACGCCGAGGGCATAGGTGCAGAGTTAAAGCTGATCAACCGCGATTTCGGTGCCGAATCCCAGGAAGGACAATGGCTGTTCTGGAGCCAGGCCGGCTGGCGCATGACCTTGCCTTACCCATCGCTGCGTGGCGCTTACCAGCTCGACAATGCCAGCGCCTGCCTGGCGGCGCTGGAGGCGCTCAAGGAAAAACTTCCCGTGACGCCGGAAAACATCCGTCGTGGCCTGCTGGAGGCAAGCGTGCCGGGCCGCTTTCAGGTGCTGCCAGGCAAGCCGGCGCTGATTCTTGACGTGGCGCACAATCCCCACGCCGCGCGCGCGCTGGCTTCCAACTTGCACCAGATGTGGTGTGGCGGCAGGACCATCGCGGTATTCGCCATGCTGAGTGACAAGGATGTCGCCGGTGTTATCGCAGCGCTGCGCGAGGAAGTCGACCTCTGGCTGATTGCCGGCATCGTCCACGCGCGCGGGGCTAGCGCGGTCGAGCTTCAGGCACGCCTCAGTGACGTGGGCATCCAAGCCATCCAGGCGTTCCCCGATATCGCTGCCGCTTACCACCATGCCTGCCAAATCGCCGGCGAAGATGATAGAATTGCGGTCTTCGGCTCGTTCCATACGGTAGCCGAGGTTATGCAAAGCGCCCGCAACAGGAAACCCGATTGAATGGCTAACGGTCCTTCCCCCACTGTTGAAGAACTACAGCTCAGAAAGCGCGCACGGCGTCGCCTGGTGGGTGCGATAACGTTGGTCGCGCTGATGGTCACCGTGCTGCCCATGGTGTTGGACGACGAGCCCAAGCCGGTGGGGCAGGATATAGCGATCAGCATCCCCTCGCAGCAAAGCAACGATTTCCCCCTCAAGGCAGCTAAGCCAGCGACCCCTGCGCAGCCGGCTTCCCCTGTCGCTCAGCCGCAACCAGTTGCCGTCCCGCAGGAAAAGCACCCCGCCCAGATTGCACCGGCTCCGCAGCCGAAAGTCACGGAGGCCAAGCACGAACCAGTGGCGCAGGCAAAAAAAGACAAGCCCGCGGAAAAATCCGAAAAGCCCAAGGGTGCGGCGGATAGCCCGAAAGAAACCAAACCGGCAGCCAAGGTCGCCGAAGCGCAGCACAGCGGCAGCAGTTATGTCGTCATGCTCGGCGCCTTCCTGAGTGAAGCCAATGCCAAACAGCGCCAGGCCAAGCTGAAGGAACTGGGCGTCAAATATTACCTCGAAAAAATCAAATCTCCCGCCGGCGAAAAAACCGGCGTGCGCGCCGGACCGTATTCCAGCCGCCAGGACGCGGAGCAAGCACTTGCACGGCTGAAGTCGGCTGGCATTTCGGATGGTCTGGTGACAGAGAAAAAATGATCGGGTTTTCAAGCAAGACGTATGACGGTATTTGATTATGCGGTATTGCTGATTGTCGGACTGTCGATCCTGCTCAGCGTGATGCGCGGCGCAGTACGCGAAATTCTCGCGCTGGCGTCCTGGGTGGCGGCATTCCTCGTGGCGAATACCTACGGGGTGTGGCTGGCGGCGCAACTGCCGGCAGCCATTCCGGGAGAAGCGCTGAAGCTGCTGGCGGCTTTTATCATTCTGTTTCTGATCACGTTGTTGCTGATGAGCCTGTTCACCATCGCGTTATCTGAACTGGTCAAGACCGTGGGGTTGGGTACTTTCGACCGTGGCCTTGGCGCGATTTTCGGCTTTGCGCGCGGCTTGCTGATCGTAATGGTGCTGGTGTTGCTGGCAGGTCTTACTTCATTACCGCACCAACATTTCTGGCGTGAAGCGATGTTCAGCTCACCGCTGGAGGCCTTGACCATCAAGGCGAAAACATGGCTGCCGGAAGATTTTTCCAAGCGCCTGAGTTATGACTGAATAGGACGTTTCAACATGTGCGGAATTCTCGGTGTAGTAGCGAAAAACCCCGTCAACCAGTTGCTTTACGATGGTCTGCTGGTGCTGCAGCACCGCGGCCAGGACGCGGCCGGCATCGTTACCAGCGACGGCGCGACTTTTCACATGCACAAGGCCAACGGCCTGGTGGCGGACGTGTTCCGCACGCGCAACATGCGCTCCCTGCTGGGCAACATGGGCATCGCACATGTGCGCTATCCGACCGCCGGCGATGCGTTTTCCGCCGCCGAAGCGCAGCCGTTTTATGTCAATTCGCCGTTCGGTATCGTGCTCGGACACAACGGCAATCTGACTAATGCCGACCAGTTGCGCGAAGACTTGTTCCGCCAGGACCTGCGCCACGTCAACACCACTTCCGATTCGGAAGTGCTGCTCAACGTGCTGGCGCACGAACTGGCATCCTGTGCCGCCAATCACCAGCTCGACGCGGAAACTATTTTCAAGGCCGTGGCCGGCGTGCATCGCCGCTGCCGGGGTGCCTATGCCGTGGTGGCGATGATCTCCGGCTATGGCTTGCTGGCCTTCCGCGATCCTCACGGCATCCGCCCGCTGGTGTTCGGCAGCGCCGAGACCGCGCAGGGGCCGGAGTACCTGGTGGCGTCCGAAAGCGTCGCGCTCGACGTTCTGGGCTTCAAGCTGATCCGCGACGTGGTGCCCGGCGAAGCGATCCTGATCGACGAAAGCGGCAATTTCTTCAGCCAGCAGTGCGTCGAGAAAACCTCGCTCAATCCCTGCATCTTCGAATATGTCTATCTGGCTCGCCCGGACTCGGTCATCGACGGCATTTCCGTGTATGAAACCCGCTTGCGCATGGGCGTCAGCCTGGCGAAGAAAATCCGCCGCCAGTTCGAGGATCTGGACATCGACGTGGTGATCCCGATTCCCGATACCAGCCGTCCCAGCGCATTGCAACTGGCCAACCAGCTTAACGTGCCTTACCGCGAGGGGTTCATCAAGAACCGCTACATCGGCCGCACCTTCATCATGCCCGGCCAGTCGCTGCGCAAGAAATCGGTGCGCCAGAAGCTCAACGCCATCGGCATCGAATTCGAAGGCAAGAATGTGCTGCTGGTGGATGACTCGATCGTGCGCGGCACCACCAGCCACCAGATTGTGCAGATGGCGCGCGAGGCCGGCGCAAACAAGGTATATTTCGCCTCCGCCGCGCCGCCGGTGCGCTTCCCCAACGTTTACGGCATCGACATGCCGACGCGCGCAGAGCTGCTGGCCACCGGCCGCTCCGACGAGGAAATTGCGCTGGAAATCGGCGCCGACGCGGTGATTTACCAGGATCTCGATGCGCTGGTCGAAGCCGTGCGGGAAGGCCGGCCTGCCATCACGACGTTCGATTCCTCGTGCTTCGACGGCAATTACATCACCGGCGACATCACGCCCGAATACCTGGCCGAAATCGAGTCCTCGCGTGGCAGGCCCACGCAGGACGGGGCTGGGTTGTCCAGTCGCCAGCTGGACCTGAATCTGAACGAAAATGATTGAAAAGCTGTGTGACGGTGCTTGCTTGACAACCCGTCATGAGCAGCGTAATTTTGAAATGCGCCGATTTGAAATACAGCTTGCGGGCGCTTAATAAATACGGCTAAAGCGTGGGAAGACCCGTCCACGCAAGTGAACGGGTTTTTTATTGCCCCGCTTGCGCTTAACATCCAACCTATCGGGGGAATAAAATGAGCGACACTTTCGATCTTGAAACCCTGGCCGTCCGCGCCGGGACCCAGCGCAGCCAGTTCAACGAACACTCCGAAGCGATCTTCCTGACTTCCAGCTTCGTGTTCGACAGCGCGGCCCAGGCGGCCGACCGTTTCGGTGGCCAGGAACCGGGTAACATCTATTCCCGTTTCACCAATCCCACAGTCACCATGCTGCAGGATCGTTTGGCGGCCTTGGAAGGCGCGGAGTTCTGCGTCGCCACGTCGAGCGGCATGTCCGCTATCCTGGCCTGCGTGATGGGGCTGCTCTCCGCGGGCGACCATATTGTCGCCTCGCGCAGCATTTTCGGCACCACGGTGCAATTGTTCGGCAATATTCTCAAGCGTTTCGGGGTGGAAACCACCTTCGTGCCGCTGGCCGATCTTGCCGCCTGGCAGCAGGCGGTCCAGCCCAACACCAAGCTGTTCTTCGTCGAGACGCCGTCCAACCCGCTCACCGAAGTGTGCGACATCGCCGCGCTGGCCGATATCGCCCACCAGAGCGGCGCCTGGCTGGCTGTCGACAACTGCTTCTGCACCCCCATGCTGCAACGTCCGCTCGATCTGGGCGCGGATATCGTCATCCACTCCGCCACCAAATACCTCGACGGGCAAGGCCGTGTGCTGGGTGGCGCCGTGCTGGGCAGCAAACAGCTCATGGAAGGCGTGTACGGTTTCCTGCGCACCGCCGGGCCGACGCTCTCCGCCTTCAATGCCTGGGTGATCCTCAAGGGACTGGAAACCCTGAAAATTCGCATGGACGCGCATTCCTGCAATGCCCTGGAACTGGCGCAGTGGCTGGAAGCCCAGCCCTGGGTCGAGCGCGTGTACTACCCCGGCCTGCCGTCGCATACCCAGCATCAGCTGGCGATGAAGCAGCAGAAAACCGGCGGCGGCATCGTGGCGTTCGACGTCAGGGGCGGCAAGGAAGCAGCCTGGCGCCTGGTTGATGCCACCCGCATGGTCTCGATTACCGCCAACCTGGGGGACACCAAAACCACCATCACCCATCCAGCCACCACCACCCACAGCCGGGTTACGGCTGAAGCACGTGCCGCCGCAGGCATCGGGGATGGCTTGCTGCGAGTTGCGGTTGGACTGGAGTCCGTTGCGGACATCAAGACCGATCTTGCGCGCGGTTTGTCGTAGTGAAAACCATCGGGTAAATGGCGCTTTCATTCCCGGATTCATTAGATCTGCGTGCCTAGAAATATTCGTGGATTTATGTCACCATGGTTTGGCCTGCTCGACCGGATGCTCTTTGCCCCGCAGGTAGTGTGGATCCATCGCTTTACACGCATTGTCAATCACGCTGAGTTGCTCAAAAATCCTGTAACAATATGTTAATAAAGGGGAAAATAATATGGAAGCAATGAAATTTAGCCTTGCTGTTGTATTTGCTGCTTTGGTTACACAATCCGCCGCATGGGCTGAGACGCTTGAAATCTCCGGCGGCACCACGCCGTATAAGGCATCGATCGAACCCAAACTCGACGCCCTCAAGCAGGCCGGGGTGGAAATCAAATTCAATGGTGTCGGCACGGGCAACGGCATGGTCGCGCTGATCGAGGGCAAGGTTCCGGTGGCAGCCGTTGGCGACGTCTTGAATGAAGCTATTGAGGCAGGCAAGGACGCCGCCCAAAACCAGAAAAAAGACATCAAAATTCCAGGCAACCTGGTGTTTCACCCAATCGGCAAGGATGAAATGCAGGTGATCGTACACAAGAGCAATCCGGTTAAAGCGCTTTCCAAAGCACAGCTGAAGGATATCGCCACCGGCAAGGTCACCAACTGGAAAGAGGTGGGTGGCCCGGATCTGCCGATCAAGTTCATCGTGACCAAGCCCGGCCTCGCTCCCGGCCTGTTCTTCCAGAAAGTCATCATGGACGGTGCGGACTATGTGAAGGGTGCCACCGAAGTGCAGTCGCCCAAGGAGGTCATTACCTGGGTTTCGCGCACGCCGGGCGGCATCGGTGGCGCGGCCACGGTGCACATGGCGGCCGACCCGGGCGACAGCAAGGCCATCAAGGCGCCGGCCCTGTCCCGTCCCCTGGGCCTGGTCACCATCGGCGAACCTACCGGCGCAGCAAAGAAAGTGATCGACATCCTCAAGAAGTAATAAGCCGTCACCGGGGCGGTGCGCCATGGTCCGCTTCGCCCCGGATAATAATTATTAATGAAAGCCATGGGGGAGAATTTGCATGCTCGATAATTTAAAGATCAGCACCAGACTGATGTTGCTGACCGGCAGTCTGCTTGTGCTGCTGACGATAGTGGGTTTCATGGGGCTGAGAGGGGTGTCCGGCACCAGCGAAGGCCTGCGCTCGGTATATGAAAACAACACCGTGCCCCTGGTGCAGCTGGGGGAGGTGCTCGATGTGGTCTACCAGTCGCGCGCCCAGGTCATCACCGGCATGGGTGCTGACAGCTCCAGCGCCGCGGACGTGCATTTCCAGGAGGTGGAAAAGGTCAACAAGCAACTGAGCCAAATATGGGGCGATTTCAGGTCTGCCGTTACTTCCGAGGAGGGCAAGACACAGGCCGCGATTTTCGAGCAAGCCTGGAAAGATTATGCCGAATCCGGGAATAAAACCATAGAACTGGCGCGCAGCGGGGACTACGAAACGGCCAGCAGCTTCATGAAAACGGAATCGGCGAAAAAATTTGCCGCCGCCCGTGACGCGCTGCTGAACCTGATGAAACACGAGAAAGAAACCGCCAAGAATTCCTTCGAGAGCGCCAGCAAATCCAATACCACTACCAAGACGGTGGTACTGATTACCCTGCTGCTGGGTCTGGCCATCGGCGCCGGTCAGTCTTATGGCACCATTCGTTCCATCGCCAGCCGCTTGAACCTGATGCAGACGACCATCGGCGAAGTCGAACAATCCTCGGACTTTTCCAAGCGCGTCCCCATCGACAGTTCCGATGAAGTCGGCCAGACGGCGAAATCCTTCAACGAACTCATGGGCGTGCTGCAACATTCCTTTGGCGTCATCCAGGATAACGTGACGCAGGTGTCGGGAGCTGCGCATCGTCTTTCCGCCGTCGCCGATCAGGTGGCGTCCAGCTCCGAACAGGGCAGCGACGATTCCGCCGAAATGGCGGCGACGGTCGAAGAAGTCACAGTCAGCATCAACCATATTTCCGAAAGTGCGCGGGAAGCGCTGAGCATTTCCCGCAAATCGGGCGAGCTCTCCATCGAGGGCGGGAAAATCATCCACGAAGCCGCCAGCGAGATGACAAAGATCGCCGATACCGTACGCCGTACTTCCCAGACTATCGAGGAACTGGGGCAGCATTCGAACGACATTTCCGCCATCGTCCAGGTCATCAAGGATGTTGCGGACCAGACCAACCTGCTCGCCCTGAACGCCGCCATCGAAGCTGCTCGTGCCGGCGAACAGGGGCGGGGCTTCGCGGTGGTTGCCGACGAGGTGCGCAAGCTGGCTGAACGCACCACCAAGGCTACCGAGGAAATCACCCAGATGATCGGGGCCATTCAGGGCAGCGCCCATGCTGCGGTCGCGGCCATGAGCGGAACCGTGTCCATGGTCGACGGCGGCGTATCGCTGGCGCACCAGGCGGGCGATGCCATCAACCAGATCAGGGACGGTGCCCACCAGGTGACGCAAGTGGTCAACGACATCTCGGTGGCCCTCGTCGAACAAAGCGCTGCCAGCAACAACCTGGCCGGCCACGTTGAAAAAGTCGCGCAAATCACCGAGCGAAACAGCGCCGCCGCCGGTGAATCGGCCAAGGAGGCGCAGCACATGGACGAGCTGGCGGGATCGATGCGAGAGACGGTCAGCCGCTTCAGGATTTAGATTCTTGCGCGGAAAGCGCAATGCGAACTGCCAGGAAATATCAGCAATGACAAAATACGTCGGCATCCTCACTTCCGGTGGCGACAGCCCCGGCTTGAATGCCGCTATACGCGGCGTGGGCAAGGCGGCGCTTAACCATTACGGCATGTATATCATCGGCTTCCGCGACGGTTTCCGTGGCCTGATGGAGAACCGCACCATGCGGCTTGATGGCGGTGAACTGTCGGACATTCTCACCCGTGGCGGCACCATTCTCGGCACCAGCCGCGACAAGCCGCACCGCATGCCGGTGGGTGGCAAGGTGCTGGACATGACGGACGTGATCGTGGGCAATTACCGCGACAACCATCTCGACGCCCTGGTTTGTCTCGGGGGCGGCGGCACGCAGAAGAATGCTCTGCGCCTCAAGGAAAAAGGGCTCAACGTCATCACCCTGCCCAAGACCATCGACAACGACGTCGCCATGACGGACATCACTTTCGGTTTCGATACCGCACTGGGAATCGCCACCGAAGCGATCGACCGACTGCATAGCACGGCTCATAGCCACCACCGCATCATCGTGGTGGAAATCATGGGGCATCGTGCCGGCTGGCTGGCGCTGGGGGCCGGCGTGGCCGGCGGCGCCGACGTCATCCTGATACCGGAAATACCCTACGACGTGGAAAGCGTGGCCGAAGCGATCCGCGAACGCAGCCGCGGCGGCAAGCCGTTCAGCATCGTCGCCGTGGCGGAAGGGGCGATCTCCATGCAGGATTTCCTGGCCCGGTCCGCTGCAGAGGAGAAAAAAGGCAAGTCCAAGGGCGGCAAGAAGAGTGCTGGTGATGCTGCACAGAATACGGAGATGCAGTACGCCGACCATACCCTGCGACTGGCCAAAAAGCTGGAACAGCTCACCGGCCTGGAAGCCCGTATCACCATCCTGGGACACCTGCAGCGCGGCGGCATTCCATCCGCTGCGGACCGCCTGCTGGCAACCCGTTTGGGAACCGCGTGCGCGGATTTTATCAGCAAAGGAACTTACGGGGTGATGGTCGCCGCCAGGGGCGATGGCATCAAGGCGGTGAAGCTGGAGGAAGTGGCGGGCAAGGTAAAAACCGTCCCCCCGGATCACCCCTGGGTGGAAAGCGCGCGCCGTGTCGGCACCAACATGGGCGACTGATCGTTTACTGTTTCCTGCGTATCAGGTTCCGTAGCGCGCCTCGACCTGGATGCCGATCTTCTTGAGCATGGGGGTTGGCAGCTCGCCGCCTGCGCAGACGATGATTGCCTGGTTGGGCAGCTCAACGATCTCATCCCCTTTTTTCAGCATGACCAGGTCGGGCGTGATTTCCCTGACGGTGGTTTCAAGGGCCAGGCGGACGCGCTGGCTGGCGACCGCCTCGTCGATGCGCTCGCGGTTTTTCGGCTTGACGCGGCTGAAGGCGTTGCTGCGGTAGGACAGGGTGATCGTGGTGCCCGGCTGCTCGCTGATGGCCAGCGCGGCTTCGAGCGCACTGTCCCCGCCGCCCACCACCAGCACGTGGCAGTCGCGGTACTGCTCGGCTTCGATCAGGCGATAAACGACCTTGGGGTGCTCTTCGCCCTTTGCTCCCAGCTTGCGCGGCGTGCCCCGGCGACCGATGGCGAACAGCACGTTGGCGGCACGATAGCTGCCTTTGCTGGTTTTGACCACGAATACGCCGTCTTCCTGGATGATGTCTTCCATTCGCTCGCTGAAACGGATGTCCAGCTTGGCCTTGTCCAGCACACCACGCCAGATTTCCATCAGCGATTCCTTGCTGATTTCGCGAACTTTGATCTCGCCGATCAGCGGCAGATTCATCGGCGCGGTCATCACCAGCTTGTTGCGGGGATAGTGATACGTGGTGCCGCCGAGCGAGTCTTCCTGCTCGATGGTGACGTAGCGCAAATTGCTCTGCTTGGCGGCGAGCGAGGCGGAAATCCCGGCCGGCCCCGCGCCGACGATAACGACGTCGAAATCGGCCTTGCCTCTGGGGCGCTTGGCGATGGTGCCGATGGCCTGGGTGCCCTGCTTCACGGCATTGCGGATCAGCCCCATGCCGCCCAGTTCGCCGGCAATGAACAGACCGGGCACGTTGGTCTCGAACTCCGGTGTGACATTGGGGATGTCCATGCCGCGCTTGGCGGTGCCGAACACCAGCTTGATCGCGCCGACCGGGCAAGCCGGCGCACAGGCGCCGTGTCCGATGCAGTGGGTAGGGTTGACCAGCAGGCCCTTGCCGCTGATGACGCCCATCGCGCTTTCCGGGCAGGCCCTGACGCAGGCGCCCGAACCCACGCAGACGGAGGCATCGACGACCGGGTGCAGCGACGGTGGTTCGGTCAGGCCGGATTCCACTGCTTCCTTCAGTGCTTCCGCGTGGCGGCAGGATGTCTTTTTATGGGAACGAACATGCAGCGAGACGGCAACCAGGGCGAACAGGGCTGGAACAAGGTAGAAGGTGAGATCGGACATGGAAGAGGATGATAACAAATGAGATCCGAATCTTAACCGCTAATACCCATTTTTTCGGCGTGGTAAAAATGACAGAACTTTAACTTTACCCGACATCCCTTATGTCGATAAGATGCCGCAAAATTCGGCATAACAAAATTAATGAACTCAATTTCCGTAGGTATACAAGTTAAACCGGGGGCGGAAAGGGCGCTGCTGTGGATGTGGCGCGTGTCGGTCGCACTGCTGGCCCTTCTGGTGCTGGGTATGGCTTGGCTGGTGGCCTTCGGTGACCTCTTCAAGCCGGGTTCCGACCTGGGCTATAACCTTGGCCTGGCCGGCGGGCTGATGATGCTGAGCCTGCTTCTTTATCCCTTGCGCAAGCGCGTTCGCGCCCTGGATCGCCTGGGCCGCATGGATAGCTGGTTCCGCTACCATATGTTCATGGGAATGGGCGGTCCCCTGCTGATCCTGTTTCATTCCACCTTCAGGACCGGTTCGATGAACGGCAGCATCGCGCTCTACGCCATGCTGCTCGTCGCGCTGAGCGGCATGGTCGGGCGTTTCGTCTATCGCCATATCCACAATGGCTTGTACGGCAGGGCGCTGACCCTGTCGGAGCTTGAGGCGGAGTTCAAGGCGCGCCAGGAAAGTATCGGATCGGTTTTTTCGCTGCAACCGGACATCGAGAAGCGGCTCAAGGAATTCCACCAGCTGGCGTTCGCTGAACTCCACAGCACGCCGCGACGTTTCTGGCGCTTCATGACCTTGCGCCACAAGGGCAAGAAGCTGTCGCGCAGCGTCCGTCACGACGCCAAGAAAATCCTGGCGGCCGAGGCCAAGAAACAGAATTGGCCATATGCGCAGCTCATGCTCAATTACAGCCTGGCCAAACGTCATATCGACGATTACATTTACGCCATCATCCGGCTCGCCCAGCTATCCAGCTGGGTAAAGCTGTTCTCGCTCTGGCATGTCGCCCACGTTCCTTTTATTTACCTGCTGGTCTTCAGCGGGATCGCGCATGTCGTTGCGGTTCATCTTTACTAGCCTGTTATTCCTGCTGGCCTGCTTCGCAGGCGCTGCGTCCGCCGAGTCCTTCGAAAAGGCCTTGATGCCGGGCGAGGTGATCCAGGGGCATGCCAAGTACGAACTGGAGTGCAACAAGTGCCACAAGCGTTTCGATAAAAGCGCCCAGCTCCATCTGTGCAACGATTGCCACAAGGAAATCGCCGCCGACATCAACCGCAAGTCCGGCATGCACGGTCGTCTTGAAAATCCGAATTGCAGCGACTGCCACACCGAACACAAGGGCCGCAACGCGAAGATCGCCTCCGTCGATAAAGCCAAGTTCGATCACGGCCGTACCGATTTTCCTCTCAAGGGCGCGCACCGGGATGCGCGCGTCAAGTGCGCCAGCTGCCACCTCGCCAAGGCGAAGTACCGCGATGCCCCCAAGCTGTGCAACGACTGCCACAAGAAGGACGACCAGGAAAAGGGTCACAAGGGCAAGCTCGGCACGAAGTGCGAGTCCTGCCACGATGACAAGAGCTGGAAAGAGGCAAAATTCGATCACGAGAAGACCAAGTTCTCACTGCTCGGCGGGAAACACGCCGAGGTCAAGTGCAAGGAGTGCCATGCCGACAAGGGTTTCCAGCAGACGCCGCTGACCTGTAACGGCTGTCACAAGAAGGACGACCAGGAGAAGGGGCACAAGGGACGTTATGGATCGAAATGCGAGTCTTGTCACAACGACAAAGGCTGGAAGGAACTCATTTTCAACCATGACCTCGACACCCGCTACGCCTTGAAGGGCAAACACCGGCAGACCAAATGCAACGCCTGCCACTTGCCCGAGAAAGGCGCGCTTTACCAGCAGCAGAAGCTGCCCACCAAGTGCGTTGCCTGCCATAAGAAGGACGATCAGGAGAAAGGGCACCATGGTGGTCTGGGTGAAAAGTGCGACACCTGCCACAACGAGAACGGCTGGAAGAAATCTAGCTTCGATCATGACAACACGCATTTCGTGCTGCGCGACAAGCACCGCGACGCCAAGTGCGAGTCCTGCCACAAGGGGGGCGTTTCCGGTCCGAACGCAAAACTGAAGGTGGACAAGGAGTGCGTTGCCTGCCATCGCAAGGAGGACGACGACAAAGGCCACAAAGGCCGCTACGGCACCAAGTGCGAGACGTGCCATACGGCGAAGGACTGGAAAAGCAGCACATTCAAGCACGATCGCGAGACCAAATACGCCCTGAAGGGTAAACACGCCGAGACCAAGTGCGACGCTTGCCACACGCCCGAGAAAGGGCCGATCTACAAGACCAAGCTGGCAAGCCAGTGCGTTAGCTGCCACCGCAAGGACGACAAGCACAAGGAGCAGCTGGGCACCAAGTGCGAAAACTGCCACAACGAGAAGCGCTGGCAGGACGCGCCGTACGACCACAACAAGTCGCGCTTTCCGCTGACCGGCAGCCACGCCAAGTCGGAGTGCAAAAAATGTCATCTGACCCCGGCATTCCACGATGCCCCGACTGCGTGCAACGCTTGCCACGAGAAAGACGACAAGCACAAACGCCGCTTCGGCACCAAGTGCGAGACCTGCCATTACACCGGCACCTGGAAGTCCTGGGACTTCGATCACGGAACCACGCGCTTTGCACTGGATGGGGGGCACGCAAAAGTGGCCTGCGACGATTGTCACAAGGAGTCAGCGAGCAGTCAGGTCAAGCTGGGCAGGGCCTGCGTCATTTGCCACCTGAAGGACGATGTACACGATGGCGGCTTCAGTGGGCAATGCGAGCGTTGCCACGTGACGAGCAGCTGGAGAAAAGTACGGAGGTAGAAATACCGGGCGTGATTCAGCCCATAGTGCCGCTTTGGGAAACTGGGGGGGGCAAGATTACACAAGGTTAATAATGCATTTCTGACATTTATCATAGAATCGCCAAAAAATATAAGCAGTAACTCACTTGTCATTACATGACGGATGAGACGATCCCCATAAAGAGCCCCGATGACTTGTCAAAAAATGACCATTAACCGTTTGGTGCGCCAGTTGACCCTGGCGGTCTTTTATTTGCTTGCCATATTCATCACCGGTCAGGCGTCAGCCGCGACCCCGGCAACCAGCGGATTATCGTTCAATCACAATGCCACGGGCTTCATTCTGGATGGCGCTCACGCCAAGGAAAGCTGCGAATCCTGCCACACCCAGGGCCAGTTCCGCGGCACGCCGCGCGATTGCGCAACCTGTCACCGTCCCGGCGGGCGGTCGCCGGGAAAGACGGCGACACACGTGCCTACCACAGCGTCATGCGACTCTTGTCACGGGAATGCCAGCTGGACGCCGAGCAGTTTCCGCCACCAGACAAACCAGGGGGTCATGCAGGGCGGATGTAATAGCTGCCATAACGGCGCTACTGCCACAGGTAAGCCAGCAGCACACGTGACGACGCATTCCTCTTGCGATTCATGTCATAAATCCTCGTCTTGGCTGCCTGCCGGATATACGCACGCCCTGGTCGTCCCGGGCACTTGCTCCTCTTGTCATAACGGGACACGCGCCACCGGCAAGACGACCACCCACATTCCCACCACGGCATCCTGCGATGCCTGCCATGCCGCAGGCGTGTCTTTTGCGCCGATCTCCGTCGGCGTGAGCGGGATGCACTCCAACATGACAGGGCCTGCTGCGGCAGGGAACTGCTCCACCTGTCACAGCGGCTCTTTCCTGACGCAGAACGCGCAGTCAAAGCCGTCGACCCACATCCCTACCACAGCCCAGTGCGATACCTGCCACAATTCGACGACCTCCTGGGCAACAGCAGCCAGGCCAGACCACGCAACGATCGCGCCGTCTGTCGTAAACCGCTGTTCGGACTGCCACAACGGCGTCAGCGCGCTGGGCAAGCCATCGAACCACATACCGACCACGAAACAGTGCGACAGCTGCCACACGAATTTCGCCGTTTTCAAGCCGGCGCAAATGAACCATATCGGCACAGTCGGCCAGTGTGCCAGCTGCCATAGCGGTTCCTATAATTTCGCCAACGCGCAATCCAAACCCAACGTGCACATCCCGACTACGGCGCAGTGCGATTCCTGCCACGTCAGCGGTTTCATCAACTGGAGCCCCGCCACCATGAACCATGCGGGCATGGAGGGGAAGTGCTCGACCTGCCACAGCGGCGTGTTCGTTTCGCAGAATGCCCACTCCAAGCCGGCAACCCACATCAGCACGACTGCCCAGTGCGACACCTGCCATAGCTCGACGGCATCCTGGGCAACTGCCGTTTTCAATCACACCGCATCCACGCCCGCGGTGGCCGGCCGCTGTTCAAGTTGCCATAACAATGCCGCAGCTCTTGGGAAACCTGCTTCACACATCCCCACGAATGCGCAGTGCGACACCTGCCATTCCAATTTCAGCTCCTTCAGGCCGGCACAGATGAACCACAGCGGCATGACTGGCCAATGCTCGACCTGCCACAATGGTTCATATCTCTTCGCCAATGCCCTGTCGCGCCCGATCAACCACATTCCCACCATCGCCCAGTGCGATACCTGTCACGTCAGCGGTTTCGTCAACTGGACTCCCGCTACCATGAACCACAGCGGGCTGACCGGCCTGTGCTCTTCCTGCCACAGCGGCGCCTATCTTGCCCAGAACGCACAAGTCAAGCCGGCGACGCACGTCAGTACCAGCGGGCAATGCGATACCTGCCACAATTCCACGGTTTCATGGGCAACGGCCGTTTACGCGCACGATGCCAGCGCCAACGGCCAGTGTTCCACCTGCCACAACGGCACGACCGCGCTCGGCAAGCCGAGCAACCACATCATCACCAGCGCCCAATGCGACACCTGCCACACCAACTTCTCGGCTTTCAGGCCGGCGCGGATGAGTCATGCAGGAACGGCCGGGCAATGTGCTTCCTGCCACAGCGGCAGTTTCGTTTACGCCAATGCGCTGTCCAAGCCAGTCAACCATATCCCGACCATTTCCCAGTGCGATACCTGCCACACCGGGGGCTTCGTATCCTGGTTCCCTTCGGTGATGAATCACACCGGCCTGCAGGGTTCGTGCTCCAACTGCCATAGCGGTGCCTTCGTTGCCCAGAATGCACAGGCCAAGACCCCGACCCATATTTCAACCACGGCACAATGCGATACCTGCCACAATTCGACAGTCAGCTGGGCGACCGGCACATTCAATCATGCCGCTGCCTCGCCCGCAGTAACGGGTCGTTGCTCGACCTGCCACAACGGCTCGTCTGCCCTGGGTAAGCCGACCAATCACATTCCGACCACGGCCCAATGCGACACATGCCACACCAACACCACCGCTTTCGCGCCGGCGGTCATGAGCCACGGCAGCACCACCGGGCCGGCCGCAAGCGGCAACTGTGCGAGTTGCCATAGCGGAGCCTACATCGCGGCAAACGCCCTGGCCAAAACCCCGACCCACCTGACGACCACGGCGCAATGCGACACCTGCCACCATTCGACGTCCACCTGGGCTGGCGCTACTTACACCCATGCCGCTTCTGCCACCGGCAGCTGCTCGACCTGCCACAACGGCGTAACGGTGATCGGCAAGCCGGCAACGCATATTCCCACCAGCGCGCAGTGCGATTCCTGTCACACCAACTTCTCCGCTTTCAGGCCGGCGCGGATGAACCACGCCGGGCTGACGGGCCAGTGTTCGACCTGCCACAGCGGGAGCTACGTGGCCGTCAATGCGCTGAGCAAGCCCGCCACGCACATCCCGACAGGCGCGCAGTGCGATACCTGTCACGTGAACGGTTTCGTCGCTTTCGCGCCCGGCGTCATGAGCCATGCCGGCACCAATTCCCCGGTCGCGGCGGGCAACTGCTCCACCTGCCACAGCGGCGCCTACCTGGCACAAAACGCCCAGATGAAGACGCCGACCCACGTATCGACCACCGCCCAGTGCGACACCTGCCACAGCTCGACGGTCTCCTGGGCGACAGCTACCTTCAACCATGCCGCCGCGACTCCGCCGGTCTCCGGGCGCTGCTCCAGTTGTCACAACGGCACCAGTGCTCTCGGCAAGCCGACCAACCACCTTCCTACAGCTGCCCAGTGCGACACCTGCCACAACGGTTTCGTCGCTTTTGCGCCGGGGCTGATGAACCATGGCGGCACCAGCGGCCCAGTCGCTGCCGGCAACTGTGCCACCTGCCACGGTGGTGCCTATGTCGCCATCAACGCGCAAATCAAGCCGGCAACGCATATCCCGACCACGCAATCGTGCGATGCCTGCCATGCGACCGTGGCCTGGCTACCCACCAGCTATTCGCACCAAGGCGTCGTAGCCGGAAGTTGCGCGACATGCCACAACGGCACGACAGCCCTCGGCAAGACGGCGGCCCATCTGCCGACCACCGCCTCGTGCGATGTTTGTCACACCAACTACAACGCCTTCGCTCCGGCCAGCATGAACCATGCTGGAACGCGGGGCCCGCTGGCGGCCGGCAGCTGCTCGACCTGCCACACGGGGGCTTACCTGGCGCTGAATGCCCAGGTCAAGCCGGCCACCCACGTCACCACCACTGCGCAGTGCGATACCTGCCACCGCTCGACGACGAGCTGGGCCACCGCCACCTACACTCATGATGCGGCTGCGATCGGCCAGTGTTCGACTTGTCACAACGGAACCACCGCGCTGGGCAAGCCGACCACCCATGTTCCGACCACCGCGCAATGTTCCACCTGCCACACCAACTACAACGCCTTCCGGCCTGCCATGATGAGCCATGCCGGGACAACCGGGCCGGTCGCCGTCGCGAACTGCTCGACTTGCCACAACGGCAGCTATACCGCGGTCAACGCCCTGGCCAAGCCGGCAACGCATATCCCGACGACCTCGCAGTGCGACACCTGCCATACGCGCGGCTACACCGCCTGGTCGCCGTCGGTGATGAGCCATGCCGGGCTGGCCGGCCAGTGTTCCACCTGCCACAGCGGCGCCTACATCGCACAGAATGCGCAGGCCAAAACACCCACCCATATCCCGACCACCGCGCAGTGCGATACCTGCCATAACTCGACCATTACCTGGACGACCGGCACCTACAATCACAACACGGCGAGCCCACCAGCCACCGGCCGTTGCTCGACCTGTCATAACGGCACCAACGCCTTGGGCAAGCCTTCCTCCCATATTCCCACTTCGGCGCAATGCGATACTTGCCACCGGAACTACACGGCTTTTGCCCCGGCGATCATGAGCCACAGCGGCACAATGGGCCCGGTCGCAACGGGCAACTGCGCAAGCTGCCATAACGGCGCCTACGTTGCCGTCAATGCCCAGGCCAAGACCGTAACGCATATCCCGACGACCCAGTCCTGCGATACTTGCCATACGACAACCGCCTGGACGCCCACCAGCTTTTCCCATGCAGGGGTAGTGGCCGGCTCTTGCGCCACTTGTCACAACAACATCAATGCCAGCGGCAAGTCGACCCCGCATATCCCGACCGCCCAGTCCTGCGATTCCTGCCATCGCACCGGGCTTTCCTGGCTGCCGCTGATCACACCGTATTCGCATGCGGGCGTCGCTGCCACCGGTTGCAGCAACTGCCATATCAGTTCTTATCCGAACATCGACGTGAAGCCCGCCAACCACTTGCCGACTACCGCTGGGTGCGAATCCTGCCATCACAGTTTTTCCTCCTGGCTGCCGGCGACTTTCAACCATAGCGGAGTCGTGGCTGGAACCTGCCAGACCTGTCATGGCGGCGCGTACACCAACGTCACGATCAAGCCGGCGAACCACATTCCGACGCTCACCCCGGCCGGGATGCCCGGTAACGAATGTTCCCTGTGTCACAGCAGCACGACGTCCTTTGCCGTGGAGCGCATGAACCACGGCAGCATGCAGACCTCTTGTGCGATCTGCCATGACAGATCAGCAACCTATCTGGGGAGCATGACGAAAATCACCCGCAGCAGCAGCCATGCCAGTGGAGCCAGCAGTACGACAGATTGCTCATCGAGCGGTTGCCACAAGCCGCTTGGCCGCAAGGGAACTCCTTACACCAGATGGGATTGATTCCGTCAGAAATACAATTCGGCGGGGGCCAGCCTGCCCCCGAAATTACCTGGATCGATCTCGGAGAGAAGCGGGGCGACTTAGCCCCGCATTGCTGGATATGCCTTTATTGAAAACCCCTGTTTCCCTTGCCCGCCACGTGCTGGCCATCGTTCTGTTGACGGTGTGTTCTCTGGCTCAAGCCCAGATTGTCGACCACATCAGCGTCACTCCACATGAACACGATGCCGAGATCGTCATCCAGTTCGCCCCGAAAATCCTCTACCTGAGGCACACGCCGCTGCACGAAGGGAAGGACCTGCGTGTCTTCATCCGCCTGCTCGATGCCGACCTGCTGGAAAACGACCTGGCGCAGGAGACCGTGTCCGCCCCCAAAACAGACCGCGTGCCGGATATCAAGGTGACCTATCCGGAACTGGTTAATGGCATGCTCGTGGCGTTCTCCAGGTCGACCAGTTTTACAGTGCGCCCTGGGACGGACGGGCGCAGCATCGTCATCACGGTTCCGCTGCTCCCGCCCGCCAAGACGGCGCCGATCGCGCCACCTCCGGAGAAGAAGCCAGCCGAGGTCGTCAGCAAGGTCGTGCCGCCTGCGCCGCCGGCTGCAATCGCAGCGCCGCTGGCGAGCAAACCGGCAGAGGCCGTTGTCTCTCCGGCCAAGGAAAGCGTGCCTGCCGAGGTTGCACCCGCACCCGCATCAGCACCTGTGCTTTCGACCAACGAGGTTGAAACGCGCGCCAAGGCATACATGGAAGACGCGCGCCGCGCCATGGCGGCCAAAGATTCCGCCACCGCCGTCAACCGCTTGAATCGCGTGCTCGGGTTGCCTTCCAGCAGCCAGACGGAATCTGCTCAGGCCATGATCGGCGAGGCGCGGGAAATGAATGGGGAGATGCTCAAAGCGCGTGCAGAATACGAGTTGTACCTTAAATTATTTCCTGCCGGACCCCATGCCAAGCGCGTCCGGGAGCGTCTGGCCGCACTGCCTTCTGGCGCGGCACTGGCGCGCAGCAAGCAGCGACCGCTGCCGCTGGAGGCCGGACCGGCGGAGTGGACCTTCAACGGAAGTATTTCCTCCTACTACTACACCGGGAAATCGCAGATCGAGACACTGGTGCCGCCGCCTCCCGGGCAGCTGACATTCAACCGCGACACCTTGTCGATGGTGGACCAGAATTCGCTGATCACTTCGATCAACCTCAATGCCCGGCGCCGCGATGCCTTCAGGGATACGCGCATCGTCGTGCGCGACACCGACAACCACAATTACCTCACGCCATCGCGCAGCTACAACCGGCTGTATTCGGCCTACATCGATCATAACGACCGTAAAGCCGGCTACTACGTGCGAGCGGGCAGGCAAAACCCGAACGGCATGGGCGTGATGGACCGCTTCGACGGATTGCAGGCGGGCTACAACCTGAACCCGGAATGGCGGGTAAACGGCGTTTACGGCGACGCGGTGGAATTCAATTCGCCGTTCAAGAAGACATTTTACGGTGCCAGCGTAGATCTGCTGCCCCAGGTCGGTCTTCCCGGAGTCAGCGTCTACGCCATCGAACAGACCCTGGACGGCATGGCCAACCGCCGCGCTTTCGGTACCGAGCTACGCTACTTCGACGGCCGTGTCACCGCCTACGGCATGCTGGACTACGATGTCCTGTACAAGGGGGTCAATATCGCCATGCTGCAGGCCAACTACCTGAGCGAAGGAGGAGATAACTACTTCATGGTAATCGACCACCGCAGAGCACCCTCATACAGTTTGACCAACGCCTTGCCCGCAGCGCCAGGCCTGACACTGCAGGAGATGGTCGCGCTGCAGGGGCTCGATCAGGTTCGTGCACAGGCAGTCGCTTTGACCGCCATGTCCGACATGTTCGCCATCGGCGTCACCCATCCGCTGACGGAGAACTGGCAGATCGGCGCGGATTACCGCCTGTCCTCCATCTCCAGCACGCTGCCGGTGATGGCGGTATTGCCGCTGGCACAGATCGGCACCTGTCTCGGCACGATCGATCCGGTAAACAATACCTGTGTGATCGATACGGCTTCGCAGCAGGCGTCGGGAAAAAATCACGTGTTGAGTTTTCAGACGGTCGGCACCAACCTGTTCTATGCCAACGCGGTGGGTGTGGCGAATCTCAGCCTGATCCAGGGGCCGACCTATGTCGGCCAGGCGCTGAGCCTCGGCTACGCTATTCCCTTCTGGGAGCGTTGGCGTCTCGACGCGAACCTTCGCTACTACACACAGAAGGATGACAGCGACAACAAGCAGGACCGGATATCGCCGAGCCTGAAACTTGCCTATCAGTGGCGCAGCCGGCTCTTCCTGGAAGGGGAAATTGGCCGTGAAGTATCCAATTCAACAGGGCCTGCCCGCGACGACCACACCACGCGCGACTATATGTACGTGGGTGTGCGCTGGGATATCAATTGAGGTACGCCGCCTGCTGAAACGCTGCTGCGGCTGATCGTTGCCGGGTATAACAAGCATCACAATTCATAATTTTTCAGGAAGACTTAAAAGTGGATTCAAGCGTAATCATTTTTACCATTGCTGTCGTTGTTGTCCTCGTTCTCGTGGTGCTGAGTGTCAGCGGCGCACTGCCTTTCGGGCGCCGGGGCCAGGGAGACGAAATCAGCGCTGCGCTGCGGCAGTTGCTGCTTGATCGCGCCGCAGGCATGGTTACCGGAGAGGAATTCGAACGCCGTCAGGCCGCGCTGCACGCGTCGCTTATGGGCGCGCCGCAGGCGAGCGCCCCTGCGCTGCGCCGCCACCTGCGCTGGGCCGTGCCGGCTGTCATCGCCATCGTCGCCGTGCCACCCGTTGTGATCTACACCTTCTTCGTCAAGCCCAAAGAGGTGCAAAACGCCCCGGCTCCGGTTGCTGCCATGGGGATGAGCGCACCGGGACAGAAAGCGCAGCCTCAGCCTCAGGCCAACAAAGGGGGCGACCTCAATACGGCAGCCAAACACCTGGCAGACAAGATGGCCAAGGACCCCAGTAACGGCGAGGGCTGGCTTCTGCTGGCGCGCACTTACGGCGAACTGCGCCAGCACAAGGAGGCCGCGAACGCCTATGCCAAGGCGGCCGCGTTGCTGCCCCCGGATGCATCCCTGCTGGCGGACTGGGCCGATGCCTACGTCATGACTCATGATCGCAAATGGAATGACGAAGCGCGCGATATCGTGAAAAGAGCTCTCGCAGCCGATCCCAAACACCTGAAAGCGCTCTCGCTCGCGGGTGGGGAAGCCTTCGACCGGGGCGATTACAAAACCGCCATCGACTACTGGAAACGTGTCAAAGCAGTCGCTCCAGCCGATTCGATGGACATCAAGCTGGCTGATTCCAATATCGCGGAAGCCACTGCGCGGACGGGCGGAAAGTAGCCTGATTCACCTGCCGGAGCGCCGGGAGGGCCACTGACCAAACGTCATTCCTTCGCCGGCTGATGTGATTCGGCTGGCAGGTCCGCGTGCTTGGACAGCAACCTGTTGCGAACGAAATTGATGTGTCCGCGCAGCGCGTAGAAAAGGTCGCCGAAAGAAGCCGGCACCGTGATCTTGTTTACAGTGTCCTCGATATGATCCAGGTGCCGCAGCAGTTCCTCGCTCCTCTTGGGGTCGAAAGAAGGCTCGAATGCGTCGCGCTCCAGCTCCAGCAATACCCGGTACCAGCGGTAAATGCGCGATTCGATGCGCCAGCGGTAGACCGTCGGCGCGATCTTGAGTGCCGGAATCAGCAACAGCGCAATCGGCACGATTGCCGCGAGTGCGCGCGCGACCAGGCCCGCGGCCCAGAAGGGGAAGGTGCGGTAGAGAAAACTCTTGCCTGACGTGTAATAGCGACGGGCATCCGGACTGATGGGAAACTCGTGCTCGACCGGGGTCGGGAACTCGCCGCGCTTCTTGAAAATTCCGGCCTTCCCGTGCACTTCCCGCGCGGCTTCGAGGAGCAGGTCGGAGAGCGCCGGGTGCAGGTCGTTCCGCGCGATAAGCTCCACCGTGGGGCCGATCAGGTACACGTCCTCGGCGGGGATGTCCTTGCCGAAATCGAGCGAACCCTTGGGCAGTTCCAGCTTGTTCAGATAGCTGATGCGGCGCGTGTAGCCGTCGGCCTGGGTGAAGCTGAACAGGTGGGCGTCTGGTGTGTGGAGCAGCTGGCGCATCAGGACCGTGGAGGTCGAGTCGCCCATGAGGAAAATGGCGTCGATGCGATTCTCGGTCAATGCACGCACCTCGTCGCCGGTGGTCGTGTCGACGTAAGCGGTGCCGTCATCCGGCGCAAAACCGTTGGTCTTGAGCAGCGTCAACGCCAGCGCGCGCGTGCCGCTGCCTTCCTGGCCGATGTCCAGCCTTTTGCCCTTGAAGTCGGAAAGCAGGGTTTTGGGTTTGCCGCGTTAAAGATCATCAGCGGCTGGTAGGACACGCTTCCCAGCGAAACCAGGTTGGCGGGGGCGGTACCCTTGACTTCGCCTCCCTGCACAAACCCGACGTCGACCTTGACCTTAGGGTCAGACAATTTCCTCAAGTTATCCACGGAGCCTTCCGAGGGCAGGATTTTCAGCGTGACGCCTTCCCTGGCCAGGATTTTCTTGTATTTCTCGGCATTCTTCTGGAAAACGCTGCCGCTGGGGCCGCCCGCGATGGTGATGGTGTTCGGCGCGGCGGAATTCATGAACACCAGGAAAGCCAGGCTTGCCGCCAGTCCGGCGAGCAGAATGACGCCCACCGACACCACCTGCCCCCGCCCGAACAGCGCATTGAGTTTCGCCAGCGTCCTGACAAGGTAAACTTTCGCGGCGACCATGGCATGCCTCCAGCTGGGCTTGATACTTGGACCAACAATTCTAAACCTGAAACTCCATGCCCAAGAAATATCGGCGGTTTCGCGCTTATATTTTCGGATTTGCGCCTTCGCCGGATGTCGCAAATCCGTACTATCATCTTCATTGCCGGATACATGGGCTGTCCGGCATTTCGCTGGGCCGTCCCGCGGAAAACCGAATAACCGGAGCTTGTGATCGATGAATGCAGCATGGGAGGCCGCCAGCAAAGGCGGCGACGTCCAGACGATCCGCGACTTTCTGGCACGGGGGGCGGACATCGACGCCCGCGACTGCTATGGACAGACGGCACTCATGCTGGCCGCGCATGCCGGCCACTCCCCGGTGGTCGAAACGCTCATCGCCCAGCGGGCAGACCTCGATGTGACCGCCAAATTCGGTTTGAGCGCCCTGATGCTCGCCATCATTGCCGGACATGTGGAGATAGCACATCTGCTGGCGAAAGCCGGCGCCGACCTTTCTCTCACGGGAAGCGGTGCACCGGGTTTCGCCGGCATGACTGCCTACGACCTCGCCCTCGCGCGGGGCATGCGCGGGTTGTCGGCAGAACTGGAAGGCAAGCCACTGGTGGGAATGTGAAATCGAACGCCGAGCGCTGCGCGGAATACGAGAGATTCAAAAAGATCGATGCCGCCTTCAAGGCGGGCGATCTTGCAGCGTTACGCAATGCAGTGGAGGACCCGGCCAGCATACCCAACGGACCGATGCCGCTGACCATAGGCGCGTGTCTGGAATATGCGATCTACCACAGCCCCTTGCCATTTATCACCGAACTGCTGGAGATCGGCGCCGACCCCCATCTCCGCACACGAATCGATGACTGCGAAACGCCTCGCGAGATGGCGGAGAATGTGGGGAGGTGTTTGATTTGGCACTGGGAAGAAGTGGGATAAAACGGGAACAAGTCAAACAGGCTCAAAGAGTTAACGAAAAATGAGCCGAAAAACCAATTTAACGCGATCCGCAAAAAAATAAGCAAAACTCAGTAGCATTTGCGCATCATTTGGCACTGCATACACATTATTTAATTACTTTTGCTCGCGTCACATTCGGCGGCCAGCCCAAACGACCCGCCCGATGATGTTGACCGTATCAGTGATCGAAGGCGCGATTTCTTCTGGCTGGTAGCCGGGATTATCGCTCCGAATGATCAGCCGACCATCAAACAAGCGCTGCACGCGCTTAATCCTCAACTCCCCATCCAGCGCGATCGCATAGATGGCGTCCTGTTTAACCCCATTCTCGCTACGATCCACCAAGAGTAAGTCACCAGGCCGCAACGTCGGCTCCATCGAATCGCCAACGGCGCTGATCAAGACCAGGTTCTTGGGGTTCGCGCCCAGTTCCAGGCGCACCCAATCCGCCTTGAAGGCCAGATGATCGACGATCTGCTCGCTATGTATTAACGCGCCATTCCCCATGCTACCGGCGACGTCATACCTAGGCACCAGGACGAACTCTCCTGGAAGCGCAGAGTGTATGTCTTGCGCTTTGACCCCAGCGAAATCACCCGATCCGGTGACAATCGGTCCGTTTGACTTGTGTGCGGTATAGGGCGCCGAGGATCGGCGCATTTCTCCCTCTCCAGTAAGCAGCCAGTTCGCATCTATACCAAGGTTCGCCATACCAGCAACGGCAGCCCCTCCGGGGATGCTTTTCCCATCCTCATAGTCGCGTATCGTCTGCGCGGCCGAGCCAATAGTCCGGGCGAGTTCAGGTGGCGAAAGACTTAGTGATTCTCTGGCCAGCTTGAAACGAACAGAAATTTCGTGCTTCAGATCCATGTTTACAGTTCAGCGCCCAAACCGTAAAGCCGAACCGTAAAATCGAATAGTGCTTTACGGTTTGTGTAAGCGACTGATTTTAATAACATACAAGTTATTTCGTGCATATCGAAGCGCTCCCTTGAACTGTAAACAAGAAATACCGTTTGCAATGCACGGTATTTCTTGCTAATGTATAACTCATGGACACAACTAAACACCGCAAAAAAACCAGCCGAGTGGTCGACTGGAACAACGCTTATATCGTGGCTGCCCTACATGCCGAAGGAAACAGCCTGCGCAAGCTCTCCCTGTCCCACGGCTACACCGCCGGCGCACTCAAAAACGCGCTGCACACGGCCTGGCCGAAGGGCGAAGCGCTCATCGCCGAAGCCATCGGAGAAAAGCCCTACGACATCTGGCCATCCCGCTACGGCGCGGACAAAAAACCGCTCTCCGGTCACGGGCAGCGCAAGGCTCGCGGTCAGGGCAGGCATATAGATACAAAAGCTATAAAGCGCAAGGCGAATGTTAACACCGTTAAAAGCCGATGCGATGTAGAAAGCACCGGGTCTGATTGACATGAAACGCGTCGACCCTTTTACACAAGACCTCTTCACCCAGCCACGCGCCGGAAGCCTGGCTTGCGGCATCGAAATCGCCGCCACAATGGTCGAAGCCATCGACCGCGCCCGTGAGCGCGGCATCACCCGCGAAATGATCGCTGCCAGCATGGGTTACCACCTGGGCGAAACCATGTCCGAGAACATGCTCAACGCCTACACCGCGCAGTCCCGCGACAAGCACGAAATCAACCTGCGCCGCGCCATGGCCTTCGACGCCGCACTGCAGGAAGACGTGCTGTTGAACCTGTACGCCCAAAAACGCGGTGGGCGGCGGGTGATCACCGATGAAGAAGCAGCCTATATCGAACTGGGTCGCATCCACCAGGAAGAAAAAGACTTAGCGGAGCGCAAACGCGCATTGCAGCTGATGTTAAAAGTAAAAGGGCAGCGAACATGAGTAAGCAGCCGGAAACAGCCTGGTACGCAGCATCCCAACTCGCCGGACTGGCTGGGATGCCAACTACAAAGCCGGGGGTGATTAACATGGCCACACGCGAATCATGGGAAAAACGCCCCCGCGCTGGCCGTGGCGGCGGTTGGGAATACCCGCTCACCTGCCTACCGAAAGAAACCCAAGCCGCACTCTTTACGCAGCTGATCGCAGCGCCCAGCGCGGCGGCCGCACCTGCATTGTCCGCCCCCGTCTCCCACGAACTCAAGGATTGGCAGCGCAAAAGCGCCGAAGCGCGCGCCGCCATCATCGCCGAGGTCAAGCGCCTCGCCGGCATGGCAGGCACCGAAAAGGCCGTCCAGGCCGTGATCGCCCTCGCCGAGAATAACGAGCTGCCCGAGCAGCTGCAGCGCCTGGTGCCGGTGGCCAACGCCAAGGCCGGATCGGACGGCAAGCGGACGCTCTCCCGTCGCTCGATCTACCGCTGGATGGCGGAAAGCGAGCAAGGGTTTGCCGCCCTGGCCCCGCGCATCAGCGAAGGCATGAAAGTGCCGGCCTGGGCGCCCGCGCTACTTGGCCTCTATCAGCAGCCGCAAAAACCATCCCTGAAAAAGTGCCTGGACGATCTGCCCAGCGTGCTGCAGCCAGGCATACCAGCTCCGTCCTACTGGGCCGCCCAGCGTTTCGTCGACAAGATGAGCAAGCTCGATCTGGAACGCGGCCGCATGGGGCCCCGTGAACTCAAATCCGTCCGCGCCTACGTCAAGCGCGACACCAGCCAGATGTGGCCGGGCGATGCCTACACGGCAGACGGCCATACCTTCGACGCCGAAGTCGCCCACCCGGCGCACGGTCGCCCGTTCCGCCCTGAAATCACCAGCGTGATCGACATCGGTACGCGTAAATCCGTGGGCTGGAGCATCGACCTGGCCGAATCGACCTGGGCGGTGTTGGATGCCCTGCGCAACGCGGTTGAAACGGGCGGAATCCCGGCGATCTTCTACGTCGACAACGGCTCAGGCTACAAAAACGCCCTGATGGGCGACGAGGCCACCGGCTTCATGGCGCGTCTCGGCATTACCATCAGCCACAGCCTGCCCTACAACTCCCAGGCGCGCGGCCTGATCGAGCGCTCCCACCAGAGCCTCTGGGTACGCGGCGCCAAGGATCTGCCCACCTACATGGGCGCGCCGATGGACCGCGAAGCCAAGCAGAGTTCATTCAAGATCACCCGCTCCGACATCAAGAAAGTGGGCACCTCCAGCCTGTTGATGCCCTGGGCTGAGTTCACCGCCTGGTGTCAGGACCAGGTAGACAGCTACAACAATCGCCCTCATCGCGGCCTACCTAAAATCACCGACGCCGAAGGCAAGCGCCGCCACCAGACCCCCAACGAAGCCTGGGACGCCGCCATCTCGGAAGGATGGAACCCGGTGGAAGTCGAGGCGAACGAATCCGCCGACCTATTCCGCCCCTACAAGGAGGTCACCACCCGCCGCGCCCTAGTGCAGCTCTTCAGCAACAGCTATTTCCACCGCGACCTGGAGCACTACCACGGCGAAAAAGTACGGGTCGGCTACGACATCCACGATGCACAGCACGTCTGGGTGCGCGATCGCGAAGGCCGCCTGATTTGCGTGGCCGAATTCGAAGGCAACAAGCGCAGCTACTTCCCCATGTCTGCCATCGAGCAGGCTGCCGAGAAGCGCGCCAAGGGACGCATCAAGCGCGCCGAAGCCAAGATCGAGGAAGCCGAGGCCGAACTTGCCCCGCCGGCACTCATCGAGCACCAAGTCGCCGAGCAGCTTCCGACGATGGACCTGCGCACGTTGCACGCCGATCTGCGCAAACTGGACGCAGAGGAGCTTACCGCCGCCAACGTGATCGAAATGCCCAAGTCCAAGCCGGCGCGCCCGATGTGGGATACCGACGCCGCCAAATACCGCTGGCTGATGAATAACCGCGAACACATGACACAGGACGACCAAGGCTGGTTGACCTGGTACCGGAATACCTCTGAATGGGAAGACCTGTTCGGGGATATAGAGATGGCCGCCTGGTAGCGCTAACTACCAGAACGGCCTTTTTGAAGCACGACAAGAATCAGGGAGTTTAGAAGTGAAGAAAATATTTGTCAAAAACATCGGTAATTACGAACGCTTCCGCACCGGTATCTCGGCAGTGGAAGGGCGGGGCGCGATCGAGGCCAGCATGATGCTGCTCACCAGCCCGGCCGGCTACGGCAAGAGCCAGACCGTCGACTATTGGGCGGTGCGGAACAGCGCCGCCTACCTGCGCGCCAAGGTCGAGTGGACGCCGCACTACTTCATGACAGAGCTGGCCGAAACGCTCAAGATCGACTCGCGCGGCCGCGCCAAGGACGTCTTCGCCCGGATCGCCGGGGTGCTCGGCAGCCAGCAGATCCCGCTGGTGATCGACGAGGTCGAGCACTGCATGCGCGACAACGCCCAGGTGCTCGAAGCCGTGCGCGACCTCTCCGACCTGACCGAGGTGATGGTGATCCTGGTCGGCATGGAGCAAGTGCAGAACAAGATCTCGCGCCACGCGCAGATCAGCAGCCGCATCGCCAAGGTGGTCGAGTTCGGCCCGGCCAGCTACGACGACGTGGGCGAATTCTGCCGGTCTCTCGCCGAGGTCGAGATCGCTCCCGATCTGGTCAGCGAGATCCACCGCCAGAGCGCCGGCCGCGTGCGCGAAATCCTCAACGCCATCGCCACCGTCGAGCGCGCCGCCAAGCGCAACGGCGCCGCCAAGGCCGCGCTGGCCGATATGGCCGGGCAGACCCTGATCCACGACTGGCAGACCCGCCGGCCGCGCGTGATCAAGTCGGCTGGAGCCCGTTAAATGTCCTGGCCAGCCCAAACCATTCTAACGGCCATCGTCGGCCTGGCACACCTCGATTGCGTGGACATCGACCTCCTCGTCCACCACACCAAGATGGAGCGCAAACAGATCGCCAACTCCTGCGCCATCCTGGTCAACCGCGAGCTGATCGAGCGCATCAAGCCCGGCTGCTACAAGCTGCTCCCCGCCGGCCATGTGCTGATCGCTCGCGGGTTTGAGGTCAAGAGCGGTCCGCGCGGCGAAACGGCCGTCAAGCAGCACACCGACACGCTGCGCATGAAAGCCTGGCGCGCCATGCGCCAGCGCAAGAAGTTCAGCCTGGGAGACTTGCTCGTCCTGGTGGCGAACGGCGGCGAGAAGGCCATCGAGAACAACGTCGGACAATACCTGCGCGCCCTTGAACGTGCCGGCTATCTGACGCGCATGGCGCGGCGAGAACCCGGAACCGCAATGACCAGCAACGGCTTCATCAGATACCTGCTGGTCAAGGACAGCGGCCCGCTCGCCCCGATCTGGCGGCCCAGCAAGGAAACCGTCTACGACCCCAACACCCAGGAGGAGCACAGCTATGCAATGGCTCAATCTGCTTAAACAGGCCGTGGATGGCGCCAACATCACCCAGGTGGCCGAAAGGATGGACGTGTCGCGCACCACGATCTCCCTGGTGATGTCGGGCAAATACCCCGCCAAAACCGACAATATCGCCGCCCGCGTGATGGACATTTACGGCCGCGTCGACTGCCCGTTCCTGGGCGTGCAAATCGTCCAGGCCGAATGCCGCGAACACTGCAGCAGCGCCGTCCCCACCAGCAGCCCACGCGCCATGAAGCACTGGCGCGCCTGCCAGTCCTGCCAAATCGGAAAGAACCTCAACCAGGAGGAAACATGCAAACCGCAATGAACACCTACCAACGCCCTGCGCTGGCGCAGAAAAAAGACCAGAACAGCCACATCCTCACCGGCCTGATCGCCGCCCAGCGCTGCTTCGACTGGCTGGAAGCGGAAGGCTTCGCCGTGATGGGCATGGACGTCGGCGCCCACGCCCATCGGCCTCGATGCCGCCCGCACGCTGGCATCCGAATACGGCGGCGAGGGGCACATGGACATCCCCCGCGCCGTGGCCGCCACCCGCGCCGCGCGCGATGCCTGCATTCACGCCGACCGCGCGGCAAGCATGACCCACCGCGAGCTGGCGCTGAAATACAAACTCACCGAGCGCCAGATCCGCAACATCCTCGGCGTCGAGGAAGAAGATGACAGGCAGGTGGGGCTGTTTTAGGATGCTGTTTTAGGGAGTTATTCGATGGATGTGACCAGAACACAAATCTACAAGGATTACCGCAAGGGACTGAACAGTACCGAGCTGCGCAGGTTGCGCCGTGAAATTCGACGGCAGGTCAAGGAAGACAAGGCCAGGGTAACCGAGATCCTCAAGCCATTCAAAGGCAGAAAACTGGATGAGGAAACAAAGCGCGATATCTATCAGGCGCTGATGAAGTCCGCCTGCACTTATGAGCAGAGCATTTCCGTCGAACGAGATCCGCAAAACACAGACCGCATCAACGTGAATATTCCGAGCGATATGGCTAACGTGTTTTTGAAAGGGTAAGGGCTATGAAAACATGCAAGTGCTGCAAGCACTGGGGCCACGGCAGGAAAGACGCCGAGAGTCGCCTGAAGTCGTGCAGCGCGCCGTTGATTGAGTACGGGTATGGCGTCGAAGAATCTAAGGTCGCCGACAGCGGCGCGATGGTGGAAGACGACGAAGGCTTGGGGATGGTGACTGGACCCGAATTCGGGTGTGTGCTTCATGAGGAGATTGCGGTGCGAGAACTATCGGGAAACGAAGTCGATTTGTTCGTGGATCAGCTTGAAGAAACTGCGGCGGCTCTAGGCGTCATTCTTGGCGACATCGACCAATATGCAAGCGATGAAACGAAGAAGATTATTACAGATCAGTTGAAGGAAATATTCGGTTTGTTACGGGCAGCTGAGCAGGGAGATTTAACGACCAGCTTCCATTACAAGCAGAAGCTTGAAAAATTCTGGGAGAGGAAAAAATCCCATGAAGACTAACGCCGAATTGCATATTTATTAACTTAAAGGGGTACGTGTCATGAAAAAGCTTCATCTGTTCGTCGTGTTGTTTAGTTTGGCCATGGCCGGATGCGGTAATGGCCAGCAGGCCGCAACGCCGGAGCAGCCGGCTCAAGTGGTCCCGCCTGCACCAATCAAGGATCACGAGTATTCGATGAAGGACGGGATGGAATACGGTTACGAGCGCGCTGTCAGCGCCGATGAGGCCAACCAGGGGACGGCGGTTTCGAGCCTGATCATGGTCAAATATGCAGGAAAGAAAGGCGATGATTACCAGGCTTACATAAAGGATGGATCGGTGTTCGCGGTGTTCCAGTGCAGCAACCCTTGCGAATTCATCAAGGTCATGACTTACCTGAGCGGCGAGCATGTCAAAACCGAGCGCATGCGCGCGACCGAAGGTACGGTGGGGTGGTCGATCATGGCCGATGCGATCAATGGCAAGCTTCATCCCTTTGTGGGCGAGAAGAACGGGCGGAAATTCAATGTCTGGTTTGATGAAAAGAACGGTCCCCAGCAACTCTGGATCGATGCCAAGGCGGGCAAAACCGGGACGTGATTCAAACGGCGCCGGTTGACGCCTTAACAGCGCCCGCGTAATCTAATTTAGCCCGGCCTCGCGCCGGGTTTGTCTTTTGCGGAAGCCTTTCCGCCTTAATCTCGCCTGACCCGCCCGCCACAATGGCGGCATGATTACTTCCCGCAAACTCGACGACCTGCTGCTGCCGGTCAAAATCAAGGCCCTCGATCTCATCAACGAGTGCAAGGCGCACGGCATCGACCTGCTTGTCACTAGCACCTATCGCGATTTAGAGGCACAGGCCGCCCTTTACGCCCAGGGCAGGACCGCCCCCGGGCGCATCGTCACCAATGCCCGCTCCGGGCAGTCATTCCACAATTACCGCGTAGCCTTCGACGTGGTTCCATTGCGCGGCGGCAAGCCGGTATGGGGCACCACCGGCAACGGCATCGACAACGACCCGACAGACGATGACAAAGACGATCTGGAGCTGTGGCAGCGCATCGGCGCCATTGGAGAAGAGCTTGGCCTGGAATGGGCCGGGCGCTGGACACGCTTCCGCGAATACCCGCATTTTCAATACACCGGCGGGCTGACGCTGGCCGATTTCGCCGCAGGCAAAACGCTGCCCATCACCCAAAGAGCGACGTCATGAAGATCCGTGTCTGGCATGTAGCCGTAGGCGTGCTGGCCATCTCGGGGATTTTGTGGGCTGCGGTTATCTGGCTTGTCAGGGCGCTCGCGTCGTTACTTTAACCAAGGATATAACCATGGACTGGAAAGACCTGCTCGCTAAAATCGCACCCACCGTGGCCACCGTTCTGGGTGGCCCGTTCGCCGGGGTGGCTGCCGAGGCGCTTGCCTCCGCCCTCGGAACCGACCCCGCCAACGTGCAGAAGATGGTCGAGTCCGGCCAGATGACAGGCGAGCAGCTCGCCGCGATCCGCAAGGCAGAGATCGATCTGCAAGCACAGCTTCAGGCCCAGGGCGTGCAGCTCGAACAGATCGCCGCCTCCGACCGAGACAGCGCCCGCAAGCGCGAGTCCGAGGTCAAGGACTGGACACCGCGCATGCTGGCCTACGGCGTGACGCTGGGCTTCTTCGGCCTGCTGGCCTTCCTCGCCACCAACAGCGTCCCGCCCGCCTCGGAAAAGATCCTCGACATCATGGTCGGCACCCTCGGCACCAGCTGGGTGGGGATCGTCACCTACTACTTCGGCTCCAGCGCCGGCAGCGACCGCAAGACCACGCTGTTGTCCCAGGCGCAGCCCGTCAAATGAGACCGGAAGACTTCGCCCAGCAGATTGAGCTGGCCGAATGGGAGCATAACCAGGAAAAGGCCATCAGGGCCGCGCCAAGCCGCCCTTCGGCGGAAACCTGCGCCGAATGCGGCGACGCCATACCGGAAGACCGCCGCCTGGCGGAAATCGGCTGCACGCGCTGCGTGGAATGCCAGGCGCAGCACGAATATGAACAAAACAACCGAGGGAGACGGTAGTGGACTACACGGCAATGGATTTTTGGTGGAAGGTTTTCATCACCGTCATCAACATGGGCATCGGCGCGTACCTGTTCTGGGAGCGCCACAACGACGGCACCCGGCGCCGCATCGATTCCATGGAAACCGACCTAGACGAGCGCCTGGACGACCACTCGTCGCGCCTGGCCAAGGTCGAGGCGCGCATGGATCTGTTGCCCAGCCATGAGGATCTCGGCGATCTGCACGAGCGCATCAACGATGTCTCCAAAAATCTGCACACGCTGACAGGCGAGATGACCGGCATCAAAACCACGCTGGGCCTGATCCACCAGCATCTCTTGAACGGGGGCGGAAGACAATGAGCATTGCCCGCAGAATCGCCGAGGCCGACCGCCGCCGCGCAATCCTGGCGGCGCTTTCCATCTCCGCCGCCTACACGCTGCCGGAACGCGCATTGCGCGCCCAGGTGGAGGGCATCGGATATGCCTTATCACTGGATGTCCTGCGCGCCGATATCGCTTGGCTAGCGGAAATCGGCCTGGTCGAGCGCGCAGAGATGGATGACGTCTCGCTCACCGATCGCGGGCTGGACATCGTACTGGGACGCGCCCAGGTGCCCGGCGTGCGCCGGCCCGAACCAGGCGAACTCTGATGGCACACGGAGAAGATACCCGCCGCGCCGTCAAGGCGGCCTTTGTGTTTGAGCAGCTCTCCCTGGAGATGGCCGCGCTCAAAATCGGCGTGCCGATCGCCACGGCCCGCAACTGGAAGCGCAGCGCCAAGGCGGCCGGGGACGATTGGGACAAGGCCCGCTCCGCCCAGCTGATCGCCGGCGGCGGGATCGAGGACGTGGTGCGCCAGACCCTGGCCGTGGTGGTGCAGCAGGTGCAAGCCACCATCGAGGCTATCCAGGCAGATCCCAATTTACAGCCCGGCGACAAGGTGAAGATGCTCGCCAGCCTGGCCGATGCGTACAACAAGATCATGGCGGCCTCGAGGCGGCTAATGCCGGAAACCGACAAGCTGGCGGTGGCCACCGACGTGGCCCGCCGCATGCTGGAATTCATCCGCGCCAACTACCCGCAGCACGCCGCCGCCTTCGCCGAGGTTCTCGGGCCGTTCGGCGAGGAACTGGCGAGGGCATATGGCTAAGCTATCAGCAGGCGCAGAAAGCGCGCTATCGGTAATCGCTCATATGGCCATGGCGAACCAGTTGGGTAAAAACGTACCTGGAATGGCCGACTTCCCAGAATTCTACAAAAAGCAAATGTCACGGCAGGACAGAGATGTCATCGATCAATTCGACCGGTTGTGCAAACAGGCCTATCGAGACTTAGCCAAGATGCTAAAGCAGGATCTAGCGAAAGATGGCTAGCTCTAAACCCACCACCGAAAAAGACTTCCTCAAAGAGATTGCCAACATCTCCCAGGAAGTCCGGGCGGAGATCGAAGCTCACCAGATCGGACTCGATCCGTCCCCGGCTGCCCGCGCCGAGCGGCGGCGCCGTGTCCTGAAGGACGGCGATTTCGAGTTCTTCTGCTACACCTATTTCCCGCACCACATCCGCCCGCCGGCGTCGCAGTTCCACCGGCACTTCTTCAAGCGCTTCCCGCAGATCCTGGACAAGCCTTCCGGCGCCAAGGAATGGTGGGTGGCGCCGCGCGGCGAGGCCAAGTCCTCGCTGACCACCAAGGTCGGCCCGTGCTGGGTGGCGGTGCGCGCGCTGCTGCAGAAGCCCGCGATCCGCGCCGAGGTCGGCTGGGAAGGCGAGACGCCGTACTTCATCGACTACATCACCATGCTGGGCGCGGAAACCAAGCTGCCCACCAAGCTGCTCGAAGTCGTTAAAGTCGAGCTGACGGTTAACGCCGCACTGGCGCTGGATTTCCCGGAGGCATGCGGGCCCACCAAGAACTGGAAGATCGGCGACTTCACCACCAAGTCCGGCGTCAAGGTCGAATCCTTCGGCGCCGAGCAGGCGATTCGCGGCACCTTCCACGGAGCCAGCCGACCCAAGCTGCTCCTGGGCGACGATCTCATCACCGACAAGGAAGCCAAAAGCCCAACCGAGTGCAACAACCGCTGGGACTGGCTGGAGAAGGCCGTTGACTTCCTCGGCCCGCCAGAGGGCAACGTCAAGTTCGTCGGCGTCGGCACCGTGCTCAACAAGAACGACCCGATCAGCCGCGCCAAGGGTGCCATCGGCCACCTGGTGCATCATTTCCGCGCCCTCATCACCTTGCCGGCACGCATGGACATGTGGGAAGAATGCCAGGCCGTCATGCTCAACCAGGACAAGCCGGCGGAAGAAGAAGCATCCGAACGCGGCGAGGTGCTGGAAGAGTCCGGCTTGCCGTCCTACATTTTCTACCAGGCACACCGCGCCGAGATGGAAGAAGGCGCGGAAATCTCCTGGCCAGGCGTGCGCAGCCTGTTCTGGCTGATGCGCCAGCGCGCCAAGAACGCCCGGGCGTTCGCCACCGAAATGCAGGGCGACCCGAGGAGCGACGAAGACAAGATCTTCGCGCCGGTACGCTTCTTCGTCTCGCGCCTGCCGCACTGGATCATGCTGGGCGGCTGCGACCCGTCCATGGGCAAGGGTGAAAAATCCCACCCCAGCGCTCTGGTCGCCGGCGCCTACGACCACGAACGCGGCCGACTGCATGTCATCGAGGCGCGCATCAAGCGGCGCGTGCCGTCCAAGCTGGAAGCGGACCTGATCCAGTTCCAGCGGGACTTCCACTGCCTCGCCATCGGCTTCGAGAACAACAACGCCTATGAGCACTCCCGCCAGACCTTCATCACGGCCGGCCTCGCCAAGGGCGTGGCGCTGCCCCTGGTCGGCCTGACCGAGACGGTGGACCGGGAAGTCCGCATCGACGGCATGGAGCCGTACATTACCGACGCCTACGACCCGCGCATTCTGTTCAGCCCGGAGTTAACGCAGTTGCTTTCCGAGCTGGATAGCTGGCCCGAAAAGCAAACCAGCCACGACTACGACGGCCTGTGCGCGCTGTACATCCTGTGGAAGCTGTGCGTGGTGCGAGGCATCACCGGCTCCGGCTTCCAATCCCTTCCCCGCCACCCGTCCGGATCCCGCGATGACGACGACTACGGCAACCCATCCAGGAGAATGTTCTGATGGCCATGAAAATACTGGATCAATTCGGCCAGCCGTTTACCCACCAGGAAGCACTTGCCGCGCCGCAGACCAGTACGGTCACAACGCTGGCCAACACCTACATCCAGTCCGCCATCGATGGCCTCACACCCGCCCGGGCGGCACGCATCCTGCGCGACGCGGACAACGGCGACATCACCGCCCAGCAGCAGCTGTTCGACGATATGGAAGACCGCGACTCACACCTCCAGGGCGAGATGGCCAAACGCGCGGGCTCGCTGGTCGACCTGGAATGGTCGATCGAGCCGCCCCGCAACGCCAGCGCTGCGGAAAAGAGCGCGGCCGCCTGGGTGACGGAAGTGCTGCAGGACTACGTCGACGACTGGGAGGATCTGCTCCTCGCCATGATGGCCGGCGTCGGGCGCGGCTTCGCGCCCGTCGAGCTGTCCTGGTCGCTCCTGGGCAAGGAACAGCTGCCGTCCTTCCAGCCCCAGCCGCAGACCTGGTTCCGCCTCTCCCAGGACCGGCGCGAGCTACGCCTCAAGGACAACAGCGCCAACGGTGCCGCCCTGTGGCAATTCGGCTGGATCATGCATACCCACGGCAAGGCGCGCACCGGCTACCTCGGGCGCCTCGGCATCCTGCGCTCGCTGGTCTGGCCATTCCTCTATCGCGCCTACTCGGTGGGCGACTTCGCCGAGTTCCTCGAAACCTACGGCCTGCCCATCATCGTCGGCAAGTATTTCTCCGGCGCGACGGATGCCGAAAAAGCCAGCCTGATGCGCGCCGTGACCTCTCTTGGCCACGACGCCCGCGCCATCATGCCCGTGGACATGGAGCTGGAGATCAACACCGTGACCGGCGGCGCCGGCAGATCGCATCACCTGGCGATGGTGGAGTGGGCGGAGAAAGCCATCTCCAAGGCCATCCTGGGCGCCACGCTCACCAGCGGCGCCGACGGCAAGTCCAGCACCAACGCCCTGGGCAAGATCCACAACGAAGTGCGCAGGGATATCCTGCGCTCGGATGCCCGCCAGATCGCCGGCACCCTGACCCGCGACCTGATCTACCCCATGATCGCCCTCAACAAGGGCGGCATCGACGGCCTGCGCCGCTGCCCGCGCCTGGTGTTCGACACCGGCGAAGCGGAGGACATCAAGCTGTTCAGCGAGGCCCTGCCGCCCCTGGTCGACCTCAACATGGAAATCCCCGTGGACTGGGCGCACGGCAAGCTGCGCATCCCAAGGCCAAAGGACGGGGAAGCGGTATTGCGCAAGGCGCCCGCAGCGCCTGCCCCCGACCAGGGGGCCGGGACGGCGGCCGCTACCGCAGCGCTGACTGCCAGCGTCCAGGGTCGGGATGAATTCGACGTGCTGGGCGACGAGCTGGCCGGCGACTGGGAGCGCGTGACGGATCCGCTGGTCGCGCCGATCGCGGCGCTGGCCGGCGAGGTGGATAGCTACGAGGCATTCCAGGCCCGGCTGCCGGCGCTGATCCAGGGCATGGATGAAACCGAGCTGGCAGACGCGCTGGCCCAGGGGCAGTTTGCCGCCCGGCTGTGGGGCAAGCTGAATGGCGGCCATTAAGCTCGAATCCCTGCCGCCGGAGGAGGCGATCGCCTTCTTCCGCCAGAAGGGCTACAAGATCGGCTTCGACTGGCGGGACGTCTGGCAGCAGGAACACCAAGCCGCCTTCACCGTGGCCAAGGCTATGCAGCTCGATCTGCTGCGCGATATCCGCGCCGGCGTCGATGCCGCACTGGCCGACGGCACCCCCTTCGCCGACTTCCGCAAGAACCTGAAACCGCTCCTGGTGCAAAAGGGCTGGTGGGGCCGGGCCGACATGGCGGATCCGCTCACCGGCGAGGTGAAGAACGTGCAGCTGGGCAGCACGCGCCGCCTCAAGACGATCTACGACATCAACCTGCGCACGGCGCACAGCGAAGGCCAGTGGGAGCGCATCCAGGCGAGCAAGCAGAGCTTCCCTTACCTGCAATACGACGGCAACAACAGCGAGCACCCACGCCTGCAGCATGCGGCGTGGGATGGCCTGATCTTTCGCGTCGACGATCCCATGGTGCAGACGATCGGCCCGGTCAAGGCATGGGGCTGCAAGTGTCGCTGGATACAGATGAGCCAGGGCATGATGGATCGGCGCGGGCTGCAGGTCAGCGAGCCGCCCAAGCTCACCACCTACACCTACGTCAACAAGCGCACCGGCGAGACGCAGCAGATCCCGCAGGGCGTCGACCCGGCATTCAACTATCCCCCGGGCGGACGGCGGGCCAACCTGTCGAAGTTCATTACCGAGAAGCTCGATGCCGCCGACGTGCCGCTAGCGTCCGGCGCGCTCAAGAGCCTGGTGTCCGGCGAGGCGTTCGCGCGCTTCTTCGCCAAGCCGGAGGGGGTTTTCCCGATCGGCGTGCTGCCGGACGAGCACGTGTCCGCCATCGGGGCGAAGACGCACACGGTTCGGCTGTCGGCCGAGACCATGCAGAAGCAGATCAACGTGCACCCGGAGCTGGCGCCGGAAGAATACGGGTTTGTGCAGCAGGCCATCGAGCGCGGCATGCGTATCCAGGACGGCGCCAACTCGGCGATCTATTTGCTCGAGCTGGATGGGTATGTGACGGTGGTCAAGGCGACAGGAACGGGAAAGGCGGTATTCATGACCAGCTTCCGCCGGCTATCGAGCGACCAGGTGAAGCGGGACGAAGAGGTGCGCAGGCTGCTGCGCAAGGGAGATAAACACCAGAAATAGTCGCGGGCGGTGGGGCCCCCCGATCCGGTTTCCCGGCAACCCCACATGGCGCTCCGGCATTTCTGCCGTGCTACGGCCGGGGGAATATCACCGTGTCGCGCCCGCTTGCAGCCAGTATATTCCCCCGCCGAAAAATCCGCAAAACGAATTAAGCCGCTACGGCGTTCAGGACACCTTCCGGCTACCGCGTATCGCAAAAATTCTGCGCCGCGATTTTAACGGGGGGTTAACGGCCTCTATGGTGGTATTTTTCTGTATCGCTCGATGCGGGTTTCTACTTATCCGCAAAATTTACATCCGCCGCCCGATCTGATAGGGTAAAAAAATCCTGCCGTAATCCATCCGACTGCGGAAGCGCTTCCGCCTTAACCACCCCTCTTCGCGCCGCCACAATGGCGGCATGACTACACGCCTCGCCTCCCTCGTCGCTCAGCTCACTCCCGGAGAAAAGACCTTCCGTCTCATTCCGGCGGGTGCATTTCGTTCCTCCGATGGATCCGGTCGGCCGAAGGATGTGCCGGCCTGGTACATCGATGCCGATGACGCCGTTCAGGTGATCGCCCGTAATGCGGCTCGGAAAAGCAGCGTGGTGATCGACTACGAACACCAGACCCTGCTCTCCGCGCAAAACGGCCAGCCCGCCCCGGCATCCGGCTGGGTGGCGTCCATGGAATGGCGCGATGACGGACTTTATGCCACGGCAGACTGGACAGAGCGGGCCGGCGCGATGATCGACAAAAACGAATACCGCTACATCAGCCCGGTGTTCAGCTACGACAAGACCGGCCGCGTGCTCGACGTCAAGCTCGTCGGCCTCACCAACAACCCCGGACTGGACGGCTTGACCGACCTGGCCGCGTTGTCCGCCCATTTTTCAACCCAGGAGGAATCACCCATGAATGAACTCATGGAGCGCTTGCGTTATTTGCTTAACCTGCCGCTCACCACCACGCCGGAAGAAATGGCCGGCGAGCTGGACAAGATCAAAGTCATGATCACCGGCGCCGGCGCCGCCAGCCTCACGGCGTACCTGGATACGCAAACCACCCAGATTGCCGCTCTGAAAGCAGCGTCTCCGGATCCCGCTCAGTTCGTTCCCGTGGGGACCATGCGGGATCTGCAGGAACGCGTCGCCGCCCTGAGTGCGCAAATCAACGCCGGCGAAGTGGACACACTGGTGGATGCGGCGCTGACCGCCAACCGCCTGTTTCCGGCCCAGGAGGAGTGGGCGCGCAACCTGGGCAAAACCAACATCGCCGCGCTCCGTGGCTACCTGGAGACTGCCCCCGAAATCGCCGCCCTGACCGCCACCCAGACCGGGGGAAAGAATTTGGACGGCAAATCAACCAACCAGTCCGACGTCCAACTCGCGGTGTGCAAGGCCCTGGGCCTGAGCACCGAGCAGTTCGCCGCCGGCAAAGTGGAGTAATCACGCATGAGCGCACTGACCCAACCCCGCAACACCCAGCAGCGTACCGGCGACGTTCATGACTTCCCGGTTGCCGCCGCCACCACCGTCCACCAGGGCGGATTGACCGTGCTGAACGGCGGCTATGCCGCGCCCGGCACCACCGCCGTCGGATTGATCGCGGTAGGCCGCGCCGAGGAAACGGCGACTGCCGTGTCCGCCGGCGACGCCAGTGTCCGCGTCAAGCGCGGCACCTTCAAGTTCGCCAATTCCGTCGCGGCTGATTTGATCGCCCAGGCCGACGTCGGCGCCGACTGCTACATCGTCGACGACCAGACCGTGGCGAAAACCAGCAGCGCCAACACCCGCAGCGTGGCCGGCAAGATCGTCGCCGTCGACAGCGACGGCGTGTGGGTGAGTGTCGGCCTCGGCCTGTAAACCGCCAACCCGAATCCATAGGAGATATACGTGAAAAAACTGTCCATTCTGATCGCTCTGGCCACGGCAACACTGGCCGTTCTCTTTTCCATTCCGGCCATGGCCGACGTCGGGGCACTGGCGTGGTCGCCCGGCGGCATGGGCGGCATGCCCCTGATCGCCCTCGGCGGCATGATCATCAACGCCGATACCCTGCGCGCCTTGCAGCAGGGCTTCAACGCCGCCTTCATGCAAGGCTTCGGTTCGGTCAAATCCACCCTCGACCTGATCGCCATGCGCGTGCCGTCCTCCACCCTGACCGAGAACTACGGCTGGATGAAGGAATTGCCCGGCATGCGCGAGTGGATTGGCCAACGCGTCATCAATAACCTCGAATCGGCCGGCGCCCAGCTCACCAACAAGCACTACGAGCACACCATCGGCGTAGACCGCGACAACATTTCGGATGACCGACTGGGCATCTTTACACCCATGTTCTCCATCCAGGGCGAGACCGTGGCGCGGCACCCGGACGAGCTGGTGTGGGGGATGCTGCCCAAAGGCTTCACCACCAAGGGCTTCGATGGCCAGTACTTCTTCGATACCGACCACGTCGGCTACACGGCGGAAGGCGTGGAGACCTCCTGGAGCAACACCGGCGGCGGCGCCGGCGCGCCATGGTTCCTGATGGACCTGTCGCGCTCGTTCATGAAGCCGATGATATTGCAGGATCGCCAGAAAGCCGAGTTCGTCAGCCTGAACCGTCCCGACGATACCAACGTGTTCATGGACCGGACGTTCCTGTTCGGCGTCGACGCCCGCTATGTGGCCGGATTCGGCTTCCATCAGCTGGCCTACGGCTCCAAGGCCGCGCTGGACGCCGCCAGCTTTGCCGCCGCTCGCCTGGATCTGGAGACCCAGCGCCGGCCCGACGGCACGCCGCTGCCGGTGATGGCCTCTCACCTGGTAACCGGTCCGAGCAACCGCGCCGCAGCCGAGGCGGTCCTGATGAAGGAATATCTCGCCGCCGGCGAGACCAACACCAACTACAAGGCGGTTAACCTGGTCATCGACCCGCGCCTGGGCTGATAGTCGGCTGATCCATGGCGGCCGGTTCGCTGGCCGCCATCCGTGAGCCCCCTAATACGAACTGAGGAGATACCTATGGCCAAGACTACCCCGCGCGCCGCTGCAAAAACCGGATCCGCAAAACCGGCCGGAAACGCCGGCGCGACCGAACAAGAGAACGCCGGCGCCGGCGCCGACAACCAGGAGCAAGGGAACGGCGCGGGCGCTACGACAGGGAGCGCTTCAGCCGGCACGTCCGAACCGGGCGAGGATTCGCACAGCGGTCAAGCTGCCGAACCCGTTGCCATGCTGCGCGTGGCCGCACGCGTCAACGGCTTCCGCCGCTGCGGTCGCGCCTGGCCGTCCGCCGCCGTGACGGTTCCGGCGTCCGATTTCAGCGGCGAGCAAATCGACATCCTGAAGCGGGACCCGGAGCTGGTTGTCACCGAGGTGGCCGAGTAATCCATGCCATACGCCACCGCCACCAATCTGCTGGAGCAGTTCGGCGCCGAGGAGATCGCGCAGCGCGCCGATCGCGGCACGCCGCGCCTGGTGACGGCCGCGATGCTGAAGGCGGCCGCCGCTGCCGGCAGCCTCGCGGGCTACACCGCCGACGAGCAGGCGGCGACGGCTGAAGCGCTGGCGTTGGTCAATGCCAAGCTGCTCGATGCCGATAGCGCCATCAACGGTTACCTGGCCACGCGCTACCCGGTGCCCCTGGCCACCGTGCCGCGCCTGGTGCTGGTCGCGGCGTGCGACCTGGCGCGCTATGCGCTTTACGACGACATGGCCACCGAGACCATCACCACCCGCTACAAAGATGCGGTGAAGCTGCTCGAAGCCATCAGCAAGGGCTTGGTGAACCTGGGCGTAGACGCCAGCGGCGCCAAGCCGGAAACCAACAATGCCGCGCAGATGGTGTCTGCCGGCAAGGTGTTCGGGCGCGACGGGAGACGTTTATGAGCGGCATCGTCCTGCGCGCCGACGTCGAAGACAGCGGCATCCGCGACGAGCTGAACCGGCTGATCGCCCTGGGCAGGAACCCGAGCGATGCGATGCGCGACATTGCGACCTACGGCGAGAACTCCACCCGCGAGCGCTTCAAGCTGCAGATCGACCCGGACGGCAACCGCTGGAAGCCAAGCCTGCGCGTGCAGCTGCGCGGCGGCCGGACGCTGACCAAGGACGGCCACCTGGGTAACTCGATCACCAGCCGCTCGAGCAAGGACGTAGCCGAGTGGGGCAGCAACCGAGAATACGCGGCTATCCATCAAATAGGGTTCGACGGGCAGATCAAAATCCCGGCACACCAGCGGGAAATCAGCACCGTATTCGGTAAAAAATTGAAGTCAAAGATGACGGTCAATGTGAGCGGCTATACCTTGCGTCAAAGAATCGTGGCGCGTGCCTATCTGGGCACCAACGCTGAAAACGCCGCCGACATCCTGGACCTGATTCAATACCGTATCGAGGGCGCGCACTGATGTTTGCGGAACTGGAAGCCGGCCTGGTCCGGCTGGTGAAAAGCAGCGCGATCGGTCCGTTCCTGAAAGCGGTCGGCACCTTGCCGGACGATGATGAGGACAACCTGGTCAACCGCATGGCGGCCGATGCGCCCGCCGTTTACGTGGTGGCCGGGCGCAACTTCAAGGTCGAGGGCGGTCGCCTGGTGGTGCCGTTCGGATTGACCTGCATGGCTCGGAATTCGCGCGGACATGAAGACGCCCGGCGCGGCGACGGCAAGGCGCTCGGCATGTACCAGATCCTGGAAGCCGTGCTCGGCCTGGCGGAAAACGGCTGGGCCGGCGGGTGCTACTGGCGCGTGAGCGATGTCGGATTCCTGAATTCGGACAAGATCTGGAAAGCCGGGCTGACGGTCGGCGTGGTGACGGTGGAAACCACGGTCGCGATGCCCTCCGGGATCGACCTGGCAGCCTTGTCCGACTTCAAGACCTTCCATGCCGACTACGACATCCCGCCGATCGAAACCGCAGCGGAACACAACAAGTGGAAGCAGGAGCCGGCGGATTATTCCGCCAGCAAGCCCGAGCTGCAAGACACCATCATCATTCAGCCATAGGAGGCACCATGCAATTCGGTCAACCCATTATCGCCAAGCCCGTCAAGGGCCTGCGCATCCGCAAAGAGGACGGCACGCAGCTGCCGGAGGAAGGCGACACCGTGATTCACAGCAGCTACTGGCAGCGCCGCAAGGACGATGGCGACGTGACCTTGAGCGAACTGCCCAAGGCCAGGAAGCAGGACTAACCGTTAAACCGCACCCTCGGGGGTTAAAAGGAGCAAACCATGCCGGACAATATTACATTCATGACGATTCCCGTGGACTGGCGCGTGCCGGGCGCGTACATCGAGGTCGACCACCCCAAGGCCGTGCGCGGCCTGCCCCAGATGGCGCACCGGATGCTGATCCTCGGACAGCGCCTGGCCGCCGGCACGGTGGCAGCCGGCGTATTGACCAAAGTGACGCGCTGGCAAGACGGCGTGAACTACTTCGGTCGCGGCTCCATGCTGGCGCAGCAGATCGCGGCCGCGCTCAAGGTCAACCCGTATACCGAATGCTACGCCCTGGCGCTCGACGACAACGGGGCCGGCAACGCGGCAGCGGGCACGATTGAATTTACCGGCAGCCCGACCGAGAGCGGGACGCTGTACCTGTACATCGGCGGGCGCCGGCTGATGGTAGGCGTCACCGCCGCCCAGACCGTCGCGCAGATCGCCACCAACACGGCCGCCGCGATCAATGCGGATGCCGACGGCGCGGTGACCGCCGCCGCCGCGCTCGGCGTGGTGACCGTTACCAGCCGCCACAAGGGTATCGAAGGCAACGATATCGACATCCGCCTCAACTACTACCAGGGCGAGGCCACGCCCAAGGGTTTGGTCGCCGCCATTACCGCCATGACGGGCGGCACCGCCAACCCAGACGTGTCGGCCGCGATCACGGCGATGAGCACGCTGGCCGCCTACAGCATCCTGATGGGCTGGACCGATGCGGCCAACGTGACGCTGATGGAAAACGAGCTGCAGGCGCGCTGGGGCGGCATGGACATGCGCGCCGGCCACGTCTTCGGCCACAAGAACGGCAGCTACTCGGCGCTCTCGACTTACGGCAGCGCACGCAACAGCGCGCACAGCACCTTCCCCGGACTCAAGAGCAGCCCGACCCTGCCGTGGGTGATCTCGGCGCAGTTCGGCGCGATCGTGGAATTCTCCGGCGCCAACGATCCGGCCGTTCCGTTCCGTTCTCTGCGCCTGCCGGACGTGATGGCGCCCCGGGAAGCGGACCGCTTCACCGATACCGAGCGCAACCTGCTGCTGCATGACGGCATCAGCACCGTCGTGTTCGATCAATCCGGCGCGGCCAGCATCGAGCAGGTGGTCACCACGTACCAGCAGAACAGCTTCGGCATCGAAGACGTCAGCCTGCTCAAGCTCAACACCAAGTGGACGGTGGACTATCTGCGCTACATGTTCCGCGTGGCCGTGCTGCGCGATTACCCGCGCCACAAGCTGGCGAGCGACGACGTGCTGGGTATGATCCAGCCCGGCCAGGCCATCGCCACGCCCAAGCTGATCCGCAATACCTTGATCGCGGCCGCCACCCAGGCGGTCCGCGCCGGCCTGATGGAAAACCTGGAGGGATTCATCCGCGACCTGGTCGTGGTGCGTTCCGATGCGGACACCTGCCGCGTGAACTCGATCATGACGCCGGATACGGTCAACCAGTTCGACGTGTTCGCCGGCGCAGTGCAGTACGTCCTTTAACCAAGCGAGGAGCAAGACATGACACAAGTATTTGGCCGGGCGTTTATCACCGTCGCCGGCAAGCGCTACAACACTAAGGCGGGCGCGAGCCTTAAATTCGGCGGCATCGATCGTAAGCCGGTGATCGGCGATGGCGGGGTTGCCGGTTTCCAGGAAACGATCGAAGCGCCGGAAGTGGATTGCACCATCATCGCCACCGGAGAGGTGAGCCTGGCGGAAATCCAGAAGCTGACCGACTTCACCCTGAGCTTTGATACCGATACCGGGCGCAGCTACGTGATCGCCAATGCCTTCAACGGGCCGGTTCCGGAATTATCCAACGATGGCATCAAGGCCAAGTTCTACGGCATCGAAGGGAAGGAAGTTTAATGCAAACCATCACAGGGAAATTCAAGCACGGCCTGAAAATCGGCGAGGTGATTCATACCGCTTTCGAGATGCGCGAGGCGGACGTCGAAGACATGATGGAAGCGGAAATGGAAGCCGCCCAGGTCGGCGGGGGTGCGCATACGCCGATCCTCTTCAACGCCCAGATGATGCTGCGCCAGCTGGTCAAGGTGACAGCGGCGGACGGATCGGAGTTTGCCGGCCCCTTCACCACCAACATGTTGAAAAGGCTGAAGCCTGCGGACTATCGCGCGCTGCGCGAGAAACAAGGAGAGCTAGACGAGTTGGGGGAAGCCTAGTCGCGCGACGGCGCGGGATGTTCGACAGCATCCTGCTGATCGCGCTGAAGACCGGCTGGCGGCGCCGAGACATTCTCGATCTGCCGGCCGCCGAATTCAATCACTACCTGGAACGACTGACAAAAAACGCCAATGGGAACCCGTGACTTAACGCTATCGATGAAGCTCTACGCTGACACAGCCCGGTTTGTATCCGGGCTGGTGTCTGCCGAGGGCGGCGTGCGCAAATTCACCGGCGGCGTGAAGCGCGAGTTCGAAGCGCTCAAGGGCGCCATGAACTCGGTGGAGGGAAAGCTGGCATCGATCGGGGTATCGGTCGGCGCCGTGGCCACCATCATGCAATCGGCCAGGATGGACAAGAGCCTGACGCAGATCGGCCAGACCGCCGGCGCCAGCGAGCGCGACGTGGCCGGCTTGCGCAGCGAGTTGTTCCGCATGAGTGCAGAGACCGGACAGAACGTCGACGACCTGCAGCAGGGCTTCAACAACGCCGTGCAGGCCGGACTGCAGTTCAAGGAAGCGCTGCCGGTGATCGATGCCACCAACCGGGCGATGGCGGTGACCGGCGCGAGCGCCGACAAGCTGACCGGGTCGCTGACCGTCGCCGGTACCGCGTTCGATTTCGACCTGGCCAAGCCGAGGATGGCAGCCACGCTGCTGGACAAGATGACCGTGGCCGGCCGCCTGGGCAATGCCGAGCTGGAAAATCTTTCCGATATTTTCGCCCGGGTAGGCCCGAATGCCGCCGCTGCAGGCTTGGGCTTCGACAAGACGCTGGCTTTCATCGAGGGCCTGTCGCAGATCGAGCGCCAGCCCGAGCGCCTGGCCACCCTGGCAGACAGCACGCTGCGCCTGTTCACCAACCTGCGCTACATGAAGGATGCGCAGAAGGCGACCGGCATCAAGTTTTTCGACAAGGACGGTTCGCGCCGCGATGCCCTGGCGGTGCTGGCCGACATCAAGAAACAATACGACAAGCTCGGCACCGAAAAAAGCCGGGCGGTTTTCATTCAGAAGGCGTTCGGCCAGGCCGACCTGGACACGATCAAAGGCCTGCGGGTGCTGCTGTCCGGAGACATGCTGGGCAAGATCAATTCGTTCTCCACGCAAATCGCCGGCGCGAGCGGTGCGATCGCACGCGACTTGCCCAAGGCGATCAGCAATTCGGTCGACCAGGTCGGGCGGCTCAAATCCGCGCTCCGATCGGCGGCGGATAATTTCTCGAAGCCGATCAATGAATCCCTCTCCGGCCTCATCAAATGGGGCATGGACAAGAAGGCAAACGGCGGACTCGGCATGGACGGCAAGGATATGCTCCTGGGCGCCGGCGCCGGCAGCCTGGCATTGTTCGGCGCGACACGTTACGGCGGCAAGGCAGTCGGCGCGCTGGCCAAGCGCTTCGGGGGCACAGCTGCCGGCGTGGCGGAAGGAAAGGCACTGGAAACCGCCGCCGGCGTGACGCCGGTGTTTGTAGTCAACCTGCCTGGTAGCGGAATCTCCGGGCTGAGCCCGGCGGCGCAAGCCGGCTCGGCCGCCGCGCTGGGCGGCGCCGGCGCGTTCGCGGCAAAGAACCTCAAGACCACCGCCGCGTTGCTGGGCGGCTCCAACCTGGCCGCGTTGCGCATGATGGGCACCGGCGCGATCGGATCGGCCGGCGCGGCAACGGCGGCGGCTGGCGCAGTGGGATACGGGGTCGGCACACTGGGTTACAAGTATGGCCTGGAAGGCAATGCCAGCGGCGATGCGATCGGATCTGTCATCGCCAAGACGCTGGCGCTGTTCGGCAACGAAGAGGCCCGGCGCTCCGTCGAGATGACCGAGAAATTCAAGGCCGCCCAAATCGGAGGCGATATTCGGATCTTTATCGACCAGGAAGGCCGTGCCGCTATTTCCGGCGTTAAAAGCAGCCAGCCGGGTGTGCGTTTTAACGTCCATTCCGGTCCCTACATGATGGGTCAGAACTGATGGCCTGGCGCGATCAATGGCAAGAGGCCAGCTTTCGCGGGGTCAAGTTCCGCTTTCGCTCTGCCGCCGGCGCGCTCGGCCGCCGCAACGTGGTGCACGAATATCCCGGGCGCGATGAAGCCTATGTGGAAGACATGGGCCGCAAGGCGCGCGAATTCACTTTCGAAGCCTTCGTCATCGGCGCCGATTACATGCGCTGGCGCGATCAGCTGGAGGAAGCTTGCGAGAAGGAAGGTTCTGGCGAGCTGGTGCATCCGACGCGCGGTCGCATGCAGGTGGCTGTCCAGGATTGCCGCCCGACGGAAAATATCGACGCCGGTGGCATGGCGAGCTACGCGCTCACCTTCATCCAGGATGGCGGCAACCTTAACCCGTCGGTGCGCGTGGACACGTCAGCCGCGGTTGACATCGCCGGCGACAATGCGACCGACGCGGCATCCAAGGATTTCAGCAAGTCGTTCAAGGTCGACGGCATGCCGGATTTCGTCAACAACGATGCGCTGGCCACGATCAATGACGCCATGGACGGCATCCGCGCTGCGGCGAACGGCATGATGCCGGACATGAGCATTCTGCCGGCATTCAACGCGGCGGCCGGCGGCATCCTGGGCAAACTCACCGCGCTCATGCGCTTGCCGACAGACCTGGCATCCGGCATCGCCGGGCAGATCGCCGGCCTGCGCGCTTTGGGGACGTCGCCGCTGTCCGCCTTCAATGCGCTCGCCACGCTGTTCCAGTTCGGCAAGCATGCGCAGACGAGCGGTTACGTTCCGGCGGTTCCCGTCACGCCGGCGCGTATTCAGCAGGCCAGTAACCGCGCCGCCGTGCAGACGCTGGTGCGCCGGATCGCACTGATCGAGGCGGCCAAGGCATCTTCGAGCGTCAAGTATGCATCGCGCGAAGAGGCGATCGCCTTACGCGATAACCTGGTGGCCAAGCTGGAAGCCGAGGCCGAGGATGGGGCGGCGCCGGATCCGGTCTATTTCGCCCTTACGGATCTGCGCGTGGCGGTCGTCAACGATATTCAAACCCGGGCGGCGGACCTGGAGAGCCTGATGCAGTACACGCCGCGCGCGACCGTGCCGGCAATCGTGCTGGCGTATCAGATCTACGAAGATCCGGAGCGTGACGAGGATATCGTCGCGCGCAATCGGGTTAAGCATCCGGGCTTTGTGCCTGGCGGTCGTGCGCTTGAGTTGTTGACAGGCTGACTGAAAACTTTTAACTTGCAGTTTCCTTCCTGATTCCGCCCTCTTAGCGGAATTGTTTCCGCCTTATCCCGTATGCCTTGAGACCTTATTCTCAAGGCATGAATAACTCCCCTTTTTTCGCTCATGTCGGCCGTCGAGATTAAAGTCGGCAGCATGATCTACGGCGGCTGGAAGTCGTCGCAGATAGATATCGGCATCGAGCAGATCGCCGGCACCTTCGATTTGTCCGTTTCAGAGCGCTGGCCAGGTCAGGATACGCCGCGCCAGATCCATCGCGGTGAGCGCTGCGAGGTGCTGGCCGATGGAGAAACAGTCATCACCGGTTGGGTGGACGACGCCTTTCCGGAATTCGACGCGACGACGCACGAATTCCGCGTGACCGGACGCGACGCCACCGGCGACCTGGTCGATTGCTCGGCTATCCACAAGTCCGGCCAGTGGGCCAAGGCCACGCTCGATAAGATCGTGCGCGACATTTGCGCGCCGTTCGGCATTCCCGTGATCGTCGAAACCGATATCGGGAACGCCTTTGACAGTCATTCCATCCAGGAGGGCGAGACCGCGTTCGAGTGCATCGAGCGCGCCTGCCGCATGCGTGCCGTGCTGCCGGTATCCGACGGCAAGGGCGGTCTGGTTTTGACGCGCGCCAAGGACGGCCCGGCGGTTGATGACCTGGTCGAAGGCGTTAATATCAAGCGTGCGCGTGGGGAATTCAGCTCCAAGGAGAGGTATTCCCTATATATCATCAAGGGCCAGGATCGCGGCAGCGACGACAATCTGGACGCGCCGGAAACCCACGCCCAGGTGAAGGCCGAGGCGACGGATAGTTTTGTACAGCGCTACCGTCCCCTGATCGTCATCGCCGAAGAGCATGGACCGCATGCGACCTACAAGCAGCGCGCCGAATGGGAGCGCAACGTGCGGCGCGGCCGCAGCAACCGCGCGACCATTACCGTGCAAGGCTGGCGCAATGCGCGCGGCAAGCTGTGGTGGCCGAACACGATGGTGCATCTCGACTCGGCATCGCTCGGCGTGAATGCCAACCTGCTCATAACCAATGTGTCCCTGATCGATAACCCCCAGAGTGGCCGCATCGCCCAATTACGACTCGCCGACCGCCGAGCATTCGACCTGCTGGTTGGAAAAAAAGCGGCCGGGCTGCAGGGCAAGATTCGAGAAAAGCAGGCGTCGGAAAAGAAGCAATCCGGCGAAGACTGGAGCAGCTTCTGATGGATATCGTCGACCTCATCGACAAGCTGACCGCGCCGCTGCGCCGACGTGTGCGCCTGATGGTTTCGCGCGCGGTTCTGGCCGCCGTGAACGACGCCGGCGGCATCCAGGTGGTACAGGTCAAGCTGCTCGAGGGCGAGGTACGCGACGGCGTCGAGCGCATGCAGAATTATGGCTTTGATTCGGTTCCGCTGCCCGGCGCAGAGGGCGTGATGGTTTGCGTCGGCGGCGACCGAGATCACGGTATCGTCATTGCGATGGATGACCGCCGCTACCGCATCAAGGGGCTGCAGGCCGGCGAAGTCGCTGTCTACACCGATGAGGACAAGGAGCCGCACCAGCACCGTATCATCTTCAAGCGCGGCGGCGCCATCGAGGTGCTGGGCAAGAACATCACCATCACGGCCAGCGAGACCGCCCGCATCGCCGGCGACGTGGTGCAGATCCACGCCAAGAGCCTGTATCAGTTCGACTGCAACGGCCACGGCCAGAAGTGGTTCCCCGACCACATCGACACCTGGCAGATCGGCGAGACCGCCGGCACTGCCCACGCCATCGCCGCGCCGGAAATTCCATAAATGGCGGACATTCGCACCGTCATGATCGACATGGAGCGCGGCGCCGATTACGCCATCGCTTCCATGCTGCTGGCTGAAGACGACGGTCTCTATACCGCCGTGATCCTGAGCCTTTTTAGCGATCGCCGTGCGGGGCCGGATGATGTGATTCCCGGCGACTCGGATGACCGTCGCGGCACCTGGATCGACGCTTTTGCCGACGAACCAGGAGACAAGCATGGCAGCCGCCTCTGGCTCCTCGAGCGCGCCAAGCTGCTGCCGGAAACGCCGCTCCGCGTGCGCGAGTACGTCGAGGAAGCGCTGGCCTGGATGACGCGCGACGGCGTGGCCAAGGCAATCAACGTCGAGACATGGATCGCGCGCAACCATCCGGTGGGCGTCATCGGTGCGCTGATCGAGATCGTCAAGCCTGATGGACAGGTGACCCGCTACAAATTCGACAAGCTCTGGAGTGCCGTGTAATGCCTTTCAACCGACCCACCCTGCAAACCCTGGTCGTCCGCAACCAGGGCGATATCGAGAGCAACCTGCCGGGCACGGATGCCAAGGTACGGCGCAGCAATCTCAATATTTTGGGCAAGCTGATTGCCGGCGTGGCGCATGGAATTTATGGCTATATCGCCCGGGCCGCCAAGCAGATCCTGCCATTCGAGGCGGAGGCTGAAGAACTGGACCGGCACGCCAACTTCTGGCTCGCCCAGCCGCGCAAACCTGCCACGCCAGCGCAAGGTTCCGTGCCGATCCTGGGCACCAATGGGCGGGGCATTCCGGCGGGCACCGTGCTGATCCGCGCGGATGGCGTCGAATACGCTACCGATGCCGAAGTGACCATCGCAGCCGGTACCGCCACGGCGGCGATCACTGCCGTTGTGGACGGCGCCGCTGGCAATGCAATCGCCGGGACAACGTTGACATTGGCTTCTCCGATCGCGGGAGTCAACGGTAACGTCACGGTGCCGGTCGGAGGTTTGACGCAGGGCGCAGACGTCGAAACCGACGACGCACTGCGCGTGCGCGTGCTGGCCAGGCCGAAGCAACCACCCCATGGCGGCGCTCAATTCGACTATGTGAATTGGGCGCTTGAAGTACCGGGCGTGACCCGCGCCTGGTGCTATCCCCTGGAGCAGGGCGACGGCACGGTGACCGTGCGCTTCGTGCGCGACAACGATGCCAGCGTTATTCCGGACGCCGCCGAAGTGGCGGCCGTGCAAGCTTACATCGAGGCGCGTTATCCAGTGACCGGGCATGTGTTCGCGGTGGCGCCGATCGCGGCGCCGATCGATTTTGTTTTCACCACCATCACGCCCGCTACGCAAGCCGTTAAGGATGCCGTCGCCGCCGAGCTGGCCGACCTCATCAACCGCGAATCCGAGCCGGGCGGAACCATCCTGATCACGCACATCCGCGCCGCCATTTCGATCGCTGCCGGCGAAGAGAATTATGTGCTGACCTCACCCATCGCCGACGTCAACCACGCCGCCGGATACATGGCCACGATGGGAAATATCACATGGCCATGAACGTCGACGACTACCTGAGCCAGTTCAAGGCCGTGCTGCTCCGTGGGAAGGCGTGGACATGCCCGCCCGGTGGCACGATGGACAATCTGCTGCGTGCGTTCTCCGCAGAGTTCGCCCGCGTCGACGCCCGGGTCGATGACCTCCGCAACGAAGCGGATCCACGTACTGCCTTCGAAATGCTGGGTGAGTGGGAAACCTTGGCCGGCCTGCCGGATAGCTGCAGCGCAGCCAGCGGCGGCACGATCGAAGAACGGCGCGCCGCGCTCAAGGCCAAGCTGCTTTCTACCGGCGGCGCCAGCGAGGCGTATTTCCGCTCGATCTGCGAGGATCTCGGCTACCAGGTACAAATCGATCGCTTCCGCCCCTTCGTGTGTGGATTATCGCGCTGCGGAGACGTGCTCAATGGACCGGCATCCGTCCGCCACATCTGGCGCGTCCGCGTGCCCACTGCGCGCGCAACGTACTTCCGTACTGGGCAAAGCCAGTGCGGAGACGCGCTGGGTAAATTCAGCCGGGCCGCAGATCTGGAGTGCAAGCTCAACAAGATCAAGCAAGCCCACACCCGTTTAATTGTCGCTTATCAAGGAGCTTAAAAGATGGATTACGTACAACCACTAGGCGGCGCTGCGGGCGCTCCCTACGTCGACGCCAACCCGGCGCTCGCCATCGAAGGGTCGGCGGTTCCGGCAGCTGCCATCGAGCACCCGATGCGCGAAATCATGGCAGTCATCACCGGTGCCGGAATGGCGGGAAGCGGTGCCGATCTGACCCAGCTCAAGCAGGCGATTGAGCGCATGATCGACGCCCAATCCGGCAACTACGCGCTCGATACCGGCGTGGCCAACGCCTACGTGGTCGCGCTCAATCCGGCTATCGCGGCCTACGGCGACGGCATGACGGTGCGTGTCAAGATCGTCAACGCCAACACCGGCGCTTCGACGCTGAATGCGGGCGGCGGTGCGGTGCCGCTGGTCAATGACGTGGGCGGTGCGCTGGCGGCAGGAGACCTGCCGGCTGGCGGGATTGTCACGGCGACTTACATCGCGAGCGCCGCCAGTTTTTATATCACCGCAATGGTGCAATCCCAGGGCGATGCGCGCTATGCCACGCTTGCACAGTTTACTGGAGCGAATCAATCTCTCAGCTCCAATGGGTATCAGAAGCTTCCTGGCGGACTGATCATTCAGTGGGGATCATATCCCGCAGGCGCCGCAACCGGCACCATCACTTTTCCGATTACGTTCCCTAATGCATGTTTAACTTGCCAGGCAACTGACAACAACAACGTGGCTACTCAAGTCGCATCAATAGCAACACTTACAACCGCGTCAAATTTTGCATTTGCTGCCGCCCAAGGCGCAAGTGCATATGCCTCTGTCGGCACGTTTAACTGGCTTGCTGTCGGTTATTAAGGAGAAAAAATGTTTTATTCGAAAACAACTGGCGGATTTTATGATTCCGCAATCCATGGCAAGAATATTCCGGGCGATGCTGTAGAAATTAGCATTTCCCAACATGAGACGCTGATGCTTGGTCAATTGAGGGGGAAAATCATCATCCCTGATTCCGATGGAAGCCCGATATTAGCCGAAGCGCCTCCGCCAACCGATGTTCAGCTGTTGGCAGAATACCAATCCCAGGCCAAGGGCGAACTCGTCAAGTCGGATGCGACTATCCTGCGCTGCGCAGAAAATGGCGTAGCCGTACCGGTCGAATGGGCAACATATCGCGCGGCGCTCCGTTTAATCATCGGATCGGCAATAGGCGATCATACGCAGCCGTTGCCGATCCGGCCGAGTTATCCGGCCGGAACGTGATCGGGGAGTGCAGCGATGGAGCAAATAATCGACAGAAACATTGGCGTGCATTTCGGGGATATGGACGCGCCATTTCCGTTTGCCGGCGTGGCCTCGATGTTCGATGGAAACCTGGTTGCCAATAATCCGAATTTCGGCGCTTACAAGGCCGGCACAAATGCCTATATCGGGACAGAGTTTGCAGCTGGGAAAATTTTCAGCCGAGCGATTTATTACGGCTGGAATGACCGTGGAATTCTTGACGACGGCTCTGCAGGAACGGTCTATATCTATGGAAAAAACGGGGTGCCGGAAAACGGGACCGACGGGGTGCTGATAGGGCAGGCTTCGTTTACTGAACCATCGCCTCTGGCATACGGTTCGCCGCTGACGATCAACTCGATGGACACGGTGAATGCATACACCCACATTTGGGCATATGTGACGACCGCTGCGGCGACAGGGATCTGCGGTGCTGAACTGGAAATGTACGAATTTACCATCGCGGTTGAGCAGCACGTGAGTCCTGCCGCGATATTCATCGGAGCCGGGCAAAGCAACATGGTTGGCGCTGCGCCGGTCCCGGATCAGTCTATTTACGCTAGTCGCGCCCGCGTCGCTATGTTCGCCCTGGACGGAACCGTTAAACCAGCTGCCGACCCGATCATGGATGCAACGGGATCTCTTTGGCCGCAGTTCAATAATGCCGCCATCGGATGCGGAACCATGCTGCCATTTGCAAACAGCATCGTAGGCCAATTCAAGAATTTCGATGCGCTGATTGTCAACTCGTCGAAAGGATCAACGAGCATCGATCTGTGGGCGAAGGGCAGCGAGCTATACGACGGGATGATCGCCAGAACAAAAGCCGCGCTTTATAGCGCTCCATATGGAAGTTTTATCGCCGGGATGGTTTGGCAGCAGGGCGAAAGCGACACATTCACGGAAGTGTCGTCCGGAGCATGGGTAGATAAATTCCACGCGCTTGTTGCCAATGTGAGAGGGGATTTGAACATTCCGGAACTCCCGGTCGTCTTTGTGGGGCTGGGGCCCTATGACGCATTTTCACCTGGTTGGCCGCAATTGCGATTCTCTCAGCAATTCATGCGGCTCCCTGCAAATTGTCTGTACGTGAAATCGTTCGATCTGGCAAACGATGCAAGCCCGGACTGGCTCGTCACGAATTCCGTATTGACTATCGGCGAGCGTGTTTCGAAAGCGATGCTGCAGTTACTTCCTGAGATTGTGTAGCCGAAACCGGGGGCACTGCGAGAAGAGTATCTGAACGTAATAACTGAATAGAGAGGAGGCGACCGACACCATGCGTCAACATGACGTCGGCCACCTTAACCCACAGAACAGACCTGTGAGCCAAAGCCAAGGCCCCCTTGCCACTAGCGGCGGGCGAAGCCTAGCACGATTTTCTAACAACTAGAAAGGGCTTACAGATGCAAAACGCATTACCAATCATTCCCTGGCTGGGCGGCAAGCGCCGCTTGGCCGACAAACTACTCCCGCTGTTCCCGCCGCATGAGTGTTATGTCGAGGTGTTCTGCGGCGGCGCGGCGCTCTACTTCCTGCGGCCGATGCCGGCACCGGTCGAGGTGATCAACGACATCAACGGCGAACTGGTGAACCTCTACCGGGTGGTGCAGAACCACCTGGAGGAATTCGTCCGGCAGTTCAAGTGGGCGATCAGCAGCCGCCAGGTGTTCAAGTGGCAGCAGGAAACCAAGCCCGAAACGCTCACTGACATCCAGCGCGCAGCGCGCTTTTACTACCTCCAGCACCACGCCTTTGGCGGCAAGGTCAGCGGCCAAAACTTCGGCACCGCCACGACCGCACCAACGATCAACCTCTGCCGCATCGAGGAAAGCCTATCCGCTGCGCACCTGCGCCTGGCCGGCACCACGGTCGAGAACCTGCCCTGGCAGGAAATCATGCGCCGCTACGATCGTGCGCACAGCTTCTTCTACCTCGATCCGCCCTACTGGCAGACCGAAGGATACGGTGTCCCGTTCGAGTGGGAGCAGTACGAGCAGATGGCCGAGATCATGCGTCTGGCCAAGGGGAAGGTAATGGTGAGTATCAACGACCACCCCGATATCCGGCGCGCTTTTGACGGCCTGACCATGCACGAACTCGGGATCAAATACAGCGTGGCCAACGCTCATGGCCAGCCAGCAGAAAGCCGTGAACTGGTGATAACGAACTGGGAGCCTGGTGTGATGGGAGGGTTGTTTTAACGGTCTCTGTCGCTTCTGGTACGATGGCAATATCAGATTAGGAGCGGCTCGCTATGAAACTCACAACTATGTTTGGTTTTGGCCTCGGTTTAATTTACGTCGTCAGCTACGTTATCCCTTCAATGATGCTCGGGGCTAGATTGGAGACTGATGCTAATCAATGCCAAACAGACATAGTACGGGCCGTTAATTCTCACTCGTTTACCGGGCATGTCAGCAAGGTCAGCGAAGCCTGCGCAAAAACTGAATCGGCTGCTTCCATTGCCAGGGGATTGGCCAGATAGTTGTTGTGCCAAATAAAGCGCAAATCAGTGCCAAATGGCGCGCGCGGTTACAGAGAATGCCACGGGAGGCTCTGGCCTTCGTCGTTTGTGACGCGCGGTCTGCCTAGTTGTCGTAGTGATACCGGCAGGCGATGATCACCAGATCATCCCCATCCACGCAATAGACGAGGCGATTGGAATCGTCGATACGGCGTGACCAGAAGCCGGACAGGTTTTCTTTCAGGGGTTCGGGCTTGCCGATTCCATCAAACGGTTCGCGCAGACAATCACGGATCACACCGTTGATCCGTTTCAGTGTTTTACGGTCCTGCCCTTGCCAGTACTGGTAGTCCTCCCAGGCGGCGAGCGTCCAGGTGATGCGGCTAGGCACCCACCAAGTCCCGTGCCTTGACCTTGCCCTTGCGGTATTGCTCGATCGAGCGCGCCAAGTGAGCCGCATTAGCGGGCGACTTCAACAGATGGACTGTCTCCATGAGGCTGTTGAAGGTGTCGAGCGACATCACGACAGCATCGGAAGCGTTACGCCGGGTGATCACCGTGTAGTCGGCATCGTCGCTGACCTGGTCGATGATGGACTTGAGGCTGTTTCGGGCATCGGAGAAATTAACAACGCGCATGATGTTCTACCTGTTCAATATGCTGTACAAGTCTAGCCGAACCGACTCGCCAATGCAAGCAATCGAATCTGCACCCATTGGGGCACTACCCCAGAAAAGACAATGCCAACCGAGAATGGTTGGCATTGAGAAAATGGTGGGCTGTGACAGATTCGAACTGTCGACCTACGGATTAAGAGTCCGCTGCTCTACCAGCTGAGCTAACAACCCTGGGGAACAAGTTTAAAAGGGGATTAGACATTTGTCTAATCCCCTTTTGTTTTGCTGGTAGGACGTGGCAGATTCGAACCGCCGACCAACGGATTAAAAGTCCGCTGCTCTACCGACTGAGCTAACGTCCCAAGCGAAGCCGGCATTTTACTTTATTTGGTCCCCTTGTCAACGAGCATGTAGAATATTGCCCTCATTTAAGCAGCGGAATTTGCCTTGGAAAACCGGGATAGTTTGCAGCGTTTCATGTTTGAACACGCCGCCGTGCGCGGCGGTATCGTCCATCTGGACAAGACCTGGCAGGCGGTGCTGGAGCGTCGCGAGTACCCGCCGCTGCTGCGCAACCTGCTGGGCGAAATGATGGCGGCGGCGGCTTTGCTGGCGGCGTCGCTCAAGTTTACCGGCTCGATCATTCTGCAGATGCAGGGAGAGGGGCCGGTCAAGCTGGTGGTGGTGGAGTGCCAGAGCGATTTGACCATGCGCGCGATGGCGCACTGGGAAGGGGAGGTCGTCGGCGAGTTACTGGCGGAACTGCTCGGCGCCGGGCGTTTTGCCATCACGGTCGACCCGCGCGACGGCGGCAAGACTTACCAGGGCGTGGTTGCCATCAGCGGTCATTCGGTCGCCGACGCGCTGGAGGATTACATGAGCCGCTCCGAGCAGCTGGAGACGCGGCTGTGGCTTGCCGCCGACGGCAATCGTGCTGCCGGCATGCTGCTGCAGAAAATGCCGGGGCACGATGTCGATACCGACCCCGACGCATGGACGCGCGCGGTGCACTTCGCCTCCACCCTGACGCGCAAGGAATTGCTGGGTCTGCCGGCAACGCAGACTCTCCACCGCCTTTACCACGAGGAAGACGTGCGCGTGTTCGACCCGCAGGACGTGAATTTCCATTGCCCCTGTTCGCGCGAGCGCGTGGCCGGGATGCTGCGCCTGCTGGGGCACGACGAGGTGCAGGCGCTGCTGAGCGAGCAGGATTCGATCGAGGTGGACTGCGAGTTCTGCAACCGGCATTACGTGTTCGACAAGGTCGACGCGGAGCAGGCGTTCGCCTCGGACGTGCCCACGCCTGCGCCGAAAAGCCTGCATTGAGCATGGATGAGCCCGGCGCCGGAAAAGTCCGCATCGACAAGTGGCTGTGGGCGGCGCGCTTCTTCAAGACGCGTTCGCTGGCTTCACAGGCGGTGGACGGGGGCAAGGTCCACTGCAACGGCGACCGCGTCAAGCCCGCCCGGGCGGTGCATACGGGCGACGAGCTGCGCATACGCCAGGGACCTTACGAGCTGATCGTGCTGGTGCGCGCCCTGTCTGAGCGGCGCGGCCCGGCCAGCGAAGCGGTGCTGCTCTACGAGGAGACGCCTGCCAGCATCGCCACGCGCGAAGTCCTCAAGGAACAGCTGCGCATCGAGCCTGTTTACGAGAACAAGGGGCGCCCCACCAAGCGGGACCGGCGCCACATCACCCGCTTCAACGAAGGTCATTGAAATGTCCCACTTACCGGAAAAATCCCAGCAGATCCTGCAAATCCATGCCGCCCTGATTCATCGCGTGGTGGCTGCGTGTCACCAGCGCGAACTGGCGGCGGCGCTGGAGCCGCTGATCAAGGTTTCCGAGCAGAACGGCTGGGTGGCCCTGATGGGCGCGGTGCGCCAGATCCTCAAGGGCAAGCGCGACGCCAGCCTGATGAACGGACTGGACGAGGAAGACCGGATCATCGTCGAGGCCATCCTGAACGGCATCCGCAATCCGGCCTCGCTGCCCGATCCCCAGGCCAAGGCCGAGGCCGGTGCCGCCGCGCCGGGGCTGGCGGCCATGATCCGGGCGTCCGCGAGCGGCGATGCGCAGGCATTGCAGCTGTTGGCCAACATGGCTGAGCAGATGAGCGGTGCGGGCGGCGACATGGCGCGGCTGGCGGCGATCATGCGCCGTCTGGTCAACGGCGAGCGCGATGCCGAGCAACTGACGCTGGGCATGGGCGCCCAAGGGCAGGGGCTGGTGCTGTCGATTCTCAAGGAGCTGGAAAAGTCCGGCCTGAACTGATCCTGATTTTTTATTAGCCACAGAGAACACAGAGTTCACAGAGAGATTTCGGCTTGATTTCAGTTTTCGACCTTGCCTGCCAAGTGAGAACCGACCGACTCTCTGTGAACTCTGTGTTCTCTGTGGCTAAAGGATCTCCAAGTTTGACTAGGCCTTGCGGCCGCCGCTGACCCAGACGTAGAACATCGGCAGGTAGAACAGGCTCAGCACCGTGCCCAGCAGCAGCCCGCCGATGGCGGCGTCGGCCAGCGGCGACAGGCGTTCCAGGCCGACCGCGCGCTGCATGGCGATGGGGATCATGCCGGCGATGGTGCCGAACGCGGTCATCAGGATCGGGCGGTAGCGCAGCTTGATCGAACCCAGTGCGGCGTCGAACGGGCTGTGTCCCTCGCGGCGGCGTTCCTGGATGAAGTCCACCATCAGGATGGAATTCTTGATGATGATGGAAAACAGCAGCACGATCCCCAAAATGGCCGGCAGCGCCAGCGCCTTGTTGAAGGCCAGCAGCCCCCACACCGCGCCGATGGCCGAGAGCGGCAGGATCAGGATGGACAGCAGGGCCAGCGTCACGCTGCCGTAAGCCGGAACCAGCACGCCGAACAGCAGCAGTATGCCCAGTCCCAGTCCCATCACCATGCGCTTGCTGGAGTCCGCGGCGGCGGCGTTGTCGCCCATGTCCGCCGCCTCCACGCCGGGCGGCAGTACTTTCTGCGCGGCGGCCAGCGAGCTCTCGCTCAGCTTGCTGATCGGCGCGGTGTTGCGGTAGGCCAGCACGTCCAGGCTATAGCGCAGGCCGTTGCCGGTGAGCAGCGCCAGGCCCGGCTGCTGCCTGAAACTGCTGATTTCCCCGAGCGCCACGGTGGAGCCGTCGGGCAACAGGATGGGCAGCAAGGCCAGTGTGCCCGGGTCGGAACGGTAGGGTTCGGCGAAATAGCTGCGCACCGGGATGGCGCTCACCGAGGGCAGCTTGCTCAGGGAGGCGACCGGGAGGCCCTTCAGGGGAAGCTGCGCCAGCACCGCGTCCGGCGCGATGCCGAGTGCACGAAGCCGCTCCTCGTTCAGTACCAGGTGGGTTTCCGCGGTGTTGGCGTCCCAGCTCACCGACACCGACGACAGGCCCTGCACGCCTTGCAGCGCGGCTTTCACTTTTTCTCCCGCCGCCGGCAGCAGGCGCCAGTCCTCGGCATAGAGGCGGATGTCCACCGGGGCCTTGATGGTGGACAGCGCGGTGGCGCCGGAATCGAAGGCGTCGGCGATGGTCACGCCGGGCAGGGCGGCGAGCTGGCGGCGCAGGTCGGCTTCGATCTGCCAGCTGCTTTGCTCGCGCTCCAGGCGGTTGACGTAGGTGATGTTGATGGTGGCTTCCGCCGGGAGCTGCCCGGAACCGAGCGAGATGACGCCGGCTTCGGAGCCGAAGGTCGCGCTGACCCGCTTCACGCGCTTGTCCTGCATCAGGCGCGCCTCGAATGCGGCGAGCCGCGCCTCGGCGCTGGCGACCGGCTCGTTGGCGCCGAATTTGACGTGCACCCGCACGATGCCGGTATCCATGGGCGGCAACGCGTCCTTGCCGATGAGCGGGATGATGGTCTTGAAGCTGAACGCCAGCAGCATGAAAGCCGGGATGACCAGGATCAGGCGGCGCGGAAATCCGCCGTGGAAGGCGAAGCGCAGCCCGCCTGCATAGAGCCCCGCGCCGGGCGCCACCAGCTTCTGATACAGGCCTTCCATCCAGCGCTCCAGGCGATTCTTGGGCTGCAGGCCGTTGCGGTACCAGAACGCCGAGAGGCGCGGGATGAAGGTCACGGCCACGAAGTAGGAGGTGAACACGGCGATCACCACTGCCAGAACCAGGTGCTTGAAAATCTGCTGGGAAAAGTCGCCGACGAACATCAGCGGCGAGATCACCGCCGCCGTTGCCAGCGTGCCGATGAACACCGGGAACAGGACTTCCTCGGTGCCGCGCCGAATGGCGGTCTGCACGTCCTCGTGCAGCTCGCCCAGGTGGCGCTCGATGTTCTCCAGCACCACTACCGCGTCGTCCACCAGCATCCCCAGCGCCAGGATGATCCCGGTCATGACCAGGATGTTCATTTCCTTGCCGAACAGCCACAGGATGGCGACGGTGGAGAGGAATACCAGCGGGATGGAAATCAGCGCGGTGGCTACAGCGCGCCAGTTGCCGAGGAAGAACAGGATCACGATGCTGGTGAAGATGATGGCGTCGCGCAGGGCTTCCTGCATGTTGTTGTTGGAGTCCGCGATCAGTTCGCCCTGGGTGTCGGCGACGGAGAATTCCAGATTGGGGTAGCGCGCCTTGAGCGCGGGGAGCTGTGCCTCGATGTCGTCGATGGTCGCCTGCACCGCGCCGCCGGGGGCGCGCAGCACGGCCACGGCGATCGCCGCCTTGCCGTTGCCGTGGTAGGCGGAAAAGCGCTCGGCGCTGGAGAGGCGCAACTCGGCCACGTCGCCCAGCGTGAGCCCGCCGGCCAGCGGCATGAGACGCAGCGCTTCGGGGCTGGCGCGTTCGCCGTAGACGGTGACGGTCATGCTGCCGTCCTTGCCCTGCAGGGTGCCCACCGGCCAGTCGCGGTCGAGCTTGCCGAGCAGCTCCTGCAGCTGTGCCTGGGTAATGCGGTAGCGCGCCAGCTTGAGTGGGTCGAACTCGACCCGCAGCGCAGGCTCGTAGCCGCCGAACACTTCCACGTTGGCGATGTTGGGCCGCGTAACGAGCGCGGAGCGGATGTCGTTTTCCGCCAGCAGGCGCACCTGTGTCAGGGATAAGCTGGAGCCTGCCTTGGGCGTAACAGCCAGCACCATGACCGGCTGGGTGAAGCCGCCGACCGCATAGACGCTGGAGACGGGCGCGTCGGGCGGCAGCTTGCCGCGCACGCGCGAGAGGGCGTTGTTGACGTCGAGCAGCGCCGCATCGAGCCCTTTTTCGTAGTTGAACTCGGCGCGTACGATGGACGCCTCGTTCTTGTTGGTGCTCTGCACGTCGCGGATGTGGCTGAGGGAATACAGCTCCTGCTCGATCGGGCGCGACAGCTTCTGCGCCACGCTGAGCGCAGACGCGCCCGGCAGCTGGGTGATCACCGTGACCTGCGGGCGTTCCACATCGGGGTACATGTTGCGGGGCATCTTGACGTAGCCGATCACGCCCAGCAGCGAGGTGATCAGCAGCACCATGCCGAGCAGCAGGGGACGGCCATGGAAGAATTTAAAGATCATGGCTTCAAGGGCTCGTTAATGGGTAACTTGGACATACGCTGGGGCTGCTTTGGGCGCAGGCCAAGGCGCGAGACGTGCGGTTGTGTCATTCACAACAAGCGGCTCGCAACGCCGGGATGCGCCCAAAGCAGCCCCAGCCCGGAGGGTTGCTGCGTATTCGGGCGTCTGCGGCGTTGCAAAGCTTGCGAATGGAATAACCATTCGCTGCGCTTCGCGCCTTGCATCCATCCCGAATACGCAGCAACGTATGTTCAAGTTACCCATTAACGAGCCCTCACCTGGAACGGCGTCCCGGCGGCGAGGCGGGTGAGGATGTCGGCGCTGGCGCAGACTACATCCCGCTTTTCGAGGCGCGTGTCGAGGGTGGCGGCGCCTTCCTCGCCCTCCGCGCTGAGCGCGATGGCCAGGGATTCCACCTTCTTGTTCTGCTCGTCCAGACGCAGCACCGTGGCGTTGCGGCCATCGCTGTTGAAGAGACAGCTGCGCGGCAACAATGTGGCTTGGGGCGATTGAAAAACGACCACCCGCGCGTCCACCCGCGTGCCGGGAACGAAGCCGCTGGCGGCGCGCGCCTCGTAGCGGCGCAGCCCTTGCGGCGTGGCCTCCGGCCACGGCTGCAGCGCCAGTTCCTGATTGGCGGCGCGCAGCGTCAATGCCGGCAAGCCTTCCGGCAGGGTCACCAGCAGGCGGTTGCCCGAACTGGTGTCGATGATTTTCAGCAGCGGCTTGCCCGGCGTGGCCAGGTCGCCCGCTTGCGCGAAGCGCTGGCTCACAACGCCGTCGAAGGGGGCGGTGACCGTGGCGCCGCGCAGGTTTTCACGCGCCAGCGCCAGCCGTGCGCGTACCGCGGCAAGGCTGGCCTCGGCCGACTGCAGCTGCTCCAGCGACACGCCCTGGATCTGGTACAGCTTGCGGGTGCGCTCCAGGCGCTCATGTTCGGCCCTGAAGCTGCTTTCGGCGGCCGCCAGGTCGGTGGCGAGGGAGCTGGTCTGTCCGTCGTCCGACTGGCTCATGTCCAGTTTCGCCAGCACGTTGCCGCGCTTGAACTTGCTGCCCTCGCTCAGCGGCAGGGCGATGACGTAGGCGCTGAGGCGGCTGGCGATGACGGTTTCGTGCAGCGCCGCCACGTCGGCGGTGGTGCGGCGTGTCAGCGTCACCGGGCCGGGCTGCAGGCGCGCGGCCTCCACCACCACGGCGAGGGCTTGCGGCGGCGGCTCCTTGGCCAGTTGGTCGCGCTTTTTCTTTACCAGCATCGCACCCGCGGCAACCAGGGCGATGACGATCAGGATGGTGACGATTTTTTTCATTTATTTGGGTTCCCAGCGGGCGATATAGTTTTCCGGCGCCATGCCTGCCAGCACCTGGGCCGAGGACCACGCGGCGGCGGCGCGGGCGCGAGACAGCGCCAGGCGGTAGCGCGCATCGAGCAGGTCGCGCTCGTGGCGGAACAGGTTTTCCAGGGTCTGGTTGCCGAGGCGCTGCATTTCGCGCTGCACCGCGACGATCTGCTCGCGGTAGGCGATTTCCTTTTCCATCGCCGCCATGTCGGCGCGTGCCGACTGGTAGGCGCTTTTCAGGCTGGCAAGCTGGCACGCGCTGTCGCGCAGGGCCGCCTGTTTCTGCTCGGCTGCCGCCTGGGCGTTGAGGTTTTGCGCCTGCGACTGTTTGTAGGCGCTGATTCCCAGCGGCAGGCTCACCACGCCGCCCACGGCCCAGGTGTCGCGATTGTCGCCGTTGCCCTGGTTGCGGAAATAGTTGGCATCCAGGCTGACGGACGGATACAGGGCGCGGCGGTTTTCGTTCGCCTGCGCGCGCGCGGCATCCGCGCGCGTCTGGGCGAGCTGTGCCGGCAGAGTCTGTTCGGGCGCAGTTTCGTCCCAATCGGGCAGCGCCAGCGCGGTCGACTTGGGCAGGAAATTTTCCACCCCGCTGGCTTCCTGCAAATCCGCCTGGGTCTGGGAGATGGCGCCTTGCAGCGCAGTTTCGTCCGCGGCCAGGCGCATGACTTCGCTTGCCGCATAGCTCGCGTCCACGCCGGCCGCCTTGCCGAGCTCGACTTCCTTGCTGATGCGGGCGTACGTCGCTTCCACGCGGCGGCGGTAGAGCGCGAGCGCTTCCTTCTGGCTGAGCAGTGCTTGCAGGCCGAAGTAGTCGCTGCCGGCCTGGTGCAGCTTGAGCAGGGTTTGCTGGCGCGCCAGCAGTTCGGCGCTGGCGAGGTCCTGCTTGGCCCTTTCCCGGTTGGCGGCGATGACGCCGAACACGTCCACCGGCAGGCTGTAGTTGACGCCGGCCTGGCCGATGGCGTCCGAGGTGAGCGGCAGGCCCGGCTGTCCCGGCGTGTAAACGCCGACCACGCGCTGACCCTCGTAGCGGTGCCACCCGGCGGAGACGGTGGCGTTGCCGAAATAGCGCCCGCTGGCGGCTTCCAGCTGGGCCTGGGCCGCGCCGGTCTGGTCGCTTGCCGCGCGCAGCTGCGGGTGCTGCAGCGTGTCGCGCAGCAGGTCGGCCAGTTCGCCGGCTTGCGTCGGCAGGCTGCTCAGGATTCCCAGCAGCGCGGCGGAGAGTATCAGGCGTTTCAGATGAAGTTCCTTGAAGAGGGTAGGACTGCGTAGATGATAACCGAGTTGTTATATGCGCCGCTTGATATATAACAAGCATTCGAAAAAAAGGCTTCCCGCAGGAAGCCCTAATGCACCTAGTTCGTGTCAGTCCTTGTCGGCCTCGACCTGGATGACGATTTTCACGTCGTCGCCGACTAGGGGGACGTATTTGGCCATGCCGAATTCGGAGCGCTTGAGCGTGGCCGTGGCGTTGGCGCCACAGCGGGGCTTCTTGGTCATCGGATGGGCGCCGCATTTGAAGTGGTCGAGCTGCAGGGTAAGGGGTTTGGTCACGCCGTGCAGGGTGAACTCGCCATCGGCGCCGACCAGCTTGTCGCCTTCGAACTTGAGCTTGCTGGAAGTGAAGGTGATGGTCGGGTATTTGTCCGTATCGAAGAACTCTTCGCCGCGCAGGTGCTTTTCCAGGTCGGCCAGGCCGGTGTCGACCGATGCGGCGTCGATGGCTACGTCAATGCTGCCGGTCTTGGCGACGGGGTCGAGGGTGATCTTGCCGACGGTCTTGTCGAAACGGCCGCGCTGGATGGAGAAACCGAGGTGGCTGATTTCGAAACTGGGGAAAGTGTGGGTCGAATCGATGGTGTAGCTGTCCGCGGCAAAAGCGGAGACGCTCATGGCGCTGGAGAGGGCGAGGGCGATCAGGGTTTTTTTCATGTGGGTGCTCCGGTTGGGGGTTGGGTTTACTTCAATACGAAATGGAACTTGACCTGGACTTCGTCGGCGACCACCGAGGTGTCGCTCCATACGCCGGCGCCGATGCCGTAGTCGAGGCGTTTGAGCGGGAAGGCACCGTCCAGGATCAGCGCGCCATTTAATTGTTTAAGGGTGAAGGGTGCGCGAGCATCCAGCGTTTTGCCCTTGATGGTCATCTTGCCGCTGGCCTCGTAGCGGCCGCCGCCTAACGCCTTGACTGATCCGGAGACGAAGCTGGCTTTGGGGAATTCGCGCACGCTGAACCAGTTCTTGCCTTTGACCTCGTCATTCGCTTCCTCGCTGCCGGCATCGATGCTGGCCAGCTCGATGTCGATGCGGGCGCGCCCGGCTTCGGGCCTGACCGGGTCCATGGTGATTTGCGCGCTGAATTTTCTGAACGTACCTTCTACCGGGACGTTCATCTGTTTCGAGACGAAGGCGATGGTGCTTTTGTCGAGTTGTACGTTGTGGAGTTCCGCGCCATGAACGGTAGCGCTAACGAGCAGGGCAAGAGCGGCGAGCAGGCGGATCATTCCTGTTTCTCCTTGTTGAGGAAGGGCAACATGCGGGCGAGGATGTCGTCGCGATCGATGAAGTGGTGCTTAAGCGCGGCACCGATGTGTAATACCACCAGTGCCAGCATGATGTAATTTAGTGTCTCATGCACGTCAGAGAGTACATCGCCCAGCAGTTTGTTTTTGCCGATCAAGTCCGGCAGCGGCAGCACGCCGAAGTATACGGTCTGGAAACCCTCGGCCGAACTCATCAGCCAGCCGCTGAGCGGAATGGCGAACAGCAGCAGGTAAAGCATATGGTGCAGGCCGTTTGCGGCACGCCGTTGCCAGGGCGGCATGGTGTCGGGCAGGGGCGGCGGCGTGTGGCCCGCGCGCCACGCGAGGCGCCCTACGGCCAGCAGGAAAATGGTGACGCCGATCCATTTATGGTAGCTGAAGAGCTTGAGCTTGAGCGGTGAAGTCTCCATGTCGCCCATCACTAGCCCGAGCGGGAAAGTGGCGAAGATGATCAAGGCGATCAGCCAGTGCAGGCCGATGGCCGTGTTGGTATAGCGGGCAGGCTGGTTCATGGCGCTTTATCCGATCGGGTTAGTGCGGCGGTGAAGGCATCGCGCAGGCGGCGCATACTTGTTTCCATAACGACCAGTTCTTCGGCCGAGAGTTCCGCGAATGCCTGCTGCATGTGTGCAAGATGGGCCGGAAAGATGCGTTCGAACAGCGTCTCTCCTTGCGGTGTGAGCTGGACGATCTGGCTGCGACCGTCGCTGGGAGAAGCGCTGCGCTCCACCAGTTGCTTGCCGCTCAGACGGTCGACCACGCCCGTCAGCGTTCCCTTGGTGATCAGGGTCTTGGCGCCCAGTTCGTTGAGCGGCATGCCAGGGGTGTTGCCCAGCGTGGCGATGATGTCGAACTGCGCCGGGGTCAGGTCCAGCGTGCGGATGTGTGCCGATGAATAGCCCTCGAAGGCCTGGTAGGCTGTGGCCAGTTCGCGCAATACGGGCAGGAATGCAGCTGGGGTCATGTCCGGCTCAATTAAGTTCTAGTTAGAACAATATAGTTCTGATTAGAACAAAATGTCAAGCGTCAGAACTGACTCTCAAGGTCGTACTGTTATCAGTCCGGCTTTGCCGCTGGCGCTTGCTCGCTGGCGTCGTCCTTCGCCAGATCCAGCACGCCGGGGACCTGGAATATGCCTTGCAGGTTAAGCAGTTCGTCGCGGTGCAGGCGCGCCAGTTCTTCCACGACGTTCTCGCCCGCAGGGGTGAGGTGAACTTCTACCTCGCGCCGGTCGACCTTGCCTTTTTCCCGATATACCAGGCCCAGTTTCTCGCAGCGGGAAACCAGAGAAACTACCCCGTGGTGATGGGATTGCAAGCGTTCCGCCAGTTCGCCGACGGTTGCCCACTCCCTGCCCTGGTAGCCCTTGATGTGCAGCAGCAGCAGGTACTGCAGGTGGGTGACGCCGTGCTCTAGCGTGATTTCCTCGCTGAAGCGCAGGAAGCGGCGCAGCTGGTAGCGGAAATGCGAGAGGGTTTCGAAATCCCTTTTGCCGAGCGTGGTTTTTTTCATGAACCGATACTAAATTTATTTTCGCGCGGCTGCAATATCATATTGTGATAATATCAAAACGTGATATATATTATTGCCGTGAACATCTCGTTCATTGCGCTTAATAAGTGGAGGTGGATGATGGATGCTTTTACCAAACTGCCGGAAATCGATGCCGAGGGTTACCTGGTTGAGCCGCAGGACTGGAGCGAAGAGTTGGCCGAGGAATTCGCCCGCCAGGAAAAAATCGATCTCAACGAGGACCACTGGGATGTGATCCGTTTCATGCGGGCTTATTACGAAGAGCACCAGGTCGCGCCCGATGCCCGCTTCGTGATCAAGCACCTGGCCGGGCGCCTGGGCGCGGATTCACGCAACAAGCTTTTCGAGCTGTTCCCCTACGGCTACGTCAAGCAGTCGTGCCGGATCGCCGGGATGAAGCGCCCGCGCGCCTGGAGCACGGGCTGACGGAGTGAATACCGCCGAGGGGCCGGCTTCCGGTCCCTGGGCGGTGTTACCGAAAGTCAGTCATAACATCCGTAATAAACGGAGCAGCCGACCTTGCCGTTCCAGCTCTCGGGATGGTGCAGGTCGATGATGCTCTTGGCCTGGGCGATATCCTCGGGCGAACCGTGTACGACGGCGAGCACCCGGCCCGCACTCAGTTCAGCTTCGTAGTTGACCAGGTTATCCGGCGGGATGCAGCCGGCCTGTTTGTCTTCCAGTTCGTCCAGCCTGCCGACGACGATTGCACCTTCCACGTCCTGCGCGAAGCGTTCTCGGTCCTTGCTGACGATGGAAAGCTGGGCATTGTCCAGCCCCGATTTGCGTAGTTTCCTGACGGTGTCCTCGGCGACGTTGCGGTTCGCGAACGTGGCCACCAGCGAAATATGATCGGACATGATGCGGTCCTCCTTTGGGTGGAATACCGCATAGGTATAACACAATAGTCGACAAAAACAATCGGGTAATATGCGTAGGTCGCGGCTACAGCAGGCTGCTTTGCACGGCATGTGGTTAACATGTGAACTATTCCTTGTGGTAGTATTTTTTCGACCAAAACACATGGATCGCGCTTCAGCATGGATAACCAGTTCACCCCGTTCGAGGAAAGGATTCGCCGCGTGGCGGAGCGGAATCCGGGCATGCCGGTCGAAAACGTCACGCTGACGCGGATGTTCTTCTACGTTTACAAGGCGCTGGAAGACAGCGCCAATCACTTCCTCGCCGCCTATGGCCTCAACAACACCCATTACATCGCCCTGATCATGATTTATTCCAGCGAGGGCAACATGCTCAACCCGTGCAAGCTGAGCGAGGCGCTGCTCTCCTCGCGCGCCAACATTACCCGCCTGACTGACGAACTGGTCGAGAATGGCTGGGTCGAACGTCAGGGCAGCAGCGCAGACCGGCGCCGCGTCGAACTCTCCCTGACGCCCGCCGGCACGGCGCTGATCGAAAAAATTCTGCCGCGCAACTGGGAACGGATCGACCGCCTGTGGGCCGGGTTTTCCCCCGAGGAGATCGCGCTGACCGGAAACTTGCTGCGCAAGCTGCTGTCACGAATCGGACAGGTGGATGGCGATGAACATGCCTGCTAAATCCAGTATTTCGCTGTTGAGCGCGGTCGTTCTGGTCGGCTGCGCGCCGCTCCCTGCCGTTTCGCCGCCCCGGCCCGAGATCGCAAAGACGGCGCTGCAGCAGATATTGGCCGCGACTGCCGGCGACCCAGCCTTCACGCGCGCGGCCTGGCCGGAGCGCGCGTGGTGGCGTGCCTTCGACGACAAAGCGCTCGATGCGCTGGTGGAAATGGCGCTGCGCGACAGCCCGACCCTGGCGACGGCGCAGGCGCGCATCGACCGGGCGCGGCAAGCTGCGCACCTGGTGGAACTCGAATCCGGAATCCGCTACAACAGCGATGCCACGGTGGTGCGCCAGCACTTGAGCGAGAACGGCTTGTTCCCGCCGCCCATGGGCGGCAGCACTTTGAACGAAGGCGACATTTCCGTCGGCGCCGCCTATGCGTTCGACTGGTGGGGCAAGAACCGCGCCCTGCTGCGGTCCGCCGTGGGCGAAAGCCGGGCGGCCGAGGCGGAACGCAGCGCGGCCGAGCTGGCGCTGGGCGGCGAAGTGGCCGACGCTTATTTCGACTGGCAGGATGTCGTTGCCAGATCCAAGCTGGCTCGACAGACCGTGGACAAGCGCCGCATGGTGTTGCGCCTGGCGGGGTCGCGGCTGAAGCGCGGCATCGATTCGGCGCTGCCTTCCAGCCAGATGGAAGTGCTGCTGGCCGAGGAACAGGACAAGCTCAAGGATCTCGAAACGCAGTCCCGCATCCTGCGCGACCGTCTCGCCGCGCTGACCGGCAACGGCCCCGACTGGGCGGCAGGACTGGACGAACCGGTGCTGACTCCCGCCGCACCTTTCCCGCTGCCGCAAAAATTGCCGCTCGACTGGCTGGCGCAGCGGCCCGACCTGGTCGCGCTGAAATGGCGCGCCGAAGCGGCGGCGCAGCGCATCGAAGGGGCCAGGGCGGATTTCTACCCGAACGTCGATTTGCGCCTGCTGCTCGGCCTGCAAAGCATCGATCTCGGCAACTGGCTCACGGCGAAGAGCTGGTACGGCTCGTTCGGGCCCGCCGTGCATATCCCCCTGTTCAACGTGCGCACGCTGCGCACCAACCTGGGCATGCGCGAAGCCGAATATGCCGCCGCTGCGGCGCAGTACAACCTGGCGCTGATCGTCGCGGCAAGCCAGGTGGCGGACGCGCTGGCGCGGGTAAGCGCGCTCGACGCGCGGGAGCGTTTGCAGCTCAGCGCCACTGTCAGCGCGGAACGCGCGCAGCATCTGCAGGCGCAGCGTTTCGCCAGCGGACTGAGCGACCGTCTGCCGCTGCTGGACGGCGAGATCGCCGCACTTGCGCAACACGCGCGTGAATCGAAGCTGCAAGCCGACCGCAAGCGCGCCATGGCGGCGCTGTTCGTCGCGCTGGGCGGCGGGCACGAATCGAACCGGGAGTAAAAACAATGTCTGAAGCACCCAACAATAATTCAGCCAAGCGCAGCCGCGCGCTGCTGGTCCTGACCCTGGGCTTTTTCCTGCTCGGGCTGGGCTACGGCGTGTACTGGTGGATTCACGGCCGCCACCACGAAACCACCGACGACGCCTACGTCGCCGGCAACCTGATCCGCGTCACGCCGCGCATCGCCGGCACGGTGGTGGCGGTTTACGCCGACGACACCGACCTGGTGCAGCGCGGCCAGCTGCTGGTGCGGCTGGACGATGCCGACGCCCGCGTTGCCCTGTCCGCCGCCGAATCCCGCCTGGCGGAAACGGTACGCCAGGTGCGGCAGATGTTCAGCGCCGTGGAGCAGGACCGCGCCAACGTCGCGATCAAACAGGAAAGCCTGCGCCAGGCCGAGGCCGATGCGGCGCGGCGCGGCGGCGCGGCGGCGGACGAGGCCGTGTCGCGCGAGGAGCGCGAGCACAGCGGGTCGGCGCTGAAACGCGCCCAGTCCGAACTGCGGCTTGCCAACAGCCAGCTCGAAGGCGCGCTGGCGCAGGTGGCGCATACCGACGTCGCGCACCATCCCGCCGTGATGCAGGCGGAAGCGCAGGTGCGCGAGGCCTTTCTCAACCTCGGCCGCTGCGAGATCCGCGCGGCGGAAAGCGGCTACGTGGCCAAGCGTGCGGTGCAGGTCGGTCAGCAGGCGGCGCCCGGCACCGCCCTGATGGTGGTGGTGCCGCTGCGACAGGTGTGGGTCGAGGCCAACTTCAAGGAAGACCAGCTGCAGCGCATGCGCATCGGCCAGGCGGTCGAACTGCAGTCCGACCTGTACGGCAGCGGGGTGACGCTGCACGGCAAGGTGGCGGGGCTGGGGGCCGGCACCGGCAGCGTGTTTTCCCTCCTGCCGCCGCAGAACGCCAGCGGCAACTGGATCAAGATCGTGCAGCGCTTGCCGGTACGCATCGTGCTGGACCCCGCCGAAGTGGCCAAGCACCCGCTGCGCATCGGCCTGTCGATGAAGGCGCAGGTGGAAACCAAAGATGCCTCCGGCGAGTCGCTCGCCAGCGTTTCACCCAGCGGCCCGCGCTATGAGACGGCGGTGTATGGCGACGACGAGAAGGCAGCCGGGCAGCGTATCCGCGAGATCGTCGCGGCCAACCTGCAGCAGGCGAAATAAACGCCGTGAAGCCGGACACGCTGCCGCCGCTGCACGGCTTTGCCCTTGTCCTGCTGACCCTGGCGCTTGGGCTGGGCACCTTCATGCAGGTGCTCGATACCTCCATCGCCAACGTCTCGCTGCCCGCCATCTCCGGCGACCTGGCGGTGAGCCCCAACCAGGGCACCTGGGTCATCACCTCGTTCGCCGTCAGCAACGCCATCGCGCTCGCGCTCACCGGCTGGCTGTCGCGCCGCTTCGGCCAGGTGCGCCTGTTCGCCCTGTCCACGCTGCTGTTCACGCTGGCTTCCTGGCTGTGCGGGCTGGCGCCCAACCTGCCGCTGCTGATCGCCGCGCGGGTGCTGCAGGGGGCCGTGGCGGGACCGATGATCCCGCTCTCGCAGGCTTTGCTGCTGTCGAACTATCCCAGCGAGAAGAAGGGCCTGGCCCTGGCGCTGTGGTCCATCACCGTGATGGTGGCGCCGATCATGGGGCCGATCATGGGCGGCTGGATCACCGACAACATCAGCTGGCCGTGGATTTTCTACATCAACATCCCGGTCGGAATCTTCTCTTCCTTCCTTACCTGGCGCCTGTTGCGCGGGCGCGAGTCGGAGCGGGCGAACGTCCCGGTGGACAAGGTCGGCTTGTTCCTGCTGGTGCTCGGCATCGGCGCCCTGCAAATCCTGCTCGACAAGGGTAACGAGCTGGACTGGTTCGAGTCGAAGCAAATCCTGGTGCTGGCGGTGGTCAGCGTGGTGGCGCTGGCTTTCCTCATTGCCTGGGAACTGACCGAAGACCATCCCGTCGTCGATCTCCACCTGTTCGGCAACCGCAATTTCCTCATCGGGGTCGCCACCCTGAGCATCGGCTACCTGGTGTTCTTCGGCAACGTGGTGATCCTGCCGCTGTGGCTGCAGACCCAGATGGGCTACACCGCGACCTGGGCCGGCATGGCGGCGGCGCCGGTGGGCATCCTGTCGATCTTCTTCTCGCCGCTGGTGGGCAAGTACATGCACAGGCTCGACCTGAGAATCTGGGCCAGCTTCAGCTTCGCCGTGTTTGCCGCGGTGTCGTACTGGAACAGCCATTTCAATACCGACGTCACCTTCTGGCAACTGGTGATCCCGCGCCTGCTCATGGGCATCGGCGTATCGGCCTTCTTCGTGCCGCTGATGTCGCTCACCCTGTCCGACATCCCGCCGCGCCTGCTCGCCAGCGCCACCGGCATGTCCAACTTCATCCGCATCCTCGCCGGCAGCTTCGGCACCTCGCTCAGCATCACCCTGTGGGACCGCCGTGCCGCCTACCACCACGAACTGATGGCCGAACGCGTGACGGATTTCTCGCCCGTCACCCACGATGCGCTGGCCACCCTGGGCGGGCTGGAGCAGCAGCTTTCGGCCAGCTACGCCATGCTGGAGCGCAGCATGCAGCAGCAGGCGGTGATGCTCGCCACCAACGAGATTTTCTGGCTCTCGTCGCTGATGTTCGTCGGCCTCATGCTGCTGGTTTGGGTCGCACGGCCGGCACAGCCGGCGGCGAAGGAAGCGGGGGCTGGGGCGCACTAGTTTCTTTCTGGAACTTGTTCCCTCGTGTCATCGGGGATTGTGGGTTTCATTGCGGCTCATCTCAGGTATGGAAACTGATATGTCAAGACACCCCCCGAGTTCCCCTTACTTCTCATCGAATTCATTTGCGTTCTCAGGAGACCAACGAATTGCATTAAGTATATTCAGTACCCAATGATCAGGGAGTTGGGTATTTGCTCCGACCACAAGTGTCTCTATTATCGCATTTCCTTTGACTTTACTTTCGCTTAGTCCGGCATTATCGAGGGCTGCCTCATGTATCCACGAACACCGGTAATCCTTGTACAGAATGTCTTCGAATGATCTCTCGCCAAATTTAAACAGCACATGTCCAGTTTGAAGGTTTGGTGGTTTAGGGTTGCCAGTAAAGATCGTCCAACCAATATCTCTAATGTAACGTTTGAACGACTCGCTGTCAGAAATTGGCTTCGGATAGCGTTTCCTGGCGGACGCTGCTGTGGCAATCATGGCCTGAATCCAAGCACCTTCTCTCTGATTCGAATTCCAAAGAAGCTCCGCATCTAATACACGTTGTCTGATACCCATGATTCTCCTCGAATCTATCGATAACAATATGCTTAAAAAGCAGCTATTGAACAGCAAAATGACGCGCTGCTCATACTTAATATGCTAAACCTCAGGGTCTTCCGACTGTTCTTCTTTACAGAAAGCGATGGCATCGAATGGGAACACGCTGTTTTCCGGTTTGCTCTCAACAAACCAAGTCGTGTGAATTTTGGATTCTCCAGAGTGTGCTTTTTCTACGCGTGTCACCGTCATTCTTGGACCACCGGACTTCAATTGAACGATGTCACCAATTTTGAATTTGTCTGACATTGCAGCCTCCTTAGGAAGGGGATGACGGAAAGAAACCGTTTGCGGTATATGGAACCAGCGCGAATCGCTTTCCGCAGCGTCTCAAAATGCTGGGTCAGCAGATCGCTTCCCTGCTGTTGCAACAGATTGACGGTAAAGAAATAAGTTCCGCCCAAATGTCAGGCGCAACTGTAATCTGGCATGGCGCCCTTGCTTTCTTTGTGGGCAACCTTCCCTACGCGCTCATGATCGGCCGGAAGTAACCCTTGATGCAATCGGTGTTGATAATCGCGAGTTGGATGTGGTTGCGAATCCGGAAACCGGCGCCTTCATAGAGAGGGTCAGCTTCCTGGAACGGTGCGCGCACGGAGTCATAGGGCGGCAGCCCGTTTTCCTGGCGATACAGGTGCAGCGTCTGAATCACCTGGCAATCCAGCTCGCGTTTGAACTGGTCCGTGCCGCCTGTGTTGAGTGGCAATGGCAGTCCTGCCTTGGCATAAGAATCGTGCAGCGTGGCGTAGGCTTCCGCGACTTCATCCAGCCCCATGCGGGTGGTCAGGTCCAGACACCGGCCCAGGTCGATGACGGCGCCAACCACAGCCGGATTTTCGATTTTTTTCTTCGCGTTGCCGCTGTTCGCCCATTCCAGCCCGCGTTGCGGGTCGTTTTCCCAGAAATAGACGCCGTGGCCAAGCCATTCGTACTTGCCGTCAGATTTCTTGAGATGGGTTGTTTTGCCCGCGATGACCTCATCGACGAGCGACTTTTCCGTGCCGTGAAAACCGAGCACGAAAGAAGGGGAGCGCTGATACAGCGCCCAGGGGTTAGCCACGTATCAGTTTCTTGACCTTGCCGCTGGGAGTCATGACGCCCAGGCGGGTCAGAAAACTACGCGCCGAATCTGGCGTGGCCGCAACTTTCTTGCGATACGCTTCCATGTCATCCAGGAGCGCTTGGCCGGTGAGAAGCTGGCTACCCGCGGATGCGACGGCGCGAGCGCGTGCGAGTTTCGCTGACTTTTTTTGGGGAGTGGCGGCGGTTGCGGAGGGCATGGTTATTTCCTCTATCGAGAGAGTGTAATTCTACACAACCTGACAATATTCTGCATGTTCGTCCGACCGGGACTGGGGCATATGCGGGTGAATCGCATTTGGCATTTCACGGCGGAATACCCTTCGGAGGTGCGCCCTCCGCGGGCATTTGGTAGCTTCTTTATGCCGCCTTGCGCAGCGGCGCCACATGCTGGCGTGGTGCTTGTTCCGCTTGCCAGAGATCATAGGTGGCCTGCATCCTAATCCACAAACCAGGGAGTTGGCCAAGTGCTTCGGAAATTTTGAGATCCATTTCAGCCGTGATGCCTGCGCGCTGATTCAGCAGATTGGAAAGGTGAGGGCGAGACACGCCCAGGTGAGCCGCGAACTCTCCCACCGTGAGGCCTAGTTCCGGCAGCACGTCTTTCTTCAGTATTTCGCCTGGATGGGGCGGTTTATGCATCCGCATGATCCTCTCCTAGTGGTAATTCAGATCTTCGACCTTGGCGCCTTTCTCGATCAGCAGCGCTCGGAGTATCGAACGATGGCAGTGTGCTTCGTTTTCGCAGTAGCAACCAACCGAGAAGTTGGTCTGATGAGAGAGCACGGCGAGCAGTTCGATCGCGTGACTATGCTCCGGCGTTTCCATCTCCGCACGGTACTTCTTGGCGAACGCGGCCCACTGGGCGGGTGTTTTCGCCGCTTGTGCCAGTTTCATGGTTTCGATACTTGGCGCCAGATTGGGAAACCACACGTCGTACCAGTTGTGTGAAGCGAAATTGGCTTTCGGTACCCCGCGCGGTGGTCGGCGCACGGTCCCGATGCGAATGCCTTCATTCTCGCTCCTTGCGGATCCCAGTCTTACAACTCGAATGGCCATTGTATGCTCCCCCCGACGTGAGGCTGTGGCTTAAACGCGCTCGGCCGCAGGTTCCGTCGCCTTCTTCGCGCGCCACGAACCAAGGCGTTTCTGCAGTTTCTCGAAATACAGATAAATCACCGGCGTGATGTACAGCGTCAGCACCTGCGAAACCAGCAGTCCGCCCACCACCGCCAGGCCCAGCGGGCGGCGGGCTTCGGAACCGGCGCCCAGGCCCAGGGCGATCGGCAGGCTGCCCATGAGCGCCGCCATGGTGGTCATCATGATGGGGCGGAAGCGGATCAGGCAGGCCTGGAAAATGGCGTCGTAGGCGGATTTGCCGTCCCTGCGCTCGGCTTCGATGGCGAAGTCGATCATCATGATGGCGTTTTTCTTGACGATGCCGACCAGCATGATGATGCCGACGAAGGCGTACATGTTGAGGTCGTGGCCGAACAGCAGCAGCGTCAGCAGGGCACCCAGGCCGGCGGTGGGGATGCCGGAGAGGATGGTGACGGGGTGGATGAAGCTCTCGTAGAGCACGCCCAGCACCAGGTAGATCACCAGGACCGCCAGCAGCAGCAAGATGCCCATGCCCTGCAACGAGGACTGGAACACCTGGGCGGCGCCCTGGAAGCTGGTGGCGATGGTGGCGGGGATGCGCATTTCGGTGGTGGCGGCGTTGACCTTGGCGATGCCTTCGCCCAGCGCGACGCCCGGCTTGAGGTTGAAGGAAATGGTCACCGAGGGTAGTTGGCCGAGGTGGTTGATGGTCAGCGGCCCGATGGACGGGGTCACCCGGGCCACGGCGTTGAGCGGCACCAGGCCGCCGTTGCTGGAGCGCACGTAGAGCAGGGAGAGAGCGTCCGGGTCGAGTTGGTATTGCGGCATCAGTTCCATCATCACCCAGTACTGGTTGGTGGGGGTGTAGATGGTGGAAACCTGGCCCGAACCATAGGCGTTGTAGAGTGTGGTTTCGATGGCCTCCGGCGTGACGCCGAGCGCCGAGGCCTGGTCGCGCAGGATGGAAACCGAAACCTGCGGGTTCTTGATCTGCAGGTCGCTGGTGACGTCCTGCAGGTCCGGCAGGGTGTGCAGCTTGGCTTCGATCTGCGGTACCCACCGGTACAGCTCTTTCAGGTCGGCGTCCTGCAGGGTGAACTGGTACTGGCTCTTGGTGAGCTGGCCGCCGATGCGGATGGTGGGCAGGTTCTGCAGGAACACGCGAATGCCCGGCACGGTGGCGAGCTTGGGTTTGAGCTCCTCGATCACTTCGTCCGCCGAGACCCGCTCCGAGCGCGGTTTGAGGCGGATGAACATGCGGCCGGTGTTGCCCGAGAGGCTGGACCCGCCGGCGCCGATGGCGGACATGAAACCGTCGATGTTGGGGTCCTGCTGCACGATCGCGGCGACGGCCCGCTGGTGGCGCGCCATGGATTCGAAGGAGATGTCTTCCGCGGCCTCGGTGAAGGCGAAAATCTGGCCGGTGTCCTCGCTCGGCAGGAAGCCCTTGGGCATGGTGTAGAACAGGTAGCCGGTGAGCGCCAGGATGACGAGGTAGAGGGCGAGCACGGTGCGGCGGTGGCGCAGCGAGAACGCCAGCGTGGCCTGGTAGAAGTTGCGCATGCCGTCGAAAAAGGCTTCCGACCAGGCGTACATGCGGCCGTGGTGCGCCTGGGAGGGCGGGGTGAGGAAGCGGCTGCACAGCATCGGCGTCAGGGTGAGGGAGACGAAGCCGGACACCAGCACCGCGGTGATGATGGTGACCGCGAATTCGTGCAGCAGCCGGCCCAGCACGCCGCCCATGAACATCACCGGGATGAAAACGGCCGCCAGCGACAGGGTCATGGACAGGATGGTGAAGCCGATTTCGCGCGAGCCCTTGAGGGCGGCCTCCATGATGCTTTCGCCGTTCTCGACGTGGCGGGTGATGTTCTCCAGCATCACGATGGCGTCGTCCACCACGAAGCCCACCGACAGCGTGAGCGCCATCAGCGACAGGTTGTCGAGGCTATAGTTGAGCAGGTACATCACGGCGAAGGTGCCGACGATGGAAATCGGCAGCGCCAGGCTGGGAATGATGGTGGACGGCAGGTTGCGCAGGAACAGGAAAATCACCAGCACCACCAGGCACAGCGCCAGCACCAGCGAAAACTGCACGTCATTGACCGAGTCGCGGATCGACTCGGAGCGGTCGTACAGGATGTTCACGCTGACGCCGGCCGGAATCTGCGCTTCCAGCGTGGGCAGCAGTTTTTTGATGGAATTGACGACCTCGACGGTGTTGGTGCCCGGCTGGCGCTGGATGGCGAGCACGATGCCGCGCTTGTCCTTGTACCAGGCGGCGATCTTGTCCGACTGCACGCTGTCGGTGACGCGGCCGAGCTGTTCGAGGCGCACCGGCGCGCCGTTGCGGTAAGCGACGATGAGCGGTCGGAAGGCGTTGGCGTCGGTGAGCTGGCCGGCCGCCTGTATGGTATAGGCCTTGTTCGGGCCGTACAGGGTGCCGGTGGGCTTGTTGACGTTGGCGCTCGCCACCGCCTGCGCCACGTCGCTCAGGGCGATGCCGCGCGAGGCCAGTGTGCTCGGGTCGAGCTGGACGCGCACGGCGTATTTCTGCGTGCCGAAAACCTGCACCTGGGCCACCCCGTCCAGCATGGAAAGGCGTTGGGCGATGAGCGTTTCGGCGTATTCGTCCACTTGCGAGAGGGGCAGGGCGTCGGAGGTGAGCGCGAGGTAGAAGACCGGCGCATCGGCCGGGTTGACCTTGCGGAACGAGGGCGGCGTGGTCATTTCCGAAGGTAGCTGGCGCAGTGCCCGCGCGATGGCCGACTGGACGTCCTGCGCCGCCGCGTCGATGTCGCGCGACAGGTTGAACTGCAGGGTGATCTGCGTCAGGCCCTGGGCGCTGGTGGAATTCATCGAGTCCAGCCCGGCGATGGTGGAGAACTCCTTCTCCAGCGGGGTGGCGACCGCCGAGGCCATGGTGTCCGCCGCCGCGCCAGGCAGGTTGGCGGAGACCTGGATGGTGGGGAAGTCGACGTTGGGCAGCGCGCTCACCGACAGCAGGCGGTAACCCATGACGCCGAACAACAGTATGCCCAGCATGACCAGGGTGGTCATCACCGGGCGGCGGATGAATAGTTCGGAGAAGTTCAAGATCGTCTCAGGGAGCCGGTTTGGCCACGATCCTGGCGCCCGGCTTGAGGCGCATCTGGCCGTCGACGACGATCGTTTCGCCTGTCTGCAAGCCGCTGCCGATCACTGTTTCGCCCGCCAGGGTGCGATCTGTTTTTACCTTGCGCAGTTCAGCTGTCTTGTCCTTGCTGACGACGTAGACGAACGGCCCATCCGGGCCGGTCTGCACCGCCTGGGCCGGGACGACCAGCGCATCGCGCAACTCGCCCAGCGTCAGGGTGACATCGGCAAACTGGCCCGGCCACAGGGTCCTGCCGGTGTTGGCGAAAATCCCCTTGAGCTTGATGGTGCCGGTGGTGGTATCCACCGTGTTGTCCACGAAAGAGAGTTTGCCGGCCTCCGGCACCCCGGCCCGGCGCGAAGGGATGGCTTCGACCGGCAGCTTTTTTCCCTCCGCCAGCAGTTGCCGGATGCGCGGCAGTTGCTGTTCCGTGACCGAAAAAGTGACGTAAATCGGGCTCACCTGGTTGACCACCAGCAGCGGGATATCGTTGGCTTTGACCAGGTTGCCGCCTTGTACTTTCAGCGCGCCGGTCACGCCGTCGATGGGCGAGCGGATTTCGCTGTAGTCGAGCTGCAGGCGGGCGCTCTTGAGCGCGGCCTCGTCGGCTTGCACCACCGCGGCCGAGGATTCGGCTGTAGTGCGGATCTGCGCGTACATCTCCCTGGAAATGAAGTGTTGGTCGAGCAGGTTCTGGTAGCGGCGTTCCTGGGCGCGGGCGTTGTCCAGTTGCGCGGTATCCCGTGCCAGGTTGGCAGAGGCCAGGTCGACCTGGGCGCGGAGCGGGCGGGGGTCGATGGTGAACAGGCTTTGCCCGTTGCGCACCGTGTCGCCTTCCTTGAAGTGGACGCGCGTGATTTCGCCGTCCACGCGCGATTTGACCTGTACCGTGGCATAAGCTTCGATGTTGCCGACGGCGTGGATCTGGTCAGGCAGCGTTTTGCGCGTGACCTGTGCCGTGACGACCGGCACGGGCGGCTGCTTGGCGTTCTTCCCCTTGTTCGCCGCGCTGTCCTTGCCGCTGCACGCGGCGAGGAAAACCAGCGCAACGGCAAAAACAGCCCTGAGGAGAGAAGCGGATAAACCCGCTGGCAGATTGGTCGACATCTTTATCCCTGGCGCGAGGATGAGAAAGGCTCACGTTCGTGAGAACATGAGCCGTTGCTTGGCAGCCAACATTATAGCTGCCCGCCTTGCCTCGGAAGTTGGACTTTTCTGGTCGACCTTTAGTTCGGGCCGGATTTTTCCCGTCTCTGCTTCATGCGATCCCAGCGTTTATCCGCCTTGCTCAGGCGGGCTTTCATTTCATCCCTGACGATGATCTTTTGCGCGGGCGTGAGCGCGTCATAGAACTTGATCCACTCGTCGCGCATGTGGCGCATTTTCCCGGTGCGTTCGTCGGCTAGCTTGTCGGACTTCGCGGCTACAGCGGCGAAATTGGGCTCGCTCTTGTCTAGTTCCTGTTTAAGCTGGGCTTTCATTTCCTCGTGTTCCTTGCGCATTCCATCGCGTAAGGTACGCCCTTCCTGCGACAGGGCCTGCCAGGTTTTTTCCTGCGCTTCGCTCAGGTTCAGCTTGTCGTGAATGGCGCGCATGGGCATGAAATCTGTCCCGTCCGGGTGACGCGGCATGTTCGCCATCACACTGCTGCTGAACATGATGCCCAGGCCGAAAACGGCCGCGACCGAAGCCAGCGAAAGTTTCCATTTTTTAGTCATGATGTACTCCTGAAATATTGAAGGGATAAGGGGTGATCCGTTCCGGACTTCACCTTGAAGGACATCCTATTGCGAAGTTGCAAACCAAATGTGACTGGTCAGGCTGAAATCGTGACCAGTTGTTTCCGACGCCGAACTCGCACCTGTCAGCGTGAGCCGACCGGCAAGTGGATCGCGGCGATCAGTCCGCCGCTGGCGCGTTTGCTCAGTTCCAGCCTGCCGCCATGCTCTTCGGCAATTTTTGCGGCGATGACCAGCCCCAGTCCGCAATGGCCTTTCCCGCCGCGCGAATGGTCGAGCCGGGAGAACGGGCGCAAGGCGTATGGAATCAGTTCGGGGGCGATGCCGCTGCCGGAATCCTCGACCGAGATGATCGCCGCTCCGTCAGACTGGAATGTCCTGATCGATATGGGCGGGCTGCCGTATTCGATGGCGTTTTCGATCAGGTTGACGAGGGCGCGCCGCAGCGAATTGGCGCGCAGCGGAAGGACGATGTCGTCCTGGGCGCTGGAGACCGACACGCCTTCTGCGCCATAAGGCGCGGCGACTTCCTCGACGAACAGCGCCAGGTCGCGTTGCTCGAACGCTTCGTTGTTGTTGCCGCGCGCGTAATCCAGAAATTGATCGGTAATGCGTCCGATGTCGTCCAGATTCTGCAGCATCTCGCCGCTGCGGGAGCTTTGCGCCAGTTCCACCAGTAGGCGCAGGCGCGTAAGCGGTGTGCGCAAATCGTGTGATACGCCGGCAAGCATGGTGGCGCGATCCTCCTCATAACGCCTGAGGCGTTCCACCATCTCGTTGTAGCGTTCGCCCAGAATGCGGATTTCCCCGACCCCGGAAACCGGCAGCGTGGTGAGGCGATTCGATTGGCCGACCGCTTCGAGAGCGCTGCTCAGGCGCTTCAGGGGGCGCTGGATGCGCCACAGCAGCAGCATGCCGCCGGCGAAAAAAACCGTAAAGCCCACCAGAAATACGCGCAGCAGCGGATCGCCCAGGCGCGTATGCGACCGGGGCGTAGGGAAGAACATCCATTGCGGCGCCTGCGCGCGCTCCGCCCGCAAGGTTATCCAGAGGCCGGCGAAGGGCTCCCTTGAAGCTACCACTTCCACGTTCCTGTGCAGTTCCTCGCTCAGGCGCATTTTCAGGAAAGGCAGGCGGCGTGCGGTTTCGCCGGCCATCTCAGGGGCTTGCACAGGTGGATTGCGGGTGATCCGGACACCGACGTTCGCGGGGAGACTCGATGCCGGATGGGTGCGCAGCAACTCTTCTACCAGATGAATCTGTACCACCAGGGAGCGCGCAAAATTGTTGTTGCGCGAGTCCTCCAGGTGAGAGAGAAATAGCCAGTACATGGTGGCGAAACTCGCCCCCAACGCGACCAGCAAAACCAGCGTCAGCTGCGCGTAGAGCGAACCGGTAAAACGCTTCATGCGGCGCTCTCGGCCGTGTCCGGCACGAACACGTAGCCGAAGCCCCAGACGGTCTGGATATAGCGCGGCTTTGCCGGGTCCGGCTCGATCAGCTTGCGCAGGCGGGAGATCTGCACGTCGATGCTGCGGTCGATGGTTTCCGAGCCGGGGCCGCGCGCCAGTTCGATCAGGCGCTCGCGCGAAAGAGGCTGGTGATGGTGCGTGACGAACGCCGCCAGGAGGGAAAATTCTCCCCCGGTCATTTCCATTTTCTGCTCGCCGCGCCACAGCGCGCGGGTGGCCAGATCGAGCTTGTACTCGCCAAAGGTGACGGTATTGCCGTCCGCGATGGGCGCGCCGGCCGGCAGCGGGGCGCGGCGGCGCAAGACGGAATGGATTCGGGCCGTCAGTTCGCGCGGCAGGAAGGGTTTGCCGAGATAGTCGTCCGCCCCCATCTCGATGCCGATGACGCGGTCGATGGGGTCGCCTTTCGCCGTCAGCATGATGATCGGGATGTCATCGCCGGAGGCGCGCAGGCGGGCGCAAATCTCGAGCCCGCTGTCGCCCGGCATCATCAGGTCGAGCACCAGCAGGTCCGGGCGCTCGCGGCTCAGGCGGCGTTCCAGGTCGCGCCCGTCGGCCAGCGTGCGCACCGCGAAGCCCTGGTTGACCAGGTATTCGTCCAGCAACTTGCGCAATTCCGGGTCGTCGTCGATGACCCATATCCAGGGTTGTCTGCTCATGGGGCAATTCTAACTTGCTGTGTCGGTTGGATTGTTTGGAAAGTGTTACCAAACATGACCTTTCGGTTATTCGTTTACACTCTGTCGGAATTCAATGTAAATCCGCTTCGGGAAATCCGCAATTGCCGTGTGGCGGCGGCCCGTATTACCATGTCGTAACGGTCGACGGCTCCTTGGTCAGCCGATATCGAGGGGGGATCGGCTGTTCCTCTGTCGCGAGCAACGTTCCTCCAGCATCTACAGGAAGGGAAGCCAGCATGAAAATCGAACAGCGTTACTGGACCCAAGGCCAAGGCTGGCAGCAGGAAGGTAGCGGTACGCTGGACGGCGCAGCAGACTGGGTGCTGGTATTCAGCGGCACGGATACGACACGTTCCGCGTCCTGTCTGGGCGAGCTCAAGGCGCGCTATCCCGGTGCCTTGATCATGGGCTGTTCCACCGCCGGAGAGATATGCGCCACGCGGGTGCGCGACGACTCCATTGTCGCTACCGCGGTGCGTTTCGAACATGCTCGCATCGCGCCTGCCCAAACGGATATCGCGGATATGGGCGAGAGCCACGCTGCCGGCAAGCGCCTGGCCCAAATCCTGGCGCGCGAAGGCCTGGTCCATGTGCTGGTGCTGTCGGACGGCCTCAAGGTGAACGGTAGCGAGCTGGCGCGCGGCCTGCGCGAGAATCTGCCGCAAGCGGTGGCGGTCACCGGCGGCCTGGCCGGGGACGGCGGGCGTTTCGCCCATACCCTGGTATGTGCCGGCAGCGAACCGGCGGAAGGCCGGATCGCCGCCCTGGGTTTTTACGGCGAGCGCTTGCGCGTAGGCTACGGTTCGCTCGGCGGCTGGGACGTGTTCGGGGCGGAGCGGCTGATCACCAAGTCAAGGGGCAACGTCTTGTATGAACTTGATGGACAGTCGGCGCTGGAACTTTACAAGAAATACCTGGGCGATCACGCGGCAGATCTGCCCGCCTCGGCCCTGCTGTTCCCCCTGGCGCTGCGCAGCGAGCAGGGCGACCTGGTGCGCACCGTGCTGGGCATCGACGATGCGGAACAAAGCATGACTTTTGCTGGCGACATGCCGGAGGGTTCGTATGCCCGCCTGATGAAAGCCAATTTCGACCGCCTGGTGGACGGCGCTAGCGGTGCCGCTAGCGCCAGTCATGAAATGCTGGACGGCGCTTCCCCCGATCTGGCGATCCTGATCAGCTGCGTGGGGCGCAAGCTGGTCCTTAATCAGCGCATCGAGGAAGAAGTCGATGGCGTGCGCGCGGTGTTGGGCGAACAAGCGGTGCTGACCGGGTTTTATTCCTACGGCGAGATCTGTCCCCAGGGCGTGGTAACCGGCTGCGAGCTTCACAACCAGACCATGACCATTACCACATTCAGCGAGGGGTAAGGCTTTTGCACCGTCTGCTGCAACGTCAGATCGATCGATATCTGGGCGAACAGGGCGCCATCCCGGAAAATCTGTCTCAGTTCCTCGCCGCGGTTAGCGCTGCCTATGAGAGCGCCGACGCCGACCACCTATTGATCGAGCGCTCGCTCGACCTGATGTCCAGGGAACTGACCGAGCGCAACCACGAGATGCGCAACGAGTTGTCCATCAGGCAACGGGCCGAGGGCCAGCTCGAATTCCTGCTTTCGCTCCTCGACGCCACCCTGGAATCAACCGCCGACGGCATCCTGGTGCTGGACAAGGATGCACGGGTCGTGCGCTTCAACCGGCGCTTTGTCGAGATGCTGCATGTGTCGGACGAGGTGGCGGCATTATGGAATCACGACACCTTGATAGAAAATTTGCAGGGCCAGATCAAGGACCCCGCTGCCTTTACCGAAAAGCTGGAATATCTGTGTCAGCACCCTGAAGAGGAGAGCTACGACACCTTCGAGTGCAATGACGGTCGGGTGATCGAACGCTATTGCCTGCCCCCGCCCCAGGGGGAGGAAAAAGTGGGACGGGTGCTGAGCTTCCGCGACATCACCGCGCGCACGCAGGCGGAGCAAGCGCTGTTGCGGGAAAAAGAGGAGCAGAAGGCACTGATCAAAAAGCTGGAAGAAGCGCACAACCAGCTGCTGCAGTCCGAGAAAATGGCCTCCATCGGCCAATTGGCGGCGGGCGTGGCGCACGAGATCAACAACCCCATCGGCTACGTCAACTCCAACCTTGGCACGCTGGAGAAATACCTTCAAACCCTGTTCCACGTGCTGGCCGCCTACGAACAAGCCGAAACCGCCATGTGCGACTCACACGTGCAGGCAGAAATCCGTACCCTGAAGCGGGAAGCGGAATGGGACTACCTCAAGCAGGACATCTTCGAGCTGCTCAAGGAATCCAGCGACGGCATCTTGCGGGTCAAGCAGATCGTGCAGGATCTCAAGGACTTCTCCCACGTCGACGAAGCCGAATGGCAGTGGGTCGACCTGCACAAGGGCATCGACAGCACGCTCAACGTGGTGCACAACGAACTCAAGTACAATTCCGAAGTCGTCAAGGAATACGGCGAGCTCCCGCAGGTGGAATGCCTGGCGCACCAGCTCAACCAGGTATTCATGAACATCCTGGTCAACGCCTCGCACGCCATCGGCCCGGACGGTCACGGGCGCATCACCATCCGCAGCGGGACGCAGGACGACAAGGTGTGGGTCGAGATATCCGACAACGGCAAGGGCATCGCGCCGGAAAACCTCAAGCGCATCTTCGACCCGTTCTTCACCACCAAGCCGGTAGGCAAGGGCACCGGGCTGGGGCTGTCGCTGTCCTACGGCATCGTCGAAAAGCACCACGGCAGGATCGAAGTGGAAAGCGAAGTCGGCAAGGGCACGACTTTCAGGATATGGCTTCCGGTGAGGCAGTCGGCGGGGTAGCGTTCTTGGCGGTCGGCATGCCTGAAAGCAAGCCGCCCGAATCGGGCAGAGCGACCTTTTTTCCGCTTATTGCGGGGTTTTCTGCGCCAGCTCCGTCAACTGTTCCAGCAAGGCGTCCCGCAGGCCATGCAATTCGCCCAGCCTGGCCAATACTTCCTGCTTCCGGCCACGGGCCTGCAGTTCCAGCATTTCGACTGCGAGCGCGTGAACCTGCAAGTGCAGGATTTCAACCGATTGAAAGGTCGGATGCGTGCCGTGGCGGGCCATGCCTTCGCCCTCCAGCCAGCTGCCGAAGCGGCACAGGCGGTGGTCCACGGGCGGCCGGGCTTCACGCTCGTCGTTGAGATGGATTTCCATTGCTGCGATCCAGGCGCGGTGCTCGACGCCCGCAAAGAGCAGCGGCAAGTCTTCGCGGCTGACGGCGGAAATGTCTGTCCAGGCCGGGTCGGGCCGCCAGACTTTCGACCAGCGGGGCATCTCGTGCGGTGGCATGGGGCGGGCGATGCCGTAACCCTGGGCGAGTTTGCAGCCGAGCCGCAGCAGCATTTCGCCGTGAGCCGCGGTCTCCACGCCTTCCGCGATGACTTGGCGGCGGAAGGCGCCCGACAGGCCAATCACGCCGTCCAGGATGGCCAGGTCGTCCGAGTCGTCGAGCATGTCGCGCACGAAGCTCTGGTCGATCTTGAGCAGGTCGACCTGCAGGCGTTTCAGGTAGGTCAAAGAAGAATAGCCGGTGCCGAAATCGTCCAGGGCAAATGTCACGCCGATTTTTCGGCAGTCCTCGATCACCTGGGAGATCCGCGCAACATCTTCCAGCGCGCTGGTTTCCAGGACTTCCAGTTCGAGGTCGCCCCACTTGACGCTCGGGTGCTGCGCCAGCAGTTCCCGCAGGCGCTCGACGAAGTTCGCCTCCTGCAGCTGGCGCGCGCTGACATTGACGCTGACCGGGAGGTCCAGTCCTGATGCGCGCCAGAGCTCCATCTGGGTCAGCGCCGACGCGATCACCCACTCGCCGAGTTCGACGGCCAGCGGATGGTCTTCGATCACGGGTAGAAATACCGCCGGCGGCAGAAGGCCTTTTTGCGGGTGCTGCCAGCGTATCAGTGCCTCGGCCCCGATGACTTCGCCGGTGCGCATATTCACCTTGGGCTGGTAATGAAGCACGAATTCGCGCGCATCCAGGGCGTGCCGGATGCCCTCCAGGCTTTCGTGATGGCCGCGCACGCTGCGGTCTTCGTCGGCGTCGAAGAAGTGGTAGCGGTTCTTGCCGGCCAGCTTGGCCTGATACATGGCCTGATCGGCCTGGCGCAGCAGTTGGTCCGCATCGACGTCTTCCGCCTGCGGGTAGAAAGTGATGCCGAGGCTGGCCGAGACCTGCAGCGTGTAGTCGTCGACCTGCTCAGGCTGGGCAGCGGCGGCGAGCAGGCGCGTGAGTACCGGCGCGCTGGCTTCCTTGTCGGGCAGGTCGAGCAGCACCGCCACGAATTCGTCGCCGCCCAGCCGCGCGAGCGTGTCGCCCTCGCGCAAAGCCTGTTTCATGCGGGCAGCGAGCGCGACCAGCAACTTGTCGCCGACTTCGTGTCCGTGGTTGTCGTTGATGGTCTTGAAACCGTCGAGGTCGAGATAGGCCACCGCCAACTGGTGTCCGTGCCGCCGGGCCTGTGCCATGACCTGGCGCAGGTGGTCGGCGAGCAGCACGCGGTTGGGCAGGCTGGTCAGCGTGTCGTAATGGGCGATGTATTCGAGTTGCTGGCGGGCGAATGAGGCCGCGCGCAGCGCGCGAACGAGCACGACGAAGGCGCCCGACAACAACAGTATCAGAATCAGGAAAACCAGTCGCAGCAGCCAGACGTTGTCCGCCTGGACCGGCCAGCCGCCGCGAGGTATCGCCGCGATCTGCCATGAACCGTGCGGCAAGGGGATGTCGGCCAGCACCGGATTCGCGGCAAACAGTTCGGGGCGGCCGAAAAACACCTCGCCCTCTGCACCCTTGCCGTCCTTGCCGCGAATGCTGATCTCCATGGTCAGTTTGTCGGCCATCAGCCCGCTCTTGCGGAAAAGGTCCTGTGCGTCGATGACTGCGCTCACCAGACCCCAGAAACGTTCCTGTCCGTCGCTTCCCTGAACGAAGACCGGCAGCCGCGCGACAAGGCCCAGGCCGCCCTGCACCAGCTGGATTGGGCCGGCCAGCACGATCTGCCGGGTATCGCGAGCCTGCTGCGCCGCTGCGGATTGACTCGGTGTCTTGCGGTAATCGAGGCCGATCGCTTTTTCGTTGCCCTTGAGGGGGTACATCAGGCTGATCACCATGTCCGGCGCCGCGCCGATGTTGCGGATGCCCGTTTGCCCCTGGAACAGCGGCTGGGCGGCCTGCTCGAATTCGGCCTGCGTCAGGTTGGGCTGCAGGTGGATGACGCTGACCAGGCCCTTGACCAGCGAGATGTTGCCGTTCAGGTTGCCCTCCAGCCGGGCGCGGGTTTCGGCGAGGTGGTTCTGCACGTCGGCGCGAACTGCGACGGTGTGCCGTTCGTCGTTGATGCGCTCCCCGATGAAGGCGGCAAGGACGAGGCCGCAGGCGAGCAAGGCGGTCGCCAGATAAACAGTGGTGAATTTCTGGTTCATTAGTAAATTAGATGCGTGTCTTAAGCCTGATTGCGGCGTTTCTCGGCGCTGAATTACAGGCGGCGGACAGCATTATACGTGCAAGTACGGCAATAATTTTGTCACCAAGGGAAAGTTGAGCGAGATCCCGCCGATGGCTTGGCGGTCGCTCTATCCTCGCGATATAACCTTGGTTTACGTGCGTACCTGCCCCACGCGACCCTGATGAGACCCTGCGGAAAATTGCCGCCCAAACCTTCCCGGTGACTAGTCCCCCACGAACACGAATGGCGCCCAGAAGTAGGGATGGGCGCGGGAAACTATTTGTTTTCCGACCGCAAAAGATTCGCCGGCCAGCTTGTGCCGTGCGCTATCCAGAGCATTCCAGGGTGGCTGCCCCTCCCGGAGGGCGGTAAAAAGTTGTTTCACTAACTCGTCCGTCGAGGAGCTTTCCACGCTCCAATGACTCACCACCAACCCTTTCGCGCCGGCGTACATGAAGGCACGAGTGAGGCCGGCAAAACCTTCGCCGCGAGCGGCGCGGCTACCCTCGCCCACAGTGTTGCATGCGGATAGCACCACCAGGCGGGCGCCGAGGTCGAGATTCTCAAGTACCTCTTTCATGGTCAGCAAGCCGTCCTCGCCCTGGAGGTCACCGGTCATGGTCAGCGCCAACGCCGGCTGATTGCCCGTGCCAGGGTAATCGCCGCCCAGCAGGCCGTGAGTGGCGAACAGCAGGTAGCGAGTATTTCGCAGGTCGAGGGTTTTGACTGTATGTTCCTGGGCCTCCGCTTCCAGGAAAATTCGGCTCTTCCCGCCGATCAGGGCTGCTACCTGACGCACCTCATCGGCCGTTTCGGGCAGCGGCGGCAGGAACGAAGAGCCGGCTCGCACTCTGCGCACCGGCAGCGCGTCCGGTGCGAGCGGCGACATGTCCTTGGAGGGAGGGGCGTAAAGCGGGTCGCCAAAGGCCACCAGTTCCATGCTGAGGACATTTTTTGGCGCGGACTTGGGATGCTGGCGCAAGGAGGCGAGGGCCGCCAAGCTGGGTAAATAGGCGAAGCGGCGCTGCTGCCCAAGGTAGGACAAGGTGGCATATTCCGCCAGCAGCGGGTGTGCCAGGCTGCCGTCCGCCAGCTTTCGCGCGGCGATGAAGGCTTGGTGTTCCGGTTTTTCGTAGCGCGTCACCAGCATTTCCAGTGGCAGGGTGTAAAGCGGGCCGTCCGCTGCCACAAAAACCTTTTCCGTTTTGCCGATGCTGCCTTCCATCGGTGCGAACAGGTCGTGGTAGAGGGATGCAAGCACCGATGGATCGAAGCCCCGCAGGACGTTCACCGGCGCGCCCGACGCCATCTTGGTCATTGCTTGGCGCAAGGACAGCACCCGCTGAGCTACCGAATCTTCGCCGGCGTCACTGGTGGTCACCGTGAAGCGCTGGGGCGTCACCGCAAACAGCACAGCCTTGTCGGGCAGTAGGTAGAAACTTACCAAGGCCTCGCCCGGATGCAGCAGTTTTTGTTGCAGCTCGGTTACCGTTACGGGGCGCGGGGCGACCAGTTCCATGAAGCGGGGATAGGCTTGCCACAGGCTGTCATCGGCCTGCTTCAGCTCGGTTTCGGCAGCGTGGATGTGTTCCAGCAGGGCCTTGCGCTGGTGCCGGCCGGATGCCTGTGTATCTCCAGTGTCGTCGTTTTCGCTGTCGTCCTCCGCATCCGCTTCGGACGCACTGGTCGCCAGGACCTGGCGCAGGCTGGTAAGGGTAACCAGCAGCTCGTCGCGTCGCTGCTTCAGCATGGTAAAACGGTTGTCGCCGGCAAAAGTGGCCACGTCTGCCTGCCGCATGAGGTCGGTGAACAACCGGCTCTGGGTGCGGGACACCACCGCCAGTGCTTCCTGGTCATAGCCGCCCTGCGGCACAAGTTGGTTGAGGTGTAGCAGCAGGTCAACCATCTCGCGGTACACCGGTGCGTACTGGGCGATGAAGCTCTCGCGGCTGTCCTCGGCAAGGCCACGGGTGGAGGCATACAGGCGGTCAAGGGTATCGACGGCCTCGCGGTAGGGAACGAGGGCCTCCTTTGTCCTTCCACGCTTCGCCAGGAAACGGCCAAGCTGCCGAGCGTACTGCACTTGCTGCTGAAGCTGCCCGGCGTTGCGGGCGATGTCGAGGGCATTGCGGAACAGGGTTTCCGCCTCGTCGTGACGGCCCTTGCCAGCCAAGAGACGCGCCAGGTTTGCCATGGTCTTGGCCGTATCGGCATGGTCCGCGCCCAGCATTTTTTCTTCGCTGGCCAGAGCGCGCCGTAGTAGCGGCTCGGCCTCGTCTACTTGGCCGCGCTGAAGCAGCAGGTTACCAAGAATATTAAGATTGCGTGCTGTGTCCGGATGATCGGGGCCACTCAACGCTTCCTCCATAGCCAGCGCCCTGCGGGCATAAGATTCGGCCTCTTCCAGGTGCGAAGGCTGCTTGGCCACGGCCATGGCAAGCAGTCGCAGGCTCTTGGCGGCGGTGGGATGCTTTCTCCCCGGATAAGCCTCTTGCACAAGTTGCAGGGCCTTTTTCGCCCCGGACTCCGCTTCGGTGTAATGGCCGAGATCGATGTTAAGCTTGGCGAGGCTGTTGAGTGTCTTGGCAATGTCCGGGTCGTTCTGGGCGCGGTAGCGTTGTTGCATGCGTAGCGCTTCCTGGAACGCCTGTTCTGCCTCTGCCAGCTTGCCCATACCTGCCAGCACCTTGCCCAGAAAAACGAAGCTATTGGCAGTTCGCGCATCTTCCTCGCCCAGTGTCTTGCGCCGCTGCTCCGCCGCCTGCCGGAATAACCCTTCGGCTTCGGCAAAATGCCCTTCCGCGTTCAGCACCTTGCCCAGCAAGTTGCAGGCATTGGCCACCCGAAAAGCATCGTCACCAAAGCTGACACGGGCGAAATCCAGAGCCTGACGCGCCAGCTTCTCGGCACCTGCAAAATCCGCTTTTCCCAGCTTGACCTTGGCTCCCTCCATAAGCCCCTTGAATTGGGATACCTGTGGCTTCGCATTAATGGCGCCAGCCGCCCAAACAGGCTGAGCGGCAAGCAACAGGCTAAGCACGGCAGCCTGGAAATGTCGGTGGGAAAAGATATTCATCAATCCCCTGCCAGCGCTTGCAAGCGGGTGTCGTCGGGGCGCTCCATCGCCAGCGTCTTCCACAACGGCCGCGCATCTTCCCGCAAGCCCATCTCCTCAAGCATGGCCGCGTACAGTACGCGTTCGCCAAACGTGGCGTTGTCCCCTGGCTTGAGTTTCTCCAGCCGTTCGCGCTCACCCTTGTCCAGTACGCTGAATTGGTGCCACTTGGCGTATTGACGGCCGTCTACAGAAGTTTCTACGCCCCAGCTATACGGCATCTTTTCCGCGAGGACCACGCCGGCAGGCAAGCTGAAGACCGGCTCATTGACAGTGCCTTCAGCCATAGTGGCCCCAGTGTCGTTATCCAGTTCGAAGTGGTAGGACTTGGCACCCGGCACTGCTTCCCAGCGGAACGTTGGACGTTCGCTGGAAACAAGACTGCCTGAAGGCTCCAGAAGCCGTAACGATTTGATGGTGCCCCCGCGCATCACCAGGCCGGCCTGGACTTTGCCCATGGGATTGATGCGTCCTGCACCGTAGCTTGCCAGGGCGGTCTTGTGCTTGATGGGCTTGGCACCCGAAATGGCTTCAGGTTCTACGACGCCCACTTGGTAGCGGCCAGGACCGGCCAGTTCATACTCGTCGCCGGACTTCAGGTATACCATCACCACCCTGGCCTGCGGGCCGAGTGTCAGTGTTGCCCCAGCAGACAGGGTCGACAGAATGCCGATGCCGCCCGCACCTCCGCCGCTTTCAAGTGTCACCTTGCCTTGCAAATCGATAACCATGGCGGGCCGATCCGCTGCAATTGCGGCCACGGCGGAGAACAGCACGGCCGCCAGGCCGATGAGTAGAAAGTTTCTCATGTTGCCTCCTTATTCCTTGATGCTTTCCAGCCGAACACAGCCCTGGGTGTATGACCTTTAAGGGGCTGCTCGCCCAGCGAGATAAAGCCTTCCGAATTTTCCAGTTCGTCCATGACCGCCGCGCTGCACACTAAAGCATAGCCAGTGGGCTTGGTCAGGTCCTCGATACGTGAGGAAACGTTCACCACGTCGCCGACGGCGGTATATTCGTGTCGTTCTGCGGAACCGGCGTGGCCCACCACGGCCTCGCCGACGTGCAGCCCGATGCCGATACGGATGGTCGCCTGCCCCTCGGCGGCCAGTTCGGCGTTGAGCATCTTGAGTTTCTCCAGCATATCCAGGGCGGCGGCGAAGGCGCGGCGCGACGGGTGTTCAACGGTATTGGGAGCGCCGAAGAATGCCATGATGCCGTCGCCGATGAACTTGTCCACGGTGCCTTCCTGCTGGTGGATCGCTGCCGTCATGTAGGCAAAATAGCGATTGAGCAGGCCGATGACTTCCTCGGCGGAGAGGGCTTCGCTCAGGGTGGTAAAGTCGCGGATATCAGCGAACAGCACGCAAACATGCCGGCGGCTACCACCAAGGCTGTCCGCCAGATGGCCTTCCAGAATCTCCCGCAGCACATGGGGGCTGACATAACCCGAGAAGGCGCGGCGCAATAGACGCCGCTCGGCCATTTCCCGCCAGGCTTCAGTGCCGACACGCAGCGAGAACCCCAGCACGACGGCCAGCATCGGCCCGGCGGCGGGAAGATACCAGTTGTTGGCGAGACCCCAAGTCGCGACGACCAGCATAATCGCCAGCATGGCTCCGACCAGGGCGGCGCCGACAGCAATCCGCCTGCCCGCCAGCCACAACAGCATGGCTCCGGTCAGCGCGAGAAGCAGTACTACCGGCATTGGCACCGTTTTGATGGAACCTGGCCCCAGCAGAGTTCGCAGGGCCTGGGCGTGGATCAGCACTCCTGGCGCGACGCCGCCGTTATCTTCCCATCCTGCCAGATTGACTGGCTGCTTGTGGCGGTCTTCGAAGGGCAGCACGCTGCCGAGCAGCACTGGTCGTCCGGCAAAAGCATTATGCAGCGCTTGGGCATTACCCGAAGCCTGCCAGTCGAGCACCCGCCACAGGGGAACATAATTGAAGCGGCTACCCAGGGCATAGTCCACTAGGCCGGGCTGCGGGTTGGCGCCCAAGCGGCGCGCCATCTGACCAGCAAGAGTGGGTACCGCGGTCCCGCTCACCCCCTGCCGCTCGTCGAAGCGCCGCACAGTCTGGTCGGCATCCACCGGCCACAACAGGTAACCTGCTCCCCCTTCTCCGGCCAGAGCCAGGTAAGGTGGGTAGATGTGACGCGGCTTGCCGTCCGCAGCTACCGTCACTCCCAGTACTAGCGGCGTGCCTCTGCGCATCGCCAGCAGTCCCTTGAGCAAGGCCATGTCGCTACCCGGCACGATGAAATCGTAGGAGCTTTCCGGCAAAGCGATGTCCAACCCGACCGCACGAACATTGGCACTGGCCATGGCTTCCAGAAAACGCCCCAAGTGAGGGTGCCACAGGGCAATGGGCTCCGGCAGGCGACGCATGGTTTCCTCGTCGATGCCGACGACAGCCACATCATGCGGAAAGGTATTCGGCCAGTAAGTGCGCATCAGGGAGAACTGCGCGTCCAGCAACTTGAAATCAAGAAAACGGGTGAAGGATACGAACTGGAGCGCGAGCCCCAGAAAAACGACCGCCACTGCACTCCACAAGAGAAGCCGATGATTTTGTACGGTGGGAGAAACGTCAGCCATGCTCTCATGGTAGCGGCTGCGGCTATACACAGCAAAAGCACATTAATGTCAACCCATTGCCTGGGTGAGGTAGGCTGGAAAACTATTCTGCGATCAATGCTCGGAATAGATCCGAGCGTTGAGAGAAAACTCGAAAGTAAATTCCACTTGCCGGAATAAAAAAAGGGCACCCTTTTCAGGATGCCCTCTGCGATTGCGAGCTCAATCTCGCGAATCAGGTGGTGCTTGTTCAGGCGAAGTTTTTCGCCGCGAAGTCCCAGTTCACCAGGTTGTTCAGGAAGGTCTCGACGAACTTCGGACGCAGGTTGCGGTAGTCGATGTAGTAGGCGTGTTCCCAGACGTCGACGCACAGCACGGCCTTGTCGCCGGTGGTCAGCGGGGTGCCGGCGGCGCCCATGTTGACGATGTCGACGGAGCCGTCGGCCTTCTTCACCAGCCAGGTCCAGCCGGAACCGAAATTGCCTACGGCAGAGGTCTGGAAGGCTTTCTTGAATTCGTCCACGGAGCCCCATTTTTTGTTGATGGCGTCAGCCAGCGCGCCGGTCGGGGCACCGCCGCCGTTCGGCTTCATGCAGTTCCAGAAGAAGCTATGGTTCCACACCTGGGCGGAGTTGTTGTAGATGCCGCCAGCCGGTGCTTTCTTGATGATGGCTTCGAGGTCGAGGTTCTCGTATTCGGTGCCCTTGATCAGGTTGTTCAGGTTGGTAACGTAAGCCTGATGGTGCTTGGCGTAGTGGTATTCGAACGTTTCCTGGGACATGTGGGGCGCCAGTGCATCCATGGCATAAGGCAGAGCGGGCAGTTGATGTTCCATGTTAACTCCTTGAAGGGTTTTAAATAAATCAGGCAGGAAAGAGCTTCCTGCCTGTGGCGACTAAGCGATTTAGAATTAGTTTACCTAAAAACCCTGCTGGCGGCAATAGTTGAGTAAATCAATCGCCTTTTGGCGCGATTTCGCATCCGAAGGGAGGGCAGGCAGGGTCAGGCGGCGGCCAGGCCGCCGGCTTCTATGGCTGCAATCGCCTTGGCCTGGTTCATGTCCTGGGCGTAGCCGGTGCCGTAAAGGCAGCACGCCAGTTGATTGACCAGCGGCAGGGGAAGGGGGACTTCTCCTGCCAGAATCTGCTTCGTCCAGAGTGCCGTTGCTGCTGCACTCGCGGCCTTGGGCAGGTTGGGGCTGCTGCGGGTGGGGCTGCGTTCCGCCTCGAAGAGTATTTCGCAGCTTCCCTGGTTCAGGTGTTCCAGCTGCGGGCGTTGCATGGGATTGGCAAAAGGCTCGCCATCGCAACTCTGCAACAGGAGGGCGTGCGCCTCTGTCGCGAGCAGGTAGGTTCTCAGTTGTTCCAGCCAGTCCGGCTGGCTGGCGCTGACCAGGTGCAGGCCAGCATCGCTGAAGGGCTGCAGCAGCTTGACCATGAGGTGGGCGCTGTTGCGCAATCCCAGGCGGTTTCTCAGGCTTAGCATGGATGCCAGTCCCGGGCAGAGCACCGCAGTCGGCACGAATGCCAGCCCTTCCTGGTCCAGTGCATGCTGAGCTTGCGACAGACTGACGCAAGGCAGGATGCCCAGTTCGCGCAGGACATAGGATGCCGCCATGCCGTCGTGATTTTCCAGCGTGCCGTGAAGCAGCACCGGAATGCCGAAATGCTGCAGCAGCAGGGCGAACAACGGCAGCAGGTTGGCGGTTTCCTGTCCGCCGCCGTATGCCGGGATGACGACCGGCATTATGCCGTCATGCGGCGCTTTGAGTTTATAAAGCCGCTCCTCGACTGCACGCTGGAAACCCAGCAGTTCATCCAGGCTTTCACCCTTGGTGCGCAAGGCATAAAGCAGGGCGCCCAGTTCCAGATCTTCCACCCCGCCGTCGAGCATGGCCGCGAACAGGCTATGGGCTTCGCTTTCCGCCAGACTGGCCTGGCCACGCCCGAGTTCCCTGATCAACGTCGCAATGCTCACCTTCTACTCCGGAAGTTATTTAGATGCCGTTGTACTAGCAAGCGTTGTGCCAGATTTGTTGTTTCAATGAATTCAGTATGTTATTGAAGTTGCGCTGAAGTGCCAGGCCAGATGCTGGTGCAGGAGGGGATAAATTTGCTTCGCGCTGGTGCAAAAAACCCCGCCATGGGCGGGGTTGGAATTTGAAAATGGAAATCAGCGGCGTGGACCACCACCCATGCCGCCGCCCATACCTCCACCGCCCGGACCCATGCCGCCACCGCCACCCATACCGCCGCCCGGACCCATGCCACCGCCCATGCCAGCCGGCGGCATATCAGGCAGGGTCATGCCTTTTTCCTTGGCGCGCTCCTGCATCCTGGCGTGGTGCTCGGCCCGGATTTGCTCGCGTTCCTGCTGGGTTTTGGCGGCGCGCATCTTGGTTCGGTATTCCATGCGCTCCTGGGTTGTCATCAACTGGCTGCCATAAATCTGGTCGCGCGGTTGCATTTGCTGCTGCGCCGGGGCTGGCGCAGCAGCCGGGTCGGCAGCCCACGAGGCCGCTGCGGCAGAGCAAAGTGCCACTACCGTGGCCGAAATTAAAGTACGCTTGAACATGTCGAACCTCCATCGGAAAATTATTGCTGTTGGAAAGGCTTATGAGCTAGCAACTAGAAAAACCACTTCTGTGTTTTAGTGACAATCATAAATGCGGATAAGTTCTGAAAACATCTCCCTGTCCGAGCCATTGCCGCGTTTCATGTGCGACGTGATGCTGGCGCGCTTGGCACGCTACCTGCGCGCAGCGGGTTATGACACGGCATTGGCTGCCGATACTGCGCCGGACCGGGATATCATACGCCAGGCAGTGGAGGAGGGGCGCTGGCTGTTGACGATGGACCGCAAAATTCAGGATCACAAGGCGGCGCGGGGGCGGCTGGTGGTGCTGGCGCATGCGGAGCTGGATGCACAGGCTCGGGAGTTGCAGGAATGCTTCACGATGGATTGGGCGGGGCATGCGTTTTTTCGCTGCATCCTGGACAACGCTTTCCTCGAAGTGCTGAATGAGGTGGATATCGGCCGGGTGCCGGACGACGTGCGCCTTTCGGGCCAGCCCCTGATGCGCTGCCCGAGGTGCGGCCGGGTGTACTGGCGCGGCTCCCACTACCGCCGCATGATGGGGCGGCTGCTGCGCTGGCAGAGCGGGGATTTCGGCTAAGCGTTCATGCTGCAATCCGCACTGGCCCGCAGACATCCCTGCTATTTCTTGTGCGCCAGCACGAAGACACGGTGGAACGTCAGCTCTACCATGCCGTCGCTGCCGCACTGGCGCTCCAGCGCGGCGGCGACGATTTGCGCAGCGCGCGAAAAGAAGTCCGCCGGCACGTCGCCTCGATAATGATGCGGATTCAAGTAAGCTACCGCCGCGCCGGAGAGGAAGATTTCCATCGCCTGTTGCGCGGAACAGCGGTTGACGACGGCCTCCATGCGGCTTTCCGCGACGGTGAAGCCGGCATCGGCAAACAGGCGGGCGTAATTCTCGGCATTCTCCAGAAACCGCCACGGCGACCTGAAGCGGGCGAAAGCTTCCCGCGTGTCCTCGTGACGGTGCAAATCGCCGACCGCAGCGACGAAATTGGGGCAAAATTCTTTCTTCGCCGGCGCCTGCATCGCCATCCTGCCACCCGCGCGAAGCGCATCGAGGCAGGCGGTCAGCACGGAGGCTGGGTCGTCGAACCACTGAAATGCGGAGTTGCAGTAGATCGCGTCGAACTCGGCCATGAACGGCAATCTTGCTGCATCGGACGCGACGAATTCGATGCCGGCGCTGCCATGGCGTGAGCGAGCCTCGGCGATCATTCCCGCTGCGGCGTCGCAGCCGACGACCCGCCCGTCGGTGCGCTCGCGCATGCGCGCGGTCAGGGCGCCGGGGCCGCAAGCCAGGTCGAGAACATCTTCGCCGGGCCTGATGTCCAGCATCTCCAGCAGCGTTTCGCCTGCCGATTGCTGGACCACTGCGCGCTGCTGATAGCTCGCGGCCATCTGGGAAAAGTCAGGCATGTTGTTCATCCTCCACGAATATTTCTGTTTGCGATTCCCGGTCGCGATTCAGCGCCGAGAGCACCGCCTTGAGCGACGCGCTCACCGTGTCGTGGTCGAGCGCGCCGGCCGTCGATGCTGAGCTGCACGTAGGCGACCGCCTCGGCATCGGTGCCCGAAGCGAGCGCGTGTTCGCTGTAATCCACCACGTTCAGGCGCTGTCCACCATGGCGCATCCAGGCGTCGACGAAGGCGGCAAGCGCGCCTTCGCCCGCGCCGTGCAACTGGTGTGCGGCGCCCTGTTCGGCGACATGCGCGGCGATGACGTCGCGGCCGTCACGACGGTCCAGCCGGTAGCCTTCCAGCGTCACGGGTGCCTGGTCGACGACGAAATGTTGCATGAACAGCCCGTGAATGGTGGCGCTGTCGATCTCGCCGCGCCGTTCCTCGCTGGCGCGCTGCACCAGCTGGGCCAGCTCCACCTGCATCCAGCGCGGCAGGTGCAGGCCGTAATCGCGCTCCATGACGAAAGCCACGCCGCCCTTCCCCGACTGGCTGTTGACGCGCACGACGGCCTGGTAGTCGCGCCCCAGATCGCGCGGGTCGATGGGCAGGTAGGCGACCTGCCACGGCTCGTCCGCCCGCTGCTGGTGCAGGCACTTGCGGATCGCGTCCTGGTGGCTGCCGGAGAAGGCGGTGTAAACCAGTTCGCCGATCCACGGATGGCGCGGATGGACTGAGAAACCGGTGCACTCGCTGTAGACCTGGAGGATTTCGTCCGGGCTGGAGAGGTCGAGCTCCGGGTCCACGCCCTGGCTGTAGAGGTTCATCGCCATGGTGACGATGTCCATGTTGCCGGTGCGCTCGCCGTTGCCGAGCAGGGTGCCCTCGACCCGGTCGGCGCCGGCCAGTACGGCCAGTTCCGCCGCCGCCACGGCGCAGCCGCGGTCGTTGTGGGTGTGCACCGAGAGGACGATGCTGTCGCGCCGGCTGATGTGCGTGGCGAAATACTCCACCTGGTCGGCGAACACGTTGGGCGTGGCCGACTCGACCGTGGTCGGCAGGTTGAGTATGCAGGGGTGCTGCGGCGTCGGCTGCCACACGTCGAGCACCGCCTCGCAGATTTCCACCGCGTACTCGGGCTCGGTGCTGGTGAAGCTTTCCGGGGTGTATTCGAACACCCACTCGGTTGCGGGGTATTTTTCCGCCTCGCGCTTTACCCACGCCGCGCCGTTGCGCGCGATGGCCGTGATGCCGGCGCGGTCCTTGCCGAACACCCGCTCGCGCTGCACCGTGGAGGTGGAGTTGTAGACGTGCATCACCGCCCGCTTCGCCCCGCGCAAGGCCTCGAACGAGCGCACGATCAGCTCCTCGCGCGCCTGCGTCAGCACCTGAACCGTGACGTCGGCGGGGATCTGCTGTTCCTCGATCAGCCAGCGGATGAAGTCGTAATCGGGCTGGCTCGCGGCTGGGAAACCCACCTCGATTTCCTTGAAGCCGAGCTTCACCAGCAAGGCCCACATGCGCCGCTTGCGCGCCACGTCCATGGGTTCGAGCAGCGCCTGGTTGCCGTCGCGCAGGTCCACGCTGACCCAGCGCGGCGCGCGCGTGATGGTGTTGTTCGGCCACTGGCGTTGGCGAATCGGCACTGCTGCGGCAGGGCGGTATTTGGTGTGGTCGAAGGTTTTCACGGTATCTGCTCCCTGGGTTTACGAGTTGGAGAAAGATTAAACCGCTCGGCGCGAAATGTGCTTGCGAATATGCCTTTGATAAGTGGAAATCGCGCAATATAATTGCGTATAATGTTGAAATAGAAGTGCCATATACCAAAGGGAGTGAATATGGAGCTAGACCGTTACGACCGGCGCATTCTCGAAGTGCTGCAGGAGGAAGGGCGCATCAGTAACCAGGATCTGGCCGAGCGCATCGGCCTGTCGGCTTCGCCTTGCCTGCGCCGGGTGAAAGCGCTGGAGGAGAACGGTCTGATCGCCGGCTACCGGGCCTTGCTGGATGCGAAAAAGCTCGGCTTCACGCTCACCGTGCTGATCCAGATTTCGATGGACCGCCACACCCCGGAGCGATTCGCCAATTTCGAGGCGCGCGTGGGCGAACTGGATGAAGTGATGGAGTGCCTGCTGATTACCGGCCAGGACGCCGATTACCTGCTCAAGGCCGTGGTGCGCGACATGGACGCTTACCAGGAACTGCTGCTCAACAAGATTACGCGCATCGAGGGGGTCAGCGGCGTGCATTCGAGTTTCGTGATGCGCCGCGTGGTGGACAAGACCGCCCTGCCGGTGGGCAGGGCGTAATTAAAGCGGCAATTCAGGCCACAGAGAACACAGAGTTCACAGAGATGAAGCGGATTTCGCCACGTTTTGGGCGTGGCGCAAAAGACCCCCCATATCTGACTAGCCGTTTTCTCTGTGAACTCTGTGTTCTCTGTGGCTGACTGATTTTGCCCGGTTCAAACGCCGATCTGCTGCGCCAGGGCGTTCTTTTCCGCCGTATGCGTGCCGGTCAGCGCGAAGCCGCACAGATTTCCGGCGTCGCCCACGAACCGTCCGCGCACGCCCTGTTCCGTCCGCTCCACCTGCCATGAGCCGCTGGTGCCCGGCGCGGGCGGGCAGACCACCAGCGGGCAGGCCGGCGTTTTTACCACCACCGGCATGACCGGATAAGCCAGTTCCGCGGCCGTGCCCGAGAGCACCTTGGCCAGGGTGCGCGCTTGCTGCATCAGCGGCATGACGAAAGGCAGGACCTTGCCTTGCGCCTCGGCACAGTCGCCGAGGGCGTAGACGCCGTCCGCGCTGCACTTGAGCTGGTCGTCCACGACGATGCCGCGCTTGATGTCGAGGGCGGCCGACGCGGCGAGGGCGGTGCGGGCGCGCAGACCGATGGCCGAAAGCACGACGTCCGCGTCGAGGGCCGAGCCGTCGGACAGCGTGAGGCGCAAGCCGTTTTCCGTGCGCTCGACTTTTTCGGCCTTGGTGCCGAAGTGCCAGCTCACCCCCAACTCGCCGAGCGCATTTTGCAGCTGTGCGCTGGCTTCGGCCGGCAATAACGTGCTCAGGGGCCGGTCGCCGGGGTCGACGATGTCCACGCGGTAACCGGCGGCGAGCAGGTCGTTGGCGAACTCGCAGCCGATCAGCCCGGCACCCAGGATGGCGACGTGCTGCTTGCCCTCCAGCGCCGCGCGGAAGCGCGCGTAATCGCCCAGATCGTTCACCGACATGACCGCGTCCGCACCGTCGCCCTGCAAGGGCAGGCGGATGGGGTCGGCTCCCAGCGCCAGCACCAGGCTGGAATAGGCCATGCTCCGGCCGTTGACGGTGATGCTGCGCTGCGCCGCATCGATGGCGCTGATGCTGGCGTGGGGTGTGATCTCGGCGTTGAGTTCTTGCGCCATTTGCATGGCGCTCTTGGTGGCCAGCTGCTGCGCCGTCTTTTTGCCGTTCAGGGCATTGGAGAGCATGGGCTTGGAATAGAAGCTGCCGTCGTCCGCCGTCAGCAGATGCAGCGGCGTCGTCGTGTCGAGCTTGCGCCATTCCCGTGCCAGGGTATAACCCGCCAGGCCGGTGCCGATGATGATCAGGGGATTCATCTCATTCTCCTTGCGGGTGGGAAAGGAAGCGGCTGCCTCCTTATCCCGCGCCGTTGGTTCAGATTGCCACCATTTCGAAGTCGGACTTGCTCACGCCACAGTCCGGGCAGGCCCAGCTGTCGGGCACGTCGTCCCAGCGCGTGCCGGGGGCGATGCCTTCGTCCGGCGCACCGGCCACTTCGTCGTAAATCCATCCGCATACTACGCATTGGTACTTTTTCATTTTCAGCTCCTTGAATATTGGGGTAATTGCGCAAAACATCCGATGCATCGAAATGAGGCTGACGGGCTGTTTTGCAAGTCTGTTCTTCAGGCCCTGATGCCGGCCAGGGTCTCGCGGTAATGATTGGCGTGCTTCTCTTCCACCTTGGCCAGCGCGGCGAAGCGCTTGGCGGCTTTTTCCAGCGTGGCGATGAAGTTTTCCGCATGCTCACGGGATTCCGCGATCTGCGCGTCGATTTCCGCGACCGCCGCATGATTTTTCTCTTCCACCGCGGCGTGGCGGAACGACGGGTACATCTCGGTGTACTCGTGGGTCTCACCGGCTATCGCCATTTCCAGACAGCGCGCCGGGTTCATGGTTTCGCGTGGGAACAGCAGGTCGAGGTGGCCGAAGGCGTGCTGCACTTCCTGCGCCGCGGTTTCCTCGAACACCTTGGCGGTGGCCTCGTCGCCCTGGGCGCGGCACATCCTGGCGAAGTACATGTACTTGATATGGGCCATGGATTCGCCGGCGAAAGCGGCTTCGATGTTCTTGATGGTGACGGATTCTTTCATTTCGTTCTCCTTGTCGGTGCTGTGGCTCAGTCCACGCTTCGCATCTTAGGGAGAACGCAATGATTGATCTAATTGATTGTTGGTATCTAGCTTATAGCTATCAGCTATCAGCTATCAGCTATCAGCTATCAGCTATCAGCTATCAGCTATCAGCTATCAGCTGCCGGCTGACGGCTAATAGCTCTCAGCCGGCAGATCCAGCATGGCGACGCACGGCAGCAGCGCCGCCAGCGCGGCCTGGCGTACGGCTTCCAGCGCCTGCGGGCGGGGAAAGCTTTTGCGCCACGCCAGGGCGACGCGCCGACCGGGAACGGGCGTGGCGAAGGGACGGAAGGCCAGCAGCTTGCTTTCGTGCTGTGCCGGGCCGATGGCGCTGCACGGCAGCACGGTGATGCCCGCGCCGCTCGCCACCATGTGGCGGATCGTTTCCAGCGAACTGCCTTCGAAGGTCCGCTGCATGCTGCCGGGCGCGGCGCTGGAACGGTTGAGGGCGGGGCAGGCCTGCAGCACCTGGTCGCGGAAGCAGTGGCCCGAGCCGAGCAGCAGCAGGTTTTCTTCCGCCAGTTGTGCGCCGGGTATAAGTTTCTTCTTGCACCATGCGTGGGTTTTCGGCATTGCCACCATGAACGGCTCGTCGTATAGCGCCTGCGTCACCACGCCCGGTTCGGCGAAGGGCAGGGCGATGACGATGACGTCCAGTTCTCCCTGTTTCAGGCGTTCGGCGAGGCGCGCGGTGAAATTCTCTTCGAGGTGCAGCGGCATTTGCGGGGCGAGCTGATGCAGGGCGGGAATCAGGGAGGGCAGCAAATATGGGGCGATGGTGTAAATGGCGCCGAGGCGCAGCGGGCCGACCAGCTGGTCGCGCCCTTGCTGGGCGATGGACTTGATCGTCGCGCTTTCTTCCAGTACGCGCTGCGCCTGTTCCACGATGCGTTCGCCGACCGGCGTGACGCTGATCTCGCTGGCGCCGCGCTCGAACAGTGCGACGCCGAGCTCTTCCTCCAGCTTGCGGATCGCCACGCTCAGGGTGGGCTGGCTGACGAAGCAGGCTTCCGCCGCGCGGCCGAAGTGACGGGTGCGGGCGAGGGAGACGATGTAGCGCAGTTCGGTCAGGGTCATTTCGATAATCCATTGATTCAATTGGTACGCGCGAAAATGTAGGCGTATACTTGAATAGTTGTTTTGTAAGAGCGGAGGCTCAAATGAACGTCAACATGAACACAAGTACCGCCCTGACATCGGTTGCCGGTCAGAGCACGGGCGATGCAGCCAATATCGCGGTGCTGAAGAAGGCCATGGAAATCGAGGCGCAGAACGCCCTGCAGTTGGTAAACAGCATTTCCACTCCGGAAAAGACTTCCGCCAATTTGCCGCCCAACCTCGGGCAAAACGTCAATACTACCGCTTAATCTGGCAGTGACAGGGATTTCCTCCCTGTCACTTGTCCTCTTCCTGCGCCTCGACCTTACCGAAGCGTAGCGCATTGATGGCCATCCAGGCCAAACCCCCAACCGCGACGAGCAGAGCAGTCCACAGCAGCCAGGGGTGGCGTTCGCTCCATGCGTCCCCGCTGACATAAGCGCCGTTGTCCTGCTGCGGGCCGAGCAGTGCCGCGGGCGCAGTCTGCCAGGGCTCCGAACGGACCAGTTGCGCCAGTTCATAGCTCGGCGCGGCCGCGCGCGCATTGCCGTACAGCAGGCGGTAATCCTGCTCGGCTTCACGCTTGAACGCCACCTGGCGCGGTACGCCGCGCATTTCCAGGCGCAGTCCGGGCAGCGCGGGGTCGTTGCGGTTCAGTAGCGCCACGCGCCAGAGCCTGGCGTGGATTTCCGGAAAAACGACCTCCAGCTCGATGCGCTGCTTGCCCTCGTCCGCGTAGCGGTAAATATGGCCCTGCCCCGCGTTGCGCCAGGTCTTGCCGTCGTCGCTGGCGCTGACTGTTACCCGACGGTGGAATTCCGCCTGGCTGGTCTCGAAACGGATGGCGGACACCGGCGGGCGCGTTTTTCCCAGGTCGGCCTCCAGCAGGGTTTCTCCCTCGGGCTGCCGGGCGGCCAGGTTGAAGCTGGCCGGAAGCGGGACGCGCCGGGCCGCAGTTCTGGTTTCCTCGGTGATGCGCGCGGTGCTGGCCTGCAGCGCCTTTTCGCCCTGCAGGAAGCGCAGCCGCAGCCAGCGCGAACGAGTGCTGGGGTAGGTCAGCACCTGGCCGTTGGTCATCCCTTCCTGCTCGAAGCGGAACAGCGGCGCTTTTTCGCGCACGATGCGCCAGTTGAGGCGGTCGTCGCTGGCAGAGATTTCCGTCCAGGTGAAAAAATCCTTTTGTTCGAGGGTGAGCTGAACGGCATTGTGGGGCGCGCCGTCCGGGCCGGTATCGATGACGGCCTGGCTGTATTGCCCGGGAATGAAGCCGGTGTCGCTGACGGGCGCATTGCGCCACGCGCGCCGGCATTGTTCCTGTTGCGCATGCAGCAGGTAAGGCACTTCCTTGCCGTCGCGGTCGATCACGCGCAGGTCGGCAAGGCCGTTCTGCGCCGGGCCGTAAATTTCCGCCGGCAGCATGGCGCTCTGCCAGGCCGACGGCGCGGATGGGTTCTGCATCGCGCGGAAATATTGCCAATGCTGCCACGCGCCGGGCAGGTCGGCAGCCTGCGCGCAAAGGGGTAATAGCAGCATGGCGAGCCAGCGCATCATGACTCGTTCTCCGACTTGTCTGCGGATTGGCGGCGCTGGTAGAAGAACGACACCACCAGCAATGCCATGCCCAGGGCAAAAAACGAGACGATGCGGTAGGCCCGGTCCAGCAGGGAGAGGTCGTAGAGGAACACCTTGCCCACCAGCAGCCCGAACAGCGCCAGCGCCTGCCAGCGCAGCGCAGCGATGTCGCGTCGCACGCCGACCAGGATCAGGGCCGTGGCGTATGCCGCCCACAGCAAGGACAGGGAAAGCATTTGCGCCAAGCCGTGGCGCTGGCCGGTATCGAACGCATCCCACAGTTCCAGCGATAGACCCCACAGCGCGAATACGTTGGCCGCCACGCCCGCCACGCCGAAGGCGAAACGCTCGTTGGCGGAGAGCGTTTCACGGCTCCTGAATGCCCATGCGGCAGACAGGCCCAGGCAGGCGACCAGCACGGCGAAGGTGGCGAAGCGGGCATTGAGCAGGAATGCGCCGCCGTCCGGCAGGTCGAAAACCAGGTTCAGGGCGGCGAGCACGAACAGGATCAGCCCGCCGCCGCGCAGGCCGGCGTGATCGGTCCGGAACCCGCTGCCGGCCAGCGCCGCGCCCTCGACGGCCCAGGCGATGGCGATCCACTCGCCTTCCAGTTGCACCGGAATGGCCAGGGTGGCGGCGGTCAGGGCCGTCGCGGCGAACAGCAGGCGCGCAGTGCTGGGCGGCGTCAGGCGCATCATGCCGAGGTAGGCGGCGGAAATCAGCAGCAGCGCGAGCGTCAGTTGCGCGCGGTGGAGATCGTAGAGCAGCTCGCCCAGGGCGACCAGGTAAAAGCCGGCGGTCAGCACGAGCAGCAGGATTTGCAGTGCGTTGAGCGGTCCGCTGCGCCGCGCCTGGAGCAGGGACTGGGCGGAGAACTGGGCGAAAAACAGAGAAAGGAACGCGAGCGTCGGCAGCAGATGGGTGGCGTCGTGATAGAACTGCTGGTGCCATCCGATGTAATAGAGGATGGTGGCGAGCAGCGCCAGCGGCGGCAGCACGTCCCAGTCGCGCTGGCGCGTCAGGGCCAGCAGGCCGAAATTCAGCACGGCAATGTAGCTGAACAGCTGGATTTGCGCGTCCACGCCGCTGCTCAGCAGCGCCGGCGTGAGAAAGCCGCCGGCCAGCGCCAGCAGGGCGATGCGCACCGAATCGCGGCCCAGCGCCAGCGCCATCAGCGCGGCGGTGACGATGGCCATGCCGCCGAACGCTGCCCAGGAAGGAATGAGCTGGTAATACTGATGGGCGGCATAAAGAGAGAGGTAAAGCACGCCGGCGCCGAGCCCGGCGATGCCCTCGGAAAAGTAGCTGTAGCCGCGTTGCAGGATGGTCTGGCTGAACACGATCAGCGCGCTGCCGGCCAGCAGGCCGATGGCGACGCGCCCGGCGGGGCCGATCCAGTCGTTGTCGAAGGCGAATTTGAGAAAAAATGCGCCGGCCAGCAGCAGCGCGATGATGCCGATGCGGTTGAGCCAGCGGCCAGCGATCAGGGCCTCAAGATCGAGCTTGGGGCGCGGTTCTGCTGCGACCCTATGGCGCGGTGCATGGCTCGCGGTCGCGGGCGCCGGTGATGGGACTGCCAGGGGCTGCTCGTCTATTGCTGCAGGAAGGGGAGCGATGTCCGGCGATTCGCTCAAGCGCCGCTTCAGTTGCCCTACTTCCGCCTCCAGCGCCGCCACACGGCTCGCCAGTGGGTCGGCGGAACGCAGCCGCTGGAGCGTTTTTTCCAGCTGGTTGACGCGCAGGTAGGCGATGATTCCCAACAGCGGGGCGGCCAGGAACACTAGTCCGAGGATTACGTAGAGGCCGTACATGAATGCTCCCATCATCATCCCCGCAAACCTACCACGGTTTGGGCCAATATCAAATAGGCGGGCGGCTCAGGACTGGAAGCGGTGGCGCAGGTAGCCGATTGCGCCGGGCAGCAGGGAGACGACGATGATGCCGAGCATTACCAGGGTGAGGTTCTCCTTCACCACCGGAATGTTGCCGAAGAAATAGCCGCCCAGCACGAAGAAGCCGACCCAGCAGACGCCGCCGGCGAAGCTGAAGGCGAGGAAGCGGCGGTAATCCATGCTGCCCATGCCGGCGACGAAGGGCGCGAAGGTGCGGATGATGGGGAAAAAGCGTGCCAGCAGGATGGCCTTGCCGCCGTGTTTTTCGTAGAAGCGGTGGGTCTTGTCGAGATAGTTGCGGTTGAGGAAGCGCGAGGATTTACTCCTGAAAATCCGCGGTCCGGCCAGGCGCCCGATCCAGTAGTTGGTGTTGTCGCCCAGGAACGATGCGGATACCAGCAGCACCAGCAGCCATTGCGGTTCCATCGCGCCGGTGGCGGCAATCGCCCCGGACACGAAAAGCAGGGAATCTCCCGGCAGGAAAGGCGTTACCACCAGCCCGGTTTCGCAAAAGATCACCAGGAACAGAATGACGTAGACCCATGCGCCGTGCAGCGAGATGAGCTCTATCAGGTGACGGTCGAGGTGGAGGACCAGGTCGAGAAAAGTTGAGAAGAAGTCCATTTACCAGCCCAGGCGAAGAGTGACGAAAGAGCGGCGTTCAACAACATAATCGTTCGTTCTGAATTCGGCATAGTTTCCGCCGGTATTCTGCAAGGTAAGCGCCACTTCGTTGCCGGACTCACGCTTGCCGAATTGTTTGGCCAGACGGATGTCGGTGCGATGATAGGCAGGCTGTTTGTCGCCGTCGTTGAGCCACATCATGGGCGTGAGCGCGTAGAAGCCGACGCTGGCGGCGAAACGGCCGGGGAGGTTGCGCAGCCACAGCAGGCTGATGCTGTCGACCGGCGCGGATTTCGGCACATCCTGGTCTACCCTGCGTTCGGCGCCGATATGCGTGTGCGCGTATCCCAGCACCATGCGCCCCACGAGCGGGTTGCGCCAGTCGAGCTGGATTTCTCTGCCCTCGACGCTGATGTTTCCCGAATTGATGAACTGGAAGGCCTTGCCGCTGCCGGTGTAGTTGGCAGGTGCGGGGGTGGAGCAGGGAAACTGGTCGGGTGTGGGGGCAAACCTGCAGGTTTTGTCGTCGATATAGTTCTGGTAATCGTTCCAGAACAGCCGGGCGTCGACGCGCAGGCCCATTTCCTGGAAATAGCCCACGTAACCGATCTCGCGGAAATCCACCTGCTCCGGTTTGAGATGCTGACCCCAGTAGCCGGTTTCGACTACAGCGCCGTTGTAGACATATTCCTCGCGCGACAGCTCTTCGAATGCGGTGGGCGCGCGGTATCCGCGGCCGGTACTGGCGCGCAGCACATGGCTGGGCAGGAAGCTGTAGTTCGCCGCCAGGCGCGGGGAGAACAAGGTGTCGGTGAAGTAATGCTTTTCCACCATGCCGCCCGCGTTGATCAGCCACTTGGGGGCGGCCTGCCAGGCAAGATTTCCGAACACTTGCCATTGCGTCCCGCCGACCTCGCCCTCGCCTGCCAGATAGTGGTCCGAGCTAACCTTGTCCTGGCGTACGCCGGCGCCCCATACGCTGCGCAAGTTGCTGGCAAGTGGGTGGGTTTGCTGGAATTCCAGGTCGTCGCGCCGCATGTTTACATCCAGGTTGACCGGAACGGTCGCGTCGACCAGATAGGGTTCGCGTGCCTGGCTGTCGAAATGGTAGTACTGCAAAGACATTTCCTCGTCCGCAGCGGTACTGCGTCGCCAGGCTGCCTGGAAAAAATTGTTTTGACCGGTGCGCGGGTGAGGCGGGTTGCTGGTGTCGATGATCGCGCCGGTGGTGTCGTCGCTGCGCGTCATGCCGACCTGGAAACGCAGTTCATCTCTTGAATTGAGCTGGTAGGCGATCTGGCCGTTGAGGACGTCGCGCTGGATGCTTTCTCCGAGATTGTAGTTATCCACGCCGAGGTCGCGATAATTGACCGCTTCCCGCCGTGACAGCGAAAGGCGCCATTCCAGCGGGCCTTCGGCGTTTCCGGCGCGCAGGGCGGCTTCGCGGGTGCCGCCGGTGCCGCTGCTAAGCATTACGGATTTTCCATGTTCCTGGCGCGGAGAAAGAGTGATGATGTTGACCACACCCTGAAAGGAATTCGCGCCGTAAGTCGCCGGGTTGGGCCCGCGCACCACCTCGATGCGTTCGATGTCGTCCACGCGGATTGGCAGGCTGCTCCAGTCCACCGTGCCGTTGAACGGGTTGTAAACCGAGCGCCCGTCGAGCAACACCTGCAAGCGCCGGCTGTTCGCATCGCCCAGGCCGTTATTGACCACCATGGGCGGGCCGGAGGGCCAGTCTGCCACCATGAATCCCGGCACCAGACGCATCAGGTCCTGCACCTCGGTAAAACCCGAGGCGCGGATCATCTCGCGGTCGATTATCGTTACCGGGGCCGGCGCGTCGAGTGGCGACTGGGTCATGCGCGAGGCGGTCAGCACCATGGGCAGGGCGTTATCGACGAACAGGCTTTCGTCAGTGATTTCTTGTGCGAAAGCGGGCGGCACAGCCCACAGGGGCAGGCAAAGCAGGGCTAGTTTTCTGGCCATAAATTTATGCGGTGATCGGATGCGAAAAATCAGGGCAGCGCTTCGGCTTCCTCGCCTTCCTTCTTTTCGGGCTTGATGAATTGTTCGCGCGATACGCCCAGCCACAGCACGATCGGGCTGGCGACCAGCACCGACGAGTAGATGCCGAAGATGATGCCGATGGTCAGCGCCAGGGCGAAGTAATGCAATGCTTCGCCGCCGAGGAACAGCATGGCCAGCACCATCAGCTGGGTCATGGAGTGGGTGATGATGGTGCGCGACATGGTGCGGGTGATGGCGTTGTCGATGATTTCGGGCACGCTGGCCTTGCGCATCTTGCGGAAATTCTCGCGGATCCGGTCGAACACCACCACCGACTCGTTCACCGAATAGCCCAGGATGGCGAGCACGCCGGCCAGCACGGTGAGAGAGAATTCCCACTGGAAGAAGGCGAAGCAGCCGAGGATGATCACGATGTCGTGCATGTTGGCGATGATGGCGGCCACCGCGAAGCGCCATTCGAAGCGTATGGCAAGATAGGCCATGATGCCGAGACACACGACCAGCAGGGCCAGCGCGCCGTTTTCATAGAGCTCCTTGCCCACCTGCGGGCCGACGAATTCGACGCGTTGCAGCTTGGCGCTGGAGTCGGAGGCAGACAGCGCCTGAAAGACTTTTTCGGAAAGCTTGGCGCTGCTGAGCTCGGGCTTGACCGGCAGGCGCACCAGGATGTCGTGCGAAGTGCCGAAGGTTTGCACGGCAGCGTCATGCAGGCCGATTTGGGTCAGCGTGTCGCGGACCTTAGGTACTTCCGCCGGATGGGGGTAGTTGATTTCCATCACCGTGCCGCCGGTGAAGTCCACGCCCAGGTTGAGGTGTTTGATGCTCAACGCCGCCACCGCCAGGATGAAGGTTACCAGGGAGATCATCGTCGTCACCCGGGCGTAGCTCATGAACGGGATGTCGCGTTTGATATTGAAAAATTCCAGCATGTTTTTTCCTTAAAATACTTTTAGCCACAGAGAACACGGAGATCACAGAGAAAACCAGGTGGCAATGCCACGATTTCTCTGTGTTCTCTGTGGCAATGAATCAAATCGAAACTTTCTCCAGCCTCGCTTTGCGGCCATAGGTCAGGTTGACGAGGCTGCGCGACACCACCACTGCGCTGAATATCGAAGTCAGAATGCCGAGACACAGCACTACCGCGAAGCCGCGCACCGGGCCGGAACCAAGCCAGAACAGGGCGGTGCCGGCGATAAACGTCGTGATATTGGAGTCCAGAATGGTGCCGAAGGCGCGCTCGTATCCGGCGTTGATCGCCGCCTGGGGCGAGATGCCGTTGCGCAGTTCTTCGCGGATGCGTTCGTTGATCAGCACGTTGGAGTCGATCGCCATACCGACGGTGAGCGCGATAGCCGCCATGCCGGGCAGGGTCAGCGTGGCTTGCAGAATCGACAGCACGGCGACCAGGAACAGCACGTTTGCGCTCAGTGCAAGCGTGGAAATCAAGCCGAAGAAGCGGTAGTTCATCATCATGAACAGGGAAATGGCGATGAAGCCGTAGATGTTCGAGTTGAAGCCCTTGGCGATGTTTTCCGCGCCCATGCTCGGGCCGACGGTACGTTCCTCGATGATTTCCATCGGCGCCGCGAGCGCGCCGGCGCGCAGCAGCAGCGCGACGTCGTTGGCTTCCTGCGTGGTCATGGAGCCGCTGATCTGCACGCGGCCGCCGCCGATTTCCTCGCGGATCACCGGGGCGGTGATGACTTCCGCCTGGCCTTTTTCGATCAGCAGAATAGCCATGCGCTTGCCCACGTTATCGCGCGTGGTGTCGCGGAAGATGCGTGCACCGCGGCCGTCGAGCGAAATGTGCACGACCGGCTCGCTGGTCTGGTTGTCGAAGCCGGGCGCGGCATCGCTGATGTATTCGCCGGTCAGCACGACCTGTTTCTTGACCAGCAGCGGCGAGCCCTTGCGCTCGGTGTAGAGTTCGTCGCCAAACGGGATTTCGCCGTGCAGCGCAGCGTTGATGTCGTGTTCGTCGTCCACCATGCGGATTTCCAGGGTGGCGGTACGGCCGAGGATTTCCTTCGCCTTGGCGGTGTCCTGTACGCCGGGCAGTTGCACCACCACGCGGTCGGCGCCCTGCTGCTGGATGATGGGCTCGGCCACGCCCAGCTCGTTGACGCGGTTGCGCAGGGTGGTGATGTTCTGCTGCAGGGCGAATTCCTGGCTCTTTTTCTGCGCCTGCGGGTTCATGCTGGCGCTGATCTTGAAATCGCCCCCCCCCTCCGTTTCCTTCAGAAGCAGGTCCGGCATGCTTTTGAGCAGCTCGTTCATGGCCTGGCCGCGCGTGACCGCGTCGCGGAACTTGACTTCGATGGTCTGGTCCGCCAGGCGGCTGACGCCGGCGTAAGGAATCTTCTTCTCGCGTAGCGCGCTGCGGATGTCGCCGGTATAGCGGTCCATGGTCTTGACCAGGGCGGCTTTCATGTCCACTTGGAGCAGGAAGTGCACGCCGCCGCGCAGATCCAGGCCGAGATACATGGGCAGCGCGCCCATGCTGGTGAGCCAGCGGGGCGAGCTGGAAATGAGGTTGAGCGCGACCACGTAGCCGTTGCCGAGCTTGTTCTGCAGCAGGTCCTTGGCCTTGAGCTGGGTGTCGGTGTCGGCGAAGCGCACCTTGATGCTGGCGGTGTCGAGCGTGACGCCCCGCGTGGAAATCTGGTTCTGGCTCAGGGTTTCTTCCACCTGTTGCAGCGTGCTCTGATCCACTTTCACCGTGGCTCTGGCAGAGGAAACCTGCACGGCAGGCATTTCGCCGAAGAAATTGGGCAGGGTGTAGAGCAGTCCCAGCAGCAGGGCGACTGCGACGACAATGTTTTTCCACAGGGGGTAGCGGTTCATGGACTGAATTCCGTGAGGGGTAAGGGGTTAGGGGTGAGGCGGAGGAGGGTGGGTTTCTCACCCCTCACGCCTCGCCCCTCACGCTTATATGCTCTTGATCGTGCCTTTGGGCAGCAGGGTGGTGATGGCTTGTTTCTGCACGGTCACGACCACGTTTTCGGCGATTTCCAGGCTGATGTAGCCTTCGTTCACCTTGACCACTTTACCCAGCTGGCCGCCGGCGGTGACGACTTCGTCGCCCTTTTGCAGCGCATCCATCATGTTCTTCTGTTCCTTGGCGCGCTTCATCTGCGGACGGATCAGCATGAAATAGAACAGCACGAAAATCACGACGAGGGGCACGAAACCCATCAGGTCAGGGCCGCCAGTGGTGGTGCCGGCGGCAAAAGCGTTACTAATCAGCACAGTTCGTTCTCCATATATCAGGTCGGATAAAATCCGCGCAATTCTAGCACGGTGTGGCGCGCGCTTGCCTGAACTCCTGCACGAATTCCGCAAAGCGCTGCTCTTCGATGGATTTGCGGATTCCCTGCATCAGTTCCTGGTAGTAATGCAGGTTGTGGATGGTGTTGAGGCGCGCGCCGAGAATTTCGCCGAGGCGGTGCAGGTGGTGCAGGTAGGCGCGGGTGAAGTTGCGGCAGGTGTAGCAGCTGCACTGCTCGTCCAGCGGCGCGGTGTCGAGGCGGTATTGCGCGTTCTTGATCTTGACCGTGCCGAAACGGGTGAACAGCCAGCCGTTGCGCGCATTGCGCGTGGGCATGACGCAGTCGAACATGTCCACGCCCTGGCTGACTGCGTCCATGATATCCTCCGGTGTGCCCACGCCCATCAGGTAGCGCGGCTTGTCGGCCGGCATGCGTGGCGCGGTGTGGGCGAGAATGCGCAGCATGTCCTCCTTGGGCTCTCCCACGCTCAAGCCGCCGATGGCGTAGCCGTCGAAGCCGATGTTCACCAGTTCGCGCAGGGATTCGTCGCGCAGCGGTTCGTGCATGCCGCCCTGGACGATGCCGAACAGCGCGTTGGGGTTGCCCTCGTGGGCTTTTTTCGAGCGCTCCGCCCAGCGCAGCGAAAGACGCATGGATTCTGCCGCGGTCTGGAAATCGGCTGGGTAGGGCGTGCATTCGTCGAAAATCATCACGATGTCGGAATTCAGTACTTTCTGGATGCGCATCGATTCCTCCGGCGTGAGGAAGCAGCGGTCGCCGTTCACCGGCGACTGGAATTTCACGCCTTCTTCTGTGATCTTGCGCAACTCTCCCAGGCTGAAAACCTGAAATCCGCCGCTATCCGTAAGAATCGGCCCGTCCCAGCTCATGAAGCGGTGCAGCCCGCCGTGCGCCGCGATCACTTCCAGCCCGGGACGCAGCCACAGGTGGAAGGTGTTGCCGAGCACGATGTGGGCGCCGATGTCATGCAGCTCGACCGGCGACATGGCTTTCACCGTGCCGTAGGTGCCGACCGGCATGAAAGCCGGTGTTTCCACCGTGCCGTGGGCCAGTGTCAGGGTACCGCGGCGGGCGAGGCCGCTGGTTTGGTGCAGGTCGAATTTCATGATTGCCTTTCGATGAGCATGGCGTCGCCATAGCTGAAAAAGCGGTAGCGTTGTTCTACCGCGTGCTGGTAAGCGCGGCGGATATTGTCCATGCCGGCGAAGGCCGACACCAGCATGAGCAGGGTGGACTTGGGCAGGTGAAAGTTGGTGAGCAGGCGTTCTACCACGCGGAAGCGGTAGCCCGGCGTGATGAAAATGCTGGTTTCGCCGTAACCGGCTTTCAGCTCCCCGTCCGCAGCTGCGGACTCCAGCGCGCGCAGCGAGGTGGTGCCCACTGCCATGACGCGTCCGCCTTCGGCTTTGGCGCGCGCAATCGCGTCCACCGTCGCTTGCGGCACTTGATAGCACTCGCTGTGCATCTGGTGTTCGGCAATGTTGTCCACCCGCACCGGCTGGAAAGTGCCCGCACCGACGTGCAAGGTAACGTAGGCGGTACGCACGCCCATGGCTTCGAGTTCGGCCAGCATCGCCTCGTCGAAATGCAGTCCGGCCGTGGGCGCGGCGACCGCCCCGGGCTCGCGGGCATAGACCGTCTGGTAGCGCGTTTCGTCCACGGCATCCGGCGTGTGGGTAATATAGGGCGGCAGGGGCAGGCTGCCGTGTCGTTCCAGCAAGTCGAGAACGGATTCGTCGCCTTCGAACCTGAGCCGGTAAAGTGCGCCGTTCTTTTCAATCACGGTGACAGCGAGGCAGTTCTCCAGTAGCAGCGCGGAGCCTGGCTGCGGGCTATGGCTGGCGCGGATGTGGGCCAGAACGTGGTGTGCGTCGAGGACGCGCTCCACCAGTACCTCGATTTTTCCGCCGCTGGCCTTGGTGCCATGCAGTCGCGCCTTGATGACACGGGTGTTGTTGAACACCAGCAAGTCGCCCGCTTTCAGAAAAACCGGCAGGTGCCGGAAAAAATCGTCGCGTAGCTTGTTGGCTGGCGCGTCGAGGTACAGCAGGCGGCTGTGGCGCCGCTGCTCGGCCGGAAACTGGGCGATCAGTTCGTCTGGCAGCGCAAAATCGAAATCCGCCAGGGTGAGCGGAGGCGCATCGCTTCCTTTGATCGAAGCAGGCATTGGACTAGAATTCACTAAATTTCTATTAAACGGTTCGGGATTCTGGATGATGATGAAAAAACTGACGGGCTTGATTCTGCTTCTGCTGCTTGCCGCCTGCGATGTCAATCAGCCGAAGGCGCCGCTGCTGAAAGGCCAATGGCAGTGCCGCAGCGGCATCACGATTACTTTCACGGGCCAGCAGGATTATATCGTCACCAGCCCCGCAAGCGAATCAGCCGGAGTGTACAAGTTAACGGTGGGGGAAAACAACTACCACCGCATCGAGTGGAATCCCGGCATAGCGGATGTCGAAGCGCCGCTGCCTACCCGCTTCCGCTATTTCGAGAATGGCAAGCTGGCCCGCCTGTCTTTCTACACGCACGTGGTCGATGATGCCGTGCCGTGCGAACGCAGGTTGTGATGCGGCGGTGCGGCTTGCATGATTCATGGCCAGGCTGCGCCTCGCGGCGCCGCTACTTGCCGTAATTGGTGTTTTGGTTGATAATCGCGGCTCTCTATCAGCCGGGATGGCGGAACTGGTAGACGCACGGGACTCAAAATCCCGCGCTAGCAATAGCGTGCCGGTTCGATTCCGGCTCCCGGCACCAACAAAATCAAGTAGTTCAAGCAAATTTCCACGAGTACGGCTGGCACACAGATATATGCCAATGCTCTTGAATTCTTAGCAAGCCGTGAATCAAACCCAAAGTCAGGGTGAAATGTGTGCAGCCCAATCCAGACAGCTTTAGAATTAATGGCTGAGAGGATCGGATGCTCGGGCATTTATCACGCCACACTATTCACAACCTTGTGACGCATGAGGGTTTTGTATGAAATTAATTCCAACAATCCTGTGTGGCGGGGCCGGTTCCCGCCTTTGGCCCGTTTCCCGGGAATTGCATCCCAAGCCGTTCATCCGGCTCGGCGATGGGCAGAGCCTGCTGCAAAAGGCTTGGCTGCGCGGGGCCGCATTACCCGATGTTGTCGAAACACTGACCGTCACCAACCGCGAATTGTTTTTCAAGACCGAAGACGAATACCGCGAAGTGGCTGACATCGTTGGCGGCAAAGACTTGACCAACCGCTTTATCCTCGAGCCGTTTGGACGCAACACCGCGCCCGCGATTGCCGCGGCCACATTGCAAGTCGCGGCCACGCAGGGCGAAGATGCCTGCCTGCTCGTGCTGGCAGCCGATCACCTGATCGCCGATCAGGCCGCATTTGCCCAAGCCGTCTCCAAAGCCATGCAGCTGGCGGCGCAAGGCAGGCTGGTCACCTTCGGCATCCAGCCGGACATGCCTGAAACCGGCTACGGCTACATTGAGGTCGACCTTGATTCTCCTGTGCCGTTTGTCGGAGGGCCGGCAGGGGAGAGCGCAGGTTTTCCTGTTGCTCGCTTTGTCGAAAAGCCCGATCTGGAAAAAGCCCTGGAATACCTCGCATCCGGCCGCCATTTATGGAACTCGGGCATGTTCTGCTTCCAGGCCGGGACCATGCTGCGCGAGATGCAGCAACATTGCCCGGAGATTCTGGCCGCCAGTCGTGCGTGCCTTGAGCAATCCCGCACGGCAGAAGGCAAGAGTTTCAGCCAGGTAGACCTTGACGCAACTGCTTTCAAACTCGTGCCGGATGACTCCATCGACTATGCCGTGATGGAAAAATCCAGCAACGTCGCCGTCGTGCCATGCAGTATCGGCTGGAGCGACATCGGTTCATGGACCGCGCTGGGCGCCCTTACCGCACCCGATGCACGGGGCAACCGCATCGAAGGTGAAGTCACCCTGCATGATGTCAGCAACTGCTGCATCCATAGCAATCAACGCATGGTAGGCGCAGTGGGCGTCAACGACCTGATCATCATCGATACGCCCGATGCTGTCCTGATCGCCGACCGTAGCCGTGCCCAGGACGTGAAACACATATATGCACGCCTCAAGGCGGAAGGACACAAAACCTACCGTCTGCACTCCACCGTTCACCGCCCATGGGGTACCTACACCGTGCTGGAAGAGGGCAGGCACTTCAAGATCAAACGCATCGAGGTCAAACCTGGCGCCAGCATCAGTTTGCAAATGCACCACCATCGTAGCGAACATTGGGTTGTTGTCAGCGGCATGGCGCGGGTGGTCAATGGCCAGCAAGAACTGTTCGTCAACACCAACGAATCCACCTATATTCCCGCAGGACACAAACACCGCCTGGAAAATCCCGGTTTGCTCAACCTGGTGATGATTGAAGTGCAGAGCGGTGAGTACCTGGGTGAAGATGACATTGTGCGTTTTGATGATGTCTATGGGCGGTCGTGATTTTTTGGCTTGCTAAATGTCGGATTTGTTTACAACTGGATTAAAATAGCGCATGGGGTTAAGAGACTGTCGGCAAGTGAAGTGTATACGCCATTGTTTTTTTTTGAATTAAAAGCCGTGTTATATGCAGTGGAATGGATTTTGCTTTTATTTGAATAAACTCCGCGCTCTTGCTTCAGGCTGGATAAATCGCTTTTACTGTGAATGCTATTTGCCGTCGCAAATCGCGTTTCAAGGAGAATGGCATGAATGCCAAGGAACATCAGGATGGCGAGGTGGAAAAGACACAAGTTTCCCATGATCTCGCTGATTGCACGAAGCCCGTCGATGAATCGCGCAGAGGCTTCACCAAGTCGGGTTTGGCTGCATCGGGAGTGTTTCTAACACTCGCCAGCCGGCCCGTGCTGGCTTGTGTATGCAAATCGCCTTCCGGTTTTCTGTCCGGCAATGTCAGTACTCATGGCACGCCACAAACGTGCAGCGGCCGGACCCCAGGCTATTGGGGTACTCATCCCCAACAGTGGTCATCGCCATATTTGCCGGGCGACTGCAAACATGGAACGTCAGGTACGCACGTGTCGGATTGGTCAGGCGGAACTCAATTCAGCAGCGTTTTTAACTGCAATGGAAATGGATCGATTTACGTCGCATACCAAGAAGAGCACAAAGACTCCAAAAGATCTAAAACAACTTACCAAAGTTCCGTATATAGCATGATGCAGGTGATTTGGCTGGGCGGGGGCGGGGACCCCTACCAGTTGGGGGCGCACATCGTTGCGGCATTACTTAATGCTGTTAAGGGATTGACTCCAACATTGACCGAAGCGCAGGTACTAAACATATTCAACGAATGGAATCTGCATGGCTATTTTGAGCCCACTGCCGGTGTCAAGTGGTACGAGGCGGATATTGTTGATTATTTGAAATCCACCATGCCGTTGTAACCAGCGACTTGCCGCTATCTCCTCCCCGCAGACCTGACAAACAAGAATGATGTGGCGACTGATATCCGGTCATGCGCTTCACTTCCGCTCCTGGAACGATGAGTTCGTTGTATACAACAGCCTCTCTGGGGATACACATCTGCTTGGTTCGGCTGCTGCACATGTCCTGTTGAAATTACAACAAGCGCCAGCGGACGCGGCTGTATTGGCAGAATTTCTCGCGCCGGCGCTACAACCCGGTTTCGATGGCGATTTTGTGCTTGAAATTGAGCATCTTCTCGTGGATCTAAACAGACTTGCACTCGTAGAGCTAAGCTGATTTTGAAAGTTTCCGCACTATCGTTTCAGGAACTCGGAATCCGGCTCAAGAAGGGGGGTATCTTCCTCCGAACCGGCTCGTTTGTTACGCATCTGCAGACCTCGATTTCCAGTGTGGCGGACGGCATCGGGTTGCTCTACGCCGATTACCCTCTGGTGGAGCATGCGGGGTTCGCGGATTTCCACGTGAGCCTGGCGTCTCCCAGAACACTGAGGCGCTGGTTCAAACCCCAGGTTTTATTTCTTTTCGACGGGAAGCCCGCATTCAAACCCCTGCCGCTCGACCAGGCGTTTCCAACATTCGAATGGGGGCTTAATTGGTGTGTATCGAGCCATGCTAATCGTTATCTGATCATCCATGCTGCGGTAGTTGAAAGGGGGGGGTATGCTGCAATTTTGCCCGCCCCACCTGGCTCTGGTAAGAGCACCCTGTGCGCGGCCCTGGTGTGCCGTGGCTGGCGACTGCTTTCGGATGAGCTTGCCCTGGTGCGCGTCAGCGACGGGAAAATCATCCCGCTTCCACGCCCCGTCAGTTTGAAAAATGAATCCATAGATATCATTCAGCGTTATGAGCCGGATGCGGTCTTTAGCCGCAAGGTCAGCGATACGATGAAGGGCACTGTCGCTCACATGAAAGCGCCCTCGGACAGCATCGCCTACGCAACAGAACCTGCTCGTGCCGCCTGGGTGATTTTCCCCAAATACCAGGCTGGTGCTGCCACTCGTCTGGAGGCTTTGCCTCAATCCCGGGCTTTTATGCGCGTTGCGGATAACGCTTTTAATTACAGTTTGCTGGGCGTCAGGGGCTTCGAGACCATGGCGGGCCTGATTGACGCCTCCCTGTGCTATGATTTTTCGTATAGCGTCCTGGACGAAGCCATTGAAACATTTGCCGCATTGAAACCGCCAGTCCCCTGAAGTGAATTCACAACCCTTGGTATTGCAGGCGCTCCGGCAACCCGGTTCGTTGATCTCCCTGAGTCTTGAAGACTGGGACTTGCTCCTGCGTCAGGCGCGACAGGCCAATTTGTTGGCACGCCTCTACGTTTTACTCGACGAACATGGCCTGCTCGAACAGGTGCCGTTTCAACCGCGCGAGCATCTTGAATGGGTGCACGCCATAGCGGAAAGGCACACCCGGGCTATTCACTGGGAAATAAGCCTGATTCGGAAGGCCTTGGCAAGGGTCGGGGTGCCGATCATTCTCCTCAAGGGCGCTGCCTACGTCATGGCTGATCTGCCGTCAGCCCGGGGGCGCCTTTTTACCGATATCGACATCATGGTGCCCAAAGACCGCCTTAATGAGGTGGAGGCCGCCTTGATGCTTCACGGCTGGGCTACAACGCACCACGATGCCTACGACCAGCGCTATTACCGTACCTGGATGCATGAATTGCCCCCCATGCAGCATGTCAGGCGATCGACCGTGATCGATGTGCATCACGCGATTCTGCCGGAAACGGCTGCCATCCATCCTGACCCGGAAAAGCTTCGTGCTGCGGCATGCGCACTGGATGGATGCGATGACATTCAGGTGTTTTCTCCGGCAGATATGGTTCTGCACAGCGCTACTCACCTTTTTCACGACGGCGAACTGGAGAATGGCCTGCGCGACCTGGTCGATATTCACAGCCTGTTATGCCATTTCGACAGCTTGCCGACGTTCTGGTCTGATCTCGCTGAACGGGCGCGGGAACTCGAATTGACGCGGCCCCTTTTCTACGCCTTGCGTTATGCCACGCTTTTCCTGCGCACACCCATCCCAGTCGATGTGCAGGACGCTGCCAGCACCGGTCGCCCCAATCGGCTCACCCTGGCCCTCATGGATAGCCTCTTCACTCGCGCGCTCATGCCCGTTCACCCGAGTTGCTCCGATGGCTTGACGGGCAGCGCGCGCTGGATGCTCTATGTCCGTTCTAACTGGCTGCGCATGCCGCCGTTGCTGCTCGCGCGCCATCTATTTCACAAGGCTTTCTTTTCACCCAAGGCTGAATAAGCAAAGCTGAGGTAAACGGTCTGCCGGCAAAATATATGTCGGAAACTTTTACACTTGTAGTGTGATGCTTCGTCATTAATCTCCCTTCCTGGCTATGCGTTCCATAAATACAACGAGTTGTAAACGTTGGAACAGAAAATGCTGAACGATGAACGAGTCGGAATCAATTTTATGTCATTGCTGCCGCAATGCAGGGGAAAGCATTCGTGGGCGCAATAATTACAGATTTGTCGAAGTTGGAAAATATGGGGGGCATTGCAATGGCTTTATCAAGCAAGTCCTTGGCAGTGCTGACAATATTGTTCTTGTGTGGTGGTGGTTCGGGGGCCATGGCTGAACCCAATTCGCCATTAACCATGCCGGAGGCGTCCGAGAATTCGGATAATCCCAAAGCCTTGGTTGATATGGCAGTCAAGTACGAACATGCCGAAGGTGTGCAACAGGATTACAAAAAGGCCGTAGACCTTTATTGCCGGGCCGCGCGTCTGGGTTATGCCGACGCCCAGTACGCGCTCGGCTGGATGTATGCCAATGGCCGCGGCGTTCCCAAGGACGATGGCGTGGCCGCACAATTATTCGCGATGGCGGCCGAACAGGGGCATCAGTATGCTCGAGTGATGATGCGCTACACCAAGGCGAATACCACAACGCCATTGCCTGCATGTTTGTTGCCCGAGAAACCGGCGGACGATGCCTATGACGACGCTGATCACGCAGGTGCAGCAAATTACCCCCAAGGCCCGATCGTCAATCTGGTTCATCAACTGGCGCCTCGCTACGAGGTGGATCCAAAGCTGGCCCTGGCGATCATCTCGGTAGAGTCGGCTTTCAACGTCCGGGCAATATCGCCCAAGAATGCGCAAGGACTGATGCAACTCATCCCCGAAACGGCGCAGCGCTTCCGCGTCAAAAATGCCTTCGACCCGGCAGAAAATATCAAGGGTGGCCTGGCCTACCTGAAATGGCTGCTGTCGTTTTTTAGGGGTAATGTGCCGCTGGTGGCTGCAGCCTACAATGCGGGGGAGGGAGCGGTGGAACGGTATCGCGGAATTCCGCCTTATCCCGAGACCAGGGACTACGTGAAAAAGGTCACGCGTCTCTACAGAAAGCCCACGCACCCCTACCAGTCCAACGCAACGGAGACATCGTCGTTTGCCGTGGTGCAGGTCAGCTACAGCAAATAGGGCTTGATAACAACCGTCCGCCTCTCAACTCTTTATTGGGGCGAGAGGTGTGCGACGTACCAGTCCATGGCTTGCTTGAGCCCTTGATCTATCCGATGGGTTGGCTCGAAGCCTAACAATCTGCCAGCCTTGGAAATGTCGGCCTGGGAATGGCGCACATCTCCTTCACGAAAGTCCACATACTGTGGGCGATGGTTATTCAGGTGGGGGAATTGCTCCAGCAGCAGCGAGCGCATCATTTCATAGAGCTGATTGAGGCTGGTGCGTTCATTGAGCGCCACGTTGTAAACCTGGTTGGTAGACTCCGGACTGTCGGCCAGCGCTGCGAGCACATTGGCTTGAACGACGTTGTCGATAAAGCAGAAATCTCGGCTGGTTTCGCCATCTCCGTTGATATAAAGGGTTTGATTCTTGATGAGCGCGGCCACCCATTGGGGAATTACCGCGGCATAGGCACCATTCGGGTCCTGCCGTGGGCCAAAGATGTTGAAGTAACGTAAGCCTATGGACTCGGTTCCATAGCAGCGGGCGAACACATCGGCGTAAAGTTCATTGACGTATTTGGTGACCGCATAAGGAGAAAGCGGGTTCCCGATCACCGACTCCACCTTGGGAAGGTCGGGATGGTCGCCATAGGTGGAGCTGGACGCGGCATAAACGAAGCGTTTGACCGGGGCGTCGCGAGACGCTACCAGCATATTCAGGAAGCCGGTAATGTTGTTCTCGTTGGCCAGGATAGGGTTTTCGATGGAACGCGGTACGGATCCCAGGGCGGCTTCATGCAGGACATAATCCACATTCTTGCAGGCACGCACGCAATCTTCGAGATTGCGGATGTCCCCTTCAATGAAGTCGAAATTTTCCCATGCTTCCGCTCCCACCAACGCCTGGACTTGGTCGAGGTTGTGCCTGTAGCCAGTTGAGAAATTGTCCAGCCCGGTCACCTTCTGGTTCAGTATGAGCAATGCTTCCAGAAGGTTTGACCCGATGAAGCCGGCAACGCCAGTGATCAGCCAGTGGTATTGGTGACCCTTTAAATGTTGCTGGGCATCTTGAAATCTTGTCATGTACAGCTACCCCTAACTTTAGAGTCTCCAGACACTGAGTCCTGCCTTGCTAAGCGCGGCCTGGTCAAACTGGGATTTTACGTCAATAAAACAGCCCTTATTGGACACCTTGGACTGGAAGTCACTCAGAGGCCTGGCAAGCAATTCCCGGTGTGAAACTGCGGCGACAATCGCATCCGCCTGTGGAAGGTTCTCCCAGGTTTCAAGTTCCAGGCCGTATTCGTGATGGGCTTCCTTCGCATCTGCTACAGGGTCATGGACATGAACTTCGATGCCATAATCCTGGAGTTCCTTGATCACGTCGGCGACTTTGGAGTTTCTCAGGTCAGGGCAGTTTTCCTTGAAGGTCAGGCCAAGCACGTTGACTTTGGCGCCCCTTACGTGGAATCCGGCCTTGATGATCTGCTTAACCGTCTGTTCCGCAACGAACTTTGCCATGCTGTCGTTGATGCGACGGCCTGCCAGGATTACCTGGGGAATGTAGCCGATCATCTCCGCCTTGTGGGTAAGATAGTATGGATCGACGCCGATGCAGTGGCCTCCCACCAAACCGGGGCGGAAGGGAAGGAAGTTCCATTTTGTACCGGCCGCCTGCAAAACTTCCAGTGTATCGATTCCCAGCTTGTCGAAAATGATGGCCAACTCGTTCATCAACGCGATGTTCAGGTCGCGCTGGGTGTTTTCAATGACCTTGGCGGCCTCGGCGACCTTGATGCTGGATGCACGATGCACCCCGGCAGTGATGATGGTTTCGTATAGCTTCGCCACTTTCTCAAGGGTGTCCGCGTCATCGCCCGATACGACTTTTAAAATGGTGGTCAGCGTATGTTCTTTATCGCCAGGGTTGATGCGCTCGGGAGAGAATCCTACGTGGAAGTCTTGTTTCCATTTCATGCCGGAATGTTTTTCCAGAATCGGAATGCAGACTTCTTCGGTTGCACCGGGGTAAACCGTGGACTCGTAGGTGATGATCGCTCCGCGTTTCATGTGTTTACCGACCGTTTCGCTGGCGCCGACGAGCGGCTTGAAATCGGGCTGATGGGCGATGTCTACTGGCGTTGGGACCGCGATCACGATATGGTCGGCCAGGGAAATTTCTGTCGGGTCGGTGGTGACTGTGAGATGGCTTGCTGCCTGGAGGTCTGCGGTCGAAACTTCTCCGGTCGGGTCGATGCATCGCTTATAGTTGTTGACCTTGTCGGTTGACAGGTCAAAACCGATGGTTCTCTGCTTTTTTCCAAATTCGACGGCCAGGGGCAAACCCACATATCCGAGACCCACCACGGCAATGATGCTCATAATGAATAATCCATTGTAATTGTCATATTGAATTTAATCTAACAGATATCCATGCGGGCTTCAATGTTGTGCGTCGACAATATTTCGCTGGGTGTCCGGGATAGGTCGGGCTTACTTTTATGGATTACACTGATATGATGATTTAGGTAAGCTGTCGATCCTTACTCGATCATTGATGCTCAAGCTGGGATTGCGATGACCCCAGCAAGATTTCGTCTGATGCATGCATGGAGGTGACCATGAATATCAAGATGCTGTCGAATACCCGAGCCGGCTTTATTTCAAATTCCCTTTTGTGTCTGTGGTGCTTCTTCGCCAGCCCGCTTTGGGGTGAGGACCTTTCTCGAACCATAGAAGCCGTCAAGCCGTCGATCGTCGGCATCGGCACTTTCCAGAAAACACGCAGCCCATCCTTGAACTTCATGGGAACGGGTTTTGTCGTGGGTGACGGATCGCTGGTGGTGACTAATGCGCACGTGGTTCCAACGGTACTCGATGTCGATGGGATGGAGTCTCTGGTCGTAATCGCGGCGAGAGGGGCCAAGGAGCCTGAGATCAGGACTGCAGTTCGTGTCGCCCTTGACAAGGAGCATGACCTTGCACTGCTCAAAATCGGCGGTGAAGCCCTTCCGGCAATGAAGATCGGGGATTCCGAAACGGTTCGGGAAGGCCGAATGTTTGCGTTTACGGGATTTCCCATCGGCATGATTCTCGGATTTCATCCAGTGACCCACCGCGGAATGCTTTCTTCGATTACCCCTGTCGTATTGCCGGCGTTGAATTCAAAACAATTGGACGTAAAAGCGCTCGCCCAACTACAAAAATCGGCATATACGGTTTTTCAGCTTGATGGAACAGCCTATCCAGGCAACAGCGGTAGCCCGGTCTACGACCCCGAAACAGGGATGGTCTACGGGATTATCAACATGGTATTCGTGAAAGGGGTAAAGGAAAGCGCTTTGAGCCATCCGAGCGGTATTACTTATGCGATTCCCAGTAAATATGTGCGCGAGCTGTTGCAGCGAAAATAATCTCAAGGAAAGTAGAACTCATCTCACAGTGAATTCGTGACATGGTTTGTGCGATTTCAACGGTTCTAGACAGCAGTTGGCCGCAACCTGACCTCAATTTGCGAAGCGTATATTTAATGGTTGGAGCAGTATGAATATACATTCAACACCCTATCGCCATGCTACTACCTTTTCTCTAGCCTCTTATAGCGTGAGCGATCCTGTGCCCCTGGTTAATTTCGCTCTAAATTCTGCATCAGGTATTTGCGTTGCTGCACCAACAACATGAAAACTATTGCGCCTTAAACAAGACAAGAAGCCGACTTGATCTTTGGCTGGTCCTGGACGAAACATCATCGTTATGAACTTATCTTCGATCTCGCCTGCGGTATATGCCGTTGCCAAACGTAAACTATAAAAATCAGATCGTTCGTCAATATGTCAAATTCATTGGATTATAATGACGGCATATTGATGCCGTGCTGTCGAGATGGACATCGGTAACTAATTGGATAGGAGGGAACCCTTTTGTCCTTTATAGATGCTCATCTTGAGCGGTACGAGCCTTGGTTCCTTGGCAGGAGTGGAATCCAGGGCACATAAAAATTCGTGAGGAGCATGGAATGTTTCGGATTGCCAATCACTACGTCTCAATCACAGGAATCATTCTTTTTGCAATTGAAGTGCTTGTGTTGTTGGCTTCAGTCTACTTGGGCGCTTCTATCCGGTTCATGGAAATAGCGCAGCCTTTTGCCACTGAGCATCTAAGTCTTTTTCCGCAGGCAAGCACTTTTGTATTCGTGATGCTCTTGAGCATGACTGCACTAGGGATGTATCAACTGGATTACCGTGAGGATTTCAGGAGTACTTTGCTCCACCTCATGCCCGCGCTTGTCTTGGGATTCGGACTCATAACCCTGATTTTTTACTTGGCACCGGATCTGTATTTCGGCCGCGGAATTTTGGGCATCATCATGCTTCTTTCCGCCTCGGGAATATTTTTGACGCGACTTGTTTTTTATCGGTGGACCGATCTCCGACTCCTCTCGCCGCGCATCATGGTTTTGGGTGTGGGCTCCGTGGCCAAGGAATGCGGGGATCTGGCCTGGAATAATCATTGTTTCCACAAAGGCAATATCGTTGGCTTTGTCCCGATGCCCAATGAAGAATGTCTTGTGCCCTCTTCATCTGTATTACCGGAGAGTGGGTCGCTGCCATCCATGGCAAAGAAATACAACGTGAATGAAATCGTGGTGGCGGTACAGAACCGGCGTAGCGGAAGTTTTCCCATTCAGGACCTTCTGGAATGCAAGCTGAATGGAATCAAAGTAAGCGATGCCGCGTCCTTTTTCGAGCGCGAGGTGTGCCAGATCCGGGTCGATTCGCTTCAGCCGAGCTGGCTGGTATTCGGTGGGGGATTTGACCAGGGGGTCCTGCGTGCCGGCATAAAGAGGAGCTTCGATTTATTTGCAAGCATAATCCTTCTGATCGCCACCTTTCCCATCATGTTGATTACCGCCCTGTGTGTCGTTATCGAAGACGGTATGCCCATCCTTTATCGTCAGGAAAGAGTGGGCAAGGACGGTCGCCCCTTTATGGTCATGAAGTTCCGCAGTATGCGAAACAACGCCGAGAAGGAAGGGAAGCCGCAATGGGCGGCTGAGAACGACCCACGCACCACGAAGGTGGGGCGGATCATCCGTAAATTGAGAATCGACGAGCTTCCTCAAATCCTCAATGTCCTCAGGGGGGAAATGAGTTTTGTCGGACCCCGACCGGAACGCCCCTTCTTCGTGAAACAACTCTGCGAGGAGATACCCTATTACAATGTGAGGCACAGCATCAAGCCGGGCATTACCGGCTGGGCTCAAGTGCGCTATCAATATGGTGCGTCGGTCGAGGATGCCATACAAAAGCTCCAATACGACCTGTACTATGTGAAGAACAACAGTTTGTTCCTGGATATAATCATATTGATAGATACTGTCCAGGTAGTCCTGTTTGGTAAAGGCGGGAGATGATTTCGGGACTCGGCTTTCCATGTTGACAAGCGTTGCGGCATATAGTTATTCCATCGCGGCACTCGCGTTTCTATTCTTGAGCGGCCTCCTGCTGACCAGCTGGCGCGGTCGGCTTCATGGGATAAGGCTGACCATCGCCTGCCTGCTTTCTGCGCTTTGGGCTGCGACGGTTGCCTACCAGGTCGCCTGGGGAAAGCCCTTGTCGTTCCTGACAGATGTCCTGGAAATCTTTCGCAATGCCGGCTGGTCAATTTTCCTGATCATGTTGCTGGAGCCCTTCCAGAAGACGGGGGCTTCCGCCACTGAAAGGGCCAGACCATTTGCCGCAGTTATCGCGGCTATATATTTGTTGCTTCTTGTCGCGACCATATTCATTCACTGGCGAAGCGGGCCGCCTCAGGAAACGCTAGCTTTCATGACGCTCGTCACCGGGCGTGTGGCCATGGCAATCATGGGCATGATCCTGGTGGAGCAGTTCTACCGGAACACCCCTGCCAAGCAGCGCTGGGGGATAAAATATGCTTGCCTGGGTATCGGCGGCGTGTTCGCCTATGATTTTTACATGTACAGCGACGCCATGTTGTTCAGACAAGTGAATTCGGAAATATGGGCAGCACGAGGGATCGTCAATGCCCTGATCGTTCCTCTTATCGCAGTATCGGCTGCACGCAGTCCGCAGTGGTCGTTGGGGATTTCGCTGTCGCGTCGCATCCTGTTTCATTCGGCGGCCCTGTTCGGTGCCGCACTCTACTTGCTGGCGATGGCCGCGACCGGCTACTACCTGCGTTTTTTCGGCGGAAGTTGGGGGACGGTCTTGCAAGCGGCATTCTTGTTCGGTGCCGTGATTTTGCTAATGGGGGTGCTTTTTTCCGGAACTTTGCGTTCATGGCTCAAAGTATTCATCAGCAAGCATTTTTTTATTTACAACTATGATTATCGCGAGGAATGGCTGCGCTTTACCCGTACCCTGTCCGAGGTCGGACATGGACTGGGGGAGCGCACCATCCAGGCCGTAGCCGAGTTGGTGGAAAGTCCCGGTGGGGCTTTGTGGATCAACCGGGAATCCGGTAGTTGCGAACTCGTGGTGCACTGGAATATGCCCTTGGCCAAAGGGGACGAGCCGGCAAATAGTTCCTTTTGCCAATTCCTGGAAAACAAGCAGTGGGTGATCGATTTGCAGGAATACGACTCAAGCCCTGAAAAATATGGAGTAATTGCCATGCCGCAATGGCTGCGCTCCATTCCCAAGGTTTGGCTGGTGGTTCCGCTGATTCAGCAGCGGAAGCTGTTTGGCTTCGTGGTACTGGCGCAGCCAAGGAGCAAAATCAGGTTGAATTGGGAGGTGAGCGACCTGCTCAAAATCGCCGGCAAACAGGCAGCAAGTTACCTTGCACAACAGGAAGCGGACAAGGCGCTCATGGTGGCGCGTCAGTTTGAATCTTTCAATCGCATGTCCACCTTTGTGGTGCACGACCTGAAAAACCTTGTTTCCCAGTTGTCCCTCATGCTTTCCAACGCCGAAAAACACAAGAATAATCCCGAGTTCCAGAAAGATATGATCGAGACGGTGGATCTTTCCATTCAGAAAATGAAACGGCTTCTGCAAAAACTGAGTAGCGGAGCGTCCATCGAAAAGCCGGCACCGCTATTTATCGACCAGCTCTTACAGCAAGCGGTGGCAGCAAAATCCGCTGTCGAGCCGAAGCCGGTGCTGGAAATACTGGAGCCTGGTCAGATGGTAATGGCAAACTGGGCACGCCTCGAACGGATAATCGGGCACCTTATACAGAACGCCATGGAAGCCATTCCGCGAGACGGCCAAGTACGTGTGTGCCTGACCAAGGATAACGATGCCGCAATCGTGGAGATCAAGGATACGGGGCATGGCATGAGCGAAGCATTTATCCGCGAGCGGTTGTTCAAACCTTTTGAATCCACGAAATCGGCAGGCATGGGCGTTGGTGTGTTTGAGAGCCGGGAATATGTCCACGAACTTGGCGGAAAACTTGAGGTGACCAGCGAGCCGTCAATCGGCACGACCTTCCGCATGACTTTGCCGCTTTGCAATCAGAACCACGCTGTCGAGAAAGCCGCATAACCGGCAAGAGGGAACCAGTGAGCCAAACCAAAAAACACCTGCTGATTATCGAAGACGACCCCGGCTTGCAAAAACAGCTACGCTGGAGCTTTGACGCATACGAAGTGCTGGTGGCGGGGGACCGGGAAAGTGCACTGGCGCAGGTTAGGCGCTACGAACCCGCGGTCGTAACCATGGACCTAGGACTTCCCCCCGACCCGGACGGCGCTTCCGAAGGCTTGGCCACCCTGAAGCAGATACTTGCGCTCGCACCCGACACCAAGGTGATCGTCCTTACCGGCAATCAGGATCACGCCAATGCGGTGAAAGCCATCGGAATGGGCGCTTATGATTTCCATCAAAAACCATTCGACCCCGAGATGCTGGGGCTGGTGATCGAGAGGGCCTTCTACCTGAATGCGCTGCAGCAGGAAAACCGCCGTCTACTGCAGACTCAATCCGATTCCCCTTTATCCGGGATTATCAGCCGGGATCCCAGCTTGGCCAAGGTATGTCGTAACGTGGAGAAAGTGGCTCCTTCCGATGCCACTGTTATGCTGTTGGGTGAAAGCGGAACGGGCAAGGAGGTGCTGGCGAAAGCGTTGCATCAGCTAAGCCCCAGGCATGGGAAGCGTTTCATGGCCATCAATTGTGCGGCGATCCCGGAAAACCTCCTGGAAAGTGAGCTGTTCGGCTACGAGAAAGGCGCTTTTACCGGTGCGGCCAAGCAGACCCTGGGTAAAATAGAACTCGCCAATGGGGGCACCTTTTTCCTCGATGAGGTGGGGGATCTTCCCATGGCTTTGCAGGCGAAACTTCTGCGCTTTCTGCAGGAACGGGTGATCGAAAGAATCGGGGGACGAGAAGAAATTCCCGTGGATGTGCGTATTGTCTGCGCCACCCATCAGAACCTGAAAGAACTGATCGTGGCTGGGCGATTCCGGGAAGATCTCTATTACCGCTTGAGCGAGATCGTGGTAACCATTCCCCCCTTACGGGACCGGGTGGGCGATGCCACGCTGCTGGCGCATCACTTCAAGAACAAGTTCAGTACGCATGAGGGGCGTTCTTCGCTGAATTTCAGTCAGGAGGCGCTGGTCGCGATCGAAAGCTATTCATGGCCGGGTAATGTGCGTGAATTGGAAAACTGTATCAAGCGTGCAGTAATCATGACTGACGGTCCACAAATTAGCGCAGAAGATCTTGGATTGCAGGATTCACCCGCAATGGAAGAACCCATCAACCTGCGCCAAGTGCGTGAAGAAGCCGAATACAAGGCCTTGGTGAAGGCTTTGGCAAGGGTGGATGGCAATCTTGTCAAGGCAGCAGAACTGCTCGGCATCAGCCGCCCCACGATTTATGACCTGATGAGCCGTCATGGGATCAAGTAAGAGACTAGCGGAGCATAAAGGGGCCGAAGTGATCGAAAAAATCAGGAAATCGTCGTGAGCGGCCTGTGCGGATGGATCGGCCATGGTGCCGCGGCAACGGATAATCGTCAGCTGGTCGAGAAAATGGCCGGAGCGCTGGCTCGTTTCGACGCCAGCAGCATTCAGTCGTTGGCGGGGGGGGAGAGCGCCCTCGCGGTTTCTGCCAACCGCGAGAGCGCGCATGTTTACCAGAAGGAGGGCCTTCTGGTCGCAGTATGGGGCCAAGTCGGATTCAAGGATGCGCGGCTAGCGCAGATGGCGCGGGCAGAGGGAGTGGCCAAAATCCTGGCCGATGGCTGGCGGGCGAAAGGTGGGCAGGCTTGTGCGGATTTGTCAGGCGCATTTTCTCTTTGCGTCCTGGACGAGAACGCAGGCGAAGCTCTTCTGGCAATCGACCGCATGGGCTCCAACCCGCTTTCTTACCAGGTTTCGGGCGAATGCCTGGTTTTCGGTTCTTCAGCAGATGCTCTTAATCTTCACCCGCTGGCAAGGTCGGAAATCGATCCGCAGGGTCTATATAACTACGTCTATTTCCACATGATTCCGGGTGCCGGCACGGTCTACAAGAGCCAGCAGCGACTTCTTCCCGGCGAATATCTCATTTACAGGAATGGAAAGGCGGAAACCCGGAAATACTGGGAAATGCAGTTTCTGGAAGATCAGAAGCTGCCTATGGGTGAACTCAAGCAGGAATTTCTGCAGCTATTGCACTCAAGCGTGCGCGAAGCCGTTGGAACACAGCAAGTGGGGGCCTTTCTTAGCGGCGGGACGGATAGTTCCACGATTGCAGGGATTTTGGGTGCGGTGAGTGGCGAGCCCGCCCGGACCTACTCCATCGGCTTTGAAGCCGATGGCTATGACGAGATGGATTATGCCCGTATCGCGGCACGGCATTTTTCTACCCAGCACCACGAGTACTACGTTACGCCGGATGATGTGGTGGCGGCCATTCCGCAGATTGCGGCGGTCTTCGATCAACCCTTCGGCAACGCTTCCGCGGTGCCCGCCTTTTATTGCGCACGCATGGCAAGAGCGGATGGATTGAGCAGGATTCTGGGCGGTGACGGGGGAGACGAGCTGTTCGGCGGTAACGAGCGGTATGCCAAGCAGCGAATATTTTCGCTCTACGAACGTATCCCTTCGCCGTTGCGCAAAGGGGTCCTCGAACCCCTCGTGTACAATTTTCCCGGTGGCCAGAGGGTTTCGCTGTTGCGCAAGGCTCGCAGCTACATCGAGCAGGCCTCGGTGCCGATGCCGGCGCGTCTGGAAACCTATAACCTGCTGGAGCGCTATGGCCCTGAAAAGGTGTTCACGCGGGATTTTCTGGCGACTGCGGACGCGGGGCAGCCGCTCTCCCGTTTGAACGCAACATACGGCCAAGCCCATGCGCACAGTTTGATCAACCATATGCTTGCGCTTGACCTTAAGTTCACTCTCGCCGACAACGATCTTCCCAAAGTGGTCAAAGCCTGCGAAATGGCCGGGATGGAGGTGGCGTTTCCATTTCTAAACGACGAAATGGTGGCCTTCTCGGCGCGGCTGGAACCTGAGCTCAAACTCAAGGGGACAAAGCTCCGCTATTTTTTCAAGGAAGCGCTGCGCGATTTTCTGCCAAACGAGATCATCACCAAGCAAAAACATGGCTTCGGATTGCCTTTTGGTGTCTGGCTCCAGGACCACAAGCCGCTGCAGGCGCTGGCTGCCGACAGCCTGACCGATCTGAAATCGCGCCACATCATACGCGCCGATTTCATCGATAAGCTGCTGGGGGAACATCTGGACGAGCATGCCGGCTACCACGGCACCATGGTCTGGGTGTTGATGATGCTGGAACAATGGTACCGGCAGCGCTAGCGGTCTGCTGCAGAAATTTCCCGAATTAAGTGCCTCTCGGGCCAAGCCGTCTTTCCTGTTTTGGCGCAGCGGGTTTGGTTCGGCTTGCGTTCGATAAAACAATGTGGCCGAGAAATGGTGCTTGGCTTGCGGCAATGGCGAAGAGCAATATTCCATGCGCGAAGCCATAGCGCAGCAGGAGTTCAGTGGGCGCTGCATAGTGCGCTCGATCCTGGCTCAAAAGAAATTGAAAAGCGGAAAAAACCTGGCCATATTTGATGATGTAGGGCTCAAACCCTGCGTGCAGAGCGAAATAGGTCAAAGGAAACGAGGTTGCGCCCCATAGCAGCCCCCGCATGGCTCCCACGCGCATGCCGGATCCCAGCGCGCAGGCAAGTTGAGCGCCTGCCAGAGCCAGCATGAACACACCGGCGGCTACCCACATGAATGCCATGGGCGCTCCGCCCCCGACAAGAAGCTCGACAAGGTTGTCAGTTGCCGCTTCCTTGATTACGACAACATATATAACAGGCAGCAAGGCCAGCGTGGCGACCGCCCAAACCCGGAGAAAACCACCGGCCCTGGGCAACCTGGTCCGCACGGAAATCAAGACAGCGCCGAATGAAACCACTGACCAGAGGGTAAACAGACTAAGGAAGCGACCGATCGATTCCCATTCCCAAGGCCAATCAAGAATCGGCGTTCCGACGATTTTATGAATCATTTCAAGCGGTGCTGAAATTCGGAACAGAATCCAGGCGCCGATCCCGTGGATCAGCAGCAATGGCAGCATGCGGGTCGGTCGGTGTGAGCCTGTTGCAAGATGCATGGCCGCCCAGGCCGGGAAGCCGAGTAGCCACGCAATCGCGCAAGCGAGGGCCAGTGCAGACACGACGGGATGCTCTGCTGCGATCAGCTTGCGCACGTTGTAGGGCACCGTGGGGATAAACTTCGCAGCCAGCAGCAATAACGCAAGCATAAGCACAAGGCCACCCGCAAACAGCCAAGGATTTTTGCGCGGCGGCGCAGTTACATGCGCAGGTCGGATGTGGCGCATGGACAGAATTCGCCATGCGAGCGCAGCCCCCGCCCAACCTCCGGCCATTTCCAGGGCACAGTCGGTCAGGTCTGAGAATTTGCCGGGCAGGAATAACTGCCCCACCTCCACTGAGGCGGCAACAATTGCCACACCGGCCAGTACAGCAATTTTCCTGAGTAAGGGCGGGGCTGTGCGAACTTTTGCCCCAAGCAGAACGAACAGCATACCCAGCGGAAAGAAGAAACCCACCTTGTGAAATACTTCCGTTATTGCCCGGTATTCGGTGCCGAAATAATAGATGGCAAAGGGCACCCGGGTCGTGATCTCGTCGATGCGGCTGCGTAAAAAAGCGCCATCAGTGCGGAAATCGAAGGGGAACCAGAACACCACAAAGATCAGTGCTAACCAGAGGAGCGTGCCAGCGACAAGTCCGCCCGTATTTGCCCCCGTTTCTGGCTGCTCCGCGTCAGGCTGCTCTGGTCGCCATCGCAGTGCCAACCATATACCGATTGCTGAGCCGATGCCGGCGGTAAAAATGTCTGTCGTATCGGTGACACGGGTGTACACGAAAATCTGGAGAAATTCGATCAAGGCTGCTGCGGAAGTCAGCTTGAGCCAGATTTGCGTTGTTTTGTGCCTGGAGCAAAGGCCAGCCAGCAATCCGGCGGGAATCCATATCAAGACATCCGTGAGATAGCCATAAAGCCGTGGTACGAGCTCGGTCTGCCCACTAATGAAAGGGATGAGGAAAATTCGCCCTGCATGCCACTTGTGATAGATTTCTGCCGGGCTGATGGTCAAATCCAGCGGAAGGAGGTTGTAACCGAACAACAGAAACAGGTAACCATAGAGCAGCCGTTGAGCAAATCCCATTGGCCCTTCCGCGGCACGCCAGCCCAAATACCACCGGGTCACAGATGCGCCGACAAGCCACCAAAGAAAGACACCTACAGTGGCGCCGATGGTTTCCGCGTAAATGTCATTCAGTGAAACAGTGCGTGGGGGAAAGAATATCTGAACAAATTCGATTGCCACGCTCAGGCTGACGCACGTTAAAAGCACGAATAATGTTGCCACGATGCGCCAGACAATGCTTTTTGCGTGCCAAAAGACGCCTAACCACAAAAATGCCAGAGGTACGAACAGCAGAATGTTGGCGACCCAGTCGGCACGGGATCCGATACCCAGATTCAGGTAGCGAATGTTGCTAAATAGGGCCCATGCTTCTTCCCAGGCATGCCGTTGGAAATGCAGCGGAACCAGGCTGCCGTAAATGACGAAGACGGTAAACATAAACGCGAAGGGCAGCAGGAAGCGGCGTGCTTCTGTGCTTTCCCCGTCGCGAGGACCGGACCTGCGACGGCGCTGCGTCGACTGGCCAGAAAGTGGCTGATGGGTGACCGGCAGCTCAGGCACGACGGTCATCCGGGTGCGGGTGGCAGGTTTTTGTCATTGTTTTCGGTCATGCCTGAGCGCCCAGCTGGGGTGGGCTTAACCTATGCGAATTCCAGCTGTCGCCCGGCTTTGCTATAACTGCTTCAATAAGGCTTTTGCCTCCGCAATCTGGGAAAAAGTTTTCCCGGAGGCCAGAAGTTGTTCCAGTTCCTTGCGTGCCTTGGCCTTGTCGCCGGACTTTACCAGGGCAAGCACGAAATGGTAGCGGATATCCGCCGCTTCCGGTGCGAGAGTGCTTGCCTTTTGCAGGTTCGGAAGTCCATGCGTTGTGTCGCCTTGTTCCACCATAATCCAACCCAGCGTATCCAGTATCGCCGGGTTGTTGGGTGCCAACTGGTCCGCCTTCTTGGCGTATTCCAGAGCCCGGGAATCTTTTTCCTGCTGGTAGAGCCAAGCCAGGTTGTTCAGTGCCGGGACATAGTTCGGGTTCTGCTGCAGTACAGTCTGATATTGATCGATGGCTGCCTTGTTTTCCTTGTTGGCGAGATAAATTCCTGCTCGGTACATGCGGGTCGTAATATCGCCAGGATGGTCTTTCAGCCATTGGGTCAGGCGTACGTCAGCTTCCTTGCCTTTGCCAGCCTGTGTGAGGGACGCATGCAGTTTCATCATGAGAGGGCCGGTCTTGCCAATTGTGAACGCTCGTTCATAGGCATTCGCGGCAAGATCCGGTTTTTTTTGCGTCATCAGCAAGTTACCTTCCAGCTCATAACCTACTGGGGATTTCCCGTTTTTCTTCTGGATCTGCTTGGCAATTTCGAGTGCCTGGTCGTGATTCCCTTGGCTGCCCACTAGAGTCGCCAAGGCCAACTGTGCATCGAGAAAATCAGGTTGTATTACCAGCGCTTTTTTCAGGGCGTTCAATGCCTCGGTCTGGTTCTGCATTGCCATGTGAATGGCGGCGATGCGGAACTGGGCCTGGGCGGAATCCGGTTTCAAGGCAGCGAGCCTGGTGTACGTTTCCAGTGCGCGCGTCTTATCACCGCTGGCGAATTGTGCCTGTGCCAGAATGTCCAGAACTTCTGCGCTGCTGGGGTTGGAACCCTCAAGTTTTTTTGCAAGCGTCAGCGCCTTCTGTTTATCTCCTATGCGCAAATAATGGGCGGCAAGCACCATGGCCGGTTTTAATGCGTCGGGGTTTTCCTTGCTGGCGTTTTCCAGCCAGGCCGTGGCTTCCTTGATTTGTCCTTGGGAAAGCGCAAGCTGGGCCAGTGCAGTCATTATCTCAACATTTTTTTTGTCTTTTTCGAGGATTGCCTCTAGGCGCTTTTTGGCGGCCTCAGGTTTCTTTTCCTGCAGATCGAGCTGTACCAGGTTCATCACTGCCGGGTAATAGGCGGGCCGGATGGAAAGCGCTTTTTCGAAACTTGCGCGAGCATTAACGAAATCTTTCATGCCTATATAGGCCGCACCTTTCAGATTACAGGCCAAGGGATTGTCAGGCTGTTCCTTTTCCATTGTTTTTGCGGCATTGAGCGCCTTATCGTATTCCTTGAGTCGAAGATGGGTCATCACCAGGAAAACGCTGGCCTTGGGTGATTTGGTATCCAATTCCACCGCTGCTTCCATTTCGGCGACAGCACGGTCGTTTTCGCCTAGAGCAAGCTTGCTCAAGCCCAATGCAGAATGGAGTTGTGCCGATTTCGGGGCAAGCGCGCTGGCCTTCGTAAAATAATCAGTCGCTTTGGTGTAGTCCCCTGCCTGCATATACAATTCACCTGCGAGAGCGAACAGTTGCCCATCCTGTTGCTTATCCGTGAGCGCCGGGGACAGTACATCTAATGCATCCTGTGTCTGATGGTCCTTCATCAGGGTGGACGCAAGCAATTTGCGGGCATAAAGATTCCCTGGGTTTACTCCCAGATATTTTTTCAAGTATTGTTCGGCTTGAGGCATCGACCCCAGGGAATATTGCACGGCCCCAGCCAGCAGTATGCTGGGCATGTGTTCTGGTGCGGTGCGCAGGACCTGCTGCAGGGAGTCCAAAGCGGCCGCAGGCTTCCCTTGGCTGAAATCGAGCAGCGCCTGGCTGTAGAATACGATCAGGCTATTGGGGGCCGCCTTGCGTACCACGTCAATGTTGGCCTTGGCTGCGTCGAATTTGCCCGCAGCGATTTCCAGGAAGGCCTTGTTTATATTGGCTGACTTATTGCCTGGTTGTATTTTTAAAACCTGGTCATAGGCTGCGAGGGCTTGCTCAGTTTTCCCTTGTGCGCGCAGCAAGTCGCCTTTGAAAAGCCAGGCATCAGTGTCCTGCGGGTTCTGGCTTACCGCTTGCTCTGAAAATCGCGTTGCGTCTTCAATATTTTTCTCTGTGAGCGAATACTTGGCCATACCGATAAGTGCATCAGGGTGTCCGGGCTTGTTCTTCAGCGCTTGCTCAAATGATTCCCTGGCTTCCTTGGTCTTGCCCAAAGCCAAATATGCATTGCCACGCAAGCTAGAAATTTCAGCCGAAGCCTTTTCTCCTGAGATCTGTTTTGTTTCATCCAGAACGCTCTGGAACCGACCCTCGGCGAGCAGGGTTTTCCCCAGGTCAGGCACCACCACGGCAGGACTCATGCCCAGCTTCAAAGCCCTGCGGAGTTCATTCTCGGCCGATTTGTGGTCCTCTGTTTTGACGTACATTACGCCCAGGAGATAGCGTGCTTTTGCATCATCCGGGTTCTTTTGCAAGGCATTCTTGAGCTGGATAATGGCGGCCTTGAGATCGCCTTTTTGCTGAAGCTGCTCGGCATCGGCAACCAGAGTCTGGGCGGTCTGCGTCTTGCCGCAGGAAGTGAGACCACCCATGAACAGGGCCGCGCCAAACAGAATGAAGGTGGTTTTCATCAGGTTGTTTCTGGAATTAGGCATGCTTTTCTCTCCTAATGTCGGGGGAATCGGTTGTCACCATGGTTTCAACTGCTGGGATGAATAGCAGATTAGATAGTTCCCGAACGCACTGGACTGCCGTTCCATCATGATTTCATGGCTATATCGGGAAAGAATTTTGTGTTCAATTCAACCGGAAGGCACTCTGCATGTTCATATCATATTGGAATACGAACTATATTCTTACTATTGAATTTTGTCTCAGTTTCGTAAAAGCCGTGGCGTTGATATTCCTTGGCGCAGTGCATTCATTACTTGCCTAGAGGCCATGAGATGGATCGGTGCTGTGAATAATAAAGTGATTCCGGGGAGGTACGGACGAGTGGGCGGGCTATAAAAAAAGCGGCCCGCAGGCCGCTTTTCCATAAGCAGTTATGACTAGTCGTTCCTGCGTCGTTTGGCAAAAGCGAGTCCAAGAAGACCCAGTCCCATCAATGCCAGTGTTGCAGGCTCTGGAATCTGACGGACCAAGGCTTGCACGTTCAGGTGGCTTGATGTGCCTTCGGCCGTATAGACAGTGCTTCCAACCATTACCGCGTTGACTAAATTCCCCAGGCGAAAATCTGCCATCCAGTGACTGCCATCGTTCGCAGCAAATCCGATGCTGCTAAGACCAATAGACGTAAAGGTGAAATGATCGTTACAGAGAGGGCCGATGAGATTGGGATTGCACGGATTCGCATTTGGCGTCTCGACGAATGAAAGTCTGATCGGGTCATCACTGTCCAGCCTTACGGATGAGCCGCCGTTGCTATCCGTGATGATGAGCCGTCCCCAAACATCCTGGGGCCCCCAACTGAACGCGTTAGGGATAGCGATATTGTTATGCGTCAATGTTGAAATGGTTGTCCATGTGTTTTCAGGTAAGGCGGCAGGGCCCGTTACTGTGGAGAGAACTAGTGAACTTTGAGGGGTTGAATTAGCAACCCAGCTCATCTTGCCATAGACTGGAGCTACAGCGGGAATAAGACTGGCGGCCCCGACAGTCTGGTTGGAATAAACGGCGCCAGCCACCATGTTCGTGAAACCGCCATATTCAGTGAATGTAAAGATGGGTGCTGCGCTGGCCTGCATGGCAAAGCCCGAAGTTATCGCAAATAAACCCGCAGCCAAGGCCTTCTGCAGTGTCTTGAGTTTCATTAATTCTTCCTCTTAATTAAGTTTCGCTAAATTTGCCAGCGAAAGGGAAACGGTTTGTTTCCCCATTTACTTTTGGTCTTTATACGATTGGCAATAAAGCAAATTGTGTACCAGACTACGTATATTTATGTATATAAAAGATATATTTGTCGTTTATGGGTTTTTTATGTGGGCGGAAAGGCATGGCAAGGCGGAAAGTGTAAAAAAATCCGACAGGTAGTTAGGGGGGCGAGCGCGGGGAGGCTACAAAAAAAGGCGGCCCGTAGGCCGCCTTTCCATCAGCAGGAGACGACTTTAAGTCGCTTAGCTGTTCCTGCGCCGTTTGGCGAAACCGAGGCCAAGCAGACCCAGACCCATCAATGTCAGGGTTGCAGGCTCTGGAACCTGACGGACCATGGCCTGCACGTCGAGATGACTTGAATTGGCTTCAGCTGTATAGACGGTGCTGGAAATTAGCACCGCATTGACCAAATTCGCCAGGCGGAAGTCTGCTATCCAGTGAGATCCATCGTTCGCAGCAAATCCCAGGCTGTTAAGACCATTAGCTGTAAATGTGAAGTGGTCATCGCAGGTAGAACCGTTGGGGTTTGGCGAGGGGCATGGAGCCTGATTTGGTGTCTCGACGAAAGAGAGCGTGATGGCGTCATCGCTGTCCAGCCTTACTGATGGCCCGCCGTTGCTATCCGTGATGATAAAACGACCCCAGACATCCTGCCCACTCCAGTTGAACGCACTTGGGATAACGATATTGTTATGCGTCAATGTTGAAATGGTCGTCCATGTGTTTTCAGGCAAAGCGGCAGGACCCGTTACTGTCGAGAGGACCAGTGAACTTTGAGGCGTTTGACCTGCAACCCAGCTCATCGTGTTATAGACTGTAGTGGGATGGCTGAGCGGGTCGTTTACCGCACCAGAATAAACTACACCAGCAGGAACGTCCGGCGAGAAACCACCGTATTCAGTGAATGAAAAGATCGGTGCTGCACTAGCCTGCATTGCATAGCCAGAGGTCATTGCAAGCACACCTGCTACCAAGGCTTTTTGAAGTGTCTTGAGTTTCATGTTCCTTCTCCTAAAAATTTAGTTCGCCAAGTTTTCTAACGAAAGTGCAGCGGTCTGTAACGCACTTGCCTTCTGCTTACGATTGCAACTAAAGCAACTGGTATGCCACGCTGTGTAATATGCTGTATTTAAACAACATGACTGTTTTCGATATTTCTGTTGTTATGCGGCGTGTAAGAAAAGTCGACGGATTTTTGATGGAATTTATGTCTTTGGTATGTCGCAAACTGTGCTCTGCGCATGGGGAACTAGAAAAGCTTGGTGGAACAAATAATGCATGTCCACACGGAAGGTTATTCCGAAGTGGGAAGTGTAAGTAAATTCGACAGGCTATGCGGGGCGCAAAAGATATTTGCCCGTGTGAATTGTATTGTCGCGTTGACCGAACTCTACTGCGGCGAGTTTTGTTTCCGTGGTTGTATAGCGCGTCCAGACTCGCTTTTGCAAGCAAGGTGGAGACCAGGGAGACGCAATGGAGAAGTTGCAGTAAAAAGAAAATGCCTAATTAAATTGCTGTCATCTATCCACAAGGATCGTCGCGCTACAATGGAAGGCTAAGAGATTGGACTCACTTTTCGTCCAACTCGCCACACTTTGCATCAGCGTTGTGGTTTTCTGCGAAGGTATTCTCTTGAGATGGACATGATGCGAGTTGTCGATAAACATGTATCTTTCGATATAACTCATATAACGTATAGCAAATAAATCGGCAAAGCGAAGACACTAAATGGTCAATAGCGAAGCGGTCCACCAATCGCACTTCGATTTCTCGGTGATCGATAATGCCGCTAACCTGCGCGACAGTTATGCGTTGCGCTATGAGGTTTATTGCCACGAGAGGGGCTTTTTGGTGCCCGAAAATTACCCCTCAAGATTGGAAACGGATTACTTCGATCAACATTCCATTCACGTGGGCGGGGTCAACAAGGAAGGGATGCTGGTGGGTACGTTGCGGCTGGTGCTGCCGTCTCCGCTTGGTTTTCCCTTGTTCGAGCATTGCGAGCTATTTCCTGAATACCAGTACCTCGCCGACCCTGACCGGCAGGATCAATTTTACGCGGCTGAGATTTCCAGGCTGGCGGTTTCAAAATCGTACCGGCGGCGAAAAAATGACGGCCTCTATGATCTTGCAAGCGAGGAAGATGGTGGTGCTTTCGAGCGCAACGGCAATGAGGTGGCGCATCAACGGCACAGACCGGAAATAATATTGGGCCTGTACAAGGCCATGTATCAGGCCAGCAAGCGACAGGGCGTTACTCATTGGTTTGCGGCGATGGAGAAAACGCTCCTGAGGCTGCTGCGACGTTACAATTTCGACTTCAAGCCTATTGGCCCGGAGTTGGATTACTACGGCCCAGTCATACCGTACCTCGCCGCGATTTCCGATATTGAAGCGGGTGTCCGCCAGCGATGCCCGGATATGCTCGAGGAGTTTGTTCAGGGGCTTGAGCCCGAACTGGTTCCGGCGATCGCCAGAGAAAAAGTGGATAAATGATCAGTTTCTAACCTGGGTGTTGCCTAACTGGCGCGAACATTCACTGCGCATCCACAATGTCTCCAGCGCAACGAATGGGGGGGGCGAATGTTGTGGAATTCACGCCCGACGTGTGATCATTACCCAACAAAATGAAATAACGAGCTAAACGGCGCGAACGATGACTTGGCACAAGAAAATTCTGCGGCGGGTAATGCTTGCCCTACTGGCCAGGTCGAGCCCTGAAACATTGCTGCGCCAGGGCGAGGAAAAAGTTTTGCGCGCATTCCGCCGAGCGGCATCGAATGTGTCTGCATACCGGGAGATTCTGGCCGAGCATGGCGTCGATCCTCGCGATATTCACTCAATAGCCGATTTTCAGTCGCGTTGCCCCCCGCTGAACAAAACCAATACCTTCGCCCGTTTCCGCCTGGCTGAACTGTGCGTGGCAAGTGCGCTGAATGACTTGGCCGGAGTGCTGACGAGTTCCGGACACGGCGCACGCTTCGGTTACGGCCTCAGTACCCGCGCTCAGGCTAAATATGCCGGCGATGCGATTGATCTGGGCCTTGAATACGCATTTCAGGTAGACAGCAAGAAGACCCTGCTTATCAATTGCCTGCCCATGGGCGTGCGCTTCTCGTCGAACAGCGTGACCGTGGCGGAAACCAGCGTGCGCGAGGACATGGCGGTATCCCTTGCTACCGAGATTGGGCCGTTTTTTGAACAGATCATCTTCGTCGGCGACCCCTTGTTCTTCAAACTGGTCACGGATTATGCGCGGGGCAAAGGCGTCGACTGGGGAAAACAGCGGGTGCACCTGATTATCGGCGAGGAAACGTTCGGCGAACATTACCGGGACTATCTTGCCGATCACTTTCATCTCAATGCTGACGACCCGGCGGGTGGCATGATCGGTTCCTCCATGGGTGTGGGCGAACTCGGTTTGAATCTCTTTTACGAAACACCTCAAACCATCGGGCTGCGCCGCCTTGCGCATGCAAATCCAGAGTTCTTCACAGCGCTGTTCGGCCTCTTGCCGGAAGCGGCGCCGCTGCCGATGCTTTTTGTCTACAATCCGCTGCGTTGCCACGTCGAGACTGTCGGCACTGATGACATGGGATATGGAGAACTGACCGTGTCCATGAATGATCTTGAGACCCCCCTGCCGCTGTTGCGTTATCAGACTGGGGACATCGCACGGCTGTTTTCGCCGCAGGACATCGCGCGAGCCTGTGAGAGCACTGGCCTCCCGCCGCCGGGAAAATTGACGCTTCCGCTTATCGCGCTGAAAGGTCGCGCGAAGGATCGATTGCCTGACGGAAGCCATGTCGGGCAATACAAGGATGCACTTTATGCACAAAGAGATGTTGCAGACAGGCTGACCGGGGCGTTCCGCCTGGAATATGAAGAGGGTCAGATGGTGATTCATGTTCAACTGAGGCGCGGCATTCAGGACGCGGACGACTTGCAGGAACGCCTTGCTGCCGAGTTTCCCGGGTCCGTTTCATTCGAGCAGGTCAGAGTCTGGTCGTATGAGCAGTTTCCTTACGGAATGACTCTGGATTACGAGCGCAAGTTCAACTATTACTCCCCGCCCTGACTGGGTCAGGAGGCTGGGTCAATCATGATTTGATCGCTTGCGCCGAGCATGATAGTCGGATATTCTGAAATTCACAGCGATGTAATGATGGATGGCTGGGAGATTAAAGAATATGCAGAATTCCGAAGCATCCCCAAGTGATGCGCCCCAATCCTATTTCGATTTCTGCGTCATCGACCATACCCGTTATCTGCAGGACAGTTACGGGTTGCGCTACGAAGTTTACTGCAACGAACAGCAGTTCCTCTCTCCCGAAAACTATCCATCCAGGCTGGAAATCGATCCTTACGATGACCATGCCATTCATGTCGGAGCGATCAACCGGGAAGGGGTGCTGGTGGGCACGCTTCGGTTGGTATTGCCTTCCGCGCAAGGTTTTCCCTTGCTGGAACACTGTGAGTTGTTTGACGAGTACAAATATCTCGCCGACCCGGCCAACCAGGCGCGAATCGCTTCTGTGGAGATTTCCAGGCTCGCTGTTTCCAAATCGTACCGGCGGCGCGCAAATGACGGTCTCTATGGTCTTTCCGGGACCGAAGACGTGATTGCAACGCTACCGAAGGATAGTGAGACGCCCCGTCGCAGGAGCAGGCCGGAGCTTGTTTTGGGCCTTTACCGGGCGATGTACCAGTTCAGCAAACGCGAAGGAGTTACCCATTGGCTTGCCGCAATGGAAAAAACGCTGCTGAGGCTGCTGCACCGCTACCAGTTCGGCTTCAAGCCCATTGGCCCGGAAATCGACTACTATGGCCCGGTTACGCCATATTTGGCCGAAATCGCGGAGATGGAAGAAGGTATCCGGCGACAGCATCCTGAACTCTTTGCGGAGTTTGCGCAGGGATTGTCCCCGGAACTGCAGCCGATTTGTCCTAAAAACGGCAATTAATTACCGGTTGCAGGAGGCGAAAATGTTCCCGGATTTGGAATTGAGAATATGGCCCGCAAACACAACAAAAATGAACATTGCCATGAAGACAGCTTCGATTTCGGCGGTACGGGTGCGAGCCGCTGTTATTTATGCAATGGTCGCCAGGTGAGGGCTGGTCAGGATTGAGACAGATGGCGAACCTAGAAGAAACAATACTTGTAGTCGGCGGTGCGGGCTATATTGGTTCGCACATGGTCAAAATGCTGCTCGGGCGAGGATATGGCGTAACGACGCTGGACAACCTCTCTAGTGGCCATCGAGATGCAGTGCTGGGCGGTGAGTTTGTTCTTGGCGATCTGGCTGACCGCGCGCTTCTCGACAAGCTGTTCAGAGAACGCAAGATCGGCGCCGTGATGCATTTCGCTTCCTTTATTCAGGTGGGCGAGTCGGTGCAGAACCCTGCCAAATACTATGAAAATAATGTCGTCAATACGCTGAATCTGCTGGATGCGATGGTGGCGCATAACGTCAAGCGTTTCATTTTTTCTTCCAGTGCCGCTGTGTACGGCAATCCCATTGCCGTGCCGATCCCCGAGGATCACCCCAAACTCCCGATCAATCCATACGGCCGTACCAAATGGATGGTGGAGCAGATTCTGGAAGATTACGACCGCGCCTATGGCCTTAAATCAGTGTCGCTGCGCTATTTCAACGCCGCCGGTGCCGACCCCGAAGGGCAGTTGGGTGAACGTCACGAACCCGAAACACATTTGATCCCGCTGATCCTGCGAGCAGCCTCGGGGCGTGCGCCGGACATCAAGGTATTCGGCCGCGATTATGACACCCCGGACGGCACATGCATCCGAGACTATGTGCACATTGTCGATCTGTGTGAGGCGCACCTCTTCGCCATGGAGCGCCTCATGAAAGGCGCGTCCAGCGCCGCCTATAATCTGGGTAATGGCAACGGCTTCTCGGTGGCAGAAGTTATCGCCACAACGGAGCGTGTGACGGCGCGTAAGATTACCGTCATTGATGCAACTCGCCGTGAAGGTGATCCGCCGCGTTTGGTTGCGGATGCATCACGGGCGCGTGCGGAACTCGGATGGCAGCCGCGGTTCGATAGGCTGGACTCAATCATTGAGCATGCGTGGGCGTGGGAATGCAAAAGTGTCACCAGGTTATCGGAAAAATAAGGTGCTCAGATAATCCAAGGTCAAATCCATGGAGCCGACCCAGTACCATGAATGTGCCTCCAACAATGGGAGAGCAGAGGTAACACCCTCTGTCGTTTTCCCAGTTGGCCTACCGCCAAGATAAGGTAAGCGGGGTGCGATAGTTCACTAAGTTATGCACTTGGTGCAACGCCTTGCCTTAGTAAAATATTCAGCTTAACGGACCGGAAGATTAATGCTTGTTAATAGCGCCTATAAATTCATCGGGAATCGGCTTTCGCCGGCGGGCACTCGCGCCCGCTTGAGCATACTCATCTATCACCGCGTGCTTGCGGAGACCGACCCGATCTTTCCAAATGAAGTGACGGCGCAACAATTCGACGCGCAAATGGCGCGCCTCAAGTTGGTGTTCAATGTTTTGCCGCTGCACGAAGCGGTCACTCGATTGAATGCAGGCACGCTACCTGCGCGTTCCGTCTGTATTACCTTCGACGATGGCTACGCGGACAACCTCACGCTCGCCACACCCATCCTGAAAAAACATGGCTTGCATGCTACATTTTTTATCGCTACGGCTTATCTCAACGGTGGCCGCATGTTCAACGACACCGTGATCGAGGCTATTCGCCATAGCAGCAGCGACGGGATCGACCTCAGTGCGCTGGGGCTGGGCCGGCATGACGTGGACAATCCCCAGGCCAAGCGCGACGCCATCAACAAGATATTGCCCAAGGTGAAATACCTGCCGCTGGACCAGCGTGAGGACAAAGTGGCTGAACTGGCACGCATGGTCAGCGACATTCCGTTAGCAAACGACCTGATGATGACCACCGAGCAACTCAAGGCATTGCACGCCGCAGGCATGGGGATCGGCGGCCACACCTCGCGTCATCCGATACTGGCTACTCTCGACGACTCGGCCTTGCACCAGGAAATCGCTGAAGGAAAGGAGTTTCTTGAAACTACCTTGGGCGAAAAAATTGCGCTGTTTGCCTACCCAAACGGCAAACCGGACACGGACTATCTGCCGTGGCAGGTCTCCATCGTGCGCGAGCTTGGTTTCGACGCTGCAGTATCGACCCAACGGGGGGTGTCCACCCAGACAAGCGATCTGTTTCAATTGCCCCGCTTTACGCCATGGCACCTGAACCCCAGCCGTTATGTTCCTGCACTGCTGGACAATCTGCGTCGCTGCGCGTAACGGCCCTGATGAAAAATAGGACTCGTGAACCAGTCGCTCATCCGCTTGTTCGGTAATTCACAGCGGCACCGCATGGCTACAGTGTGCGGTTGCGCACAGACTCTGGAATCAATTTGGATTCAAGCTTCGAGCAGAAAAAACCGGATGCAAGCTACGTGGGAGATGTGATGAAGATGTCTAAGCTTGGAAAGTTACTGAATTATGCGTCTTTGGTAAAAAAACAGACTGGGAAATCATATTTCCAACAGCTGTCAGAAATCGCGCGCTTGTCTTCCCATGAACGTCATCTTGGTATTGAAGAGTATTACGAGCTTGGCGTCTTCGACGACAAAAGTTACTCCGGCCGACAAAAATTTGATTGTGTCGGCTGGAAGGCAAGTTATGAAATCGACAAGAATCTGAACCACGATTACTGGCGAGCTACTGCCAATGACAAAGTTCTTAACTATGCGTTGCTTCAGCATTACGGGTTCCCGATACCTGATACTTTCGCCACCTACTCACCGAACAGGCGCTGTATAGGTAGTGAGCTATCGCTCAATAGCGAAAAGGATCTCGAGGATTTTCTTCTCCATTCCCTCCAGTTTCCTGTATTCATAAAGCCGATACATGGCAGTTTTGGGCGCGGAACATACTCACTCATTTCCTACGATGCCCCGTTAAGGTGTTTCATCGACGTCCGGGGGGAAAAAGTATTTTTTGCCGATCTCTTGGAAAGTTGCCTGACCAGGCAGTATCGCGGGATGTTGTTTCAAAAATGCCTGCAACCTCATGAGGAGGTTCAAGCAATGATTGGCAGCACCACCAGCTGTGTCCGGATCATCGTTGCGATGACGAAAGAGGGACCGAAGATACACATGGCATTCTGGAAGATGGCGCGTGCGCACAACATCACCGACAATTTCTGCATGGGTGAATCCGGAAATCTGCTGGCTTGGGTGAACAAGAATACCGGTTCCATTGAGCGCATTGTGTCTGGCCTGTGGCCAAACGGGACCGAAGTGCCCCGCCACCCGGATACGCAACAGGAGTTGCTCGGCAAAAATCTGCCCGACTGGCAACAGGCAACGAGCATGTGTTTGTCGGCCGCAGTGCATTTCCCCGGCTTGAAATTACAGCACTGGGATATTGCATTCTGCCGCCAGGGGCCTGTGTTAATGGAACTGAATACCGAAGCGGATCTTGGCGTACCGCAATTCCTCGGAAGAACTCCATTCCTTGATGCGACCATCAAAGAATTACTCGTGAACACCTGACGCATCATTCAGGCACGATATTCAGAATTATCTGTGCCATATTGAGAGGGATGACCAATGCAAAATGAAAAGGGAAGCAGGCTGAGCCGCATCGCGCAAAGTCTCGACGAGTACCGGGAATGGGCATCTCTGGCACAACAACAGACCGGCAAGAGTTTTCTTACCCAGCTTCGCGAAATTCGGGCCTTGAAACACACCGGAGGGCAGTGCGGAATATCAGATTACTACTGGTACAAGCTGTACGATGACGACTACCTGATGGGGCGTGGCGCCCAGGATTTCCTCGGCTGGCGCTTGCAACAGAAATTCAGTCTCGCCCTCAACCCAAGGATTGCCGTCCTTCCGGCGTGGGACAAATCCGTGTTCATGGTGATCGCAGGTTCGGCAGGATTGCCCGTTGCCCCGATTCGGGCCTGCTTCCATCGTGCGGAACGTATTTCAGAGACGCTCGGCCTGCATCTCAAGAGCAAGGAAGCTGCGGGCGATTTTCTCCGTGACCCCTCTGTTTTCCCGCTGTTTGGCAAGCCGGCGTACTCGCAGCAAGGGTTTGGATCTGCTTATCTTGCCGGCTATGACCCTGCGACTGATAGCCTGAACCTGCTTGATGGCGGCTCGATGCCGGTCGATAGTTTCCTGAAGCGTCTCGATGCGACCGTCGACCACCGCTTCCACAAACCCGAGTGCGGTTTCCTGTTTCAAGATTCATTCAAGCTCGCACCAGAAATCCATGCGCTTACAAACTGGTCGGCGATCTGTGGTGTACGGGTTATATGCCTCAACGGCGCAGATGGCGTCAAGCCGATCCGTGCAATCTGGAAAATTGCCGTTCCCCCCAATCATGTGGACAATTTCAGTCTCGGGAAGTACGGAAATATGCTGGCAGACGTCGATCTTGCGACCGGCGAGGTGAGCAGGATGATCGGTGGATTCTGGCCCAAAACCGAAGTGTTGCCGAAACACCCGATTTCAGGCCGGTCTGTCGAAGGGTTTCGTCTGCCTGGCTGGAGCAAGATTCTGGAAGCCTGCCACCACGGCGGAGCCGTTTTTCCGTTGATGAAAATACAACATTGGGATTTCGCCTTGACCGACCAAGGCCCCCTCATTTTAGAGCTGAATGATATGGGTGGTACGGAAATCGCCCAGGTTCATGGCCACGGATTGTTGACGGAGGAGACGCGTGAATTTCTAAAGTGCCACGCCAACTTGCAGGCTCACCCGTGGGTCAACGCATTATAGGGTGATCTGCCAGCATTTCGATTACGCGCGCATGGGCAGCCTTGATCGCCAGGTCAGCGGCTGCACGGCTTGCCGCATCAAAGGCAGTTAGAACATATTCAACGCGATTGAGTTTTGCCTCTGTTTGCCCCACACCGACTTTTACCCGTCGGAATGCGTCGGTTTGGAACGCCTCCAGTATGGAGGCGATGCCACGGTGCCCTCCGGCACTGCCGCTCAATCGGGTGCGGACGGAGCCGAGCGGTATGTCGAGATCGTCATAGACGAGAATGCACTGTTCGGGGCCGAACGCCATATATTCTGACAGCCGCTTCAGCCCCGTGCCAGTAAGGTTCATGGCCATCTGAATTTTGACTAGACACACGCTTCGGCCTTGCGATGAACCGCGTGCGATCCGGGCCTCGGGAGCATCATCCCAAGAGAGCCCCAATGATGAAGCGAGGTGGTCCACCACCTCATAGCCGATGTTATGTGGCGTACCGATATGCTCAGCCCCGGGATTGCCAAGACCGATGATCACCTGCTCGCTGGGGGCGACGGTGTACAGGTCAGACTGCGGAACTTGAAGCGCCGTATCCGAGACGATCATGGCCGGCGCCGAGGCAGGCGCGCCAGAAGGTTTTGTTCTGTCGAGACACTGATTGCAGAATGAATCCCGTTTGCAGTCGTCTCGCCAGCAGGCGATTTCCCCTGCGCGCGCCATGATGATGCGAAGCAGGTGGTCCTGCTTGTTGGTTCCCTTTAGCAAGACCAGATCACCTTCGCGCGTGATTGAGTTGATGTACTCGGCAGCATCCCGGACGTGGCAGAACACTCGCAACGCGTCTTCTCCACCAGGCTTGCGCGCCTTGAGAGCACCAGAAGCCCATGGGCCAGCGAATATCGTCACATCCGCAATTTCCTGGGCGAGTTTCGCGGTTTTGGCGTACTTCAACTCTTTTCTGGGACCGACACTTGAAAGCTCGCCGATGACGATGATTTTTCTCCTGGCTCGTGCCGCCTTCATGAATTCGAAGCACGAGTCCATCGTCCAAAGGGGGGCTTTGAAGTCGTCTCGAATGAACGTCACTCCATCGCGAGTCGTCACAGGTTGCATACGGCCTTCAAAAGGTGCAACGCTCGCGATTCCCACGGCGCACTCGTCGAGGGTCATGCCTGCTGCGAGTCCGCCGCCAATCGCCGCCAGCACCGAGGTGGCCCAATGCGATCCGCAAAGCCGGGTTTGGACTTCCATGCGTTCAGCGCCATGCACAAGGGTGAATCCCAATCGATCCGGCCAAACTGCACCGATATTCTCAGCGCGGACATCGGCGTGCTCTGAAATGCCAAACGTCATGACTCTGGCAGCACAGTTTTTTGCCATGGCAAGGACAAGCTCGTCATCTGCATTAAGAACGGCAGTCCCTGTGGACGGCAGGGAAACGACGAGTTTTTCCTTCTCCTGAGCGATTGCGTCGCGCGAGCTGAAGGCTCCCAAATGGTCATTTGCAATCAAGGTGACGATTCCAACGCCGGGCTGCAACATAATAAGCGATTCGTTCAGTGAATCTGGTTTGTCGGCACCCAGTTCGCACACGCAAAAATCGTGCGTTGGGCGCACGCTCAGAATCGTTTTTGCAACCTCTTCGACCTTGTTAAAAGATTCGTAATTACCGATCACTCTCCCTTGTCGGGAAAGCATTCCTAGCAAGAGTTCCTTTGTCGTGGTCTTGCCGGCACTGCCCGTGATGCCAATGAAAACCGGATTTTGGAGCATGGGTCGCCAACGTTGGGCAAGCTTGATCAGAAAACGATCTACCGCGTGATCTCCAAGTAGCTTGCGAAGACGCCAGTTGAGTCCCTTCTGTAACCGCGTGTAGCTTATACCAACACCTCTCCTGGTGCGGGGTGGCCCAGAAACACCGTGGGGCTCGCTGTAAGCCCATATGCCCCAGACTGCAACACCACGATCAAGTCTCCCTCGCGAGCGTGTCCCAACGCCATCTTGTCCGCCAACACATCGAGCGGCGTACAAAGCGGCCCGACTACCGAAGCGAGTTCCGCGGCGCCTTCGGGCGCCACCCGGTTGCCAACTACCACAGGATAGTTTTTGCGGATCACCTGACCAAAGTTGCCGGATGCGGCGAGGTGATGATGCAAGCCACCATCGGTGATCAGAAATACCTGCCCGCGTGACACCTTGCGCTCGATCACGCGGCTCACATAGATACCTGCCTCGCCGACCAGGTAGCGCCCCAGTTCGATAACAAATTCGGCTTCAGGAAAATTTAGCCGCGCATCCGGCATTAACCCGGCCAAGTGTTCCCCCACGGCATCCAGATCGAGCGGCTGCTCGCCGGGGAAATAGGGGATCCCGAATCCGCCGCCCAAATTAAGCAGCTTCACCGGGCCCGGCGCGTTAGCCGACAAGCGCCGCGCGAGATCGAAAGTATTGCGCTGCGCCTCCATGATGGCCTCGGCGCGTAAATTCTGCGAGCCGGAGAAAATATGGAAGCCGTAAAATTCCACAGGCAAATCCTTCATGCGCTGCAGCATGGCTGGCACCCGCTCGGCATCCACACCGAACTGCTTGGGACCGCCCCCCATCTTCATACCGGAAGACTTCAGCTCAAAATCCGGATTTACCCTCACCGCCGCCTTGGGTCGAAGCCCCAAAGACGCGCCAACCTGGGCGAGAATTTCCATTTCCCGCTCCGATTCCAGATTGACCACAATACCGGCCGCAGCAGCTTGGCGCAGCGCTGTCTCAGTTTTGCCGGGACCGGCGAAACTGATGTTGTCAGGCGGCATGCTTGTATCCAGCACCGTTTTCAGTTCCCCCACAGACGCGACATCAAAACCATCCACCAGTCCGGCCAGGTGCTGCACCACAGCCGGCATCGGGTTGGCCTTGATCGCATAATGCAGATGAATGTCTGGCGGCAGCGCTGCACGCAACTGGGCAACCCGTTCCGTAATCAGTCTGCGGTCGTAAGCGTAAAAAGGCGTGCTGCCGGCGCGTTCGGCAAGGCGCGTAAGCGGCATGCCGCCAATTTGCAGGCAGTCATCCACTATCGGGAACAACAAATTCGGGGCGTGGCGGGCAGGACTGTTCACGATGGATTCTCCTCGAACATTTCAGCCAGTTCGCCGGCCAGTTTCTTGCGGTCAATCTTGCCGTTGGGGTTGCGCGGCAACGCTTCATCGCGGCTGACAATCCGGGCCGGAACCATGAAAGCCGGCAGTTGCCGCTGGCATTCTGCCATGAGTTTTTCGCTCACCGATCCGTCCTTGCCAAGCGAATAAATCACCAGCACCACGGCCTGCCCCAGCACCGGGTGAGCGACCCCTACCGCCGCCACTTCCGTTACCAGTTCGGTGGCGTAAATCACTTCCTCCACCTCGGTCGGGCTCACCCGGTAGCCGGAAGTCTTGATCATCTCGTCGCGGCGGCCGATGAAATACAGAAAGCCTTCGTCATCCATCTTCACGGTATCTCCCGACCAAACCGCCATCTCGGCGATGGGTAGCCCCGCCGGCTGGCCTGGTGCGGGCTTATAACGCTCCGCCGTCTTTTCCGGGTCGTTCCAGTAACCAAGTGCCACATGTACTCCGCGATGCACCAGTTCGCCCGGTTCGCCCGGTGCGCAGGGCGTGCCGTCTTCCCGTACCACCATAATCTCGGCGTTGGGAATGGCCTTTCCCATGGAATCTGGGCGGCGATCCACCTCGTCGGGCGGCAAATAAGTCGAACGAAACGCTTCGGTCAGGCCGTACATCAGGTAGGGCCTGGTTCTGGGGGATTTGGCACGCAGCGCCGCCAGCGTGCTGGTCGGCATCGCGCCGCCCGAGTTGGTGATGTAGCGCAAATGCTCATCAATCCCGGCAGGCCAATCCAGTTGTGCGAGCTGCACCCACAGCGGCGGTACGGCAGCCAGCCCCGTGATTTTCTCGCGCTCCACCGCGCGAATCACGTCGCGTGGAAAAAGGTAATTCATCAATACCGCGCACGCGCCAACCCGAAAGGCCGTGGTGAGCTGGCTCAGGCCGTAATCGAAACTCAGCGGCAACACGGAGAGGATGCGGTCTTCCGGGCTGTTTTCCAGGTATTGCGATACGCTCTCCGCACCCGCGACAAGGTTGCGATGGGACAGTACCACGCCCTTCGGTTTGCCTGTGCTGCCCGAGGTGTAGAGTATCGCCGCCATGTCGCCATCTATCACCCGATGCGCGGCCCGTTGGGGCGCCGTGGCCCGCTCCGCCCAGTTCACGCAGCTTAAGCCCGCTATCTGCAGCGTCGCCTGAGCGGAGACCGTCACCACGCAGCGCAAATCGTGGCAACCCGCCAGCACCGGTTGCAGCAATGCCAGCCGCTCGGGGGTGGTGACAAGTATGCGGACATTGCAGTCTTTCAGAATGTGCGCGACCTGTTCAGGCTTGAGCAGCGGATTGACCGGCACGAATACACCGCCGGCCTTCGCCGCTCCGAACATCGCCACAACCGTATCGATGCGCTTGTCCATGTAAACCGCCACGCGGTCCCGGCGGTCCATGCCCAGGCCGAGGAATAGATTGGCTGCGTATGCGATTTCATTTGCCAAAGCCGCAAAAGTGATCTCTTGCCCGCCATCTCGCAAAGCGATTTGCCGGGACACCGCGCCCGTATGATGAAGGATCAATTCATGGACCAGCATGCCCGCCTCCATGGATATTGCAGGAATTTTTGGCCTTGCCTTTAAAGGTGGCCAGAATATGGTTCAGGTGGCACCACGCCGTCCTGATTGATCGACGGGATATTTCATTTGTCATTCCGATTATCCCTCTGATGGTTCGAGAATTGTAAGCCACAATTCCCCAGCGTTCGCGCCGGTGGCTCATCCAGTCCTTCTTGTAATCATCATCGCCAATCAGGTAATCCACCTCCTTCACCTTGTCTACGTCTAGTACATGGCGCAAGAGATGAGCGGTGAGTATCGTGCCGGCCGACAAGTGTGCGAATTTTTCATCGTAGGCGAGTTTGTAAATGGCGGCTCGGCCGTGGCTCACGATCCAGATCTGGCTTGCTATCGGCTCGCCGTCATAGTAGGCGAGCCCCATACGCAGCCAACCACGAGCAGCGCACATCCTGATCAGTTCCGGAACAAACTTCGGAAACGGCTCGGCGGCCTTCCAGCTGCGGCCATATATCTTGTGCCAGGCTGCAATCGCTTCCTCCAGGCCATCATTTTCGGTCACAATTTTCAGCCTGCCGCGCTCAAGCGCAAAAAGCTTTTTTTCATGGCGCCGGATGGTATGGCGGACCTGGGAGGCCAGCCCCTGGAAATACGTCTGGAATGAACGGCCGTGTACCGGCAAATGCCAGTTGCCAAAATCAAAAAAACGGTACGGCCTGAGGCCGGCCTGCCGAATGGCAGACTCCAGGAGTTCAAACGTAGGATGCGCAGGGTCCATCGCATCGAACTGCAGCATATCAACAGGAGCATCCCTCAAAATCATGCGCAGATAGCCTGCCAACTCATCGGAAGTCACATCGGGAGAGAGTAGTACACGGTACAACGACGAATAAAAATTTGAGAGACTTTTCGCCTGTCTAAGCCACATCATCGTTCGCTTGGAAAGAAGTGGTAAAACCCCCCGCACTTTTCCGTCTCGCTGCAGCACGTAAATCCGGATGCTGCTTTCAGGGAATACCGTGGCTTCCAATAATTTGAACCAGTCCGCTGACAGATCGAAACTTTCCTGTTCACCCCCATGAAACAAGGCTTCGCAGCTAGACGGCAGTTGGGACATTTTTTCGTGACGTTGAAACTCAAGTACAGGGCCTGGACTATGCTTCAAGTCGGACTCACGTGCTTTGCTGCGAATCCCTGAAACTAATTTCTTGATTGCCCGGTAGGCATCATGCATACGCGCTTCATGGGCTGACCGAAATAACATGACATGCGAGATATGGCGCTGCCCTGTCGCCCAGGCGAGCTGATCCGGCGTGGCATCGGTATAGAATTCCACCGTGCTGACTTTCTTCTCCGCGAAGGCACGCTCTAGATAGTCCTTAAGAAGCAAGCGCCCCGGTGCGAATTGCGCCTGGCTCTCGTCGTAGGCCGTCTTGAGAATGATCGTTAAATCGCGAGTTGAAACCAGCAACCTGGATGCGGCCAGTTTTTCATTCAGCCAATACTCGACTACTGTGGCCTGCCCGGTTTCCGCAAAACTGCCCAAGATATCAGCATAAAATTGGCCTTGCGTATTTTCAATGTTGACTGCTGTGCCTGACTGGCCTTTCCAGCCACTGGTTTCCAGTTCACCGTAGCGCGCGATCGCATCGTGCATTTCGCCGGGTATAGTCAATATCCGCAATTCGGCAGTCCCAAATTCATCGTTGACGCGATGCTCATAGCGGCGCATGTTTTTGACGAGATTTTTAGACCGTTTTTTCCAGTACTCATCGAATGAGCCCTTCACCTCAACATTCATAGTTAATGCATGAGGTAGCGGGCGTGATGTAGAAACTTCCTGGAGCAAGTCTGGGGGGGCAAAAAGGGGGTCCTGGCACAGCAGTTCTATGGACCATGCTCGTCCGGGCAAGGCCGCAAACAAATCCTTAAGCAGGTCGGTGCTCTCGAGGAGTGCAGGTGCAGATTGTGCCTGATCCGGCACGAACTGCGACCACACACCAGCACGGCGGGGATAGACGATCAGCAAACCATCGATCTTCGCTCCCGTGCGATGCACGCATAACAGCTCCGAGCCTTTGCCAAAATAGCGCAAGAGTGCTTCTACAAAGCGGCTGTCGCTAAATGAATGGCCGCCATAGAGACGGTTGTTCAAGTCGTCCCATGCGCTCCGCCACTGGCCGAGTCCGTTTGCCAAAGGACTGATTTGCCAGCTCATTAGTCGGGCGCCGTCAGCAATGTTTGCACGGTGTGTATCATCCAGGCGAGTTCTTCCTCACGCAATTCCTGGTGGCATGGTAACTGCAAAAGCCTGATCCGGTAATCGCGGGAGATCGCGCAGTCCGTTACCGCCATATCCTCCCAGCGCCAGAGCGGAATCCCTGCTGTTTTAATCCGGTGAAAGCCCATGCCTGCAGGGTCGATCAGCAACGGAAAAGCGTAAGGCACAACCCCCTCCGGCAGATGGGGGAAGATAGGTTTTACGCCGGACACTGATCGCATGCCTTCCAGCCACTGCAGATAATTTGCACGTCTGCGGGTTGCGACACGCTCATGCGGGGCATGAGCCATAATCCAGCGCGACGAGCGTAGCGCCGCCATCTCGGCCAGCTTGGGAGAGAATTCTTTTAGACCAGATTCGGATGCGCGAACCATTGGCTGTGCAGCAACATGTTTAGCCTGTTCACAAAGCGCAAAGGGTTCAATGACGGGCAAGCTGCTGCGTCGCCAAATGCGTCTACTCCAGCCTTGCAGTATTGCCGCCAACGCTTTGGCTTCAGCGAGCAAGGGCTGAGCCGAGCGGTGTGCGGGCTGCCCGCCGGTGTTATCCAGCAGTAGTCCGCCATCGCGTGCCGGCAAGAACTTCCACACACTGGCAGTGGCATAGCTGCCCACTGTGCCTAACAACCGCTCGCCGGCCCGGCCATACAGCGCATGTGCACAGTCCTCGATAAGCGCAATATCATGCGCCGCGCAGAAACGTTCCGCCTCATCAAGGTCATTGGGAAAACCGAAATAATGTGTCAAGACCATTGCCGCCACGGGTGCGCCATCTCCGCCTATCATGGAGGACAAGGCCGAGAAATCCGGGCGCAAATCCGCGCGTACCGGATAAAAGCAAGGCTCAGCACCGAGATACAACACCGGCTCCACAATGGCGCGGCAGTGAAAGGCCGGCAGCAAAACTTTTAACCCCGCGTGCACGCCGGCACGGCGCATTGCCTCCGCCAGCGCGTAACGACTTTGAATGAAATATTCAGCGCCCTGGAGAAAGGCCGATCCAGCAGCATGCTTGCGACCCGGCCACCCCTGCCAGGATAAAGGCGGCAAGAGCGGTACGGCTGCCTTGGGATAGTTCGCCCCATCTGCTTCCATAGGGTGGAACGTGACTTCGGATTTGGAGTTGGCGCGACGATTCACAGTGACGAGTTTAACTCAAATGGAATAGACTAATGCCTCTGAATGGTATCTCATTCTTCATCAACTTTTTCGCCTATAAGCCATGAATATCCAATCTGATGTCAAGCGTCTGCTAGCCCGATCCTTGCAACTCGGTCAACGCGCCGATTCACTTACCGCAGAATCCTCCTTGCTCGGCGCACTGCCCGAACTTGACTCCATGGCGGTAGTCACTATTCTCACGGCGCTGGAAGAGCACTTCGGCTTCACCGTGGATGACGACGAAATCAGCGCCGAAACCTTTGCCACGTTGGGTAGCCTGGTCGAATTCGTGGATGGAAAACTGAAAAGTTGACCATGCTGCAAGCTGGCTTTGAAATGGAGCCCTTCTTTCTGAGCGGCGAACGTGGCGCGCTGTTTTGTGTTCATCTCTATCCCTCCCACATAGCGCCGAAAGGCGGCATTCTTTACCTGCATCCTTTCGCGGAAGAAATGCACAAGTCTCGCCGCATGGCCGCCCTGCAAGCGCGCCGTTTTGCTGCCGAAGGCTACGCCGTGTTGCAAGTCGATCTGACCGGCTGCGGCGACAGCGCGTGCGACTTCGGTGACGCTACATGGGAGACCTGGCTAGCCGATGCGCGCCGCGCTTTTGCGTGGTTATCTGCAAAGGCTACTGGCCCGATCATTTTATGGGGCCTGCGCACCGGGGCGAGCTTGGCCGTCGAACTGGCGAGCGCGCTTCCCGGCATCAAGCGCCTGATACTTTGGCAACCCGTCGTCAACGGCGAACAGTACCTGAACCAGTTTCTGCGCATCAAGCTCGCAAGCGAGATGCTTAGCGGTAATCAGGCTCAGAGTGGGACCAAGGATTTGCGTGCCAAACTGGAAGCCGGTGAAAACATCGAGGTGGGAGGGTACATGTTAGGTGGCGCCATGGCTCGGGACCTCGCACGCGTGAAACTCGCGGATATACCGTCACCTTGCCCGGTAGAATGGCTTGAGGTCGGGGCGGAGGAGGGCGAATCCGCGAGTCCTGCCAGCCAGCGCATCGTCGATGCCTGGCGGGCTGCCGGCGTGACGGTACACACCCGTACTTTATCAGGCGAACCTTTTTGGGTGACGCAGGAAATAACCGAATGTCCAAGCCTGATAGAAGCGACAACAGAAGCTATTAGTAGATCCATATGAAATATACCGAGCAAGCGATCGTTTTCAACTGCGCCGATTGTCGCTTGATAGGCATTGCCACCCAACCAGAGACACCTGCGGAAACGGGTGTGCTCATCGTGGTCGGCGGGCCGCAGTATCGAGCGGGAAGCCACCGGCAGTTCACCTTGCTCGCGCGCCAATTGGCCGGACAGGGTGTCGCCTCCATGCGCTTCGATTACCGCGGCATGGGGGATAGCGAAGGAGATATGCGGAATTTCGAGGCGATAGATGCCGACATCCGTGCGGCGATCGATACTTTTCTCAAGCATGCCCCTGAAGTGCGCCGTATTGCGATCTGGGGCTTATGCGATGCCGCCTCGGCCGCGCTCTACTATGCGCACACGGACACGCGTGTCAGTCGCCTCATCCTGCTCAACCCCTGGGTGCACACCGAGGCCGGCGCATCCCGCGTCCGCCTCAAGTATTACTACCTGTCGCGATTGATGCAGCGTTCCTTCTGGACAAAAATCTTGTCGGGTAAGATCGAGTTGAGCAAATCTGTCGGCGATTTGTCGAAGTCGGCACGGAGTGCCGCAAAAGGGGAGAGCTCGACCGCCGCCGCGCCCTCCGACCCCCGGCATGGCAGTCCTGGTTACATTGAGCGGATGCTTGATGGGCTAAAACGCTTCCAGGGAGAAATATTGTTTATACTCAGTGGCAACGATCTCACCGCGCAGGAATTTGTTGCATTGACACAACGCGACAAACGTTGGAAAAAGCTCTGCCATTCACCCCGAATTTCCAGTGAAACCGTGAAGAAGGCAAACCATACATTTTCCAGCCAAACCTGGCGCGGTCAGGTTGAAACCCGCACAGTGCAATGGTTGGCCAGCTCTGGCAAGAGCATATGAATGGGACCGTATTTTCTTCCGATAGCACGGCATATCGGCTTGGAACCCGACCTATAATCCTTTGAGCCGCATGGATAAATCGTCAAGGAGTGCTTACATGAAACTGGCAATAGAACAAATCATCGTTCGCGGCAGGCGGCATCTACTCTTGATGTTCGTTCTTGCTGCATTCACGCCACCGCTGGCAAGCGCACTTAAGGTAAGGGACGAACCGGTTCCTCCCTCCGATATTGCATTGCTGCCTCCTGTCTGTAAGCTGATACTCGTGGAGCATCCTGGTGCACACCTTGGCGCTGGCAACGGGCCTCTCCAGAAATACGTGGCGTTGTTTGAACAGCCAGGGTACGAAATGGCCGCACACAACCCGCATTTACACCACTATTGCTGGGCGCTAATTTCTAAGCAGAGGTATTTCCGCGCCCAAGGGCAAATCCAGCGCGAATATTATTTTAAACAATTCATGGGCGACATCGGCTATGTGCTAACCAACACCGCCGACAAGAAATGGCCGTACTTTCATGTCCTGCTGATCGAGCAGGCAAGCATGTTGAAGATACGGGGGGATTATCCAAACAGTCTTTCTAAAATTGACGAAGCTTTAAGATTCAAGCCTGACTATGACAAGGCCTACGCGCTCAAATCGGATGTGTTCCTGGCGCTGGGCGACCGGAAAAAAGCCATAGACACAGCGCAGTCGGGCCTGGAGCAAGACCCGCGCTCCAGACTGTTGCGCCGGCGACTTGAGCAGCTGGGTGTCAAGGTGCCGCCGCTACCCGACCCCGTTCCAGATGACACCAAGGAAAATGCATCGAATGCGGAGTCTGCAGGAAGCCCTGTAGCCGCCCAGCAGGAAAAAGTGAACGGTGCAGCAGATGGCAGCAGCATGGCCACGCCACCCATTTCAGAAACACCCAATACCAAGGAAACCGGGCAGGGCTTGGATTCCAAAATGAGCTCCCCTACGGGCGCAGATGCTGCCGGGAAGAATCAGGATAAACCTGTAACAGACACAGGCAGTCTGCCCGACAAGGCATATTGCCGCTTTTGCCCATAGCGAAACAGCAGGCTGTTTTGCCCTGATACAGCAATAAATCAGAAGCTTATTAGTTTTGCTTGAGCCCGTGAATGATGTTGGCTAACTGCTTGGAAATGACTTCATTACTATAATGTTCAAGGGTTATTTGGCGGCCGACTTCCCCCATATCAGTACATCGCTGACGGTCGGTTATAAGGGCTTTCATTGCTTCATACCAGTCTGTCACAGACTCTGCACTTAGTCCTGAGTCGCCACGTGCCAACACTTGTACGTTCATGCCAACGGGTGAAACTACGACCGGGATGCCAGTGCTCATATACTGGAGCATTTTGAAGCTGCATTTTCCCCGTGTCCAGTCGTTATCAGGTAAGGGCATTAACCCTAAATCTATATCGCGCAGTGCCTCAGACTCACTCAATGGACTCCATTTGCAATAAGAGACGTATCGTGGATCTATCGATTCAAATTTAGGTGGCGTCTCGGCAATTACGAGGATCTGCGCGTCGAATTCCTCCAATATGCGTTTAATCGCAGGTTCTATGGCATATAAATATTTCAGATTGCCGCCACTGCCTGTCCATCCAATTGTAAATTTATTGTTTTTTCGTACATGGTTTATGTCAGGCCTGAATCTGTCTGTATCAATCGCGGTAGGAACGACATGAACATTGTTTGATTTGCCCGCAAACCAGCTTGCAAGAAAATCATTTCCTGCAATTACTGCGCATGCATTTCGTCCCAGGGTGTCGATCGTCCTTACGCCATGAGGCTTGGCCAACCAGACGGCATCATCAATGTCCAGGATAAACGGTTTCGTGATGAATCGTTCTAGTGTGTATTTCCCCACAGTCAGCTCGCGATTTAACCAGACGAGATCACTGGTGTATGTACTTGCCAATCCTGGTATGCGGGCGCTCATTTTTGCAATGAACCAGGCCGTATTAAAAAAATTGCGCGTGAAACCAGGAATGTGATCGGCAATGACTGAAGGCAGACCGGCATGTTTATCAATAACCGGCCAGTGCTCGGTTACATCAATGCCAAAATTTTCCAGTGCTCCGATATGTTGCCGGATTCTGAAGCGAGCAGATGGGTCGCGCTTCCCGGTTGTGAGCGCGGCAACGCGTATGCGGCGTTGTCTTTCGCGTGTCCTATTTGGCTTAATCGTCATGGTTGCTGTTTCTCAGCTGGAATGGCGTTTCTTCAAGTTAAGGATAATTTCCTTTATTTTGTTCACAATCAGGCTTTCTGAACCTGCTGGCATACCTTCCAGGCGCCAGAGCGCAAGAATGGATGCCGCATAGGTGATCGCGCCTACTGTGATCGCACCCAGCAACAGCGCGATTTTTACCAGTGTACTATCGCTCATGAATACTGAGATAAAGGCGTTTACCGCCAGGTACATAACAAGTGAGGCAGTAACCGGTCGCCAAAAAGCTTGTAGCCAATTCTTGAGTCTGAATTCTGGCAAGATCACTCGGAGGATAAAATAATGAGAAATGGCACAAGCGGCTGCACTCAATGGGAATACATAGTTAACGGCTAGCAGGCCATGTTTAGGGATTAGCAAGAGAGATAATCCTATTAAGGCCGTTACGTTCACCGCGGAAGCCAGTGTCGATAGTTTTGGGAAACCTAAGGACATATAGACGACTGAAATATGGCTGAGCATTCCCAGTGCTGCAGTACTAATTGCCAGTGCACCGATAATTTCCGATGCAGGAAACCATTGTTCCCCCAAAAGGACAGATACAATTAATTTATCGGTAGCAAATATTCCAAATCCTGCAGGTATCGAAAAAATCGCTAACCCGGAAAGTACAGCCCCTAGTCCGTCGCTCAATCTGGTACGGTCGTGCGCAATTTTCGAAAAGGCTGGGAAGGCAACGCGAGCGATAATGCTTGAGGCTTCCCCGGTAAATGGGACGGCAATATCAATCGATACATTATAAAAAGCGAGTTGTGCAGGGCCCAGCAGGCGCCCAACTATGAGGTCATTGGTGCGTAACTGGAGATAATTCAAGAAATTCAGCAACAGGAACCAGGAAGAAAACCCGATCAAATCCTTGTATGCTTTAAGTGTTAGCCGTGGTCGATATTTGCTTAGAATAAAACTGGTTATTACACCTACCAGGGTGCTGCCTACCATGCCCAAAATGAGCGCCCAATAACTACCAAGCAATAATGCAGCAATTGTGGCGACAACCAGTGACGTGATCTTCCTGGATAACACCCAGATAACTTCAGGGGCCATATTCAGTTCCTTTCGGAACTTGACCATGCCGATGTTGGAGAAACCTCGCACAAAATTGTTGATGGCAAGCCAGTAAATAATTTTTTCCAGCCTTGCTTCGTGGAAAAAACTGGCGGCTATAGGCGCTAAAATCCATAAGAAAAGAGTAATAAGCACGCCGAAGATAATGTTGATTGTCCAGGCCGTGTTGTAGTGGGTCTGTGTCGGTTCTCTACGTTGAATAAGTGCTGCATCAATGCCAAAGCCACCGAGCAATTCAACGAGGGCTATAACTGGGGCTGCCATTGCCACTAACCCAAAATCCGCGGGAAGCAGCAAGCGAGCAAGTATGAGCGTGCTGACCAACCCCAGGATACGTTCAGTCAGTTTTGAACCGAGCATCCAGAAGGCACCGTTGATGAAACGGCCTCTAACATTCAAATTGTTATGCATCATGCGTTATTTTTATTTATGACGCTAAAGTGTCTGGTTTTCTAAAATAGAAGCAGGCCTGGTCGCCTTCGCCTTTGCGATTCAGTTCCTCTGACTGCTGTTGAAATTCCGAAATCTGTTGTTGGGTAAATGGTGATTCCTGTGGGTTTTGCATATAGGACTTCGGGTCGCGAAGCGTGATGTTCATCCGGTATTGTTCGCTACCCCAGAACTGCATGGGCGATGAATCATGGACAACCTGATCGAGATGGAATCCAGCATGCTCTGCCAATAGCTTCATGCTTTTTTCAGTATGCAAATAGAGATGGCGGGGTGCATCCAGCTGTACCCAGTTTTCTCGATATGTGCGCCAGGCATAAGAGCTGGCAACAGGCACCCTGATTAAAACGTAGTGACCGGGACGCGTTATTCTGAAAAGTTGTTTCATGACCTCCTGAGGATCTTCCATGTGCTCAAATGAATGATGTAGCATGATGAAATCATATTGACTCTCGAGACTATGAAGATGGGCTTTAAGTATCTTCACGCCATTATCATAATTGATATCGTGCGCGATATATGGATCTATTCCCTCAAGGTGAATAAAACCCATATCCCGAAGTGATAGCAATAAACGCCCGGAACCGCATCCGACATCAAGAATACGGTCGGCAAACCGGGTTTGTGTATTGGTAAACCAAGATGCAAATTCAGGCTTGCCGAATTTGATCGTGAGAGCTTTGCCTATTAAGTCACGACCTTCTATGCAATAAGCAAATCTGCGCTTTTTAGCAAAGGAGGCAAGTGTAAATCGGGAATTGAGAGATCCTGAGAACGAGTAATAATTATCCGGATAAAAGCGTGAAAGATCATCCGGAATCTGGGCTATCTGCAAACAACCACAGTTTCCACACTCCAGATAATCAAACTGCTCATTCATGCCAAACATCATTTCAGGCACCGAATATTTGGTGTTATTGCTTTTGTTACCGCATATCCTGCAACTTGACTGCACATCAGTAGGCATAGTGGGCACTCAAAAGTTAATCAATATATAACTGCGGCATCGCCGCCAGACTGGCGAACATCAAGGCGATGGAGGTGGTGCGTTCAGGACGTGTGTCGAATTAAGCGTGATCCTGCCTAGTGCTCTGAAACTTTGCCCACGGATATCAGAAATTGCTGGTCATGCCATCGACCGGCCAGATTGGGCAAGGCGACAACATTACGCTGATAGCTGCTGGATAACGCGCCTAGCCTGGCGGACGTACATACCCCCCATGAACCGGAATTCGCCAAAAAAATGCACGAACATGGCTTTCGCGTTATCTACTTTTGGGCTCCAGAACTGGTAACGTTCAACAGGGAGCACCAGTGAATCCGGGGCATTGGCTGCCATGAAATTCGAGGTAACCTGTTCGCTGCCCCATTCATGCCATTTTGCTTTGCCAATCAGCTTTTCCATCTGGGTTGAGAATTCCTGGATTTTCTCCGGCAATAACTGGCCCTTTGCAAAACCCGTGAAACCGGCACATCCACGGACGTATTTGAGATGCTCATGGCCAGGGTAGTTCGCGAGGGCACGCTCGGCGTGAGACTGCACATGATTGCTCGTGCTCATGTGAGCAAAACGGGCGGCGTCGCTAAACCCGACCGTTTCGCGGCCTGTACTGGTGCCGAGTGTAAAGCTTCGCTTCTGGGCCAGGCACTCCAGGATTTCTGTCGGTTCGCTCAAGGTCAGGGTGTCAGAATCCAGTTGAATCACATAATGATCGTTGTTTTCCTGGCTTAGCGTGAACAGTCGTTCCCAGCAACCGCCTGTGGGGCATGCGCCTACAGGAACACCCTTGCTGGGTACGAAACGAATCGTGTCAAAGTGATTGGAAAGGATGTGTCGGTCTTCCGGCAACAGGCCGTCATCCACAATGACGAAGCCCTGCGGCTTGACGAAGCGTGCGAAAGATTTCATCGCCAACATGAACATCGTCATGTCGGGGTGGTGTAACTGGCTGACGATCAATACATCGCTAGCTGGGTCGCATTTGATGGGCGGTGTATTGAAAATGTCCGAGCATCGGAAGTTAAACCATGCCCGATCGATTTTTCTTTTTATTCTGGCAATCATAAGGGCAGAGGATTCAAGTCAGAAAATGCCATATCAGCCACTAAGCAGGTGTGTCGGAGCCTTATCCTACCAACGCAGTTTGTCATCATTTTGGAGACCATCCATATCTTGAAGCAGTTGTGCAGGACAATATTCATATTGTATTTGAGTTCGCAAAGCCGTGCAGCCCTGTTACAAGTGAGGGCAATGGACGTCATTGCCTAATTTCTAGCGCAGATGGGAATTACGCAATTGCCATAACTGTTCCTGGAGACGCTCCAATGCACCGTTAAATATTTGATCTTCGCTTAGCTCGGTATTAGCGACATCCGCAATCTTTTTCAACTGATGGATAGCGCTATCGAATTGCGCGGCGGAACTTTTTGGCGGCGGCGGAGGCGTCCATTCCGCGCCTATCCTTAACTTCATGCCTCCGCGCTTTATCTGATTTATCAGCTTAGCCTTGGCACCCAATCCTCGTTCAGCATCCCATATTTCTGGCAAAACGAAAGGCTTGTACGTCATGCCCAACGAAGAACACCAGTCCTGCCATTTAAAATCAAGGACATGTGAATAACATTTTATGGGTATCCAGGGTACGCGCAGTGCGTCGGCGACGATGGCTCCGTGCATGGCTTCGGCAACAACAAATTTAGAACGGTTGATGGCCTGCAAGGTCTCCTCTACAGGAGATGTCGGATCAATGTAGTGCAGTCCTGCGGCTTCGCTGATGGCGCGCCAGTCCGCGCGAGACATGCTGTCATGATGAGGCATGAAAGACACAATGGAACGACTTTCGGGCGCGTGGACTTCCTGGGCGATCAGGGCGGCGGCGTCAGTGATAGCCAGCTTCCTGTCCAATCCCAGCACTTCTGCGGTTAATGGTCCCCGAACGCAATAAAATTTCCAACGAGAGTCCGGTTTTAGTGTCTCGCCATATCCTGCGCCACTGCCGAACACCAGTTTGCGTGGTGCGACGGGGACACGGTGATTGAGCAACGTGCCTATGCCTACGAACAAGGTCGAATCGTCCTCGTCCAGTAGCTCAGGAATAAGCCTGTTCCACAGCCACGGGTTCAAATCATCCCCGAAATTTCCACCTGGCGCTTTGTAATAATACAGTTTCATCGTCGCTCACTTTTAACAAACCATTTACTCTTGGGTGAAAACATTTCTCTGGTGAGGGAAGCCAGCAGATAAACGAACGCTTTCGGTTGGAAAAGTCGCCAGGTCAAACTGTTGTAAAAAGCCTGCGCTGCGACGCTCGGTTTGCCGCCAAAAAAATGCAGATATCCGTGACCAAAGCACAAGCCGGCAAGCCTGTGGCGCACCCTTCCGATGTTGGCGCTTCGGCCATCCGGTCCATGATATCCCCACTTTTCCACGGCTTCCTTGACCACCATGTATTCGTAATTTGCGTCGCAAATTTTAGCGGTGGTGCTGGAAGGATGCTGCCGATATAGCGCTGCTTGACCAGGCAATTTCGCCATGCTGCATGCCCGTGACGCCCTCAACCAGAATTCATAATCCTCGCCTTTACGCAAATCTTCGCGAAACAGACCGATCTTATCAATAACCGAGCGGCGCATTACGGCGGTTACTATCCAGACGTATGAGTCGATTAACATCTCGGGATAAATTCCCCCCGAAAAGCGCTCATCCAACTCCATGGATTCATTAATATATAAATCCGATGGTTGATTAAAAACCCCATGCTCATCAGGTAGCCACTTATAAAATTCGCCAAACACGACATCGAAATCCGGATGTGTTTCAAGGAAGCTGATCTGGCGGTTCAATTTTCCGGGCAACCAAACATCATCGCCGTCGAGAAAAGCAATATATTCCCCTCGTGCCACAGTCATGGCGCGATTGCGCGCGGCCCCTGCGCCCCCATTTTTATCCTGCTGAATCAGCGTGACCGCATCGCCATAAGATTTGATGATTTCTACCGTTTCATCGCTGGAGCAATCGTCGACCGCTATTACTTCCAAAGATGGGTAACCCTGATTAAAAACACTGTCCAGCGCTTGATGAAGATAGGCGGCGCAGTTATAGAGAGGCACAATTACACTCACCAATGGTAACGTTTCCCCTGGCTCTCCGGAGCGCTTGTTCAATCGCTCCATCGTCATAGCGGTCTCTTGTGGTGTAACGGTGGTGAAGTCCTGAAGTCAGCGGCAACTTCGATTGTCTCTGCTGCGAGCATTTTATTTTTTTGAGGCATTTCCAGGGGGTCGTTCTTTTTTTCGCGCTGGTGGGCTTCGACCCATCGGCGCGCCAGCACGACCAACACCAGAATGTTGTAGGGAAGATCGAAATAAGCCAGGCTTAGGAAAGCGCCTCCCACAGCATAGCCAATCAGGCTGACCTGACACATGCTGCCCAGCACTGCGACCCATTCTGTTTCAGGATTGCCAGTTGCATTTTTTCTGAGCCAGCCCGCCCAGCGCCAGGTCAGGCCCCACATCGTCAGAAACAGGGCCAGACCGACGAAGCCGTGCTCACCCAGAACCTGAAAATAGATGCTGTGGGCCGCGTGAATATCCAGCGGGTTCGGCGCGTAAAGTGCGAATGGCCCAGGATTGTATATGTCGAATCCGCCACCGAAAAAATTCGCTTTCGCAAGATTCCATGCGAACCACCATGCATTGATACGCCCCATGGCAGAAGTATCCTGCTGGTACTCACCGATGGTGTCTATTCGGGCATGCCAGGATTCCGGCATGAAGGACACCAGAAGCATGCCGCCCACAATCATCAGCGTTCCGAAAAAAATCTTTTGCCGTCCACGCAACCATAACAGCACCATCATTGCCACGATGCCAAGCAAGGCACCACGGGATTGACTGCCGATGGCCGCAATAGCCGTCAGGGACATGGCTGCCAGCCACGCCTGGCGCTGCCAGACCTTGGCGGCCAGTTCCCGCAGAAAATACATAAGGGGGATGACAATGATAAGAGCCAGTGCCACTTCGTTGTTCCCACCGATGAACCCCCCGGGGCCCCAGACACGGTAATTCCCGCCGGTGGCCAGGGTGAAGATTCCCCCCTTCACGCCAAAATACCCAAGGGAAATGACGAGCACCCACACCAGTGCGATGATGTGTTGTTTGCTGTTAAGGAGGACCAGGGCCACAAGAATCATGAAGTCGATCTTGAGTACCTTGTCCAACATATCTGTGCTGCCCTTCGGGTTAAATGAAAATAGATAGGTAACGCAAATCCAGAGCATGAAGAGCATCAGCGCAATCGCAGGAGCAGAGAGGAAATAATTCTTTTTGTCCTTGGTAAGAAACAGTCCCACCAGCGTGGCGCCGCCAATCACAGCCGCAACCGGGAAGTCCACAGCAGCGCCGTATGTGAGTTTGTGGGGGTTCATGATGCTTACCCATGTCCACAGAAGTACTCCGACATAGGGGTGCGCCAGTGCCCATGCCGCGCCCAGGAAGATAATCGCGAGTACCAGTGTGCTTCGCATCGTGTTTCCCCGGTTACACCGTGCCGGCGGGTGAACCAACCGCGCTTTTTACATGACTGACGACATATCGAAATTTGCCGGACGCTTCCTTGGGAATCGATACGACGTGTTCGATTTGAATGCTGACCTCACTCCCAAGACGTTGCTTTAAAGCAGTTGCGATCGTTTGCAAGCTTTCGTGCTGGAAAGGCGCTTCGGTCACTAAAAACACCTGGGTGAGGTCCAGGCTTTCCTGAACGATCTTGAACTCTTTCACCCCCGGCAAGTCGCGAACCACGTAGACCAGCGCCAGTCCATGCATCACCGTGCCGTCCTGCGCAACGACGAAGTCCGTGGTGCGGCCCTGGATTTCCTTGAGCAACGGCAGGCCGCGTCCGCAGGCGCACAACTGGTCGTCGAGCACGCCGACGTCGCCGGTGCGATAGCGGATAAAGGGGAAATCGCCGGTGGCGAGATGGGTGGTGACAATTTCCCCCGGCTGGCCATGAGGTACCGGATTGCCGGCGTCGTCCACGATTTCGACGATGATGTCTTCGGCAGTAAGATGCATGCCGCCGCTCGGACACTCGTGCGCGATGAAGCCCGCATCCCGCCCGCCGTAGCCATTCGCGACATTGCAGCCGAAAATGCGGGAGATCTGTTCGCGCTGATGATCGTAGAGTTTCTCCGAGGTCACGAATGCGACACGGATGCCGAGGTCATCCATGCGCTGCCCGCGGGCTTCGGCATGATGGGCAATATGCGCCAGCGCCGATGGATAGCCGAACAGCATCCGTGGACGCATGGCGCGAATTTCCGCCACGAAGCCGTCGAGTTTTGCTTCGGACATTTCAAATGCGGGCAACAGCTTGGTGCGCAGCAAACTGTCGCGGATCTGGCGCACCCTGTCCTGGGTGCCCAGCTCGATGGGCGAGCCCCACACCACGATTTCCGGGTCGCCGATGTCGACGTCCCACCAGCGGGTGGCGCGCCATTTGGCAGCCACGTCGTGACTGACGCGCTTGGTGCCAAGAAAGAAAATGAGCGGTTCGCCGCTGGAGCCGCCGGTGTTGAAGCGGGACAGCCCTTGCGCGATTTCCGACTTCAACTGCTCCGTGTTGGCACGGATGATCGCCTTGGTCAGCAATGGCAGCCGGGCAAGATCGGCAAGACTGCTGACGGTCGAAGGGTCGAACGCCTGGTCGCGAAACAGGCCGCGATAGTAAGGCACGTGCTTTCCCACATTGGAAAGAAATGTCCGCAGGCGCTCCACGCGCAATGCTTCCAGCGCGCCGGGCGACAGCCACTGGTTGCGTTCCATTTCCTTGCGGATCTGCACCGTATCATGGTGTTTTAATGTTTCGTGCAATGGAAACAGGCAGGATGACACCATGCGGGTGTAAAGGTTTAGCGACACGTTTCCGATTCCTTGTGTTGTGGGCGCAGCGGCATGGCTGGCCGTTCGGTACTGTGGTGTCGAGCGATCTCGCGAAATGCTTCAACCAGTTGGGCAATTCGGGAATCCCATGCGTTTTCTTCGGCGTAAGCAATGATTTTGCTGCGCTCCCATTTCCGCTCAAGCGCGGCCGAGAGGGCCTGTTTCAGCGCTGCCTGGTCGCCAAAGGGAACGATGGCCCCCAGTTCCGGTTTGCACACGACTTCTGCGTTGCCGCCCACGTCGGTGGTAATGACAGGCAGGCCACAGGCCATGGCTTCGAGAAAAACGTTTGCCCACCCTTCATTTCGGGTAGCAAGCACGAACACGTCCGCTGCGGAAAGAAGGTTCTTCAGCGCTTCCGACTCCATCGGGCCGGTAAAAGTGACGCGTTTTTCCAGGCCGGACTCGGCTACCTGGGCTCGCAACTGGGCACCCATGTCGCCTTCCGGGCTGGGGCCGCCCACGATCAGGTAATGCAGCTCCGGATGGTTCTCAAGCAGGGCAGGGAGGCAGGCGATGACGCGATGGAAGCCCTTTCTTTCGACCAGTCCGCCGACCGATATGAGGACCGGCGCATCGGGCGGCAGGCCGAGTTCGATGCGAGCGGCTATCTTGTCGACGGCATGAAATTTCGTGGTGTCCACGCCATTCCCCACCACTTGCGTTCTGGCTTCGGGAATGCCGAGCGCAAGGGCCAGCTGGCGCAACGAATCGGATACTGAGAACACCCGCGCCGCGGACTGCATGGCCAAAGTCATGCGTTTCCTGAATGCCGGCTGTTTGGCCAGGCGCGACTCGGTGCCGCGAAGCGTAACGGTGAAGGGAAGCGCCAGCCATCTGCCGAGCAAGCTCGCGGCGTAACCGTCGGGGTAGGCGAAGTGGCTGTCGATGATCTCGCACCGCTGCTCGCGCTGGAGTTTGCGCATCAAGGCGAACGTGCTCAGCGCGAGAAACAGCCCGTCCAGCGATTTGAATATGCCCGGTATGGAGAAAAACCGCGGGTGCAGCACCTCGATGCCATCCTGTATCTCCCGATAGGACGGCGCCGGGCGAAAATGCGGCCGAAAAAGGCGAATCAAACCCTGAAACGGAAACCACGGAACCGGCGCGACCACCATGAGCGGCAACACCCTGGCCACCCGGAACATGCGTTCGCGAATGAAGACCCCGGCGCCCGGCTGGGCGGCGTTGGGGAACAGGGTGGTGAAGACCACGATGCGGGGGCTTTCAGGCATTTTCTGCGCCTGATCCGGTGAGGCGGCGGTAGATGGTCGCATAGCGGGATACGGATTTTGGCCAGTTGCGTTCGGCCTCCACGAAATGCCGTGCCGCCTTGCGCAAGTCGGGCCACCTTTCTTCTTCGGCGAACAGGTGCAACACCGCGTCAGCCAGAGCCTGGGGGTCTTCCGCCTTGAACAGCACGCCGGTTTTGCCGTCCTGGATGAGTTCCTTGTGTCCGCCCACATCGGAAGCGACGAGCAGCCTGCCCTGGGCCATGGCTTCCAGCGGCTTCAAGGGCGTCACCAGTTCCGTCAGGCGCATGGAATGGCGTGGGTAAGCCAGAATGTCGACCAGGTCGTAATAGCGCTGCACCTGGTCGTGCGGCACGCGGCCGGTGAAGATCACTTTGTCCTGGATGCCGAGTTCGGCCGCGAGCTGCTTGAGGCTGTCATCCTGCGGGCCGCCGCCGACCAGCAACAGGCGTGCGTCGGGCGCGCCCTCGAGGATGGCGGGAAAGGCCTGCAACAGCAGGTCCAGGCCCTCGTAGGCGTAGAACGAGCCGATGAAGCCGATGATGCGGTGGCCTGTCAGCCCGAGCTGCTGTCTGAGGCTCGCATCGCCTGTGCCGCCGACGGAAAATTTTTCGATGTCCACCGCATTCGGGATGACGGTGACTTTCTGCTCCGGGATGCCGCGCGCCACGATGTCGCGGCGCAAGCCTTCGCAGATCGTGGTGACCGCGTCCGCGCCCTTGAACGCGCTGGTTTCCAGTGCCCGGGTCAGCCGGTAGCGCAGCCCCCATTCCTTGCTGGTGCCGTGGTCTACCGCCGCGTCTTCCCAGAATGCCCGAACTTCGTAGACGACCGGGATGCCATGCTTACGCCCGACGCGCAATGCGGCAATGGCGTTCAATGCAGGCGAATGGGCATGCAGAATATCGGGGCGAATGAGCGGCACGATCTCGTCCAGCCGTTTGGCCAGGGTATTGATGATGCTGAGCTGGTTGAACAGGGGTAGGGCGGAGAGCTTTCCCTTCGCGGGCGGGGTGCGATAGAAATGCAGGCCGTCCACATCCTCTTCGAGCACCGTGCATTTTTCCTGTTTGGCGCTGGTGATGTGGTGCGTGTCCCAGCCCAGGGCGCGCTGTTCGCGCAGGATCGCCAGCGTGCGGAAGGTGTAGCCGCTGTGGAGCGGGATGGAATGGTCGAGGACATGCAGTATTTTCATCAGGCAGCTATTCCTTGTGACGGAGATTGCCCCATGACCTTGCGCAGAAACGCCTCGAACATCAGGATCGTCCACAGCGACGCGCTGTAGTCGCGCAAGCCCGATTGATGCTGATCGACCATCTCGCGCAGGAAAGCCATGTCGAATATGCCGGTGGAAGCCAGCGTCTCGCCTAAAACGGCATCCCGCACCCGTTGCCTGAGCGGCCCGCGAAACCAGCTTGCGAGGGGCACGGAGAAGCCCATCTTGGGGCGGTAAAGAATATCGTCGGGCAGGTGGGGTTCCAGCGCTTTCTTGAAAATGTACTTGCCCTCCTGGCTGTGCAGCTTGTAGGAGGAGGGCAGGCCCGACATCCATTCCACCAGTTTGTGGTCCAGGATGGGCACCCGCACTTCCAGCGCGTGGGCCATGCTGGCGCGGTCCACCTTGGTGAGGATGTCGCCGGCCAGGTAAGTCTTGATGTCTAGATACTGCACGCGGGACAGTGGGTCGTCGGTAGGGGCGCGGTCCGCGTGGCGGCGCATGACGTCGACGGCTCGGTGCCCTTGCAAGCGCAGTTTGAAGGGGTTGCTGAAGAGCTTGTCGCGCAGTTTGTCGCCCATGACCGACACGCTGTGGAAGTAACCCTCTACCGGGTCGCGTGCCAGCGCTTCGAAGGTGGATTTTGCGCGGACTACCTTCGGCGCCCAGTCGGCCTTGGGATACACCGTGCCGAGCAGGCCGAACAGTGGCTTGCGGATTCCCAGCGGCAGCATGGAGCGCATGCGCTCTTCGTACAGGTGGTAGCGGTAGCGCCGGTAGCCGGCGAGGTTCTCGTCTCCGCCGTCGCCCGAAAGGGCCACCGTCACGCGCTTTTTCGCCAGTTCGCACACCCGGTAGGTGGGGATGGCGGAGCTGTCGGCGAACGGTTCATCGTAGAGTTCCGCCAGTTTGTCGATCAGGTCGTAGTCGTCGGACTCCACCTGCTCCACATAGTGGCGGGTATGGTAGCGATCCGCCACTTTCTGTGCGAAGGCCGCTTCGTTGAATGCCGGGTCGCCGAACGAAATGGAGCAGGTGTTCACCGGCTCGTTCATCAACCCCGCCATCATGGCGACGATGGCGCTCGAGTCCACGCCGCCGGAGAGAAAGGCGCCGAGCGGCACTTCGGCCACCAGCCGGATACGCACCGCTTCGCGCAGGCGGGCGATGAGCTCTTCCTCTGCTTCCTGCATGGAGATGGGGCCGAGGGGCGTGAAGGGCACGTCCCAGTATTCCCTGGGCGGCGGCACGGCCTGTCCGCGCTTGAGCGTGAGGGTGTGGGCGGGTGGGAGTTTGCTCGCGCCGTTGAAAATGGTGCGCGGCTCCGGCACGTAACCGTAGGCGAAGTACTCTTCCACGGCGCAATCGTCGATCTCGCGCGGGAAGTCGGGGTAGGCCAGCAAGGCTTTGAGTTCCGAGCCGAACACGAAGGTGCCGTCCGGCAGTGTGCCGTAATAGAGCGGTTTGATGCCCAGGCGGTCGCGGGCGAGAAACAGGGTTTCCTTGTTCCGGTCCCACAGGGCAAAGGCGAACATGCCGCGGAAACGTTCCACGCAGGCCTCGCCCCATTCTTCCCAGGCGTGGACGATGACTTCGGTGTCGCAGTGGGTGCGGAAGGTATGGCCGAGCTGCTGCAGTTCCGGCATCAGGTCGACGTAGTTGTAGATTTCGCCGTTGAACACGACCACCACGCTGCCGTCTTCGTTGAACAGGGGCTGGTGCCCGCTGGACAGGTCGATGATGGACAGGCGCCGGTGTCCCAGGCCGACGCCGGGTTCGGTATGCAGTCCGCCCTCATCCGGCCCGCGATGGAACTGTGTCTGGTTCATGCGCGCCAGCACTTGCTGGTCGATTTCGCGCTGCCCCTTTAGATCAAAAATACCGACGATGCCGCACATGTCCTAACCTTTTTTAATGATTTTTGCATTTTCAGCGTTGGGCCGAGCGGAACACGCTGTCGTAGACGGAGAGATAATCCCGGGCCATCGCCTGCATGCTGAACTGTGTTTCAATCCTTGCCCTGCTTGCCTGCCCTTGCGATTCGACCATGTTTTCGTTACCAAAAAATTTCAACAAAGTTTGCACCAGAACTTCAGTGTCAGATACCGGTACCAGCGCGCCGGTCCGGGCGTCTTCCACCAGCTCAGGATTTCCTCCAACCTGCGTGGCCACGATCGGTAATCCGCAAGCCATCGCTTCCAGAATGGTGTTCGAGATGCCTTCTCCCAACGAGGGCAGCACGAACAGGTCCATGTTGCGCATCAGTTCCGCCACGTCCGAGCGTTCGCCGGGCAGCCAGGCAAGTTGCTCTGCGCCGGCTTCGCGGAGGAGGTTCAAGCAGGTGTCGCGCGAGACGCCTTCGCCAATGATCACCAGGCGCGCCCGCTGGCGCGCGGAGGGTTCGATTTCCAGCAAGCGGATGAAGGCGCGCACCAGGTTGGGGTAATCCTTGACTTCCGCCATCCGGCCTACGCTGCCGATGACGAAGGCGGTCTCGTCTGCGAATCCGGCAGGACCGATATTTCGCGCGCCTTCCCGGGGATGGAAACGGGTGCTGTCGACGCCGTTGTAAATCTGGCTCACCCGCTGCGGCGGGACGCCGACCGTGTCTATCAGCCATTGCTCCAGATCCCTGCTCACGGCGATATAGTGCCCCACCACGGGGCGCGCCATTTTGCGCAGCAAATTGTATTTGCGATTCTTGCCGTGCAGATCGAACACATCGCGGCCATGCTCTCCATGAATCCTGGCGCGAACGCCGGCTGCCATGGCGACGAACTGGCCCTCGATCGCGGACAGGTTGCGGGTGTGCACGATGTCCGGAGCAAGCGCCCGCAACAGGCGCCATAAGCGGAAATACCACGAAATATCCCGCCCGGCGGGTTTGGCCAAGGCATAAAAATCCACATCGTCGCGCCGGATGCGCGCACGGAAATCAGTGTAATCGTCCAGGCAGATCACGACATGGCGGAAACGTTCTTTCGGCATATGGTTGATCAGGTTGATCATGCCGTTTTCCATGCCACCGACGCGGAAGTGGTGGACGATATGGGCGATCAGCGGGATTTCATGTTTTGTCATGATTGCGCTTCACCTTATGAGCCCGCTGCCGCTTGTTGCTGCGATACCTTGACAATGCTTTCCCGGATGGCCGGAAGCATGTCCTGAATGAATGCCCGCAGCGCCGCTGCCGCCGGTTCCGGCGTGTCTTCATAGGGCGCAGCGATAATGATCGCCGCGCCATCGTCCTGCTGCCCAAGCATCCGTTCCTTGGCCAGGAGCAGCTTGGCCAGGTAGGGATTGACGGTATAAGTGTCGCCCAGGCTGTTCCAGTTCCAGACAAGCAAGCGCTGGGCTGGCGCGCGCAGCAGGGTCTGCTGGATGGTTTCATTCTTGCCATGCAGGGAAATGGCGCGCTGTGCTTCGCCAACATTGCTCCATACTGGATGCGTTTGCATGATCATGTAGTTCTGCGAGGTGATCAGTTCGGCGCCCTTGCGTTGCGTCCGGTAATAGCCAACATACACGCTGACGACCATGCCGTTCTTGCGGTAGGTTTGCATGACGTACGCGTCCGGCCCTATGTAATGTGGCTGCCAGTCGGACAGCGGCTTGCTTTGCTTGACCCACCCGTTGGCCGAGTCCGGTAATTCGATCGATAGTCCCGTTGTCTTGACCGGGCGGCTGTCCAGATAAGTGGAATAGGCGGGCCACAAGGCGGCTACGGCAATGAATGCAATGCTTGCCACGAAAAAAGCGCGGCTCGGTATCTGCGTGTCGAACTTGCCTGGCGACGATATGGATTCGTTATGTCGGTGATCTTTCTGATCCTCTCGCCAGAAGGCACCGACCCAGAAAAGCAGCATCATCACGATGCCAAAAAACACCCAGCCGTAAATGAGATGATCGACGCCCAAAGCCAGTTTCATGTTACTCAAATGGGCGATCATCACGATCATGTAGGCGCGCATCCCGTTTGCGATCAGCGGGACGACTAGCGACAGGGCGGCAAATACCAGCCTTCGGCTCGTGCTGCGGTAGGTCAGGTAGGCATAAAGGCTGCCCAGGGTGAACGAGGCGATGAGATAGCGCAGCCCGCTGCAAGCTTCCACGACGGACCACTGCCCGCTGGGAATCGTGAAAAACGTCCCCTCACGGTAAACCGGAATGCCGGTTAATCGCAGCGCAGCCACGACAAAATCGGCGGTGAAATTCATCATGTGCGGGACCAGGAATTCACCGGCCGGGACGGCAAAAAACAGGAAGCCGAGCGGAAACGCGATGGCGCGTGCGACCGGCGCGCCGAGAAGCGTCCATACCGCCACCGGGATCATGGCTACCAGGCAGTATTGGGCGATCACCAGCACGCTGCCCGCATCGGAAAAAAGCCAGCCGAACCCTAATCCGGCCAGGACCGCCAAGCCGCGGAAATCCGGGCGAGGCGTAATGGAGGCGAGCGTGCTGCGTTGCGTCCATACGAGATAGAGGCTGATGGGGAATATCAGAAAACCGTGCGCGAATGTTTCCGAGCGTTGCCAGATGGCAATGGTAGACAGCGCGGTTTGCTGATAAATGGCCAGTATCGCAGCAATGGTGGCAAACGTCAGGATCGCTGCCATTCCCCACGACATGACAGGCGTGGCGCTTTGGGCGGGAGCGGAGGCCGTTATTACCGGGGAATTGTTTTCCTTCATGGATGTATTTCCCTGCGGGTAATCGTGCCGCTTACCTGCTGCGCAACACTGGATTCAGGTGTGTCTGCGAGTAGGGTATCCACCTGCGCCAGACAGCTGTCCCAGTTGTAATTGGCCAGAATTCGCGCCCGCGCAGCATTCCCCATCTGTCCGCATGCCTTGTCTGTCAGCAGTGTCAGGACTTGCTGAGCGAATTCCCCGGCGCTGGCAGCAACATGCAACTCGTTGCCCTGAGTGGCCTGAATGCCCTCTGCCGCCTGGGGCGATGCAACCACGGTTTTTGCCATGGCCATGGCTTCCAGTACTTTGTTCTGCAATCCTCGCGCAATACGCAATGGCGCCACCGCGATCCGGGCGTGGGCAAGGTATGGTCTGACATCCGCAACCGTGCCGGTCACCGTGATGCCGGGTAAACGCGCCAAATCGCAAACGACCGGTGTCGGGCGGGAACCTACGATGAAAAAACGGGTTTGGGGAAGCGCTGCATGTATGGCGGGAAAAATCTCCTGGGCAAACCAGCTCACCGCGTCCACATTCGGCCAGTAGTCCATGGCGCCGGTGAACACCAGGGCTTGATCGTTCTCCTGGTAAGGATTGGGATATTCGCGTTCGGGTGAAAAATAGTCGGTGTCCACGCCATTGCTGAAGTAGCCTGTTTTCGCGGCGCTTTCAGGGGCAAATCGCTTGAACAGTTCCGCTTCCTCCGGGGAAACGAACAAGGATGCGTCGAATTCCTTTGCCACTTCTCGCTCGTAGCGCAGCAGCAGCTTCGCTTCCCGCCGGAATAGCCACGACAGCGGCCAGTGCTTGGTTCCGGCATATTGCTGCCATTTGTCGGAGTCGACGTCGACGAAATCGATCACGCGTCGCATGTCGTCGGCTTGCCGCACGTACTGGGCCATGGCCGATGAAAAAACCAGAATGCGCTTGACCGGATGGCTGGCGAGAATCTCGTTTACCCAATGCTGCAGGCCGGCATTGCGGTAATAAGGCAGGGTTAGTGCCTGATCTGTCAGCAGGCCGGACAAACTGCGCAAACGTGAGGAGGGTGGATCGAGCCGGGCGAAGTGGCTTTCCGCGCAGAACGATTTGACTGTGTCCACATGCTGCCAGTCGGCTTCGTCATCGACAAAAGTACCCAGGTGCACACGGTAGTGCTGGCTCAGATGCCTGAGCAAATGGAATGAACGGATCTTGTCGCCCTTGTTGGGCGGATAGGGCACGCGGTGCGTCAGAAACAGCAGTTCTTCAGCCATTGTCCTACCCCAGGTTCTTCACGATGTGCGGGCCGATAAAATTGGCCAGCGGCAGCGGCAGCTTTTGCCAGGCCTGGATGAAAAGCCGGTACTTGGGGTTGAGGGGGTTGTGATCCGGGACCGTTTTGGCCCGGTGCAACTGGTATTCGTAACACAGGGGCTGCGGCTCGAAGCCCCAGTTCTTCTTGAAGTCGAACGGCCCGGTGCCGCGTTTGCTGCGGCCATAATCGAAGATCTTGATGCCGCGTTCGCATGCGCGCCGCATCAGTTCCCAATACTTGAAATCGTTGGCCGCGAAATCGCGTGCTTCCAGGGTGTCGCCGGCGTAATAGGGCAGCACTTCGTCGCGGAAATAAAAGCTCAGCACGCTGCTCAAAACCCGCCCGTCCTTGACCACCGACAGCACTTCGCAGTCGCTGCCGAAGATTTCCTTGAGCAGCGCGAAGTAGCGCTTCGGCAGCGCGGGCGTGCCATGGCGGTGGACATTGTCCGCGAACACGGAAAAAAACCGCTCCACGCCGTCGTCGATCTCGCTCGTGAGCCCCGCCTTGATGCCTTTTCTGACCATCGCCCGCTGCTTGCGCGGGATGGCGAGCATGTTCTGCTCCACATCCGGATCGATCTCCTTGCGGAAGGTCACGTAGAGGTCCTTGCCGGGCCAGTCCGGATGCATGGGCTTGAGGCTCCGGTATTCCAGGTGGTCGACCTGTCGCTCTCTTGCGATCTCCTGTGCGGCCCGGTCCAGCGCCTCTGCAGCGGATTCCGAATGCGCGGCGATGCCGCCGTAGACGCAGAATGGCAGGGAGATCAGGGAGTGGCCGAAAAGCCTGCTGTTGATCTCGGCGAGGGGCAGGACGCCCTGAATCCGTCCTTCCGATTCGGCGTAGAGGAACCAGGTTTTGTGCCCGAACGCGCGTTCGATTACTTGCTGCCATCCGGCGCGGTGGAAGAAGGTGGCCTCCGGGCTGTTGAGGACGAATTCGTCCCATCTAGCCGCATCCGAGGGCTGCATCTGGCGGACGGTCAGAGTCGGAGACAGATTCATGGGCGTTACTCCAGGAAAATCCTGTCCATGCGGCCCCAGTGGAAGTCGCGGGTCAAAGCCTTGATGCGTCCTTCCATGCGATGCAGATTCAAGTAGTGGCGGAAACGCGTTTTCATGCTGATGCCGCCTTGGCGCGGCTGTCCGGGGTCCAGTTCCCAAGGGTGAAAATAAAATATCCCCGGCTTCATGTCTTCCTTGTTTACGCGCTGCAGAAACCAGCGCGATACCGAGTAGGGCCAGAAGCGGAAATAGCCGCCGCCGCCGGCGGGCAGGTTTCGCTGCAGGATGCGCACGGTGGTGACGGGCAATTCCAGCAGTCCGTTCTCGCCTCTCGGGTAATGGGCGAAGCGCGGTGCGTCCGGCATCCCATAATGGTCGTGCTGGATGGGGTAAATGCTGGAACTGTAGCGGTAGCCGGCCTCAAGCAGCAGGTCCAGGGCCCAGAGGTTATCGCTGCCTATGGAAAAGCTCGGTGCGCGATAGCCCTGTACTTTCTGGCCGCCGATGTCTTCGAGCAGGGATTTGCTGCGCGTGATGTCGTCGAGAAACTCATCGGCCTTCTGATCGCTAGCCCTGAGGTGCGAATAGCCGTGGCTGGCGAGTTCGTGGCCGTTTTCGACCACGCGTCGCACCATGGCAGGGTAGCGCTCGGCGATCCAGCCCAGCGTGAAGAAGGTTCCCTTGACGCCCGCCTCATCCAGCAGGGCAAGGATGCGGTCGATGTTGTTTTCCACCCGGCATGAAAGTGACGGCCAGCTATCCCTCGGAATGTGGGGTGCGAAAGCCGAAACCTGGAAATAGTCTTCCACGTCGATGGTCATCGCGTTGCGTATCGGTACCGGGGGCACCTGTTCCTTGGCAGCGGTCTGCATGAGGGTCAGCTCCTTAAGCCACTTTCCAGCCAGCCATGAATTGCCGCCGCAATGCGTGTCGAGGCCTGTCCGTCCCAGAATTCGGGCACTCTGCCCGCTTTGCCGCCGCTGAGCATGATTTCGTCGAAGGCCGACAGTATGCTGGCCGGATCCTGGCCAGCGATGGTGTTGGTCCCTTCGTCCACCGTGATCGGCCGCTCGGTGTTGTTCCTGAGCGTAATGCACGGTACGCCGAGAGCCGTGGTTTCTTCCTGGATTCCCCCCGAATCGGTAAGCACCACCCGTGCATCTTTCATCAGGCCCAGCATTTCCAGATAGCCCATGGGGGGCAGCTGCACCAGCTCGGGGACGTCCAGCATTTCGCCCAGGCCGAATTTTTCGATCATGGCGCGGGTGCGCGGGTGCATCGGGAAAATGACGGGCAGCCTGGAGCTTATTTTGAGCACGGTCTCGAGCAGGGTACGCAGGGTGGCGGGGTCGTCGACATTGGAAGGTCGGTGCATAGTGAGGACGGCGTATCCCTTGTTGTTGGACAGGAAGCCATCCTTGCAGGCATCTTTCAGTATTTGAGTCACAGGGACGGCTCTGTCCAGGTTGCGGCGCAAGGTGTCGATCATGACGTTGCCGACAAAGCGGATGCGGGAATCGTCGATGCCCTCGCGCAGCAGGTTTTCGCGCCCACTGCGCTCGGTGGTGAACAGCAGGTCGGAGATCTGGTCAGTCAGAATCCGGTTGATCTCCTCCGGCATGGCGCGGTCGAAGCTGCGCAGGCCGGCTTCGACATGAATCACAGGAATCCCTTTTTTCGTTGCTACCAGCGCGCACGCCAGTGTGGAATTCACATCGCCGACTACGAGCACAGCGGAAGGCCTCTTATCGTCCAGCGCCGGCTCGAAGCGGCGCATGACATCAGCCGTTTGCACGGCATGGCTGCCGGAACCCACTTCGAGATTGATGTCGGGCTGAGGGATGCCGAGCGCTTCGAAATATTGGTGGTTCATTGCCACGTCATAGTGCTGGCCGGTGTGAACCAGGCTTACAGCCATGTCGGGTCCGAGTTCGCCCAATGCAGCCATGATCGGGGCCATTTTCATGAAATTAGGGCGCGCGCCGACGACGCAGAGGATGCTGTGCTGAGTTCGGGGCGCTGGCGTAGGGTTATTCATTGCTTTTCATTTCGGAAGGTTTCTGACGCTGGCCAGAGAGAGAATCTGCTTGACCAGATCCAGCACGGAGATGACCGATTTCTCCATTTTGGAAAGCCTTTTGTCCATGCTGTCCAGGTCGGACGGCGTTTCTGTCTTGAATCCGAACTCAGGCGTGCTTGGCGTGCCCGGGGATTCTGCTTCAGAGGCGGGAAGATTGAATTCCTGCTGGATGTCGCCGATAACGTCGCTCACTTCCGAATTCCCGAAACCGTGAATTTCTTCAAGGTAACCCATCAGGAAAAGCCGGTCGCAAAGTGTATTGATTTTCCGCGGAATGCCCCCGGAGTAATCGTAAATCGCGCCAAAGGCTTCCGTGCTGATGGAGGGGTCGCCCTGCCAGCCAACCGTATGCAGACGGTGCTCGATGTAGGAGCGTGTTTCCGTGGCATCCATGGGGCCGAGGTGGTAAGTGGCGATCACCCTTTGCCGCAGCTGCTGCATGTCGGCGCTGAGCAGCGTTCTTCTGAACTCGGGCTGGCCGAGCAGAAAGGTTTGCAGCAAGGATTTGTCTTCAGTCTGGAAGTTGGACAGCATCCTCAACTCTTCCACAGTGCGGGGCGAAAGGTTCTGCGCTTCGTCTACCACCAGCAGCGCGCGCTTCCCCTGCCGGTCGCAGGCGCGCAGGAATTGTTCCAGCCCGGTCAGCAAGGCTGCCTTGCTGCTGTCCTGGTAGGGGAGCCCGAAGGCTGCGGCCACCATTCTCAGGGTGTCGTCGGAATCGAGATTGGTGTTGACGATTTGCGCGGCAACGATGTTTTCCGATTCCATCTCGCGGAAAAGATTGCGCACCAGGGTGGTCTTGCCCGCGCCGACTTCGCCGGTGATGACGATGAAGCCCTCTCCCTGCGACAGGCCGTATTCCAGGTAGGCCATGGCGCGTTTATGCCCTTTGCTGCCGAAGTAGAATTTTGGATCAGGCTTCAGTTGAAACGGTTTGGCTTTGAGTCCGTAGTATTGCTCGTACACTTTAATTAGCCCCCGTTAGAAAATCATGTGTACGGAAGCCGTGATGGCATTTTCGCGATAATCGCTGCCGCTTTGGCTGGAGTCGCGCTGTAGCCGCCGCAATTCAACCGCGCCGCTTAGCTTGGGCTGGAACTGTCTGGTCAGGCCAAGCCGGAGGTTCTTGTCGTTGTCTGTCCTGCCCAGGACGGGGTAAGTGTTTCTGGCATACCCGGCGTTCAGGTAAGTGCTGGTGCGCGGGCCAAGACGCAAGTTCCAGATGGCGTTGCCGCCCACTTGTTTTGTTTTGTCGCTTAGCGCCAGGTTGGAAGTGCCAAGCAGGGCGCTGTCGGCCGCTTGTGTGGTCTGCGCTTCGCGCGACACGCTGAAAAGGGAGAAAATGAGGTTGTTTCTTACGCCCTGCAGCGCAACCGATGCACGTAGGCTTTTTTGCAGAAAGAGGCGGTTGGTAAAGAAATTTACTGCGTCCGACTGGACTACGGGAAGTCCTGTGGCTGGGTCACGAAATGGCTGATTGGTTGTTGGGTCGATCAATAACTGGGCAGGGACCAGAAACTGGAACTGGGTGGACGTTATGTCCTCCTTATAAGCCAGGGTCCACGCGGTCAGTCGGGTGTGATGGCGGGCCGCAAGCGAATAGGTGTTGCCGAAGAATCGTTTACCGGCACTGGCGTCGATACTGGTCAATGAAGTGGGGGCCCAGGAAAATCCACCGGACCAGAAAGAACCTTCGGGCTTCGCTCCAATGGAGATATAGTCGTTTTTTTCGTAGCCTCCGGTGGCTGTCAGGCCGAATCGCGGCGTTAACATGTAGCGAAGATTGCCGGAAAAGGTTTCATTGTTCAGGTCTTTAACGAGGGTGTTGGTGGTGCTGCCGTAAGAGATTTTTTGCTTGCTATAGTTCAAACCCCAACCTAATGTTTTAAAGGATGCGCCACTGTTTAACTGTAAATTGATGCGATCCGTTTGGCTGTTTGACAGCGCGCCGATATCGGTGCTGGCTCCGGAATGGGTATAGCGCAGTTCGGATGAGGCGACGGTACTGAAGCGATGGCGCAGATAGGGGCTGAGACTATAGGTTCTTACTTCGGCGCGGTTCCCGGTGACATTGGTGTTGTCAGTCGTCTGCTGGCCCGACAGGGTAGTGTTTTGCTGGCTGATTGCTGCCTGCCCATCCATGAAAAACAGGTCTTCGATCAACTCCGTATTGGCATTGGCGCTCAGCATATGATTGATGGCGTTTCGGCGGCTATCTTCCAGGTAGAAAAGATTTTGCATTGCATAACGAGCTTTGACCTTCAGGCGAGGGCCGGTTCCAGTCAGCGATATGCCCGGAGTAATCTGGGTTACCAAGTCACTTTGCTCATTTCCCCTTGGCGCCAATGTAATATTGTCAGAATAGGTTTCTTTTAAATCCAGGCTGGGTGTGATCGTCCATTCGGCTGCGCTGGAATGGGACGGTAATAACAACATCGCCGCTGCAGCAGAACAAACGGCCGGAAACAGGGCTCTGTGACTGTGTTTTCTCATTTGGACACTTTAGCTGTAGTAGCCATAATATTCCCCGCCGGGGAATGTACTGGCTTTGTTGTAGATCAGATTGACGACATCGCACGATTCGATCTGCCTGAGCGCCTCCTTGACCGTCTGTTGCGGGGTTTTTTCTGCGGCTACCACCAGAACGATCTGCCCCATCTGGCTGGCAAGTACACGTGCCTCGCTGGTCAGCAGCAATGGCGGCGAATCGAAAATCACAATGCGGTCGCTGTAGCGATGAGCGATTTCCTTCAACAATTCGCTCATGCTCTGGCTCGCCAGCAATTCGGTTGCATGCTTGCTCTTTTTTCCGGCCGTAAGGATGGACAGTTTGTCGACGTTGGTTTTGATCATCACGTCAGCGAGTTCAAGTTTGTCGTCGAGCAGGACGTCCAGAAGGCCGCGCTCTGCTTGCAAGCCAAGGTAGTTGGGTAATGAAGGTCGCGCAACATCGGCGTCTATCAGCAAAACGGTGTGATCCATTTCCATGGCGATACTCATCGCCAGGTTGATGGAGCAGAAGGTTTTTCCTTCCCCCGCGAGAGCGCTGGTGACCATGATCAGATTGCCGTTCTGGATATGCCCGGCGCTTTGCTGGAAAGCGTTTTTGATCAAAGGCCGCTTGATCAGGCGAAACTCTTCCGCTATTTGCGTTTTTTCCGCATCGGGGGTGATGATTCCAGATTGGCGCAATTTGGCAAGATTGATCGTGCACTGTTTTGGCGACGAGGCCGTATCCGCTGAATGTGCGCGGTCGCCCCTGCTTTTTTGCGTGTCCGGACCGCCGACGGATTCATGGCCATGATCAGCTGGAATCTTCGCCGCTGATGTCCTCGCAGAAGCCTCGTCTTCTTTCGCGATCCTGGCTGCTGCCTTTTCAATAATGTTTACGCTCGTTGAGGTTTTATCCTCTTTCACGATTTTGCCGGCTGCTCTTTCAATGATGCTCACATTGCCTCCCGGTGGACTCGGTTTCCTTGGTGGTTAGCTTGCCACTTTGGATGGGATATTGCTGAAAATTTCCCTGTTCCAGGGTATCCCCTGAGTTCAAAATGTTTGAAAACCATGTCATCTAAAGCGATGGAAAACTCGAGGCAACTTTGGCCAGCAATGCGCCATACATTCCCAACAAAGCAAGCAAAGAGAGACCGAAAGCGTAGAGGCGCCTTTTGCGCTTGATCTTTTCTTGATCGGTCCAGATCATGGCGACCGAACCCAATATCGGCCGCCCGGTTATTTCCCTGAGACTGCTTGGACTATGGAAGGTGGGGCGTATCTGGCTCATCATGAATGCAACGCCGATCCCCGCCAGTAAGGCACCCACGAATACCAGGGAGAACAGTTTGAGTCGGTCCGGACCAGCGGGTATTTGGGGGACCGTCGGCGGATCTATGATCTTGAATGACATCAGTTCTGTATTGGCACTCATTTCGCCAGACATTTTTGCGCTTTCGCGGCGTTCGAGCAGTTTTTCATAATTGGACTTGTTCACGTCATAGTCGCGATTGAGCCGGGTCAGTTCCGCTTCCACTTCAGGCACCGCATTGCTTAGCGATTTCAAGTGTTCGTAGCGGGAACTGTATTCCGCGACGCGGGCCTTCATGGAGGCTACTCTGGCTTCGGCTTCCGTGAGCGCAATATTGAGTTGCTGGAGCATGGGGCTGTAATTCTTCCCTGGGTCGGCGCTGTGTTTACGCAGCTTGGCTTCTTCTTTTTTGCGCTGTTCGAGTTGTGCAATCAGGCGTTTCGTGGAGACGATGTCGGGATGCTGCTCGGTAAAGTTCATGCGCAGGGCATCCAGATTCTTGTTCAGGGTCTGGATGCGGGCCTCAATTTCCGGGTCGCCTCCCGATGACTGACCGGTGTCCGCGCTGGAAGCAGGATCGTCATCGGATACTTGATTTTTGATGGCGTCGCGCGCCTGTTCGGCTTCCCGCAGCTCAAGTTTTGCCTGGTTAACGCTGTCCGCAGCTGCCGAGAGTTTCGTTACATAATCGCTTCCCTGGCCGGGCATCAGGCCAACATTCTTCTGCTTGAAATTCTTGAGTGCGGTTTCTGCAGTTGACAGCTTCTCTTCATAAGACTTGATTTGTTCATCGATAAAACGAAGTGCCGAAGCCGAATCCTGCTTGTTGTCCCCGAGGCTCCCCTCGACAAAGATGGTCAATAAGGACTGAACAACGTCTTTTGCCAGTTTGGGTTTGTCGTTGCTATAGGAAATCGTGAACAGGTTGTCCCGCCCGGTTGAACCTATTTTGATCTGGGACATCAGTTCATTGGCCAACTCATCATGGTCTTTCACCGTCTTGGCCTTGATGTCCAGATCCACCATTCGCATGACTCTTTCCACGTTCGGGCGGCTGATCAGGGTGCGGCTCATGATCGAGACTTGCTGTTCCACGTTGGCGGGCGCGGTCATTCCTGACATCAGTGGCTTCAGAATGCTCTGGGTGTCCACGTAAATTCTTGCAGATGCCTGATAATCATCAGGAAGTTTGTAAACTATAATCCATCCTGTAATGGCGACGACCCAGGCGGAAGTTATCGCGAACCAGCGATATTTCCAAACCCCCTTCACATAAATAAGCAACTGGGTGATCAGTTCCTCCATTTTGTTAGGCGCTCCTTAGAAATGCTGCCATCGGTGTTATTTGCCAAATACCATTATCGCGTAATGGTATTTGTGCTGGTTTTCGGACTTTTTCATTGTGGTGGACTGCTGTCATGTCCAGCCTTCCCAATTATTAAATTGCTCACGATGACTTCTCCCCCGCTTTGCTCCGTCCCATAAGGAGACGAGAGCCGGAGCGGGCGAGGAATCGGCAAGGAAAATCAGAAAAAACTTTCAGGTATGATCAAAATGTCACCCGGTCGCATGGGTACGTTGGCGGACATGTCGCCATCCTTGATCAGGTCATCCAACCGGACGCCGAGCTGTTGTTGTTTTCCGCCCACGTTGCGAACGATACTGGCCTTGTTGCCGGCCGCGAAGTCCGTGGTGCCTCCCACTGCAATCAAAACATCCATCAGCGTCATTTCATCGCGGTACGGGAGGGCCTGAGGTTTTGCAGCTTGGCCGATGACCCGGATTTGTTCGCTATATGGGCCGACAAAACCGGTAACGATGACCGTTACGATCGGCTCCTGGATGTATTTGGCCAGCGCCTTCTCGATGTCGCGCGCCAGATGGGTCGCGGTTTTACCGCTGGCAGGCAGGTCCTCTACCAGCGGGGTGGTGATTTTTCCATCCGGCCTGACTGGAACCGTCATGGAAACTTCGGGATTACGCCAGACGATGATATTCACGCTATCGCCAGGTCCGATCAGGTAGTCATGCGTGGGCGGTTGCCCTTCCGCCGAAGAAAGCGGCGGGTAGGCGTTGCTGGCGCAACCGCCAAGAGTCAGAAGGGAAAGTGCGAAAGCAAAGCAAGCCAGCCATCTCGCGGTGTTGGTGTTTTGCGGAGTGTTCACTTGGATTACCTCTTGCATAGTTGGAAGGGGGCTGCCAGCGTTCGGACATGACATATAATTCGATCCGATCATAACAAAATTTAGATAGCTGGCATAAGTTAAACCTTTATATCACTACTGACGGGATTAATAAAGCAGCCATATCCGCTGTGTTTATGCGGGTTTTACTGTATTTAGTATTGTGGCGGTCAAATTTCTGGCGGTTTTTTTCTGCTACTTAATTTATTCCGGATTTTCTCTCTTTGTCTTTAATTTTCCCGCCTATAATTGGATTAACAGGGCATCTCCGGGAGAACGGTTATGGGCGACATGGAAAATCCGCTGATCAAGCTGCAAGACTTGGCCTGTTTCCTGGAAAAGGGCAGCTTTGATGACAACATGCAGCAGCTTGCGGAGATGGCGGCAAAAATCCTCAATGCCGAAAACTGCTCGCTCATGCTGCTCAACGAAGGTGAGATGGATAACCTGCGCATGCGCGTTTGCGCCAGCTACGGCCCGCTGCCTGCCGCTGCCTATAAGGAATCCATCGGCAAGGGCGAAGGCATTGCGGGACGGGTGGTGGCGACCGGCAAAGGGCTGCTGATCGACGATATCCACCAGTCTGAATTCGCCCAATGGGCCCGGCGCGTCAACGACCCGCGCAAAAGCCTGATTTCATCGCCGATCACCATTAACGGCCGCATCATCGGAGTCGTCAACGTCAGCGGACACTTGCAGGGGCGCGACTTCAACATGGAAGACCTGAACCTGCTCGATGTGGTCGCGCTGTTTATCGGCAAGGCCATTCAGGTCGTGCAGCTGCAGAATATTCTTAATTCACGTTTCGCCCAGCTGGCCCTGGTACAGGTGGCGGAAAAGGATCTGGAGAGCACGCTGACGAGCGTCGTGGAAAACCCGGACCAGGTGGCCAAGATCCTGGCGAAATCGTTTTACAAGGAAATGACCCGCGCCGGTTTCGGCTCCAGCCAGATTATCAATGCCGCCACGGAAATCATCGGGCAGTTGAGCGGCAGCCTGACCCGCCACAGCAAACGGCTGAAGCGGGAAATACCCGAGCCTGAAGAAATTGCACCCCCGGAAAAAGCTGTGAAGAGAAAAACCACCAACGCATGACCGAGGCGGTTTTGCAGCAAATAAAAAGGGCAGCCTGTTTCCAGGCTGCCCTTCATGATTTTCGGCTATTTTTCAGGCCGCCTGCACGGGAATTTCCTTGCGCTTGTCCACAATGCGGTTATGCGCGTCCACGTAGACCAGGTCGGGCTGGAATTTCTGCAGTTCCAGTTCGTTGTATGTGGCGAAGGTGGCGATGATGATCAGGTCGCCGGGATCGGCCTTGTGGGCGGCGGCGCCGTTGATCGAAATCACCCCGGAATCGCGCTGGGCGCGAATCGCGTACGTGGTGAAGCGCTCGCCGTTGGTGATGTTGTAAATATCGATCTGCTGGTATTCGCGGATATCCGCGGCTTCCAGCAAGGTCTCGTCGATCGCGCAGGAACCCTCGTAATGGAGCTCGGAATGGGTGACCGTGACGCGATGAAGTTTCGATTTGAGCATGGTTCGTTGCATGAAGCTCCCCCTCAAAACAGGGACAAAAGGGCGTGTATTATATGCTGCTGGTAGCGGCAATACAAATTGCCCGAAATTGACTTTAGTAGCGGAAATACGGACGTCATGACAACACTCCCACAACCCCGTCGCTGGGAAGCCTCTCCTCTCATGAAGGGATCTTTTGCTCTGCACGCCTTTGCGGCTGCGGGAGCGATCCTGCAGCCCGAACTCTGGCCCTGGGCGTTTGCTGCCATCGCGGCCAACCAGGGCGTGTTGACAGCCGCCGGCATGTGGCCGCGCAGTTCTCTGCTGGGGCCGAACTGGACTCGTCTGTCGGAGATGGCTGCATCGCGGGGCGAAATTGCGATTACCATCGACGACGGACCCGACCCCGAAATAACGCCGCGCGTTCTGGATATTCTCGACGCACATGGTGCGCAGGCGAGCTTCTTCTGCATCGGCGCACGCGCAGAGCGTTACCCCGAGCTGTGCCGGGAAATCGTGGCGCGCGGGCATGCCGTGGAAAATCACAGCCAGAATCACTTACACCATTTTTCGCTGCTCGGTCCACGGGGGATAGAGCGCGAGCTGCAGGCAGCCCAGGACTCGCTGGCTGGTATTACCGGACATTGGCCGCGTTTTTTCCGACCTACCGCCGGATTGCGCAGTCCGCTGCTGGAGCCGGTACTTTCGCGTCTTGGCTTGCATCTGGCCAGTTGGACGCGTCGCGGTTTTGACACCCGGGACCCGGATCCGGATTCCGTGGCGGCCAAGCTTTTGCACGGCCTTGGAGGAGGCGACATCCTCCTGCTGCATGATGGCAATGCCGCGCGCTCGGCCGCGGGTGAACCGGTGATCCTCAAGGTGCTGCCAATCCTGCTGCAGACGGCACAAACGGCGGGACTGCGTTGCGTAACCTTGCGTTCAACCCTGCCGTGATCCCGTCTCTAGCTAGCGCTTTGGTCCCTGCCGCTTTCAGTCTCCCAAGTCAGGACGATTAGGATAATATTCGGGTAGGGAACATCATGCTCAAAGGCGAGCAGACGATAAAAAGGACAGGGGATTGGGCAAGCTGCCGACGACTGGTAATTCAGCCAATGCTAGGGACGTGAGCGCGCTCCTCCCCGCTTTTTCCGCAATTCCTGTGGCGCCGCCATCCCCGTGCTGAATTTCCTGCACCTCGTAATCGTTCCTCCCGAAAGCAGCGTGCTTTATACCGGGAACTACGACCCCGTGCTGGTCGGCCTTTCCATCGCTGTTGCGATCTTCGCGTCCTATGCTTCGCTGCTGGTCTCGCAATACGTTTCGACCACCACGAAAGCTACGATAAGGCGCCTGTGGGTCGTCGTCGGCGGCCTGTGCCTGGGCATCGGCATCTGGGCCATGCATTTCGTCGGCATGCTGGCTTTTAGCCTGCCTTGTGCAAGCAGTTACGATGCCACCATCACTTTCCTGTCGACCGTCCCTGGCATCCTCGCCAGCACGCTTGCCATAAAAATCATCAGCCGTCGCGAAATCTCCCATCTGCGGCTCGCCACGGGCGGGCTGCTGATCGGCGCCGGCATCGGCGCCATGCACTATTCTGGCATGGCGGCCATGCGGCTGAATGGCCTGATCCGCTACGACATCAAGCTGTTCTTGCTGTCCATCCTGGTCGCCATTGTGCTGGCTATGCTGGCACTGTGGATCAGGTTCCGCCTGCAGTCCTTGCAGGCCCGCTGGAATACGCTGGTGACGATCGTCAGCGCAGTGGTGCTGGGCCTGGCCGTATCCGGCATGCACTACACGGCGATGGCAGCCGCCTACTTCATTCGCGGCGATGCCCCCAGTATCGTTGATCCCGGCATGTCGCCGACATTTCTTGCTGCGGTCGTGCTGGCCTCGACGTGCGTGATCATCGTCGTGACCATTGCGGCCACCTATGTCGGCAGGCCCAACCTGCTGACATTCGGGCGTTCCTACAAATTGATCGGCCTGCTGATCCTCGGCTGGGCAGCCATCGCCTGGATGAGTGCTGATTATTACTACAACCGTCTCACCAGTAACCTGTACCAGCAGGAATTGCAGCTCGCCAGGCAGCAGGCGGAGAATGTGGCCAATAACATCGACGAAAGCCTGCAGCTGCTCAAAGGTGTTTCGCTGGTGTTCTCGCGCGATGAAGATACGCGCCTGGTGTTGCGCCGTTTCGGTACGGATGTGGCGCCTTCCGCTTCGGCCTATGAAGAACGCAAGCAACGCTGGACCCAGGACGAGACGCTAGGCGCGCTTAACGGCTCTCTCGCCATCGCAGCTGCCAATCTTGGGGCCGATAATATATTTATCCTCAATGCGGCAGGCGATTGCGTCGCGGCTGCCAATGCCGGCAAGCCCGGCAGCCCTATCGGGTCGAATTTCGCGGATCGTGCTTATTTTCCACTGGCCCGGGAGGGCAAGCGCGGCCATCAGTATGCCGTGGGGCGGACCACCAATATCCCCGGTCTGTTCTACTCCTCACCGGTATTCGAAAAAGGACGTTTCCTCGGTGTCGTGGTGGTCAAGCGCGACATTACCAATTTCGCCAGCCAGACAAATCAGGCCAACGCATTCATCGCCGATGCAAACGGCGTCATTGTCCTGGCACCGGACAGGCGATTCGAATTCCGCACCCTGCCCGATGCCACAGTCGAAAAACTGTCCGAGGAGACGCGCGTAAATCAGTACAAACGGAGCGAGCTCGAGCCTTTTTTAATCAGGCCCTGGGCGAAAGGACGTTACCCTTCCGCACTGCTGATAGGGGACAGCAAATTGCCTCTGGTACTGGGTTCCCGAAACCTGCCCGAGGACGCCATAACCATTTACGTTCCCCGCTCATTGGGTGAACTGCTGCGCCTCGAAACTGAAAAATTCTGGCTCTTCATCCTGCTTGCGGGCGCCGGCGGCATGCTGATCGTTGCCGCCTCGGCAGTCGTGTTTTACCTGCGCGAATCGCTGCAGGTCGATGCCGATTTGCGTGTCGCCGCAACCGCTTTCGAGGCGCAGGAGTGCATGGTCATTACCGATCCGGAGCACGTGATTTTGCGGGTCAATCGGGCTTTTACCGACATCACCGGCTATTTTCCCGAGGACGCCATCGGCAGAAAGATGAGCTTACTCAAGTCAGGGCGTCACAGCCCGGCTTTTTACGCTGCCATGTGGGACAGCACCCAGCTCGGCGGTTCCTGGCAGGGAGAAATCTGGAACCGGCGCAAGAACGGCGAGGTCTTTCCCGGATGGCTGACCATCACGGCAGTAGTGGGGGGCGACGGGAATATCACTCACTTCGTCGGCACGCTGACCGATATCACGGCGCGCAAGGCCGCAGAGGAAGAGATCGAACTGCTGGCCTTCTACGATCCGCTCACCCGGCTGCCCAATCGACGGCTCCTGATAGACCGTCTGCAGCAGGCATTGGTCAGCAGTTCACGCAGCGGGCTCAGCGGGGCGCTGCTGTTCATCGACCTGGACAATTTCAAGACATTGAACGACACGCTTGGGCACGACATCGGCGACCTCCTGCTGAAAAAGGTCGCGGAACGGCTTACCGCTTCCGTGCGTGAAGGAGATACCGTGTCGCGCCTGGGAGGCGACGAGTTCGTGGTGATGCTTGAAGACCTGAGCGCGAACCCCGAGGAGGCTGCCACCCTGGCCGAAAGCGTGGGCGAGAAAATCCTTGCCGCCCTCAACCATTCCTACCAGCTGGCCGGGCACGAACACCGCAGCACGCCGAGCATCGGCGTCACGCTCTTCGCCGGGCAGCGGGAAACCGTGGACGAACTGCTGAAACGGGCCGACCTCGCCATGTACCAGGCCAAGGCGGCCGGACGCAACACCCTGCGCTTTTTCGATCCGGACATGCAGGCCGCAGTCACGGCCCGCGCCCTCATGGAAGAGGATTTGCGGCAGGGCTTACAGAACAACGAGTTCTTCCTGTGCTACCAGCCCCAAGTCGATGTTTACGGCCGCATGACCGGTGCTGAAGCACTACTGCGCTGGCAGCATCCCCGGCGCGGCCTGGTGCCCCCCGCCGAGTTCATTCCCCTGGCCGAGGAAACCGGCCTGATCCTGCCGATCGGCCACTGGGTGCTGAGCACCGCCTGCACCCAGCTGCTGGCCTGGGCAAGCAGTCCGGAAATGGCGCATCTCACCCTGGCGGTAAACGTGAGCGCGCGCCAGTTCCGTCATGCCGATTTCGTGGAGCAGGTGCTGGCGGTGCTCGACCACACCGGTGCCAACCCGCTGAAACTCAAGCTGGAGCTCACCGAGAGCCTGCTCCTCGACGACGTGGAAGACATCATCGCCAAGATGACCGCACTGAAAGCCCATGGCGTGGGTTTCTCGCTGGACGACTTCGGTACCGGCTATTCTTCGCTCTCCTACCTCAAGCGCTTGCCCCTGGATCAGTTGAAGATCGACCAGTCGTTCGTGCGGGACGTGCTCACCGATCCCGACGATGCCGCCATCGCGCGCACCATCGTGGCATTGGCTCAAAGCCTGCGGCTGGATGTGATCGCCGAGGGCGTGGAAACCGGGGAGCAGCGTGACTTCCTCGAACGCAACGGCTGCCTCGCCTACCAGGGATACCTGTTCAGCCGTCCGCTGCCGCTGGAAGCGTTCGAGCGGTTCCAGCGTGGGGCTGAGTGGGAAGCGCAATCGTCCCTTCCCCTTCAAGGGGAAGGTTAGGATGGGGATGGGTTTGGGGTGCGCGGGGTGGTCATGGTGCATGTCATAACACTGCTGGTACGGCGGTTTCACAAGCTGCGCAGGCAGCGCAGCAGTTCGTCCATCGCCGTGTATTCCTCCGCATCGATTCCCGCGGCACGGAAATCAAGGGCATCCGGGTAGCCGCCGGCGGCTTCGGCCCGGGCGCGCGCATCCTGGCACCATTGCGCCAGCCAGGCGACGTCGCCCGCCAGTTCAGGCCCGTCGCGGCCATGGCCCGCTGCCGACGCCACTTGCCAGAAACCGTTGCGTGACAGGTCGGCATGGATGCGTCCGACCTCGCGCGTCTCCCGCTGCTGCAGTGCGTTCAGCACGCGCTGCACGCTTTCCCCGAGCAGCAGGTGGCGCGCGTCATCCGCGTGGCGCGCCAGGATCGCCTGAATCTCGCGATACGGCGCGTTCTCCCGCGCACCGGCCGGGGCCAGGGCGAAAAGCGATTGCATCGCCACCAGGGCGGTGACGACCCGGCCCGGGCTGCGGAACTGTTGCCAAAGGGCGGTGCAGCGCGCCTCCACTTCCGGCGGGGTGAGTTCGAGGCTGAATGCCTGAGGCGACGTGGAATCCATACCGGCAGGGTAGGGCAAAGGCGGAAATTACCCCTTGATGGGGATCAAGCCGAGACGATGAGGCATGCTGTATTTCATGTCGTTTGACTCGGCTATCGCAAAAACTAATCCATTGGATTAGAATCCAACCCATGATCACGATTGCCGAAGTGCCGGAATACATCCGCCAGGCGGAAAAACTCTTGAGCGAAGCGGAGCGGCAAGACGTCTTGAGCTATCTTGCTGCGCATCCGAAATCCGGCGACCTGATCGAAGGCACCGGCGGCATTCGCAAGTTGCGCTGGGGCCGGGGCGGACTCGGAAAGAGCGGCGGGGTACGAGTGATTTACTACTACCACAGCGAGTCGATGCCGCTCTACTTGATAACGCTGTTCGCCAAGAATGAACAGGACAATTTGAGCAAGGCCGAGCGCAACGCGTTGGCGAAGCTGGTGGATATGCTGGTTGCAGCATGGATTGAGAGGTGAGCAATGGGAACGACTTTTGACAGTATTGCGCGCGGTTTGAATGAAGCCGTGGAACATGCCAGGGGCAAGAAAGTTGCCGTTAAAACATACAAGCCGGAGATGGTGGATGTTTCTGCCTTGCGGCAACGTATGGGCATGACGCAGGAGCAATTCGCTGCGCGCTTCGGATTTTCCGTTGCAACGCTGCGGCACTGGGAGCGCGGAGATCGTTCGCCGCATGGCGCGTCGCTGGTGTTGCTGAATGTGATCGATCGCGCACCGGATGCGGTGCAGGCGGCATTGAACTAAGGCCTAAGGCGTGCTTGGCCCGGCGGTAATCTTCACCGCTTTCGGCGCAATGCGCAGTTCCGGCCCCAGCAGGGGTTCGAGGCTTTGCGGCTGGCGGGGGTGGAGCGGGAAGTTCTTGCGGATGGCTTCGAGCTGTTTCTGGTTGGCGCTGAAGTAGCGCATGGCCTGGATCACGCGCGGCAGGTTCTTCACCAGGTGCCACAAGCTCCAGCGGTGTTCCCATAGCCTTCGTGCGAAGCGGCGGCGATAGCCCTTGCTGTCGTAGAAGCGCCGCACGTGCCAGTTGTAGAGCGCGTCCATTTCCTCGCGCGAGGAAAACCCTTCAGGCAGGTAGACGAAATTGAGGCAGTTCATCAGCCGCCAGTCTTCGTTGAACTCGCCGCTGCCGTTCTTGCATTCGTCCCAGATGGGCGCGCCGTAAAGGGGGCTGAACTTGGTCATGTTCATCTCGTCGAGGTCGAGCGAGAGGATGAAGTCGCTGGTGACCTTCACCGTTTCCGGGGTTTCGCCCGGCATGCCGAAAATGAACAGGCCCTTGGCGCGCAGGCCGGCGGCGTGAATCTGTTCGACCGTTTTCTTCACCGCCGCCAGCGTAACACCGGCCTTGTGGCGTTCCATCATCTCCGCGTCGGCGGACTCGATGCCCATGGAGACCATCAATGCCCCGGCTTTTTTCAGCAGCGCCAGCATCTCGTCCGAGGTGTGGCCGGTGCGGATGGCGCAGTTGAAGTGCATGCCGAGCGGCCGGTCGATGAGCAGCTGGCACAGTTCGGTGACGCGCTTTTTCTGGGCGGTGAAGAGGTCGTCGTAGAAGTTGATGTGGTAGACGCCGAAGTTGTCGCGCAGGTGCTTCATGTGGTCGTAGATGTACTGCGCGGAGTTGTACTTGTACAGCCGCTCGAACACGGTGCGGTCGCAGAACGAGCAGGTGTAGGGGCAGCCGCGCGAGGTGACCATGGTGCCGCCCCAGCGCTTTTCGTAGGAGAACAGCGGCAGGTGGTAGCCTTCGGGGAAGCCCTTGAGCTTTTCGTAGGCCGGGAAAGGCAGCTCGTCCAGGTCGAGGATGCGGGCGCGGCGCGGGTTGGAGACGTTGCGCCCATTTGCGCGGTAGACCAGGTTGGGGATGTCGCCGGGCGCCTTGCCGTCGGCCAGATCCAGCATGGAGCCTTCGCCCTCGCCGATCACCAGGTAGTCGATTTCCGGGAAATGGTCGAGCAGCGGCGCGCCGATGGAGGAAACGTGGACGTTGCCGTACACGATCCTGAGGTCGGGGCGTTTTTTCTTGAGGCAGACGGAGATCTCGACCGCGTCCATGAACGCCGATGTGGTGGCGGAAAAGCCCACCATCTCCGGCTCGGTCGCCAGGATGGCTGCGGCGTTGGCTTCGATGCCGGGCGGGGAGTGCGGCCCGAGGCAGTCGTGTACTGCGGTGGGGTGGCCGTGCTTTTCCAGCCAGGCGGCCAGGGTGAGGATGCCGATCGGCACCATGCGGTTGGCGAGCACCGAGAAGTCGGGCTGGCCGGGGACGAAATTGAATCCCGCCGGGTGGACCAGGGTTATGCGCATGCGCCGCGCGTCATGAGAACAGCTTGCGCCACAGCAGCAGCGGCAGCCGCACCAGGAAGCCGAAGAACAGGCGCGTATGCATCCCGGTGAGCAGCACGTTGTCGCGCAGGTAGTTGAAGTGGGACACGCCGCCGTCTTCCGGGCGCAGGTATTTGACCGGCGCCGCCACGTTGATCGGGCGTATGCCGCGCCAGCATAGCCGCACCGCCGCTTCGGTGTCGAAATCGAAGCGCCGCATCCAGCGGCTGTGCGCCATCACGTCGCGCAAGGGGCGCGCGGGGTAGACGCGGAAGCCGAACAGCGAGTCGCCGATGCCCTGCCACAGGGTTTCCAGGTTGGTCCACCAGTTGGAGATCTTGCGGCCGCGCACCCGCAGCAGCGGGGCGCTGGCGTCGAACACCGGCAACCCGAGAACGAGCGCACCCGGGTTTTCCAGCGAGGTGCGCATGAATTCCGGGATTTTGTCGGCCGGGTGCTGGCCGTCGGCGTCCATCGCCAGCACGTGGGTGAAGCCGGCCTCCAGCGCGGCTTCCAGGCCGTGCAGGATCGCCGCGCCCTTGCCCTGGTTGTGCGGCAGGATCATGACTTTCAGACCGGGATCGGCCGCGGCCATGGCTTGCAGATCCGCGCCGGTGCCGTCGCTGCTGCCGTCCACCACCACCCACACCGGCTGCCAGAATTTCCGCGCCGCGCGCACGGTGTGGAAAACCGCGGCGCCGGTGTTGTAGCTGGGAATGAGGACGAGGTGCGTGCTGGACGAAGTTGTCATTTACTTTCGCCGTCTTCGCCGCCGAAGTGCTGTATCCCCGCTTGCTGGCGGAAATACGCTTCAAGCTCGGCGATGAAGGATTTGACCTCGCCCTTCACCTCGAAACGCTGCCCCAGGCGCACCCGGTAGACGAGGGGAAACTCGGGCAGCTTCAGCAGCGGCCAGCCCTTGCCCAGGAACGGGCTGTTGGTCTCGATGAACACCGTCTGTATCGGCACGCCGGCTTTTTTCGCGATCAGTCCGAAGCCGCCTTTGAACTCGTTGACCGGCGGGGCGACCGTGCGCGTGCCTTCGGGAAAGACCAGCAGTTGGTTGCCTTCGCGGGTGGCTGCGGCGGCGAGGCGGATCATGTCCTTGGGCGCGTCGTTGCGGATGTAGCCGGCCAGGCGCGCGCCACCGCCGAGCAGAATGTTGTCCCAGATGCTGGCCTTCATGATGCAGACGATATGCGGCAGGCGCGAAGTGATCAGGACCACGTCGATCAGCGAAGGATGGTTGGGCGCGATGATGAGGGAACCGTCGTCGCGCAGCGCATCCAGGTCGCCCAGGTCGAGGCGGACGAGGCCGGTGATTTTCAGGATGCCGAGATAAAAGCGGAACCCGGTCATGATGGCGAACTGGCCCAGCGGGGTGGCGTTCTTTCGCGGCAGGAACGGGGCGATTAGCGTGGCGGTCAGGCTCCAGACGAGACAGATCAAGGCGAACAGCAGCAGTCCGCCGTAAAGCACGGTGTATTCATAGAGATGTTTGAGCAACGCCTCGATCCGGCTGAGGCTGGCCCGGAAGGGCCCGGGGGACCTAGCCATAATTATTCTGGGATGCGACATATCGATTAATTATAAATGTGGCGGATGTGCCCGGCCCGTTATTCAGAATTGAGAACCAGCCGGATTATACCTCTCAACTGTTATGGTTTTGTTAGCGGGAGGATTGCTGCGGTTTGGCTCCCTGAAATGTCCAAGCTTGATATGTGCAGTTCGGATTGCTGTAAAGTGCTGCGAGTGGGAAATTTTCCAGTGGAGCGCAGTCCTTGAATGCACATAGTCAGCAGCAGCCGTGGTACCGCCAAGCGTCGGCAGCAATGCGCAGGCACGTGTATCTAAAAGGCATCGGAACGACGCTCTTCATCGGCCTGTTTTTCGGCGCTTACTTCTATCTGCTCAAGGACCCGGCCTATCCGGCGACGGTGATGCCCGTCACCTTGCTGGACCGCCTGATCGGCTTTCAGCCCCAAGCCTTGCCCATCTACATATCGTTGTGGGTTTACGTTTCCCTGCCGCCAGCATTGCTGGCGACGCGGCGCCAACTGTACGGCTACGGCATGGCCATGGCTTTGACCTGCCTGGCGGCGTTGGCCGTCTTCTATTTCTGGCCCACTGCCGTTCCTGCCGCCAACATCGACTGGTCCCTGTATTCCGACCTGGAGTTCCTGAAAAGCATGGACGCTGCGGGTAATGCCTGCCCGTCGCTGCATGTCGCCACGGCCGTTTTTTCGGCTGTCTGGTTGCATCGCCTGCTGCGCAATTTTTCTGCGCCGCAGTGGATGCTCTTCATCAACTGGATCTGGTGCACCGGCATCGTCTATTCCACCCTGGCCACCCGCCAGCACGTGGCCGTGGACGTGTTGGCCGGCCTCGCGCTGGGCTTGCTGGGCGCCTATTTGTCATTGCGGTATCGGAAGTGTCCGGCTCGCTATCCTGAATCCGGAGCGAAACCGCTTGCCGATGGTTTTGCTGGCGGGACGGATTGAGCAAGGGCTATGCAGGTGCGATAATTCGCAACTCACGGGAAAATGGAGCAACAAACAGGGTGATCACCGTCGCACATCGCCAACCAGCCAACATGCCGAAGAATGAAGCGCGCGATGAAGCGCTCGGCAGCCCAGCCGTCAGCGCGCGATACCTGCCGCTTCCGGCGGCACGCGATTTTTTGACGCGCCACGCCGGCCAGGTGCTGGGCGTGGTGTGCCACGGCCTGAACGCGCCCTTCGTCGCACCGGATATTCCCCTCGCCGAAGTCGCGATGCCCCAGCTGGGCGAGCAGCCCCTGCTCGAAATCTGGACCGCGGGTGAGCTCGTTACCACCGGGCGTAGCGGGAACATCAGCTGGGCGCGCACCGCGGATTGCCTGTTCGGCAGCTACCGTCAGCTGGCGCACGAAAGCGGCCTGGAGGCCGAGACCTCGATCGCCTACCAGGAAGTGTTCGCGCTGCTCGAAGCGCAGGGTATCCCCAAGCTGCTGCGCATCTGGAACTATTTCGCCGCCATCAACGCCGACGAGGACGACGGCCTGGAGCGCTACAAGCATTTCTGCATCGGCCGCCACGACGCCTTCGCGCAGTACGGGCGCCTCAACGTTCAGGACATCCCGGCCGCCAGCGCGGTGGGGAGCCGCGGCGGCGAATTCGTGCTGTATTTTCTGGCCGCGACCCGGGGGGGCAGGGCGGTGGAAAACGAGCGGCAGGTCAGCGCTTACGATTACCCGCCGCAATACAGCCCGCGCAGCCCGCTGTTCGCACGCGCCACCGAGGTTGACTGGCTCAGGGAGCCGCAGCTGTTCATTTCCGGCACCGCCAGCATCGTCGGCCACGCCTCGATCTGCCTGGACGACGCGGCACAGCAAACCGCCGAAACCCTGAAAAACATCGGCCTGCTGCTCGGCCGTGCTTTCCCGCACGGGGAAGACTTCTCACTGTTGCGCGCGCTCAAGGTGTACATCCGCCATGAGAAAGACTTTCCGGTGATTCGGTCGGTAATGGAAAACGCTGTCGGCCGGGAGGTGCCCTGCCTGTACCTGTTGGCGGATATCTGCCGCAGCGAGCTGCTGCTGGAAATCGAGGCGATCGCGGGGGAAGCATGAACTGCCGCTTTGGGTCGCTGGGCTCGTGAGTCGGCAAGTCCTCCTCCCCCCAAAAAAAGAAAGAAACTTCCATGCCTGAAACGCTCATTCTCTCCATGGGTTCCATTGCCTTGCTCTATATCTCGCGGGGGGCGTTGAGCAATCCGAACTCGCATGGCTTTTACCGGTTTTTTGCCTGGGAGGCCATTTTGGGCCTGGATGCGCTCAACTTTTCAGTTGAGACGGCTAATCCCTGGGCCCCTGATCAGCTGCTTTCTACCTTCATGCGTGTGACTTCTCTGGTGCTGGCCATTCATGCCTTGATTCTGCTGATCAAAATCGGCAAACCAATGCGAGAGCGGGTGGATAGAGCATTGCTCGGCTTTGAAAAAACCTCGTCATTGGTGATGATCGGTGCGTTCAAGTACATTCGCCACCCGATGTACGCCTCCTTGCTTTTCTTTGCCTGGGGCGAGTTTCTCAAGCAGGTTTCCTGGCTAGGCGTTTTCCTGGTGCTGGTGGCGAGTGTTTTTCTGTGGCTGACGGCCAAAAGGGATGAAGAGGAATGCCTGACGCATTTTGGCTCCGAATATCAGTGCTATATGCGGAAGACCAAACGCTTCATCCCATTCTTGCTTTAACAGGCGTGCCGTCTTCGATGGTTAAAATCCATCAGGCCATGGCGCCGTTGATCGAAATCACCTGGCCGGAGATGTAGGCAGCCTTGTCCGAGGCCAGGAAGCTCACTAGGTCGGCCACTTCCTCGGGATGGCCGGCGCGTTTCATCGGCACCAGGCTATTGATGGTTTCCGGCGGAAAGGCATCCTCGATCATCGGGCTCAAAATGATGCCGGGGGCGATGGCGTTGACCGTGACGTTGCGCGACGCGACTTCCTGCGCCAGCGACTTGGTGGCGCCGATCAGGCCGGCCTTGGCGGCGGCATAGTTGGCCTGGCCGCGGTTGCCCATCACGCCGGCGATCGAGGCCATGTTGACGATGCGTCCCCAGCGCGTGCGCAGCATGGGCAGCAGCAGGGGCTGGGTGACGTTGAAGAAGCCGTTGAGCGAGACGTCGATCACGCTGTGCCACTGCTCCTGGCTCATGCCGGCGAGGATACCGTCGCGGTGGATGCCCGCGTTGTTGACCAGCACCTGTATCGGACCGTCCTGCAGCAATATTTCAACGGCCACGGCGCTGGCGGCGGCGTCGGCTACGTCGAAGCACACCGCCTCGGCGCTGCCGCCCGCGGTGCGGATTTCCTCCGCCAGGGCCTGCGCGGTTTCGAGGCGCGAGTTGGCGTGAACGACGACGTGCAAGCCGTCCGCCGCCAGCGCCCGGCAAACCGCCGCGCCGATGGCGCCGCTGCCGCCGGTGACCAGTGCGCGCTTCATGCTGCATCCCCTTTCTGTAAAAACACCGCCGCGCGGCCCGTCATCAGCTCGCGCCCGGCGGCGCAAACGCGCAGTTCGTAGAGCGAGTGGTTGGCGTCGGCCAGCTGCTTGACGGCCTCGATCTCCAGCGCCTCGGGAATGTCGTCCAGGCGCTCGGCAAACAGCCGCACGTCGCGCACGCTGCCGATGAAGCCGATCCGGGGCTTGGCTCCGCTCTGCGCCGCCAGACCGCCATGTACCGCCATCGCCTGGGCGGCGTATTCGATGGCGCAATGCGCGGGCAACTGGCCGTTGTGGCGCAGCGGATTGGCCGGGTCGTTGTGGTTGATGGCGCGGCAGGCGATGCGCTCTGCGTCCCATGCAGTCACTTCGTGCAGCAGGCACATGGCGTCGGTGTGGGGGAGCAGCTGGCACAATTGTTCTTTGGCGATGTTCATTTTCAGGCTTTTTCTACTTCGATGACCAGGCTGTTGGCGCCGTAATTCAGGCTGAGGCGGCGTCCCTGTTCTTTGGCCCCCTCCCCCGCAAGCGGGGGAGGGTTGGGGAGGGGGGAGCCGGTGCCGCGAGCGATGGCCTGCAACAAAGGCAGGGCGCGGGCGGCGGGGTTGCCCTTGCGCAAGGCTTCGAGTTCCGCGCTACCCATGGCTGTGTCCGCCTGTTCGTCGCACAGGCTGATCTGCAGGCGTGCCAGGGATGTTTCCGTGGCTTGCGGCGTCAGCAGCAGCGCGGCGGCGAAGGGCGCAGTGATGGTGCGCGCCTCGTTGAGCGGCGCGGGAAAAGGCAGGTCGAAAGCCACCAGCAGCACCGGGATGTTTTCCGCCGCCACCTGCACGGCGGCTTCCAGCAGGCCGGCAGCGAAAGAGGCGTCGAACGCGGCCAGGCTGTTGGCGCCGGTGCGCGCCCCGGTGGCGATGTTCCAGTAGCCCGCCGCGGCGTTGTGCACCGAGTTGTGGAAGCGCGTGGGCGAGACTTCGTGTTCGGCCTGGGCAAGGGATTCCAGGATGTGGTGGAGGTTCTCGCCGTCGGCGTCGGAAGAGGCGAACACCACGGCCGCCTGCGTGGGCGGGAAGTTGGCCTGCGTCATGGCTTCCTGCGCCACTTGCAGGGCGATGCGCGTGGCCGGCCCGCTGCGGCGCCGTTCCGCCGGGGGCAGAATGGTCGCCGCTGGTTTGGGATGTTCGCCATCGAACGGCGCTTCGCCGCGCAGCACGGCGCGCCCGCTCGCCCAGTCCGCCATGCCGGGGCCGCACAGGCCGATGCTCGCTACATGGACGGCGATCATGGCTGCGCTCCGAAAATCAGGCTGCAATTGTTGCCGCCGAAACCGAACGAATTGCTCATGACCCGGCGCAGGGGACGCGAGACCGCCTGCAACTGGATCGCGCAGCCGAGTTCCGGGTCGAGCGTGCGGGTAGTGCAGGAGCCGGGGGTAAACCCGTTTTCCAGGCAGATGCAGGAGATGGCCGCTTCCACCGCGCCCGCCGCGCCCAGCGTGTGGCCGGTCGCGCCCTTGGTGGAACTGCACGGCGTATTCGTGCCGAACACGCGCTGCATGCCCTGGTCTTCCGCGGCGTCGTTGCTGCGGCTGGAGGTGCCGTGCATGTTGATGTAGTCGATCTCTCCCGGTTGCAAGCGCGCGGCGGCCAAGGCCTGCTCCATCGCCAGCGCCGCGCCCAGCCCCTCGGGGTGGGGAGTGGACATGTGGTAGGCATCGCTACTCTCGCCGTAACCCAGCAGCGCCAGCGGGCCGGCTCCGTTCGCCCCCTCGCCCGCAAGCGGGAGAGGGCTGGGGAGAGGGGAATTTTCCAACAAAAAGAATCCCGCGCCCTCGCCGATGGAAATGCCTTTACGGTCCCGGTCGCACGGACGGCAGGGCTCGGGCGAAACCAGTTGCAGCGAGTTGAAACCGTACAGCGTCATGGCGCACAGGGAATCCACCCCGCCCACCACCGCCGCGTCGCACAAACCGGTCTGCATGAGCCGCGCCGCGCTGGCGAAGACCTTGGCGCTGGACGAGCAGGCCGTGGAGATGACGAAAGCCGGGCCGCTCAGACCGAGATACTGGCGCACGAAATCGGCCACGGAACCCATGCTTTGCGTGCCGGCGAAATGGAAATCCGCCGGCAGCGCGCCGCTCTCCGGATCGCGGTGGCGGTAGGCGTGCTCCGTTGCCTGGATGCCCGAGGTGCTGGTGCCGAGGATCACGGCGATACGCCGCGCGCCGTATTTCGCGCGCGCCGTCTCGATTGCGGACGCGAAACCGTCCTGCTCCAGCGCCAGTTGCGCCAGGCGGTTGTTGCGGCAGTCGAAATACTCAAGCGACGGGGGCAGGGCGATGTCTTCCACGCCGTCCACGCGGCCGATGAAGGTGTCCAACTGGGCATCGGCGAAATCGTTGGCGCGCAGGCCGCTGCGGCCTTGCAGCAGGGCGGAAAGCGTCGCGTCCTTGCCGTGGCCGAGCGCGCTGGTGAGAGTGTAGTGGGTAACGAACAAGGGGGTCATGGTTTTAATTGAATTGAAAGCAGCGTTTTTATACCGTTGTTCAACTTGTTTGTGCTTTGAATTTCAGAAGTTCCACCAACAAGCCGGGAATGTCGTCCCTAATGATGCTCCAAAGCGTATCGTTATCAATGCCCAGATAGCCATGGATCAGGCGGTTGCGGGTTGCGATGATCTGCCTCCACGGTATCGCAGGGCAGGCATCCCGCTGTTCGGATGGGATGTGCGTCGCGGCCTCGCCGAGCAATTCCAGGTTGCGCACGGTCGCGTCATAGTTAAGGCCGCTGGCGACAAATGCTTGCTGGTCGAGCCCTTCGGTATAAGCGAGCACCTTCTCGGCAAAATCGATCATGTCGTCGAGGTAAAAGTGCCACTCGCGCTCAGACATTGATCATCTCCCGTTCGATGAAGGGGCGCAGTTCGGAGCGCAGCGCTTTTTCGGTCACCAAGTCCACCGGGCACTGCAACAAATCTTCCAGGTAGAACTGGACGCCGAAGTAGCGTTTGGAGGTGGCCGCCCCGTTGAATGCCACGAGCACATCCACATCGCTATCCTCGCGGGCGGCATCGCGCACCGTGGAGCCGAACAGGGCCAGGCGGGTCACACCGAACTGTTCGGCCAACTGCGCCTTGTGCTGGGCGAGTAGCTGCAATGCTCTGCTGCGATTCATGAATAACTCCATTCGCGATGAATCAATGGGTCAGACTCGATTGATATTAAAAACGAAAGAACTGCCCAGGGTCTGTTCTCACATTCCAACATGTTTAGGGCAGCAAGCGGCAATAAATTGTCGCTTGATGAGTGTGTTGCGCGCAACGCTATTTGTGGCAGTTCCTCATCCCATGAACACGAACGGCAATAGATCGCGCTTGAGATGGGGGGCGACCCGCACTCAAGCCACGGCTTCAAGTGATGCGGAGTGCTCAATCTGGTTGCGGTACAAGTCGATCACAGGAAAGCACAGATCGTAGTCGCCCCAAACCAATTCGCCGTATTCGAGGCGAAACGTCGCAAAACGGGCCGGATCGAGCCATGCGCGAATATCAGGGTGAAGGGCATGCGTGAGAAAAGGTTTGAAGTCCACGGTCTGCTCGGTGCGGTCGTCGAATTCCAGGCGGATACGGAAGTCTCCAACCTGTTCGGCAGTGATGATGTTGATGGCAGTTGGTGTCATTTGAGTCTCCTCGTAATGCGCTCTGGTGTGATGTGCTTATGCAACACAAAAAAGTCAATCCACTTGGCGATGATGTCGTCCGCGCGTGCTCGGGTGATTTCCTCAAAGTAGTGCATTTCATTGAGGTGGAGAGGCGCACGGCCCCCAACCGCGGTGTAACGAATTTCCGAGACTACGCCGTTAATCACGATGATTTCGGCTCGGGATTCACGATCCTGAATCTTGCCATGCACATGGACCGGCTCATGTTCGTTGGCATAGAACATGATGATTAGTCCGAAATATTCGTAAAGTTTAGGCATGGCTCCGGCCGTTAAGCAATAAATGATAGTGCACTTTGGAGGAGTGTGCTCCGCGCCACGCTGTTTGCTTGCCGGGGGCAGCCCGGCGGCTGGTTACCTTTCTTGCTTCGCCAAGAAAGGTAACCCAAAGAAGGCGACCCCCATCCACCGCCCCTTCGGGGTTCCCTGCGCTGCTCGTTAAGCCGGGCGGCTGCGCAACTCGCGCTGCGCGCTCAGACATTGCTCGCCGACTGCCCCCGGCTTGCCTGCGCTGCTCGGCGGTGGACCGAGGGGATTCTGTCGCGGTGTGGCCTGCCGATGCTCCGATCTGGCAGGATTTTACCGCGCCTTGTACCTGAACCGGCATGGTTACAGCGCCCAAGGATTATAGACTTGCGGGTACAACGCAAAATCCTGCACGTTGCGGGTGACTACGGTGAATCCGTGGCATTGGGCGGTGGCCATGAGCAGGCCGTCCATCACCGGCAGGGGTTGTCCGGCCAATTCCGAGTGTGCGGCGATTTGCGCCCAGACATGAAGCGCGGCGGTGTCGAGCGGCAGGATGCGCCCGGCGAAGCGCTGCTCCACCTTGCCCAGCCAGGCTGTAAGTTTCTGGCTGCGGCTCGGGTCGCTGGCGCGCAGCTTGAGGATGCCTTTTTCGATCTCCCCCAGGGTAATCACGCTGATGAACAGGCTGGCTTCGTCCTGCTCGTCGAGCCAGGAAATCACTTTCCGCGCGGGAGCTTTCCTGGCGTATTCGGAAAGCGTGCAGGTATCCAGCAGCCAGCTCATAGCTCGATGTCGCGCCCGGTGTCGCGGCTGCGCGCGAGATCGAGGTCTTCGATGGCGAGATCGGGTTGCAGCAGCGCGCTGGAAAGCTTGCCCCGGCGACGCGTGAGCCGGGCGTATTCTTCCGCCGAAACGACTACCGCCGTGGGTTTGCCGTGGACGGTGACCATTTGGGCATCGCCACTCGCCGCCCGCTTGATGAGCTGGCTGAAGTTGCCCTTCGCTTCTTGTAGTTGCCATTCGCTATGCATGACGCCCTCGTTAATTCTGGCCAGACTGGGCTGAATTTAACACAAGGTTTGCGGGTTGGCTATGCCTGACTTCATTTTCGAAGGGCGGGGGTAGCGTGCCATTTCAGTTGCGTGCCGAAGAGAAACTCGTTCCCAATGCAGGTACAATTCAACCCATGGAATACGAAGTCATCGACACACAGGTTTCACCCACCGGCCGCCTGGAGATTCTGTCCAGAACCGAGGCCGCCAAGCTGCTCGATATCGGGCATGGCGGCTTGCACCAGCTTTATCGCGACTGCTCGCTGGCAGTGCTCAATTGCGGCAATGAACTCGACGACGGCAAGGAGTTGCTGGAGCGTTACCGCGACTTCGACATCCGCATCATGCAACGCCAGCGCGGCATCAAGCTCGACATCAAAGGCGCGCCCGCGAGCGCCTTCGTCGACGGCAAAATGATCACGGGCATACGGGAGCACCTGTTCGCCGTGCTGCGCGACGTCATCTACGTCAGCGAAGAGATCCGGGGTAACCCGCGCTTCGCCCTCGACACCTCGGGCGGCGTTACCGACGCGGTGTTTCACATTCTGCGCAATGCCTCCGTGCTGCAGCCGAGGACCGATCCCAACCTGGTGGTCTGCTGGGGCGGGCATTCGGTCGGCCGCGAGGAATACGAGTACACCAAAGTGATCGGCTACCAGCTGGGTCTGCGCGGCCTCGATATTTGCACCGGTTGCGGCCCGGGAGCCATGAAGGGGCCGATGAAGGGCGCCGCCATCGCCCACGCCAAACAGCGCATCGGGACCGGGCGCTATATCGGCTTTACCGAGCCGGGCATCATCGCCGCCGAAGCGCCGAATCCGATCGTCAACGAACTGGTGATTTTTCCCGATGTCGAGAAGCGCCTGGAGGCGTTCGTCCGCGCCGGACACGGCTTCGTCGTCTTTCCCGGCGGCGCCGGAACGGCGGAGGAAATCCTCTATATCCTCGGGGTCCTTCTCCATCCGAGCAACGCCGATGTGCCCTTTCCCCTCGTATTTACCGGGCCCAAGAGCGCAGAGAATTACTTCCGGCAGATCGACCAGTTCGTCGGCGCAACCCTCGGCGTCGAAGCCCAGCGGCTGTACAAGATCATCATCGACGACCCGGTGCAGGTGGCGCGGGAAATCCAGGCCGGCATCAAGCTGGTGCGCAATTTCCGCAAACAGCAGCGGGATTCCTATTACTTCAATTCCATGCTCAAGATCGAGCATGATTTTCAGCGTCCCTTCCACCCCAGCCACGAGAACATGCGGAAGCTGAAACTGCACAGGAACCAGCCGCGGCACACCCTCGCGGCCAACCTGCGGCGCGCCTTCTCAGGTGTCGTCGCCGGCAACGTCAAGAACGAGGGCATACGCGAGATAGAAAAACACGGCAGCTTCGAAATCCAGGGTGACGCGGCAATCATGGGTCCGATGGATGCCCTGTTGGCATCGTTCGTCGCCCAGCAACGCATGAAACTCTCGAGCAAGAAATACAACCCGTGCTACCGCATCGTTGCCGAGACCGCCGCCTGATCACGCGCCAATCGCACCACAGGAGAAGAGCATGTCCAAGAAACGGTTCCACTGCCAAGTGGTTACTCACGAAGGCATCAAGAGCATCAGCATCACCGATGACGCACACCACTTCTGCATTACATTGGAAGACGCAGCCAGTCGACTCGCCGCCCTGAAAGAAGCCATCGCCATCGGCAAATATCCTATCGCCATGGAACTGGTGAACTCCTGTGCCAAATTGATGCCCGGACCAACCGTGAAATATTACGTCACGCAACACGACGCCGAGAAGTTTGCCCATTCGCTGGATAAAGCCTTGCACCATTGAGATGTAGTAAGCACACAAAAATGAAAGCCTCGCAGGGATGCGAGGCTTTTTGTTTGTGGGATTTTCAATGTGACGGCAAGCAGTCCTTTAGTGGCAGCATGGCTCGAACGTCAGCTTCTCAACCTGGCGAATTCACCCTATCGACCCTTTTCAGCCGGTCATTGCTTTCTCGCCGAAGGTCCGTTCAGCAGCAAGAATCAGTCATCACAACGCAGAGTTAACCAGCAGGCCGGCAGACACCGGAGAAACGAAGTGACCAACGAACATGAACCACAAGGCGTTGAAACGGCTGCATACGGCCTGTCTGAATTGAACGTCGGGTTGGGGTCAGCCATACGTTGGCGGCGGCGGAACTTGCTGATGAACACGAAACGTAGTCTTGCATTCTGGGCAAACGTAATGCGCGCTCGCATCGCCTCCGACCGATCCGACTGGCTGCAACGTTTCAATCCTCTTGTCCCCGTAACATTTCGTGCAAACATAATGCGGCGGTTCGCCGTTGCTCATGGATTTTTTAAGTGCATACACGGTTGTTGCTGGGCTCCCGGAGAATGGATTAACTCTGGCGTATCTCGATTTTTCCTTTTCCCATTCACGTTCGGGTCGGTATTTATGGCGGAAGTACAGCCATGAGCATGTGGCTAGTACCAAACCTACTACTGCTAGGGCTATGGCTGTTACAAGTTCTTCTCCTGTTGGCTGCGGCAGATATTGCGATAAATATTTACGACCCCACAGGAGGATCGAAAATACTAGCGCTCCTGATACTTCCTATCAGCGCTAGGAGTTTTTGTTCTAATACTTTCTGTATCAGGGATGATAACCAGGAAGGAAGCATGCGGTTCTCCCAACAGTTAATCAAGAGACCCATGGGTCCGGACGTTTATTAATGACGGCCATCATGAGATCCTATCGCGATGATTATTAATATTGTTCTTAACAATCGGTCTGATTATTACGTTATGAAAAAGGAGACCGGTGAGAAACGTATTATGCTCCTGTTATGGGCGGTTCAGCGAAACTAAGGGTTGTAGCGCCGGAGGCCACTCTTGGACGGAAAGTGCCGACTAGGCGGTTGGGTGGCTGCTTTTCGCTGCATACCAGACCTTGGTTGGGGACCAGTGTCCGGAGCTGGCTCGTAGCTGCCGGTCAAATATGCTGCATATTATTCAACATCGAACTGCAGGCGCGCGAGCCGCGCGTACAACCCGCTCTGTTTCCGTAAGTCTTCCGGCGCGCCGGTTTCGACGATGCGCCCATGCTCCAGCACGATGATCCTGCCCACCTTCTTCACGGTGGCAAGCCGGTGGGCAATGACGATGGTGGTGCGACCCTGCATGGCGGCGTTCAATCCTTGCTGCACCAGGATTTCGGATTCGGCGTCCAGTGCGCTGGTGGCTTCGTCGAGCAGCAGAAGCGGTGCATTTTTCAGGATCGCACGGGCGATGGCGATGCGCTGGCGCTGCCCGCCGGACAAGCGGGTGCCGCGTTCGCCGAGGAATGTCCGATAGCCTTCCGGCAGGCGGTTGATGAACTCTTCCACTTGCGCCAATCTGGCGGCGGCCATGACTTCCTCGTCGCTGGCGGTGGGGCGGCCGTAGCGGATATTTTCCAGCGCATTGGCCGAGAAGATCACCGAGTCTTGCGGCACGATGGCGATCTTGTCTCGCAGTTCGTGCAGCGACAGCTGGCGGATATCCTGCCCGTTGAATCGAATAGTGCCGTTCGTCACGTCGTAGAAACGCAGCAGGAGCTGGAACAGGGTTGTCTTGCCCGCGCCGGAGGGGCCGACCAGCGCGACGCTCTCGCCGGGTGCGATGTGCAGGCTGATCTCGTCCAGCGCTGCCGTCTGCATTTGCGACGGGTAGCGGAAGGTGACGTTCTCGAAGCGGATCTCCGCTTTGCCGGGCTGCGGCAGCGCTTGCGGCGCGGCAGCTTCGACGACGGTGGGCCTTGCGTTGAGCAATTCCAGCAGGCGCTCGGTTGCGCCGGCCGCACGCATGACGTCGCCCCACACTTCCGCCATGGTGCCCACGCCGCCGGCGACCAGGACTGCATACAGGACGAACGAAGCTAGTTGTCCGCCCGTCATGCTGCCTTCATGCACCTGCTTGGCCCCGATCCACAGCACGAAAATAATGGAGCCCATCACGGCCGTGATGATCAGCGCCGTCAGCGCGGCACGCACGCGGGTACGCCGGATCGCGGTCTTGAAGCTCACTTCCGCACGGTCTGCGAAGCGTCTGGTTTCGCGTGGTTCCTGCGTATAGGCCTGGACCGTCGGAACGGCGTTGAGGATCTCGCCGGCCAGCGCCGAGGCGTCGGCGATTTTGTCCTGGGATTCACGCGAGAGCTTTTTGACCTTGCGGCCGATGGCGAAGATGGGCAGCGCCAGCAATGCCATCAGGCCGACATTCAGGGAGAAGAGATAAAAGCTGGTCACCGCCAGCATGATCATGCCGCCGACAAACTGGAACAGGCTGCGCAAACCCATCGAAATGGAGCTGCCGATCACGGTCTGGATGAGCGTGGTGTCGCCGGTAAGACGCGACAGCACTTCGCCGGTTTGCAAAGTCTCGAAAAACTGCGGCGACTGCCCCAGCATCCGCGCGTACACCGCGCTGCGCAAATCCGCCGTCACCCGCTCGCCTACCCAGGTCACGGTGTAATAGCGCGCCGCCACGGACAAGGCCCACAGGCATGCCAGTCCGAACAACGCGGCGAAGTGCCCGTTCAAACTCAGCGTACCCAACAGACCGCCGCCGGCGCTTTGCCTTTGCCCGAAACCGAAATCGATCAGATCGCGGAACGCCAGCGGCACCAGCAGGATGGTGCCGGAGCCGAGGCACAAGAGAACGAAAGCCTGCGCGATCCGCCCGCGGTAGGGGCGCAGGAAGGGCCACAGGTCCCAGAGAGAGGATAGCCGCCGGGCGGCGTCGGGCCGGATCGATGTCGGGGTGGCAATGGGCATTAGTGCATGCCCTGACTGGCCGCTGCTTGCCCGATGAAATCGGAACCGCTACACATAAAATGCCCCCTCTTCGGAATTTTCAACAAGCCTTCCAGGCGAATCTGACCAGCATACTAGTGTAGTGTTGCACAGGCACGATCTCTGAGGTGCCGCTTCACGTGTGCATCTCATCCCCGACGAAGCGCTCCAGAATCTCGAAGTGATCCTCGAACATCTCGGCACGCCTGGCATCCAGGCTGGACACAGGAACCCACATCGCCTCGCCGGCATCGTCGCCGGCCCGGACTGCCGGGCAGTCTATCATCTCCAGGTCGTAGAAATAGGCCATGGAAAAGGTGCGCCCGCGCGATGAGCGGTCCGGGTGGTCGAACAGTTCCTTGTCCTTGAGACGGCTTTTCAGATATTCGGGCGGGAGGACGATGTTGGTCTCTTCCGCCAGCTCCCGCAGGGACGCGGCCTCGGCCCGTTCGCGCGGGTCGACGAAGCCGCCGGGGAGTGCCAGCAGGCCCCGGCCGGGTATGCCCTTGCGGCGGATCAGCAACACCTTGCCGTTGCACCGCACCACCGCGTCGGCCGTGACGTGCTGCAGGGGGTAGGGTGTCTTGCCCCACCTGGCTTTTTCCTGTTCGACTTTCGCGTACTCGTCCCGGATGCCCTCGAACCAGGGCTGCTTGCGCAAGTCCGCCATCATTTCCTGTAAGGGTCGCGGCATCCAGCCCGTATCCAGGTCGTCGGCACCCTCGTACCAGGCCTTGCGGATCGCGGTCGAACTCAGACCGGCTTGATCGCCCATCTCGATCAGCTGCCAGCTTTTGAACAGCTTGAGATAGTAGGACGTGGCGTCCTTGAAGTGGCCGATTAATCCGATGCCGTTCCTGCCCGCCAGCTCTGTGACCTGCCGCTCCAAGGCGGCGGCCCAGCGCGCGTCGTCGAAGAAATCGCGCATGGGGAGGAAATCAAAGCGGGACAGGGCGTTGTCGCCGAGATTGGCCCTGATCGCGGCTTGCCACATGGCGATGCGTTCTTCCGTTGTGAACGGATTCTTCGGCGTGCGCGGGCGGTCGGCTGAGCCGATTACGATCACCACCCTCCTGCCGCACGCCAGGGCTTCTTTCGCGGTGGCGAAGTGCCCGTTGTGGAGCGGTTCGAAACGGCCCACGTAGACGACGGCTTCGAGAATTTCATTCATGTCGTTTCCTTTCAAGCAAAAGACCGCAGTTCAAGCCACGAGGCCACAGCGATGTAGGGTGGGTTAGGCACGCAGTTTGTGCCGTAACCCACCAAGCGTGCCGCCAGGCACTCGTTTAAAGGTGTTGTGTTGCTACGCAACGCTTGGTGGGTTACGCAAAAAACGCTAACCCACCCTACATTTTCCAGTTCAATATTTTGCCGCCACCGGCATCTGCCGGCCGCTGCCGAAGGCGCGTGCTCGCACCCGGATGATCGGCGGCGCTTGCCGGCGCTTGAACTCGGATTTGGCCACCATCTGCCACACCCGCTTGACCAGCGCTTCCTGGCCGTTCGCCAGCAGGTCTGAGACGAAGTGCCTGGCCTGCTGGTATTCCTCGTGCGGGAGGCGTTCGCCCTCGATCTGGTATTTGAGGATCTCGTCCAGCACCGGGTAGGGCGGCAGGCTGTCCTCGTCCTTCTGGCCGGGCGCCAGTTCGGCGGAAGGTGCTTTCTCCAGGATGGCGGCGGGGATGGGCGTGGCGGGGAAGCTGCGGTTGATCCACTGCGCCAGCGCGTAGACTTCCGTCTTGTACAAGTCCCCCAGCGGGTTGAGGCCGCCGTTCATGTCGCCGTACAGGGTGGCGTAGCCCACGCTCATTTCGCTCTTGTTGCCGGTGGAGAGCACCAGCGCGCCGCGGTGGTTGGAATACGCCATCAAGGCGAGCCCGCGCAGGCGCGCCTGGAGGTTTTCCCGCGTGAGCTTGGAGGGGGCTTCGCCAACCGCCGCTTCGAACGCGCCCAGAGCCCAGTCGAAGCCCCCGCCGATCGGCCATTCCAACAGCTCGATGGCGAAGTTCTCGCACAGGGCGCGGGAGTCCAGCACGCTGCCGGGCGACGAATACGGCCCCGGCATGGTGATCGCGGTCACGTTTTCCGGGCCGATGGCCAATGCGGCGAGCGCCAGCACCAGGGCCGAGTCGATGCCGCCGGAACTGCCGACCACCACCGTTTTCATGCCGGTCTTGGCCACGTAGTCGCGGATGCCCAGGGTGAGCTGGGCGAACATGAACGCCTCGCGCGTGTCGTCGAAAGGCGCGGCGAGCGCCGGTGCGAAGCTTCGGGACGGCAGGTCGAATTGCACGCTGCGCAAGTCTTCCGCGAAGCCGGCCATGCGCGCCCGCACTGTGCCGTCGCTGTTGCAGGCGAAGCTGTGTCCGTCGTACACGATGGAGTCGTTGGCGCCGACCTGGTTCACGTACACCAGGGGCAGGGCGTATTTCGCCGCCAGCCGGGTGAACAGCTGCTCGCGGCGCTTCGGCTTGCCGATGTCGGAGGGCGAGGCGTTGATGGCGATCACCAGGTCCGCGCCGCGCACGCCTTCCCACGGGTTGGCCTGATATTGCGCGCCGTCTTCATTCCAGCCGTCCTCGCAGATCAGGAAGCCGATTTTGACCCCGTTGAGCGCCCACACCAGCGACTCGCTGCCCGGCTCGAAGTGGCGCGCCTCGTCGAAGATGTTGTAGGTCGGCAGCAACTGCTTGTGATACACAGCCGCGATGCGGCCGTTCTCGGCAACCACCAGCGAATTGTAGCGCGGCTTGCCGTAGCCCTTGGTGCTGGCGGTCGCCGCGCCGAACACCAGGGTGACGCCGATCGCTGCGCTGGCTGTGGCGACCTCGTTCAGCGCCGCTTCCTGGCGCGCGACAAACCAGGGCTCGTCGAGCAGGTCCATGGGGTAATAGCCGGTCAGCGCCAGCTCGGAAAAAACCACGATTTCCGCACCCTCCGCCTTTGCCTGCCGCGCGAACGAGAGCAGCTTCGCGGCGTTGCCCGCGATGTCGCCGACGGTGAAATTGCATTGCGCCAAGGCGATGTTCATGACGATGTCTCCTCGAAATATTTCACGCCGAAAACCTGCGCCAGGTAGGTCAGAAAAGCCCGGTCGCGGCACATCGTCTTGCCCGGGCTGTCGGACAGCTTGGCCACCGGCTGGCCGTTGGCCTCGACCAGCTTGATCACGATGTTGAGCGCCGCCACCCCCATGTCGTTGCTCAGGTTGGTGCCGATGCCGAAACCGAGGCGGGCTTCATCGCCGAAGCGGGCATGTAGCCCCAGTGCCGCCGGCAGCGTCAGCCCGTCGGAAAACACCAGGCGCTTGGTGCCGGGGTCGATGCCCAGCTTGCGGTAGCGGGCGATTGCCTTGTCGGCCCATGCTACCGGATCGCCGGAATCGTGGCGCAGGCCGTCGAACAGCTTGGCGAAGTACAGGTCGAAATCCGCCAGGAACGCGTCCATGCCCACCACGTCGGTCAGCGCGATGCCCAGGTCGCCGCGGTATTCCTGCACCCAGTTCTCCAGCGCCATCTTCTGGAAATCGCGCAACCGGTAGCCCAGCGCCTGGTGCAGTTGCAGGTACTCGTGCGCCATGGTGCCGATCGGCGGCAGGCCGAGGTCCATCGCCAGCCTCACGTTGCTGGTTCCCTTGAAGAACTGCGGCGCTTCCTCCGCCAAACGGCTCACCACCTCGCGCTGCCAGTCCCGCCCATAGCGCCGGCGCGTGCCGAAGTCGAAAAACTCGAAGGGAAAGCGGCGCTCGCCCATGCTGGCCCCAGTATCGCGCAGCAGGGCGATCTTCGCGTCGAGGCGGCGCCGGCCCTCGGCAAGCAAGGGCGCGCTGTCGAAGCTGCTGAAATAGACCTCGTTGACGATGGCCAGCAGGTAGATCTCGAACAGCATGACATGCACCAGCGGCCCCTTGACGCGGATATCCAGGCCGCCGGCGTCGTTCGCCGCGATCGAGACATGGCGCCGCTTGAGGCGGAAATCCTCGAGGAAGTCCACGAAGCTGGGCTTGATGAAGCGCAGGCTGCGCAGATAGTCCAGCTCGGCCGGCTGGAACGTCAGCGTGCAGAGCGCGTCGACCTGGCGGTTCACCTCGTCGGCGATGCTGGCCAGGGGCATGGCTGTCGCATTCCTGCACTTGAATTCGTATGTCCCCTCCGCCTCCGGGTGCTTGTGCAACACGGCCTGCAGCATGGTGAACTTGTAAAGGTCGGTGTCCAGCAGGGATTGGATGATGGGGTCCATGGTGACTCCTTTATGCGGTTCCGCAATCTATCTATGTAGGGTGGGTTAGCGGTTTTTTGCGCTTGTCCTCGGGTGATTTGGCCGGGGGTAACCCACCAAGTGTGCCGTAAGGCACTCATTAAAAAATGTGTTGAGTTGCTGCGCAACGCCCGGTGGGTTGCTAACCCACCCTACATTACATCTGGTCGGTGGAAGACGCGATGCGCATGCCGCGTGCGGTCATTTCGCGCACGAAATCCTCGCCCAGATGCTCGAAGCCGCTCACCGGGCTGGTGCAATCGGTCAGCAGCACCATTTTCGCGACATTCTGCGCGCCCAGGCTGTCTGCGATGTCGCGCACGGTGTTGGCCACGCAATGCGACAGCGCTTCGCCCGCGATCAGGATGGTGTCGGCTGCGGCCAGTTTCCCGATCAGCCTGTCGTTGGTCAGCGTGCCGGGATCGCTCGGGTCAGGGACTTCGGCGCGCACCGCGCTGTAGTGCTCGGTATTGGGGTTTAGCCCCTTGAGCACGAAATCTACTGTCTCCAGCCGCTTGTGCGCCCAGGCGTCGAGAGCAGCCGCGACTGCGGCGTGCAGGTTGTGCCCCCAGTGTCCGATCAGGCAGTGCTCCGGCCAGACGACCAGGGCGTAACGCGCGTTTCGTTCCAGTGCCTTGACATAGGCCAGGCTGCGCGCCTGGCGGGCGGGATCGCTGGCTCGCCATAGCCCGGCGCGCACCGCGGCGGCGCTGATCACGGTGAAGGGCGCAGACGCGGCGCCAGCGGCATCGCGCCACCACGACGGGTGCGCGATATCGACCGGGTTGTGCGAGTCCAGCGTGACGTGGATATCGCACAGCCGGTCGCCGGCGCGTTCGATGAATGCGGCCAGCCGCTTCATGTCGCCGTCCGCGCCGCTCACCGGCAGCGCGGGGCTCAGCCGCATGCCGCTCTCCAGCAGGGGGCGTTCCCGTTCCGGGATATCGCAAAAATCGTTTTGCGGATCGATTATCAACAGACTGATTCTGGCATTTTCCATGATGATGCTCCTCTCGATGGTCGCGACTGCAGAACCACTCTAACAAATATAGTTGCGCACTGCAACTATATAATCATAAAAAACTTCAGCCACAGAGAACACAGAGGACACAGAGAAGTAAGCGGGTCTTGCCTGGATTTGGAGGGCCGCAGAATGTGTTAAGGGCTAACTATTCTCTGTGAACTCTGTGAACTCTGTGTTCTCTGTGGCAAAGGTTTTTCCGGATTGTGGCGGACGCACCCCGCTGAAGTCGGCGCAATGACCGATGTTAGTTGCCATGTGATACTATATTGTTATGTTATAGGGAATGAGGGGCCATGGTGCAAAACATCATCGTGACCGTGGACGTGGTGCTGCTGACGTTGCGCGACGAACGGCTGCACGTCGCGGTACAGCGCCGCGACAAGGAGCCCTACAACGGGCAACTGGCTTTGCCCGGCGGGTATATCCACGACAACGAGGATTTCGATGCGGAGGGTTCGGCGCGGCGCATGCTGAAGGACAAGACCGGCATCGCCGCGCCCTATCTCGAACAGCTCGAAACCTTCGCCAATTCCGCGCGCGACCCGCGCGGCTGGTCGGTGTCGGTGGCCTATTACGCGCTGGTGGCGCCGGAGTCATTATCCGTCGGCCAGCTCGACCTGCTGCCGGTGGACGGGCTGCCGGTCCTGGCCTTCGACCACAACAAGCTGGTCGCGGCGGCGGTGCAGCGCGTGCGCAACAAGGCGGCGTATTCTTCGCTGGCCTGCTATCTGCTGCCGGAGCGCTTCACCCTGACGGAACTGCAACACACCTACGAGAAGATCCTGGGTTCCCGGCTCGATAAAAGCTCGTTCCGCCGCAAGATCTCCAGTCTGGATTTCCTCGAGATGGTCAAGGACGAGGTCCAGGCCGGGCGCCAGCGTCCGGCGCAGTTCTGGAAGCTGAAGCAGGGGAGTCTGACGATTTTCGACAAGCTGTTATAGCGGCCTGCCATGATTTGGAATTTCCCGCTTTAGCGCCCGGATTCCGCCCACATCGCCGCAAACACCAGGGACAAAACCGCGCCAAGCGCCACCGTACCGCCGATCGCCTGCAGCACCGGGGAGGCGGAGAACGCCAGGGCGCCGAAAGCGCTGACCGTGCTGGCCACGCACACCAGGGTGGAAAACAGGGCGCGCCGCCGTTCCTTTTCGTCGGATGCGGGCAGGTTGATGAACAGGCCGTAGTTGAGGCCGATGCCCAGCACCAGCAGCAGCGAAACGACGTGGAACAGCGACAGTTTGATACCCAGCAAGGCCAGCAAGGCCGTGGTGCCGAGGATGGCCGCGCTGACCGGGAGCATCACCGAGAACACCGCGCGGAAATTGCGCAGGCCGAAGCCCAGCACCGCGACGATGGCCGCCACGCCGAAGATCGAGTACAGCAGCGACTGGTCGCGGTACTGCGTGATCATTTTGTTGGATTCGCCCTTGATGTCCAGCAGGAAAGCATTTCCATCGTGTAGCCCGGTCATGAAAGTGGCGAGTTCGGCGTCGCTCTTGACCCCGCGCAGCGAAATCAGCGCTACCCAGCCCGTGCCGTGCTTGACCAGCATGCCTTGCGCCAGCGAGCCCAGGGGGGTGCCGTGCCAGACTTCGGGTTGCAGCAGGGGCAGATGGCGGGAGCGCTCGACATCATGCAAAAAAGGTTCGAAGACATCGGGCTTGAACGGCGTTGCCGCGAGCGCGGCTTGCAGGTTGCGCCTCAGTGTCTCCTGATCGGGCAAAGCGGCCTGGCGTGCGGCCTGGACTTTCTGGCTGGGAATCACGCGCGCCGCGAGGTCGAATCCGCTAATGACGCCTTGCCGCACCAGCGTTTGCAGTGTGGGCGCGAGCTGTTCGCTGCGCTCGAGGGCAGCCTGCTGGTCGCTGCCCTGCACGGCGATCAGGTAGCGCACGTCCGGTGCGCCCAGTTCGTCGCGCAGGCTTTGATCGAGGTGTTCCATGTCCAGGCCCTTTTGTGAAACCGGGCTCAGGTTGGCGAGGTCGTTTTCCCACAGGTTTTTTCCCTGCACCGCCAGGTAGACGGCGGCGCACAGCAGCACGGCCAGAGGCGCCCAGCGGAGCCGGGTCAGCGCCGTCGCAGAGCGCGCCAGAACGGCCTGCGTTGCGGTTCTTTCCGCGACTTCGAGGCGGGCCGGGGCGATTTCGGGAATGACGAAGCGCGTCATCAGCCCAGCCGTGAGAACGCCCGCAAGGGAAAACATGCCCAGTTGCGACAGTCCGGAAAAGCCGGAGAGCAGCATGGTGAGGCTGCCGAACACGGTGGTCAGCACCGCCAGGCGCAGCGTGGGCCAGATGCGCTGCAGCGTTTGGCGCAGGGATTCGTGGGGCGCGCGCTGGGTGAACAGGTAGGTCGGATAGTCCACCGCCTCGCCGATCAGGGTGACGCCGAAGCCCATGGTGATGCCGTGGACCGTGCCGTAACCCAGGCTGACCGCGGTCAGGCCAGCCAGCGCGCCGCTCGCCACCGGCAGCATGCCGAGCACCAGCAGGCGCGGCGAGCCGTAGGCAACGAGCAGGATCACTGCAACCAGGGCGGTGGCGATCATGCTCAGGCGCCACGCGTCGTCGTGGATGCGGTTGCGCGACTCCACGGCGAAAATGCTCGGCCCGCTCATGAGCAGCTTAATCTCCGGACTGGTACGGGTCGTTGCAAAAATCCGCCGCACGTCATCACCGACTTTTTGCTGTGCGTCGATGTCGAAGGCCGGTGCTTTGGTTTCGGCCAGCAGCAGCGCGCGCTTGCCGTCCGCCGAGAACCACACCCCGTTGTTTACCCCCGGTCCGCTGCCCGTGCCGCCCCAGCTTTCCAGCAGAGCGAGCATTTCGCCTGTGGGGTCGGAAGGAAGCAGTTGCTTGATCATGGCGCCGGCCGGCGAGGCCAGCAGCTGCAGGCTGTCCTGCAGGGACTGTTGCAGCCCGCCCGCGCTGAAATGCGCCGCATCCGTCGCGGGGCTGAGGAGGTAGCGGTAGCGCATCAGCCGCTCGCGCTCCACCGGGGTGAGGGCCTGTTCGCCGCTGCGCACATAGCTGAAATGGCCGCTGGCCTCCAGCGCGCGCGCCAGTTTTTTGCTGGTCTCGGCAAGTTGCCTAGCTTCCGCGCCTTCCAGCGCAAACATGACAATGCGCGAGGTCACCCCGTCGCGCAGTTGCTCGACCATGAGTTGCTGTGCCGGCGAGGCGCTGTCGGGCAGGAAGGCCGCCATGTCGGTGTTGATGCGGGTATGCGCCGCCACGATCCAGATGCAGAAGGCCAACCCCGCGAGCCAGATGGCGACCGGCCAGCGCTTCACTTCGTTTCCTCGCTCAGGGTCATCAGGGTACGGTCGCCGCCGGCTTCCTCGATTTCCACTGTCGCCAGCTGCGTCTTGCTGCCGCCGATGCGTATCACGCGGATGAACTGCGCCATGTCGATGTCCGAAGGCAGCAGCACCAGGCTCCATTGCCGCTCGTCGCCGTCGAGGCGCACTTTGTAAAAGCGCTGCAGGGTTTTGGCGTCGCCGTTGAGGGTGGCGCGCATGCTTTCGATGAACCCCCACACCACGGGGAAATCGCGCAGCGCCATGGTGTGTTTTTTATGTGCAGCCGGTTTTTCCCAGGTCATGCGCTCGCCGTCCACGGTGAGAATTTCCTCGAACGGGGTTTGCACGTGCTTTTCCAGGAAGGCCGGTTTCTTGAAACGCAGCGTGCCGCTCGACTTGAGCGGCTCCTTGAGCAGGGCGGAGGTCTTGGTTTCGGTGTAGCGCGACTGGCCGGCGGGGCGCTCCGCCAGGGCCTTGAGCAAGGCATCGGCGGTCCATTCGGCATGGGCGACGCCGGCCCAGGCGAACAGGGCTAGCACGGCAAGCATGTGTTTCAGTCCGTGATTTGATGCATTTAAAAAAGAACTCATTCGGTCTGACCTGCCTGCCAATAATCATAGAAATTGAACCAGTTGTAGGGCGCGATGCGGCAATAGTGCTCGAGACGCGCGACGTATTGCTGCAGATAGCCGTGAATGGCCTCGCGGCGACGCGCGCGCGGGGCATCGATGGTCTCGGCCAGCAGCTCGAAATGCACGTCGTAGTGGCGCTGACCGCGATACAGGCCGAGGCACAGGAATATCGGTGCATGGGTGATGCTGGCGAAGGCCAGCGGGCCGTCCGGCAGGGCGGCGTCCTGACCGAAAAAGCGGCACGGCAGCGTCTTGTCGCCCGGCCTGACGCGGTCGCTCAGCATGCCGACGATGCCGCCGGCGTCGATCACTTCCTTGGCGCGCAGCAGGCCGTCCGGCGAGCCCATGGCGATGATGGAGCCTGCCATTTCCGGGTTGAGGCTGTCGATGATGGCGTTCATCTTGTGCGCGTTGTCGGTGTGCATCAGCATGGCGAAAGGCACCTTGCCGAACTCCACCGCCAGCGTGCGCAGCACTTCGAAGCTGCCGAGGTGCGCGCCCAGCAGGACGCAGCCTTGCCCGCGCCGCAGGCAGGCGAGCAGCGGCTCGACGCCGTGCACCTCGATGTCGAACAGGGTGTGGCGCCCGGAGAGGAAATACAGGCGGTCGAGAATGGTGGCGGAAAAGCAGAAATAGTGGCGGTACACATCGGCCCAACCGGGCTCGCGTGCCAGGGCGCGGCGCAGGTAGAGGCGCGAAGCCTGGCGCGCCTTGCCGGAGAACAGCAGGAAATACAGGCTGATCGGCGCCAGCAGCAGGCGCGTTGCCGGGCGGCCGATGTTGAGCGCGATCCAGGTGATCAGGCGCATCAGCAGCAGGCTGCCGCGTTCCTGCTGTCCCAGCCAGTTGCGGCTCATGTTTTCTCGCCGGAAAAACGCACGCTGCCTTGCGCGATGGTGCCCGCCGCCGTTCTGCAGACGAACTTGGCGGACTGCGCCGCGCCGAATTCAACGTCCACCCTGAACGGCACGCCGGGCAGCAGCGGCGCGAGGAATTTGACGCTGGGCCAGCCGGTGCAGTGCAGCGGTGTGCCCGCCTCGCGGCACACCGCGTCCCACACCTGGCTCAGCAGTACCACGCCCGGCACGATGGGGTTGCCGGGGAAATGGCCGGGCAGCGCCGGATGGTCTGCCGCAATGGTCTGCCACCGGGCTTGCTCAGGCATGCTGCAGACTGCCGAGCAGGGCGATGAGGGTGTTGCGCGGCAGCTTGCCGGTGGCGCTGCGCGGCAGGCTGTCGACCTTGTAGAGGGGACGGGGCAGAAATGCCGCGTCGATTTTTTGCCGCAGCGCGGCGATGATCTCGCTCTCCTGCAGCTCAGGTGCGACCACCAGGGCGATCAGGCGCGCCGCGGTGCCGGGGGTGTCGTCCGGGGCGAAAAAAATGCCGTCCCGCACGCCGGGAATCTGGCCGAGCTGGCGGTTGAGGTCGCCCAGGGACGCGCGTTTTCCGGCGATGTTGACCTGGTCAGCCGTGCGCCCCAGCAAGCGGAATCGCGTGCCGTCGGCGGCGGGTTCGATCACGTCCTGCAGCGGCGTGGGCGCGCTGACATGCCCGCCTGCTGCCCAGGCCTGGCCGTCGCCGTCGTTGCAGACGCTGACCCCCGTCACGGTTTGCCAGCCCTCGTCCTGCACCGTGCGGCGCGCGGCGATGGCGCCCGTTTCCGTGCAGCCGTAAACCTCCATAACCGGTGCGCCGTAGGCCTCTTCGGCGCGCTGCGCCATTTCCGGCGTGAGAGGCGCGGCGGCGGAAAGGGCCATGGCGATGGGGGGTAGGGCGATGTTTTGCTCCAGGCAGATGCGCAGGTGCAGCGGCGTGGTGACGAGTATGCGCGGCGCGGGCATTTCCCCCAGTGCCGCGGCGATATCCGCCGGAAACAGCGGCTGGCCGGCATGCAGCGTTCCGCCGCTGTGGAGCGGCAGCATCAGGGTGGATTCGAGGCCGTACATGTGCTGCGGCGGCACCGTGCCGAGGAAATGCAGTCCGGCTTCGATGCCGAGTATGTCGGCTTCCAGTTGCGCCTGTTTGACCAGCGATCCCCAGGTTTTGGGGTGGGGCTGCGGCTCGCCGGTGCTGCCCGAAGTGAAGGCGATGGCGGCGACGTGTCCGGCTGCGACGGCGGGTATGGCGAACGCCTTTTCGTCGGCCGGCTGCAAAGCGGGAAAGGGGATGATGTCCATTCCCTCCACCGCCAGGGCCTTGTCGCTCACGCCGTAAGACGCCGGATGGCAGGCGTGCAGCCGCGTCAGGGTGCCGGCCGCATGGTTGGGCGGCAGCAGGTTGGTCTGGCCGCGCAGCAGGGCGGCGCAGAAGGTGAGCAGGAAGTGGTAGCGGTCGGTGCACAGGTTGAAGACGAAGGGGCGCTGCGGCAATTGCTCGGCCAGCTGTTCCACTTCGCGCAGAAAGCGGGAAGCGCTGATGGCCCGATCGTTGCGCCAGGCAATCGCTTGGGCTGGGCGGCTGTGCCTGAACAGGGGGAGTCGGTTCATCGCGGTCCGGAACGCCTAGTCGCGCGGCATGCCGTGCAGCAGCATGAACAGCATGAGCGACAGCGGGTTGCGGTGGGTATAGTGGCTGAAGCGGCGCTTGCGGAAAAAATATTCGCCGATCATCAGGCAGGGGACCAGTACCGGCGTCAAAGAGGCCGCTTGCGGGAAATGCGCATACTGCACCAGCAGCATGGTGAGGACCGCGCAGCCCAGCAGGAACCAAGCCCACACCGCCGTCAGGCTTCGCGTGTAGCCGACCATTTCGTCGGGAAAATCGCCATCGTGGTTGGCACGCGCGATGCGCGTGATCAGCGCTTCGCCCCGGAACAGGCTGCGCCCGAAGGCGGAAGCCACCAGCAGGATGATCAGCACGGGCGGAAGCCAGGTCGCGAGCGCTTTCCACTCGGGGGGCGACAACTCGATGATTTTGGCGAACCCCCAGCCCAGCGCGATGACCACGAGGATGCGCGAGACAAGACGCATCACGTTATTTCACGCGGTTCTTTTCGATGTGCCGCGCCAGGCTGCGCAGGGACGAGAAGGTGCTGGCATTGTCCGGATCGTCGGCCTTGAGCTGAAAGCCGTATTTCTTGGAAACGGCGAGCGAGATTTCGAGCATGTCGATCGAATCCAGGCCCAGCCCGTCCTGATAGAGCGGCTGTTCCGCCTCGATTTCATCTGCTGCCATTTCAAGGTTGAGCGCCTCCACGATGAGGGCCGCGACTTCCTGCTCGAAGGGGGTGTTGTTGTCTGCCATGGTGTGTCTTGGTGGTCTTAAAAATGAACGAAATTATACCATCAACGGCTAAGCGGATATCCGCATCAGGTTTTACGTGAAACTCGCGTAGCGAGCCTGCGTCCCCCTCTCCCGCAAGCGGGGGAGGGCGGGGGTGGGGGAACGGTCATGGCGAGTTTCATGGTTCGGTTCGGGGTTGCACGTCTACCATGACTGTTCGAAGACTTCGGCACGGATCAGCCTGCGGCGCTGGTAATGGGCGCGAATGCTTTGCGGCAGCGTGGCCAGGCAGCGCATGTAGTAAATCAGCTTGAACAGCCGCATCCGCGAGCGCGCCTGCGGGTTGTCGTGCACATCGCCGGCCAGGATGGCGATGACCGCCGACTCGACGCCGAAGATGTTGCGCGGGTTCATCAGCAGCTCGCGCATCACCGGCGTGGTCATGCGGAATATGAGCCAGGTGAAGCCTTTCAGCCCCTTGAGCACGTTTTTTTCGAAACGCTGCAAATGGCTCTGCATGCGCGCCGGGTCGCGCAGGCCGGCATCCACGGCCTCGGCGCCGAAGACCGCGCTCTTCATGGCGAGCAGCACGCCGGAAGAGAAGATCGGATCGACGAAGGCGAAGGCATCGCCCAGCATCAGGTAGCTGTCGCCGCTCATCTTGCTGGAAAGGTAGCTGTAGTTGCCGGTGGCGGTAACCGGCTTGGTCAGGGTGGCGTCCTTCATGCGCATGGCGAGCGGCGGGCAGGTGGCGACCGTGTCGTGGAAGAAAGTGTCGAGGTCGGTCTTGCGCGTCTTGAGGTAATACGGCCAGCACACCATGCCCACGCTGGTGATGCCGTTCTGCAGCGGAATCAGCCAGAACCAGCCGTGGTCGAACCAGAACAGGGAGATGTTGCCCTCGTCCGTTCCGGGGAGACGCTCGACACCCTCGAAGTGGCCATAGATCGCCGCGCTGGCGTGTTTGGGGTGCGGCTGTTTGCTGGCGAAACGATTGGCGAGGAAGGTGTCGCGCCCCGAAGCGTCGATCAGGAAGCGCGCCTGCCAGCGGCCCTCGCCATCCTGGTTCCGGGTCGTGACGCGGACCGATTGCGGATCGCTGAAATCCACTGCGGTTACTTTGGTCTCTTCGTGAACCTGCGCGCCCTTGGCGCGGCAATTGTCGAGCAGGATCTGGTCGAGCTCGGCGCGGTGTACTTCGTAGGAAAAGGGATAGCGCTGGTTCATGGCCTGAGAGAAGTAGAACGACTGTTTCTTGCCGTGGTACATGGAATCGAATTGCGCCGCGTTCTTCACCATGCCGATGCGCGCCACCTCGTCCAGCACGCCGAGCTGTTCGAACAGGCCGTTGTTGACCGGCAGCAGCGATTCGCCGATGTGAAAGCGGGGGAACTTGTCTTTTTCGATGAGCACCACCCGGTAGCCTTTCTGCGCCAGCAGGGTCGCGGCGGTGGAACCGGCGGGGCCGCCGCCGATGACCAGCACGTCGCAGGTTTGGACCGGGGAGGGTTGTTCGCTCATGTCGCTCATGATGCTTCCTGTACAAGTTCAGGTTTCAATTTCGGCAGCCATAAACGCAGCGCCGGCGCGGTTACCAGCGTGCTGACCACCGCCATGATGACCAGCATGGTGAAGACGCTGGCCGGGATGACGCCCAGGTCGTAGCCGACGTTGATGACGATCAGCTCCATCAGGGCGCGGGTGTTCATCATCACCGCGATGATGCGCGACTCCGACGCTCCGCGCCCGGCCCAGCGCGCGCCGAGATAGCAGCCGCCGAACTTGCCCAGCGTCGCGGCCGCCAGGATCACCAGGCACCACTGCCACAGCGCCCAGCTGTCGAGCGCGCCGATGTTGGTGCGCAGGCCGGTGTAGGTGAAGAAGATGGGCAGGAAGAACACCGTGACGAAATCGGATATTTTGGCTTTCCAGGCCGCCACGAAGTCGGGTTCGTCGTGCAGCAGCACGCCCAGGATGAAACCGCCGAAGATGGCGAAAATACCCATCTTGTAGGTGCTCATCGCCGACAGGAAAATCACCGCCAGCAGGATCGCCATCAGGCTTTGCGGCAGGTTGTCGGAGTGCGAGGCGAAGCGCGCCAGCATCCAGCGCAGCAGGGGACGCAGCGCCCACCAGCAGAACGCCGCGTAGAGCGCCAGTAGCCCCAGGTTGAGCAGCATGCCGGAGAGGGAAAACGACGACAGCGTGAGCGCGGTGACAGCGGCCAGCGTGATCCAGCCGACCACGTCGTTGATCGCCGCCGAGGTGATGGTGATGACGCCCATCGGCGTGCGCGTCAGGCCGAATTCCATCATGATGCGCCCCAGGATGGGCACGGCGGTGATGGACAACGCGGTGGCGAGGAACAGGCTGTAGCCGAGCGGATTGACTTCGGGCGCCAGCGTGTCGTGGGACAGGTGGCCGACGGCCAGCCCCAGCACGAACGGCGCCGCCAGTCCGAGTGCCGCCACCAGCAGCACGGCGCGGCTGTTTTCCTTTTCCTTCAGATGGGAGAAATCGAAGTCCAGGCCGATCTGGAACATCAGCAGGATCAGGCCGATCTGGCTCATGATCGTCACCGGCGCGGCGGAAACGGAATGGAACACGTAATGGAAAGTATCAGGCGCGAGCGCCCCGAACAGGCTCGGCCCGAGCAGCAGGCCGACGACGATTTCGCCCACCACGCGGGCCTGCCCGAGGCGCAAAGCGAGCGACCCGCCGAGGCGCGCCGCCAGCAGGATCAGCACCAGTTGCATGAGGGTGAAAAACAGCAGGTTTTCTGCTGCATGCACTGAAACGGCTGCTGTCGCTGACATTAAGGCCTGGGGAAATAAGGGGGAATCGAGCCCGGAATGTTGGCGCAAGCTTATGCATGCGTCAAGCGTTTGGTGCTACCGGTTTGATGCTGGAGTGTTTGGCCTTGCGGCAGGCAAAAGAACAGAATGCATTTTCTGCATTCTGTTCAAGTCCGCGACAAGGGTTGACCATAAAGCAGGCGCTATTTCCGGTTGATCATTCGCGCTCCGCGCGGCTAGAATGCAAAAGCGATGCTAATATCCTGAATCGCACACAACAATAAAGGGGAAATAATGCAAAAACAGAAGGTTGCCATTGTCGGTCTGGGGCGGGTCGGTTCCGCATTTCTGGATGAACTGCTGTGTCTGACCGGGAAGGGCGTAAAGGTCGCCTATGCGGTGGAAAAAAACGACACGCCGGGGAAAAAAGCTGCAGAAGCCGCCGGCGTGAAGATTCTGTCGATCGACGAACTGATTGCCCTGGGTGAAGACGTGGACATCGTGTTCGATCTCACCGGTATCGAGGAAGTCAGAAAAAAACTGCGCGAAAAGCTTTTCGCCTCGAACAACCGCCACACCGTCATCGCCCCCGAAAGCATCGCCCATTTCCTGTGGTCGATCATGAGCGACGCCTCACTGCCTGTTATCGAAGGCAGAAAAACCGGTTACTGAGCAACGGGTTTCAGCCAGGTAGGGTGCGCGTACCGCACCCTGTATTGATGGGGCGCCGTTTTCCTATTGGTATATTTTTCCGTCGTGCTTTAACCATCCCGCAGTATGCCGCCCACTCGGGTCGTTATGCGTCCAATGGATTACGCCACCCTTCGGATTCCACGCATACTCGCCATTAAACATGATGGCATCTCCCTCTCTCAGGGAATTGATTCGCGGTGCAAGATCAATGTTGTGTGCAAACAATATGGTTTGGCCTGAATCCAGACGGAGAATGAAGCGTTGGTGCCTACTGCCATCCGTGTCGTCTGGCAGTATCTTCGCTACCGTTCCTTTGCCTTCAATTTGAAGATTGCTGGTTTCATTCGCGAAAGCATTGGCCAGCACGGAATCACTAGTCTTGCCAATTCCAACCTTGTCATTTGAGGACAAGTCGACATAGTTCTTGTTGATGCTGACTGGGTTATCCGATGACGGGCTGTCATATTGTGTAAGCCCGACATATCCTGCAACTGCAATGACAGCTATTAGCAACAATTTATTCATATCGAATCTTTCAGTTTGAGGCGCATTCGAGGTTGTCTATCAGCCGTGTCTTGCCCAGCCGTGCAGCGCCAAGCACCACCAGTGCTGTGTCTCCGGGTTGCGCGTGCTGCAGGGTGGCGGCGTTGCGCAGCGAGATGTAATCGACCTGCCAGCCGTGGCCGGCGAGATCGGCTGCAGCGGCGCTTTCCAGTGCGGCAAAGTCCTGCTGCCCCGCTTCCACGGCATCCTTGACCTGCGCCAGTTGGCGCTGCAGGCGCGGCGCTTCGGCGCGTTCGGCCGGGCTCAGGTAGCCGTTGCGCGAGGACAGGGCGAGGCCATCCTCGGCGCGCACGGTTTCGCCCGCCACGATCTCCACCGGTACGTTGAGTTCGCGCACCATGGCGCGGATGATGTGCAGTTGCTGGTAATCCTTCTTGCCGAACACGGCGCAGTCGGGCTGCACGATGTTGAGCAGCTTGAGCACGATGGTGGCGACGCCGCGGAAATGACCGGGGCGGTAGGCGCCGCACAGTTCGCCGGCGATGGCCGGCGGTTCGACCTGGAACTGCTGCGGCGCGGGGAACAGTTCCTGCACGCTGGGCGTGAACACGATGTCCGCGCCAGCGGCCTGGAGCCGGCGGCAGTCTTCTTCCAGGGTGCGCGGGTAGTTGGCGAGATCTTCGCCGGGGCCGAACTGCAGCGGGTTGACGAAAATGCTCACCACCACGCAGCGGCCTTGGCGGCGCGCCTGCTCGACCAGGGCGATGTGGCCGGCATGCAGGTTGCCCATGGTGGGCACGAAGGCGACCGGCTGGCGACCCTTGAGGGTTTCGCGCAGGACGGCGATGGCGGAAATGATTTCCATCAGAAAGTGTGCTCCGGCGCCGGGAACGCGCCGCTCTTCACATCGCGCACGTAAGCCAGCACGGCAGCCTGGATGCTGCCCGCGCCATTCATGAAGTCCTTGGCGAATTTTGGCGTCTTGCCGGGATAGATGCCGAGCATGTCGTGCAGCACCAGCACCTGGCCAGCGCAGCCCGGACCGGCGCCGATGCCGATGGTGGGGATGGTGAGCTGCGAGGTGATCTGCAGCGCCAGCGTGGCGGGTACCGCTTCGAGCACGATCAGGCCGGCACCGGATTGCTGCAGCGCCAGCGCATCGAGCAACAGCTGCTCCGCGGCCGCTTCGCTGCGCCCCTGCACGCGGTAGCCGCCGAGCTGGTGCACCGATTGCGGCGTGAGGCCGATGTGGCCGCATACCGGGATGCCACGTGCGGTGAGGAACGCGACCGTCTCGGCCATGACCTGGCCGCCTTCCAGCTTGACCATATGGGCGCCCGCCGCCATCAGCTGGGCCGCGCTGCGCAACGCCTGCCGCGGACTTTCCTGGTAGCTGCCGAAGGGCAGGTCGGCGACGATGTAGGCCTGCTTGCTGCCGCGCGCGACGCAGCGCGTGTGGTAGGCCATGTCGGACAAAGTCACCGGCAGGGTCGAGTCCTCGCCCTGCAGCGTCATGCCGAGCGAGTCGCCGACCAGCAGCACTTCCACCCCGGCGCCTTCGAGCAAGGCGGCGAAACTGGCGTCGTAGCAGGTCAGGACGGCGATCTTGTCGCCCTTTTCGGCCATCTGTTGCAGGGTGTGCAGAGTTGTTTTCATTTTGTTAACCCTTTATTTAAACGTCAGGGGTGAGAAGGGGAGGGGTGAGGCGAAAATCAAAGGCTCGCTCCGAACCCGCTTTTACGCCTCACCCCTCACCCCTTACTCCTCACGCCTCTCAGCCCGCCCGGTTGAAAAATTCACGCCCGCCGCGCATGCCCGCGATCTTCTCCAGCAGCAGCTCGAAATCCTTAGTCTGCTCGGTGAAGTTGAAGTTCTCGCTGTTGACGATCAGCAGCGGCGAGGCGTCGTAGTGGTGGAAGTACTGGCTGTAGCTGTCCGTCAGCCGGCTCAGGTAGCTTTGCGTGATGGTCTGCTCGTAATCGATGCGGCGCTGCACGATGCGCTCCATCAGGGCGTTTTCCGACGCTTGCAGGTAAATGACCAGGTCCGGTTTCGGCGTCTGCGGCTGGAGGTGGCGATACATCTCGCGGTACAGTTTGAATTCGTCGTCGCTCAGGTTGAGACGGGCGAACAGCGGGTCCTTGTCGAGCAGGAAGTCGGTTACCGTGGCGTGGTGGAACAGGTCGCTCTGCGCCAGCTCGCGCATCTGCTCGGCGCGCTGAAACAGGAAAAACAGCTGGGTAGGCAGGGCGTAGCGTTCCGGGTCGTGGTAGAACTTTGCCAGGAAAGGGTTTGCCGCAGCATCTTCGAGCAGCAGGCGCGAGTGAAGATGCGCTGCGAAGCGCTTGGCCAGCGTGGTCTTGCCCACGCCGATGGCTCCTTCGATCACGATGAAGCGGTATTTCTCCGGCGCCATCGCCAGCTTACCCTACGGCCTGCAGTAAGGTCTCAGTGGTGGAGCGGATCTGCGGCAGGCGTTGCAGCTCCTGCCCGGCGCAGGCGGCGAGGTGGGACGCTGCTCGGCCATGGCCGGGAATGACGCACTCCGGTGCAATTTCGGTGAGCGGCAGCAGCACGAACGCGCGTTCGTGCATGCGTGGGTGGGGCAGGGTAAGTCCATGCTCGTGGTGGATCAGGCCGTTGTAGAGCAAAAGGTCCAGGTCCAGCACGCGCGGCGCGTTGAGAAACTCGCGCACGCGCCCGAAGCGGTGTTCGATATCCAGCAGCATTTCCAGCAAGCGGCCCGGTTCCAGCCGGGTTTCGATTTCCGCCACGGCGTTGATGAAGTCCGGCTGGTCGGAATAGCCCCAGGGGGCGCTGCGGTAGAGCGAAGAGTGGGCGATCAGGCGCGTGGACGGGAGCGTGTCCAGTTCGCCGAAAGCCAGGCTGACCTGGGCTTCGGGGTCGGACAAGTTGCTGCCGAGGGCGACGAAGGCGCGGACGGGACGGGTGGTCACAGTGTTCAACTCAAAAGTCTCGATTCAAGCCACAGAGATCACAGAGATCACAGAGGACACAGAGAGTAAGCCGAGTGAAACCAGTGCTTGTGGCAACCAATGGTTTTTCCTCTGTGAACTCTGTGGCTAAAGCGGTTATCAGGTTCAATCTTCCGCTGCCAAGTCGGTGTCCAGCGCAGCGCTGCCTGCGTTCTTCGGCTTGCGCCGGCGCCGGCGCTTCTTGGGGGCGGTGTCGGGCTGCAGCATTTCGGCGCGCTGCGCGTCGCCGGCGTGCTGGAATTTCTCCCACCAGCGGCCGAGTTCCATTTCCACTTCGCCGCTTTCGCAGCGCAGCAGCAGGAAATCGAAGCCGGCACGGAAGCGTGGGTGGGAAAGCAGTGCGAAAGGCCGCTTGCCGGCGCGCTGCATGAAACGTGGCTGCAGCCCCCAGATTTCCTTCATGGTGGAAGTGAAGCGGCGCGGGATGGCGAGCATTTCCACCTGGGTCTGGATCACCCGGTCCATGGCCTGGTACAGCGCCGGCGCCGTGCGTTCGCCGCCGTCTTCGATTGTTTTCGACAGCGCCAGCACCTCATGCCACAACAGCGCGGCGAACAGGAAGGCCGGCGACACGGGTTTGTCTTCCTTGATGCGCAGGTCGGTCTCGTGCAGGGCGAGGGTGACGAAGCGCTCGCCCATCGGCTGTTCCAGGATCACGTCGAGCAGCGGCAGCACGCCGTGGTGCAGGCCCTCGGCGCGCAACTGCTTGAGGCTGCGCTGGGCGTGGCCGGAGAGCAGCAGCTTGAGGATCTCGTCGAACAGGCGCGAGGGCGGGACATCTTCCAGCAGGTGGCCGAGTCCGGCGATGGGTGCGCGGGTGGCGGGGTCGAGCTGGAACTCCAGCTTCGCCGCGAAGCGCGCGGCACGCAGCATGCGCACCGGGTCTTCCTGGTAGCGGGTGCGTGGGTCGCCGATGATGCGCAGCACGCCGGCTTTGGCGTCCTTGTAACCGTTGTGGTAGTCCCAGATTTCGCCGTTGCCGGGGTGGTAGAACATGGCGTTGATGGTGAAGTCGCGGCGCAGCGCGTCTTCCGCCTGGGAACCGAATACGTTGTCGCGCAGGATGCGGCCGTTGGCGTTGGTGACGTGCAGCCCGCTGTTGCCTTGATCTTCCTCTTCGTCCGGGGCGGGCGCGCCGCTGCCGCGGAAGGTGGAAACCTCGATGGTTTCCGCGCCGCACATGACGTGGACCAGGCGGAAGCGGCGGCCGATGATGCGCGAGCGGCGGAACAGGTTGCGCACCTCTTCCGGCGTGGCGTCGGTGGCGACGTCGTAATCCTTCGGCGTCTTGCCCAGCAGCAGGTCGCGCACTGCGCCACCCACCACGAAGGCGGCGTAGCCGGCGTGCTGCAACTCGCCCGTGACCTTGAGGGCGCAAGGGCTGAGCTGGTTGCGGCGGATGCCGTGCTTGCTCTCGGAGATGATCTGGGGCTTGTCGCGCAGGCCGGTTTTTGGGGCTGCTTTGCTGAAAACTTTGCGGATGAATTTACGTATCATGGATTATTGGGTTTCTCTGCTCCGTGTTTGGAGGCGGGGCTAATTAATGGGTGATTATACAAGATCTGCCGTCAGCCAGTGCTTGTCCTGCACGTTGACCGGCTTGCTGAAATAGTAGCCCTGGCCGTAGTTCACGCCCATCTTGATCAGCATGGCGATGGTTTCCTCGTCTTCGATGTGTTCGGCGATGGTGTGCGCGCCGATCACATTGGCCAGTTCGCGGATCTGTTCGACGATCTTCACGTCTTCCACGTTTTCCTTGAGCTGCAGCACGAAGCTGCCGTCGATCTTGACGAATTCCGGGCGCAGTTGGCAGGTAGCTATAAGTGGAGTAGCCGACGCCGAAATCGTCGAGCGCGACATTGCAGCCCCCGGCGCGAATTTCGTTGAACATCTTGATGAATTCCGCGGACATTTCCGTGGTCTGGCGTTCGGTGAATTCCAGCGTGATCGGGCGTCCCTTGGCGATGGGGGAATGCAGCAGGTCGCGCAGTTGCTGGGTGAATTCCGGGGCGAAGAAGGAGTTCAGGCTGATGTTGACGAACAGGTGCACGTTCTTGGGGATCAGGCGCAGCGACTCGCCGATCACGAACAGGTCCATGTCGCGGATCAGGCCGAGATCCTCGGCGATGGGGATGAAATCGTCCGCGGGCACGAAACCGTCGCCGCGCCGCATGCGCGTCAGCACTTCGTAGGCGAATATCTTGCGCGTCTTTAGGTCGACGATGGGCTGCATGAAAGGCAGGATCATGCCGGCGGAGATGGCGTTGCGCAGTTCGAATCCCTGCGAGAAGATGTCCATGATGGCTTCGCCGCGCTCCTTGGACAGCGTGTCCACGCGGTTGCGCCCGCTCTGTTTGGCGTGATAGAGCGCCACGTCGGCGGCGCGCACCAGGTCGAGAGGGATCTTGCCGTGCAGCGGCGCCACCGCGATACCGATCGAGGTTTGTATGGTCAGCTGGCCGACGGTGAGGGGCAGGACGATGCGGCTGAGGTCTTCGTGGATCATGTGTCCGATGCGGCTGGCCTCTTCCGCGTTCACGTTTTGCAGCAGGATGGCGAATTCGTCGCCGGCGATGCGTGCTACCGCGCCGCCCTGGTGTTCGTTGGCTCGCAGCGTACTGGCCACCTTGCGCAATACTTCGTCGCCTACCGGGTGGCCGTAGGTGTCGTTGATGAACTTGAATCCGTCGATGTCCACGATCACCAGCGCCAGCGGCAGGTTCTTGTGCAGGTTCATGTGCAGCAGGTTTTCGAGCAGGTCGTCGAAGTGGCGGCGGTTGTATACACCGGTGAGCGGGTCGGTGATGGTGAGGCGGTAGAGATCCTGCTCGTGCTGGCGCTGCAGTTCCTGAAGATGCAGTGTCTCGGTGACGTCTTCCAGCGTGCTGATCAGCCCGGTGACGGTGCCCGACTCGTCGCGCTGCAGCGAGGTGCTCATCTGCATCCACACCGATTTGCCGTCGCGGGCGCGCACTTCCAGTTGCAGATCGGTGAGCGGGATATGTACCAGCCGGCCGACTTCGAAATAACTCTGGTGCTTGGGCTGGATCAGGAATTCGGCGAAGGGGCGGTGCAGTGTGGTTTCGGTGGCATAGCCGGTGAGCGCTTCCCAGGTCGGGTTGAGGAAGGTGATATGGCCGGACTGGTCCACCTCCAGCAGCACTTCCTGCATGTTGTTCACCAGGTTGCGCAGCTTGAGCTCGTTTTCCGCCAGCTGGCTGCGCGTTTGCTCCAGTTCGCGAATCTGACGCTTCATGGTCTTGGCGCTCTCGACGAAGGCGTCGGAGAGGTTCTTCACTTCGTCGCTGGCATTGGCCGCGGTCGCCAGCATGGTCTTGTCCCAGTTGCCCTGCGAGACTTCCCTGGCCATGGCGGCAAGCGGCGTGAGCGGGGCCATCACCGACTTCACCAGCAGCTGGATGGCGATCAGGTCCACTCCGAGCAGCAGCATGAAGAGGTAGGACACGTCGTTGAGCAAAGTGTGGATTTTTTCGTTCAGGACGTCATTCGACAGCTGGACGGTGATCAGGCCCAAAGAGCCGCGTGAAGATTTCAATTCCGTCGTCACCGTGGGCTTGAGTTCGGCCGCCTGGAACCAGCCCGCCACCGGGTGCAACGGGATGACTTCCTTGGATTGCTGGAACAGCTGGTTGCCCTGGCCGTCCTTGACGGTGATGGCGCTGATGGCGCGGTCGCCGAGCACGGTGCCGAGGTAAGTGTCGATGCCGTGCGGGTCGAACTCGATGAGATGGGTGACCGCGGGCGCCGTAATGGCGATCATCTTGTGTCCCAGCACCTGGCGGTTGGTGATCTCGGTGCCGACCTGCTGGATCAGCATGTAGAGGCTGAACAACCCCACCACCAGCAACTGCAGCATGGCGATGGCGAGCATGATGCGCATGTGCAGGGTGCGGGGCTGGAAGAATTTCATCGGGAATCCGGGGATTGTTTTGCTGTTGACTTCGTGAGCTTATTCTAAGGTGGGCAGGAAATAATTGCCATCACTTGTTGCGACCGTCTGAAAGCGGCACTGGTAAAGGTTTTCCATGGCATTTTGCGTGATCATGAGAGGCGTGTCGCCGCCTGCGATTTTGCCGCCGTCATGGATCAGCAGCGCGTGATCGCAGAAGCGGCTGGCCCAGAAGATGTCGTGCAGCACCATCACCACGGTTTTCCCTGCGTCGCGGGCGAGCTGGCGGAAAAGCTGCATCACGGCGAGCTGGTGCGGCAGGTCGAGATGCTGCAGCGGTTCGTCGAGAAAATAGATGTCCGGCGCCTGCGCCAGCAGCAGGGCGATGCGCACGCGCTGGCGTTCTCCGCCGGACAGCGTGCTCAGCGCCTGCCGCTCGGCGTGCGCCATGCCGACAAGCTGCAATGCGCGGCGCGCAGCGGCGATGTCGCTGATGTCCGGCGTCAGCGTGGCGCTATGGGGGAAGCGGCCCAGCAGCACGTAATCCAGCGCCGTGCCGGAAAATGCCGTGGTTTCTTCCTGCAGCAGGGCGCCGACGCGCTGCGCCAGCCGGCGGCGCGGAATTTCACTCAGCGGCAGGCCGTCCAGGCATACGCGGCCGGCGGCGGGCTTGCCGAGCCCGCTCAGTGCGTGCAGCAGGGTGGTCTTGCCGCTGCCGTTCTTGCCCAGCACGGCCCAGCATTGGCCCGCTTCCAGACTCAGCGTCAGGTCCTGGCAAAGCACCTTGCCGGGCACTTCAAGATGGAGATTTTCAGTACTTAACAATTTTGTCGGGCATCTTGCCGGGACAGCAGGAACAACAGCAGCGGCACGCCGAGCAGGGCGGTCAGCACGCCGGCCGGCAATTGTTGCGGCGCGATCACGCTGCGCGCCAGGGTGTCGGCCAGGGTGAGGAAGCTGCCGCCCAGCAGGATGGCGCAGGGCACCAGCCAGCGGTGGCTGTGCACGCCGAGCAGGCGCAGCAGGTGCGGCACGATCAGGCCGACGAAGCCGATGCTGCCGCCTTCCAGTACCGCGGCGGTGGTGGCTACTGCCGCCGCGAGGTAAATGCCGCCCTGCAGCGGCAGTACTGCGACGCCGAGGGATTTTGCCTTCAGTTCGCCGATGGCCAGCACGTCGAGATGGCGCGCCAGCATCCAGCCCGCGCTGCCGGTGGCAAGCAGCGCGGTCCATGCCAGGGCCGGTTGCCGGGCGTAGGACAGGTCGCCCATGAGCCAGTACAGCATGCCGTGCAGGCCGCTGCCGGGCGCGAGGCTGAGCATCAGGCTGATCAGCGCGCCGAACCCGGCGGACAGGGCCACACCGGTGAGCAGCAGGTGGTGCATGCTCCAGGCGTGGCGGTTGAAGCTCAGGGCCAGTACCAGCAGCATGGCGCCGAGCGCGCCGCCCAGCGCGGCGAACTGCACTGCCGCGGCCAGCCCCAGCAGCATCGCGCCCAGCGCGCCCACCGCCGCGCCGCCGGAGATGCCGAGCAGGTAGGGGTCGGCCAGCGGGTTGCGCAACAGGACTTGCAGCAGCACGCCAGACAGCGCCAGCAGGGCGCCGCAGGCAAAGGCGCTGGCGGCGCGCGGGGCGCGCAGTTGCCAGAGAATTTCCCGCGACGTGCCGTTGCCGTCGAAAAGTTGCGTCAGCGAAAGGTCCGCGCTGCCGCTCAGCAAAGCAGCCGCCAGGCTGGCGGGGGCGAGCAGCAGGAGACCGTAGAACAGCAGGCGATGGCGCATCAGCGCAGGCTGAGGATCGGCCAGCCGTGCCGTTCTGCGTGTGCCTTGAGGGTGGGGTCCGGGTCGACCGCGACAGGGTGGCTGACGCGCTGCAGCAGCGGCAGGTCGTTCAGCGAGTCGCTGTAGAAGTGGCTTTCCGTCACGTCGCCCCACTGGACGCCGCGGCTGGCCAGCCAGGCGTCGAGGCGGGTGATTTTGCCTTCGCGGAAGGAAGGCGTGCCGGACACCTTGCCGGTAAATTCGCCGTTCACCTGTTCTGGTTCGGTGGCGATCAGGTGTTCCACACCGAATTCCTGCGCAATGGGGCGGGTGACGAAGCTGTTGGTGGCGGTCACGATGGCGACCAGGTCGGCTTCCTGCAGATGCCGCTTCACCAGCTCCCGCCCCTTGGCGGTGACGATGGGCAGGATCTTGCGTTGCATGAATTCGCGATGCCAGGCATCGAGCTGGCTGCGCGTGTGGCGCGCCAGGGGCTTGAGCTGGAAATCGAGGAATTCGTGGATGTCCAGCGTACCCGCCTTGTACTGGTCGTAAAACGCCTGGTTGCGCGCTTCATAGACTTCCTGGTCGAGCACGCCCTGCTCGATCAGGAACTGAGCCCATTCGAAATCGCTGTCGCCGGCGAGCAGCGTGTTGTCCAGGTCGAAAAGCGCCAATCGCAAGATTCTTACTCCACGTTAAATTGAGCGCCAAAGTATAGCGTAAAATATCACGATGAATTTGCCCGACCATCTCCTGCCGGCTGCCTGGTACTGGTTCGCATACGCCCTGTATGCCGTGGTGCTGGGGGGCGCGCTTTATGCCGCGCCGTGGCGCCGGCTGCGCGACAACGAGCAGCTTCATCTCTGGCTCGGCACCTGCGTGTCGCTGATGTTGATGTGGAGCTATCTCAAGACCGGCATCAAGCCGGGGCTGAATTTCCACGTGCTCGGCGCGACCCTGTTTACCCTGATGTTCGGGCCTTACCTTGCCATTGTCGGCCTGAGCGTGGTCCTGCTGGGGGTGACTTATTTCGGCTACAGCGGCTGGGAAAGCTTCCCTGCCAACGCCTTGCTGATGGGGGCGTTGCCGGTGGCGGTGAGCTATGCCATTTACCGCCTGGCGGACGGCAAATTGCCCAATCACTTTTTTGTCTATATTTTCATCAACGCCTTTCTGGGAGGGGCGCTGGCGATGACTGTCGTCGGCCTGGCGGTGACCGGCATGTTTGCGTTGTCCGGCGCTTATTCGACGGATTACCTCATCAGCAACTACCTGCCCTACTACTTGCTGATGGCTTGGTCCGAGGCGGTGCTGACCGGCATGCTGGCCACCCTGATGGTGGTGTACAAGCCGGAATGGGTGTCGACCTTCGACGACGCGCGCTATATCCGCAACAAATAAACAGTCCGGATTACTCATTAAGCCGATTTGAGCGCCGGCGAGCAGGGGCGGGCAAGAAAGAATTCATGGCGCGGCTTGCCATGGCGGCATCCCTTTTCGTGATGCAAGCCTGCGAGGTTCGGCGCTGGCTCCAAAAAACTCACGCATCAAGAAATCTTCCAGTCCCGCGTTATCTTCCATGCGCGCGGAAAGCACAATCACGCGGTCGAGGCGCTGCGATTCCCAATTAAAATCGCCTTTGTAATATTTGCGAATCAGTTCAATCATGCTGCGTACCATGGCGCGCTCCAAATCGCCATTTGGTCCCGCATCGACCTCGATCAATTCGCGCCGTGAATTGCTCGACCCCGTTGTCCAGCCGCGAAATGAAAATTTACCCGTATGCAGGCCCAAGCTGATGATTTGGAATACCCCGTTCGTGCCTTGCGGCTGGAGGTTGCGCTTGATGTTCGCCATCCTGACCTCGTCCGCCGAAGGCTCGCGTGCGGCAGGCATCTCCGCTGCGCGGCGACGCTCTCTGGCGGCATTGACGAAGGCCATCAAGTCCGTCGGTGGCGATAAATCCGGTGCGGCATCTGCCGGAATCTCGGGCTTGACTGCTGCGATGTCGGTACGGGGAGCCGCGTCAGGGGGCGGTTTTATTTTGGGTTTGTCCGCCGGTCTGGGCGGGGATTTGGGCCGAACTTCCGCCGGCTTTGCCGGAAGTTCGGCTGCCACTTCGGGCAATTCCACAAAACGTGCTTCCACGGGTGCGGGCGCTGCCGTTTCGACCTTGGGGACGATCAGGGAGGGGGCGAATTTCCACATGATCGCCAGCCACATGATCGCCGCCAGCGGTATCGGCCACCACAGCCTGATCTCCCTGGGGCGGGAATCGGGCATATGGACGCGCACGATCTCGCCACAGTTGCCGCATATGGCATGCCGAACCTCCCTTGGCAGGAAATCCGGCGAGCTTGCCGCATTACTCATGTTTTACCGCGATCAGGAAGTTCCGGGCGCCGGCGGCACGGGCCTGCAGCATCGCCTGCACCACGATGCCCTGCGGCGCGGCATTGTCCGCCGACACCACGACGCCCTGTTGCGAATTTTTCAGCAGCGGCCCGAGCGTGGCGGCCAGGGTTTGCAGGGTCACCGGCGTGCGGTTGACAAGGATTTTGCTGTCGGCGGTCAGCGTCAGGGTGACCGGCGAATCTGCCTTGAGCTTCTCTGCTTTCCCCTGGGGCAGGTTCACTTGCAGCGAATCGAGGTTCTGCATCGACAGAGAGGACAGCATGAAGGTCGCCAGCAGGAAGAACATCACGTCGATCATCGGGATGATTTCAATGCGCCCCTTGCGGTACGTCCGGGGCTTACGCAGCTTCATGGGCGTCACCCTGCTGGTCGAGGCGGATGTGGTCGATCAGACGTGTGCCGAGGCGTTCCATTTCGTCCATCGTTTGCGATTGCACACGCGAGAAATAATTGAAGCCGAACAGGGCAATCACCGCGATCATCAAGCCGATGGCCGTGGCAATCAGCGCCTGGGCCACGCCGCCCGTCACCCCGGTGGGATTCACGATGCCGCTGCCGCCTATGATCCTGAAGGCATCCATCATGCCGCCGATGGTGCCCATCAGCCCGAGCAGGGGTGCGGCGGTGACGATGGTCTCCAGCACCCACAACCTGCGGGCGAGGGATGTTTCGATCAGCTGGGCTTCGTCTGCCGCACGGGATTCGGTCCACCATGCGGGACGCCGCCGGTTGGCGATGACCACCTCGAAAAAGCGCCTGAAATAGTGGCGCTCGCTCAAGCCGTAAAGCCTTTTCTCCAGTTCGTCCCAGGCGAAGCCATAAGTCTCGGCGAGTCGGAGCAGGTCGAGCGGCAGGCGGGCGTAGCGCCAATAGACGTACGCCTTCTCGAGCATGATGGCCAGGGCGATGACCGCCAGCAGCGACAAGGGCAGGATGATCATCCCGCCGAGTTTTATGGCGATCCAGGTTTCGTGTAGGTCTTGCATGCATATCTCCGTGTGGGGATGGGATTGAAAGTACGAGGGGCGGCGGTTGCCGCTTGCCCTGAATAGCAGTTAATCGGGAAGGAGACGGGGTTTACTCGTGCCGCAGCGCCTCGATGGGGTCGAGCCGGGCCGCGCGCTGTGCCGGGAAGTAGCCGAAAATCACGCCGATCGCAGCCGAGAACAGGAAAGACAGCAGGTTGATGCCGGGGTTGAAGAGGAAAGGCACCTGCATCAATTGCGCCAGCCCGACCGAGGCCGCCGTGGCCAGCGCGATGCCGACCAGCCCGCCGAAGGAGGACAGGGCCACCGCCTCGATCAGGAACTGCAGCAACACTTCCCGTTCCAGCGCGCCGATGGCGAGGCGGATGCCGATTTCCCGGGTGCGCTCGGTCACCGACACCAGCATGATGTTCATGATGCCGATGCCGCCCACCAGCAAACTCACCGCCGCCACCGCGCCGAGCAGGGCGGTCATGATACGGATGGTGCCGGACAGGGTTTCCGCGATTTGCTTGGTGTCGAGGACGTTGAAATCGTCTTCCTCGTTATCCGAAATCTTGCGCCGCTCGCGCATCAGCAGGTTGATCTGCTCGATCACCTTGGCGTTGGATGCGCCGGCTTTCACCGAGACCATGAGCGTGCTCACGTCCTGGCTGCCGGTCAGCCGCCGCTGCACGGTGCGCAGCGGCATGATCACCGTGTCGTCCTGATCCATGCCCATCGCACCCTGGCCTTTCGACGCCAGCAGGCCGACGATTTCGCAGGAGAACTGCTTGATGCGGATCTCGTTGCCGAGCGGGTTCTGGCTGCCGAACAGTTCGCGCCGCACGCTCTCGCCGATCACGCACACCGATTTGCCGGCGCGCTCTTCGGCCTCGCTGAACACGCGCCCGGCGGCCAGCTTCCAGTTGCCGGTCTGGAAGTAGGCATTGGTGCTGCCGTTGATGGTGGTGGACCAGTTCTTGGCGCCGTAGACCACGGTCACGCTGCGGTTGACCGTCGGCGCAACCGCCTCCAGGCCGTTGATCTGGGTACGGATGGCATCGGCGTCGGCGAGCTTGAAATTGGGCGCGCCGGCGGAATCCCGCCCCGGACCTAAGCGCTTGCCGGGGCGCACCATCAGCAGGTTGCTGCCGAGGCTGGAAATCTGGTCCGACACCACCTTGGTGGCGCCGTTGCCCAGGGTCACCATGGTGATCACCGCGCTGACGCCGATGACGATGCCGAGGATGGTGAGGAAGGAGCGCATCAGGTTGCGCCGGATTTCGCGCAGGGCAAGCAGGAGCGTGTTCCACAGCATTAAATATTTCCCCCGTTGCGGGTGTCGCTGTCCACCAGACCGTCCACGAAATGTACGATGCGCTGGGCGTATCGGGCCATTTCCGGTTCGTGGGTGACCATCAGGATGGTGATGCCCTGATCGCGGTTGAGGGCGGTCAGCAGCGCCATGATTTCGTGACTGGTTTTACTGTCCAGGTTGCCGGTGGGCTCGTCCGCCAGCAGCAGGGTCGGTTTGGTGACGATGGCGCGGGCCACGGCGACCCGTTGCTGCTGGCCGCCGGAGAGTTCCGCCTGGGTGTGGTGTTCCCACCCCTTGAGGCCCACCGATGTCAGCGCTGCGCGTGCCGCCGCGTGGCGCGCGGCGGCGCTTTCGCCGCGATAGAGCAGGGGCAGTTCCACGTTTTCCTGCGCCGAGGTGCGCGCCAGCAGGTTGAAGCCCTGGAACACGAAGCCGAGGTAATGGCGGCGCAGCAGGGCGCGCTGGTTGCGGTTCATCTGTTCGACATGGACGCCGCGAAATCGGTAGGCGCCGCTGCTGGGGATGTCGAGGCAGCCGAGGATGTTCATCGCCGTGGACTTGCCCGATCCGCTCGGTCCCATGATGGCGACGAACTCCCCTTCATGGATCGCGAGGTCGATGCCGCGCAGGGCCTGGAATGCAACCTGGCCCTGGCCGTAGGTCTTGGTGATGGCGCTCAGTTCGATGAGCGGGGCCGCTGCGTTGTTGCTGCTCATTTCGGCGCGACCACGCTTTCCGTGATGACCTGCATGCCTGGTTCCAACTCGCCGCCGCTCACTTCGGTCTGGCGCCCGTTGCTCGCGCCCACGCGGACCGGCACGGCCGCGGGCTGGCCGTCGCGCAGCACCCACACCTGTTGCGTGCCGCCCTTGACGGCGGCGCTGGCCGGTTTCGACGAGGTGCTGGCGGGCGGCTTGGGCAGCAGGCTGGAAACGAAGCTGTCTTTCTTTTTATTGTTGGCAGCGGATTGGTTTGGCGGGGTGAAGCGCAGCGCGGCATTCGGCACCAGCAGCACGTTCTCGCGCTGGGTGGTGGTGATCTCCGAGGTGGCCGTCATGCCGGGACGCAGGCTGAGGTCGTCGTTGCCGACCTTGAGGATGGTCTTGTAGGACACCACCCCGTCCTTGGTCTGCGAGCCGTAACCGACGCGGACGATGCGCGCCGGGTACTTGCGTCCGGCGTAGGCGTCCACGTTGAAGGTGGCGGACTGCCCGGCGCGCACCTGGCCCACGTCGGCTTCGTCCACGTCCACCTGGAGTTCCATCTGCGCCAGGTTTTCGGCCAGGGTGAACAGCACCGGGGCCTGGAGGGAAGCGGCGACGGTCTGGCCCGGCTCCACCTTGCGCGCCAGCACCACGCCGTCGATGGGCGAACGGATCGAGGCCTTGGCCAGGTTGGTCTGGTCGGATTTGAGCGTCGCCCGTGCCTGCGTCACCGCGGCATGGGCGCCCGCTTCGTTGGCGATGGCCCGCTTCAGGGTGGCTTGCGCGGTTTCGAGTTCAGCCCTGGACGGCACCTTGCCGCCGGAGAGTTCCGCCACCTGGCGCAGGCGCGCAAGGTTGGTGCGGGATTCCTCTACGGTCGCCTGCATCTGCTCCACCTGGGCTGCGGCAGAGGCAAGCGCCGCCTGGGATTTGGCGACCTGGTCGTTCAGCTTGGAAAGGTCGAGCCGGGCGAGAAGCTGGCCTTTCTGCACCCGGTCGTTGTCGTCCACCAGTACTGCTTCGATGGTGCCGGACAACTCGCTGCCCACGTCCACCTGGTTGGTGGGTTGCAGATTGCCGGTGGCCGATACCGTGACGGTGAGATTGCCGCGCACCGCTTCCTCGCTGAGGTATTGGGGCGCGGCGGCAGCGTTGCGGGAGCGCAGGTAAAAGGCCCCGCTCGCCAGCAGCACGACCAGGACGCCGATCAGCCAGATACGGATGGAGAGGCCCAGGAAGCGGGCGGATTTTTCTGCCGCGACGATGCGGGCAAGCGGGTCTTTCTCTTCGAGGTGGGCGTTGCTCATGATGTGCTGCCTTGCTGAAGGAGTGTGATTTCGCCGCCGGCAGCAGACTGCCAGCCGCCGCCGAGAGCCTTGTAGAGGCGGATCAGGGCGGAAATGCTTTCCGCTTGCGTGGTTTTCAGGCTGTCCTGAACCGTGAGCAGGGTGCGCTCGGTATCCAGCACTTTCTGGAAATCGGTGATGCCGGTGGCGTAACGGTGGCGCGCCATGAGCACGGCGTTGTGCGCCGCATCGGCCGCCTCGCGCAGGGCCTGTTCGCGCCTGCGGCTGTTGGCGTAGGAAAGCAGCGCGTTTTCCACCTCTTCCAGGGCATTGAGCACGGTTTTTTCATAGTTGACCAAGGCCTGTTCCTGGATCGCGTTCTGGATTTCGATGCGCTGGCGGATACGGCCGCCGTCGAAAATGGTGGCGGCGACGCTGCCGAGCAGGGAGCGGGTGAGGCTGTCGCCGCCGCCCAGCGCGCCGAAACTCAGCGCTTCCCAGCCGATCGATCCGGACAGTGTGAAACCGGGATACAGCGCTGCCGTCGCCTCGCCGATGCGGGCGGTTTCCGCCGCCAGTTTGCGCTCGGCGACGCGCACATCGGGACGTTGGCGCAGGGTGTCGGCGGGGATGCCGAGCGCCACGCTATCAGGCGCCGCCGGAATCGGAGTGGGCGTTGCCAGCTTGTCGTGCAGCGCACCCGGCGCCTGGCCGAGGAGGATGGCCAGACGGTGTTCCGCCTGGGCGAGGCTGGATTCCAGGCTGGGGACCTGGGCGCGCGTCTGTTCCCGGTTGGTGCGCGCCTGCTCCACGTCGAGCGAACTGGTCAGCCCGGCTTCCGCGCGCCAGCCGGTCAGTTCCAGGGTTTCCGTCTGGCTCGCCAGATTGTCCCGGGCAATGGCAAGCCGGGCCTGGAAAGCCCGCAGTTCCACGTAGTTGAGCGCCACTTCCGCCACCAGCGAAACCTGGGTGTTATGCAGGCTGGCTTCGCTGCCCTCCAGGTCAGCCTGGGCCGCCTCCAGCGCGCGCCGGGCGGCGCCGAAGACGTCCGGCTCCCAGCCGGCGTCGAAGCCCGCGCTATACAGATCGCGCGTCAATCCGCCGGCGCTCGCGGCGCTGCTCTTGCTGTGAGTTTCGGACAGGGCAGCGCTGACGGTCGGGAACCGGTTCGCGCCGGCCAGTCCGCGCCGGGCGCGCGCTTCGCGCAGTTTCGCCTGCGCACTGCGGAGATCGGGGCTGGCCTGGAGCGACTGCACGATGAGACCGGACAGCAGCGGGTCGTGAAATTGCAGCCACCAGCGCGACAGGTCTTGCGCCGTGGCGTGGGTTGACGGGGCGTTCGCCCAGCTTCCGGGTATGGCCATGGCGGGCCCGGCATAGTCGGGCCCGACCGCAGCGCAGCCGCTCAACAGGGCAAGAAGGAGGGCAGGCAGGGCAAAGCCCGGGCGTTTTTTCATGGCTGGTTTGTGCTTCATTGAGCGGAATATTAGACCACGCATTCGCTTATGGCATGTCTATCTGTTGTGGGCGTGCTCTGCGTTCCTCCAGTTGCTTGCGCTGCTCCGGCGTCAATATCCGGTAAATCTGCTGGTCGGTGCGGGCGTGCATCTGCGCCATCTTCGCCAAAACTCCGGCACTGGCTTCAGCGAGCGCCTGCGCTTTTTCCTCGCTGTATTCGCCCGACAGGCCGAGCAGGCGCAGTTCCATTTGCGACTTGTGCAGGGCCTTGGCCTGGTCGCGCATGGCGGGCGCCTGGGCATGCATCAGGTCGAAAATTTTGTCGCGCTGGGATTCGTTCAGGTCGAGGCCGCGCAGGAATGGCTGAGTGTGGCTTCCGCCGAACATGCCTGGTTCGCCCCTCATCTGCATCGGGCCGCCACAGCCGCCGGGTTTGTCTGTCATGGGAAAGGCATCGGCACCAAGGGGCAAGCCAAGCGCGATGCTGCTGGCGATCATGAAGCGGGTGAGGATAAGTCGGGTTTTCATGTCATGCTCCTTGTCGAATCGTTTCGGGGATTTGCGGCGGCGGGAATTTTCCGCACCGTTGGAGAAAGTTTGACCGAAGGGCATGTAAACAGGTGTTGTCGCCGGGTAAAAGCGTGTAAAGGGCATGGCCGCGAACCGGGCTCAGCATACGACGGCCCGGTACGCGGCTTGCTGCATCAGGCCGAGGTCGAAAGCGTTCCGCTGCTGGAGGATTCGCTGGACGCCGTTCCCAAACCGCCGTAGGCATGCATCAGCTGCATGATCTTCATCATCACATTAGCTTCGCTGTTGGTGCTGCTGGACGAGGAAGTGGCACTGCCGGAATCGGCCGAAACCGAAGACGACGAACTCGACTTGCTGGCCTGGTCGAAAGCCATGGCTTCCTGCATGCTGACCTTGCCATCGCCATCCGTGTCCGCTTTGTCGAAATTGTTCACCAGGTTCGTCAGCTTGCTGTCGGTGGAGCCTGTTTCCTTTGCCATGCTGGTGAGTTGATCCTTGGTCAGACCCGCGCTGTCGGCACCTTGCGGCGGCGGAGGCGGCGGCATGCCGCCCATTCCATGCATGCCACCCTGTCCGCTTGTGCGCATGCTGTTGAACTGGCTGTCCAATTGCTCCGCCATCTTGGTCAGGCTGTCGGACATCTCCTGTTTGGTGACCTTGCCGTCGTTGTTGCCGTCCAGTTGCTTGAAAACCTCGTCGACGCTGGCGGTATTGCCCGAGTTGCCGTTAGCCGAAATCTGGTCGAAGGCGGACTGTAGATCGCTTTTCTCGATGTAGCCCTGGTTCTTGCTGTCCAGTTTCGAGAACAACTTGCTGGCCATCTGCGACGGGTCGGGCCGTTGCATCAGGGATGAAACCGAACTGCTTCCAATGCTGCTTACCATGATTAACTCCTTTTTTGCTGGTTGTGAAAATTGCGTGCTGTGCCGCGAGTTGCCTGGCTGCTGCCGCACCATGCCTGCATGCAATATATCGGCCAGATTAGCCCGAACTTGGCGGTGGTTTGTGTTAAGCGAGGTAAAGTTCTGTTAAGAGTTTCCGGGTTTTTTGACCGGGCTGGCCGGAATGCCTGCCAGGAGAAGCTCGAAGCGTGAAATTTGCCAGTGCAGCGCGACTTCCGGCAATAATTGCCGCTGTCTGGCGGGGGACGTAAATTAATGTAAATCTCGATGCCGGGCACTGTCCCCTGCGGCGGGGCTTCGCTATCATCAGCAGCTCATATTCAAGGCGGCGCGTACTTTAATGACCAAGGTTCTGTTGGTGGACGACGATGTCGAGCTGGTCGAGATGCTCAAGGAATACCTGGAGCAGGAGGGATTCGACGTGGCTGCCGTCCATGACGGCGAGTCGGGCGTGTCCGAAGCTTTGTCAGGCCAGTATGCGATCGCCGTGCTGGATGTGATGATGCCGCGCTTGAGCGGCGTGGAAGCCTTGCGGCGCATCCGCATGAAGAGCACCTTGCCGGTGATCATGCTTACCGCCAGGGGCGACGACACGGATCGCATCGTCGGCCTCGAACTGGGAGCAGACGATTACGTGCCCAAGCCCTGCACCCCCCGCGAGCTGACAGCCCGCATCCGGGCCATCCTGCGCCGTACCCAGAACGCTCAGGCCGATAACGAGCCGGCAACGCTGACTGTTGGTTCATTGGTCATGTGGCCGGGCCAGCGCCGTGCGGAATGGGCGGAGAAGGCGCTGGATCTGACCAGCACGGAATTTACCCTGCTCGAGGTACTGGCCCGCGAGGCTGGCCGGCCAGTCAGCAAGAGCGCCCTGTCCGAACAGGGCCTGGGCCGCCCGCTGGCCCGTTTCGACCGCAGCATCGACGTGCATCTGAGCAGTATCCGCCACAAGCTCGGCACGCTGGCCGACGGCCGGTCATGCATCCAGACCGTGTACCGTCTGGGCTACCAGCTCATCAAGGAGTGATCGGGTGGGCCGGCTGTTCTGGAAATTTTTCTTTTTCATCTGGCTGGCGCAACTGACCACCATTGCGGCGGTCAGCACCACGTTCTGGCTGGAGCACCGCGCGCAGGAAGAAAGGCTGGCGCAGCTGGGCCGGAATCCGCCCCCCAGCCCGGAGCTCCGGCCCGATGGCAGGCCATTTCCGCCCGGCAGATTCCTGCGTCCGGGCGGGCCTCCCCGTCCTGGCTTTCCCTTTGTCCCTGTCGTGCCGCTGGTGGCGACGCTGCTTGCCAGCCTCATTTTCGCGGCACTGCTTGCCTGGTATTTCTCGAAACCGATCCGCAACCTGCGCTCGGCCTTTGAAGCGGTGGTCAACGGCGATCTGGCGGTGCGTCTGGGGCCCGTCATGGGCAAACGCAGCGATGAACTGGCCGATCTCGGGCGCAATTTCGACCGCATGGCCAGCCACCTGAGCACTTTGATCGACGGTCAACGGCGCCTGCTGCACGACGTTTCGCACGAGTTGCGCTCTCCCCTGGCCCGGCTGCAGGCGGCGATCGGACTGGCGCGGCAACAACCGGAGAAGCTGGAATCTTCACTGGGGCGCATCGAGCGCGAAAGCGAGCGCATGGACAAACTGGTGGGAGAACTGCTGACGCTGTCCCGCCTGGAGGCCGGCGTGATGGGCGCGATGGATGAAACAATAAGCATGGACGAACTGGTTTCCGATGTCGTTGCCGATGCGCGTTTCGAAGCTGAATACATCGGGCGCACGGTGCAATATTCCGGGCGCGGCGAGGCGCTCGTCAAGGGCAATGCCGAACTGCTGCATCGCGCGCTGGAGAATGTGGTGCGCAATGCGCTGCGGCACACGCCGGAGGGCGGCATGGTGGCGCTGGAAGTCCATCTGGATGCCAGCGGGAACGACGTGAGGTTTGCCGTTCTCGATCAAGGCCCCGGTGTGCCGGAGAAAGAGCTCAATGCGATCTTCGAGCCGTTCATGCGCGGCGAAAGTTCGCAATACAACGATGGGCACGGCCTCGGGCTGGCGATCGCACGGCGTGTCGTGGAGGCGCATGGCGGCCGGATTCGCGCGGCGAATCGAGCAGGCGGGGGGTTGTGCGTCGAAATCGTGCTGCCCGCAACCTGCGGGTAACTTCGGCGCCGCATGCATACAGTCGCGCTTATTTGCTAAAATAAGCGCTTCACTGATCCTGCCTTGCACTTCTTCTTGAGTTTTTTATATGGTCCTGCGTGGCCCGCGCCGTCCTGACCTCCTCTTAAACGAAACCCTTCCGGATGTTCTCGAAGCCACCGCGCGGCGCATGCCGGACAAGACGGCGCTGGTTTTCGGCGCGCGTTCTCTCAGCTACGGCGAACTGAACGCCGCCGCCGACCGGGTGGCCAGCGCCCTGATCGCGCAGGGCGTGCGGAGCGGGCAGCGGGTCGGCTTGTGGCTGCCGCGCGGGACGGACCTGCTGGTGGCGCAGGCCGGCATCGCCAAGGCGGGGGCGGCCTGGCTGCCGTTCGATGCCGATACGCCGCCGGCGCGGATCGAGGTCTGCCTCGGCGATGCCGAGAGTCCAGGCCTGCTGACCTGCCGCGCGCAACTACCGCTGCTGGGGGATTGCGCCTGGCCGCTATGGGTGCTGGAAGACCTGCTCGAAGCCTTGCCGGCCGATGCGCCGCTGGCCCGGCGCGACGCGGATTTCACGCCGGACTGCCCGGCCTATGTGATCTACACCTCCGGCTCCACCGGCAAGCCCAAGGGCATCGAGGTGAGCCAGCGCAGCATCGCCCATTTTCTGCGCAGCGAGAACGAAGTGCTGGGCGTGCGCGCCGAGGACCGGGTGTACCAGGGCTTCTCGGTGGCCTTCGACATGTCGTTCGAGGAAATCTGGATTTCCTACCTGGTCGGGGCCACCCTGTGGCTGGCGCCGCGTGAAATCGTGGGCGATCCGGATGCGCTGCCGCAAGTGCTCGAAGCCAACGGAATCACAGTGCTGCACGCCGTGCCTACGCTGCTCGCGCTGTTTCCGCGCGATGTTGCCGGATTGCGGCTGATCAACCTCGGTGGCGAGATGTGTCCGCAGGCGCTGGTCGAGCGCTGGGCCACGCCCGAGCGCCAACTCTTCAATACCTACGGCCCGACCGAAGCCACGGTGTCGGCGAGTCTCGCCGAACTGCATCGCGGTGAGCCGGTGACCATCGGCAAGCCGCTGCCCAACTACGGTCTGCTGGTGGTGGACGACGCGCTCAAGCTGCTGCCGCCGGGAGAAACCGGCGAGCTGTGCATCATCGGCCCAGGCGTGGCGCAAGGCTATCTCGGCCGCCCCGACCTCACAGCCGAAAAGTTCCTCCCCAACCCGTATGCGCAGGGCGAACACGAAGCCCGCCTGTACCGCACCGGCGACCTGGCGCGCATCGATGATGCCGGAAACGTCCAGTGCCTGGGCCGAGTGGACGACCAGGTGAAAATCCGCGGCTTTCGCGTCGAACTGGGCGAGATCGAGGCGCTGCTCGCCCGGGAGCCCGGCGTGGGCACGGCGGCGGTGGTGGTCAAGGAAGTGGGCGAAGTGGAGCAGTTGGTTGCCTACTATGTCGCGGAGTCGGGTGCCGCGCCGAACGGGCACGCCCGTTCCCTCTCTCCTAACTCTCTCCCAGGGGGAGAGAGGGACGCAGGCTCGCTACGCGAGTTTCATGCTACTGCGGCCGAACTGCGCAAGCATCTTGCAGCCCAGTTGCCGCCCTACATGGTGCCGGCGCGCTTCGAGGCGGTGCAGGTGCTGCCGCGCCTGACCTCCGGCAAGATCGACCGCAAGGCGCTGCGGGCGCTGCCGCTGATGGACACTGGTGCTGCAGCCGAGGGCGAATCCGACATCCCCGAGAACGCGGCGGAGGAGGCCCTGTTCTTGGCTTTGGGACACCTCTTTCCGGGTCAGCCGCTGCTGCGCGCGGCGGATTTTTTTAACGATCTCGGCGGCCATTCGCTGCTCGCTGCGCGGCTCATATCGTTACTGCGCGCGGATTCGCGCTTTGCCGGCGTCACGGTGCACGACATATACTGCGAACGCACCCTCGGCGCAATTGCCGGCGTACTTGCGCAAAAAGAAGTGCCCAGCACGGCCGGGGCAGCCGCACCGGAAATCGTCGCCACCCCCAGGCTGCGCCGCGTGCTGTGTGCGCTGGCGCAGGCCGCTACGCTGCCGCCGCTGGTGTGCCTGAAAATGGCGCAATGGCTGTCGCCCTTCTTTACCTACCACTATTTCACCGGCGACGAGGGCGACAGCATGACACGCGCGATCCTTGCCGCGCTGCTGGTCTACCTGCTCGCCAATATCGGCAGTTTCCTTTTCGTCATCGCCGCCAAGTGGCTGGTGCTCGGGCGGGCCAAGGCGGGGCGCTATCCGCTGTGGGGAATGATGTATTACCGCTGGTGGCTGGCGGACCGGATTTCGGAAGTGCCGCCGCGCCACCTGCTCTCAGGTTCGTCGCTCAATGCGCTGTACCTGCGCGCCCTGGGGGCGAAGATCGGCAAGGACGTGATCATCGGCGCGCTGACCATCCGGGCGCCCGATCTGGTCAGCGTGGGTGACGGCGTGTCGATCGGCGCTTCGGTGAACTTCGAGAACGCCCACGTCGAACGCGGCGAACTGGTCCTCGGGCCGATCAGCATCGGCAAGGAGGCGGCAGTCGATTCCTACGCTGTGCTGGAGGGATACACCGCGATCGGGGACTATGCCCAGCTCGGCGGGCTGTCGTCGCTGGCATCGGGGCAGAGGATACCGGCGGCGCAGGTGTGGGAGGGTTCGCCTTCGCACTTCGCCCGCAACGTGGACCTCGCCAGCCGCCCGCCGCGCGAGGCCGTTTCCCGCGGCCGCGCGGCGTGGGAAGGCCTGTTCTACTTCCTCGGCGCGAATCTCGTCGCGGTGGTGTTTTTCCTGCCGGTGTTCCCCAGTTTCATCCTGATCGACTGGCTCGACGTGCGCTGGCTGAAGGAAGTGGACGCCCATCTCTCGCCCCTGGGCGCGTTCTTCACCTTCCTGCTGCTGTCGATCCCCGCGAGCGCGGTGCTGGTGCTGGCCACGGTGCTGGCCTCGGCCGGTTTCCGCTGGCTGGTGCTGCCGCGCCTCAAGGCCGGTTCGTGGTCGGTCCACAGCGCGGTGTACTTCAGCAAATGGCTGGGCAACCAGATCCAGGAAGCCAGCCTGTTCGTCCTGCACGGGCTGTATGCCACGGTGTACGCGCCCTGGTGGTACCGTTTGCTGGGCGCCCGCGTCGGGCGCGGCACGGAGATTTCCACCGCGCTGGGGGTGGTGCCGGACATGCTCACCATCGGCACCGACAGTTTCGTGGCGGACGGCGTGATGCTCGGCGACGAGCGCATCGAGGGCGGCTGGATGACCTTGCGCGCCACCGTCATAGGCGACCGCAGCTTCCTGGGGAACGGCGCCTTCGTGCCGGACGGCAGCGTGGTGCCGGACGACGTGCTGATCGGGGTGCAGTCCAAAGTGCCGGAAAACGCACGCATGCACTCCGGCGACACCTGGGTCGGCAATCCGCCCATCATTCTTCCCGCGCGCGAGCAGTTCGCGGGCTTCGACCCGGCGCTCACTTTCCGCCCCAGCGTGCTGCGACGCCTGAGCCGGGGCTTGGTCGAAGGTTTGCGCATCGTGATGCCGATGGCGGTGGTGATCGCGGTGGGCTATCTCACGGTGGATCTGGTGATGCCGCTGGCGGGGGCGGGGCGCCTGGCGGATACCCTGCTGGCGCTCGCCTTCGCGGGCTTCCTCTACGGCGTGGGGTCGTTCCTTTTCGTGGCGCTGGTCAAGTGGGTCGTGATCGGCCGTTACCGGCCACGCGCCGCGCCGATGTGGACGCCCTTCGTGTGGGCGAGCGAGGCGGTGACGAATCTTTACGAATCCATCGCGGTGCCCAACTTCGTGGAATTCCTGCGCGGCACGCCGATGCTGCCGCCATGCATGCGCCTGCTCGGCTGCAAGACCGGCAAGGGCATTTACATGGACACCACCGACGTGACCGAATTCGATTGCGTGAGCATCGGCGATTACGCCGCGCTCAACGGCTGGTGCGGCCCGCAGACCCATTTGTTCGAGGACCGCATCATGAAAATCGGCGCGGTGAACATCGGCCGCGGCGTCACCGTCGGGCCGCGCGCCGTCATTCTCTATGGCGCCCGCGTCGGCGACGGCGCCTCGCTCGGGCCGCTCACCCTGGTGCTGAAGGGGGAGGACATCCCGCCCGGCACGCGCTGGATCGGCTCGCCGGCCGAGCCATGGAAGCGCTGAGGCCGATTGCTTTGCTCCCCTCTCCCGCAAGCGGGAGAGGGGCAGGAGGAGAGGGCGGCTTGCTGCGCGACAACGGGCTGGCGCTGCTCCTGCTGGCGCTGCCCGGCGGCACGCCGCGAGCCCACGCCCGCCTGCTCGCGCGGCAGGTGTTGCGCGAGACGCTGGGCGGCCTGCTTTCCCTGCCCGCGGAGCAAGTCGCATTGTTCGAAGGACCGTACGGACCCAGGCTGGAAGGTGCTGCGAGCGACATTCGGGTCAGCCTGAGTTATGCCGGCGAATGGGCCTTGATCGGGCTTTCTACTGGGCGGGCGCTGGGCGTGGATATTGTCAGGATCGACAGCCTGCCGGAAGTCGCTGCGCTGGCCCGCGACTTTCTCCCCGCAGCGGCCTGCCACGCGGTGCTCGCTGCTCCGCTTGAAGAGCGGGATGCCTGTTTCGCGCAGGCCTGGGCAGAGATGGAGGCATGCAGCAAATGCCTCGGTTTGCCGTTGCAGGAGATCGGCGCGGAGCGGGAGCAGGCGTTAAAGGCTTGCGCTCTGCTGTCTTGCGAGCAGGTGGACGGCTACCGCATCGCCGTGGCTGTCAGATCGCCGGCAGGCGCGGGCTTGCCTTCAAGCTGATCACACCGCTCAGGACGATCAGGGCAATCGCCAGCCAGCTGCCGAGCGGCAGGATTTCCTGCCACAGCAGGATGCCCCACAGGCTGGCGAAAATCACCGTGCTGTAGGCCAGGCTGCCGACCACCAGCGTGCTGCCGGTGCGGTAGGCGCGGGTCATGGCGAGCTGCGCCAGCGTCGCGCAGGTGCCCATGCCGGCGAGGATGAGAAAGCGCGGCCAGTCCAGCGCATGGAAGGTGTGGAACGCCATCCAGATGGCGCCGCCGAGCGTGGAAACCAGGGTGAAATAGAACACCACGCGCCATTCCGGCTCGCCCAGTTCGCCCAATTGCTTGACGTTGAGGTAGGCGATGCCGGCGAGGAAGCCTGAGCCCAGTCCCATCAAACCCGCCGTGATCTGTTCGGCGTGCAGGGTGGGGCGCAGCAGCAATACCACGCCGACGAATCCCACCACGGTGGCGAGAATCAGCAGCACGCCTGGCTTCTCCTTGAGGATGGCCACGGTGAACAGGGCGAGGAACAGCGGCGAGGTGTAGTTGAGCGTGATGGCCGTCGCCAGGGGAAGCGCGCTGATGGCGTAAAAGAACAGCATCAGGGCGAAGAATCCGGACAGCCCGCGCCACAGGTGCATTTTCCAGTAGGGCGTGGCGATGGGGAATCCCTGAGCCTTGATGATGAGGTAGATCACCAGCAGACCGAACAGCGAGCGGTAAAACACCAGTTCGGCGCTGGAGAAATACTGCGAACCGAGTTTGACGAACACGCCCATGCAGCTGAACAGGACGCCAGCCACGATCATCCAGGAAGAAGTCATTACAGGATGATGCGCATGGACAGGTCGACGGCTTTGATGTCCTTGGTCAGGCTGCCGATGGAAATGCGGTCCACGCCGGTTTCAGCGATGGCGCGCACGCTCTCCAGCGTGATGCCGCCGGAGGCTTCCAGTGCCGCGCGTTTTGCGCTGGTGACGACCGCCTGTCGCATGTCGGCCCGCGTGAAGTTGTCGAGCAGAACGAGCTTGGCGCCGGCAGCCAGCGCCTGTTCGAGTTCGTCCAGGTTTTCCACTTCGATCTGCACCGACACGCCGGGCGGCGCGTCGCGGTGCGCCTGCGCCAGGACGGCGGCGATGCCGCCCGCGGCGAGGATGTGGTTTTCCTTGATCAGGATGCCGTCGAACAGCCCGGTGCGCTGGTTGGCGCCGCCGCCGGTCTTGACCGCGTACTTTTGCGCCAGACGCAGTCCGGGCAGGGTCTTGCGCGTGTCCATGATGACAGCGGCGGTGCCGGCGACGGCGTCCACGTAGCCGCGCGTGGCGGTCGCCGTGGCGGACAGGGTCTGGAGGAAATTCAGTGCCGGGCGCTCGGCGGAAAGCAGCGCGCGGGCGTTGCCGCCGATTTTGCACAGCGTCTGGCCGGCTGCGAGCGTTTCACCTTCATGCACCAGCCAATCGATTTCGACCTGCGGGTCGAGGCGGCGGAAGCAGGCTTCGAACCAGGCGGTGCCGCACAGGATGGCGGGTTCGCGGCAGATCACGGTGGCCCGGGCGCGGCTTTCCGCTGGCAGCAGCCCGGCCGTCAGGTCGCCGCTGCCGATGTCCTCCGCCAGCGCGGCGGCGACGTTGGCTTCGATCGCTGCTTCCAGAGCGGTCATTTACCGGACATCAGGTCGGAAATCAGTTGCACGTATTCCTTGTCATCCCATTCGGCCCCGCCCTGCAGCGTGTAGCGCACCTTGCCTTGCGGGTCGATCAGGAAGGAGGACGGCGCGACGAAAACTTTCCACGCTTCGAGCGCTTTCGCTTCTTCATCCATGAGGATGGTGAAATCCGCCTTGACCTTGGTCTTGAGGAAATCCTTCACTTCCTTGTCTGTTTCGCCCATGTTCACGGCGAGGATGACGAACGGCTTGCCCGCCAGCCTCTTCTCCAGGCGCATCATGGACGGCATTTCCTTGAGGCAGGGTGCGCAGTAGGTGGCCCAGAACTGCACCATCACCACCTTGCCGCGATAGCTTTCGAGATTGTGCGTCTTGCCGTTCATATCCTTGAGCGCCAGTGGAGGGGTCGCGCCGCCGCTCCAGGCCTGCAGTTCCATGGCCTGAGCCGCGGAAAAAAGGAACAGGCCACACAGGCCCAGCAGTATTTTCTTCATGGTTTTGTCTCGTTCTGGTGGGGTTGCGAGGTAATGGGTTGTTGCAGCTGCTGCAGCGCATCCTGGATCAGCTCGGGCAATCTTTGGGTCATCGCGCGTTCGTCATCGGTGGCGTCCGAGCGCACGTAGAAATGGCCGCGCACTTTGGGCAATACCATGCTGCTTACTTTGGCTCCGCCACGGGCGAACTGGACCTTGAGATGCTCCAGCCACCAGCGCCCCGGCGACAGTTGTCCCTGGAAGATGAACAGCGGCAGTGCGGTTTGCAGCACCACGGGGTCGTACTGCGCTTCCACGCCGGGGGCGGGCGGAACGGAATAGAGATCGGGGTTGAACAGGATGGCCCCGCTCAGGGCGTTCCTCGTCTCCTCCGGCGCCTGTTCCTGCCAGGCACGCGCCCCCTTGAGAATCGGGCCGGCGCCGTGGCCGGAGGTGACGAGCACCACTTTCTTGCCGCTCTGTTTGACGGCATGGGCGATCATTTCGGTGATTTCTTCCGGCGGAAGCTGTTTCAAACTGCTCGGCAGGGAAGGCAGGAAGTGCGCTTCCAGCATGTCCGGGAACCAGGTTTCGTAGCCGCGGGAAGCGAGTTCCTGAGCGGTGCGGGCTTCGTTGGCGCCATGGCCTTCGTCGCAGACGAACCATAGCAGCAGGGTGTCGCCCTGGCTGGGAAAAGTGCGCAGCGAAACTTCGGTGCCCGTGGAGAGCGTGAGCGCAGAGGCGGGGGCCGCGCAGGCTACGCCCAGCCACACCTGCAGCACCAGCCATACTCCAGCCAGGAATAGTCCTCGTTTTGCCACGTTTTTCCCGTTTGCCTTTCCGCACAGAAGTTTACCGCAAACTGAAGAGGGGTGGCATGGTACGGTTGGACTATATCCTTTAACATGAAACAACGCGAAGCGTTGCCTTCGTCCCTCTCTCCCTCTGGGAGAAAGCAAGGAGAGAGGGAAACGGGTATGGCGAAGCGTTGCTTCATGATTCGGGGCGGCGCTTCGCCATGCCCGTTTGCTTGAAATTCCCTGTCCCTCCCCCAAGTAGGGTTTAGTTCAATCAGGAGAAACCAGGCCATGCGTTTTGACAAGCTCACCACCAAATTCCAGCAGGCGATCAACGACGCGCAAAGTCTTGCCGTCGGCCAGGACAACCAGTTCATCGAGCCGCAGCATTTGTTGCTGGCGCTGCTGCAACAGGAGGAAGGCGGAACCGCGTCGCTGCTGCAGCGCGCCGGGGCCAATGTCGGCGCCCTGTTGCCCGCCCTGCAGAAAGCGCTGGAGCGCCTGCCCAAGGTGGAAGGCCACGGCGGCGAGGTGAGCATTTCGCGCGATCTCAACAACCTGCTCAACCTGACCGACAAGGACGCGCAGAAGCGCGGCGACCAGTTCATCGCCAGCGAACTGTTCCTGCTCGCCGCCGTGCAGGACAAGGGCGAGGCCGGGCGCCTGCTGAAGGAACACGGGGTCGACAAGGCCCACCTGGAACAAGCCATCAATGCGGTACGGGGAGGGGAAAACGTGCAAAGTCAGGAAGCCGAAGGCCAGCGCGAGGCGCTGAAGAAATATACCCTGGACCTCACCGAGCGCGCCCGGATGGGCAAGCTCGACCCGGTGATCGGGCGCGACGACGAGATCCGCCGCGCCATTCAGGTGCTGCAGCGCCGCACCAAGAACAACCCGGTGCTGATCGGCGAGCCGGGCGTGGGTAAGACCGCGATCGTGGAAGGCCTGGCGCAGCGCATCGTCAACGGCGAAGTGCCGGAAACCCTCAAGGGCAAGCGCGTGCTGGTGCTGGACATGGCCGGTCTGCTGGCCGGGGCCAAGTACCGAGGCGAATTCGAGGAGCGCCTGAAAGCCGTTTTGAAAGAGGTAGGCCAGGACGAGGGCCGCATCATCCTGTTCATCGACGAACTGCACACCATGGTCGGCGCCGGCAAGGCTGAGGGCGCGATGGATGCCGGCAACATGCTCAAGCCCGCACTGGCGCGCGGCGAGCTGCATTGCATCGGCGCCACCACGCTGGACGAATACCGCAAATACGTGGAGAAGGATGCCGCGCTGGAGCGCCGCTTCCAGAAAGTGCTGGTGAACGAGCCGACGGTGGAAGACACCATCGCCATCCTGCGCGGCCTGCAGGAGAAATACGAACTGCACCACGGTGTGGACATCACCGACCCGGCCATCATCGCCGCCGCCGAGCTGTCGCACCGCTACATCACCGACCGCTTCCTGCCCGACAAGGCCATCGACCTGATCGACGAGGCGGCTTCGCGCATCAGGATGGAAATCGATTCCAAGCCGGAAGTCATGGACAAACTCGACCGCCGCCTGATCCAGCTCAAGATCGAGCGCGAGGCGGTGAAGAAGGAGAAGGACGAGGCCTCGAAGAAACGCCTGGGTCTGCTCGACGAGGAAATCGTCAAGCTGCAGCGCGAATACAACGACCTGGAAGAAGTCTGGAAGTCCGAGAAGGCCCAGGTGCAGGGCAGCCAGCACATCAAGGAAGAGATCGACCGGCTCAAGGCGGACATCGTCAAGCTGCAACGCGAGGGCAAGCTCGACAAGGTGGCGGAGATCCAGTACGGCAAGCTTCCCCAGCTCGAAGTCCAGCTCAAGCAGGCCGAGACGGCCAGCGAGTCGCAGGAGAAGCACAAGCTGCTGCGCACCCAGGTGGGCGCGGAAGAAATCGCCGAAGTGGTGTCGCGCGCCACGGGAATCCCGGTTTCCAAGATGATGGAAGGCGAGCGCGACAAGCTGCTCAAGATGGAAGATGCGCTGCACCAGCGCGTGGTGGGGCAGGACGAAGCCGTGCGCCTGGTCTCGGACGCCATCCGTCGTTCGCGTGCCGGCCTGGGCGACCCCAACCGGCCATATGGCTCTTTCCTCTTCCTCGGCCCCACCGGGGTCGGCAAGACCGAGTTGTGCAAGGCGCTGGCCGGGTTCCTGTTCGATTCCGAGGAGCACCTGATCCGCGTCGACATGTCCGAGTTCATGGAGAAGCACAGCGTGTCCCGCCTCATCGGCGCGCCGCCCGGCTATGTCGGCTACGAAGAGGGCGGCCACCTCACCGAGGCGGTGCGCCGCAAGCCTTACTCCGTCATCCTGCTCGACGAGGTGGAAAAGGCGCACCCGGACGTGTTCAACGTGCTGCTGCAGGTGCTCGACGACGGCCGCATGACCGACGGGCAGGGCCGCACGGTGGACTTCAAGAACACCGTGATCGTGATGACCTCCAACCTCGGCAGCCAGATGATCCAGCAGATGGCGGGCGACGATTACCAGGTCATCAAGCTGGCGGTGATGGGCGAAGTGAAAACCTATTTCCGTCCCGAGTTCATCAACCGCATCGACGAAGTGGTGGTGTTCCACGCCCTGGACGAAGCGCACATCAAGTCCATCGCGCGTATCCAGTTGCAATACCTGGAGAAGCGTCTGGCGCAGATGGAAATGAAGCTGGAAGTGAGCGAGGCGGCGCTATCGGAACTGTCGAGCGCGGGCTTCGACCCGGTGTTCGGCGCAAGGCCGCTGAAGCGGGCGATCCAGGCCAACCTGGAAAATGCCTTGGCGAAGGAAATCCTGGGTGGACATTTCGCGGCCAAGGACACGATCAGGGTCGATTGCCGGGACGGGGTGTTCCGCTTCGATAAAGGATAAAAATCGGCGGGGTACTGGTAAAACCGGGTGCGGAAACGTGCCCGGTTTTTTTACGTCCAGCGTTTATCTCCGGGTCACTTCAGTAACGTACACGGACGTACTTTCCTGACCTCAGCAATACAGCCTCGCCAGCAGCGTAAAAGCTGGCTGTTGTACTTGCCCGAGCAGTGAAAATACACCATCAAGCGAAGTGCTCTCCCGGCGCTGTGCGCGTATCGTAAATTTTCGGGTCGGCGATCAATGTCGGGCAGGCAAACCTCATCGCAACTACATGTCCTGGTCGATCCGCGCGCCGCCGCTATTCGCGGCATCCAGTCTCGCCGCGGTCTCGCACTGGCGGCCGTCATCACGCCGCACTTCACATAATTAGTTGCAAGGAGAAATAAAATGAAAATGAAATTGAATTTTAGAGCAGCTTTGATTTCAGTTGCGTTTCTGGGTGGATCAATCGTGCCAGGCGCGGTGTATTCAGGCAATTTGCTCAAAGCCAACGGCGTTAGCACGGAAGCCGATGCCATCTTGTATTACCAAACCATCGACCCGAGTAACCTGAGGTCGACCCAGGCCGCCTGGAGAACAGTTAATGGTTTTGATCCTGGTTCCGGGAATGAAGTCGTTGTGGTTGGGGGGCACAAAAACGTCTCTGATCTCGGCTTCTGGCGCAGAATCGAGATGGTCATCGACAAGCGTATCGGGTACGTGGGGAACGTTGCGTATACCACCTTCAACTTCGAGAGCGAGCAGGATGCGTTCTTGAACATAAACGCAAAGTCCATCGTGAACATGGAATACTCCCCTGGCCCGAACGGCGACCGTATCACCAAGTTCTACATCTACGACGCCGCTGGCAATCGCAAGAACAGTACTTTCTTTGATCCTGACGTAGCCACGAGAGAAGAACTGTTCTTGCCAAACGGTTGTGCTGCCTGCCATGGTGGTGGGAACAAGAACTTTGCAACCCGTGGCGGCAAGACCGGCGGCGGATTCCTTGCGTTTGACTTCAACGTTTTCGAATACGGCCCACTGACATCCCGGGCAGCTAATGAAGCAAATGTGAAGAAGCTTAATCAAGGGGTAATGAAGACAAATCCGCCCGGCGCCGTGAAAAGTCTGATAAATGGGCTCTACGGTGGCAATGGACTGCCTTTGGCCACGCAGTACTCAGCTTACAGGCCGAGCACCTGGGCCACCGAGCCAAAACTCTGGAATGTCGTCGTGACAGATTGTCAGGGCTGCCATACCCTGTCCGAACAGGAAGTGCTGAGCCTCGATTACTGGAAGAGAAACGTCGGGTCATTCCGTGAGGAAGTTCTCAAAGAGAAACTCATGCCGAATTCGCCTTTTGCAAACAGGCGTTTCTGGAGTACGGATCATCATCAGACCGTAGAGGATGCACTCATACGCTTCCGCCCTTGATCGGCAATCCGAATTGGTCACTGTTCATGACTCGGCCCTGGCCACGTGTCATGAAACGGGCGGCTGCTCTCCGGCAGCCGCCCGTTTTCATTATGGCTGCTCAAACGGGTAATCACGCGCGCGGAGCGCACCCATCAGTTTTTTATATGAGTTGCTACGCAACGCCTGGTGGGTTACAACCCACCCTACATTTGGCTTTAGCCAGTGGTGTGTGCCGTTGCAGGCGATGTCTCAGGAGATTGTTTCTTCGCGGAAGCGCGCCTGGATCTGTTCCACTTCTTCGCGGCGCGCGATCAGGGTCTGCACGCAGTCGCGGTCGAATTTGCTGTCCGACAGTTCGAGCAGCAGGGCGAAGGCGGCGTCGTTGCTCCAGGCGTCCTTGTAGGAGCGGCGGGAGGTGAGGGCGTCGAACACGTCGGCCACCGCGACGATGCGGGCTTCGGGCGGGATTTCCTCGCCTTTGAGCCCTTGCGGGTAGCCGCTGCCATTGATGGCTTCGTGGTGGTAGTGGGCGACGTTGCGCAGGATGTCGATGTGCTTGACTTCCTGAAGGCCGAAATTCGCCACCATGGCGTCGATGATTTCCACCCCTTTGCCGACATGCTTCTGCATGATTTCGTATTCTTCCGCGCTGAGCTTGCCGGGCTTGAGCAGGATGTGGTCGGGGATGCCGATCTTGCCGATGTCGTGGAGCGGTGCGAAAAGGAAGATATGCTCCACGATGTCGTCGGTCAGGCCGTATTTATCGGCGAGGTCGCGGGCGATCAGGCGAGCGTAATTGGACATTCTTTCGAGGTGGTAGCCGGTCTCGAAATCGCGCTGCAGGGCCATGTTGGTGGCGGTCTTGATGCTCGCGACCAGGGCGCGCACCTCGGCCAGTTCGTTGATGACGATCAGTTCCAGCAGGTGGCCGTACAGGTCGATGTAGTGCAGTGCGCTTTCGCTGAAGACGTCGCTGCGGTAGGAGTTGAAAAAAAGAAAGCCGAAAAAGCACCCGTTGCTGTACATCGGCAGGGTGTAGCTGGAGCCGTAGCCTTGCGCGCCGATGCGCTGGCTGTGAACCTTGCTGCTGCCGGCGAGAAAAGACATGTCGTTGACGACGCGCGGCCGTCCCAGGCGGATGATTTCCTGCAGCGACGGGGCCTCTGCGAGCGTGGACTGGTAGTGCTGCAGCGGGATATCCAAGCCGCTGCTGTGGACATAGGTCTTGAGCAGGTCGGTTTTTTCGTCGTAGAGCGCAATGGCGATGCGGTCGATGAAATCGAACTGCTGGTGAAGAAACGCGTGAATGAAGCGAAGCTTTTCCCCGAGCGGGATGTCTTTATTCAGCGTTTCGAGTGCGTCTTGATGTTTGAACATTTGCGCGCTTTTATCAGGCGGTGAACTGGCCCAAGTATAATACCGGGCATGCGACAGTGTTCCGAAATTTTGATGCTTGAAACAGCCGGGCGCGGGCTCTATGTCTTCACCGACCGGATCGTGCGCTGGGTGGGGCAGTCCGGCTTCTCGGACGGCCTGCTGACCCTGTTCATCCAGCACACGTCCGCCAGCCTGGTGGTGCAGGAAAATTACGATCCCGATGTGCAGGCCGATCTGGAACGTTTTTTTGCTCGCCTGGTCAAGGACGGTGATCCCATGTTTGCCCACAGCCTGGAGGGGCCGGACGACATGCCGGCGCATGTGCGCGCGGCGCTGACCCAGACCCAGCTATCCGTCCCTCTGCGCCAGGGGCAGTTGGCCCTCGGAACCTGGCAGGGGATTTATCTTTACGAGCACCGTTTCGCGCCGCAGCGGCGCAAAATCGTGATGCATCTGATCGGGGAGTGACGTGTGAATAGCTTCAAGTTTCTGATGGGATTTCTCGGCTGGCTCGTCGTGCCTCTTACGCTGCAGGCGGCCGGGCTCAACGATATTTCCGCGGTGCCGCATTTGGACCAGAAAGGCCGCGAAGGATACCGCGAATTTCTCCTTGCCCCGATGCACCGCGCATTCGCCGTCGCACCAGGCGGGGCTTGGTCGTGGAAGGCGGAAGAAGCTTCTCCCGATTTGGCGGGCGAGGCGGCGTTGCAAGGCTGCGCTGAGCATACCGAGCAGGAATGCGTGTTGTATGCGCAGGACAATCAGGTGGTGTTTGAAAGCAAGACCTGGCCGAAACTGTGGGGGCCGTACAAAACCGGCGCCGAGGCTGCCAGGGCGGCGACCGGCAAGCACCGCGGCGAGCGTTTCCATGATCTTGCCATCACCAGCCCGGCCGGAAAGCCGCTCAAGCTTTCGGACCTGCACGGCAAGGTGGTGCTGCTGCATTTCTGGGGCACATGGTGTTCGCCCTGCCGCCAGGAGATGCCGGAATTGCAGAAGCTGAGCCGCGAACTGGCGTCTTCCAGGGATATCCAGCTGGTGTTGCTGCAGATGCGCGAAGACATCGACACGGCGCGCTTCTGGGCCGAGAACCAGCACATCAGCCTGCCGCTGTACGACTCGGGCATCAAGGATGCCGGCTCGGATTCGCTGCCGCTGGCGAACGGCAAGCGGATTCGGGACCGCGAACTGGCGATGGTTTTCCCCACCACTTATGTGCTGGACAAGCACGGCGTGGTGTTGTTTTCACACAGCGGGCCAGTATTCGGCTGGAATCAGTATTTGCCACTTTTACGCGATGCCGCGGCACGATCCGGAAAGTGATGCTTTGACTATCGCGGTCAAGCATGTGGACGTAAACATTAAATGAAGGTATCCGATCTCGTGATTGATGTTGGATCGGTATGCCGCAGCGTTGCTCTTCATGGCGCACAAACAAAAAGCCTGGCATGAAGCCAGGCTTTTTGTGACAACTATAGTATTAAGCCGATTATGCTTTACGGCGCGCCAAACGCATACCCAGAAAACCAAGGGCCAGCAAGCCCAGCGTAGCTGGCTCGGGGATGGTTTCATTGACTGCCAAGTTGTCGACCAGATAGTAGTTGCCAAGTTCCAGGTGCAATTCGTCAATAGAACCTGCGTGGCCATTAAATGCAGTCCAGCTTGTTGTTAATGCTGCAGCTGAATTCCAAACCTCAGCTCCATTATTAAATCCCCGAATATTACCTATCCTGCTAGCACCGCTAGACCAGATACGCGCCCATAGGCCATCAAAGGTAAAATCAGCTCCATTTGCCGCGGTCACAATAGCCGTGCCGCCATAATTGTTCAACATGGTGAAATCACCGCTTACAGCGCCAAAATTCCAACTTGAGCCCACGGTGTCAATCCAATCCATACGGTTTAAATCGTTGGTAGCACCAAAATTAAAACCAGCATACGTTCCAATTGCACCATAGCTATTCTGTGATACACCTGGAATATCATCAAATGTCAACACAGTTGCATTGGAAACGGCCGAGAAGCCCAGAAGACAAACGGCAAGCAGATGTTTCTTCATTATTATTAGTCCCTTTAGATTTATTACGTAGGCAAAACTTTTTCCATCTAAGCAAATGTCATGTCAACATAATTATGTTATTAATTAACAATAAGTAATGAAAACTATTGGGATTTAATATATCGGATATGTAAGATATTTCGACAGGGCGTTCTTGTCGAAGTTGGTGATTTAGTTTGAATGCAATTGCATAACTTCAAATCAATGCCTGAATCCAGAGAGCATCAATAAAAAGACCGGGCAGCTTTGACGCTGCCCGGCCACCTGCTGGGTTGGACGTCGGGAGACGCTAATCCACTTCTTCCCAGCCGGTAATCATGGCCTTGATATGCGAGGTCGGTGTGTGTCCCGCCGTGGTGAGGTAAACGTGAGCGATCAGGAATAGCAGCATCATGAACGCACCGGCAGTATGGAAGAACGCGACCCATTCCAGCGATACGTACTTGTCTACACCCCAGACACTCCAGTCACCGAAGAACAGGTAGAACCATCCCGAGGTCCACAGCAGCGGCCCGATGAACAGCAACACACCGAGGTAGGCGAGGCGCTGCAGCGGGTTGTGCTTCTTGAGCTGCGTCGCTTTGAACGGGTGCGGAGCATGGATGAAGATGCCGACCGAGTAGAACTTGATCATGGCGATCACCTTGTCCAGCGTCGGGATGTACTGCTTCCATTCGCCGGTGGTGAAGTGCCAGAAGATCGCGAACACCCACAGCCCGATCAGCGTCCAGGCGGAGATGGTGTGCAGGTTCACCGCCTGGCCGAAGCCGAACAGGTGGTAGGAACCGTGCACCTCGAAGCCGGTTATCAGCATGAAGATGATGAGCGTGGCCTGCGACCAGTGCCAGAAACGCTCGAACCGTTTGAATACATAGATTTTTTCTGACATGATCTTATCCTTTCCTGTAGCTCATGTAGATGCGGCCGGCCCCATGGGCGAGCACACCTAGCAGGGTCAATAGCGCGAGGGCCCAGCCAGCCTTGTCGAGCAGCTGGTTGTTGTCGCCGCGGCCGGGCATGTAGATGCCCTTGACGTTTTTAAGGCGTCCGCCGGTCTTGGAATCGTGACACTGGACGCAAGTCAGTGCGTCGCCCTTCGGCGCCACCATGTGAGTGATGGGCCAGGTCTGCTCAGTGTCGACGAATCCATACTGTCCGCTATAGGGCAGGCCGCCTGCCTTCATCCCGGCCGTGATCGCCTTTTGCCAGTCGTAGTTGTGCCATAGGGCGGTGTCGTCCTCGCCGCCCGTGTGTTGCAGGGTGAGCGTCAAGTTAACCTTGTCGTAAGGTTGCTTGCCGCGGTGCACATTGGTCGGCCAAATGCGCGAATCAGGGTCGTTGGGGCTGCCGCCGACTTCGTTGATCTGCACTGTCTTGCTCGGGTCGATCTTGTCGCCGATCACCTTGAACTTGGAAACACCATTGAACCAGCGGTATTCCGGGATCACGTAGGATTCCCACACCCATGCGCCTTTCTTCGAGTCGAAGGCGCGGCGTCCGGCGCTATCCTTGCGCACAAACGGTTTGCCATCCGGTCCCATGACGGTGGCCTGGGACCAGTCCCAACTCCGTTCGGTACCGATGTTGTCTCGGGCGTATTCCGGAATGTGGCAGGTCTGGCAGGCGATCTTATTGGTGTGATCATTCAGTCTGGACATTTTTGCCGGGTGTGGCTTGTTGCCATGGCAGGACTGGCAGGAGGCGGGATTGCTGGTATCCACCTTGCCGCGAATGTGCGCCGGGCCAGTGACTGCCGCAGCCACGTTGTAGCGGCTGCCGGAGACTTGGTGGCTCGACGTGGAATGGCAGGTGGCGCAAGAAAAGTTGAGCCCTTTCTCGTCCATGTGCACATCCAGATACTTGTCCGGATGCTGTAGCGAACTGCTGAGGTCGCCGTGCTTTGCGCCGTTGGCGCCCGCGCCGAAGAAGTGGCAGGAGCCACAGTTGGTGCGGCTAGGCTTGCCGATGTTCTGGGCCACTTTTTTCAGGTCCACGGCCTCGACGAACTTGCCCGATCCGGGCGGAAACTCCCTGCGCACATAAACCGGATGTCCGGCGTCGCCCGGCAGCTTGCGGTAGGTGCCGGTGGTGTCGTGGCACACCAGACAGTCCACGTTTTTCTCCACCGTGAAGTCGAAGCTGCTGTCCTTCCATCCATAACCCGCGTGGCAGGCCATGCAGTCTTTCTCGTTCGATATGGGAGAAGTGCAGTAGTTGTTGATGATGTTTTTCTTGCCCCGTTTCTGACCGGTCTTGGGATCGACGGACTCCCAGGTCCAGTGCTTGGTGTGCTGCACCTGTTTGGCGGCTTCGTTGTGGCAAATCAGGCAGGCCTCGGTAACTTCCGGTCCAGTCTTGAAATCCTTATCAAGCTCCTTGAATTTGCTGTGATCTGCTGTGGAAGCGCTTTTTTGTTTCGCAACGGTTGGTGCTTGCGGAGCGGCAGTCGCGGTGTTGGGCTTGGCCGGTGCCGGCTCGGCAAGCGCGGTTAGCGCTGCCAGCATGGCGCCGGCAACCAACGCCGACAGGGTGATTCTAGTCCTCGTTAACATGATCTTTCCTTTTTCGATCTAGGTATGGGTGTAGGTTGGTCTGGTCGCATTAGCAACCACCAGCCGCTCCGCCGCCAGCGCCTCCGCTCGCACCGCCACCCGGCGTACCTTTGATCATTGCCGGTGCGGGTTTGCTTGGATCGAATTTGAGGAATTTTGCTTGGTCTGCTGCAACGTGTCCCATGATTTCCCCCACCATGGGACCGAACATCTTGCCCATCAGGCCGGCATTCATGTTGCCGATGTAGGTCTTGCCATCGTTTTTCTTGTAAACGGAAATTTTGCAGGGCATGAGGATGGAGAGGAAGCGGACGCTGTCGTCTTTGAGGATCGGGCCGGAGTACTTGGTGCTGCAGGCTTCGATCATGAGGACCGGTAGTGTGTTGCCGCCATCCTGCTGGACTGCCTTGGCCGGGTTGCGCAGGCCTGAAAGCGACCAGCCATTGCCGGTGTTCTGGATGTTCTGTTGAATGCGGGCCGCCGTCTCTTCCACGCCGAATGGGCTAACCCGTTCCTGAAACATGAGGCTGGGAGCCATGACGTACGCCGCGAACGCGGTGAATAGCAGGCCCAATATAAAACCGCTGAGAATTTTTAACATTTTCGAGTCCCCCGACTGTAGAAGTTAAGTTAGATGCCCTGAAATAGTGTGCGGGCTAAAGGATAATGGGATTGCGCTTTTTAAAGAAGCGCTTTTTATCCCACCGTCCATGAAGATAAGAATATCCGAATATACTTAAGCTGCAAGCAAAATATTTTTATGGAATTTCACCTGTTTTCTCGCAGGGAAAATGGGCGTCTGTTCATATTTGACTTCGCATCGTTCGCCTCCCTTACTGAATATTTTCTTGGCTGCTTGTCTTGTCGCAAGCTTGGGTTCCGCGGAATTCGGCATCACGGCACTTTGATCGGTTGCGCCGGTTTCCCGTTTTTTTAATTAGCATGCATTGTGCCATTAATGCATACGGGATACGGTTTTAATATTGACTTGCAGAGGATGGCTTCGTAGGCGGTCATGCTAATCCTGAAGATCCGTGGCGTTGCCGGGAGATACGGCAGGGACGGTCGAAAATTGCCCGGAGTAGCTGAAGATCTGTCCCAGCAGCGGTTGGCGCAGGCGAAAATCCATGACGAATCGACGCTCATCCAGCGCGCTTTCGACAATGCTGGCTTTGCCCAGCATGAGCCACTCGGGAATGGATAGCCGCAAAGACCACAGCTGGAATACGTAGTTGATGCTTTCATAATGCAGCTCGCCGGATTCGACCCGAACCGCCATGCGCAGTCCCAGGAAGGGGTTGACGAATTCAATGAGTCGATTGCCCGCTTCGTGCACCCAGCGGCTGTTGAAGATCACCACCTTGCCGTCGGGGAAGCGGATGGTCCTTGCCCAGTATTGATTGTCGCCGCGCATCTTTTTTTCAACCCGGGTCGGAACGTTTGACCCGCGCCGATCGACCAGTGCGCCAAAGCTGTTCAGCAGGATGAAGAATGGGTGCAGATAGCCCGGGTAGTCGATGTCCAGGCGTCCTTCGTCATAATGCTCGGCATGCTGGTAGTGATTCTTGAGCGCTGGCGGAAGGGCGGTCCATGCCGGGCCCAGCGCGCGTTGCATGACTGATATCTTGTTCATCTCAAGCTCCGTGTAGTGTTTTGAAAACCATCAGAAAAACGACTATGACCATGGCAGAGAAAGCCGGCACGCCCAGCCAGAACCAGAGACGCGCATCTTGCCAGTAGCGTGCCGGCAAATCGGTTTGGGTTAGCGCCGCCTGTTGTGCCAGGTTTCGCATGCGAATCTGCAGGGCGACCACGGGCAGCCAGCAGACCCCGGCCAGCAGGTAGAGCGACAGACTGGCGACCACCCAGGGGGTGTCGAGCGGTATGCCGGCAAGCTGCAACAGCCAGATCCCGCTGACGGGCTGAAAAATCACCGTCGGCGTAGTGAACAGCCAGTCCGCCAGAACCACGTGGCGGCTGGTGTCGGCGATATGCGCGACATTGCGGCTGCGATCGGCCATCCATTTGTAGAACGCGCTCCCCAGCCCCGTCCCGAATAACAACACCATGCTCAGGATGTGCAGGTATTTAAGCAGCAGATAGCTCATGATCGTCCTCCTCGCGGGGCAGGTCGTTTTCCATGGACATGGGCATTCTTCCGAGAAACTGCGCCAGCGGTGCGACATCCGCCGTATTGCCGCGTTGCAGCATGTGCAGATTGTCGGGACTGAGCAGGAGCTGGAATGGCGCTGCCAGATAAGAGATGGCCATCAGCCAGGGAAGGGGGATCTGCCAGACCAGGGATGCGTTCGGGCGACTGTCCTGACGCAGCAACAGCAGCAAACGCCGGAATGTCATCGCTTCCGGGCCAACCAGATCAAGCGTCAGGCGGGAGGGAGCCCCAGGTTCGAGACATTTCAGCACGGTGGCCGCCACATCCCCGACATGGATGGGCTGTATGGCTTGCTCGCCCGAGCCGGGCAAAACCAGCAACGGCAGATTGGCCATGCGCCGGAACCAGGCCGTGCTCCTTCCTCCGGCACCCACTACCAGCGAGGGGCGCAGAACGAACCAATCCAGCGCCAGGCCGCGCAACGCCTCGTCCGCCGCGCGTTTGCTCAGGTGGTAGGGGCTGCTGGCCATATCGTCCGCCCCCAGCGCGGAAATCTGGATCACGCGCCGGACCGGGCTGCGGGCGCAGGCGCGAAACAGGGCGACCGGTGCCTCGACGTGCAGGCTCGCGAAGCGTTGGGACGCCGACTCGGCGATGATGCCGACGCAGTTGATCACTGCGTCCATGCCGGCCAGCTCGGGCAGCCAGTCTTCAGGCGTGCGCAGCGCATTGAAATCGGCGCCCGTGCGCCGGCTCACAGCCCTGACTTCATGCCCCGCTTGCTGCAGGGCGCTCAGGATGTGCCGGCCCAAAAAGCCGCTGGCCCCGGTCAGTAGTATTCTCATGCTCATGCTCCTTCTGGAAAGTGGCTCCAGTTTCGGAACAATGGCCCGGGAAAACCTCCGGAAAGATAGAAAAGGAGAGGTTTTTTATGCCTGAATGATCATTCAGGATGGTTTGGCATGGAAAACTTGCGGAACTGGCCCGGCGTCATGCCGGTCACTTCGCGAAAAGCGGTGTAAAAATTTGATTGCGACGAAAATCCGCTGCTCATCCCGATGGATAGCACCGAAGCGCTCGGCTCATTCAGCAACATGGCCTTGGCCGCATTGACGCGGTATTCCCGCACATAGCGCGAGAACCCTTTACCCAGCTTCACGTTGACCAGTTCGGAAAGCTGGTGGCCCGACAAACCGAGCTGCTCCGCCATCATCGGCAGGTCGAGATCCGGGTTTTCAAATGCCTGTTCCTGCTGCATCAGTTGTTCAAGCCGGTTCAGCGTGCTTTCGCAGTCCACATTTGCGAGCGTCGATGAGACGTATGTTTCCCGCGCGGCTTCTTCGATCCGGTCGGGCATTTGCGGGGCATGAAAGAGTGCCAGGCTGAGCAACAGAAACGCGCTGCCGATCGCGCTGGCGTACAGCATGAAGAAGGCATGCTCCGATATCAGCGGCATCAGGAAAACCAGTCCGACAACCCCCGCGGCAATCAGGAAAATTCCGGCGAGAAACCCCAGTTCAAGGTGAAAGCGATGGCGATGGGCACGCAAGGCGTATACCTGCCGTCCCAGCCCGATCAGGTAAAGTGCGCCGATTGCAAAGGCCAGCGGCCAGGCCTGGCTGGAAGGCAGCCAGGGGGCCGCGGTGAGCGGCAGCAGATGCAGCGCCTGCCGGGGCGAATAGCGGATCTGCGCCCTGATCAGGGGCTGGCTGAACAGGTAGAACGCCGGCGCGATGCCAAACAGCAGGGTCTGATAAAAAGCGCCATGCACTCCATCGTGCCCCATGAGGTACGAAAAATGACACAACTGAAGTCCGCCCAGGGCCAGTATCAGGGATATACCCAGCGCGCGTTCCAGTGGTTGCCCGACATAGGACTCGCTGCGAAAATGCGTCGACACCAACACCAGCGCGGTGAATACCGAATATCCGCACAGCAGAATGGCAAGCAATAACATTGCGTTCACCTAGTTCCATGTTGCGTGAATCCGCTTCCTCGGAGCGGAACGAGCTTTACGGCAATGCAGCGGGAAGGGTTTTCAGTTCCGGGGTCAGATGGGGCGCGATCGCCTGTAACAGCTGGCCGAAAACCTTGGGGTTTCCGGCGACGATGTTGCCGCTCTTCAGGTAACTTTCATTGCCTTCGAAGTCGCCCACCAGTCCGCCGGCTTCCTGCACCAGCAGGCAGCCGGCCGCGATGTCCCAGGAATTGAGGCCGATTTCGAAAAAGCCGTCAAAGCGGCCTGCAGCGGTGTAAGCCAGGTCCAGCGCGGCTGATCCTGGACGGCGTAGTCCGGCGGTTTTCTGGATCAGGTCGCGGAACATGCCCATGTAGGCATCCATATGCGTGAAATCGCGGAACGGAAAACCGGTGCCGATGAGGGCGTCGCTGAGGTTTTTCTGTTTGCTGACGCGCAGGCGGCGGTCGTTGAGGAAGGCGCCGCGCCCCTTGGTGGCGGTGAACAGGTCGTTGCGGCTGGGGTCGTAGATGACCGCCTGGGAAATCACGCCCTTGTACACCAGGGCGATGGACACGGCATACTGCTGGAAGCCGTGAAGAAAATTGGTCGTGCCATCGAGCGGGTCGATGATCCACTGGAATTCCGATGTGCCACGGGCGCCGCTCTCTTCTGCTAAAATTTCGTGGTCCGGATAGGCTTCCAGCAGAATTTCAATAATCGCGTCTTCGGCGGCGCGATCCACTTCGCTGACGTAATCATTCTGGCTTTTTTGCTTGATGGTGAGCAGATCGATGTCGAGGGATGCGCGGTTGATGATGTTGCCGGCGCGGCGCGCGGCCTTGACCGCGGTGGTGAGCATTGGATGCATAGTGGTTTTCGATGGCTTTAATGAACGGGAATTGGACGCTATTTTACATGGGAAAGAAAACTTTTGAGTAACTCTGTGTTGGGCAACATTCGTGTCGTGTTGAGTCACACCAGTCACCCCGGCAATATCGGCGCGGCTGCGAGAGCGATGAAGACCATGGGGCTGAGCAATCTTTTTCTGGTGAACCCCAAGCTGTTTCCCGATGCGATGGCCGATGCCATGGCTGCCGGGGCAGACGACTTGCTGGCCAATGCCATTGTCTGCAACAGTCTGGAGCAAGCCTTGCAGGGCGCCGTGCTGGTGGTTGGCCTGACCGCGCGGCAGCGCGGCCTTTCGCACACCATGCTGAACTTGCGTGAGGCGGCGCCGCAAATTCTGGCACGCGCCGGTGACGCACCGGTAGCGGTGCTATTTGGTACTGAAATGTCAGGGCTGTCCAACGCCGAACTTGAAAAATGCCAGTTGCTGATTACCATTCCAGTCAATCCGGAATTCAGCTCGCTCAACCTGGCGGCCGCGGTGCAGGTGGTGGCCTATGAGCTGCGCGTCCTTGCTATCGCGGCTGGGCCGGTATCAAAAGATATTCCGCTGGCGAGTTTCGAGGACGTGGAACGTTTCTATGAGCATCTGGAGCGTACCCTGATCGAGATCAATTTTCTTGACCCGTTGCATCCGAAGCGCCTGATGACGCGGTTTCGACGCCTGTACGCGCGGGCTCAGCTGGAACAGGAAGAGGTGAATATATTGCGCGGGTTTCTGAAGTGGTCCGGTCGGGGACGTATTCCCAAGGATAATAGTTGACTAAATCACTGGGGAATATATAATGAGTCAATTATATCCATTTAGCCGCCATGTTTAAACATTTGCGTGAAGATATTGCCGTGGTGTTCGAGCGTGACCCCGCTGCCCGTTCCCGTTGGGAGGTGTTGACCACCTATCCCGGCGTACATGCCATCCTGTTTCATCGCCTGACCCATCGCCTGTGGCGCTGGCGGTTTTTCTGGCTGGCGCGCTTCACCTCTCATTTTGCACGCTGGATGACCGGCATCGAAATCCATCCCGCAGCGCAAATGGGGCGGCGCGTCTTCATCGATCACGGCATGGGGGTGGTGATCGGCGAAACGGCGGAGGTCGGCGACGACGTGACGCTTTATCACGGCGTCACGCTGGGCGGCACTTCGTGGAAAAAAGGCAAGCGCCACCCCACGCTGGGCAAGGGGGTGGTGGTGGGCGCGGGCGCCAAGATTCTCGGGCCGATTACTATCGGAGAGGGCGCCAAGGTCGGTTCCAACGCGGTGGTGGTGAAGGATGTCCCGGCGGGCGCAACTGCGGTGGGCATCCCGGCGCGCATTCTGGACGGATCTCAGGCCGAAAAACGCGAAACGCAGGCTAAGAAGATGGGCTTCTCGGCCTACGCCATCAGCGAAGACGTGAATGATCCCATGGTGAAAGCGGTGCATAGCCTGCTCGATCATACCGTGGTGACCGATCACCGCATCGAGCAAATATTGCTCCATCTCAAGCGTCTGGGCGCCGAGATTCCGGATGGTGAAGCGGCAAGCGAGAAATTCGACGTCAACTATTTGAACAAGATAGTTGACTAAAACGGTATGGTTTAATATAGTAATCCCACGTTGCACCATTTTAACGAGGCTATATATGCGTTTGACCACCAAAGGACGTTTTGCGGTAACGGCGATGATCGATCTGGCCATGCGCCATGGAGAAGGGCCGGTGACGCTGGCCGGTATCAGCGACCGGCAACGGATTTCCCTGTCCTATCTCGAGCAGCTGTTCGGTAAATTGCGCCGGCACTCCTTGGTGGACAGCGTGCGCGGGCCGGGTGGCGGCTATTGCCTGGCGCGCGAACTGGATACGATTTCGGTCGCGGACATCATTCAGGCGGTGGACGAGCCGATCGATGCCACCAAGTGCGGCGGCATGGGTAATTGCCACGACGATCTTCCCTGCATGACGCACGAATTGTGGACCAACCTCAACGTGAAGATTTTCGATTATCTGCAGTCTGTGAGCCTGGCTCAGCTGGTCGCCGCGCAGGGCGGGGCCCACAAGCCCCAGCAGATTCAGCAATTGGACAAGCGCCTGAAGCGCGAAAAGATCGGCGAGGCCGTGGCTTCCACTTGACCCGCTCGGCCGTTCGATGAGTCAGGCGTATTTCGACCACAATGCCACCACGCCGCTGGATGACGCGGTGCTGGCGGCGATGATGCCTTATCTGCAGGACCGTTTCGGCAACCCTTCCAGTCGCCACGGCTTCGGGCGCGGTGCGCGTCAGGCGGTCGAGGAGGCGCGGGAGAAAGTGGCGGCAACCGTGGGGGCGCATCCCTCGCAGGTCATTTTTGTCAGCGGCGGTACCGAGGCCAACAACCTGGCGATTCGCGGCATGGCTGCAGTGTTGCCTGTGTCGCAAATCGTACACAGCGGCATCGAACATCCCAGCGTGGCCAAACCCTGCCGGGATCTGCAGCAGCAGGGCTGGAAGCCGCGCACCGTGGCGGTTGACAGGGATGGCCGGTGCGATATGAACGATCTGGCACAGTCATTGCGTGAATCCACCGGACTGGTGAGCGTGATGTTGGCCAACAATGAAACCGGCGTGATTCAGGACGTGGCGGCAGTGGCGCAAAGCGCGCGTGCCGCCGGCGCCTGGGTGCACACCGATGCGGTGCAGGCCTTGGGCAAGATCGAGGTGGATTTCGCCAGTCTTGGCGTTCATGCCATGTCCTTGTCGGGGCACAAGATTTACGGTCCCAAGGGCGTCGGCGCCCTGGTGATGGACAAGCGGGTGGAATTGCTGCCCCAGATCAGCGGCGGCGGCCATGAAAAAGGCTTGCGCGCCGGAACCGAGAACGTGCCCGCCATCGTCGGGTTCGGCGTGGCATGCGAACTGGCGGTAAACCGCATGCTGCAGGACGCTGAGCGGATCGGCGCGTTGCGCACTGAAGTGGAGCGCGGCGTGGCAGCATTGGGCGGGGTGGTGTTCGGCGGCGCGGCGCCGCGTCTGGTCAACACCAGCTATTTCGCCTTTCCCGGCGTCGAAGGTGAGACGCTGCTGATGGCGCTGGACCGGGCCGGCTTCGCGGTTGCCAGCGGCTCCGCCTGCTCCAGCGGCAGCACGGAGCCGAGCGCGGTGCTGCTGGCGATGGGGGTTGCCGCGGAATTGGCCAAAGGTGCCGTTCGGGTGAGCCTGGGGCGTGCCAATACCCGGCAGCAGGTACAAGAGTTTATTGCGGTATTGCAGGTTGAATTAGGACGCCTGCGATCCATGTTATCCGTAGAGTTGGTGTGATTTTGGAGAAAGCGATGAAGTTACCGATTTACCTGGATTATTCCGCGACGACGCCAGTGGACCCTCGGGTGGCGGCAAAGATGATTCCCTACCTGACCGAGAAATTCGGTAACCCGGCGAGCCGTTCCCATGCCTTCGGCTGGGAGGCCGACGAGGCGGTGGAAAACGCCCGCCAGCAGGTCGCTTCCCTGGTGAATGCCGATGCCAAGGAAATAGTCTGGACCTCCGGCGCGACCGAATCCAACAACCTGGCCATCAAGGGCGCGGCGAATTTCTACTCCGGCAAGGGCAAGCACCTCATCACCGTGGCAACCGAGCACAAGGCGGTGCTGGATACCTGCCGCGAACTGGAACGCCACGGATTCGAGGTGACTTACCTCATCCCCGAGTCCAACGGCTTGGTGGATATCGACAAGTTCACCGCGGCGATCCGCCCCGACACGATTCTGGCCTCGGTGATGTACGTCAACAACGAAATCGGCGTGATCCAGGACATCCCCGCGCTGGGCGAAATCTGCCGCAGCAAGGGCGTGATTTTCCACGTCGACGCGGCACAGGCCACCGGCAAGGTGGTGATCGACCTGCAGAAGCTGAAAGTGGACCTGATGTCCTTTTCCGCGCACAAGACCTACGGACCCAAGGGCATCGGCGCCCTGTACGTGCGCCGCAAGCCGCGCATCCGCCTCGAAGCCCAGATGCACGGCGGCGGGCACGAACGCGGCATGCGTTCCGGCACGCTGGCGACGCACCAGATCGTAGGCATGGGCGAAGCATTCCAGATCGCCAGGGAAGAAATGGCAGCGGAAAACGAGCGTGCCCGCATGCTGCGCGACCGCCTCTACAAAGGCCTCAGGGAGATCGAGGAGGTCTATGTCAACGGTGACATGGATAACCGCGTGCCGCATAATCTCAATATCAGTTTCAGCTTCGTCGAGGGCGAATCGCTCATCATGGCGATCAAGGACCTCGCGGTGTCGAGCGGCTCCGCCTGCACCTCCGCCAGCCTGGAACCTTCCTACGTGCTGAAGTCGCTGGGGCACAGCGACGAACTGGCGCACAGCTCGATCCGCTTCACCATCGGCCGCTTCACCACCGAGGAAGAGATCGACTACGCGATCCAGCTGCTCAAGAACAAGATCGGCAAGCTGCGCGAACTGTCGCCGCTGTGGGAAATGTTCAAGGATGGCATCGATCTCAGTACGGTGCAGTGGGCAGCACATTGATTAATCGGTGAACGGTGAGCAGGGAGCAGTGAGCGGTTTTCCCCTCCGCTTACCGCTCACTGTTCACCGCTAACCTGCGACAACAGGAGCAAATAAAATGGCATACAGCGAAAAAGTACTGGATCACTACGAAAACCCGCGCAACGTCGGTTCCTTCGCCAAAGAGGAAGAGGGCGTGGCGACCGGCATGGTGGGCGCGCCGGCCTGCGGCGACGTGATGAAGCTGCAGATCCGGGTCAACAAGGACGGCGTGATCGAAGACGCCAAGTTCAAGACTTACGGTTGCGGCTCGGCCATCGCATCGAGTTCCCTGGTGACCGAATGGGTCAAGGGCAAGACGCTCGATCAGGCGCTCGACATCAAGAACACCCAGATCGCCGAGGAATTGGCCCTGCCGCCGGTCAAAATCCACTGCTCGATTCTGGCGGAAGACGCGATCAAGGCCGCCGTGGCCGACTACAAGGCCAAGCACGGCGCGAACGTGGTGACCGATGCCTGCAAGGGGGCGTGCTGATCATGGCTATCACAATGACCGAACAGGCTGCCAAACACGTCAGCAATTTTCTCGCCAAACGCGGCAAGGGCGTGGGATTGCGCCTCGGCGTGCGCACTTCGGGCTGCTCCGGCATGGCCTACACCTTGGAGTTCGCGGATGAAATTAGCGCGGACGACCTGCAGTTCGAAAGCCATGGGGTCAAAGTGCTGATCGACGCCAAGAGCCTGGCGTACCTGGACGGCACCGAGCTGGACTACACCCGCGAGGGCCTGAACGAAGGGTTCAAGTTCAACAACCCCAACGTCAAGAATGCGTGCGGCTGCGGCGAGAGTTTCAATGTATAGCGGTCAGCTATCAGCCGTCAGCGGTCAGGAAAGACAGTGCGGTTGCTTCAAGCTGAATGCTGAAGGCTGACACTGAGTGTTATTAAACGATTTCGGTAAAAATCATTTCGAGCTGTTCGGCCTGCAGCCGTCGTTCAGCATCGATGTGGAACGGCTGGACCAGGCATACCGCGATATCCAGACGCAGGTTCACCCCGACAAGTTCGCCCATCTGGGCGACCAGGAACGGCGTATCTCCATGCAGTGGGCGACGCATGCCAACGAGGCATACCAGATCCTGAAAAATCCGCTTGCGCGTGCACGCTACCTGCTTCACCTGCACGGCGTGGACACCCAGGAGGAAAGCAACACCGCCATGCCGGCGGATTTTCTCATGGCGCAGATGGAGTGGCGCGAGGCCATCATGGAAGCCAGGGAAGCCCAGGACGCCGACGACATGGAAGCGCTGCACCACCGCCTGCGCGGCGAAATACGCGCGCAGCACCAGGAGCTGGGGCAATTGCTGGACGAGCAAGCGGACTACCAGGCCGCGTCCGGACTGGTGCGCAAACTGAAGTTCATGGAAAAGCTGGGCGAGGAAATTGATAACGCCCTGGAGTTGATGGAAACTTGAATTAAACGCGGAGACTGACGAAGTAGCCCCCTAAAGGGTTTGCTTCGCGTTCTCCGTGTTCTCCGTGGTTTAAAAAGGATTTTCATGGCTTTACTGCAAATCGCCGAACCCGGCATGAGTGCCGCGCCGCACCAGCATCGTCTGGCGGTGGGTATCGACCTTGGCACTACCAACTCCCTGGTGGCAACGGTGCGCAGCGGTCTGGCCGTGGTATTGAACGACGAGCACGGCCGTCCCCTGTTGCCCTCGGTGGTGCGTTACACCAGCGACGGCGTGGAAGTGGGGTGTCAGGCGCAGCAGGTGCAGGCGGTGGATCCGCAAAACACCATCGTCTCGGTAAAGCGTTTCATGGGGCGCGGGCTTTCCGATATCGCCGACGCAGCCCATCTGCCCTACCGTTTCGTGGACGAACCCGGCATGGTGCAGATCCAGACCATCGCCGGCGTGAAGAGCCCGGTGGAGGTTTCGGCAGAAATCCTCAAGGTGCTGCGCCAGCGCGCGGAAAAGTCCCTTGGCGGCGAACTGGTCGGTGCGGTCATTACCGTGCCGGCCTATTTCGACGATGCGCAGCGCCAGGCCACCAAGGACGCGGCGCGGCTGGCCGGTCTGAACGTGCTGCGCCTGCTCAACGAACCCACCGCGGCGGCAGTCGCCTATGGGCTGGATAACGGCGCCGAAGGCGTGTACGCGGTGTTCGATCTGGGTGGCGGGACTTTCGATATCTCCATTCTGAAACTTTCGCGCGGCGTGTTCGAAGTACTGGCCACCAACGGCGATTCCGCTTTGGGCGGCGACGATTTCGACCACCGCATCTATTGCTGGATACTCGAACAGGGCGGCTTGTCCGGGCTGAATCACCAGGATGCCCGGCTACTGCTCACTCATGCGCGCGCCGCCAAGGAAGCGCTGACCGAGCACCCGGAAACGCGCATCACCGCAGTGCTTTCCAACGGTGAAATGGTAGACCTGACGCTGTCCGCCCAAGTGTTCGCCGACATCACCCAGAGCCTGGTCAAAAAGACGCTGACGCCGACCCGCAAGGCGTTGCGCGACGCCGGGTTGTCGGTGGAAGAAGTCAAAGGCGTGGTGATGGTCGGCGGCTCGACCCGCATGCCGATCATCCAGCACGCGGTGGGCCAGTTCTTCGGCCAGGAGCCGCTCAACAACCTCGACCCGGACAAGGTGGTGGCGCTGGGCGCGGCGATCCAGGCCAACGTGCTGGCCGGCAACCGCGGCGAGGACGACTGGCTGCTGCTCGACGTGATCCCCCTGTCGCTCGGACTGGAAACCATGGGCGGCCTGACGGAAAAAGTCATCCCGCGCAATTCCACCATTCCCGTGGCGCGTGCGCAGGAATTCACCACCTACAAGGACGGCCAGACCGCCATGAGCATCCACGTGGTGCAGGGCGAACGCGAACTGGTGAGCGACTGCCGTTCCCTGGCCAAGTTCGAGCTGCGCGGCATCCCGCCCATGGTGGCCGGTGCGGCGCGTATCCGCGTCACCTATCAGGTGGACGCGGATGGCCTGCTCTCCGTCACGGCGCGGGAGCAAAGCACAGGCGTCGAGTCCTCCGTGACGGTCAAGCCTTCCTACGGCTTGAGCGACGATCAGATCACGCAGATGCTGCAAGCCTCGCACGAGCATGCCAAAGACGACATGCTGGCCCGTGCCCTGCAGGAAGCGCGCGTCGAGGGCGGGCGCCTGATCGAGGCGGTGGAAGCCGCCTTGCACGAGGACGGCCATTTGCTGAAAGAAGGCGAGGGCGACAGAATCGCTGCAAAGATCGAGACCCTGCGCGCCGCCATCGCCGGCGAGGATCACCGGCTTGTCACCCAGGCGCTGGAAACGCTCAATCACGCCACCGAATCCTTTGCCGCGCGGCGCATGGATGCCAGCGTCAACAAGGCGCTCTCCGGACACAAGCTGGAAGAGCTGGAAAATTGATTTTATAGCTGTCAGCAGTCAGCTATCAGTTGTCAGCAAAAAACTGATGGCTGATGGCTGATAGCTAACTACCGAGAGCTAATAATGCCCCAACTGATCGTTTTGCCCCATGTCGAACTGTGCCCTGAGGGTGCGGTGATCGATGCCAAACCCGGCGTATCCATCTGCGACACCCTGCTCGAAAACGGCATCGAAATCGAGCACGCCTGCGAGAAATCCTGTGCCTGTACCACCTGCCACGTGATCGTGCGCGAAGGTCTGGAGTCCCTCAACGACGCGGAAGAACTCGAAGAAGACATGCTCGACAAGGCGTGGGGGCTGGAACCCAATTCCCGCCTGTCGTGCCAGGCGATCGTGGACGCTCAGGACCTGGTGATCGAGATACCCAAGTACACCATCAACATGGTCAAGGAAGGGCATCACTGATATGAAATGGACCGATGTTCACCAGATAGCCATCGCGCTGTACGACACCCACCCCGACACCGACCCGCAATATGTCCGCTTCACCGACCTGCACCAATGGGTGACCGAACTGGACGGCTTCAGCGACGACCCCAATCGTTCCAACGAAAAAATTCTCGAGGCCATCCAGATGGCCTGGATGGAAGAAGCGGAATAATCCCGCCACGCTGTATTCCCGGGAGGGAATACACGCGCCTTTTTGCTGGCTTCGCGGCATGTTAAACTCCCTCCCCAAAGAGGGTGGAAATGGCTGAAGACAGCGATCTAGAACGCACGGAACCCGCATCGCAGCGGCGCATCGAGCAGGCACGTGAGAAGGGGCAGGTCGCGCGTTCGCGCGAGCTGACTACTGTCGCCATTCTGCTGGCTGCCGGCGGGGGCATGATGTATATGGGTGGCGGCATGATGGAGCACATGCGTGCCCTGATGAAGAATGCCCTGACGTTGGAGCGTGCGTCCGCTTTCGACCCCGTGCATATGTCGCACCATCTTTACCAGTATTCACTGGATATACTGATGACTTTCCTGCCCTTACTGGGTTTGATGTTGCTTGCTACCGTGGCATCTTCCGTGCTGGTTTCCGGCTGGCTGTTTTCGGTCGATGCCCTGGCGCCGGATTTTTCCCGCCTTGACCCGCTCAAGGGTGTTACCCGAATCATTTCCTGGAGCGGCATGGTGGAAATGCTCAAGGCGGTGTTCAAGGCCGGACTGATCGGTGGTGTGGCGTTCTGGGTCGTCTATCAGGATGTGGATGGCGTCATTGCGCTGGTGTCGGAGCCGCTGGAAACCGGGTTGACGCACTTGGCCAGCATGGTCGGCTTTACTTTCATGGCGGTGTCCGCTTCCATGCTGCTGATCGTGGCGATCGATGTCCCTTATCAGTTGTGGAATCATAGCCGCCAGCTCAAGATGACCAAGGAAGAAGTCCGCCAGGAAGGCAAGGAAACCGAGGGCGATCCGCATGTGAAGGCGCGGATTCGTGCCCTGCAGCGCGAGGCTGCGCGCCGGCGCATGATGTCGGAAGTACCCAAGGCAGACGTGATCGTGACCAACCCGACGCATTACGCGGTGGCCTTGCGCTACCAGGAAAACAAGATGCGTGCCCCGCAGGTGATTGCCAAGGGCGCCGCACTGATCGCCCTCAGAATTCGCCAGCTGGGGGAAGAGAACCATGTCCCTATTCTGGAAGCGCCGCCGCTGGCGCGAGCCTTGTTCCGGCATGCCGAACTGGGACAGGAAATTCCGGCCAAACTTTATACTGCAGTGGCGGAAGTGCTGGCCTACGTTTATCAATTGCGTCGCTATCGCACCTATGGCGGCGAGCAGCCAGAAGCGCCGCGCGTGTTGCCGGTGCCGCCGGAACTGGATTTTGTGAGAGAAGCCGCTTGAGAACAATAAAACAGGTTGTTAGATGAACGCCAGGGTAGACGCGCCGCCCCTGCTCGGTCGCCGTGGTTTGAAAACCCTGGCAGGGCCGGTCCTTATCATCATGATTCTGGCCATGATGGTGCTGCCGCTGCCGCCGTTCCTGCTCGACATACTCTTTACCTTCAACATCGCCCTGTCGATGATCGTGATGTTGGTCAGCCTGAACACCCAGAGGCCGCTCGAATTTTCGGTGTTTCCTACCGTGCTGCTGGTCACCACCTTGCTGCGCCTTTCTCTGAACGTGGCCTCGACGCGGGTGGTGCTGCTCGAAGGGCATACCGGACCGGACGCGGCGGGCAAGGTGATCGAGGCGTTCGGACACTTTCTGGTGGGTGGCAATTACACCGTCGGCATCGTGGTGTTCGTCATCCTGGTGGTGATCAACTTCGTGGTGATCACCAAGGGTGCCGGGCGTATCGCGGAAGTCAGCGCGCGCTTTACCCTGGATGCCATGCCCGGCAAGCAGATGGCGATCGACGCCGACCTCAACGCCGGCCTGATCGGCGAGGACGAAGCGCGCAAACGCCGCGCGGTGATTTCGCAGGAAGCCGATTTCTTCGGTTCCATGGACGGTGCCAGCAAATTCGTGCGCGGCGATGCCGTCGCCGGCATCCTGATCCTGTTCATCAACGTCATCGGCGGCTTGCTGGTGGGAATATTCCAGCACGACATGAGTGTTGCCGCCGCGGCCAACAACTACACCCTGCTCGCCATTGGTGACGGCCTGGTGGCGCAGATTCCGGCGTTGATCATTTCCACCGCAGCGGGCATGGTGGTGAGCCGCGTCGCCACCGACGAGGACGTGGGTCAGCAATTTATCAGCCAGCTGTTCAACCGCCCCTCGGTGCTCTATACCACCGGCGCCATTCTCGGCCTGATGGGCATGATTCCGAATATGCCCCATATCGCGTTCCTGTCGCTCGGCGGGATTCTGGCCGGGGCAGCATATTATCTCGAAGAAAAAGCGAAAGCGCCGGAACTGCCGGAAACGCCACCGCCCGAAGCCATGCAGGCGCCGGAAATGCAGGAAGTGGGCTGGGATGACGTGATGCCGGTGGACGCGCTCGGGCTGGAGGTGGGATACCGCCTGATCCCGCTGGTGGACCGCGCCCAGGACGGCGAACTGCTGAGGCGCATTCGCGGCATCCGCAAAAAATTCGCACAGGACATGGGCTTCCTCGTGCCGCCGGTACATATCCGAGACAACCTGGAACTGCGTCCCAATGGCTACCGCATCACCCTCAAAGGAGTGGAGATCGGTCAGGGAGAGGCCTATGCAGGCATGTACCTGGCCATCAATCCGGGGCGGGTGCTGGGGGCTTTGCCGGGGGCGGCGACCACGGACCCTGCATTCGGCCTGCCGGCGGTGTGGATCGATGCCAATCTGCGCGATCAGGCGCAGACTTTCGGCTACACCGTGGTGGACGGCAGCACCGTGGTGGCGACGCATCTTTCCAATATCATCCACGGGTATGCGGCGGAGCTGCTGGGGCGCGAAGAGACCCAGCAACTGCTCGACCACCTCGCCAAGGAATCGCCCAAGCTGGTGGAAGATATGGTGCCGAAGCTGTTGCCGCTGGGCGTGGTGCAGAAGGTGCTGCAGAACTTGCTCGACGAAGGCGTACACATCCGCGACATGCGCACCATCATCGGCACGCTGGCCGATCACGCCTCCCGCACCCAGGATGCGGCGGACTTGACGGCGGCGGTTCGCGTCGCTCTGGGCCGTGCTATCATGCAGCAAATTTACCCGGGAGCCGCAGAATTGCAGGTGATGACCCTCGAGCCCGATCTGGAACAGATCATGATGCACGCCGCCCAAGGCATGGGCGAAGGCTTGGGGCTGGAACCGGGACTTGCGGAAAACCTCATGCAGCAAACCACACATGCCGTGCAGCAACAGGAGCAGATGGGGTTGCCTGCCGTGCTGCTGGTGCCGGCCATGTTGCGGCCACTGTTGTCGCGCTTCCTGCGCCGCGTGGCGCCGCAGCTCAAAGTTATTTCCCATGCGGAAGTCCCGGACTCCCGGAATATTCGCGTGACCGCCGTGCTGGGAGCTAGAGCGTGAACGTGAAAAAGTTCCGCGCCGCCAATACCCGCGAGGCTTTGCGCCAGGTTCGCGATGCGCTCGGCGCGGACGCCATTATTCTTTCCAACCGCCCCGTGGACGGGATGATCGAGATCATGGCCGTGGCCAACATGGACATGGCATCGCTCGCCACGCCGGCCCTTGCCGCCGCTCCGGTGATCAAGCAGTCGCGTCCCTACGTGCAAGAGCGGCGCCCGACCGAATACGATCCCGAGCCTCGGCCGGTCCCAGCCAGCCCCCGCCCGGTCAAGCGCGAAGAAATCAGCGTACTGCAGCGCATCCGCCAGGAAGCGATGCTCGACGCCGTGTCGCCAGCGGCGCGGCAATCCAAGCCAGAGACACAGCCAGCAGCCGAGTCCATGGATAACATGGCGCAGGAAATGATGCGTGAAATCCGCTCCCTGCGCGGCATGCTGGAAGGGCAGCTGGCCGGTCTGGCATGGGGCGAACTGCAGCGCAGCGATCCGGTCAAGGTGGAAATTCTGCGTCACATGCTGTCGGCCGGTTTCAGCCCGGCGCTATCGCGCCAGTTGCTGGAAAAGCTGCCGCCCGGCGGCGATTTCAACCGCGGCATAAAGTGGGTCAAGGCTGCGCTTACCCATAATCTGCGCGCTGTGGCCGCCGGCAAGGACATCATCGAGCGTGGCGGGGTTTATGCCCTGGTGGGACCGACAGGGGTCGGCAAAACGACGACCGTGGCAAAGCTGGCAGCGCGCTGCCGGCTGCAGCATGGTGCCAACAAGCTGGCGCTGCTCACCACTGACAGCTACCGGATCGGCGCGCACGAGCAACTTAAAATCTACGGCAAGATCCTCGGCGTCCCGGTCTACGCGGTCAAGGACGAGGCAGACCTGCAGTTCACCCTGGCCGATTTGCAGAACAAGCACCTGGTGCTGATCGATACCGTCGGCATGAGCCAGCGCGACCGCCGCCTGACCGAACAGGTCGCCTTGCTCGCAGGCGCCGGCCGTAGCGTGAAGCGACTGTTGCTGATTAGCGCCAATG